>NZ_AYYY01000001.1 GCF_001436295.1 Paucilactobacillus vaccinostercus DSM 20634 | reverse complement strand
CGAGAGTAGTTGGGGGATCGCTCCCTGCGAGGGTAGGACGTCGCCATGCACGATAAGCCGTTAGTCGGAAGACTAGCGGTTTTTTTGTGCCGTTAAAACTGCGAACCGCGCGTTTATTTAGTAGCTATATCCCAGAGCTAGTGCGTTTAATTCAAATAATAATTAGAATTAAATGAAATAAATCTCATAATTAGATATTGACATATCGGTTATTTACGCCGATACTAGAATATAACAAAAATGTATTATTAGATTATTTTAATTTTATATTTTGATGACATAGAAAGAGAAACATGAAAGGAAGAGATTGATATGACTAAAGCATCAGAATACATAGCAAAAGTGCGAAATAACCAGACAAGTAAGCCATCAGCAGCTGCTAAAACAGTAAAATGGCAGGGAGCGGTACAAGCAGAAGGAATCGAAAAACTGAAGGGCAACGGCGGAATGATTGTCAGTCCCACCAAGGTGGGCTACATCATCATGACTTCCGACGTTAAGGGACTGGAACGAAAGTTTGCAGCTAAAAAACGTAAACGGAATAAACCTGGTGTTGTGTTGTGTGGCTCGATGGAGCAGGTGAAAGAACTGGCCCAAATGACACCCGAAATTGAAGCATTATACCAAAAGCACTGGGATCAAGACATTTTGCTCGGATGCATTCTCCCATGGAAGGAAAAAGCTAAGGCACAACTTCCTAACGATGGGACAAAAGATTTGATGATGGATAAACGTGAGACAAGCTGTTTTGTCATCAAATTTGGTAAACCAAGTGAACAGATTGCCCATGAATTATGGACCAAGTACCATAAATTCTCATTTGCTAGTTCAGCTAATCCTTCTGGCAAGGGAAATCGCGGACTCGTAACGGGAATCGGTGAACGCATTGAAGCGGCTGCCGATGTCATCATCGAAGCAGATGATTACGTCGCTTCGATTCAACCAGATAAAACTGTCGATACCCGTTACGAACAAGGGGTGATGGTTTCAATGGTCGATGAGAGCGGCGAGCTCGTTCCGCGGCAAAATGGCCGTATTGGTGTTCAGCCCGCACCAATTGTGATTCGAAAGGGTCTCGATGTTGATAAAATTATGGAAAACATGAGTCAGGTATTCTCATCATGGAATTACGAACATGGGCTCTATTACTAGGAACTCGAAATTGAGATAGGATGAGTCTGGGTTTTGCCGAGTTAGATTAGTTATTGCTTGTAAGTTCATAAGATCTTCAAAAAACTCATAAATAAGTCAAAGTTATAACAGAAATGTTCATAACTTTGGCTTATTTTTTCGTATTTTGGTCGTGGTGCGTTCAAATCGGAAGTGTAAATTTAACTCTTGAAAATAATAAAAAAGGATGCGATGAAATGAAAACTAAAGGCAGATTGAAAAAGGGCATTTGGATTTTGAGTAGTGTCGCAACCCTTTCACTAGTTGTTGCATGGATGAAGCAGCACTAATAGAGAGGATGAGCAAAATGAATTTTTTGAAAACGCAGGTGAACAGCAATGCCGACTAAAGCGAAAAGACCTTATCTATACGAGGTTGATTTGATGCGGATCATTTTTATTTTTGGTGTGCTATTAAATCACACGACTACGGCCTTGGAGCGTATGACGGTAGCAGGTTCATCCAGTCAACTTTTCTTTAACGCAAGTCATTTGATGCTTCATTTTACGCGAATGGGTTTCATGTTTATGACCGGCCTTGTACTCACACTAAACTATTACAACCGGCAAAAAAATTGGCCACAGTTCTGGAAGAAGCGGTATCTGAGTTCTGGAATTCCATACATCTTTTGGAACGGGTTCTTCCTACTGATGGGAATGATTGCCGATGGTGTCGCGTTCAACGGTTGGAGCTACTTTAAAAATTGGGGCCACGCTATTTTGTACGGCGATAGTTTTTATATGTACTATATCTTGGTCACTTTCCAGCTATACCTGCTATATCCACTCATTGTCCGTCTGTTTAAAACGGTTAAGATGCACAGTCGGATTTTAATTGGCAGCATCATTGTTCAACTTCTCATGTTGCTCATGTTCAAGTACGGGTATCCTCACTTGGATACTAGTGGCTGGTGGTATCTTTTCAGATCATATGGAATGAACGTTATTTCATACCAACTGTACTTTATTTTTGGCTCCTTTGTGGCTATTCATTACCACCAGTTCGATGACTGGATTAAAGATCATGCTCGGCCACTTGTAGTAATCACCGTCTTGTTAGCATTTGGTACGATCGGTCTTTACTTCTTTGATATCAATGTTTTGCACCTGACACTAGCGAAGGCGCTAGAGGTTCATCAGCCATACCTGATGGTCTATGCATTAGTTATGATTTCGACCGTATTTTGGGTTGGACGACGCTATGCGTACCATCGACAACATGGGCTGAGTCCCAAAATCGACTGGATTATTAGAATGGGTGCCAAGGTCTCATTTGGGGTCTACCTCGTTCAAACCATCCCACTGACGATTTTAAAACTGGGATTGGCGCAAACGCATTTACCATCCTGGGGCTACGTCCTATTATTGCCCGTCGGCTACGCATTTGTGGCCATTGGCTCATTTTTAATTGCTTGGTTCTGCTACAAGGTCCCACCATTTGGAATCTTAATTGGCCGGCCACAGAGACGAAAAAGAAAGGAAGTCATTCACTATGACAGAACTTACAAAACAACTGACTAAACAACTTATCCTGCACCAAAACGACACCGTTATTAAAGACCTTAAGGCTGACCAATGGTTTACGGGGCGACAAGTTTCCGCAGATGTTACCCGATTAAGACAGCACTTTATTAATTTAAAACTGACCAAGGGCGATTTGGCGCTCGTGTGTCTTGATAATTCAGCCGTGTATCCTGTCTTAACCCAAGCAATCTGGGAAATGGGCATGATTGAACATCCAGTAGCTGCAACGACGCCCATTGCGCAGTTACAGTCAGAATTCAATGAACATGACTATGCGGTGGTCATTGTGAAGCACGAACTAGCCGATCAAATTGTGAACGATTCGGTCCTTGAAAAAACAGCTATCCGGCTTGAAACGGATTCTAATTTGACTGTCTTTATTAATACGTCATTGGTGGCTGATCGAATGATTCAAAATCCTACAGAACCCGGCGAAGATGATTTGGCTTTAATTCTGAATACATCGGGAACCACAGGAAAACCCAAGCGGGTAGGGCTCACGCACAAAATTTTGAATAACGCCGCCCATCACGATATTGACTCCCACCGGTTAACTGAAGATGATACAACCATGATTATCATGCCGATGTTTCATATTAACGCTCAAGTGATTTCAACCCTGTCAACGCGTCTTTCGGGTGGTAAAATCGTGATTGCGCAGAAGTTTAGTGCCAGTCGTTTCTGGCAGCAGGTGAGTGATAACCACGTCACATGGGTTTCGGTTGTACCAACCATTATTTCAATTCTGTTGATTAATGATAAAGCCAACTTAATCTATTCTCAGTTACGTGATCAAATCAATCTTCGTTTCGTGCGGAGTTCGTCATTCTCATTGCCAGAAAACAAATTTATGGCCTTTCAAGATCAATTTGACACGCAGATTCTTGAAGGTTACGGGATGACCGAGACATCCAGTCAATGTACGCTCAATCCGTTTGACGCGCAAAAGATTGGCTCTGCCGGTAAGGCATTCGGGACCGACCTCGCAATCCTAGTTAACGGACAGTACGAAACAAGCGATACCCAGATTGGTGAAATCGTTGTCCGTGGCGACCATGTGATTTCCGAGTACATGGATCCACAACCAGCCTCATTCCAAGACGGGTGGTTTCTTACGGGTGATCTCGGCTATCTCGATGAAGATGGTTATCTATTCGTCAAGGGCCGTAGCAAGGATATGATTAACCGCGGTGGTGAAAAAGTAGCCCCCGCAGAAGTTCAAAGTATTCTCTCACAGTTACCGTTTATTGAAGAAATTGCCGTTATCGGCATGCCGGATGACCTGTATGGGGAAGCTGTGACGGCCGTCATTAAACCTAAGGATTTCGGTGGGAACCGCGACGATATGCGACAACAACTGCTAGATTATGCTGGTTATAATTTAGCCAAGTTCGAACAACCAACTCAGGTCTACTTTGTGGACGATTTTCCACGAAACCCCACTGGTAAAATTTTGCGGCCAAAATTAAAGGATGAACTACTGAGTGTATCCGCTGGTAAGTAGGGATGGCTGAACGGGAAAAACACGCGCGGCCATATTTATACGAAGGAGATTTACTCCGACTACTCCTAATCATTGGGGTTGTGCTAACTCATACCGAGACAACGCTGACGAATGCTACCGCAACCGGATCAGTCAGTCACCTGATTTTCAATTCAACCCATACTATGTTGCACTTTACGCGAATGGGGTTTGTCTTTGTAACCGGCTTAGTGCTGACCTGGCAATATTTTGACCGGCATCCTAATTGGGTCACCTTTTGGTACCGACGATATGTGCGCATCGGTATTCCATACCTAGTGTGGAATACCGTTTTGCTGGCGGGATTACTTGCCATTCATCAGCGATTGACGTGGACTCGGTACGCCCAACGGTGGTTGACCACCATCAGTCATGGTAACCAGTTCTATATGTATTTTCTGTTTATGATTGCGCAACTTTACTTGATTTTTCCGATCTTATTATGGATTGTCGAAAAAACGCGGGATCATCATCGGTGGTTGATCGGGGTTAGTTTTGGCTTACAACTCCTGCTGACTGCGGTGATCAAATATGGGCATCCCACAACAGCCGCCCATCCCGTTTTGGGGCTCATTTTTCATCATTATGGTACTGATCCGTTGATGTACCAGCTTTACTTCGTAATGGGAGCCGTCACGGCGGTTCACTATCAGCGGATCAGTCACTGGCTGAAAGTCCATTTAAAGGCGTTAAGTTGGTTAGCAGTCGGGCTGAGTGTGGCCACCATCGGCCTGTACTGGGTTAACATTAACGTTCTCGGATTTGCCAATCATGATGCACAGTCGATTCACCAACCCTTCGTGGTACTGCTAGATGTGGCCGCCATTATGGCCTTGTTGGGTGTGAGTCAGTGGGGGCTACGACGGTCCTGGGTTACAATCCCGATCGTTCATCGGCTCGGGCAACTGACATTTGGCATTTATCTCACACAAAGTATTTTCCTGACCGCATTGGCGGGACTCTTACGACTAACCGCATGGCCATCATGGGTGTATCTGGTCATTGTCCCACTATGTTTTGTGGCGGTATTTGGGACGATTCTGATATGGAGCTATGGGCTGTCACGGCTCAAGTGGACGCGCCCGATAATTGGCTTAAAATTAGATTCTGAAAATAAAATGATAAAATCCTATTGACAATGTGCTAAAAGCGCGTTAATCTATTTACAACATTAAAGATAGATTAGAACGTTGAAGAGAAGAGTAGCATTACTCAGGACTTAAGAGACCCCTAGCTTGGTGAGAACGGGGAGCCTGAGCGGTGTGAAAGTAATCTCCGAGAGTTGAATGCGAGCAACGAGTGTTCAATGGGTGCACCCATTATAGTGCCAAGGTATCGCCACGAGTGTGGCCGTACCTGGTGAGGTATATTTCGTGAGGAGTATACAAATATGAGGTGGTAACACGCGTAGCGTCCTTATTAAGCAAGTGCTTAATAGGGGCGCTTTTTATTTATCTTTAACTAAATTAACGAAAGAAGGCTTGGGTATGCAAAGTAATCGGGCGAGTAGTAACGGAGGAATTATTCGAGTCAGTTTCTTTGAATAGATAGATGCAGCACAGTTTTTATTCAAAGGAGATCATATCATGGGAAAAAAGAAGTTAACTAAGGGTAATTATTTGTTTATTGGATCAATGTTGTTTGGCATGTTTTTCGGTGCTGGTAATCTGATTTTTCCGATTCATTTGGGACAGTTAGCCGGAAGCCATTGGCTACCAGCTGCCATTGGGTTTCTGATTACGGGGACGCTCCTACCATTGCTAGCCGTTATTGCGATTAGCATTACGAGATCTAATGGGATTTACGACCTCGCAAAACCGATCGGGAAGAAATATGCGACGATTTTTATGATTTTACTTTGTGCCACGCTAGGGCCATTATTCGCAACGCCCCGGACGGCCACCACACCATTTCAAATCGCGTTTGGTCAGCAATTAAGTGCCAGCCAAACACCATGGGCCCTGTCCATTTACTCGTTAATCTTTTTCACCATTACTTGGGCATTCGCTCGCAAACCTGGCGAAATCGTTAACTCGATTGGCAAGTTACTGAATCCGTTATTTTTAATTTTATTGGCGATCATTTTCGGGTTTGCCTTTTTTGAACCAATGGGTCACGCTGGTAGTCAGACTGCCACTGCGGCTTATCAGCACGCCTCATTTCTGAATGGCTTTTTGCAAGGATACAATACCATGGATGCCATTGCTGGGTTGCTATTCGGGATCGCGATCGTAACTGTTATTCGCCACTTTGGGTTGACAAATCCGACGGCAATTGCCAAGGCCACCGCTAAATCTGGCTTAATCAGTATTAGCCTTGAGGCATTGATCTATCTGATTCTCATTTACATCGGGGCAACGAGCTTAACCTACTTTAAGTTGTCGGCCGATGGCGGCATTGCGTTTAGCCAAATTGCCATGCACTTCATGGGGATTCCCGGTCAGATTATTTTAGCAATTATGGCGACCTTAACCTGTCTCACCACTGCCATTGGGTTATCTACCTCCTTTTCGGAAGCCTTACACAGTCGCTTTCCTAAAATCAGCTACGCTAAGTGGAACGCATTTACCTGCTTACTCTCATTTTTGATTGCCAACCTCGGGCTGGATCAGATTATTGCTTGGTCCTTACCAATGCTGATGTTTGTTTATCCATTGGCGATTACGCTGATTGCCTTATCGATCCTTTCACCACTGTTTAAGCGGGCTCGGATTGTTTACATTATGACAACTATTTTAACTTTGATTCCTGCATTCCTTGACGGGATTGCTTCTGCACCTGCGATCATTTCGACCAGCGGGTGGGCCAAGGCCTTGTTGCAACTTGATAATTACCTACCATTTGCGAGCTACGGGATGGATTGGGTATTACCAGCCTTAATCGGATTTATTTTGGGGCTTGCCATCTACGGTTGCCAAGCATTAACGAGTCATTCACATAAGATGATGCCAGAATCAAACTAACCATCGACACATAGCACAACACACACATAGGGTCACCACATATAATAAACAACACATAGAACAAACACATAAAATGAATGAAGTATTTCTAAGCGATTAAACACATAGTAAAAATAGAATATGAAAAGTGGGCATCGGTCTACGAGCTGCAGAGTGTGGGCGCTGCTAGCACGTTGGCCGATTTTTCATGGTATGATATAAACCGATGGAGGGGACGGGAACATGACATTTATTGCAGTATTAGCCGGATTACTGCTACTGACACAACTAGCGGCACATCTATGTCATCGCATCGGTATTCCAGGGGTGATCGGCCAGATTATGATTGGAATGATAGTCGGACCGGCCCTACTTAATTGGGTTCGGTTGGACACGATGATGAATGAATTTCAAAATATTGGCGTCATTTTGCTGATGTTTATTGGTGGATTAGAAAGTGATTTGGGACTGCTAAAACGATATTTAAAGCCAGCTCTCGTGGTGGCGGTAATCGGTGTGATTTTTCCGATCGTCATCATGGGGATGACAAGCTTCATCATGGGATTCTCACTACTAGAATCATTGTTTATTGGGGTTGTTTTTTCAGCGACTTCCGTTAGCATTTCGGTCGCCGTTTTAAAGGAATTTCATTATTTAGATACTAAAGAAGGCGCCACAATTTTAGGTGCGGCGGTGGCTGATGATGTGATCGGCGTGATCTTGTTGAGCATCATGATTAGTGTGATGCACCAAACGGGAATGGCGACGGGCGCATCCACGAGCCTCGCCCTGATTTTTGTGGAGCAGATCTTATTTTTCGCGGGAGTTTACTTACTTGTTAGATGGCTTGCGCCCATTTTAATGGGACTCAGTGAGAAGTTATTGACAACCTTGGCGCCGACGGTCATGTCGATGGTGATCTGTTTCAGCATGGCTGCGGTCGCAGATTATGTTGGTCTTAGTGGTGCTGTGGGCGCCTTTTTTGCCGGCATTGCGATTGCCCACACCACCAAGCGCGAAATAGTGGATAAAAGTGTGGAACCAATTGGATACGCCATTTTTATTCCACTCTTCTTTGTGAGTGTCGGGCTCAACATGACGATGACCCATTTGTCGCAATCGCTTGGGTTTGTCATTATCATGACGATTCTGGCATGTCTGACCAAGCTCCTTGGCTGCGGTCTCGGTGCTGCTTTAAGTGGCTTTAGTTTGCAGAGCGACTATTTGGTTGGGGCCGGCATGATTTCGCGAGGAGAAATGGCGCTGATTACGGCTCAAATCGGGTTTGATGCGCACCTGCTATCGGGGGCCTATTATTCGGATTTGATTCTAGTGATTGTTTTAGCCACGGTATTGGCACCATTTATCCTCAAGCATGCGATCAAGCACCATCAACAGTTACCAACGACATCATTATCACAGGGTTCTACAGTCAATTAACTGTGGATAATTAAGAAAGGATCACTTACCTGCTGTGCATTCAGGGGATAAGTGGTCCTTTTACGTGGATAAGTTGTGAATTGTGGGGATAATTTTGGGTTATCCACAGCGTCAATGACAAATGTAGTTTTGCACATGTGGATAATGACTGACGGTGACGAGTTTTGAACAGGTTGGAGGTGATGTTCACCGGTCATGTAATCAAATAAAGACAACCAATCCAAAAATCAGGATTAATTGTCTTTATTTCACTAATGCTTAAGCCATAGTCGTGCTTGCTGCGCATCCTATTACTTACATAAACATTTTTTTCGTTGCCCTTGCCAAGACCTTTGGATCCTTGTCGAATCTTGGATTTTTGACGAGTTTGTCCATTGGCACGCCCGCAAAGTGGAAAGCCGCGATTTCTCCGGAACGGACCGCACTTTGTTCCGTGAAAACCATTTGGTAGGGCTGTTCAACAAATTCGCCGGTAAAGGCGAGGTTGGTGGAGTGGGTGGGGATCACTTCTGGCCGATCTGCCTTGGCCCGGTTATTAAACAAAGCCGAGGCGTACGGCATGTAGACTGGAATATTATTAATGACGCTATCAAAGATTTCCTTTGTGTAGTGGTTAATATTAACCGGGCCGGGATCCACCTTTGCTAGTTGGCCGATCAGCTCTGTTAGCATTTCTTTCCCAGTCATCTTAATGTACTGCTTATTGACGAATTCCCCGCGCCGACGTGGATAGAGGAAGTAACCCCAGATGACGGTTTCATTTGGTTTCTGAGTCGTGAAGTGAGGTTGGTGATGAACCACAATCGACATATTAACGTCCTTATGTCCGAGTGGGGTAATCGGCGTTGTGGAAATAAACGAGTTCAGTGCGTTACCGGGAACTTGGGTGGTAATTCGCGTGATTTCGTTTAGTAAAAGATGATTTTTAGTGGTTAGCGTGAAGCTAACCCATTCACTTGCATCCCGATCCGCAAAGAATTTGTCAGGGTTACCTAAGTTATAGAAATGCGCGGTGGCTTTTTTCCACAACCCAGCGGCTGCCCCGTAGTCCATGTTTTCAGCTGCCGGTGTGTTGTAGTCTCCCATTGTGGCTGAATCCGTGATTGATCCGTTTGTGAAGAAGACAGCCGTTGCGTCGTCAACTGTGACACTTTCAGTTTCGCCTGTTAAGGTATTTTCCATTTCTAAGCCCGTAACGGTAATTTCATCTTGCATGGCTGTTTCTTTGAAGTGCCAGTCGGTAACCCGCCGGTTTAAAATGATTTGGCAACCTTGTTCTTTGAGATAATTAATCAATGGGAGCATGATACTTTCATACTGGTTATAGCGGGTCCGGTTAACGCCAACTAGGTGTTCAATTTGAGTGAATTCATAAATCATTTGGTGCATGTAACGCCGGAGTTCTTGGACAGAACTCTTCGTCCGGAATGCAAACGTGGTTTCCCACATGTACCAGAAATTAGTGGTGAAAATATGTTGCGACGACTTAAAATAGTCCGCAATTGTAATATTATCTAGTTTTTCTTCCTGAGAGTCGGGCATGAGGACCAGACGACTCAGTAGCATCCGGTCCTTATTGTTCAGACCCAGGTGGCCCCCATTGATAATGCCCTTCCCGCCTTGAAGCAGGCGTGCCTTATCGAAGGTCCGGTGTTTCGCATCAAAATCACGCGTATCTTCGGCCGCCGTCATTCCTTCTTCCGTTGCTGATGGAATTCGATCGAGCAAATCCATTAGATCAACGTAAGTCCGGTAGTTTAACATCCGGCCCCCACGAGCAACGTAACCCTTGGTGTTGGCCATCGGGTGTTCTTTATTCCAGTATTCATCGGTGGTTTCATCAGTTGGAGCACCATCGTTGGAACCATGATCGTCGAGTGAGTAAAATGTAATTTGATCACCATTCCAGTGACCTTCCTGAATCAAATAAACCGCAGCCGCCATATTTGCCAGCCCTGCACCAATCATAATCGCTTTGTTTTTCGTCATTATTGTGCACCTCCGGATAGATTAAGTAACATTTCTGCCCCTACTATAATCCGTTGTGCAACAAAAGTCTATCGAAACGATTGCCTATATCAACAATTTGTAAACCGCGGTATACCAATGATTGTTAACTGTGTAAACTAAAAAACAGCTTAACTATTCCAGAGGTTACTGAGAAAATGGAAGGGCATCATCGGATCACTAAAATCGCCATCAAAGTAGGGGCATTCCCACTTTGATGGCGATTTTGAATGGTTACTGAAACCTTGTTCTGCGTCGATGCTAAGGCGAAGTTTTTTCGGTAGCCTAGTACGGCGGATTACTTTTTGGAGACACGATGTTCAATTTGCATTAGATCGCTGGGAATTTGGGTGATAACTGAACTGACTTCACCGATGCTTAGTAGGGTCAGGTCATGCATCGCACGCGATGCAATAGTATAGAGAATGCCGATTGACCGCCGTTCATGATAGTTGGTTTCTGAGACGTCGTAGGCGATGACCGCATCGAATTCGAGTCCCTTTGCAAGGTAAATTGGGAGAACAATTAGCCCTCTGGGTAGTTGTCGATCAGTATCTTGTAGGAGATGCAGCTCGGTTTGTGTGTGGAGCCGCTGGAAGACGTCCTTGGCCTGTTGGGCATTTTTGGTGAGAATGGCCACGGTTTGATAGGTGGCCTGATACCGTTTGGTTTCGGCAAGTAATGCCTCATCTGCACTTGCGTGATCGTAACGAATGAGGACTTTCGGACGGGCCCCGTGCCGACTGAAAGCCGTAATTTGATCGCCGTCGGGAAGCAGCGCTTTGGCAAAGTGTGTGATTTCGGTGGTCGACCGATAGCTACGATTGAGAGCAATTAGGTTGGGCCGTTTAGCCGCGAGGGCCTCGCTGAGCCGGTGCAAAAGAGATTGTGGGGCTTCGATATCCTTAAAGAGCGCTTGCTCGCTGTCACCCAAAATTGTAAATTTAGCATTAACAAAGACGTGTTTTAGATAGATGAGGGCGGCCACGGAATAATCTTGCATTTCATCAATGAAGACATATTCCAATGCTCGATTTTGTCCTGAACCGGTGATTAAGTCCCGTAGTAAAAGAAGCGGGGCACAATGCATGAGCGCTATTTGGTGAAACTCAATACCATGGCGATAAGCGGTCATCATTGTTTGCCAGGCATCAGTGGTTACCTGTTGGGCGAGTGGGGTGGCCTGTAAAAAGTGCCCGTACTGAGCGTAGAAATCGATAAAGTAGTTATTATAAATCGCATCGTACACAATTCGGAGTCTACGGTGGGCCAATCGCCGTGAGAGATAGTCGATCTGAGCGTCTTCGGAATCGAACTCCTCTGGCCGATGCTTGCCGTAAAGCGCCAACATTGACTCATCACTGAGGTGGTCTAATTCTTCCGCAATCCAAGCTTGTTTAGCCTCGTGTTTAATTCGTTGTTTCAGTTCCTTGATCAAGGCATTTTTGGTGGCTAATATCTTATCAGCCAGATGTAAATTGGTGGGAAGCTGCTGGTAAAGTGCGAGAATATGATCGGCACTGAAGAAAACACGACCGTTAAATAGGATGTTGGTGAACTGAATATCATTCGGAGTTAAGGACTGACAGTACTGCTCGACGTGTTGCATGCTGGCCGCACTTTCCAGCACTGCTTGCACCGCTTTTTGCTGCTCAGTTTGGCTTTGCTCGTCTTCGAAACGTTGGAATAAGGTTTGAACATCAAGACCTTCAAAACGCCGGTTGAGAAACTCCGCCAGGGTAATTTGGCGCATATTACGTTCCCCTAAACTCGGGAGAACTTCTGAAATATAGTGGCTAAAGAGGCGGTTGGGGGAAAAGAGCACAATTTGATCGGCGTTGAGGCTGGCACGGCTGTGGTAGAGCAAGTACGCAATGCGTTGGAGGATGGCGGAAGTTTTACCGCTTCCGGCAACCCCTTGTACGAGAAGCAGATCACTAGTGGTATCACGAATAATGTCATTTTGTTCCTTTTGAATTGTGGCAACGATATTTTGCATATGCTGATCGTTTTGCTGCCCCAAGGCGGCCTGAAGCATTTCATCGCCCACGGTCTCGTTAGTGTCAAACATATTGGTAATTTGCCCGTCACGAATGGTGAATTGGCGCTTCTTCGTTAATTCGGTTGTTTGCGTGCCACCGGGGGTGGGGTAGTGAACAGTCCCGAGCGTGCCATTGTAGTACACCCCGGAAATTGGTGCCCGCCAGTCGTAGATCAGGAACTCGGTTTTTTCGTCATTCATTAGGGAAGCGACACCAATGTAAAGTGATTCGGGAGTAGTTTCGCCTGGATCCTTAATATCAATCCGCCCAAAATAGGGCGATCCGGCGAGATTAGTCATCGTATCGAGTTGCCGTTTTAAGATCATTTCGCTTTCGTTAGCACGCGCAACGAGTTGCCGTTGCTCTTCGATGTTGGCAATCGTATCGGTTGTATCATCGGCTTCGTAGTTATTGACCGAAGCATTATCGCTGTAGTTTTGTTCAACGGCCCGTGTTTCACGATGGGCGGCTTCGAGAAGTTGCCGGTTGGTTTCAATTTGTTCCCGAATTTGACCACTCACAAAATTTACCCGTTGCTGTTCTTGTTGTTTTTCTTGTTGTTCAGTCACTACAGGGCCTCCGTTTCCTAATCCATTCAAAAAGTGTCTATCCATTGTAGACCGTCAGTGGTGTCACTGCAAGCGTTCGACAACATTATTCGTGGGTTTGTTAAGATTTCCTCTGATTTAAAAGTCACATCTTTACATTCCTCCATTTAATCGGTAAACTTAAAGAGTTAAGAGTAGCGTGAATTAAGCGAGAAGTGTGGTTGGTGAAAGGACTTCTAAAGCGCGAATTGGATCATGTGGTTTCCCGCCCTAAGGGATAAAGTGGCAGCACATATGCTGCAAGCTAGGTGGTACCGCGCGACGACGTCCTATTGCATTTTTTGCAGTAGGCTTTTTTTATAACATTGGAGGAAAATAATCTCATGGCAAAGAAAACAATTTTAACTGGTGACCGCCCAACGGGTAAGCTCCATATTGGGCATTATGTCGGCTCATTACGTAACCGGGTCGCATTACAAAATTCTGGTGAATACGACAATTACATCATGATTGCTGATCAGCAGGCGCTGACTGATAACGCTCGTGATCCCGAAAAGATTCGCAACAGTCTGATCCAAGTCGCTCTGGACTACTTGGCCGTGGGCATTGATCCGGCTAAGTCGACCATTCTTGTTCAATCACAAATTCCAGCCTTGAACGAGCTGACGATGCACTATTTAAACATTGTGTCAGTTAACCGCATCAGTCGCAACCCAACCGTAAAGACTGAAATCAAACAAAAGAAGTTTGGCGAAAGCGTGCCAGCTGGTTTCTTCATCTACCCTGTGAGTCAAGCTGCTGATATTACGGCTTTTAAGGCGGATACGGTGCCTGTTGGTGATGATCAAGAACCAATGTTGGAACAAACGCGTGAAATCGTCCGGTCGTTCAACACAATTTACCAAAAGGATATTTTAGTGGAGCCTGAAGGCTACTTCCCACCAAAAGGACTAGGACGAATTCCTGGTTTGGATGGGAATGCCAAGATGAGTAAGTCGTTGAACAATGCTATTTACCTGTCAGACGATGCGGATACCGTCTCTAAAAAGGTCATGTCAATGTACACCGATCCTGAACATATTAAAGTCAGCGATCCTGGTCACGTGGAAGGCAACACGGTCTTCACCTACCTCGATATTTTTGATCAGGATAAGGCTCAAGTGGCCGCGTTGAAAGCGCAGTACCAAGCTGGTGGTCTCGGTGACGTTAAGATCAAGCGCTACTTAAACGAAGTGCTGGAGGATGTTTTGGCTCCCATTCGTGATCGTCGTGCCCAGTACGAACAAGACCTTGACTACGTTTATCAGATCCTAAAAGAGGGATCAGAGAAGGCCAATGTGGTGGCTAACCAAACATTGAAAGAAGTTCGCGATGCGATTGGCATCAATTACTTTGGCTAAGCTCAGGCGTTAATTTTGAATTCTGTGATTTCAGAAATGCCCCGACAGAAATGTCGGGGTTTTTGGTTTTGAAGGAATCGTTTTAATTTGATAGGTCGATCGTGCAGATTATAATTTTTAAGTGCTGTTATCCGCGTGAAATGGTATTATTGAAAGGAATAATAAAAAGTTAATGAGATATTTTTAAACGCACTGGAGGTGAAAAAATTGGAGAACTTGGCAATTGTTGATTTAGGCTCAAATTCAGTGCGCATGGCGATTACCGAAATTGCCCCTGATGGGAGCTTTAAAGAAGTTAAACGTGTAAAAGAAGACTCCCGCATCTCGGAAGGGATGGGCCGGGAAAAAATGCTCCAAGAACACGCGATGAACCGGACAATTGCAGCGTTGAAACGATTTAAGAAATTATACGATGGCTTACCCCACCTCAAGGTTCGTGCGATCACGACGGCGGCGGTCCGTCAGGCAAAAAATCAAGCTGAATTTCTAAAGCGGGTCAAGGATGAAGTGGGACTTGAGCTTCAAGTGCTATCCGGTGCTAAGGAAGCGTATTATGATTATCTTGGTGTTGTGCGAACCCTCCAACTCGATCACTGCTTGATTCTGGATACCGGTGGTGCGAGTTGCGAATTGATTTTGGTTCAGCATAAGAAGGCCCGCAACTTGATTTCCATTCCAATCGGCGCCGTGAATATTTCGGAGCAGTATCACCTTGGTGGATATGTCAAGGCGGTTGACTTGTTCCGAGCTCAGGTAGGGGTTAATGAACGCCTTACTAAGATACCATGGTTGAAGTATGCGCATCATGTCCCGATTGTCTTACTCGGTGGTGCCAACCGGACGTTGGCCCGAATGAGTCGTAATTATCGTCATAAGACCCGTGGGAGCATTCACGGATACCATTTATCAGCCCGCGCTGTGTACGCAACTTACCGGGAACTTTTAAATAAGAACCTGTCCCAACGAAAGAAGATTTCAGGATTGGAACCAGAGCGTGCTGACATCATTGTTGGCGGCATGCTTCCACTAATTTGTCTCCTCCAACGCAGTAGCGATGGTCGGGTAATCTTTTCGGAAAGTGGTGTTCGTGAAGGCATTATCGCCGAGTATGTTAAACAAAGAAGTGAACAGTAGCCAAGAGTGACGGAGGGATTATGATGGCACAGTGGCAACATGGTTTCTATAAGCAGTCGTTAGAGAACCGGCAGGCGTTGATTGCGGATCGCTTTCAACTTACTGCAGCCCAGCGGCAGTTGTTGGCACAGAACACGTCGGCCCATGGTGACCAGATGATTGAAAACTATGTGGGTGAGTTTACCATTCCGGAGGGGCTGGTGCTCAACATGGTGGTTAATCAGCGCGCGTACTGCGTCCCATTGGTGACTGAAGAGCCTTCGGTGGTGGCCGCCGCGAATAACGGTGCTAAAATCGTTGCACAAAGTGGCGGTTTTACGGCCCAAAGTAGTGCACGACAAATGATTGGTCAGGTTGTGCTCAGTCAGATAACTGAGCTAGCACCGGTAACGACATGGCTGAAGGCCCATACTGCCGAACTGTTAACCATTGCCAATCAAGCCCATCCGTCAATGAAAGCCCGTGGTGCGGGTGCGCAGCAGCTCAAATTACGGCCGTTACCGGATGGCTATTTGTCGGTTGACCTGTTGATTGATGTTAGCGAGGCAATGGGGGCCAACGTGGTTAATACGATGTGTGAAGCAGTGGCGCACCATTTGCGGACGGTCGGGTATCACGTGGTGACGGCTATTTTGAGTAATTTGGCCACGGCAAGTACTCAGACGGTCAATTGCCAGATTGAACTTGCTCAGCTTGCGACCGGTGAGTGGTCTGGTGAGCAAGTTGCCGCGCAGATTGCCGAACTGAGCCATCTTGCGCAGATCGATCCGTACCGTGCGGCAACGCATAACAAAGGGATCATGAATGGGATTGATGCGGCGGTGATTGCTTCGGGTAACGATTGGCGCGCCGTGGAAAGCGGGGCCCACGCCGCAGCTGTACGCGATGGACAGTACCGGGGACTTAGTGAATGGCAAGTCGTCGGTGATCAGTTGTGTGGTGAATTGGTGGTACCATTACCGTTAGGAACGGTGGGCGGTTCGATTGGCATTGTCCCCATGGTGCAGTTAAACCGGCAACTAACCCAATTTAAATCGGTCCATGAACTCGCGGCGGTGATCGCGAGTGTGGGCCTTGCCCAAAATTTAGCCGCGTTAAAGGCGCTGGCAACGACCGGCATTCAGGCCGGTCATATGAAACTGCAGTATCGGTCACTGGCACTGGCAGTTGGTGCCCAGCCGACGGAAGTTGAGTCACTAGTGACAAGACTAGGAGGCCTGGCCCAAGTTGACCGCCAGGTGGCAGTGGACCAGTTAATGCAATTACGAAAGGAACAAACCAATGGCAGAAGTTAAATTAAATGAAGCGGCACAAAATCTTCTCGATACGGTCAATCAACAGTATCCGGGAATTGTGATTCTTCGTGCCGAAGATGAGCAGGCCGGATTTGTCCGTCATGATCAAGCAAAACAAGAGATCTTATCAGACGGCTTGGTGATTACCTTGACGGATGTGACGGCACCAGATTATACGGCGTCGCATGAACTGCTCCATGTATTGATGCTCATGCAGGGATTTCCCCAGATCTTCTTTCAGGTCTCATTTGGAGATCAGAAGTTAGACGAGCAATTGATGATTATGGCGACCGATCTTTACAGTGCTGCGATGCATTTAGTGGTCGTTGCGGAACAACGCAAGCACGGATTGATCGATGACCAAATCGAACAGTACTACCTCAAGGGAATCGACGAGACGTTGACGGCCGAAACTGGTAAAGACGATGACGAACGCACACTCCGTCTCCTGACCTTACTGGACGCCTGTGTCTTTTATGGTGACCACCTGGATCAGGTAACAGAACATTTGCAAAAGCGGTATCCTAAGGCGTTTGCGGCGGCACATCATCTGTATGATGAATTGACCGCTAAACCCGTGGATTCACCGTTTGCCATGCGCCGTGCAATCGTTAAGTTGTTTGGGCAGTTTGATGATGTGATGAACGAATGGGGCTTGCCGGCCTTGCATAATAACGAATTTACCACGTTATCGAGCGCCTTTAGTGAACGGCAGCTTCGCCTTCAAGTCCGTCAACTATTCGAAGTGTTCCATTCCGAAATGGATGATCGTGAAACTGGCGAGAAGGCCTATATTGGGTTGCGGCGTAATGATCGGCAAAACTCTTTCGTGGTCAACCCACCGAAGGATCAGTCAGCAGATTTCTTTAAGGATATTTACGATCAGACCGTGGAAGACTTTTTCAAGCAGATTAAGATGCCTTATATCGTAAGGAAGTGATCAACGTGGATGCTGCAATTCAAACACAATTTGATCAGGCACAGCATATTGTTTTTCTAACCGGAGCCGGTGTTTCGACGGCGTCGGGGATTCCAGATTTCAGATCGGCTAATGGGTTATACACGCAAAATAAAAATGCGGAATACTATCTGAGTCACGCATTTTTTAAGGCTGATCCGCAGGAGTTCTACGACTTTTGTAAACAAAACCTCTATTTCCCGGATGCTCAGCCGAATGTGATTCACGACAAGCAGTCGGAACTCACGAATCAGGGGCGAGCTGCGGTCATTACCCAAAATATTGATAACTTGTACGAGGTAGCAGGAACGCAGGAATTAGTTGATTTTCATGGAAACCTCTTTCACGTATCCTGTGAAAAATGTCATCAATCGGTGGATTGGCACGACTATCTCAAAAATCGCATTCATCAAGGTTGTGGGGGACCGCTACGACCCGATATTGTTTTGTACGATGAAGGCATTCCTAGTGAAGCGATTACCCGCTCGTTGGCCTACCTGCAACAAGCAGATTTAGTGGTGATCGTTGGGACATCAATGCGTGTTTACCCGTTTGCGGGGTTGTTGAATTATCGTAATCCACAGGCCACCGTGATTGCGGTCAATCAGGAGGCCTTATCACTTCCGGTGAAGTTTGAAATGATTCAAGAAGATGCCGTTCAATTTTTCAGTGAACTCGAAGTATAACTATTTATTTCACCAATGAAATCGGTTACAATTGATCTAAGAGGTGATCGTCATGACACGTGAAATGATTTTTGATCAGTTAGATAGAACTATTCGGAAGATGCGAACTATTCGAATGTTTCAGGTTTTGTTTGATTGCGCGGTCGTTTATGGCATCATATGTGTGATCGTGGATGGCACACGGGTGACATTGTTTAACCAAACAATGGTGCAAAATAACGCGATGATTGTGGTATTGCTGATTGGGGCAATTGACCTATGCCTCGCCGTGATTCGGCGAAATTACCGCAGCACCGGCATGCAACTATCGCAACAGTTTACGGGTCGGCTTTCCGATCAGGAAATGCAACTGGTGCGGGCCTTGGAACGGTTCTAAGACTTGAGCATGAAATCAAATAATGGCATAATGGTCGGGCGCGCTGTGAAAATAGCGGGCTCGATTACTTTTGTGGGAGCAGGGGAGAATAGATGATAACAATTGGATTAACAACATGGACGGATCATCCGGCATTGATTAAGGAACCACGTGATGTCTTGTTGGATGAATATGCAGCCCGGTTTCCGACGGTGGAAGTAGATAGTGCGTTTTATGGCATTCCTAAGGCGTCGACCGTTCATCAGTGGCAGGCCTTGGTGCCAGCACAATTTCAATTTATTATCAAAGCTCATCGTGAAATGACGTTACATCCAGCGGTTGATCGGCAGGCGGCGCCCATTTCTGATGAAGCCCGCCGTCAAATCTTTCAAACGTACTTAGAAATGCTTCAGCCGCTCATTGCGGCTAATCAGTTAAAGACGGTTTTGTTTCAGTTTCCGCCATATTTTCAGGCGAATACCGAAAATTTTACGTATCTAAGACGGGTACGGGCTCTTTTGCCCGCTGTGCCGATCGCGGTAGAATTTCGCAATGCGACTTGGTTTGATCCGATTATTTTGCAGTCCTTAACGGGGTATCTGAAAGAATTAAAGATGACGCTTGTCGCAGCTGACGAGGCACAAACGGCAGCAGGCTCGGTGCCATTCCAACTGGCCGTGACGAACCCTGATCTGGTGATGCTGCGACTGCACGGTCGCAATATGACCGGTTGGAACCAACCGGGAAAAGAGTGGCGCAAAAAACGGACGCTCTATCGGTATAGCGACGAAGAACTGACACAGTTTAGCCAAGTCATTGATGGCGTCAAATCGCAGGTACGAGAAGTTTGCGTGATTTTCAATAATAACTCTGGTAAGGATGCGGCCCCGAATGCGTTACGCCTGCAAGAAATGTTGCACGTGTCATTTGCCGGTCTTGCTAAACGACCACCTGAACAAATGGATCTGTTTTAGGCCCGGTGGCTTGGTGACTACAGGTAACAGGCAATCGACTAGCAGTTCACGCTGACCGCTTAGAGAGAAACAAGGGACAACGGCTTGGCAGATAATAAGTGGCCAGTACCGGCTTAATAGGGCACCGGTTTTACAACGAAACGGTCTCGCTTGTATGGAATCTACTCTCAGAATTTGCTATACTGTAATCTAATATGTACAAATACGTACTAATAATTAAAAGTTAATTTTAAGTAAGAAGGGAAGGCCTCATATGGCTGAACAAAAACCAACATTCTATATTACAACACCAATTTACTATCCATCTGGTAAGTTACATATTGGTAATTCGTATACCACGATTGCCTGTGATGCGGAGGCACGCTTCAAGCGGCTGATGGGTTACGATGTCTTTTACCTCACCGGGACGGACGAACATGGTCTCAAAATCGAAGAAAAGGCTGAAAAATTAGGAAAAGATCCACAGACCTACGTGGATGAAATGGCTGCCGGAATCAAGAATCTGTGGCAATTATTAGACATTTCTAACGATAAATTTATTCGAACTACCGACGACTATCATGAAGCAGCAGTGCAAAAGATCTTTGAAAAGTTATTAGCTCAGGGGGATATTTATCTGGGCGAATATGAAGGCTGGTACTCTGTTTCCGATGAAGAATACTTTACCGAAACGCAACTAGCTGAAGTTTACCGTGATGATAACGGCAAGGTCATTGGCGGGAAGGCGCCTTCCGGTCACGAGGTTGAACTCGTGAAAGAGGAATCCTACTTCTTCAAGATGAGTAAGTATGCCGACTGGTTGCTCGATTATTATAAGACGCACCCAGACTTCATTCAGCCCGCTGCTCGGATGAACGAAATGATCAATAACTTTATCAAACCTGGCTTGGAAGATTTAGCCGTGTCACGAACAACCTTCAACTGGGGCGTTAAGGTCAAGAGTAATCCAAAGCACGTGGTTTACGTGTGGATCGATGCTTTGACGAACTATATTACCGCGCTTGGGTATGGCACTGATGATGATGGTAACTTTAAGAAGTACTGGCCAGCCGATGTCCACATGGTTGGAAAAGAAATCGTCCGTTTCCACACGATTTACTGGCCAATCATGTTACACGCCCTCGGTTTGGATCTGCCTAAACAGGTCTTCGGTCATGGGTGGTTGCTCATGAAGGACGGCAAAATGTCGAAGTCTAAGGGGAACGTCATCTATCCAGAAACGTTGGTTGAACGTTATGGGCTTGATGCTGTTCGCTACTACTTGTTACGCGCGATGCCTTATGGTAATGATGGTATCTTTACGCCGGAAGACTTTGTTGATAAGGTGAACTTTGATTTAGCAAATGACCTCGGAAACTTGTTAAACCGGACCATTGCCATGATCAACAAGTATGAAGGCGGCTTGATAATTGCCGATAATGGTGAAACAACCGAGTTTGATGCGGATCTAGAACAAACGGCGCAAGCAGCCATTACTGAGTTTAAAGATTTGATGAACCAGATGCACTTTAGTGACGCCCTCAAGGCCATTTGGAAGTTAGTTTCGCGGGCCAACAAGTATATTGATGAAACCCAACCTTGGATTTTAGCGAAGGATGAGACTAAGGGCGCACAGCTCGTGGACGTTATGAGTCACTTAGCTAAGAGCTTACGGGTCATTGCTGGTTTGTTACAACCAATTATGACAAAGGCTCCGGTTGAGATGATGCGTCAACTCGGCATTGAAGGCGATAATCTTCAAATTAGTGCCCTTGAATTTAATGATTTCCCAACGACCGCGCATGTTGTGGCCAAGGGTGAACCAATCTTCCCTCGTTTAGATGTTGAGCAAGAAGTAGCCTTTATTCAGGGTGAAATGACAAAGGATGAAAAGAAGAAGGGACGTGCCGCAATGGAAGCTGCTAAGAAAGAAGCACAAACTAAGGTTGAAGAAGCTACCGAAACAGACGGTAAAAAGCCCATTCGGATCGAAGCCTTTGATAAGGTTGAAATTAAAGTCGCGCAAATCAAGGCCGCCGACCATGTCGAAGGTGCGGACAAGCTTTTGAAGTTCCAACTAGACGATGGGACGGCTGAAGGTCGTCAGATTCTCTCTGGAATCGCTAAGTGGTATCCAGAACCAGAACAATTGGTTGGTAAAAAAGTATTGATCGTGGCGAACTTGAAGCCTCGTAAGATGCGTGGCGAACTGAGTCAGGGCATGTTGTTGTCTGCAGAACACGATGGCGAGGTAAAATTAGTTATTGTGCCAGATGAACTCGTGAACGGTTCAGGCGTCGAATAAGAATTAGAGTGACAGCAAATGCGAAGAATCGTGACCGAAAACAGTCGCTGATTCTTCGCATTTATTGCGAAAACAGATCTCATGAGCCAGCAAAGGAGAATCACCATGGCAATTTACACACATGACGAAAAACTAAATATTTATGATTCACATACGCATTTAAACGATGATACGTTTTACGATGAAGTTCCCGCCTATTTGGCCCGTGCTAAACATTTTGGGGTCAACCAGATGAACATTGTCGGCTCAGACGCTGTTTTAAACGAGCGCGCCCTGCAGTTGGCTCATGACTACGACCAACTGCACGCAATTGTCGGCTGGCACCCAGAAAACGCCAAAGACTATAATCAGACTGTTGAAAAGCAGCTCATCGAACAATTGGCCGATCCGGCGGTAGTGGCGATGGGGGAAATGGGTCTCGATTATCATTGGGATACCTCACCACAAGATGTTCAGCGCGACGTTTTTGCGCGTCAAGTCCAGATTGCGAAAGATCTTCACCTCCCAATTTCAGTTCACGATCGTGATGCGTTTGAAGATACGTACAAGATTTTGAAGGCGGCAGACGTCCGTGACATTGGGGGAGTCATGCACAGCTTCAACGGTGATCCGGAGTGGCTTAAGAAGTTTTTGGATTTGGGGATGCATATTTCTTATAGTGGCGTGGCCAGCTTCAAAAACGCCAAAGAGGTTCACGAATCTGTCAAACAAACACCATTAGAAATGTTACTGGTGGAAACTGACGCCCCATATTTAACACCAACCCCATATCGTGGTAAGCAAAATGAACCGGGCTTCACTAAGTTTGTGGTGGATGCCATCGCGCAGTTACGTGAAATGAGTGCCAAAGAGGTTGCTGACGCGACGTTTGCTAATACGGTCCAACTATTTGGGAGTCACCATGCAAAAGATTAAGGAAGTCATCGTGGTCGAGGGTAAGGATGATACGAAGCGGCTCGCACAGGCTGTGAACGCGGATACTTTTGAGACCAATGGCTCAGCACTCTCAGCCGCCAATATTGAACAGCTCAAGCAGTTGCAGCAGACGCGTGGACTCATTGTCTTTACCGATCCTGACTTTAATGGCGAGCGACTCCGAAAGATGATTTCACAGGCAATCCCTGGGGTTAAGCACGCTTTTATCAAGCGGAGCCAAGGTATTCCAGAGGTGAGCGGTGGGAGTCTCGGGGTGGAGCATGCCACCCCTGAGGTAATTCAGCAGGCACTTGCGCATCTCTATACTCAGGAGACGGAGCCACACGCCGCAACCATTACTGCCAGTGACATCCGGGCGGCTGGGCTGGCAAATGGGGCGCAGGCGAAACAACGGCGGCAACGATTGGGTGAGTTATTGGGAATCGGGTACGGGAACGGTAAACAATTACTCAAGCGATTGAATTTATTTCGGATTTCCAAGGCCCGTTTCGATGAGGCGGTCGCCCAGTTATTAACGGAGGAACAACATGAATCAGAAACCAGAAATCGGTAATCCGATTAGAACAAAAGCGATCCTTGAACGTTACGGATTACGTGCTAAAAAGAGTTTGGGGCAAAACTTTCTGACTGATACGAATGTTTTGAATAACATCGTGAGTGCCGCTGAAATCACAAAAGCGGATAACGTCATTGAAATCGGCCCTGGGATTGGGGCATTGACCGAAAAATTGGCGCAAGCAGCCGGTGAAGTGGTTGCCCTTGAAATTGATGAAGACCTACTAGATGTTTTATACGAGGTCCTATTTGACTACGATAACGTCAAGGTGATCAACAAAGACGTTCTCAAAACTGATGTTAAGACCCTGATCAACGAGGAATTTAGCGATCCGAGTCGTCCGATCAAGGTTGTGGCCAACTTGCCTTACTACATTACGACGCCAATTTTGATGCAGCTACTGAGCGTTGACGTGAAGTGGGCAAGCATTGTGGTGATGATGCAAAAGGAAGTCGCCCAGCGTTTGGCGGCGGAACCAGGAACCAAGGCGTACGGGACACTATCGCTTGCAATTCAGTATAAGATGGACGTCCGCTTGGCGTTTGAAGTGCCACGGACCGTGTTTGTGCCCGCACCAAATGTGGATTCGGCGATTGTCGAGTTAACGCCCCGCCATGAGGCACTAGCCGTGTTACCCGATGATGAAAAAGGCTTGTTCCGGCTCATTAAGGGGTGCTTCAGCCATCGCCGTAAGACGCTGGCTAATAATCTGCAGGGTGTGGTTGGCAAGGGGGCTGATAAGAAGGCTCAAACGCAAACCATCCTAACGGAGCTATCGATTGCACCCTCGGTTCGACCCGAAAGGTTATCGCTCGACCAGTTTATTTTGCTCGCAAATCGGTTACGGGACGCGGAACTAATCTAATTCAGGTCTTGCCAATTAGGGACAAGTGTGGTAAAATTTGCTATTTTTGTGAAACAGGCGTATAATAGTTTCACAGTGAGGTGAATTAGATGCCAATAACAATTCAGAGCATCAAGGCTAAGCTTGACGCCCGTGTGGGTGAAAAGTTGTTAGTTGTTGCGCAGGCAGGACGCAAAAAAGTCACTAAACGTCATGGCGTTTTGAGTGAAACCTACCCAGCAGTCTTCGTTGTCGATTTGAATCAGGATGAAAATTCGTTTGAACGGGTATCGTACAGTTACACGGATGTGCTGACCAAGAATATCGAGATTGATTTTGAGGACGATTCATTAATTTAACTAAAAACGCCAATGGCTTAAGTCATTGGTTTTTTTAGTGGCATGAAAAAAAGAGAGTAATGAACAAAAAAATATATTTGTTTGTTAATTAATATTAAATAGGCAAAACAAACGAATTAACGATGGAAGTCATTTATCGTTCGACCCATCGTTATACGTCAGGGCAATCATCGGTTACTGATGATTGCTTTTTTACTGGAATCGGTTTCAATTGCATTAGTGATGAATTATAGTAGTAAGGGAGATTGAATCGAAGGATTCGATTATTCAATTATTAAGCGAGGAGTTTAATTATGGGGAAAATTAGGCAAATCAAAATTGGGATGATTATTACTGCAAGCGTTGTGCTGATTGCTATTTTAGTGGGATATCATGGGCAAAATACGGTTGCCAAGAAGGGGGCGGCAACCACTCAGACAGCGACTAAAACAACGAAAACCGTTCACTTATCATTCATGGGAGACGACACTTTAGGAACAGATCCTCAGCTTAAAGCAGCCACGAATTTACCAACGGTGTGGGCTCAACATGGTAATGATCCACACTATTTTTTCAAGAATGTGAGTCAGTATTTTAAACATGATGATCTAACGGTCGCCAATTTGGAAACGACATTTGCATCTGACAGTCGACAAGAGGCCGCCAAGCCTGGTAACATTGTCTTTCATTTCAAGGGTAATCCGAAATTAGTCGCGGCCCTCAAAGTGGGCGGGATTGATACCGTTACAGTTAGCAATAATCATATTTTTGATTATGGTAAGGGCGGTTTTCAAGACACGATTGAGATTTTAAAAAAAGCCCAGTTGGGTTACTTTGGTGAAGGTTATCGGTACGTGAAGACGGTCAAGGGCGTCAAGCTGGGCTTTTTAGGATACCAAGGATGGGCGGCCACAAGGGCTGATAAGCAAAAAATTACCAAGGACATTCGTTCACTTCGCAAGCAGGGATGTGCGGTTGTGATACCATACTTCCATTGGGGAATTGAGCGCAATGCCTATCCGAATGACACGCAAAAGACGTTAGCCCATTACGCAATTAACCACGGGGCTGACATGGTGATCGGTTCACATCCACACGTGATTGAGTCGATGGAATCGTACAAGGGTAAGCTGATTGCCTACTCGATGAGCAACTTTGCCTTTGGGGGGAATCCCAATCCTGCCGATAAGCGCTCGTTTATTTTACAGACCAATATGATGGTGAAGGGCAAAAAGATGAGTGCCATGAAGTTCCGTGTGATTCCAACCCGGATTTCGACCACCGATAGTCACAATGACTATGTGCCAACACCGTATACAGGAAGCCAGAAAGTGGCAGTTCTTCAGTACATGAATCAGTTATCCCCAACGTTAGATAATCGCATTAGTGCGCATTTTACTACATTGCCGAAGTGAACGGACCGACGAACATGACGATTAGCTGTGGTCATGGGGTTTCGTGAGGGGACTTCTCACAAGTCCCGCCTTCTTTTATTGCCCCGTCTCCTAAAAATTAGTATAATTGGCATATCTATAACTAACGAAAAAGGAGGCGTATCTGGTGAATGTGATTGAGAAAGCACCGGCGAAGATTAACCTGGGACTAGATACGCCAATGAGATATCCAGATGGCTCGCCGCAGTGGAACATGATCATGACCTCCATTGACTTAGCGGACTATGTGAGCGTGGAGGTGTTTCAAAAACATCACCAGATTAAGGTTTACACCGATAGCGGCTTTTTGCCGAACGACCAACGTAATTTGGCCTATCAGGCGGTCCATATATTGCGCAATCGATTCCACCAAAAAGATGGTGTGACGGTTCGCATCAAGAAAAACATTCCGGTGGCGGCCGGTCTAGGAGGCGGATCGGCAGATGCAGCGGCAGTATTGCGGGCATTGAACCGAATCTGGCACTTGGGACTCAGTCTGGAAGAGCTTGCCAAAATCTCATTGACGATCGATTCTGACGTACCATATTGCGTGTATAATCAAACGGCACACGTCACGGGGCATGGGGAAAAGGTCAATCTGTTAGCTCCGTTTCCGCATTACTCGATTGTGCTAGCTAAGCCAAAGGTGAGTGTCTCAACGCCGACCATCTTGAAACGAATTGATTATCAACGGTTAAATCATAATGTGAATATTGAACAGATCATTCAGGGCTTGGAACAAGTTGACGAAGAAATGATGTTTGATGCGATGGGAAATGTTTTGGAACCATTGACCAATCAAATGTATCCAGAAATTATGAAGTTGAAACAAAAAATGTTGGATCACGGCGCATCGGTGGCGCAAATGAGTGGGACGGGGCCGACCGTATTCGGGGTCTGCAAAAAATTATCACAAGCCAAACGGCTCCAAAATAGTCTCCGGGGCTTTTGCCATGAGGTTTATCTCGTCCGAGCATTGTAACAATCACTGAAGAGAAGGGACTGCATACCGAGTTGCAGTCCCTCGTTTGTGACCAAAGGAGAATGTCAGGTGCTTAAACATGAATTAGTTTTTCAATCACAAATTGCGAAAAATAAACCAGAAACTATTCGTCATCCGCACAATGCTTGCCCGTTTTGCGATACCGAGGCACTGACCGATATCATTGAGCAGCGTGGGGATATGATTTGGCTGATGAACAAGTTTCCGACACTCGCGAAGACGACGCAAACAGTGTTGATTGAATCACACCGTCATGATGGTGATTTTAGTAACTATTCCGCAACTGAAAGTCGCGATATTATTCGTTTTGCACTAGCGGCTTGGCAACAGTTATTATCCGACCCACGTTATCAAAGTGTACTGATGTACAAAAATTTTGGGCCATTATCGGGCGGTAGTCTTACCCATCCCCATCTTCAGATTGTTGGATTGGAGGAGGTAGACGGTTATGAAAATATCGGTCCCGAGAACTTTACGGGGCCGACAGTCATTGCGTCTGATCACTGTTGTGTGACACTTTCGGACCAGCCGGTGTTAGGATTTGTCGAAGCCAACATTTTGATTGATTCGGTAGCGTCCAGTGATAAAATGGCGGATGCCATTCGGGTGTTGACCCACTATTTTTTGACCGATTATAATCGGGGCCGGTGTCACTCATATAACCTCTTTTTTTACCGGCAAAAAGCCCACCTGATTTGTAAGGTGGTCCCCCGGTATCCCACGTCGCCGTACGCGATTGGGTATAAGTTGGTGCAGGTGAATAACGACGCACGAGTGGCCGAAATTAGTGCTCAGATGCGGGCTCAATTTGAGGCATTCGCGTATTAAAAATAAAAATTTAGTTTGACAGGTGAAAAAATCTAGGGTATTCTAATTGCAATTAAACGGAGGTAGTTCAAATGACACAAGCGTACAATATTAATTTTGCAAATGTATGTTGCTGTGGATCGCGTCTTATGCGACCCACTAGTTGGTGTGCCTAAAATTTGAACTCGCACTTCAATTACATCGGGATAAATCGTATGGGACGTAAATTCAATTTTGAATTTACGCCCTTTTTTTATCCTCAAATTCGAAAGGAAGTTATCACAATGTTGGTCAATAATATTTACGAATTAATCGGACACACCCCCTTAATGAAATTGGCGGTGCCGACACCTAATGACAGTCAAATTTACGCTAAGTTAGAATCGTTTAACCCCGGTGGCAGCATCAAGGATCGGTTGGGGATGGCCCTGATCGAACACGGCATAGAAATTGGCGCAATTACGGCAGGCACCACGATCATTGAACCAACGGCAGGTAACACAGGAATTGGGGTGGCCTTAGCCGCGCAAAAGTATCGTTTACCAGTCAAACTAGTGGTACCGGCTAAGTTCAGTTTCGAAAAGCAAACCTTGATGCGCGCTCTGGGGGCCGAAATTATTAACACACCCTCCGAAGAGGGGATCAAGGGGGCTATGAAGAAGGCCGAAGCCCTAGCTGATGAGATCGATAATTCATACGTTCCAATGCAATTTGAAAATGTTGCCAACCCGCGAATTTACCAAACAACATTGGGTCCTGAAATTTTAGCCGACCTAGCCGGACAACGGATTGATGCTTTCGTCGCTGGTGCCGGTAGTGGGGGAACGTTCGCTGGCACTGCCAAAGCCCTGCACGATGTTTATCCCACGATGAAGACGGTGGTTGTTGAACCGGAGGGCTCGATTTTGAATGGTGGTCCCTCACACAGTCATCGGACCGAAGGCATTGGGGTGGAATTTATTCCTCCGTTTTTCGATGATGTTCAAATTGACGTCACGAAAACAATTAGTGATCAGGCGGCATTTGACCACGTGCACCAATTGGCAGCTAAATTTGGGCTATTTGTGGGGAGCTCGAGTGGTTCAGCATTAGCAGCGAGCTTAGAAATGGCCAAAGAACTGCCAGCAAATTCAACGATTGTAACGATCTTTCCAGATTCAAGCGAGCGTTATTTGAGCGAAAATATTTACGACTAAAAAAATGGAGGAATTTAATAATGAAATTTGATACGAAGTTAATTCATGGCGGTATGAGTGAGGATCCAACGACTGGGGCAGTTTCGATGCCGATTTATCGGGCTTCAACGTTCCACCAAAAAGTGCTGGGTGGGCAACCCGACTGGGAGTATTCGCGAACTGGCAATCCCACACGAGCCGCAGTAGAACAGCTGATTGCGGATATCGAACAGGGAACGGCCGGGTTTGCGTTTGCATCTGGGTCGGCCGCGATTCACACCGTTTTCTCTCTTTTTAAGGCCGGCGATCATTTTGTCGTTGGAAATGATGTTTACGGTGGAACGTTCCGGCTCATTAACAAGGTGCTCAAGAAGTTTGGCCTCACGTTTACAACGGTTGATATGACAGACTTAAAACAGGTTGAAGCAGCCATTCAAGACGATACGGTGGCCATTTACTTTGAAACACCCACTAACCCATTACTGAAGATTTCAGATATTGCGGCTGTCAGCGCAATTGCCAAACAACACGGATTGAAGACCATTGTGGATAATACGTTTGCGACACCATATAACCAAAATCCACTGGCATTAGGTGCAGATATTGTGGTTCATTCGGCCACGAAGTATCTCGGCGGTCACAGCGATTTGGTGGCTGGCTTTGCGGTTACCAATGACGATCAACTTGCCGAAGAAATCGCCTTTTTACAGAACTCAATTGGTGCGGTTCTTGGACCAGACGATAGCTGGTTGTTACAACGGGGGATGAAAACGTTGGGGGCACGGATGCGCGTGCACCACGAAAATGCGGCTGCGATTGTGAATTTATTGAAACACGATGATCGGGTGGCTAAGGTTTATTACCCGGGAGATCCGGACTTTGACGGTTATGAGATTGCAAAGAAACAAATGACCCACTTCGGTGCCATGATCTCATTTGAGCTCCGTGACGGACTAGATCCGAAGAAGTTTGTCGAGGGCCTTAAAATTGTGTCACTAGCTGAAAGTCTGGGTGGCGTGGAAAGTTTGATTGAAATTCCATCAGTAATGACTCACGGTTCAATTCCGCGGGAAATTCGATTGGCGAGCGGAATTAAAGATGAACTCATTCGTTTATCAGTGGGCCTCGAAGATGAAACTGATCTAATTGAAGATGTTCAACAAGGACTCAACCAACTTTAAGTTGACATCAAAAGACGGAAAGGAGGGGACGCGATGTTAGCTGCAGCGAAGTACATCGTAAACCAGGACCCGGCAGCTAAAGGGGTCTGGGAGGTGCTTTTAACCTATTCTGGATTCCATGCGTTGGGCTTTTATCGGGTTGCACACTGGCTTTACCAGCATCATCGGTATCTCCTCGCCGCAATGATTGCACATTTCGGGAAGCGTGTGACGGATGTTGAAATTCATCCGGGCGCCCAGATTGGACACCATGTATTTATCGACCACGGGCACGGGGTTGTGATTGGTGAAACGGCAATTGTGGGGGACTATGTGACTATTTTGCATGGCGTCACACTTGGATCACGGCACAACGAAACTGGCCGTCGTCATCCCTATGTCGCTAATCATGTGTTCATTGGCGCCAATGCTTTGTTGCTGGGACGAATTAATGTGGGGGCCCGTGCCAAAGTTGGTGCGGGAACGGTGGTTCTGGCCGATATTCCGGCAGATGCAACGGTTGTCGGTAATCCGGGCCGAATTGTGCACCAAGAATCACACACGGTGATACGAAATTATTCGAATTCAGTGGCAAGCGGTGTATAATAAGCCTTTGAATACGTGAGAAGGTGAATTTGTGAATACAAAAACGAAACAATTTAAGCTCGTTCAACATACGACGGCGGCGTTGGGCGCGGGATTAATCGTCGGCTCAGCACTAGTGTACCGGTTTGCGACTGGATTTTCAGATAAGCAAAAAAAGCAGGGACAGGACAAATCGATCAGCCAAAATAATCCGGTGGACAATGATTGGTTTGATCACCTGAATGCTGAAGAGTGGCAGATTACGACCGAGGATGGGCTCAAACTGGCGGCCAGTTTTGTACAGAATCCGGCTCCGACTGGTAAAGTGGTTATCTTGGCCCATGGCCTACATCATTCACGTCAGCAGGTGGGGGTATACGCCCGTGTATTTTACGAGCAGGGGTACAGTCTTTTAATGCCCGATGCTCGCGCGCATGGTAAGAGTGAGGGCAATGTAATTGGTCTTGGCTGGCTTGACCGGCAGGACTATCTGCAGTGGATTCATGAAGTTCTGAAACGGCAAAACGAGAATGCTCAAATTTTACTCTTTGGAATCAGCATGGGCGCGACAACGGTCCTGGCTGTGAGCGGTGAGGACCTCCCGAAAAACGTTGTCGGCATTATCGCCGATAGTGGGTATAGCAACGTTTTTGCGGAAGGTAAATATCGTCTTCGTCACAAATACCATTTTCCAGCGGTCCCATTTGTGGCGATTGCTAGTACGATTTCGAAGGTTCGTGATGGCTACGCATTCCAAGATGGTGATATTTTACAACAGGTACAGCGCAATCAATTGCCATTGCTGTTGATTCATGGTGGGCGAGATCAAACGGTTCCGGTGAAGAATGTGTTTGAACTGTATCACGCCGCTAACCAACCGAAAAAACTATACGTTGAACCAACGGCGGATCATATTGAATCAATTTATGTGAACCCGGCCAAGTATCGGCGAGTGGTGGAGAAATTTCTCAATTTGGTTGATCGTGTCCAAGAGAGCCATCCCACAGCTTAAGATTTAGTTATCAACCTTAAAATTCGTTCATCATTGACGGTGGACGAATTTTTTCTGTTGCCAAAGTAAAGTGACTTTAGTAAACTACTAAATAGTAATTATTACAATTTAGTTAGTAGGAGATGTAAATATTAGTGATGTATTGAACGTTCAACGACTAGCTTTATCCTATGGGGATGAAGATGTCATTGATGATTTAAACTTTCACCTGCAAGCAGGACATTTTCTGGCCGTAATTGGTGAAAATGGCGTGGGAAAAACGACCCTCGTTCGAGCGCTTTTGGGACAGTTGAAACCTAAGGCCGGTGTGATTGAATTTAGTGAACCTAAAAAGAAAATGAAAATTGGTTATGTGCCCCAATTTAGAAACCTAGACGAAGAGTATCCACTTTCGGTGCGCGATTTTGTGGCACTGAGCTTGATTAATCGTCGACTACCATGGCTGAATAAAGCGGAAGTGCAGCGATTAGATGAAGTGATGCAACAAACCAACCTATTAAAGATTGCCAATCGGCCCGTGGGATTAGCTTCCGGGGGCGAAAAGCAGCGGGCGTACCTTGCTCAGGCGTTGATTAATCGGCCAGAACTTTTGATTTTGGATGAATCAACGGCGAGTTTGGACAACGAAATGAAATATGAATTGTTGGATCTCGTCGCAAAATTTCAGCATGGTCAGGACTTAAGTGTGATTTTTATTACTCATGATCTGCCACTTGCACAGCGGTACGCCGATCATTTCCTCATGATGGAACACTTTAAATACACGACAGGTAAGATTGCTGATTTACCGGTCGAACAAGTGGAGGAACAGTAATGCTAAGTTATGATTTTATGCGTCATGCATTTGTGGCGGGGACCTTTATTGCTATTATTTGTGGCACAATGGGCGTCTTTGTGATTGCCCGTAACATGTCCTTTTTAACCCACACATTGGCAGAGATTGGGTTTGCGGGTGCCGCGTTTGGAGTGTTTGTCGGGTGGCCAGCCCTTAATGGCATGCTTCTTTTTACGGTGTTGAGTTCCGCGATGGTCGGGCAAATGAGCGTGAAGTCGGCCCGTCGGGAATCCGTGATTAGTGCGGTATCGGCGTTGTTTTTAGGCCTCGGGATTTTATTTCTCGCGATTTCTGATCAAACGTCTAGTTCTGCCACGAGCATTTTGTTTGGGAGCGTTATCGGCATTAGTAGCGCTGAAGTGTGGCAGATTGCGGGACTATCACTGGTCATTATCGTGGTCATCTTGCTCATGTACCGATCACTGAAGTTTGAATCGTTTGATGCGGTCGGTGCGCGCGTGAACGGGATTAACGGAACCTTGATTTCCATTGTTTTCTTAGTGCTATTAGCACTGAGCGTCAGTGTCGCAGCACAAATCGTGGGGTCACTTCTGATTTTTATCCTGCTAACATTGCCGGCAGCGAGTGCCAAATATTTTGTTCATGGTGTCTTTAAGATGATTGTTCTCGCGATTATTTTTGCACTGGTGGGAACCTGGCTCGGTCTGTATCTGGGATACCTGACTAATTGGCCGGTGAGCTTCTTTATCGCAACAATCGAAGTGCTGATTTTTGTGGCGGCCCTCTGGCATGCCCGTCGCGCTTAGATGTTTACCAGAAATTAAAAGTCATGTTTGGTCGGCAACTCCCCCAATCATGACTTTTTCTACGGGTCAAATGAAAGCGCATTAGGCACGCTATTATATAGTAGAATTAATTTTTTTGGCGTTAGAAATTATGAGAAACGGATAAAAGACTGCTGAACGGATAGCAGGGTTGCTTGAGTAAATTGGCATAACATTTAGTAAGTTAAATATTTTTTATCATTATTTAAGTAAAACACGAACAATTATGGTATTATTCATAAGGATAACATTCAAAATGCTAACACTAGATGTAAAGGGGTAACGGCGATGAAAACCAGACGAAGCGATCGCTTGGTCGATATGACACGATATTTACTGGAACATCCTCGGACGTTGGTTTCCCTCAAGTTTTTCGGTGAGCGGTACGAATCTGCCAAATCATCGATTAGTGAAGATTTGGGGATTTTAAAACGGACATTCCAGGAGCGGGGAACAGGAATTCTAGAAACATTACCGGGAGCAACCGGTGGTGCACGCTTCATTCCGTATATTTTGAGAGAAGATGCCGAGAACTTCATTGCCCAAATTATTGGTGAAGTCAACGATGAGAGCCGATTACTCCCAGGGGGCTACGTCTATTTATCCGACTTATTAAGTCGGCCAGATATTTTACGCCAGGTTGGGCGCTTAATTGCGACCCAGTATCTGAATCAAGATGTGGATGCCGTGATGACGGTAGCTACTAAGGGAATTCCGATTGCGCAAAGTGTCGCAACCTATCTGAACGTCCCATTTGTCATTGTTAGAAATGACTCGCATATCACCGAAGGATCAACGGTGAGTGTCAACTATGTTTCAGGATCATCCAAACGAATTGAGAAAATGGAACTATCGCGACGGAGCCTGCAAGAAGGGGCTAATGTGTTGGTCGTTGATGATTTCATGAAGGGCGGCGGAACCCTAAATGGGATGCGCTCTTTAATTAATGAGTTTGACGCACACCTTGTTGGTATGACGGTGTTTGCAGAAGGTGAATTTACGGGTCATCGGTTGGTAGACAACTACACGTCACTGGTGAAGGTCAACGCGGTTGATGTGAATAATCAAACGATTGCTGCACAACCTGGTAATTACTTGAGCACGGTATTTGGAACAGAAATGGGGAACAAGTAAAGATGGCAACAAGAAACGCAATTATTTTAGCAGCTGGTAAGGGAACACGGATGAAGTCGAAACTTTATAAAGTGCTTCATCAGGTTTGTGGTAAAACGATGGTCGACCACGTGTTGACACAAATCGAGCAAAACAAGATGGATAACGTGGTTACCATTGTTGGTTTTGGTGCTCAGGATGTCGAAAACGAACTCGGCGAACGGACCCGGTACGTCCTACAAAAGAAACAACTTGGAACCGGCCATGCGGTTCTTCAAGCTGAAGATATTTTGGGAAACTTGGATGGAGAAACCATTGTTGTCAGTGGAGATACACCTTTATTCACAGCCGAAACTTTTGCACATTTGTTCGAATACCACGAAGCTAAAAAGGCGGCGGCGACAGTTTTAACGTCCGTTGCACCAGATCCTACCGGATATGGTCGAATTGTTCGGAATAATATTGGGATTGTGGAAAAAATTGTGGAGCAAAAGGATGCCACTCGTGATGAACAAGATATTCATGAAATCAATACGGGTGTGTACTGCTTTGACAACCAAAAATTGTTTGCTGCATTACACTTACTCACAAACGATAATGCACAGGGCGAATACTATCTCACCGATGTGATCAGTATTTTGAAGCAGCGCGGCGATATCGTGGGGGCCTACAAGATGGCAGATTTCGATGAATCAATGGGTGTTAATGATCGGGTTGCTTTGGCACGGGCCAATAAGGTGATGCGTGAGCGAATTAACACAAGATTGATGAAAAATGGGGTCACGCTATTGGATCCCGAAAGTACCTATATTGATGCCGATGTTAAAATTGGCTCGGATACGGTCATTGAAGGCGGGGTTCTTCTTAAAGGTAAGACCGTCATTGGTTCGGACTGCTTCATTGGTGCCCATTCGGAAATTATTGATTCAACCATCCATGATGAAGTAAAGGTCACCTCATCAACAATTGAAGATTCTGAAATGCACACGGGCAGCGATATTGGGCCTAACAGTCACTTGCGACCAGCTTCTGAAATTGGTGAAGGGGCCCATATTGGGAACTTTGTGGAAGTGAAGAAGGCTTATATTGGTAAGGGCACCAAGGTCGGCCACTTGACGTACATTGGTGACGCGACGTTGGGAGATAACATTAACATTGGTTGTGGTGTTGTTTTTGTTAACTACGATGGAACTTCAAAGCACCATACGAACGTCGGCGACCATGCCTTTATCGGTAGCAATAGTAACTTAATTGCGCCGGTTGATATTGCTGCAGATTCATTTGTGGCAGCTGGATCAACGATTACTGATAGTACGGAACAATTTGATATGGCAATTGCCCGTGCTCGTCAGACCAATAAGCCAGGATATGCGAAAAAATTACCCTGGTAAAACTTGCAATTTAAATCACAAGTCTATATGATAGTTGAGACAATTAATTAAATCGGAGGACCTAATGGAACAACAATATTTTGATCCCAAACTTAAGATCTTCGCTCTAAATTCAAACAAGCCATTGGCCGAGAAGATCGCCCAAACAGTGGGAGTCGAACTAGGAAAATTATCCGTGGACCGTTTTAGTGACGGTGAAATTCGGATTAATATTGAAGAAAGCATTCGTGGCGATAATGTTTACGTGATTCAGTCAACATCTGCCCCAGTTAACGACAATTTGATGGAATTGTTAATTATGATTGATGCCCTCAGGCGGGCGAGTGCTGCCACAATTAATGTTGTTATTCCATACTATGGCTATGCACGACAGGACCGGAAGGCACGGTCTCGCGAACCAATTACAGCGAAATTAGTCGCTAATATGCTCCAAGAAGCGGGTGCCTCACGGATCGTGGCGTTAGATTTACATGCGGCACAAATTCAGGGTTTCTTTGATATTCCACTTGATCATATGATGGGGGCACCATTGTTGGCCGATTACTTCATTAACGAAGGAATTGCCGAAAATGCAGTGGTTGTTTCACCCGATCATGGTGGTGTAACCCGGGCCCGGGCGTTGGCCGAGTTCTTACATGCGCCGATTGCGATCATTGATAAGCGGCGGCCACGAGCCAACGTGGCCGAGATTATGAACATTATCGGTGATATCAAGGGGAAGAAATGTATCATGATTGATGACATGATTGATACAGCTGGGACGATTTCACTTGGCTCACAGGCATTGATGGATGCTGGGGCAGAAGAGGTCTATGCGTCATGTACTCATCCAGTCTTGTCAGGTCCCGCCATTGAACGACTTCAAAACGCGCCTATCAAGAAGTTAATTGTGACCGATACGATCAACTTACCTGCTGAAAAGCGGATTGATAAGTTGGTACAGGTCTCTGTGGGACCATTACTGGGTGCTGCTATCAAGCGAATTAACGAAAACAAACCCGTGAGCCCATTGTTTAACAACCGGTTCCACGCGGAAGATTCAGAAGACTAAATTAATAATGAGTTTGTTTTGCTACTAGTGGTGAAACAAGCGGAATCCCTATCAAATGCGATTGTCATTTGATAGGGATTTTTTTGTTGCAAGTTAACTAATTGAGGGAGTATGAAATACCGAACAATAATTAGGCAAATTAAGAAATTATGACCTTTTGTGACAATTAAGTGACTAAAAGGGGCTTATGTTACAAAATTACGACATAAATATTATCTTAAAATGACAAAAATATTACGCAAATGTTACAAAAATTAAAAAAGCATGTTATAATAGTACTTGTAAAGCAAGGAGGGGTTCATGATGAAACTGTTTACTAATTATAAAAAAATTACCTTAGAAGCTGCTACGGTTCTGGCAGTATTAGCACTTGGTGGTTGCGCAAGTAGTAGTGTTGAAAACAATAATAGCTCATCGCATGCGGCCACAAGTTCCAAGAGTGTCACCGTCAAGAAGAGTGCCAAACATGAAAGTGCCAAGAAGGATAGTCAACAATCAACCGAATCCCAAGCTGCAACGAGTTCGGTTAGCCAAGCAACGGTTGCAACAAGCACATCTAAGACCAGTCAAAGTGCAGTTACAGCAACATCAACTCATTCGTCATCCAGTACAGCAGCCACGGTTGCAAGTACAACGACACCGAAGCAGGCAACTCGGAATAGTGTTCAAACGAGTCAGTCCAGCGTGAAGACGGCTACGACGACTGCTAAGAGTAGCAGTCAAGCACCAGTTGCTAAGGAAAGTAGCTCGTCAAGCACGACACAGACGACCAATGAAGATAGCAATACCGTGATTAGCCAATTTGCTAGTGCTGCTAAGTTGTACGGGCAGTCAGATTTGAGCTTCATGATTACTGCCCAAAGTGGTTCGGATTATACAATTGAAGTTCGTCAAAATAATGCCGCCAGCGACAGTGCGAACTTAGTTGGTATTTACCAGTACAATGCCACAAGTGGCGCGGTTTCCAAAACATTTTAGATCAGTAATTAAAGTATGCCAGTTGTCCCATTTTATCGGACGACTGGCATATTGTTTTGGAATAGGTTAAAATCTTAGCGAAGGGGTGATATTAGTGACCAAATTAATTCAAGGCCGCGCCAAATGGTTGGGCATGTTGATGGTGGCCGCCTTGCTGGTGTTAGGTGGTTGTGGGAATAGCCAAAGTAGTAGTGATGAAAGTAGCAGTTCTAGTTCAGCAACTAGTCAGTCATCGCAGACGAACGCATCAACACAGGCCGTTCAAAAAGCCAAGAAGTTGATTGCCAGTGGTGAATATGAACAGGCATTGACGACTTTGCAAGACGTAAGTGCACCATCGACCAAGGTCAAGAGTTTGATTTCAGAAGTTAAACAACTGATTCAAGCAGAATCTGACTATAAGAACGGTAATTACAATAGTGCAACAGACAGTACAACAACGTTACAAAAATCAGATACAAACGAAGTTCAACAAGCAGCTGCAGGCTTAGCGGATAAGATTACCAGTGCTAAGAACAGTGATTCATCAAGTACTAGTTCTGTTACGTCGTCTGAATCGACGTCTAGCAGCAGTAATAGCAGTAGTTCAGCAACAACTGATGAAAATAGCATCATCAGTAAGTTTGCGTCAGCAGTTGGGTACTATGGCAAATCTGGCTACTCATTTACAATTGATGGTCAAAGTGGGCAAACGTACACGATTGAAGTTCGCAAGGACAACCAAGACGGTAGTGTTGCCAACTTAGTTGGTATCTATCAGTATAATGCCTCAACGGGTGCCGTCACGAAAACTAACTAAAAACTAAATGGCTATTAAAAAAGAGTTATGTGAATGATGATCACATAACTCTTTTTACGTCTTTAATTAAGCACCCATTTTTTGATGGCCGCCGCGACACCGTCTTGGCTGTTAGGCAGGGTAATTTCGTTGGCGTGTTGTTTGACTTCATCAATGGCATTTCCCATCGCCACACCGGTACCGGCGAAGTCGATCATGGTGAGATCGTTGCCCTGGTCCCCAATAGCCATGACTTCACTTCGTTCGAGCCCCAGTTCTTGGCATAGTTCGGCCAAGGCGTTGCCCTTGCTGGCACTTTTATTCATAATTTCGAGGAAGAAGGGTTCACTTTGCACAATATAGAAACGATCGTAGAAGTCGTCTGGTACAAGGTGTTTTTCTTGAATTTGGGTGATGAGACGGGGGTCATCAATGATCATCCCCTTAGAAATGGAGAGATCACTGGTCATTTCACTAACCTCACGATACCGAATTGGCATCCGAACTAGATAAGCCTCCCCAATGGTATAGGGACTGAGATCCTTATTCGCCGTATAAATATATTGATCCGTTTCACAATGGAAATGAACGCCAATTTTCCGTGTTAAGGCTTCGATGTCAACATAGTCGGCGAAGGTTAAGGTGTGTCGCACCATGATGTCACCGTTAGTTGATTGGACGAGTGATCCGTTGAATGTAATCACGTGGTTATCCGTGCTATTATCTAAGCCGAGTTTTTGAAGGTAGGGTTTGGCTCCCGTTAAGGGCCGTCCAGTACATAGTACGATTTCAACGCCTTGCTTGTGGGCTTTTTGGATGGCGTCAATCGTGCCCTCAGTGAGATGGTTGTTTTCGTTCAGTAGAGTGCCATCAATATCAATGGCGACTAGTTTGATACTCATTAAATTACTCCTTTGATGGATTGATAATTTCGTTATTGTGAATATGTTGCTGGAATTCTTCGTAAATGGGATCGAAGATTTCAATGTTTTGGTGCTTTTCGAGCATTTCCTTCGGGAAAAAGAAGCGTTGATCACCCGATACTTTGCCGGCAATGGCCGCCACCAACGTACTGATTTGAGAGAGCTCGACCAGTTCACCGTTCGGTTGGATAAGCTCAATTTGAGTTTGCGGTTTGGCGACCTGCGGGTTATACGTATCGTAAGTTAAATTATAGCTATCGTTAACGGCCGTGTAGTAGTCGCTGTTAAATCCTGCGGTTTGAATCAAATCACGCAACTTAGGCAGTAGGGCTTCCGTTTGAGCCGTGTAAAGAACCGATTTAAGCGGTTTGCGATCGAGAAAGCGACCAGCGAGGTCTGATAAGATGTCATCGGGAAAAGTCCGCCAGTGCGCAAAATAGGTGGTTAAAACGCCATCGTCTAAGGCCAGGTAGTCTTGAAGCGTAAAATGACCGTTAAAAAACGGCATGAGCATGTGGGGCGTGAATTTTACTTCGCTAATTTGCCCTTGGTATAGTTTATTGGCCCGGGCCAATAAGTGTTCCAAAATGGCTTCCATGGCTCGAGAAACTGGATGAAAGTAAATCTGCATGTACATTTGAAAGCGACTTAAAATATAATCTTCCACGGCGTGCATGCCACTGATCTCAAAGGTGATACCGTCATGGTATGGTCGCATTACCCGCAAGATCCGTTCTAAATCGAATTTACCATAGTTGGTACCGGTATAGTAGGCATCGCGTTGCAGGTAGTCCATCCGGTCGGCATCAATTTGGCTGGAAATCATTTGGACGACTTGGGGATTTGGATAGGTATGGGTGATGACACTGGCCACCTGTTTGGGAAAATCAGGAGAAACACGACGCAAAATTTTATTAACATTGGTTTCTGGAGAAGTGATAATCTGGGTTGTGATTTGTTCATGATCGGTGTGGAAAATGTGCTCAAACGTGTGTGAGAACGGTCCGTGGCCGATGTCATGAAGGAGCGCCGCACAAAGCGCGACGAGGCGTTCATGATCGTCCCACAGACCGTCACCGGGAGTTTGAGTCGGGTAGTTGCGTTGAAATAGGTTACAGATACGGCGCGTGATTTCATAAACCCCAAGGCAGTGCCCGAAACGACTGTGTTCCGCACCATGGAAAATAAGAGAAGTGGTCCCGAGCTGTTTAATCCGCCGAAGACGCTGAAATTCGGGGGTGTCGATTAAATCAAGAATGATCTTATTTTCGACGTAAATATAGTTGTATATCGGGTCACGAAGGACCTTTTCTTTTGGTAGTTGTTCGTCGTTAATTTCGGACATTAATTAACCTCCGTAGTGGGTAGTTTCGTTTGGCGCTTTTGCATCCCAGCTAATTCATGTTGGAGTCGATCATGAAAGGCGGGCGCGTGTAGGTTCGGCACCTGGGCCGTGGCATTTAGCATTAAACTGAGTGTTCGTACAATCATTTGTTTAACGGTGGCAAGTGTCATCGGGGTCCCGAGACAGTCTGCTAGGGTGGTCATGGCAGCGGCCTCAACGTCGGGGAAGTGCCATTGGTTAGGTTCGCCTGCTAAACCGTAGTCGTAAAACTGATGCACCAGTTTGGCTCGGGCAGCTTGGTCACCATTAACGCTGAGATAGAGCATGACGACGATTCCGTTAGGATTCCGTCTCTGGGACATCCCTCCAATTTTAACACCGTCAACGGCAAGGTCAAACTTTCCGGGACAGTAGGAATGGGGGACTTCTTCAGCAACGATTGCCAGGTTCGGAAAGGTCTGTTGAACGAGGGTGGTCATTTGCTGGTAGGCGGCGTCCACACTTAAAGGAGTCGCTGCCGGAACGAAGAGTGACAGATTAAGGACACCGGCATCACTAATGACGGCCAGTCCACCCGAATTACGAACAAAGTAGTGGTAGTGCTGCTCGTTTAAAAAGACGAGGTCATGATCGAGATGGGGCAAGCGAACATCTTTCATACCGAGGATCAAGGTATCCTCAAGCGTCCAGAAATGGAGCATGGGGGTGTTGATGGCCGGCAGCTCGTTGAGGAGTGCGTTAGTGTAGGCAAAGGCGCTGAGGTTTTCTGCCGGGGCAAAGTGTTGGTCAATCAGTTCAAAATGGGAGCTAGTCATTTTATCATCGCTTCTTTGATTAGTTTAGCCCCATTATACATGAACAAAGATCGCGGTTAAAGCGTGTGACTGGTGGTGTTTTAGGGTATAATATGAACGATAATGTGAAGAGGGTGAACGTCATTCAAACAGGGGTACCAGTTCGGGTCAATTTAGTGACCACGATCGAACAAGATGGACAGCAACAACAATTTAAATTTGATGAGCCGGGACAGTTAGTGTTGGTAAATGGACACTATTACTTGCGCTATCATGAAACGGATCAGCATACTAGTGTCCCCGTGACATTTCGGTTCGATGATGATCAAACTGTGATGCTTAGTCGGAGTAGTGAGAATCGGTTGCGGATCATGTTTAATGCAAAGCAAGATTATGAGACCCATTATAAGACGGCGTATGGTATGATGAAGTTGATTGTAAAAACGCAGCGACTTCTAACCGATTTGGATTTAATGAATGCTTATGGGAAACTGGCAATTGATTACGAGTTACACGCGCAAGGACAATTGATTGGAAAGTACCAAATTAGATTGCAATTTAACGCATAGTATTGTATTATCTAGTTTAGACTTTTTGAAGGGATGTGCACCAATTTGGATTTAAAAGTTTTTGACGGCCAAGACAAATCAGAACTTTCGATGATCGAAGTTGCACACGCTATCCTGTCCCAACATGGTGAGACAATGGCGTTTGTAGACCTCGCGAACGAGGTTCAGCAATATTTGGGTAAAAGTGACGAGGAAATCCGAGAACGTTTGTCCCAATTCTACACAGATTTAAATGTCGATGGCAGCTTTATTTCCCTTGGTGACAATACATGGGGCCTGCGTGCATGGTATCCATTTGAATCAATTGATGAAGCAACTGTCCATGAAGAAGATGAAGACCAACCTAAGCGTAAAAAGCGCAAGAAGGTTAACGCCTTCCTTGTTGACGCCGGTGATGACGACGATGTGATCGATTACGATGATGACGATCCAGAAGACGAAGATTTGAATGCCGACGACGATGATGATAATTTCGAAGACGCCAAAGATGATGACGATTTTGACACTGAAAACGTCGATGAAGACGAAGATGTGCCCGATGACGGTATTGAAGGTCAACTTGCTGAACTCGACGATGATGAAGACTTCGGTGATGATGACGACGAGGATGAAGAGGATGATAACGAAGAGAATTAATTTTAATTCTTGACGAAAGACTGATTGCCTTGTATTATCTTATATGGGCTCCCAATTATGAATTGGGAATAGTTCGTTGAATATTCAAGCTCCCTATTACACACTAATAGGGAGCTTTCTTTTTTTGTGTTAACGACAGGCTGCCTCAAAATTTTCCCAAAGGAGTTTCAAAATGACAAAGTATATTTTTGTTACTGGTGGAGTTGTTTCATCACTTGGCAAAGGAATCGTGGCCGCATCACTCGGTCGCTTGCTTAAGAATCGGGGATTAAAGATCACGATTCAAAAATTTGATCCATATATTAACGTGGATCCAGGAACAATGAGTCCCTACCAACATGGTGAAGTGTTTGTAACTGATGACGGGACTGAGACCGATCTTGATCTTGGTCACTACGAACGGTTTATTGATATTAATTTGAATCAATACTCAAATGTAACGACTGGGAAAATTTATTCGGAAGTGTTGCGTAAAGAACGCCACGGAGATTATTTGGGAGCCACAGTTCAGGTTATTCCACACATTACTAACATGATTAAGGAAAAGATCTTACGTGCTGGAACCAGTACGGATGCTGACATCGTCATTACCGAAATTGGTGGGACGGTCGGGGATATTGAATCCTTGCCATTCATGGAAGCACTTCGTCAAATGAAGGGGGATGTCGGGGCAGAAAATGTGTTGTACATCCATACAACCCTGATCCCAATTTTGCATGCAGCCGGCGAAATGAAGACGAAGCCTACCCAACACAGTGTGAAGGAATTACGAGGATTAGGAATTCAACCTAATATCCTTGTGGTTCGGACAGAACGTGCGATCACAGATGATATGCGTGAAAAGATTGCCTTATTCTGTGATGTGAAACCGGAAGCTGTGATCGAATCTCGCGATGTTGATATGTTGTATCAAATTCCATTGAACTTACAGGCCCAAAACATGGACCAAATTGTTTGCGATCACTTAGGAATTCAAGCACCTCAGGCTGATATGAATGACTGGAGTGACATGGTGGATCACGTACGTAACCTTGAAAAGACGATTAAAATTTCAATGGTTGGTAAGTATAGTGACTTACAAGATGCCTACATCTCAGTGAACGAAGCACTGCGTCATGCCGGCTACCCGGTCAATGCGAAAGTTGAAATCAAACACTTTAATTCCGAAAACGTGACTGAAGAAAACGTGGCCGAATTATTGGGTGATGCTGACGGAATCTTGGTTCCTGGTGGCTTTGGGACTCGTGGAATTGAAGGTAAGATTGCCGCAATTCGTTATGCTCGTGAAAATAATGTCCCATATCTGGGAATTTGCCTCGGTATGCAAATGGCGTGTGTTGAATTTGCACGCCACGTTGTGGGGTACGAGGATGCTAACTCCGCTGAAATTGATCCAAAGACGCCGCATAATATCATTGACTTGATGTCAGATCAAGAAGATGTGACTAATATGGGAGGCACGCAACGATTAGGGGCCTATCCATGCAAGCTGAAGCCTGGAACCATTGCGGCAGCGGCTTATGATAACCAGGATTTGATCCACGAACGTCATCGTCACCGTTATGAATTTAACAACGATTATCGTGACGTCTTCGAAAAACATGGCATGGTCTTCTCAGGAACATCACCTGACAACCGCCTAGTTGAAGTGGTTGAAATTCCAGAACATAAATTCTTTGTGGCAGCACAATACCACCCAGAATTCTTGTCACGGCCGAACCGTCCTGAAGGCTTATTCAAAGCATTCGTTAAAGCAGCTAGTGAAAAATAATTAAACAAAATTGCCAGTTAGTTGATTGTTGATCGACACTGGCTTTTTTTGTCGCTAGAATGGGCATATTGGTTAATTATTAACCTGGTAAACAAAACAAATTAAAGTTGAGATTTAACTGATATGCTAGTTTTGATAACTAGTAAAAATTAGAGGTATCTCATAAAACTGGAAGAAATTTAAGCTACGATTTCGTAATCGTTAAAAATTTTGGTAATATTGATATGGAATCCATATAAACGGTTGTAATTTGTTGAGGGTTTCTATATTATTACAGTTGATTGTTTTTAAACAATGCAATAGTTTTTTTAACAGTGAGGAATTTAAAAAATGAAAAACATGATCATTCAAGGAGGAAACCGGCTGTCTGGTGAAATTACGATTGGCGGTGCCAAAAACAGTACAGTTGCACTTATTCCTGCCGCTATCTTAGCCGATACCCCTGTTCAGTTCGATACAGTGCCGGATATTTTGGATGTTCATAACCTGATGATCATTTTGGAGTCGATGAATGTCAGCTCGAACTTCAAACATGGTGTCTTAAACATTGATCCGACACAAATCGTTGAAAGCGAATTACCAAGTAAAGCAATTAAAAGTCTACGGGCCTCATATTATTTTATGGGCTCTTTATTAGGACGGTTTCACCGGGCAACATTAACGTTTCCCGGGGGTGACAACATTGGACCACGGCCCATTGATCAGCATATCAAGGCCTTTAAGGCTCTCGGCGCACAAGTAGACGAGGACCACGGTACCATTCATATTGAAGCACCCAACGGTTTGCACGGTGCCCGGATATTTTTAGACATGGTCTCGGTTGGAGCAACCATAAACAGCATTTTAGCTGCCGTTAAGGCAAAGGGAACCACAGTTATTGAGAACGCGGCCAAAGAGCCGGAGATTATTGATTTAGCAACATTTTTGAACAACATGGGGGCCAAGATTCGTGGCGTTGGGACGGACGTGATTCGGATCGAAGGTGTTGATACATTGCGGTCAACAAACACCCATACCATTATTCCCGATCGGATTGAAGCGGGGACTTATTTGTCATTGGCTGCTGCCATCGGTGATGGTGTGACGCTACACAATATTATCCCAGAACATTTGGAATCATTTACGAGTAAAATGATCGAAATGGGAGTTGAACTGCAAATCGGTGAGGACAGTATTTTTGTACCTCATAGTACCGAATTACAGGCCATTAATATTAAAACCTTACCATTTCCAGGGTTTGCGACTGATCTGCAACAACCGATCACGCCGCTCCTTTCGCGAGCCAGCGGGGTGAGTGTTATCGTTGATACCATTTACCCGCAGCGTACGAAACACGTCAAAGAACTGCAAAATATGGGGATGAATATCTCTGCTGAAGGCGGTCTAATCATGGTCGAACGGACCCGTGAAATGCACGGAGCTCGGGTTTCGGCCGGTGAAATTCGTGCCGGCGCATCATTGATGATTGCGGGCTTGATGGCACAGGGAGAAACTGTGATTACAAAGGCTGACAATATTTTACGGGGCTATGACCGAATTGTGTGGAAACTCAATCGACTAAACGCCAACGTCCGGATTGAGGATGAATCTGGTGTTGAAGTCATTGAATAACCTTGCAGTCTAAAAAAAAATATGTTAGTCTGTTAGAGTTAATGATAAATAACTATGTCTCAGCAAATGACTCATGGCAAAGGAGCGTATAAACTATGAAACAAGGAATCCATCCAGATTACCACACAGTGATTTTTGAAGATTCATCAACGGGCTTTAAGTTCATCTCTGGCTCAACTGCAACTTCAAAAGAAACTGCAAAGTGGGAAGACGGCAACGAATACCCATTGATCCGGGTCGAAGTTACTTCAGATTCACACCCATTCTACACTGGTAAGCAAAAGTTTACTCAGGCCGATGGTGCTGTCGATCGTTTCAACAAGAAGTATGGCTTAAAATAAGCGATCAACTTAAAAATCCTGACACAGTTATGTGTCAGGATTTTTTTATTTAACCGAAGTTTGTTCAAGTGCACGATGATAGCGAAGAAAGACGATCGCGGCCAGCGGTAGCGTGATCATTAGAACGGGGTAAAACCAACTGTAAGGGACAAAATCAAATAAGATTCCCCCAATCAGCGGGCCTAAGACCATTCCAGAATCCATCCCGATGTAAAACGTTGAGTTTGCCAGTCCTTGTTCACTTATGGGGGCAACTAGGAGTGCCGTGGCCTGGCAGACTGAATACATAACGCCGTAACCACCAGCCAGACCGAAAGCGGCGACGAGCATCATCCAATTATTAACTAAATATGTAAGACCGATCATGCCGACTAAGTTGCAGATGATACCGGCGAGTAAGAAATATCGAAAGGGTAACCGATCAAAATAGTCTTTGAGGCTCAAGCGCATGGCGAGAAGAATGATCGCATAGATAATAAAGAAACTACCAACAAGGACGTGCAAGTGCCGTGCGGCGACATATTCCACAATGTAGGACTGGGTCGCAAAGTAGGGAATTGAGAGCAGCATGATAATAAACGCCACTGGGACGACTTGATGTTGAACAATTTGAAGATGGTGAGTGGCATGTGCCGGCTGACTGGGGGGTGTGATGACGCGTGGTTGACCGTGGTTGGCGATAAACTGAATTAAAATAATCAAGGTCAGACTGAAAAGCGCGGCGCACATGAAGGCCCACCGGTACCCAACCGTATGGTACATGAAAATCCCTAGAGCGGGAGCAATTGCCATCCCCAGTGCGTTCATCATGCCGTAGTAGCCCATCCCCGTCCCAATTCGATTGCGCGGGAGCAGGCTAGCTAACCAAGTCGCCATGCAGACGGAACAGAGTGCGAAACCCAGGCCGTTAATGACCCGAAAGACCGCGACTAGCCAAACAGCGTGAGCAATGGCATAGCCAATACTATCGAGTAGGAGCAAAACGCCACCAAAAAGGGCGATTTTAAATTTGGACAGTCGGTCGGTTAGTTGGCCCGCGAAAGGCCGAAATAGGAGTGAAGTCAGGTTCATAATGGCAGTTATTGCCCCGGCAATAATTGCGCTTGCACCTATACTATGGGTAAAACCAACGATAAGTGGGTTAATTAACATGGAACTTGACATGTAACAAAAACTGCCAAGCAAGATTAAAGTGGTGTCTTTAGTAAATAATTTTTGTGATGTGCTCATCCATCAATCCTCTTTCTGAAAACGAATTGAACTTACTATAGCATAATTATTGGTTAGCTTTACCTAATTTTGGAATGATTGCGGTTACATAAATTGAATAAAAAAATCACCATTCGAATCATGGTGATTAGTGGCGTTTGTTGGCCACGTTAATGCGAAATAAGCTGAGGTTAAGAAGGACTAGTAGCGCGGTTGCGATGAAGACACCACTGTAATCAAAGAAGCCGGATACGACTGCTCCTAGCAATGGACCAACGACGTTCCCGAGATTCTGGAAGCTTTGGTTCCAACTGAAGATACGACCGGTAACTTCGATGGGCGTATTTTTAGCCAGCAGGGTTTGAACCTGAGGGATCATCGCCGCGTCGGAGATTCCAATCAGGAATCGTAAAATACCAAGTTCCCAGACGTTAGTGATAAACGCAGTCGGGATAAAGAAGCAGATTGCTAAAATAAAACCAATCGTTAAAATTCGTTCTGTACCAATTCGATCTCCAAGTTGGCCTAGTTTAGGGGCGGCCAGCATAGTGGCGATGCCGGGAACCGCGGCGACAATGCCACTGACGAGAGTGACGTCGCCACTATGGTGCATTAATTCACGGACGTACAGGGAAATGATCGGGGTGATGGAATTATTGGTTGCTTGAATGATCAGTGTGGTGAGAAGCATACCAAAAATCATTTGCGGATCTTTGAGCACCTTGATTACGCCTTTAGCACTGGCCAGCTTTTTCTTGGCAACCGGCTTAAAGTCACGTTCGTGAACGAAAAGAAGGCTAAAAATGAAGACCAGTAACAATAGGATGCCGGTAATAATAAACGTGATCCGATAACTAAAGGTCGAGGCAAGAAAGCCACCTAGGAGTGGCCCCAGGAGATTACCACCGGTGAGCCCCGCCATCAGGGTACCGAGTGCCATCCCACTTTTTTCTTTGGGCGTTTCAGTAGCGATCAGTGCGTTGGCGTTGCTGACGTAGCCGGAAAAAACACCTTGAATAAAACGAAGAATAAAAAGTTCCCAGATATTAGTGACTAGCCCCATTGCACCAATGATCAGGGCCATTCCAAGTGAGGCGCGAAGGATCATCGGTTTTCGACCATATCGATCGGCCATCTTGCCCCAAATTGGTGAGACGATGGCTGAGACGAGGTAGGTAACTGAAAAAATTAGTCCCGCATACAAATTAAGCTGACCCTTGGTAAACTGGCCTAAAGTGTCGACGTAAAGGGACATGAATGGCATGATTTCTGAGAAGGCCATGCCGGTAACAAACACGCTAAACCAGAGAACAAATAAATTTTTCTCCCATGTTTCGCGCGGCCGAAAGAGGCGGTGTTTAATCCAATTCAAATGAGACGAACTCCTTTCATTTCTCTATTTTTTGGGTATACTTATGTTGAATTAAATCGGCGAGTGCAAAGGAACCCGTCGCGAGAAACTGATAACTCACAAATATTACACCAATTTAAGAAGTGAGACCAGCTTCACAGCATATGAGGAGGAAAGCCAATGAACGAAAAAAAGCCTTCACGGGTAAAAGCGTGGTTATTACGGCTGTTTTTCATTGTCGTGATTGTGATTTCACTGGGCTTGATTTTTAACCAACAGGTCAAGGATTTTCTGGTAGATCACTATCAACCAGCAGTAAGCCGAAAAACTATTCAGCAAAACAAGCAAAAGAAGGGCGATTACGACTTTAGTAACGTCAAGTCACTAGATTTGAAGACGGTCGCCCAGGCCCGGTTAAACAAGCAGAAAATTAACGTGATTGGAGAAATTTCAATTCCAGCAATTAAAATGAACTTACCGATTGCTAAGGGGGTTACGAACCTCACGTTGGCATTAGCAGCCGGGACCATGCGTGATGATATGGTGATGGGGAAGGGTAATTATGCGCTTGCTGGTCATAACATGCACACCAAAAATATTTTATTTACGCCACTGTACCGTAAAAGTAAAGTCGGTCAAAAAATTTATTTGACCGACCTCAAGCATGTGTACCAATATAAAATTTATAAGCGCACCTTCATCGCGGCGACGCGGGTGGACGTCGTGAACGATACACCAAACCGCAACATTATTACGTTGATAACGTGTGATGCTCATGGGAAAAATCGGTTATTAGTGCGTGGCAAACTACAAAAAACCATGAAATTTAATGATGCTCCTAAGACGGTTCAAAAGCAGCTAAGTGCTAAATTCACGAACACGCTTAATTAAGCTGTTGTTCAAAGAATGCTAACCATGACGGTAAGGCCAGTGCCAGACTATCATAAGTATCTTGGAACCGATGGGTGTACCAAGGGTCAGGAATTTCCTGGCCTTTTTTGTTTGGTATCAAGTCAAAGATGGCGTATAGGGCTGCGTGGGAGTCTGCCGGAGCCATCTGCTGGACATGAGCGAGGTTCATGTCGTCCATGCAAATGAGATAGTCGGCCGTGGCGAAGTCTGTTGTGGTTAATGGCCGCGAAATCAACCCATCTGCAGACAAATGATACTTGGTGAGAATTTTGCGGGTGCCAGGATGGACGGGGTTGCCTTCCTCTTCATTACTGGTACCAGCAGAATCGACGATGATTTGATCGGTCAGGTGGTGATCAGCCACCATCTGTCGAAACATGGCTTCGGCCATCGGTGACCGACAAATATTACCAAGACAAACAAATAAAACTTTAATCATAACTAACATCCTTTCTAAATGTTTAGTTTTTCTAAATGTCCAACGTTGTGCTTTCCACCCTGGCACTTATTCGGTAAGATAGGGGTAGAAGCGAAGAAATGGGGGAATAGAGTTATGTTAACAACAATTATTGTCATTGTCGTGATTGTGCTTATCATTGCGATTTATGCCGGAATCTACAACGGCTTGGTGACGGCACGGACACATACCCAAGAGTCGTGGAGTCAGATTGATGTCCAACTGAAGCGACGCAACGATTTGATTCCAAATTTGGTCTCAACGGTGAAGGGGTACACGAAGTATGAGGCCGGAACACTGGAGAAGGTGGTTGCGCTGCGCAATCAAATGACCCAGATTCCAGCTGGTGATCATCAACAAATGATGGAAGTTTCTGATCAGCTGACCAGCTCGCTAAAGAGTATTTTTGCGCTATCAGAAAACTATCCAGATTTAAAGGCCAGTCAAGAATATACCAAGTTGATGGAAGAACTGACCAATACAGAAAATAAAATTGCTTATTCACGGCAATTATTTAACTCAACGGCTGCTAACTTAAATATTAAGATCCAATCATTTCCAAGCAACATTGTAGCGAAAGTACACCACTTTGTTCAAGTTGATTACCTGGAAGTTCCAGAAACAGAAAAAGCAGCACCAAAAGTTTCATTTGATGACTAGCGGGGTGTTGTAAATGTTGTACCAGCAAATTGCACAAAATAAACGGCGAACGATCTATGTAATGGTGGGATTTGTGCTTCTCGTGATGGTGATCGGCATGGCGATTGGGTATGTGTTCTTTAACAGTGCCATCATGGGGGTAGTCATGGCAATCATCATTGGTGGAATTTACATGGTGATGATGATCAGTCAATCGACCTCGGTTGTGATGAGTATGAACCACGCCCAAGAAATTACCGATGAAAGTCAGGCGCCGGAGCTATGGCATATTGTGGAAGATATGGCGTTAGTCGCTCAAGTCCCGATGCCGCGGGTGTTCATCATTCGCGATCCCAGTCCCAACGCATTTGCGACGGGAAATGATCCTGAACACGCGGCGGTTGCTGCAACGACGGGAATTCTGGAACGATTGAATCGTGAAGAGTTAGAGGGCGTGATGGGCCATGAAATGACCCACGTCAGAAACTATGATATTCGCCTGCAGACGATTTCGTTAGCGCTGGCAGCGGCAATCTCGGTGCTTGTGAACATTGGCATGCATTCGTTTTGGTGGGGCGGTGGCCGGCGTGATCGTGACAACGAAGGTGGTGGATACCTCCAGATCATCATGATGATCTTGTCAGTCTTAGTCATTATCCTAGGGCCCGTTGCGGCGACGATTGCGCAGATGGCCCTTTCGCGAAACCGGGAGTATTTGGCCGATGCTGGGAGCGTGGAACTGACGCGTAATCCGCAAGGAATGATTTCAGCACTGCAAAAAATTTCGACGGCCCAACCCATGAAAGCTGCCGATGCAAGTAGCGCGGCACTGTACATTAGTGATCCCTTAAAAAATAAACATTCTTTCTCACACTTGTTCGATACTCATCCACCGATGGAAAAGAGAATTGAACGGTTAGAACAGATGTAAACTAGATTTAATGAAAAGGTCTCATCGTGATTGCAACGCAATCTATGGTGGGGCCTTTTTGCTGACCGTCTAATTTTTTTCTATGATGTTTAGGATTCATGCTATAATAACGGAGTTGTTAAGCAGATCTGATAAAGATCTTGAAAAAAGAGGAGTCTGCAATTTATGAAAATGAAACTCGCAGAGATCGCCAAGGCGATTGCTGTAAAAAATGACATCACCAAATGGCAAGACGTTGAAATTACCAGTGTTGCATTCGATAGCCGAAATCTCGCTGCCGGGGCTCTATTTATCCCACTGATGGGGCAAAGTGATGGGCACCGGTTTGCCAATGCAGCATTTGAAAATGGGGCTGCTGCGACACTTTGGGCCACTGACCACGAGGTGACGACGACCACTGATCAACCCGTTTTGATTGTTGATGACCCACTGCAATCACTACAAGAACTAGGAAAATATTATTTGCATAAAATCAATCCAATGGTCGTGGCTGTTACGGGCAGCAATGGTAAAACCACCACTAAGGACATGATTGCGTCAATTCTTAGTACCCAGATGAACGTCACAAAAACCTATGCTAACTTTAATAATCAAATTGGGGTACCCATGACGTTATTAAGTATGGAACCAAATACTGAAGCAGTGGTTGTGGAAATGGGAATGGATCACTTTGGTGAACTTGATTTCTTAAGCCGAATGGTGAATCCAGATGTGGCTGTGATTACGATGATTGGTGAAGCACACATCGAATTCTTCGGCACACGCGATAAGATTGCGGATGCCAAAATGGAGATTACCCATGGGCTGAAAGAAGATGGAACACTGGTCTTTAATGGCGACGAACCATTACTGATTGAGCGGACCGCGTCCCTAGCTCAGCAGCAACTTAAATTTGGACGGCAATTGGAAAATGATTTATACGCGACGAGTGTTAATGCGGCGACACATGAAATTACCTTTACGGTGAACCAATGGCCGGAAGAAGACTTTACGATCCCCATGATGGGAGAATATAACGTCAATAACGCACTGGCCGCATTGACCGTGGGCCAGTTGTTGCACGTTTCGGTTGGCAATATGCGCCAAGCGCTGGCCAATGTTGAATTAACGGAAAACCGGGCGCAATGGATTCAAGGTACAGCTGGTGAACAAATTTTAAGTGATGTGTATAACTCTAATCCGACTGCTGCAAAGCAGGTGCTCCATGCCTTTGCACAAACCCCAACCACCGGTCATCGAATCGTTGTGCTCGGGGACATGTTGGAACTTGGAGACGCCTCACCACGACTTCATGCGTCACTGGCGGACGAATTTGACGCCGCAGCGATTAGTGATGTTTACCTCATTGGTCCTCAAATGAAAGTTTTGTACGAGCGATTAATTGAAGCATACGGCACAGAACATTTGCACCACTACGATGTGGAAAACAAGCAACAACTGATGAATGACCTAGAAAAACAGATTCAACCAACGGATGTTGTCATGTTAAAGGCAAGCCACGGGATCCATTTGGAAACGGTTTTGCAAAATTTGGCTGATTAAATCAGGCCATTTTAGTTGCGCTTTGCCTGTTTACCTTGTATACTAGCAAGGTTGTATATTTTGAACAGTTAAGTTATTACCTGTTGAAGCAACGGATTTTGTGAGGGTAATAATGGTAATTACAGGAGGAAGCAATTTTTGAAGTTTAGTGAACTAGGTTTATCAGAAAGCCTACTGAAAGCAATTAAGCGTAGCGGTTATGAAGAAGCAACGCCAATCCAAGAACAAACCATTCCAATGGTGTTAGACAATCAAGATGTGATCGGTCAAGCACAAACAGGGACCGGGAAGACGGCCGCTTTTGGTTTGCCAATTATTGAACATGTGGATACCAACAGCGCCGATATTCAGGCATTGATTATCTCACCAACTCGTGAGTTGGCCATTCAAACCCAAGAAGAACTTTATCGTTTAGGTAAAGACAAGCACGCGAAGGTCCAAGTTGTGTATGGTGGGGCGGACATTCGTCGTCAAATCAACAACTTAAAGAACCATCCCCAAATTCTCGTTGGGACACCCGGACGGTTATTAGATCATATTAATCGTCGGACGGTGAAACTCGAAAACTTGAAGACATTGGTGTTAGATGAAGCCGATGAAATGTTAAACATGGGATTCCTTGAAGATATTGAATCAATTATCAAGAAGACCCCCGCAACACGGCAAACGTTGCTCTTCTCAGCAACTATGCCACCAGAAATCAAAAAAATTGGTGTTCAATTCATGACTGATCCTAAGCAAGTTAAGATCAAGGCTAAGGAATTGACGACTGAATTGATTGATCAATACTACGTTCGTTCTCGTGATTTTGAGAAGTTCGATACGATGACTCGTTTGATCGACGTCCAGGATCCAGATTTGACGATTGTCTTTGGTCGGACTAAGCGTCGTGTTGACGAATTATCTAAGGGATTAATTGCCCGTGGTTATAACGCTGCCGGCATCCATGGTGATTTAACACAGCAACGGCGGAGCCAGATCATGAACCGCTTTAAGGCGGGGAAGATTGATATTTTGGTTGCGACTGATGTTGCCGCTCGTGGATTGGATATTTCGGGTGTTACGCATGTTTACAACTACGATATTCCCCAAGATCCAGATAGCTACGTTCATCGGATTGGCCGTACTGGCCGTGCCGGACACCATGGTGTGTCATTAACGTTTGTAACACCAAACGAAATGGACTACCTACGTGAAATTGAAAAGCTTACCAAGGTGCGTATGTTACCATTGAAGCCACCTTCGGAAGAAGAAGCATTCAAGGGTCAAGTTGCCAGTGCTTTGAATCAAATTGAAGACCTGATCAACCGGACAGATAACGATAAGTATATTGATGAAGCTAACGAGTTATTGGCAAAGCATGATGCAGTTGATTTGGTTGCTGCATTGTTGAACGATGTTACTCGTGATGATGCACATTCAGTACCCGTTAAGATTACGCCAGAACGGCCATTACCACGTCGTAAGCATGGTAACGGTGGTGGCGGTGATCACCGTCGTCGTTATAGCCGTAATGGTGGTGGCCATGGTGGCTATCGTGGTGGCAACCGCAGTGGTGGATCAAACCAACACCGGAGTCATCGTCCAGCTTCAGAAGGTAACCGTCGGAATGATGGTCACGGTAACGGTCATTCAAGCCGTCACTCATACAACATTCATAAAAGATAATTAATTGGTTGGTGAATGCTCATCAACTCTAGTTAAAAAATCCCTCATTAGTCAAGTTGACTAGTGAGGGATTTTTTGACGTTCATTTTTAAATGAGATGGTAGTGGCGCAGCCCACATTCAATTCCATGATCCATATTACTACGGGTCACAAATTCAGCCTTCTGCTTGGCTAGCGAATGACCATTGGCCATTACTACTGGGTGATCAACTAGTTCAAGCATTTCAAGATCATTCAGTTGGTCACCGAAGCCATAGGTTGGCAGATGATCGAGGTGTGCAGATTGAAGTAACTGGATGATTCCCGTTTTTTTAGAAACGCCGGCAAGCATCGTATCCAGTCCTCGTGGATTGTTACGAACAAAGGAAAGTTCGTGTGCAAAGTGTTGCTGATATTGAACGTCGCGGTTTCGATTAAAAACAAACAGAAAGTTAACTGGATGGTTTTGGTACCATTCGGGATCCACATGGGGATGAAGGTGGAGCAAGTTAAAGTTTTTAATGGTCGCGGTAGTGCGACGGCTTAGTCCAAATGATTGATTGTTAAACCAAGCGACGGGGTCACCAAAGTGTGTTGCAAAATGGTTAACGCGGGCGATAAGCTCGGGAGAAATCTGTTCGGCATGCAATAAGTGACCGTTTAATTGAACGTAACTCCCATTGGCACTGACGGCAGAGTCAATACCGGTTTGCTGTAATACGTATTGAATTTCAAAGAGATTACGGCCGGTTGCAATAACGGGCAGTACGTGATTTTGACGCAACTGAGTGATCGCTTGGATGACGGTTGAAGACAACGTTTTGTCGTCTTGTAGGAGGGTCCCATCAAGATCGAAGAAAACAACAGCTTGATACATGGCGGTCCCTCCTAGTGTGTAGTAGTAGTCATAGTCATCCGGTGCTGAATGTTAGCTAACGTAATGTCCGCGGTATTGCTGAAAACCATATCGGCAGCCGATAAAACGTTGGGATCTCCGACACCGAGTGAGGTTTCGCCCGCAGCGTTGATTCCGGCAATACCGGCGGTTGCGTCTTCCAGCACCAGACATTGATCTGGTTGAAGATTAATAATTTCCGCCGCTCGTAAGAAAATTTCGGGATCCGGCTTACCATGGGTAAGGGTTGCTGGGTCAACGATTTTTTCGAAGTAGTCGGTTAATTGGAGGTGCCGTAGAATGGTGGGGGCGTTTTTAGAAGCTGACGCCAAGGAGATTTTGTAGCCATTAGTTTTTAACTCATCTAGAAACGCACGGATACCAGGAAAGATATCGTCCGGAGTGAGTTGCTGAATGAGCGAAAGATAATGGGTGTTCTTTTCGGCGGCTAATTGCTTTTTTTCAGCCAATGAATAGTGATCGGTCAATTGACCGTGCTGTAAAATCAGTGCCAGCGAATCCATTCTGGAAAGCCCCTTCAGCCCGTTTTGAAGACTGACATCCCATGCGACACCCAGCTTGGCCGCGAGTGCTTGCCATGCTTGAGTATGGAACTGGGCCGTGTCTGTGATGACACCATCTAGATCGAAAATAACGCCAGCAATATGATTAAATTGAGTCATAACATCGTCTCCTTTTTATATTAGTAGTTAATCTGTAATGGTTGGTGAGCATGAATTTGGGTCGGATGATCCAACACCGTCATGGTGAGATCATGATCCGCATCGATAATAAGTTGGTGGTGGGTAATCTCGAAGTGAATGGCGGTGCCACGAAAGAGTTGGGTAAACGTGAGTTGCTGCCATTGTTTCGGTAAGTGAGGGGTGACGGTAATTTGGTCACCCAAGAAGCTAACTCCACCGTAAAAACGAGTTTCAATCTCTAGTGTGGCGCCCATTACACCCAGATGAATTCCTTCGGCGGTGGTACCACCCTGAATATCATAGTAATCAGAGAAGAGGGCCTGACGAAAGAGCTTCCAAGATTGATCCATATTTCCTTCCATTTTGGTCAGCGCGGCGTATACCACTCGGGATAAAGTGGATCCGTGGGTGGTACGTGCGAGATAAAATTCTAGGTTATGGGTCAGAGCTTGATCAGGTAAGGGATAGCCCATCTGATTAAGCAGTGTCGTGACGGTCGTCGGATTAAAATTGTAGTAAATCATGAGTGCATCGGCTTGCTTAGCGACTTGGTAGGCGTCCGGGGTTTTTCCTTCGGATTTTAAAATGCGATCCAAGCGCGAAATGTCGCCATACTTTTTTCGGTAGGCGTCAAAATCGAGGGTTGGTAAATTGAAGTAACCCTCAAACTGACCGATAATACCATTTTCATTAATGTCGAGTTTCAATTGTTGCGCAATCTTGGTCATTGTCTGGTAGTCTTGCTGCCCAAAGTGAATTTTTTGGCTGACCGTTTTGAGGATGGTTGCATCCGTGTGATCACTCAGCTGCTGGATTGTGGTAAACAGCCAAGCCACCATCAAGTTTGTGTAGGCGTTATTAGTAAGTCCGGGGTGGTCGCTATTTGGATATTCTTCATGAAATTCGTCTGGGCCCATGACGCCCGAGATGGTATAGTGCTGACCGTCTGCGGTAGGTTGGGCAATACTGAGCCAAAATTGAGCGATTGATAGCAGCATTTCAAGCCCGTAGTGAGTCATGAAGTCGCGATCCCCTGTTTGGTGGAAGTACAACCAGACGTTGTAAGCTACGGCCAATGAGACGTGGCGCTGACGGCGACTATTATCTGGTTCGAATTTTTGAGTTAACGGATTGAGATGAACAAACTGAGATTGTTCATCTCCTTTGGAAGCAGACTGCCATGGAAACATGGCGCCCTGATAACCTTCGCTGGCTGCATATTGCCGGGCGGCTGGGAGTCGTTTGTACCGGTAAAGGAGCAGCTGTCGTGCTAGCTCGGGGTAGTGGGAGACGTAAAAAGGCATCACAAACATTTCATCCCAAAAAACATGTCCCCGATACGCTTCACCGTGCAGGCCCCGAGCCCCGACCGAGGCATCGAGTTGGCCGCTTTGCAGCGCATGGGCGGCAACGAAGAGGTGAAAAATATTGACGCGGGTTAACTTTTGACTGGTTAAATCACCGTCGATGATAATATCACTTTGCTGCCAAGCACGAGCGAAGAAACGTTGATTATCCGTTAGAATTTGGTCAAATGTGGTTTCTTGAAGCTCATCGAGGGCCAACTGTTCAAGCTGGGCAGCCTGACTCTCACGACTTGTAAATAGGGCGACCACCTTATCGAACGTGTACGTGTGTTGTGGGACGACGTCGATATTTAGGGTTTGTCGAATGGCCGCAGTCGAATTACTGGCAACGGTGTTTTTGATCGTATCAGTGTCGTCTGAAAGAAGGCGATCAGCAATCGCAAATTGGATGTTGGAGTTTTTGGTTTGGCCGCTTAATTCGGCATGGTCGGTGGCGGCACTTAAGCTAGTAACGGTTGTGTGGCGCTGATCGAATTCGGCGTAGCGTTCAACGTTTTGGTTCATAACACGGCCGTCAATTTCGGCGTAAATTTGCATGTTAGCCGCAAAGTTAAGTGGTGTGACTTCATAACGCACCACGAACCGGTGCCAGTGCTGCATATCAGCGACTTTGGTGGCCTTAACCATCAATTGGTGACCGGTGGCGAGGTTGATCATCATGGTTGTGGTGAGTGCCCCTGTTTTGAGGTTTAAGCTCCGGTAACTATCGCGAATATCCGAACGGCGAATTTTAAAGGGGTTTGAATTATCAATTCCAAAACTCATATACTGAGCGTTGGGTAAATTAACAAGATCCTCGTTTGTGACATCGCGGCCGTTGATGTTCGTGGTATTTTGGTTGTAGAGACCAGCTACGTACATCCCCGGGTAGTTATTTTGGTCGGCACGGGCCTCAACGTAGGCGCCACGCAAGCCAAAAAAGCCATTACCGATTGTCAGCATGGCTTCTTGCCCGTAGTTTCGTTTATCTTTGTACTGGCCGTAGTAGTCCAAATGCCAGCTTAGATAATCTTTCTTATGGTTGATTGCGGCGGCCAGTCCATCGCGATCGACGGTGGTTCGGGCGACTACCGGCACATTAAACATGTTGGTGAGTGCGAGGCCAATATCGATACGCTGATGAGCGATACCTACAATCGTGTCGGAAAAAGGATACGTGAGAGGGTTCTCGATAATAATGGCATCAAATGAGGTGCCGGCTAACTTAACTTTGATCGTTTCTAAATTTTCACCAATTGTCTGATCTTCATCATATGTAATCACAGCCTTGCGAGGTTGAGCGTGGTGATGACTGGGTTGGTAGCATATCTCGATTGCCTCATCTGTGACTTTTAGTGAAATAGTTTTCGTTTTAAAGACTCCTTTCAACAAAGTGGTTCAACAGTCTCACCATAATATCATTACAAAAATATTTCAAATGATACGCTATATTGAAATGGTCAGATTGGCTTGAATTGTTGTTGGATTCTTTTTTTGGTATAATGAGGGTTCAATAAATTATCGAGTAGAAGGTATGATCAATGATTATTGGAACCGGAATTGATCTCACGGAAATTGAACGAATTAAGCAGATGCATGTCGAGCATCCCCATATGTTCGATAAAATTTTGACGCCCAACGAACGGGCTCAGTACGAAAAGCGACAGGGCCAAGCACAGGCAGAGTACTTGGCGGGACGCTTTTCACTGAAAGAGTCGTTTTCCAAAGCCCTTGGCACGGGGATTGGGCGGCATTTTTCATTTCAAGATGCGGAATTTTTGGATGATGAACTTGGCAAGCCACACGCAGTTCAGTCAGTTTTCGATGGCGTCGTTCATGTTTCGGTGTCTCATACCGCACAGTTAGTGATGACGCAAGTAATACTAGAAGGGAAGCCTGAATAATGGTAGTTGGTACCCATCGTGCCACAAAATTATTGATCGACCGACAAGCAATTCGACACAACATCAAACAGCAACAAAAAAAGTTAACCCCTGATACCGCGCTATTTGCGGTGGTTAAAGCAAATGCATACGGGCATGGTCTGGTCGCTGTTGCCCAGACAGCGCTAGAGGCTGGCGCGAAGGGGTTTTGTGTGGCGATTTTAGATGAGGGGTTGGCGCTGCGACAAGCGGGGCTGACTCAACCAATTTTGGTACTGGGAATTACTGATCCTGAGCAGGCGCACGTTGCTGCTGAAAATGATATTTCATTAACGGTTGGCTCGCTGGAATGGTTTACGGCCTATCAGAAGTTGCCACAGTCTAAACAGCCATTAAAAGTTCACTTAGCACTTGATACCGGAATGGGACGCATTGGATTTCGTGAGACGCCTGAATTAAAGCAGGCGTTAGCAGTTGTCCGGACTGCAGCATTTGACTTTGAGGGCGTCTTTACCCATTTTGCGACGGCCGATGAACAAGATGATCACTATTTTATGCAACAATTTCACAAGTGGGAAATGCTCACCAAAATTATTGACCCCTTACCACGATACGTCCACGTTTCAAATTCAGCGACCGGCATGTGGCATACCAATATCGCGGGTAACATGGTGCGAATGGGCATTTCATTGTATGGTCAAAACCCCTCCGGTGACGTGCTCCAACCTAGCTTGGCCCTCCAGCCAGCGATTAGCTTGGTCAGTAAAATTGACTTTGTTAAACCGTTGCACGCTGGTGAGTGTGTCAGCTATGGGGCCACTTACCGGGCCGAACAAGATGAATGGATTGGAACGATTCCACTGGGCTATGCCGACGGATATCCACGTGCTATGCAGGGCTTTCATGTGCTAGTTAACGGGCAGTTTTGTGAGGTGGTTGGTCGGGTTTGTATGGACCAAATGATGATTCGCTTACCACATGAATTACCAATCGGAACAGATGTGACGATTTTTGGTCGGCAAGGCGATCAGCAAATTACGGTGACGCAGATTGCGGACTATGTAGGGACCATCAATTATGAAATCTTGACTGGTTTGGCCCCCCGACTAGACCGCCAGTATTTAAATTAAAAAGTATTACTAATATGAGGGTAACGTATGTTATAATTGACGGGATATTTTAATCTTTAGCATGCAACATTGGGAGGTGGTGGAATGGCAAAGGTTGAAATTAAGCGTGGTGACATTTTTTACGCTGATCTGTCCCCTGTAATCGGTTCTGAGCAAGGGGGGATGCGGCCGGTTGTGATCGTGCAAAATGATATCGGCAATCACTACAGTCCGACAGTGATTGTAGCGGCCATTACCGCACGGATTCAAAAACCCAAGATGCCTACCCACGTCGGCATTAATTCAGAATATGTCGGCATTGAAAAAGATTCAGTGATCTTGTTAGAGCAAGTTCGAACAATTGATAAGCAACGCTTACGTGACAAAGTGACACATTTAGACGATGAGACGATGAGACGTGTTGATCATGCCTTACAGGTCAGTGTCGGATTACTTAGTCAAACGAACAAACATAACAATGGTGACCGTCGAACAGTACATACGAAATCCTCAAACCAATCTAAAAAAGTTGATAAGTCAGCTAAAAAGTAGATAACAAAAAGCTCGTCAGATGATTGATCTGACGGGCTTTTTTACACAGCTATTAGCCATGAAGATTTTCGATTTCCGGGACATCGAAGCTTTTACGTTTCAAGGCATGAACGATTTTGTCTAGCTTTTTTTGGTCGACGCCAGCTGGAAGCGTAAATAAGATCCGGCGGAGGCCAGTTGATCCCTGCAAATCAAGTGAAATGCAGTTCGCAATTTGACAATATTTGGTAATCACTTTAGACATGGTGGCTAAGGAACCACGCTCGTCGGGGGTTGTAACGGTGATGACGTAGCTTCCGGTATGAATATTCCACCCCTCAGCAAGCATCCCTAATAATTTGGTGTGGGTGAGAATACCATAAAACTGGTTATTTTCATCTAACACCGCAATGTAAGGTAAGTCTTTAATAGAAAAGAAAATATTGAAAAAAGCCGCATCGACTGAAATAAATTTAGTGGAATTTTTGAGCAATGATGTCACGGGGAGTTGCATATCACCACCGCGTGATTTGTGACGGTAGATATGCATCTTGTAAATATTACCACGAAAGATTTTGTTCGTTTTATCAAGAATGGGAACGCAACGGAAATCGGACTCTTCCAAAACGTTTAAGGCTTCTTCGAGCGTTGTATCTTCGGGTAAGGTGGTCAACTGTTCCTTGGTCTTGACCAATGATTTAATTAGCATAGTTAAAAACTCCAATTTTTGATATGTGAAAAACACCTAGTACATCATAGCATAAATTCATACAAATAATGAGAATAATATTAGAAATGTTAATGATAATTTAACCAGTGATAGATGTTAAGGCATAGCTATCCAGTTAAACTAGTGTTTTGATCACAAAAAAATAGTGTCATCATTATGAGAATGGTGACACTACTTTTTAAGAACTGAGGACTACTTGTTAAGGTTAGCTAATCCATCAGCAGTGATTTGACGAAGTGTTTCGGCAGACTTAGCCATCAAATCTTTTTCACGATCATCAAGAGGAACTTCAATTACCTGAGCAAGGCCTTGGCCGTTGATAACGGCTGGTGTTCCGATAAAGATATCGTTCAAGCCATATTCGCCTTCAAGTGAAGCACCGATTGGCAATACGGCATTTTCATCACGCAAGATAGCTTTTGAAATCCGCATCAAAGCAGTGGCAACACCATAGAAAGTGGCCCCCTTCAAGTTGATGATATCGTAAGCCTTATTCCGTGTCTTGTCTTCGATTTCAAGTAAATCGTCGAATGAAACGCCAGCTTCTTTAGCCATGTCAACGACTGGCTTGCCACCAACAGTAGCTGTTGAGTAAGCGGCGAATTCTGAATCACCATGTTCACCCATGATAAAGGCACTCACGTCGCGAGGATCTACGTCTAGCTTTTTAGCCAATGCCACACGAAGGCGGGCAGTATCTAGAGAAGTTCCTGAACCGATAACCTTGTTCTTTGGGAAACCTGAGAATTTCCAAGTTGCGTAAGTCAAGATATCAACTGGGTTAGCAGCAACTAAGAAGATGCCATCGAAGCCTGAGTCAACGACTGGCTTAACGATTGTTGAAAGAATCTTCAAGTTCTTGTTAACTAAGTCAAGACGTGACTCGCCTGGCTTTTGTGGGGCACCAGCAGTGATGACAACAAGGTCAGCATCTGCACAGTCTGAGTATTCGCCAGAGTAGATGTTCTTTGGAGCAGTAAATGCTTGGGCATCCTCTAGGTCTAATGCATCACCTTTTGTACGATCTTTAATGACGTCAACGATCACAAATTCTTCTGCGATTCCTTGTTGAGCCATGGCAAATGCGTAACTTGAGCCAACGGCACCGTCGCCGACCAGAACGACTTTTTGGTGATTTTGCTTTTTGGTCAATTCAATCCATCCTTTCGAAAATACAATAATACAAAAATTAACACTGCATATTATAGCATGATGATCTAGGAACTAAATAGTAAGTTTGTGAAAAACATTAAAAATTTTGAAAATTATCAGGAAAATTTAATCTTTTGAGGCCACAACAATTGTGAAGAGGCGCTGTTCTAGTTTATAATGGCCGAAGTATGAGCTGGACGAGTGAATTCGTTCAGCCTTTTCGTATTTTGTTAAGGGAGAAGTAAAAACATGAAGATAATCGTCGGACTTGGTAACATCGGACTACAATATGATGGCACACGGCACAACACTGGATTTATGGTGGTTGATCAATTGGCAGCAGATCATCAACTGGCATTTAAGCAGGTCAGTAAAATGGAAGCAATGATTGCGACTGGTCAAATTAATGGTCATAAAGTGTTACTCGTCAAACCGACTACGTTTATGAACGAATCCGGTCGCGCGGTGCGCCCCATTATGGATTATTACGATGTTGAGATTGAAGATTTGGTCATCATCCACGATGATATGGATTTGCCGGTTGGTAAAATTCGGTTGAAAAAGAAGGGCTCCGCTGGCGGCCATAATGGACTAAAAAGTTTGATCAGCCATCTGGGAACACAGCACTTCAACCGGGTTAAGGTGGGAATTGAACACCCGAATAAACAAAGCGTGGTGAACTACGTACTGGGCAAATTTAAGCCAGAACAACAGGCGCCGTTTAGCGACAGCAAAATTGAAGCGGAACGGGCAATTGAAGAGTGGTTAGATGGCAAGACCTTTGACCAATTAATGAACGAATATAATTAATTAAGGAGTGCAATTGTGGAATTAGAGACGCTACTGGAACAAATGCCAGCCTTTAAGCAAATAACTGAAAAACTTGTTGCCCGGCGGCAACTGATCACCGGGGTTGCTGGCTCAGCACGGACATTACTGGTCAGTGCGCTCTATCAGCAACAGCAGCACGCCCAGATTGTGATCACGGATAATAATTATCACATGGAACAACTCGCTGAGGATCTTATGAATCGCCTCCCCGCGGAATCGGTGTACCAATTTCCAGCAGAAGAAATGCTGGCAGCCGAAGTTGCGACTAGTTCACCTGATTTTCGGCTCCGGCGGGTGCAAGCGTTACACGCACTGCTAAACGATGAACACTGTATTGTCGTGACGTCAGCCTCCGGATTGCGACGCTTTTTACCCGCGCCAGCCGTCTTTCAACAAGCGGTCGTTACCTTAAAGGTGGGCGACGACATTGATTTAGAACAGTTTCGGCTGTGGCTGGGATCGATGGGTTACCAACTGGGTAAAATGGTGGAACGGCCCGGTGATTTTGCTATTCGGGGTTCGATCATTGATGTGTACCCCCTCAATACGGATAATCCGGTCAGAATTGATCTGTTTGATACTGAGATTGATTCACTGCGCTTTTTTGATGCCGATAGTCAACGGAGCATTGAAAATGCTGAAACGGTGACGATTTTGCCGGCAACGGACTTTATTATTGCGCCCGCGATGTTTGAAACTGCGGCCCAAAAATTGGAGCAGCAGTTACAGTCAGAACTCAAAGCGCTCAAAGATGACCATGATAAACAGCATCTAGAGCAGACGGTGTTACCGCTGGTGAAGGCACTACAACATCATCAATTGATGCCCGAAATGGTTGAATTTATTGATTTCGTGTATCCAGATAAGGCGTCGCTACTGGATTATTTGGCACCGGATGCGACGATTTACTTTGATGATTACACTCGAATTGTGGAAGCTGAAAAGCAATTACAGGCCGACGAAGCAGATTGGATCACGGATAAGCGTGAGCAGCATCAACTATTTGAGACGCAAACGTACGGGTTCCAAGTTGAAGATCTGGTCCATCATGATCAGCATGGTCAGGTCGTTTTTGCGCTGTTTAAAAAGGGAATGGGCCAACTTCGATTTAGCCAAATCGTGGACATGGCAACCCGCAATATGCAGCAATTTTTCGGTCAGATGCCCATTTTAAAGGCGGAAATGCAACGGTGGGAAAAACAAGGACAAACGGTCGTTTTAATGGCTAATAGTCAGGAACGAACGGATAAAGTGACCGATACACTGGCCGATTTTGGTATGGATGTGGTTCAAACCCAACCGGATGCAATTCGACAAGGTGTCGTTCAAATTGTTTCTGGTGGATTGCAAAATGGCTTTGAATGGCCCGAGGCCAACCTTGTTGTTGTGACTGAAGGCGAGATGTTCAAACAGGTTAAAAAGAAACACGTTGTTCGACAAAGCTTAGCTAATGCCGAACGAATTAAAAACTATACGGATCTTAAACCCGGTGATTTTGTGGTGCATGTTAATCATGGAATTGGGGTTTTTCAAGGTATTCAGACAATGGAAGTTGGTGGCGTTCATCAAGATTATATTGTCATTAATTACCGGGATAATGCCCAGATTTTTGTACCGGTTAACCAACTTAATCTGGTCCAAAAATACGTTTCATCTGAGTCTAAAACACCTCGAATTAACAAACTTGGCGGCGCTGAATGGGCGAAAACCAAGCGGAAGGTCGCAGCTAAGATTGAAGATATTGCGGATGACCTGGTGGAACTGTATGCGCAACGAGAAGCAGAAAAGGGGTATGCATATCCCCAAGATGATGGGTATCAGCAACAATTTGAGGATGACTTTCCGTACTCAGAAACGCGTGATCAGCTCCGAAGTACCGAAGAAATCAAAAAGGATATGGAACGGGACAAGCCCATGGATCGGCTACTGGTCGGGGATGTCGGTTTTGGTAAAACCGAAGTCGCACTCCGAGCAGCTTTTAAAGCGGTTGAGGCCGGTAAGCAGGTTGCCTTTTTAGTACCGACAACGATCTTGGCACAGCAACATTTTGATACCATCGAAACGCGATTTGAAGGTTACCCGGTCACGGTGGGGTTAATGTCGCGGTTTAAAACTACTAAGGAACTACACCAAACGGAAGATGAGTTGAAAACTGGCCAGTGTGACATCGTGGTCGGCACGCACCGACTGTTATCAAAAGATGTCCATTTCAAGGATCTCGGTTTACTGATTATTGACGAGGAACAACGGTTTGGGGTGCAGCATAAAGAGCGTCTCAAACAGATGAAGCAAAGTGTCGATGTTTTGACGCTGACGGCGACTCCAATTCCGCGAACCTTGAACATGTCGATGCTGGGGGTCCGGGATCTCTCCGTGATTGAGACACCACCGGCCGGACGCTTTCCGATTCAAACCTACGTGATGGAGCAAAATGCAGGCGCCCTGCGCGATGGTATCATGCGTGAAATGCAGCGGGGTGGGCAGGTATATTACTTGCATAATCGGGTGATGGATATTGAAAAAACGGTTGCCCAAATTCAGATGTTGGTCCCAGAAGCACGGGTGGGCTTTATTCACGGCCGAATGACAGAAGCACAACTGGAAGGCGTGCTCTACGATTTTATCCGCGGTGAGTACGATGTGCTTGTGACGACGTCGATCATTGAAACCGGGGTCGATATTCCCAACGTTAACACGCTATTTGTTGAGAATGCTGATCATATGGGGCTCTCACAGCTGTACCAAATTCGGGGACGCATTGGCCGGAGCAATCGGGTTGCGTACGCGTACTTTATGTATCAACAAAATAAGGTGCTCAACGAAGTTAGTGAAAAACGACTCGCCGCAATTCGGGATTTTACCGAACTAGGGTCCGGCTTTAAGATTGCGATGCGAGATTTATCAATTCGGGGCGCCGGTAATTTATTAGGAAAGCAACAGCATGGGTTTATTGATTCCGTTGGGTATGATTTGTACTCACAAATGCTGGCCGAAGCGGTTGCCAAGAAACAGGGTAAGAAGGTAACGGCGAAGTCAGATGCTGAAGTCGAGTTGGGATTAGAGGCCTATTTGCCAGACGATTATATTGATGATCAGCGGCAAAAAATTGAGCTTTATAAGAGTATTCGACAGGTCGAGGATGAAACGCAATTGATGGACCTGGAAAGTGATTTGATTGATCGCTTTGGGGACTATGGGGTACAGGTTGAAAACCTACTCGCAATTGCAAAATTGAAATTGTATGCAGACTTGAGCCTGATTGAAAAGATTCGCCGGCAACAGGGATACTTGTTTGTGACTTTCAGTAAACTAGGCAGTCAGAAATTAAAGCCGCAACAAATTCTCAAAAATTTGGCATTGACGAAGTTCAAGGCTACGATTAGTGAGGATGAAGGTAAGTTAACCCTGCGACTGGTTATTCAGCCGAAAATGACGGAACCCATCTGGCTCGAGCAGTTGACCACGTTGGTAGCTGCCTGTGCCGATGAATTAAGTGAGGATCGCGATCATGCAGCACAAACAGCTGAGTAGAGTTTTTCAAGGGACGATGATTCTGGCGATTTCTTCACTAGTCGCTAAGATTCTGAGCGCCGTTTATCGGATTCCGTTTCAAAACTTAGTGGGAAATGATGGCTTTTACGTCTATCAACAGGTTTATCCGCTATATGGTCTGGGGATTGTGCTGGCCTTGTCGGGACTCCCCGTGTTTATTTCAAAGGTGATTGCGGAACAGGAAACAAAACAGCAGCAGTTAGCCGTTGCACAGCAATTGTTTAGCCTGCTATTGGTCGCCGCATTGATAGTGACGGGCATCCTTTGGTGGCTAGCATTTCCAATTGCACGTTTGATGGGGGATGGCAACCTAGCACCGGTAATTCGGAGTGTTTCACTCATGTTTTTGGGGATGCCATTTCTGGCTGTTGGTCGGGGCTATCATCAGGGTCAATACGTGACGTGGCCCACTTCAGTCACCCAACTTGTAGAGCAAGTCGTGCGTGTGTCAATCGTTGTGTGTGTCGCCGTTCTTGCCTCCCAGCACCACTGGCAAATCTATCGGACGGGAACCCTTGCAATGGCTAGTGCGCCGGTTGCCGCACTGTGTTCTTCGCTCATTATTATGATGACGAGTCGCCAACTATTTAGACGGCCAACGGTGAAGATGGCTTTTGATGGGCGGTTAGTGAAGCGGTTAGTCGTTGAAGGCGGGGCCATTAGTCTGTTTGCTGCGATGATGATCTTATTGCAGCTTGTGGATTCTTTTACCGTCAAAAGTGCATTAGTTAGCGCTGGTGTGCCAAATGGATTGGCGATGAGCCTTAAAGGGGTTTTTGACCGTGGGCAACCGCTGATTCAACTCGGATTAGTCGTCGCGACATCGGTCTCGGCATTATTGGTACCGAGCCTCACGGAAAGCTATCAGAAGATGAAGATGGTTGAATTTCGTCGTCAATTCCAAGTCTTGTCACATGTGTGTATTGCGGTATCCGCCCTATGTACGACGGGACTCATTGCAATTATGCCGTCAATCAATGAACTGTTATTTGCGAGCCGCTTGGGCAGCTTTGCCTTAGCGGTGAATATGCTGAGTATTATTTTAGCGGCGGTGATTACGATGTATAGTAGTGTGATGCAAAGCTTGAACCGCTTCTCACAAATCGTTACGGGATTATTGATCGGCTTAGGGGTTAAGGTGCTGACAAATTACTGGTTAGTCATGCATTTTAAGATTGTCGGGGCGAGTCTCGGGACGGTATTGGCACTGCTGGCAACGCTATTAGTGGTGTGGCAGGGACTGCCTGATTTACTTCACTGGCATACAAAACATTGGTTTGCCGTGAAATTAACAGCAATTTGTGTCATGATGGGAGTTATAGCCGGTGGCACCGCGCAACTGGTTTCGTGGTTGATACCGATGAGTCGCCTAGGCGCACTGTTGGCGGTTATGGTTGCGGTGATTGTGGGTGTCGTGATTGCTGGGGGCCTCAGCGTTTGGTGGCACCTTTTGAGTGTCAAAGAACTTTTGCTACTCCCACATGGCAAACAATTTTTAATAAAATTAAACGATAGGATGAAATCAAATGAGACTAGATAAATTTTTAAAAGTATCCAGAATTATCAAACGGCGATCAGTTGCAAAAGAAATTGCCGATCAAGGTCGGATTACCGTGAACGGTCGGGCTGCAAAGTCATCAAGTAATGTTGCACTGGGCGATCAATTGATAATTAAATTCGGTAATAAGACTGAGACAATCAAGATCAATAAGATCATCGAAACGACAAAAAAAGATGAAGCTGAACAGATGTATGAGATTCTGGACGAAAGCTATAAAGAGGACTTTCGTAAGGGAGTTAACTAAATTTAACAAACATGTTACAAACCCTTTCAAGCAATATTGAACGATTGATAATTATGCTATACTCGAGCTAGAAAACTTGAGGAGGATTCGTAGATATGGCTGGCAATAATCGAAATAATATTTCCCAACTGCGTACCCCGTATTCTCAACAACTTGCGGATAACGATGCTAAACGACAACGCCTACTGAAAGTTCGCAAGAAACGGTTTTATATGATCGTTTCGGTGTTTGCCGTTTTGACAATATTTTTTGGTGTCCAAATTTTCCAGGCGCACCATAACCTGCAAAATATTCAGGCTCAGACGGTCCAAAAGCAAACTAAACTCAAGCATGTAAAGGCTAAAAATAAACAGTTGAATCAACAGGTCAAATTACTAAACGATGATACATACCTGGAGAAAATTATTCGACAAAAGTATTTTTATGCTAAATCTGGTGAGACGGTCTATAATTTCACCAATCAATCTCAAGATAAATAAGTGATATGTGGGTTGTGAAATTTGATGTTTCGGCATCATTTCGCAACCCTTTTCATTTCCAAAAACGAAATCTCTTTTTCTTAGCTATGTAATTCTGATCTATGATATACTTTACATTAGAATATACAAGGAGGATTTGCTTGTTCATGGCAATTGAAGTAGGAGCGAAGGTTTCAGGTAAGGTTTCAGGAATCACCAATTTTGGTGCGTTTGTCGATTTAGAGGATCACAAGACTGGGTTAGTCCACATTAGTCAAGTATCAAATAAATTCGTCAAGGATATCCACGATGTGTTGACGGTCGGTGATACGGTTACGGTGAAGGTGATGTCAATTGGGGATGACGGTAAAATTGCGTTATCCATCAAGGCAGCCAGTGACGAGCCACAGCAACAACATCAGGGACACCGGGGGCATTCTGATCGGTCATTCCATAATGGCAACAATGGTGGGAACCATCATGACGGTGGTCATCACGATAGTAACAATAATAATCATCATCAATCATCATCGAGACGTCCTGCTGATAATTACCGCGATCGTAACAATAGCAATGATCATAAAAAGGGCGGTCATGAAGATTTTGATGACTTACTGTCTGGCTTTCTGAAGGAAAGTGAATCACGGTTGTCCACGTTACGTCGTAATACCGAGGGGAAGCGCGGTGGCCGTGGTGGCCGTCGGAGCTAATCAACAAAATAAAAATTGATGAATGCAACTACAGTTGAAAATCAATTTAGGCGGAACTTATCACAGGACCGCCTTTTTATTGACCCATCAGTTAGAGTAGTGGTCGCGGTCTCGACCGGGGTCGATTCAATGGTGTTGCTCCACCTGCTGGAAAAGTCATTGGGACATGAACGGGTGATTGTCGCTCACGTCAATCATGAGTTACGAAAACAAAGTGCTCAAGAAGAAATGTATTTGCAAAATTACTGTCAACAGCATGCCCTACAACTAGTTGTGACGCATTGGCCGCAAGCCGACCATCCTCAAACGGGGATTGAGGCAGCGGCGCGTCAATTCCGGTACGCTTTTTTTGCACAAGTGATGGCCGATAATCATGTTCAAACACTGGTCACGGCACATCACCAAAACGATCAGGCAGAAACCATGCTGATGAAACTGGTCCGCGGGGGGCAATTGAACCAATTACTAGGGATTGCTTGGCAGCGTCCGTTTGCAACAGGGCGTCTATTGCGGCCATTACTCAACCTTAGTAAGGCGACACTGGTGCAGTATGCGACCGCGCAACACCTGACTTGGTTTGAAGATGCCACCAATCGTGATTTGTCGATTGTCCGTAACCAGTTCCGCCATCAGATTATTCCCGCGATGCAGCACGTCAATCATCAGCTACTTGATCATCTGAGCGACTATCGGGATCAGCTAGAGGATACATTAATGCTCGCCGATGAGGTTATCGATCAGTTGGTTATGCAAAACTGTGACGTGCAAGGACGGTTAAGCATTGCTCATATAGCCGCTTTACCCGCATTTAAGCGCCGCATGGTGTTACAACGGTGGCTTGAAAAGCGCTGGGGCGTTACCAGTGTCCATCGGGACCAACTTGATCAGCTTGACACGATGGCACGCAATCCGGCTAAACCGCAAACAAGTTATGACCTGAGTCAAGGCGGCCACGTCGTGAAGCGGTATCAACAGCTGATATTTGAGGATCATCAGGTTTCTGATCAACCGAATGATAATGTTCATAAATCGGGGTCTGTGCTAGAATTAAACCAGTGGTATACAGGTGCCGCACGGCAATTAATTGGCGTGTTTGATCAAGCACCAGAGGCGGATCAGCAAGTTGAGTTGTGGCTAGCACCGGAACAGTGGCCGTTATCAGTTCGGCATTGGCACTCACAAGACCGCATCCGGTTGAAAAGTGGTCACCATCAGACGGTTCGACGGATTATGATTGATCAAAAGGTGGACCAAGAAGCACGGGCACAGCAAGTGGTCGTCGTTGACCGGAATGATCAGGTAATTTGGGTGCCGGGAAGAAAGGTCGCATGGTTATCGCGGCCGGATAATTATGTCAGTTACTGGAAGCATGTCGTTTTGGCAAAAAAAGATACTGAGGTAAGAGGAGAAATTCGATGAATAACGATATTGAGCGCGTCTTATATAGCGAAGAAGATATTCGATCGGCAGTGAGTCGACTCGGCGAACGGTTAACGAAAGATTACCAGGGAAAACGACCTATTATTATTTCGGTGCTTAAGGGCGCTAGCTTATTCACAGTGGATGTGATCCGCAAAATGGATGTTTATCTTGATTTGGATTTTATCAATATTTCTAGTTATCACGGTGGCACCCAGTCAAGTGGCAAGATCGATTTACTCAACGATCTGAAAGAAGATGTCAGCGGTCGTGACGTATTAATTGTGGAAGATATTATTGATACCGGTCGCTCACTAAAGTACCTCAAGGAACTTTTGGCGAGTCGCAATGCCCGCGATGTTCGGGTATGCAGTCTATTGGACAAACCGGAAGGTCGACTAGTAGACGTAGATGTCGATTACGTCGGGTTTAATGTTCCCAATGAGTTTGTTGTCGGGTATGGTCTGGATTACGATGAAACGTATCGAAACTTACCATACGTCGGGGTATTAAAACCGGAGATTTACCAAAATTAAAAAAGTGCTTCCAATCACGTATTAATCGCAACTGATTGTCGATAAATTAATGGTGAATGGTTGTTAACTATGCTATGATAATTTTCATCAACGATAATCGACTAAAATCGTTAGTTAGGAGGTAGTTATGAACAACAATAATAACAACAATAACAAGAAAAATGGCTTTTCAAGAAACGTCTTGTTCTACGCTGTGATCTTCCTATGTATTATGGGCATTGCTTATTTCTTCTTTGGTGGCAATAATTCATCATCACAGACCAAGACGGTGCAACAAAGCCAGTTCGTTTCTCAATTGAAAAACGACAAAGTCAAGAGCTTCCAAGTACAACCGAGTGGCGGCGTTTATAAGATTACCGGTCAGTATCGGAAAGCGCAGTCTACTAGCAAGAGTAGCAACTCAGGCTTCTCGTTTAATGGGAACTCAAGTAAGACTAAGAGCTTCCAGACTAACGTTTTGCAAAACGATGTAACTATCTCGCAATTGCAAAAGTATGCCCAAGCCAATGATGTCAAGATGGGCACCAAGGCAGAGGAGTCGAGTGGCTTCTGGGTTAACATGTTGGTCTATGTTTTGCCAATCGTCATTATGATTTTCTTCTTCTATATGATGATGGGTCAAGCTGGCCAAGGTGGCGGCGGTGGCCGTGGTGTAATGAACTTTGGTAAGTCCAAAGCAAAACCTTCCGATTCTAAGCAAAACAAAATTCGTTTTTCGGATGTTGCTGGTGAAGAAGAAGAAAAGCAAGAATTGGTCGAAGTGGTCGAATTCTTGAAAGATCCAAAGAAATTCCTATCATTGGGTGCTCGGATTCCATCCGGGGTGCTTCTCGAGGGACCTCCTGGTACTGGTAAAACATTGCTAGCCAAGGCCGTTGCTGGTGAAGCTGGCGTTCCATTCTACTCCATTTCAGGTTCTGACTTCGTGGAAATGTTCGTCGGGGTCGGTGCTAGTCGTGTCCGGGACTTATTTGAAAACGCGAAGAAGACCGCACCATCAATTATTTTCATTGATGAAATTGATGCTGTTGGTCGGCAACGTGGAAACGGCATGGGGGGCGGTCACGATGAACGTGAACAAACCTTGAACCAGTTGCTGGTTGAAATGGATGGGTTCAATGGTGATGAAGGGGTCATTGTGATGGCCGCTACGAACCGTTCGGATGTATTGGATCCGGCGCTGCTTCGTCCAGGTCGTTTTGACCGGAAGATTCTTGTGGGTCGGCCAGACGTCAAGGGACGTGAAGCGATCTTGAAGGTTCACGCCAAGAACAAGCCATTGGGTAATGACGTTGATTTGAAAGAAATTGCCAAGCAGACACCTGGATTTGTGGGGGCCGACTTGGAAAACTTGCTGAACGAAGCGGCATTGCTAGCTGCCCGGCGGAATAAGAAACGCATTGGTGCTGGTGAAGTTGACGAAGCTGAAGATCGTGTGATTGCTGGGCCTGCAAAACGAGATCGTGTAATTTCCAAGAAAGAACGCGATACGGTGGCTTATCACGAAGCTGGTCATACCATCGTTGGATTGGTCTTAAACGATGCGCGAGTTGTTCACAAGGTTACAATTGTGCCACGTGGTCGCGCCGGTGGATATGCAATTATGCTTCCAAAGGAAGATCAGATGTTGATGTCCAAAAAGGATGCCATGGAACAAATTGCTGGTTTGATGGGTGGTCGTGCTGCGGAAGAAATTGTGTTTAATTCACAGTCTTCTGGTGCATCGAATGACTTTGAACAAGCCACGCAAATTGCACGGGCAATGGTGACTCAATATGGGATGAGCGATAAGTTGGGCATGGTTCAACTTGAAAGCCCACAACAGTCGCCATACGGACCACAGTATTCACAAGAAACCGCAGCATTGGTTGATGAAGAGGTTCGTCGTTTGACAACCAAGGGTCATGAACAGGCTGGGGAAATTATTCGGACCCATCGTGAACAACACAGAATTATTGCGGAAGCACTGCTCAAGTACGAAACACTTGATGAAAAGCAGATTTTGAGTTTGTTCAAGACTGGTAAAATGCCGGATGATGATTCAACTGAAATCCGTGAAGATCATGCAACGACGTTTGAAGAATCTAAGCGTGAACTTGAGCGCAAGGAAGCACAACGCCAGAGCGATCTTCAAGCTAAGGATGACACTCAGGATGATGATTCAAATTCAAAAGATGAATAAAAAGTAACATTAGGGTAGAATAGTCCTGATGTCCGATTAAAGGATTGATGCAAATTTTGTGTCAATCCTTTATTATTGGTGAATAAAGAACCGCATGGCGACTGCAAAAATCGCTAAGGACGGAATTAAGAGGAGAAAAATATGTCACAAAAAGATTATTTAGTGAAAAGTGTTGCGGTGGAAGGAATGTTTCGGGCCTACGTGGTCAATGCAACCGGAATTGTTGCGGAAGCACAAAAGCGACACGATACATGGAGCGCGGCTTCTGCAGCCCTTGGTCGGAGTTTAGTGGGCACTTTGTTATTATCGTCAGCAACGCTTAAGGGTGATGAAAAAATGACGGTCAAGGTCCAAGGAAATGGTCCGGTAGGGGCCATTGTTGTAGATGGGAATGCTAACGGTACCGTGAAAGGCTACTTACAACATCCACATATTCACTTGCCATTAAATGAAAAACACAAAATTGATGTTGCCGGGGCCGTGGGCCATCAAGGGACTTTGTCAGTTACCAAAGATATGGAAATGGGCGATCCCTACACCGGTCAGGTGGGACTGGTCTCCGGTGAACTGGGTGAAGACTTTACGTATTACTTAGCGCAATCCGAACAGATTCCATCCGCAGTTGGGCTATCTGTTTTTGTGAACGATGACAATAGTATTGAAGTGGCGGGAGGCTTTTTGGTGCAGGTCATGCCAGGCGCCAGCGATGAAAAAATTAGTGAACTCGAAGCACGATTAGGCAAAATGCCACTGGTCTCTGAACTCCTGCGTGACGGAAAGACCCCAGAAGAAATTTTACAGTTATTATTTGAAGGCGAAGACGTTAAAATTCTTGATACCATGCCGGTGGCATTTAAGTGTGACTGTTCCAAAGAACGGTTTGCGAAGGCGTTGGCTAGTATCGATCGCCATGAAATGGAACAATTGATTAACGAAGATCATCATGCACAAACGGTTTGTCATTTCTGCGGTAATAAGTATGAATTTAGCGAAACCGACTTAAAGAAAATTTTATTGCAGATGAAGGCGGACTAATTTGTTATCATATAAGTGAATGTGCTATGATAGTCATCGCGTATGAAGTGAGAACGAAAGAAAAAATGAGGTGAAAAAATGGAGTGGAAGATCGGTGACATTACGATTCCAAACCAAGTGGTCGTTGCCCCAATGGCTGGTGTCACAAATTCTGCATTTCGGGTGATTTGTAAGAAATTTGGTGCCGGATACGTTGTCTGTGAAATGATTTCTGATCGCGGTATTATGTACCATAATCAGAAAACCCTGTCGATGATGAAGGTCGAAGAAGTCGAACATCCAATGGGGATTCAGATCTTTGGCGGGACCAAAGAAACATTGGTGCAGGCGGCAAAATTTGTGGATGAACATACCGAAGCAGATGTGATTGACATCAACATGGGATGCCCTGTTAATAAAGTCGTCAAGACGGATGCCGGGGCAAAATGGTTGTTGGATCCTAAAAAGGTCTATGAGATGGTATCGTATGTGACGGACGCGGTGAAAAAGCCGGTCACTGTTAAGATGCGCATCGGCTGGGACTTGGATCACGTGTATGCCGTTGAAAATGCTTTGGCAGCGGAAAAAGCTGGTGCTAGCGCATTAGCAATGCACGGCCGAACACGGAAACAAATGTACACGGGACATGCTGATTGGAATGTTTTGAAGCAGGTTGCGGATCAATTAACCATTCCATTTATGGCCAATGGCGATGTTAGATCTGCAGAGGATGCCAAGGCCATGCTTGAGACCACCGGTGCAGACGCCGTGATGATTGGGCGTGCAGCGATGGGAAACCCTTGGATGCTTAAGCAGACAGCCCATTATCTAGAAACCGGTGAGCTAATTCCAGAGGCAACGCCAGCACAAAAGGTGGCAATTGCGAAGGAACACTTACACCGATTGATTGATTTAAAGGGTGAAGGATTGGCAGTTCGCGAATTTAGAGGCCAGTCAACCTTTTATTTAAAGGGTACTTCGCATTCTGCCAAAACCAAGGCTGCGTTAGTTGAAGCAACGACAGAAGCCCAAGTTGATGATATTTTTGATCAATTTATTGAAAAAACACAAGAACGTCAGCTTAGAAAAGCACAGTAATTGGAGGAAAGATTGTGGCAAAAGGACAAGAAATGAATGATCAGTTACGCGTTCGTCGTGAAAAGATGGATGAACTCCGTGATAATGGAATTGATCCGTTTGGACACCGTTTCGAACGGGATTATTTAGCACAGGAATTACATGATGAATTTGATGGGGTCGATAAAGAAGAACTCAATGAGATGCATAAGACGGCAACCATTGCCGGTCGAATTGTTTCGAAGCGGGGAAAGGGGAAGGTTGGCTTTGCCGATCTTCTCGATCGTAGTGGTCGGATTCAGTTGTATGTTCGTAAAGATATCTTAGGCGAAGATGTTTATCATGTCTTTAAGCGTGCTGATATTGGAGATTTTCTCGGTTTCACTGGGGATGTTATTAAGACAGATACAGGTGAATTGACAATCCGACCAACAAGTCTGACGTTTTTATCAAAGGCGCTTCGGCCATTGCCAGATAAATACCATGGTCTTCGGGACCAAGAACAGATCTATCGTCAACGTTACCTGGATTTAATTTCTAATCAGGATAGTTTCAACCGGTTTAAGCTCCGGAGCAAGATTATAACCGCAATTAGAAGTTACCTAGATGGTAATGACTTTTTGGAAGTCGAAACGCCGGTATTACACAATCAAGCCGGGGGTGCCAGTGCACGGCCATTTATTACGCATCATAATGCATTGGATATCAACCTTTATTTGCGTATCGCGCTTGAATTGCACCTTAAGAGATTAATCGTGGGTGGCTTTGAACGAGTTTACGAAATTGGACGAGTGTTCCGGAATGAGGGGATGGATACTAAACATAACCCCGAGTTTACGATGCTCGAAACCTATGTTGCTTACTTCGATTTCCATGATGTAATGGATGAAACTGAAGGTATTTTTAAGGCTGCTGCAGGTGCCGTATCTGAAGATGGTAAGATTAACTATCAGGGGACAGAACTCGATCTTCATAAGCCGTTTGAGCGAATTCACATGGTGGATGCAATCAAGCAGTACACAGGAGTTGATTTCTGGCCTGAAATGACACTTGAAGAAGCACGGAAGCTTGCGGATGAACACCATGTTAAGTATGAAGAATACTGGCAGGTGGGTCATATTATTAATGAATTTTTCGAACAGTTTGTGCAAGATAAGCTTGAACAACCAACGTTTGTATACGGACATCCGGTTGAAATTTCACCATTGGCAAAGAAAAATGCTGATGATCCCCGGTTCACTGACCGGTTTGAGTTATATATCATTGGTAATGAATTTGCCAATGCCTTTACTGAATTGAACGATCCAATTGATCAACGGGCTCGTTTTGAAGCTCAGGTCAAAGAACGTGAAGCCGGTAATGATGAAGCTGAAGGAATTGATGAAGACTTTATCGAGGCTTTGGAATATGGTATGCCGCCAACGGGTGGTTTGGGAATTGGAATTGATCGGTTGACGATGCTGTTAACCGATAGTCCATCGATCCGTGATGTGATTTTATTTCCAACAATGCGGCCAGAAGATTAAAAAATGAGACATATTTAACGGCTTTTTGCCGTAAAATATGTCTTTTTGTTTGGTATAAATTAAAAATATCACATTTTTAAATTTAATGTTGACGGATTAAAGATAGCAGCGTATAGTTTATATCTGTTGTCACGACGTAACGTTTTGTTTCATGATTCGTTACTACTAGACACATCATGGGTTTTTGAACTAATTCAGTTGTTTTTCATAAGAAAAAGGGCTTGCATGATTCATTAATTCATGGTAACATCTTATGTGTGTTCTGAGTGATTCAGATCACATGGTAGACCTTTGAAAACTGAACAAAGTTTCGACAAATCAAATGTGTAGGGTC
>NZ_AYYY01000019.1 GCF_001436295.1 Paucilactobacillus vaccinostercus DSM 20634 | reverse complement strand
TTTACCTTCCACAGCTCAAATAAATCATTAATCGCGATTAATAACTTATTTGAACCCTGGAAAGCATTAAATCAGGCGGCCATTTGGCTCGTAAGTGTTGCAATTTCAACTTGTAAGGGGGTCTGGTAGCCCAGTGAACTATGAATTCTCTTTCTATTGTAGAAAGCATGCACATATTCAAAAAGGACGGCAGCGGCAGTTTCATAATCTTCAAAGACCGGCACTGGATAAACACATTCCTTTTTGAGGGAAGCGTGAAAGGATTCCATTGGCGCATTATCGTACGGACAACCCTTACGGCTGTATGAGTGGCGGATATGTAGCTCAGTTAAACGTTGATTGTAATCATCGCTGGTATACTGTGATCCTTAATCCGTATGGATAATCAGGTCCCCAGTAATGGTTCGATTTTTAACCGCGCTTTCCAGGGTCTTTAAGACTAAATTAGTATCCATCTTTTTTGAGAACGAATAGCCGATAATCCGTCGTGAGTGCAGGTCCATGATGGTTGATAAGTAACACCAGCCATTACGCTTCGTTTGAATATAGGTCATATCAGCGGTCCATTTTTGATTTAAACCAGTGGTCGAGAAATCCTGCTTAAGCAAGTTGGGACGCTGTTCAACCTTGGTTTTGGAAGCCGAAGCCGCTTTCCACTTATTGACGGTAACGGAGTGGATATCCAGTTCCTTCATGAGCCGGGAAATCCGTCGTGGACTGCACCGAAGCTGCAGTGGTTGAAGTTCCAGATTCAATTCATGGTGGATCTTCATAACACCGTATCGCTGCTTAAATTCCGCAAAGATTCGCAGAATCCGTTGTTTCAAGTCCGCATCTTCGGCCCGGCGTTTTGAAGGTTTGGGGGATCGATAACGATAATACTGAGCTCTGGAAACACCGAGGATTCGGCACATCTTGGTTACCTGGTGGTGATGGCTTTCTTGGTGAATGTAATCAAAGATATTGGTTACTTCTGCGCAAGGAAGCCCCGGGCTTTTTTTAGGATTTCGTTCTCCTCAGACAGCGAAGCCAGTCGCTTTTCCATCGCTTTGATTTTGTCTGGCGATTTATCGGATTGAGTTTTGGCCTGGCCCTGGATCCACTTATGAACGGTTGAATAGCCAATGCCATATTCTCTGGCCAGTTGGGCAGCTGATTCGCCTTGCTTATATAGGTTGATAATGTTTTGTTTGAATTCTTTGTCGTAACGAGTTGGCATGTAAAAATTCCTTCCTTTTGAGAGACGATTTATTCATTATACCCTCTCTTAAAAGTTGTCTCAGGAATCAGCTTACATCCACCCCGCGGGACTGCAATCAGGAGTCATTACTCCAACTGTTTTTGTTCATTATAGAAATTACGGTAAGCTAAATAGCACGCAATGATTGACCCCAAACTAGTCGCTGATAAGAGCATGAACGTAACCATAATTTGATACTTAATGGCCCGTACTGGATCGACCCCTGCAAAGATCAAACCGGACATCATCCCTGGCAGACTGACTAGACCCACAGTCTTTGCCGAATCAATGGTTGGTGACATCCCCGTACGAATCGCCTCACGCACGATGGCAATCGAAGCATCAAGTAGACCAGCCCCTAACGCCAACCGTTCAAGCACACCTTGCCGCTGGTCATGAAACTGACTATTGAGGCTGCGATAAGCCAGCCCAATTGCGACCATTGAATTCGACGCAATCATACCAGAAATGGGAATCATTTGCGATGGCACAAACTTAATCGCACCAGATAGCACGAGGACGCCGAGTGTTACCCCCGTACTAACAAAAATGGCTAATAACGAAATGGCTAATGCATGGTCAATCCCCGGCCCCCGTTTTTTCGCATTCCAAGCCGCATTAAAGATAATGAAGCCCATCATCGCCAGCGTTAGCCACAAATTGTTGACTCGGAAAATATACTTTAGCAAGTAACCCACGATAAATAGTTGTACAACAGCCCGCACGACACCAATGACGATGTCCCTATCCAAGCCAAGTTTCTGCCACAAACTAATTCCTAACGCGACGAGCACTAACATTGCCGCCAAAAATAGCGACGTATTATTAACTGCTAAATTCATGCGTGTACCTCCAATCTGCCAGCAACCACTTTCGCTAATTGATCTGCCGCAGCAATCTCTGTCGCGTCATGAGTAATCATGATCGTTGTCACGTGATCCTGCTCATTTAACTGTCGTAACCAGGCGTGCACGATTTGCTTATTATTTTCATCCAAACCAGCTGTCACCTCATCTAATAACAACACTTTTGGTAAGAATAAGATGTTGCGAATCAGCGCGACCCGCTGCCGTTCACCACCGGAAAGCTCGATAATCGGCTGATGCAGGGTTCGTTCGGACAGCCCAACATTATTTAACGCCGTTACCACTCGTTGCGTATCCATGACTTGCTTACGAATTTGGTACGGGAAAGCTAAGTTATCTGCCACCGTCTCACCAAATAACGTCGGTTGTTGGAAACAATATGAGACTTGCCGCCGATACATGATTGGGTCATAACTTTCAATCGGCTGCCCATCAAAAATCAAGGTCCCACTTGTTTTAGAAATCATGGCCGCAATGATCCGTAATAACGTACTTTTCCCACCACCGGATGGTCCCGTCAATGTAATATGAGCCCCAGCTGGAATCTGCCAATCAACATCATGTAAAATATGTTGATCAGCGATTTGATAATTAACTTTTTCTAAACTAATCAATGAATTCATATGCCCACCCCCGATTACTAATTTATAATCATTATTCGCACCAATCCCGATCGCACAATGATCGGCGCCGACAACAGCCGGATGAAAAAGTGCTCAGAAGTCAATAAATTGGACTTATCTGTTTGATGTATTAATACACGAACCTGTGTAGCCATTGGCAAAGCCATATGAATCATACCTGAGTCAAAGTGTTCCGTATAACTACGGAGGAGTTCTAATTGAACTTTTAATTTATCATTATTTTCCTTGATTGATCGTTTTTGTCTAGACATACGTTTTCTCCTATCTAGGGAGTATTATATCATTTTATAAAAACCACCCGTCGAACGGGTGGTTTTCTCTGAGGCTATAAGCCTCTACTACCGACTGCGCCTCAAGACGCTCGCCTTCACTTCGTTCAAAGCCGCACTGTCATTGCCACTTTTGCGACCCCTAAAGAGGTTTATTGTAGCTCGTATTCTTTATTTGTTGGGTTTTCTACTCTCATGAAATGGATCTTCATATTCTCGCACACTCAACTTATCTTGTTCAATATCCTTTTGTTCTTGTTCTCGAATATATTTTTGGACTGTTGCCGCGTTAAGCCCCACGGTACTCACATAATATCCCTCAGACCAGAAGTGGCGGTTGCCAAATTTATATTTTAGATTTGCATGCTTATCGAACATTTGAAGCGCACTTTTTCCTTTTAGATATCCCATAAACGCAGATACACTCAGTTTTGGTGGAATTGCTACTAAGAGATGAACGTGATCTGGCATCATATGTCCTTCGATAATCTGAACATCTTTGTACGAACATAATCGTTTGACAATTTCGATCAGATCTCGCCGGTATTGATTATAAATAATTTTCCGTCTATACTTTGGACTAAAGACAATGTGGTACTTGCACATCCACTTGGTATGCGCCAATGAGTTTGCTTGATTTGCCATATATATTTCTCTCCTTCTCGGTAATGCAGTGTGGCCTGAACATCTACACTCTAATCCAGAAGGAGAGTTTTTTGTATAACATTTTAACTCCACCCGCATAGCAGGTGGTTTTGTGGTGCGTGCGTTTCCGCACGCACCAGGCTAAAGCCTACATAATAAAAAAACAACCCCCGTTATCTAACTATTAGATAATGGGGGTTGTTTTAATAGTCTTTCCTAGGGGTCATTAGTAAATTATAGACCCTATATATTCATAGCCCCTTTCTGTTTGGTGTTAAAGTATTAGTCATCGATGTCATGCACTATCTTGTTTAGCCTCCGTTTTGATGGAACTGGAAATATTTTCTAAATTGAAATGATTATATATTTCTTTATCCTTAAGCATCCTTTTTTGTGCATTATTTAATTTACACTCATTGTTACCCACTACCCATTCATCCTTTGTACGTATAAAGGGGTTTTGCGCACTTTCCTTTAACGCGTTTTGAACATCTTCATAAGGTAAATAAAATTCAATTGTAGATTTATTTAATTGGTAGATTGTAAAATTAACGTCTCCATCTTTTCAAAACGACTTAATTCTACGGGCTATAAATAACTTAATTTGCCAGTGTATAACGTTTCAGATTAAGCATACCACTATGCTATAATAACCATATCGAAAGGAGATCAATCTAATGAAATATACGAAAACCAAAGCAGTATTAAATCAACTCGTTGCCGATTTGAGCCAGATGTCAATGATTATCCATCAGACGCATTGGTACATGCGTGGACCCAACTTTTTGAAGTTGCACCCCTTGATGGATGAGTTCATGGAAGAAATTGACAGCCAACTCGATGTCATTTCTGAACGGCTGATTGCGCTTGATGGCAGTCCTTACTCGACCTTAAAAGAAATGGCCGAAAACACTAAGATTCAAGACTGGCCTGGTGAATGGGACAAAACAACCCCAGAACGCCTCGCACACTTAGTTGATGGCTATCGTTACTTGGAAGACCTTTACCAACACGGCATTGAAGTATCCGATGTTGAAAAAGACTTCAGTACCCAAGATATTTTCATTGGTCTCAAAACCGCAATTGAGAAGAAAATCTGGATGATTCAGGCAGAGCTTGGGTCGGCGCCGGAAATTGATGAATAAAATAATATTAAAAAATCGGTAGGCTTAAACATTGCTAACGCTTATATCAGTGCTGCTATTTAATTAAAATGCGACATCCCAACAACGGGGTGGCGCATTTTTGTTTGCAATGCGGTGACAAATAGGCCGGAAGCAAAATAAGTGAGTGATAACTCATTTTAATGTTGACAAACCGAGATGTACTGATTATACTAAGGCCATTAAGTGAGTGAGTATACACTCGCTTTAAGAAAGAGGGTTATTAAAATGGCAACGGATTATGTCATCGCCAAGCAGGTCAGCAAGCACTTTGGTCATCAGCAAGTGCTCAATCAGATTGATTTGACACTGCCGGCTGGAATGATTTATGGCTTGATTGGGCCATCAGGAGCTGGGAAGACCACCTTGATCAAGAGTATTTTAGGGATGGAAGCTGTGGATAGTGGCACTGTTAAAGTCATGGATACGGTGATGCCCAATAGGGCGGTAATGGCACAAGTAGGGTATATGGCCCAAAGTGACGCTTTGTATGAGACACTAACGGCCCGTGAAAACCTGACCTTGTTTGGGCAATTGATGAGCGTTCCAAAAATAAAGTTAGCACAGATGATTGATTATGTAGCCGGATTAGTTGATTTAACGTCCCAATTAGACAAGCGGGTCAGTGGCTATTCGGGTGGGATGAAACGGCGCTTGTCGTTGGCAATTGCCCTGATTCAGGATCCCCAATTATTGATTTTAGATGAACCGACCGTTGGGATTGATCCAGAATTACGGCAACAAATTTGGACCGAACTAAATAAGCTCAAGGATACCGGTAAGTCGATGCTCGTGACAACGCATGTCATGGACGAAGCAGAACGGTGTGATTATCTCATGTTGATTCGGCACGGGATTGCGCTTGCTGAGGGGACACCCGCGGCACTGAAACAACAGTATGCAGTAGATACGATCGAACAGGTCTTTTTGAAAGCGGGGCGGATGCAAGATGCGAACGATGGCAATCGTTAGACGAGTTTTTAAGCAAATGTTACGTGATAAGCGTACCTTGGCGCTGATGTTTTTGGCACCATTGCTGATTATGACGCTGATGTATTTCTTATTTCAAAACAACACAACGCAAGTAGCAAGCTTGGGTGTTCATCATGTAGACCAATCCGTGGTTAACGTGATCGATACCAAAAACGTGACGATTCATCATTATGATAGTTCACAGGCACGGAAAATGATTAAGCAGCATGATCTAGATGGCTATTTGACTCAGAAAAATGGTCAATTGACGATTACTTATTCAAATAGCAATCCAACCAACACGTCTTTAATTAAGGCGAGTTTACAATCAGGATTAGTCAAGTTGAAAATGAAGACGCTGGTGACCGTTACTAAGAAACAGCGCGCGGCCCTTGAATCGCAACAAGCCGCTTTGAAGAAGCTGACAGCAGCCCAGACACAAGCAACGGTGACCAAGCTGAAGACTGCCATTGCACAAGCCCAGGCCCGCGGTGACCAGGCAACTGCTGAGAAATTACAAAAGCAACTCAAGCAGGCCACAGCCACGACGTCTAGTTCGACTCAGTCAGCTAAAGCAACCAGTTATACGACTAAGTCTCATTATATTTATGGTAGTAGTGATTCAACGTTCTTTGAAAGCTTTTTGCCAGCCTTTCTCGGTTTCTTTGTCTTCTTCTTTGTGTTCTTGATTTCTGGCGTTTCACTTTTGAATGAACGCACTACTGGAACCCTAAGCCGGCTACTTGCAACCCCAATTCGACGGAGTGAAATTATTATGGGCTATCTAATTGGTTATGGGGGCTTTGCCATCATTCAGACTGTCCTGACCGTTGTTTTTACAATTACGGTCTTCAAGATTCACTTAGTTGGTAGTATTTGGCTGGTCTTTCTGACTAACTTATTATTAGCGTTAGTGGCTTTGACCTTGGGTATCTTTATTTCCACCTTTGCTAACTCAGAATTTCAAATGATTCAGTTTATTCCACTGATTGTTGTACCACAAATCTTTTTTGCTGGGTTGGTTCCAGTCGATGGCATGGCCAGTTGGTTGCAAGCAATTGCCCACATCATGCCGTTATACTATGGTGCTAATGCGTTGACGGCTGTTGTGACAAAGGGTGCTGGGCTTGGCGATATTGGTGTTAATTTGTTAATATTAGTAGGGTTTATGGTCGTACTAACAATGTTGAATATTGTTGGAATGAAACGTTATCGGAAGGTGTGAGGATATGGAACGACCACGGATACGGGATTATTTTCAACAGGATCTAAGTCAGAATGAAACGATTACACCTAAGCAACGGGCCATCCTCCAGGCAAGTCTCGATTTGTTTGCTGAAAAGGGTTTTGACCAGACCAGTACTAGTGATATTGCACAACGGGCCGGCGTTGCGGAGGGGACGGTCTATCGGCGGTATAAGACTAAGGCTGCCTTACGGGATGCCATCTTAGCACCAATTGCCGCGCACATTGTGCCAATTTTAGCGAGTGATTTTTCAGAGGATGAATTACGGCAGCGTTATCCCAGTCTACAGGCATTCGTCACAGCAATTTTTACGGACCGAGTTGCATTTGCTAAAGCTAACGTGAAAGAGTTAAAGGTCATTTTTGAAATGGCCGCTTTTGACACCGAACGACGCGAACAGATTCTTAGCCAGATTGCGCCTAAGATGGTCAAGCAGATGGGAAGTGTCATAAATCAACTAAAAGCAGATCATTTGATTGTGGATTGGCCGAATGATTTGATACTGCAAAGTTTGTTATCGCAGCTATTCGGTTACCTAGCGCGGTTAATACTGGAATTGCCGGGAACTGAAATTGAGCGCGAACAAGCGTATTTGATTACGGTGATGACCAAAATATTGACCCCGGGTGAACATGATCAAATTACTGGTCAGTGAGCTAACTGTTACTTGATATAAACTAAAGCCACTTCTGTACTTAGCGTTCAAATGACCGCTAAGAAGCTGTCCAAGATCTATGATTTTTGATATACTTCTATGTAAAAAGCGAGTTTA
>NZ_AYYY01000018.1 GCF_001436295.1 Paucilactobacillus vaccinostercus DSM 20634 | reverse complement strand
GGAAAACCGACAATTCTTAATTGCCTTTTTCCTGCATTTTACCGCTGCTATTTACAACATTTAAATTTAAATATATTTATATTTAATTTATATTGCCATGTTTATTGTAAATACATTAAATATATCATTTTCTCAAATCCTATGTTATTAAGGTTTTGACAATATTGGTTCGATGCTGATGGTCAAAAATTTTTATTTTTGTAGTAATTTATGATGTAACCAACAATCAAGTTGTGATTTTTCACGTACTTAAATCGGAAAACTGCTTCAATTTTCTGTCGAGTTAACAGCTAAACTAACCAATTTTTCACTACATAATCTAAACCCTTTTCCAAAAAGTTTAATTTATTTACTCAAATTTCTACATAATTTATGCTGAAACATTCCGAATAGTTATAGTAAAAATGAAACTTTTTCTCATTTGAGATAAGAATAGCTAAAAAACGGAATTTTATCAGAGCTAAGCACGGCAAAAACACACCGTAGTGTGTTCACGGCTTCAGAAATTAAAGCTAGTTTTATAGTTGTAGCCGCTGTATACTCCACATATTGAGTGCGTATACACTGCCGGTACCTGAATTGAAGAGTTTTCAATGATAATTAAAGGACTGATATGATATGACAATCACCAAAACAAGTAAAGTTTTCCAAAACGGTCAGGTGACCGTCCCCGTTGCCATTCGTGACATGCTAGACATTAAGCCTGGCGTCTAGATCGCATGGACTGTTGACGAATCAGGCGCCATTATTGGTCGTAAGGTTCCGACCAATGCCGACTGGGACACGTTATTTGCCCAATTAAATATTCCTGTTGAAGTCGTTAAAACAGATCAAGACGGAAAATATGACCCAAAACAAACCTCAGCGTTCCATGACTGGATGATTAATGGCTAATAATCAAGATGGCGTCACAAATTTCGTCAAACTTAATTTAACAGTAAAAGGACTCACCGAATCTATTCTTAGTAATGTAACCTAAGATACCAAACTGGTGAGTCCTTTTTACTATATTACAGTGCAGCTTATATTAATTGGTAATTCAGCTTCGTCTCCATGGTCGCAATGGTAAAAATAAAAGGATCCCCCAAAGGGACCCTTACTAAGAGATATCCATGAAATTCGCAAACGCATCGACTGCTTGTTTTCGTTTATGCCGTGTGGCATGGAGGTAAACCTCCGTCGTGATTCGCAGATCGGCATGGCCTAACATCTTCGAAACTGATGGCAGATCAATCCCGGCCTCTGCACATAACGAGCAAAATGTGTGTCGAAAAGCGTGAATCTTGATGCGATGGAGCTTGAAATTATCACAAATCGAGCGGTTCCAATGATCGGGAACCGATGGCTGGGCCAGCGAATTCTTTTCGTTCGGAAAGATCAGCTGGTGACCAGTCGTACATTTGTAACCCAGCACGTCAAACTTCATGGTGACATATTCTTGCCATTCCGACAATAGCCGCAGCGTTTCTTCATCTAGTGAAATGACGCGCACACTGGTTTTAGTCTTCGGTGTTTGGATGACGAGGCGTCCGTTCACCCCTTGCGACAACGTTTTGTTAATCGAAAGTTCCCGATTTTCAAAATTGATATCCGCAAAGTCCAGTGCCAACGCTTCGCCCTTTCGCATGCCGGTATAGGCCAACAACCGAAAGAACATAAACGATTCTTGATTGCCATTGGCTTTGGCACATGCTAAAAACTTGGTTAATTCTGGCTTCTCGTAATACTCGTCAAAGTGAATCTCAACCGCATTTTTATTTTTGGGAATACTGGTCTTGCTCATCGGGTTTCGCACAATCAGTTCCATCCGAATACCAAAGTCAAAAACATTGATCACGTAGGTCCGAAAGCGTCGGTACTGCTTAAACCCCTCATCAAACCATTTATTGACCACAGACTGGCAAAAATTAACACTTAACTTTTCAACCTGTTGTCGGCCCAAATAGGGTAGAATATGCAGCCGAAAGATATCCACCGTTTTAGCATACGTCGATTCCTTGACTTGATTACGATACTCGAAATCCAGCCACCGTTGGCACAGTGTTTTAAACGTCAATCCTTCTGACGACCAAAACCCGCTCTTTTCAAATTCAACTTGTTTGTGAGCCGACCACATTTCCGCCTCTTTTTGACTTTTGAAGCCTCGCCGATGTGGTCGCAATCGTTTCCCAGTAAGCGGATCATGACCGAGATCGACATACACTTCCCACTTGTCATGTCCTGCCTTGTCCTGATATTTACTATAGGTCGCCATTCATATCACATCCTAAATTCTTCTGTCTTATGTGCGGTCATAAACTCGTTCAAGTCCACAGGATCATACCGAATGTTTTTACCAAAACGAATCTCCCGGAGTCCTTCTGCGACCCACTTGGAGATCGTTGACGGTGAAACACCCAGGTACTCACATGCGTCCTGTTTGTTCATATACCGTTTCTTCCCAAAATACTTGTCCACGTCGTCTGCCATCTTCTCGGCAATGACCTGCGCGGTACCATTAACAATCTCTTCTACTTGTTGATCGCTTAACACGATTTGAATCTGCTTCATGAGCAAAAACCTCCCTAATTAGTATGCTGGCTAGTATACGCGCAAATAATTCGGGAGCGTGAGTGCGCGTGGGAGGCCAAAATGGCTTTGGTATTTTTCCTCAAAAGCAAGCTCAATTGCCCGATATCATGCGGTTTACATGATGACCACTGGCTCATACGGATCATTGCGGTGTACTGATTAATCCTTTTGGAACATAATTTTTGATTAGTAGTTGCACCACGTAGGGCAATACTTCGCTAATCAGATCTTCTGGAACTTCAGAATCTTCCTGTTCGTCAAAGTCTGTGATTTGGACGGACTGGGTCGCCATCTGCGATTCACAATCCAAACTGTGGAAACAAAGTGGATAACGGCCGCTGATAATCAAACGTGGTGAGTTATCCACCTGTTGATAACGCCCATTCGTCACGACTAATTGTTGATCCATTAACTGTCGATAACGGACCATCCCCGTTTCAGACAGTACATTATCGTCCTCCGGCATTGTCACCAGTAACAATTTCGTATCGGTTTCGAAATACGGCCAAGTCGCATTGGGATCATTAAAGTCATCTAGCGTAATTTTACAAATGGGCGTTATTAACAGATCATCTAAAAAATCCACCCACTTGTGGATAAAATCTGTGGATGGACAACTAATATTGATTGGCTGATGACCATCTTGTTCAAACAGGATGGTCGCCAGAATGTTCAAAAACTGTGTTCTTTGTTCGGCATTGCCGATTGGCGCAATTAATTTTTCGGCCAGTTGCTGATACTGATCGTTTGCCGCTTCCGGCACCTCGGTCCGGATAATCTGTTCATCTCGCAAATGCATTGCCGAGACGACCGGATCAGTAACATCGAGCAGACGTTGGGTCGCAAAGCTCCAAATTCCATTTAAAAACGGGATATAGTAGTGACTGGTATTCGGGGTAAATTCATTTCCATTCAGACGTGCGAGTATCGTGACACTACTAATGAGGTTCTTCATCGTGTCGTTAATCGTCAATGTGGATTGCGTCTTCTTGACGAGCATCTTTGATAAAAACAGCAGCTGTAACTGATTCACGCCCCACGTCCCTGTTTGCGGGTGATAAAAGATCGGTGCCTCGTCTTCCTGATCACGATTAAGCAGCGCAATATGTGGTGATAATTGGTCCATATTAAAGGACTCCCTTCATTATAAGAACTCGAATTTTGGTTTCAAAAAGAACCAACGGGGTTCTAGCGACGAAAGGAGCTTAAATCAAATTGAAAGTTAAATGGGTTGCAAGTTCCCTTTAACCGGTCGCATCAAAAACTGGTGCCATTTCCGGTGGGATTGGTGCCAATTAAGTTTGGCACCAACCGAAAGTCGACCTTCTTTGCTCGATAAATGCTGACATGACGCGGTTTAGACGTTCTAAAAAAAGTGGTGCCATTATCTGTGCTAAAACGACGAAATTTAGTAATTAAAAAAAAAAATGAAAAACAAAAAACCGTCATATCAGCGTTTACACGTTGTTATAACGGTCCTAATTATTACGTAATTTACTCATATGGAAGTCATCATTATCTCGTTACTCTCCATTGAATACGTATTGTATTTAATTATAATATTGAAATTTGCCCCTTCAGAATTTCAGGGTTCTGCTTTGTCGTAATTTCATAATCTATCTGTTTGATACCTGCTTTGAAAAATAGCTTAGTTGGGAACCACATCGCACTATGCTGCTTTAAATAATCTAAGTGTAGCTTAACAATATCCATTCCATCTTCTTGAAAATAATCGTACTCAAAAAGATTATCGAGTAAATCATAATATTTAGTAGATGCCTTTTCGTATTTTTCTGCACTTGTTTCACTATAACCAGGAATGGATAATCCTGGGGTATAAGGTATCTGATATGACGTAAAATCATATTTTGCAATTTTTGAAGTTTCCTTCAATCCAAATATGTTACTAATGACGCCTTCATCGGTAAATTGTTTAATGATATCTTCCCCCGGTACCAACAAGTCATCGGCTTTCACGACTGTCCCTTCAGGAGTACGTAACGTAATCTCTATGTCCTCATCATAAGTTGTTCCAGTATTTGATATAAGCAAATTAACATACCGAAGTTCGTCCAAACTTGCAAAATAGACCTTGAACGCATCTTGTTGCTTTATCTGGTTATAAATTTCAATCAGGTTATCATACTTTGTTTTTTCTTCTTCGGTACCTTGTAACCTATATGTACTTCCAAAAAAAGAACCAGCTCTGTAATCAATTTCGGATAAGTTACCAACTGAAAAAAATTCTGAATTAAGTTCGATACCATTTACTTCTGCAAATCGTTTTATCACAGTTTGTTCGTCTTGATCTATCGAAACCGCTGTTGGCTTAGAGTGACTTTGCCATGCAAACTGAGATTTTGGCATCCAGTCAGCCGCATGTTCATTGTTTTCAATTTTCTTTATTACCTTTTTATTTTCTTGTATGATTGACAATTTAATTTTTTCTAACTGATTTTTTACAAAGTCAGAATTGCTTAAATGAAATCTTTGCAGCGGCATAGTCTGTTCATTATTTTCATTTGAAAGTACTATGTTCGAAGTCTCACGGTTTTGATCATCGGGATCTAAAATTTTTTTCAAGAAATAATAAAATAAGTGAGTTCTTAATTCTCCTTCCAATTGTTCTTTAGATTTAACAACACTAAAAATTCCTTGTTCTTGATATTTTTTCTTAAAATCTTGAACTCGTTTTAATTGCTCCGGATCAACGCTAGCTGGGTCAACAGGTTCCTCAACAAAATACATAAAAACCTGTTTACCCGATTCAATCATTCTTTCGATTTCTTCTTCAGTTCCTGATCCAAAACGATCCGTTGGAGTTCCAAATCTACTACCAAATAACGCTATTGTTGCGTCACAGTTGTCAACTATTTGATGATTTAAAAGATCTTGCGGCTTTCCACCCGATTCTGGGAAGCTATTTTTAGACCAATGTTTAGTTTGGATACTCACCCCATTCGAGTCACCAACGGTAGCATTAAACAACTGAACACTTGCTTCAATTGTGTTAAGGTATCCCTTTTGAACTATATCATCCGGACAAGACATTAATACATCAAATGTTGTAACTTTTCTTGACATAAACCCACCACATTCTATCAATTTTTAACTCTAATAGTAATTCCCTTATGATTATACCACTTTAAAAAATTGAACTTTAAAAAAAAACCACTTTTTACTGTCTTTATTTAAAATCCATACTATAATGGTGTTAAACATTAGAAATGAGGCTAAAATCATGTCATCGAAAAAAATGGAGCTGCCGTCCAATCTTGAGCAACAAATTGTTACTGGAATTATGTCCGGCTACAAAAGTTATCTTGATGAACGTATCCGTGCAAAACAAAATCTTAAAGTTAGTGCCGCATATGCGTGGACAAAGGGTAACCACATTGATTCAGAAGTCGCAGTAGCAGTTGAGAATAATCAAACAATCGACTTTAGTACAGCAAAAGCCGGTTACGTGTGGGAATATCTTCAATTCACCGCTACTTCGCCTAAGTCTGACGAAACGGGTAAAGCACTCATTTTCATCAAGGGTTCACGGTCTGCAAAGAAAAATTTTGATGGCAAAAAAGTCTCACAACCCGATAAAAACTACTTACGTGAATATGCAAAAATTAATCAACATTTATTTAAGTCTGGACAAGTTTCTGGAACCAGTACAAATCACTCAGTTCAACTAGAGCTGCCGATTAACGAAATCAGAAGTTCTGCCTCTGACAGCTTCAAAACTTCTGATTTTGATCGTTTCTACATCGTCACCTACGAAATTGACAAAGCGTACCAAATCAGTTCAATTAAATTAACAATGCCCGATCCAAGTTCCATGAGCTTGGTCATCGTGAAAGACTTGACCGACTTGATCCAAAATAGTATGGTGACAATCGAAACTGAAGAATTTGATGCGGTCAGAGGTGATAAAGTACCTGACGCACAATATACGGATCAACCCTTCGGCTATGAAATTGCAGCCGAAGAGGAGCAAAATCCAGAAAGTTAAAGGAGTGTATGTTTATGTTTTTCGGAGAGAAGCTGACCCAGCTACGTGAATTAAATGGTCTCTCTCGGAAAGAACTCGCCGACAAGTTGACGATTTCTGAACAAGCTGTATGGCAGTATGAAACCGACAACCTTGTGCCACGGATTGAAATTTTGAATCAGATTAAAACCCTATTTTCTGTTGATACAAAATTTTTCTTTCAGACGACTTTTATAGAGCCTGTCGTTTCAGAAGAACATGTCGCGTATCGGGCAAAAGATCGGGATTCACGTAAAAAGACAAAGTTAGAACTAACCTACTTAGATTATGTTGATTACTATATTAATTATTTTGAAAAATTTTTAGTAACACCGACATCTTCCATTACCAAACTGCAATTGCAAATCAAGCCTTTTCTTCACTCAAGCAAGTTCGTAGAAGACATTCCACGTTCAATTGCAAAAATTGCCAGTTACTCACGGCAATCCTTGCAGTTACATCACAATAAGGATTTAATGTATGTCCTAGAATCTAGTGGTATCTATATTCTTGAGAAAGATCTCGGTACTGAAATCGATGCCTATAGCGTGATTACCAAACACAACCGTTCATTTATTATTCTTGGCAGTCTCAAAAAAACAGCTGTCCGTCGCAATTTCGATCTAGCCCACGAACTTGGGCACCTTCTTATGCATGAAGATATTGATATGGAATCTCTGACTAAGAAAGAACATCGGGAAATCGAGCATCAAGCAAATTTATTTGCCGCTGATTTTTTACTTCCAGAAGAGGAATTTACCGCCGACTTTGCCGAATTACAGCGTAAATCTAATCCCGATTCATATTTGGATTTAAAACGGAAGTATTTGGTGTCAATTGCCGCTATGGGCTATCATGCCTATCAACTAGGCCTCATGAATTATCAGGAAAATCGGTATTTTTATGGGCAATTAACTAAAAAGAAGTACAAAACATTTGAACCTTTGGACGATGAAATCGTTCCAATCAAACCTGGACGGGTAAAATCATTACTACAGCTAATTTACAAAAAACAAGTATTGGCTGTTCCGGATTTATCAAATATCTTTCATATCATCCCCTCTTTTTTAGTTAAGCTTTTTAATCTAAATCCCGATTTTTTCGATGAATATGTGGCACCTAAGCCTGATTATTTTTCCGCTACTAATATTATTTCAATTGATAAGTTTCGTAATTAAAAAACAGCCATGTGACGTCGATATCAGACGCTACATGGCTGTTTTTGGTTACAACCCAGATGATAGTAAAAAAAGCAAAGAGGTAATAGAGCTTAATAAGTGACAATTTAATTGAAAGTTAAACGGTTTGCAAGTTTCCTTTAACCGGTCGCATCAAAAACTGGTGCCATTTCCGGTGGGGTTGGTGCCAATTAAGTTTGGCACCAACCGAAAGTCGACCTTCTTTGCTCGATAAATGCTGACATGACGCGGTTTAGGCGTCTTAAAAAAGTGGTGCCATCTTTTGGCAAAATTCAAAAGTGGTGCCATTATCTGTGCCAAAACGCCGAAATTTGGCACTTTTTCGAAAAAAACGAAAAATAAAAAAGCCCGTCATATCAACGTTTTCGCGTTGTTATAACGGTCCTTAAGGCGTAACGATTGGGCTAGCTGGGTTCGAACCAGCGCATCACGGGATCAAAACCCGTTGCCTTACCACTTGGCTATAGCCCAAAGATTCGTACGTGTAAACACTAACTCGTTTACCCGACAAGAAATATTATACAAAAAAACATAGGCGCTGACAAGTAAAATTTAAAATTAATTTTTCAACATCTATTAATTACTTGCAATTAATAGTCGATCATCGTTAGAATGGTCGTATTAACTAATAACTGGAGTTGAATGGATTGAATAACGTCCCTATCTTACACCTCATTATCTGTGCGTTTCTTGTCATTTATGGCCTCCGTGGGCTAATCCGTACCCGCTACATGCGAACCTATTACGAAAAAATTGATTTTGCTCGCTATGCGGTTCTCATGCTCATCTCTGGCGCCTACCTAGCCACTTCTTTACTGAGCGTCACCGTTGTTTTCATTGGCTTAATCATTTACATGTACCTGAGTCGAATGCGATTCAAGCATGAAATGGAAGATAAGAGCAAGTAAATAACACAATTATCACCCCATTATCTTATTTCCGAGCGAGCCTTTTTTAATCGTTTCATCAGGTAATGGTACCAAAACAAAATGTCCTCTAATTGCTAGGTACAGTCTAACAGTTAGAGGACATTTTATTTAATTAGTTATTTTTATTACGGACTGAACTATGACGATAGCCATATCCGAAATAGACAAACAATCCAATAATGAGCCAAATGAAGAAGGCCACCCACGTAAATAATTTTAATTCCAACATTAAAATAACACACAAAATAAAGGAAATAATCGGTAATACGGGATAAAACGGCACCTTAAATGCTGAATCAAGGTGTGCAAAATCCGGGCTCCGTCTCAAGAACACAATCCCGATTGAAACCATCGCAAACGCAAACAAGGTCCCAATGTTGACCAACTCCGTAATTTTATCAATGGGGATAATGCATGCAAAGATACTCCCAACAATCCCAAAAACCCATGTATTAACAACCGGTGCATGACTTTTGGGGGCTAACTTACTAAAGAATGGTGGTAGTAACCCATCACGGCTGATTGCAAAAACTAATCGTGTGCCACCGTAAAGGAACACAATTAACACCGTAGTCATGCCGATAACAGCGCCTAACGATACAATTCCTGAAACCCAGTCTTGATGAATAAAATGTAAAGCATACGCCACGGGATCCGCAACGTTTAATTTGGTGTACTTAACAATCCCCACCAATACGGCCGACAAGGCAATATACAGTACCGTTGCGATTAATAATGACCCAATAATGCCAATTGGTACATTGCGTTGTGGTCGCTTCACTTCTTCAGCGGCCGTTGAAACGGCATCAAACCCGATGTAGGCGTAGAAAGCTACCGCGGCACCAGAAACCACCCCTTTAACACCAAATGGTAAGAACGGGCTGTAGTTTGCCGGCTTAACGTAGAAAACACCCACCACAATAAAGAGCACGATCACAATGATTTTAAGAACCACCATAATGGCATTCACCCGAGCCGATTCACGAACCCCACCCGAAAGTAACAACGATAGGATCATGATAATCACAAACGCGGGTAAATCGAAAAAGGCCCCTGGATGACCGGCTGTCCCGTACGCAGCCGTCAACGCTTCCGGCATGTGAATGTTCAACCCAACCAAAATATTTTGAAAATACGCTGACCAACTTGCCGCCACTGCAGATACCGAGAATAAGTATTCAGACACTAAGGCCCATCCTAAAATCCAGGCGATGAACTCACCAAACACAGCATAAATATATGTATAGGCACTTCCGGCTAACGGGATCGTCGAAGAAAATTCAGAATAGCAAAGTGCGGCGAGTGAACACACAACTGCGGCTAACACAAACGCCAGCATCGCACCTGGCCCAGTATACTTAGCGGCAATAATGCCGGGCGTAATAAAAATTCCGGCCCCCACAATCGCCCCAACACCCATGGTAATTAAACTAAACGCTGTTAGTGATTTTTCCAAACCAGTTTTCTTGTAAATATCCGTTGCAATATCTTTGCGGATAAATAAACTTCTCTTATTTTTCATAAAGGCCTCCTTAAAGAATATCGAATATTCTATTTTAAGATATTTGCAACAATTACGTCAATTATCCCCTAAAACTTGAAGATGTCAAAAAAGCTCCCATTAATCTGATACATTTAAAGTTGACAATGGTTAAGATTAATTGTTCGTCATCACATCATGGTTAAGTTTGTTAACCGATTCTCAATATTCAATTAAGATTCTTCAAACCTCACTTAAGTATAGACCATTTCTTAGTATTTTTTAATTTTATTTTTAATCCGATTATTATTCACTAATCCATAGGCCAGACATTAACCCGTAATAAGGCTAATATTGCATAATTATATTTCTCATAATCTATTAATTTTAATTAAAAAAGCCCCACCAATTTGGTGAGACTTTACCGACAATCTTTCTATTCTGCTTGTGTGTCTCGTAGTGCTAGTGCAAGTACTAACCCTACCAGTTCAATCGCCAGCATCAGTATAAACGTCACTCGAAAACCACTGATTTGCGCGACACTGGCTGCGACACCGCTCATATTCTGATGTTGGGTGACCGTCGTCAAGACTAACGTTGCAACTGCCACTCCAGTCGATCCTAAGATTTGTCGAATCGTTGTTGTCACTGCGGTCCCATGGGGTACTAGCTGAGTTGGTAACGCGTTGGCCCCCATCGTCACCGCGGGCATCATTACAAATGCGTTGCCTCCTTCGATAATCATGGCACAACCCATCATAATCCAGATATTAAGCTGCTCTGTTAAGGCGGTTACCAGTAGCCACCCCAGCACAATCAGTCCCATCCCCGTCAACATGACGCGCCGAAAGCCAACCTTATCTGCCAGCTTACCTGTGAGTGGATTCAAAATACTTAAAAATACAGCCGCCGGCACAAGTGCCAACCCGGAAATTAATGGCGACACGCCAAGTACCTCCTGATAATACAGGGGAAAAATGATCGTTGTCACGATCAAAGCAACGTACGAAATGGCCGTTAAAATGACCGCTAAATCAAAATTAATGGTTTTCATCACCCTGAGTTCAAGAAGTGGCGTAGTTAAGTGAAATTGTCGGATGACGAACCACACTAAGGCGCCGACGCTCACTACCAAGAGCATGCTATTTTTGCCCCAGTCGACATTTTTCTGGCCAATTTGATTAATGACGTACAAAACTCCGATCAATCCAACCGATAAAATGACAGACCAGTAATCCAAGTGACTGCTCTTTTGCGGCATTACATCCCGAATCAGGCCCCCCAGTGCCCCCACAAAAACAAGTGAGATCACTAGCATAAAAACAACAAATAGGCCCCGCCAGGAAAAGTAATTCAGCACAATGCCTGAAATGATTGGTCCACAGGCTAACGCGGACCCCATTACCAATCCGGCCATCCCCATTGTCTTGCCACGTTGGTGCTCATCAGTAATTGTCAGCAGGACCGACTGAAATGACGGAAACAAGACGCCGACAGCGATTGCTTCCATTATTCGACCAACCATCATCACCCAAAAAGACGGGGCGAGAACAATCACTAAAGTGCCAGCATCAAACACAAGTAATATCGTCAAAAAAAGACGCTTAAAACTCACATTATTGAGCAACCACGGGCTCATCGGCATTGTGACACACATAATCAGCATAAAACCAGTCGTTAACCACTGAACCGTCGATGCAGAAATATCAAAATACCGCATCAGGGTCGGATAGGCGGTAGACAACGATGACTGACTAATCGACATCGTAAACGTTCCTGCCAACAAAGTGATCACAAACCATAATCGATTATACTTTTTTCCAGTTCGATCAATTGCATTCATTACTATGGTGCCTCCCAAAAATTCTGCTCTCTTCTATTCTAATACACCCCTTGGTAATCGCAAGCTAACCCTTTTTTATAGTTTAAGATGCTCGATTTCGCGTTTAAGCTGTTGCAACACCCCACTATCGGCATCTGGATCTGACATGAGCCGATCGTATTTTAATTGCAGCAGTGGTAACTTAGTTGCCGGCCGAGCCTGCAAAACCGTCTTTGCGGGATCTCTAAGTAGCTGATGTTCAATCACCACTCGACGGGTCGCTACTTGATTAACAAATGCCTCATCGTGAGAGACAAACAAAACCGTGCCCGGATACGCCACTAAATAATCTGCGAGTGCCGCCAACGCCTGATCATCCAGAAAATTCGTTGGTTCGTCAAGAATCAACACATTACTATCACTGATGATCACACTTAAAACTTGAAGCTTAACGCGTTCGCCACCGCTCAGGGTATCAATTCTCTGGTCATACACAGCCGCATGCACCCCAAAGGCTCCCGCAATTTGACGTGTGCGGTCATCATCAAGCACTCCAACCCGACTTAATAGTTGCCAAACAGTCAGTTGACCATCTAATTGGGTTAAATCCTGATTAAAATATCCTACTTTGGCCCGTGGCGATATTTGTGTCTGTTGATTATGGCCAATGATCCATGTTATCAGTGTTGATTTACCACTACCATTAGGCCCCATTAAAGCGAGTCGCTCGCCTGGTTTAAGCGCCATCGTGGCATGTCGTAATAGCATATGACCGTCGCGTTCCAGCATTAAATCATCGGTTCTCAGTACGGTTTTACCATGAAATACCGGAAAATCGGTTGGCATCAATTTAATTTTTGCACTCGTAACTGGCTTAGTCACTTTTACTTGTCGCTCTGCACGCTTCAAAAGTGCCTTCGCGCCCTGCTCCATCTTTCCGGCATTTTGCTCCCGAATGGATTTGGTATTGGCCCGTTCAAGACGCCCCATTCGTCGACTTCCCCGGCGAATTTTTTGAGCTTTTTGTTGTCGTTGTTGTACAGCCTGTTTAAGCTGGCGCTCCTGACGATGCTGCCGTTCGTATTCTTGCTGCTGCCGCTCGGTTATCTGCTTCTGATCACGGCAATACTCATCAAAGGTGCCGTTAAATTCATGAAAAGTTTGATCTTCAATCGCCCACATTTTAGTTGCAATTTGGCGTAAAAAATTTTGATCATGGGAGACTACCAATAAAGTTCCAGCATACTGCTTAATTTTTGAAACTAACCAACTTTGATGTTGCTGATCCAAGTTGGTGGTTGGCTCATCGAGAATTAGGATAGCTGTTTTGGCCGCCAGCGCAGTGCGCACCTGCGCCATCACAGTCTGGCCCCCGCTGCGCTCATCAAACGGCAACACTTGATCAACAATCATCACTGATTGTGCTACGTGTCGCTGCCCAGTAAATACGTGACTATCGCCACTGATTATTTTCATTAAAGTCGTCTTGCCAGCGCCATTATGACCAACAATCCCGATCACATCCCCGGTACTTGCCGTCAACGCTGCCGCCGAAAACAAAAACTTCCCCGCTACCGTTGCTTCAATATCTGCTAATTTAATTTGTTGCATATCGCCATCTCCTCGCGTTGGAACCGAATCAATGAGTGCACACAAAAAGCATACCCGTTTCCAGGTATGCCGACTATTTTGAAAAACAGCCTGCACGAATCCTAATCAGTTCCAATCATATTTGGGATTTATCGATCGACTCGATAAATTAAAAATGAGTTGAAATGATTAGATGCGCATTGGCTGAATTCCTCCGTGTTTTCAAAAGTTGTTTTCACTATAGCATATTAGTTAGATTCACGCTACCGCGAGTTCTTCATTGTCCTCTCTTTGGTTTACCAATATTCGCCAGATAAACCGATCCTTTTAGATCATTCTTGGCATAACGGGCCGACTAAAGTAGTAGCCTTGTCCAAACATAATCCCTAGTTTCTGGGCCAGTTCAAAATCTTCCCGACTTTCAATTCCTTCGAGAATCAATTGCTTTTTATTGATATTCATCAGCGTTTGCCACTCTTGAATGATAAATGACGTATCACCTAGTATCTGGTGTAAGTTGAGCTTCACGCCATCGACATAGGGTACAAAGTCAGCTGATGCGTTTGGGCCTGGAAGTTTTAATTCATCGTCAATCATAATTCGAATGCCTGCATTACGATAACGACGCCCAAATGCTTGCAGCTGTGTCATCGATGGCAACGCACTAATTTCTACCGTTAAGCAATGCAGTTGCGGCGTCTGTTTCACGAATAAAACTAATTGTTGGCAATTGTGTTCATTCGTAAATTGATTAACGGTCAGATTAATACTCAGTGATTTAACCTGTAATTCGCCGAGTAAGCGTTCCATTAAGGAGACTTGTGTCGTGATGCCGAGGTCAAATTGGACCGGCAAACGCCACTTCCCCTGATCAAAAATGCGCATCAGGAGCTCTTCACAGACGATTTGCTGCGTCGGCAGTTTGATAATCGGTTGCGTGAAAAACGTGTGCGTCACAACCACAGTTGCAAATGGGTTGGCATCTAGTGTTTTTCCGTCAATGGTAATACAGTTTCGTCCATGCTGCTTCGAAACATATAGACTATCATCCGCACGCCCATACACATCATCCAAAACGACATCTTGTGCTTGCACCGTGGTTACCCCAAACGATGCCGTGATTTGGATTGCTTCACGATTATGGTGATAATCAATTCTGTCAATTGCCGCCCAGCATTGACGAATGATCGGAATGGACTGCTCCAGAGACGCATTGGGGAGCAAAATAACAAACTCTTCACCACCAGTTCGATATAGTTCCCAAGAACCTTCATAATCGTCGAGTGTCGCTTTTAGCGTCCGTGTTGCCGTCACTAGTACGCCATTGCCAGCCAGATGACTATACTTATCATTGATTGCCTTGAAATTATCCAAATCTAATTCAACAAACGTCATTGGATGATTATCCCGCTTCATTTGCTCAAATAGTTGGGTTGCCTCTTCTAAAAATTTAGTATAGCTTTTAGCATTTGTCAGTGTATCATAATTAACTTCTCGGGTAAGCGTTGCCCGTTCCTCACTCCGACGATGGGTGGCATTACTATATGTACATGAATAAACGCTCATGATCATAAAAATGACGATATAGCCAACGCGCTGCCCATCATTGATCCCCAGATACGTTAACCAGTACGTAATCGACAGGACGGCCGCGTAAATCAAGTGGGCCCACCAATTATAGCGAATAATGGGGCGAAAATAACGTAGCATGAGTCCCTGAATAATTAAAATAATGGCCACGCTTAAAAAGAGCTCCGGAATGAATGTATGATTGATAAACCAAAATAAGCCACCAATTAACCCCTGTATCCAGAACTCCCATGACGTTAACCGGTCATTAAGCAATGGATAAGCAAGAACAAATAGTTGGAGGTTTAAATATAGTGGCACACTAATTTCTCGTGTATACGTTGTGTATTGCAGCCAAATACTCAATAAGACAATTACTGCTGGCAATGAGAGCCGTGCTAGTCTTTGCCTGGTGGTTAAGTCACCACGAGTTCCTAGTGCCCATCGCACATGCCATTCATAATAGGTAATGAATCCCGCGATGAAAAAAATAGAGATCAGTAACTGTGACGCCCACAAATTAAATGTCATGTAACATCCTTCATTTCTACTTCATAGTTATTCATCTATTATCATGCCCTAATTCACATAGGTGCTCAAGATGTTGACCTAAATTTCACGAGGACGTTTCAAAAAAAAGAGACGAACGTCTTTGAAACGTTCATCTACTTAGCAATTATTTGAATTTAGTCTAATTAACCAAGGAGTCGTTCGTATCTGTCATCTCTCCTGGCATCCCAAAATAATAACCTTGGACCAAATCAGGTGCAAACTCCTGTACCCATTTCAGGTCGGGTTGTGTTTCAATTCCTTCTAGTGCGAATTGAATATGCTGTTTTGCCGCTAACGCGCGCCAAAAATGGAGTTCCGTTTTAATCCGGTCACAGGTTTCCCAGTTTCGTACGTTCTGTAAAGCAAACTTACACTCAACAACGTACGGCAATAATAACCCAACTAGCGCCGCTGTATTATTTCCCGTTCCCACATCATCTAAACAAACGTGGAGGCCAGCGCGTTGATAACTCCGCGCCGCGTCGACTAACTGACGTGCTGCAACGGGCGCTTCTCCGGCCCCCAAGCGCTCAGTTAATTCAATACATATTTTAACGGATGTCTGACGTTGTAATTTGACAAGTGGTTGAAGAAAATGATGATCAATAAACTGACGTTCATCTAAATTAAAAGCCAACATTTGAATATCTTCCGATAAATGACGTACCGTTTTAGCTAGTAATTGTGTAATTTCAGTTGCACCATACCGGCTAAAATCCACCGGCATAACTAATTCATGATTAATTTCCTCACGAATAAATAATTCATATCCATAACGTTTACCAGAGGCCACATCATAGATCGGCTGTCCTAAAAATTTAATCATCTTATCCCTTCCTCCACTATTTCATCATCGACATAACAATTAATAGCTGCCACTAGTTACCCATGTTATACATAAACTACTGAATCCTATTTTTTTGATATGACGTTCATCCAGAATTTGCCCACAATGTACAAACCTAAAAAAACAAAACGACCCTTCCATAGCAGCCATTAGTGGCTCTACGTCCGGGTCGTCTCCAATTCTGAAGTGAGCATGCTATATTTGACTATTATTAAACCATATTCATGATTAAAAATATATAGCAACGCTGATTAAATTTGTATTTTTTACACATTTAACTGTTTTTTGTTAATTTTATACGTATATCTGTAAGTACACACTTCTGATTGACAGTTTAGTCTTCGCTACCTAAAATACGAGAGCAAAAGGCTGCCAAAATTGCCCCGATTTCGGGCGCCACAATATAGACCCACAAGTGAGATACAGCTGAACCTCCAGCAAACAAGGCCGGGCCAATTGAACGAGCTGGGTTCAATGAACCACCCGTCAAGTTCAAAGCCACGATGATGAGAAATGCCAGTGTAATCCCAATAACTAAGCCGGCAAAATCACTGTTACCGTGGTCGTCACTTGTCACATTCAAAATCACCATTAAAAATAGGAACGTAATGAGCCCTTCTACTAGCATTGCCATTGAGGCACTAATTGTTGGAAAATCTGTTTGGCCCAAGGCGGTTGCTTTAAAGCCTAACGCTTTAACAAAGAGTTGAACGAAAAAGCTAGCTGCAATCGCACCAATAATTTGAGAAATAATATAGCATAATGCATCTACTGCACCAATACGACGGTTAATTAACATCGCAGTTGTGACCGCAGGATTAAAATGGCCCCCAGAAATACCTCCGAACGCATACGCTGAAATGGTAATGGCCAATCCAAACGCCAGTCCAATGGCTAAAACATCGCCCTTAGCAATCACAACAGTCGCAGTTCCAAGAAAAACAAGTAAGAAAGTTCCTAAAAATTCTGAAATATATTTACGCAAATCAAACACCTCCCATCCAATACTTTATTATTGTATCTTCTAAATCACGGGTGAACAACTAGTTAGCATCCTTTTACGGGGTGATTTTTGACTAATCACTTGATCTGTCCACTAAACAATCTCGTATTCAAAATTCATAATGACGCTGTCACACCATAAAATTATGCTTGAATTAAATTTTAAATTCGGTACACTGTTCTACGGACTAAAATTATTTGGAGGATGAATATGCGTATTGAAGAGGATTGCATCGGTAAACTAGAAATTCATGACAATGTTTTATACGGCATCAACACTGTTAGAGCGATTGAAAACTTCCCCATCAGCACTGAAAAAATTCATCCCTTGATTGTCAAAGGACTTATTCAAATTAAAAAGGCAGCTGCACAAACTAATGTAGCTGCCGGAACTTTATCTAAGGAAAAAGGGCACGCCATTATCACTGCCTGTAATGAACTGTTGCTAGGCGATCATGCCGATCAGTTCATCGTTCCAGCCATTCAGGGCGGTGCTGGCACCTCGGCAAACATGAACGTCAACGAAGTGATTGCTAATCTTGCGATGCATCATAACCCAGAAATTAAAATTCACCCTAATGATGACGTCAATCAGTCACAATCCACTAACGACACGTTCCCCACTGCTGGAAAAATGGCAATGATTCATTTACTGCCAAAACTATTGCGGCAAGTTAATGAGATGGCTACCACTCTAAGTGCAAAAGCCACTGTCTTTGCAGAAGTCGTGAAAGTTGGTCGCACCCAGATGCAAGATGCCGTACCAACAACACTCGGAAATAGTTTCCATGCCTTTCACACAGTGATTAATCGCGACATCGATCGCATTACCTATGCCGCTCAAGCACTACATACGATTAATCTTGGCGGCACGGCGATTGGTACCGGACTAAATGCCACTGATTTTTACCGCGAACATGTTGTCGATTATCTCAACGAATTGACCAACGATCATCTGGTTCAAGCTGAAGATTTAATTGATGCCACACAAAATTGTGATAGCTTCGTTGAATTCTCAAATTCACTAAAATCACTGGCTGTTGATCTCATCAAAATCGCAAACGATCTTCGGCTCCTATCAAGTGGCCCCCAAGCAGGTCTGAACGAAATGATTTTACCAGCTAAACAGGCGGGCTCTTCCATTATGCCTGGCAAAATTAATCCGGTCATTCCAGAAGTCGTTAATCAAGCTGCTTTTGAAGTCATTGGTCATGACGCCACCGTCACAATGGCTGCTCAAGCTGGTCAACTCGAACTTAATGCGTTCGAACCCATCATGTTCCGTGATATTCTACAAAGTGAACACTTCTTGACCAATGCCATCCAAACACTTAACCAAAACTGCCTAGCCGATATTGTCGCTTGTGCGGACAACTGCCAGCAGATGGTCGAAAATTCCGCAATTACAGCCACTGTTCTTGCACCAATCTTGGGCTACGTCACCACCACAAAAATCGTCAAAGAAGCTATGAAAACGGGACAATCGGTCAAACAATTACTGATTGATCAGCAACTTCTCCCAACAGAACAAGTTGAACAGCTTTTCTCTAACGATCGGCTGCTAAACCGTACCACACCCACTGCGCATGCAATCGGCACCTCAAAATAACCACTATTTTTATGATTTAAAACTTTCTGGGGTTGGTTTTGACCAATCTCAGTTTTTTTGTCGCACAAATTGGCACCATTTTAGTCACTTAGTTCTAAATAAAATGCAAAAAAAATGCTGTAATCCGTTTTCTCAAACGTTTTACAACACCATCCGATAGTACCTAATTGGGCTAGCTGGGTTCGAACCAGCGCATCACGGGATCAAAACCCGTTGCCTTACCACTTGGCTATAGCCCAATAAAAATGGAGGGGAGTGGATTCGAACCACCGAACCCGAAGGAGCGGATTTACAGTCCGCCGCGTTTAGCCAGACTTCGCTACCCCTCCGAAACAATCAACTATTATATCTTACAAAATTCACCCTCAAAATGCAACAATTTTTTTGAATTTTCAGCTTAGATTAATAAATTCTAATTTTTGCTGCCATTGTTCAAAGAAAGTATCGCGCTGCCACTCATTACGACGCCGACGGTGGTATCCAACCGCTTGATTATAGTACGTTGTTTGCTCAAATTGCCGCGGTTTAACGTTCAAATGTAAATGACCAAACAGCACGTGAGAAACCTGATACGCTTCCAATAGTTGTCCCAATCGCTGGCTTCCCATCATTGCATTACTCATGTTCCACATTCGTAGTTCTGGATGAACCTGAATGTAGTCTTTTCGGGGTGCAAAATGGGTCATAAATACCACTTGCCGTCTTTGTTGTCGCGCTTGCTTCAACAATGTCTCGGTTTGCTGCAGTACGATTTCCATTCGTTCTTCATCGGTCATTGGTTGATCGATAATACTGTCAATCCAGTACGCTTGCTTCCATTGGGCAAAATCTTGCTTCTCCGGTAACTTTTCAGCCAATGTATAGTCATACCAGCCATTATTCCCGATTAAACACCACTGGGTCCCAGGAATGGTTTCCAGCCGGTTATGCATAAAATGTGGGCTTTCATAATGCGTTAGTTCCGGGTAACTCACAGAATGGAGCATGTCATGGTTACCTGCAATCCAACGGACCTGAAGCGCATGACCAAGTTCTCCTTGAAGCCGCTCGATGTAGCGAACACTTTGTGCAAAATCATTGAATAAATCGCCCGCAATGAGATACAGCTTGACTCCGTTATCGACTAACCACTGTGCTTGTTGTTTCAACATTTCATCACTGTCAACCTGATTAATATCAAAATGATTATCACTGGTTAATGCTACTTTAACCATCACGATGCCTCCCTCGTTATATGTATAATAAAACGCCGAAACAGGCGTTTCGACGTTTGAAAATTGCTAAATTAATCAACACCATCCATAAGACGATGAATTGGCTTTACAAAGAAGCAGAGCACAATCCCGAATACGACACTGACAAGACCGACAGCGACGAAGTAAATAATTTCAGTATTGGCTGAGTATAGCTTAACGATTTGCGCATTGACCGCTTGACCAGCAGCATCCGCAAGAAACCACATACTCATCATCTGTGACTGGAAGACCTTCGGCGCTAGCTTAGTCGTAACCGATAAACCAATTGGTGAAATCAACATTTCGGCAATTTCAACAATAAACCATGAGCCCACTAACCAGAAAGGACTTACTCGTCCAGCGGTTGTTCCATGGATGATCCCAGGCAGTGCCATAAATAGATATGAAGCCCCAGCAAAGATCAGACCGGCTGAGAACTTACCTGGTGCACTTGGTTGTTTATCCCAAGTACTCCACAGCCAAACAAAGAACGGTGTCAAAATCATGATAAACAGTGGATTCAACGTTTGGAAGTTCGCGGCGGCAAAATGCCAGCCGCCCACATGCAAGACAGTTCGATTAGCTGCAAATAAGGCTAACACCACTGATCCTGATTCTTCAATTGCCCAGAACACAGCAGCAGCGATGAACAGTGGCACATAGGCCCAAACACGGGAGCGTTCAACCTTCGTAACCTTCCGGCTGCTGAGCATCATAACAAAGTAAATAATTGGTAGTGCAATGGCAACAATCGTGATAATCCAAATGACATTATCAATATTCAGATTGCCAGTCAAACCAAGTAATCCGATTATGGCAGCCAATGCAATCACACCGATTACTGACCAGATAATGATGGGCCGCAAGTTTTCCTTTTCAATCGGGTCTTGAGGATAAAGACTATCCTTTGAAAGGTATTTCTTACCATCAAAATAGTATTGAATCAATCCAAGAAACATTCCAATCGCAGCCAGTGAGAACCCAGCATGGAAGTTCATCGTATTACCAAAGGCATGGAAACCAAAGCCGTTGGCAGCAAATGGTACTGCCCAAGGTGATACGGCAGCTCCCAAGTTAATTCCGAAAACAAACATACTGAACCCAGCATCACGCCGATGATCGGTTTCTGAATACAGCCCACCAACCATTTCGGAAACGTTAGGCTTCAATAAACCAGTTCCGACAACGATCAAAGCGATGGATACGAACAGTGCGGTAGCACCGAACGGTAACGACAGCGCAATGTGGCCAAACATGATCAGTACCCCACCGAAGAAAACAGTTCGTCGACTTCCCCAGACACGGTCACTTAACCAACCACCAACAACACCAGACATATAAACCAAGGATCCGTAAATTGACATAATTGACGCAGCAGTTGCTTGGTCGAAACCTAAGCCACCTTTGCTAACAGCATAGTACATGTAGAACAACAGAATGGCACGCATTCCGTAATAACTAAATCGTTCCCACATTTCCGTGAAGAACAATGTTGATAGGCCTCTTGGTTGTCCCAAGAATGACGTATCAGTATTCTTTTGCTTTCCCAAGGTGTTTCCTCCAAATCATAAGAAAAATACTGAAGTAATGAGTGCAAAGTGAGCAAATTATTAAATCAGAAACGAACTTTCTACGAAAGTATGAGGTCAATTATACCGTTTCATGATATTTCACGTCAATTAAGTATTAAAATATCATTATAAAACGTTATTTTTATATCATAATATTGCCATTTTTTCAAATAATAATGTCTTTTTAATGAGAATGCTTTTATTATATCTGCTCAAAGTTATTTATGATTGAAAACCTAATCTATCTGAATTAACATGATCCAGTGTCCCACAACTATTTACCTTAGCTTTATTACTTCTCATTATCCGATCATGATTAACACAATAAAGCGTTTAATTTTCATCAATTGCTAATAACTATATGGTGATCTGGTGAGTGACTATTAATCAAATTCACATTATTGAATTATTCTAAGTAAAATTAATATTTTTTTGCACTATTCTGGTAAATTATTCTCTAAACTGAGTAGAATTTGTATATTACCCAAAAGATTCCCGAAAACGACGAATAAATTCAGTTACAACCGGACTCATCTGACGCCCTTGTTTCCAAGTTAACACACAATTTGTATTCAATTCCGGTTTAAATGGGACGAACTTAACATCTGAGCTATGGTAGGCGGTTATTGCGCCTTCTATCGATAAGGTGACAATTTTGCCATCAATAACCAGTGGCATCGTATTAAAGCCCAGATTCATCGTTCCAACTATACTTAGTTCGTCAATCGCATGACCATACCATGTCGTGAGCAAATCCCTTACTTCCGTCCGACCACCAACTACTAATGGCAGATTAGGTAAATCCTGTGGTGCAATCCAGTCTCGTTGAGCTAGGGGACTTGTAGCTGCAACTGCTAGCCCCCAACGTTCAACTCGTGGTAAGACAAGTTTAACATAACAGCTGGTTTCAATTGGTTCCAGTAAAATCGCAACATCTAATAACCCCTTATCCAGTCGGTCACGAATATCCTCACTAGTACCATCAAACATGCTAAACGTAACCTGCGGATAATCTGCAATAAATTCTTCTAACATAAGTGCCAATGTGTCGGAATTATCAGCTTCCACACAACCAATAGCAATATTACCGCTAAACAGCTGTTGCTTACGATCAATAAATTCTTTTTCAGTGGCATCGCTAAGCATTAAAATTTCAGTTGCTCGACTTTTTAAAAATAGTCCTGCTTCCGTTAACTCCATTTGACGTGCGTCTCGCGTAAAAAGAGGACTGCCAAGCTGGATTTCCAAATTCTTTAATTGACGACTTAACGTCGGTTGTGTGATGTGCAATACCGCCGCGGCCCTCGAAATAGTACCTTCCTCGGCAATTGTCAAAAAGTAACGTAATAGTCGGATTTCCATTTTTTCGATCACTTTCCTTTCACACTCGTGTACATAAACAAAAAAGTCATATAATCACCATTAAGTGATTATATGACTTTTTGAAAGGTTGTAAACCTTTGATAATGCCGACTGCAGGATTCGAACCTGTGACCCCCGGATTACGACACCGATGCTCTACCAACTGAGCTAAGTCGGCATAAACGAAAAGATGCTAACTAATACAGCTAACATCTTTCCCGAAATAACTCCGGCAGGCGGGCTCGAACCGTCGACAATCTGATTAACAGTCAGGCGCTCTACCAACTGAGCTATGCCGGAATAATGTGCATGGCAACGTCCTACCCTCGCAGGGAGCGATCCCCCAACTACTCTCGGCGCTTAGAAGCTTG
>NZ_AYYY01000017.1 GCF_001436295.1 Paucilactobacillus vaccinostercus DSM 20634 | reverse complement strand
TGAGAACTTGCGCTCTCAAAACTAAATAATATCTACTCTTTTTCTTAACAGCCTTCACCGCTGCTTGGTTAAGTCCTCGACCGATTAGTATTGGTCCGCTCCATGCATCACTGCACTTCCACTTCCAACCTATCTACCTCATCATCTCTGAGGGGTCTTACTCTTCCCGAAGGAAGATGGGAAATCTCATCTCGAGGCGAGTTTCACACTTAGATGCTTTCAGCGTTTATCTCATCCATACGTAGCTACCCAGCTATGCTCCTGGCGGAACAACTGGTACACCAGCGGTATGTCCATCCCGGTCCTCTCGTACTAAGGACAGCTCCTCTCAAATTTCCTGCGCCCGCGACGGATAGGGACCGAACTGTCTCACGACGTTCTGAACCCAGCTCGCGTACCGCTTTAATGGGCGAACAGCCCAACCCTTGGGACCGACTACAGCCCCAGGATGCGATGAGCCGACATCGAGGTGCCAAACCTCCCCGTCGATGTGGACTCTTGGGGGAGATAAGCCTGTTATCCCCAGGGTAGCTTTTATCCGTTGAGCGATGGCCCTTCCATACGGTACCACCGGATCACTAAGCCCGACTTTCGTCCCTGCTCGACCTGTCTGTCTCGCAGTCAAGCTCCCTTGTGCCTTTACACTCTGCGAATGATTTCCAACCATTCTGAGGGAACCTTTGGGCGCCTCCGTTACTTTTTAGGAGGCGACCGCCCCAGTCAAACTGCCTACCTGACACTGTCTCCCACCACGATGAGTGGTGCGGGTTAGAGTGGTCATACAGCGAGGGTAGTATCCCACTAATGCCTCCGCCGAAACTAGCGTCCCGGCCTCTACGGCTCCTACCTATTCTGTACAAGCGGTACAAACACTCAATATCAAGCTACAGTAAAGCTCCATGGGGTCTTTCCGTCCTGTCGCGGGTAACCTGCTTCTTCACAGGTATATCAATTTCACCGAGTCTCTCGTTGAGACAGTGCCCAGATCGTTACGCCTTTCGTGCGGGTCGGAACTTACCCGACAAGGAATTTCGCTACCTTAGGACCGTTATAGTTACGGCCGCCGTTTACTGGGGCTTCAATTCTGAGCTTCGCCGAAGCTAACCCATCCTTTTAACCTTCCAGCACCGGGCAGGCGTCAGCCCCTATACTTCATCTTACGATTTTGCAGAAACCTGTGTTTTTGATAAACAGTCGCCTGGGCCTATTCACTGCGGCTGCACTGACGTGCAGCACCCCTTCTCCCGAAGTTACGGGGTCATTTTGCCGAGTTCCTTAACGAGAGTTCACTCGCTCACCTTAGGATTCTCTCCTCGACTACCTGTGTCGGTTTGCGGTACGGGCAGTTAACTATTCACTAGAAGCTTTTCTCGGCAGTGTGACATCGGCAACTTCGCTACTTAAATTTCGCTCCCCATCACAACTTGTCCGTATAGATTAAAGCATTTCACTCTAATCAAGACTTGCTGCTTGGCCAGACATATCCAACAGTCTGGTTTGCTTAGCCTCCTGCGTCCCTCCATCGTTCAAACACAGTTAACTGGTACAGGAATATCAACCTGTTATCCATCGTCTACGCCTTTCGGCCTCAACTTAGGTCCCGACTTACCCTGGGAGGACGAGCCTTCCCCAGGAAACCTTAGTCATTCGGTGGACAAGATTCTCACTTGTCTTTCGCTACTCATACCGGCATTCTCACTTCTAAGCGCTCCACCAGTCCTCACGGTCTGACTTCATTGCCCTTAGAACGCTCTCCTATCACGCATCCTTACGGATGCATCCACAGTTTCGGTAATATGCTTAGCCCCGGTACATTTTCGGCGCAGGATCACTCGACTAGTGAGCTATTACGCACTCTTTAAATGATGGCTGCTTCTGAGCCAACATCCTAGTTGTCTAAGCAACTCCACATCCTTTTCCACTTAGCATATATTTTGGGACCTTAACTGGTGATCTGGGCTGTTCCCCTTTTGACGATGGATCTTATCACTCACCGTCTGACTCCCGGACATAAATCAATGGCATTCGGAGTTTATCTGAATTCAGTAACCCAAGACGGGCCCCTAGTCCAAACAGTGCTCTACCTCCATGATTCTTATTCCGAGGCTAGCCCTAAAGCTATTTCGGAGAGAACCAGCTATCTCCAAGTTCGTTTGGAATTTCACCGCTACCCACACCTCATCCCAGCCATTTTCAACTGACACGGGTTCGGTCCTCCAGTGCGTTTTACCGCACCTTCAACCTGGACATGGGTAGGTCACCTGGTTTCGGGTCTACAACAACATACTTCATACGCCCATTTCAGACTCGCTTTCGCTACGGCTCCGGTTTTTCCACCTTAACCTGGCATGCAATCGTAACTCGCCGGTTCATTCTACAATAGGCACGCGGTCACCCATTAACGGGCTCCCACTGTTTGTAGGCACATGGTTTCAGGAACTATTTCACTCCCCTTCCGGGGTGCTTTTCACCTTTCCCTCACGGTACTGGTTCACTATCGGTCACTAGGGAGTATTTAGCCTTGGGAGATGGTCCTCCCGGATTCCGACGGAATTTCACGTGTTCCGCCGTACTCAGGATCCTGAACTGAGAGTAAGCCGTTTCGTCTACGGGATTATCACCCTCTCTGATATAGCTTCCCAGCTATTTCGACTACGTCTTACTTTGGTAACTCAAATGTTCAGTCCTACAACCCCAACAAGCAAGCTCGTTGGTTTGGGCTTTTCCCGTTTCGCTCGCCGCTACTCAGGGAATCGATTTTTCTTTCTCTTCCTGCAGCTACTTAGATGTTTCAGTTCACTGCGTCTACCTCTGCTTAGCTATGTATTCACTAAGTAGTAACTAACGACTAAGTTAGTTGGGTTTCCCCATTCGGAAATCTCCGGATCAAAGTGTACTTACCACTCCCCGAAGCATATCGGTGTTAGTCCCGTCCTTCATCGGCTCCTAGTACCAAGGCATTCACCATGCGCCCTTTATAACTTAACCTTGCTTTGACCACGTCGTGGTCGCCACAGATTAATTGAGTATTACGCGATGTAATGTAATTCATTAAAAAACTCAAATAACGCGGTGTTCTCGGTTGTTTTAAAAAAATATTTCGATATTATTTAGTTTTCAAAGT
>NZ_AYYY01000016.1 GCF_001436295.1 Paucilactobacillus vaccinostercus DSM 20634 | reverse complement strand
ACAAAAGAGGAAGTTATGATAGTGCTTTTATCATAACTTCCTCTTTTTATTAGAATAAAAATGAAAATCGTCCTTTATCTACGTATTTTATCTATGTAAGGGGGGATAACTTATCAATATGCAGAATTTTTCAGCAACGATCAATGAGTGCATTGCTAATCGAATTTCTGATCTATACGTTTTACCACTTAATGAGCAGTACAGAATGTTATACCACAATGTTCAGGGCGTGATGACCACAAAGAAGATAAGTTTGGATGCGGGTAATCAGCTTATCTCGTATTTAAAGTATCGGGCAAATATGGCAGTTAGCGAACATAGACGTCCGCAGGTTGGTGCTTTGATTATGGAAGAAAAGGGCGAAATTATTAATTTAAGATTATCGTCCGTCGGTGATTATAGCGGAAAAGAGTCTTTAGTTATTCGCTTCATTTATTCATTTGAGAGTATCAGTCATCAACAATTAATTCCAAATCAATTGGGAATGCTGCAACAATTAGTACAGCATAGGGGGTTGATTCTATTTTCCGGTCCGATGGGGTCTGGAAAGACAACCACGATGTACCAACTTGCTCGAAAAGCTATGAAAAATCGGGTAGTGATGACGATTGAGGACCCTGTGGAAATCGAGGAAAAGAATTTTATCCAACTGCAGGTTAACAATCAGGCTAACATGTCATACGATCAGCTATTAAAGGTCGGACTGAGGCATCGGCCGGAAGCTTTTATAATCGGTGAAATAAGAGATACGTTGACCGCTAAGATGGCGATTAGAGCTGCGCTGAGTGGCCATTTAGTATTATCGACAGTGCATGCAAAAAATGTATTTGGTGTAATTTCACGAATGGAGCAATTAGGGGTGGAGCAATCGTATTTAGCCCAGGTTTTGACAGGAGTGTGCTATCAAAGATTATTACCAACGACTCAAGATAGTATTGCTGTTTTATATGATTTACTGGCTGGAGATCAATTAAACTTAGCAGTTATGGATAAAAATAATAGACCTAATCGAATGACTGCACAATGGAGCAACTATTTAGAAGAAGGGGTTAAAAAGTGTGAAATTACGCGTACGACAGCCAAAACATATCAAGAAGGATAGTTTAAGTATTAGACAGCAAGCACGGTGGTTTTCCTTAATGGGAGATTTGTTACGAGTGGGCTTTTCATTGAAGCAGGCATTAACTTTTTCAACAACGCTAATGCCAGAAAGTACAAAAATTTTTGAAGAGATCGATATGAGTATGGCCAGTGGGGGTTCCTTTTCTAAAAGTACGCGATTATTTATAGGTCAAGATATCTACTATCAATTATTACTTGCTGAACGGCATGGAGATCTTGGCCAAAGTATTACACAAATTGGTCAATTTTTAACGATTAGCGTTAAACAAAAGACTAAATTGAAAGGACTACTACAGTACCCCGCTATTTTACTGTCATTGTTGGGCATCCTGTTGGCAGTGCTGAAAATATTTATTTTTCCGGAACTATCAACGTGGCAAAACGAACAAGAGACGCAATATAATTTATTCGCGTTTTGGCCTTGGATGCTGTTGGGAATTTTGATAGGTGTTATCGGAATCAGTGGTTCGATTATATATCGATGGCTCAAGTCTTCAGCGGTCAATCGAGCAACGTTACTTTGCCAATTACCTTTAATTGGGAAAATCTATCGTGAATACTACGCTTATTATTTAATTACTAATTTTGCGCTATTACTTCAAAATGGAATGGGGGTCCGAGAAATTTGTGAATTATTTGCTAGTTTTGATAAGAAGTCACTATTGAATCAGTTAGGATCACAACTAGATCAAGTTTTGATGAACGGAAAACCGCCAATTAAAATAATTCATGACTACCCCTATTTACCGCAAGAACTAATTGTATTTATGAATAAGGGAGAAACTGTTGAAGAATTGGGGAAGCAGTTAACTATTTTTTCTAGTTTAATTTTTAGCCGGTTAATTAAAAAAATTGAGCAGCTGCTGGTACTCGTTCAGCCAATTTTATTTGGCATCATTGCGGTTGTAATTGTAATGATGTATCTGAGTATCATGTTACCAATTTATCAATCAATGAAAGGAATTTATTAATATGATTAGTAAAATAAAATATATAGTAGGCCAAAAACGCAAAGGTTTTACGCTGATTGAGATGAGTATTGTTTTATTTATCATTAGTTTACTAGTTTTAATTATTTTGCCTAATTTAGCATCTCAACGTAAGCATGCCAACAGTGTGCATAAAAGTGCGATGGTGTCAGTAGTTCAAACACAAATTGATCTATATGAAAACGAGCATGGTGACGGGAGTGTTAGTTTTTCAGATTTAGAAAAGGGTGACTATTTGACAAATGCACAGATTGAAAAAGCACAAAATGAAAATATTTCGATTACTGGCGATAAGGCTACACAAGGAAAGGGATAATTTTTTAGGGTTTACATTGATCGAGTCGGTGCTAGTTCTTGGATTAGTGGCCTTAATGATGTCATTTGGGACGATATATGGACATCACGTCACTCAAGTGAATGCAGAACGTCAGTTTTGGCAAGAACTAGAACAAAATTGGCATGCCAGTCAAGTGCGAGCCCGCGAAGGAAGTAGTGCCATTAATATTCGATATGTTAATGGTGCGATTCGATTTCAGTGGTGTGATATTAGTAATCAAAGGTTATATCGAGAGGATGTTACCATTCCAGCAACAATTAGTGTTGGAAACTTTAAAAAATTACAGATGATGCCCAACGGATATGTACAAGCTGGGACACAAAGATTTACCTCGTCGCTTACGCATAAAACGTATCTTATGAAAGTTCAGTTAGGATGGGGAGGGTACCGAATTGTCACACAGTAGGAGCGGGTTTGTGATGGCGGATGCCACGGTCGCATTGATGATTCTGACAGTGTGTGTGGTCTGGTTTTGTATATGCGAACAGCAATTACAAAAACAAATGCAACGAGCTAGTCAAGAAATATATATATCCCGAATTGGTAAAGAAGTGGCAGATCGTTATTATGATAGCCACCAACCAGTAACAGAGCAACGAGGAAAATATACAGTTCGGGCTATGGCGGATAAGGTTGTGGTAATGGAAGGAGCTAAAACGAGATTGTTAATCACCAAATAATAAAGCATGGCGGTTTTACATTAATAGAATGTATGTTGACCTTTTTAATTGTCGCACTGATTGCGATGTTAGCAAATTTAATAGTCCAAGTATCACGAACCAGTCAAAAAACAACCTTTAATGATGATTTACAGTGGTATTTATTCGTACGTGAACTGGAATCGGATACGCATCAATTTGAATTGACGCATGTTGGTCGATATGAACTGATGTTACGAAGTCGCGTTAGTGCGAAGTCGTATCAGTTGGAGTGTAAAGATGATCATATGTACCTGACGTTAAGCCATAATGGTGGCGGTTATCTATCCTTGATGACACATGTCAAAATGTATCATCCAGAACAGCTTTCAAGATCTCAAGTACAGATTGCAGTCGTCATGGATGATGGAAGTCAGCGAATTGCGAGGGTCCATTTTTATCCAATATTATCTGCGGGAGATGCCAAGTGAAATCACGATCAGGATATGTTTTAGTAAATGTACTTATTTTAATTGCAATACTAACTAGTATTCAATTAATGTTATATCGGCATTATGCGCAGCAGAAGCAATCTTTGACAATGCTAAAAAATGAATTTATTTCACAAGCGATGATCGATTTACAGGCGGGTGCTGATGATCCGGTTGTTAGCTTCAATACCGGAAAAGTGATTGTGAATGATAAAGGATTACAAGTTCAGCTTAATAATGGTTATAAGTATATAAGTAGAGGTAATCTCGTACCTTGAATTTATTCCCTAAAATCTGTAAACTGGTGTGGTAGCAAAGTTTTAGAGATGGGAGTGGAAGAAAAGCTGGCACAAGAAAATACTGAAAAATTGTTTAAGCTCATTGATGAATCAGTCATGTTACTTAAGCAATCACTTTCAAGCTCATACCTCGATGCGTTCATCGAAAGTGCGGATAATATTATTGCTGGTGAAGTTCAAGTAGAAGATGGTAAGCCAACTCAAGAGATTATCAAGCAACTCAACCAAATTTATGCGCAAATTGATTTGGACAACACAGATGCGGAAACCATACGAACGGTGATCCAACTGAGTATGCTAAAAGCGGTCAAGCAAGATGCTATTCAGCCTAATCATCAAATGACACCAGATACGTTGGGGTTCCTGATTGCTTATATAATCGAAAAAATTGGTATCAAACAAGATGATGCTTCTATTTTCGATTTGAGTGTCGGAACAGGGAATCTTTTAACTACGGTAATGAACCATTTAAAGCGAACGACTGGCAAGAAGATTCATGGATACGGTATTGATAATGATGATTCAATGCTTGCAGTTGCGAGCGTGAGTGTGGAGATGCAACAGCAAGATATTGAGTTGTATCATCAGGATGCAATCGATTCTTTGGATATCCCACAATGCGATTACGTTGTATCGGATTTACCAGTTGGGTACTATCCTTTGGATAATAATACGGATCATTATGAAACTCGAGCTGAAAAGGGTCATTCCTATGTTCATCATTTACTGATTGAACAAGCAATGAACTATTTAAAGCCCGATGGATTTGGTGTATTCTTAATACCAAGTGATTTGTTTAAAACAGATGAATCTAAGCAATTTGTTGAATGGATTCAGCGTCGAGCTCATTTACAAGGACTTGTCAATTTACCAAGTGAGCTATTTCAAACAAAACAGGCAGAAAAATCAATTTTATTACTTCAACGACGAGGAACTAATAGTCATCAAGCACCAAAAGTATTACTTGGGCAGTTCCCATCTTTTAAGAAAAAAACAGAGTTTGCCAACTTTATGGTTGAAATAGATAACTGGGTAAAGACTAATTTGAAGGGTTAAAGGAGATATAATAGTATGTCAAAGACAATTGCCATTAATGCAGGGAGTTCTACTTTAAAATTTAAACTTTTTGAAATGCCAAGCGAAGAAGTTATTGCTGAAGGTGTTATTGAAAGAATTGGATTGAAGGACTCACTTGTTAGCATCAAGTATGGTGATGGTAAAAAGCTAAAGGATACCATTCAAGCAACTAACCATGAAGTAGCAATCAACTACTTGCTGAAACAATTGATTCAACTTGATATTATCAAGGACTTCAATGAAATTACTGGTGTTGGTCATCGGATCGTTGCAGGGGGAGAATTCTTCAAGGATTCTGTTTTAATTGACGATGATGTGATGCAAAAAATTGATGAATTAGCTGACTACGCACCACTACACAACCCAGCTAACTTAATTGGAATTAAAGCATTTAAGAAGATTTTACCTGATATTACTTCAGTCGCTGTATTTGATACGTCATTCCACACGGATATGCCAGAAGAAAACTATCTCTACAGCATTCCTTACGAATGGTATGAAAAATATGGTGCTCGTAAATACGGTGCACATGGAACTAGTCATCGTTACGTATCCGCTCGTGCTGCTGAGATTTTGGGTAAAGATGTTAAAGATCTGAAGATGATCACGTTACATTTAGGTGCCGGTGCATCGATTACAGCCGTCAAAGATGGTAAATCATTCGATACGTCAATGGGCTTCACCCCATTAGCTGGTATAACCATGGCTACTCGTTCGGGAGATGTTGATCCTTCGCTGATTGCATGGCTGGAAGAGAAACTTAACATTTCTTCAGAAGAAATGATTGATATTTTAAACCATAAATCTGGGTTGGTTGGTGTTTCAGGTGTTTCAGCTGACATGCGTGACCTTGAACAAGTAATGGACGAGAACCACAGAGCTAAATTGGCTCGTGATATCTGGATCAATCGTGTCATTCGTTATATTGGACAGTACGCTGCCGAGATGAATGGGTTAGACGTTTTGGTATTTACGGCCGGCGTTGGCGAAAATGATATTGAAATTCGTCAAAGTGTTGCGGATGGTCTGTCATTCTTTGGCGTTGGCATTGATCCTGAAAAAAACCATATTCGTGGTGTTGAACGTGATTTGACTGCTGATGGTGCAACTGTCAAGACATTGCTTATCCCAACAGATGAAGAATTAATGATTGCTCGTGATGTTGAACGCTTAAAAAAATAGTTATTTGAGATATAATGGAAGGATCAGGGAGACCTGGTCCTTTTTATTATATAGAAAATCAAGGGAGCTTAATTGAATGCGTTATGTAACTTCGGATACTCATTTTTTTCATGAAGGTTTACTGGGAATGAGTGATTTTGCACCCAGACCATTTTCAACAGTTGCAGAGATGAATCAGGTGATTATTGATCACTGGAATCAACGAGTTCAGTCAACTGATACGGTCTATCATCTCGGCGATATTGCGTTATACTTTACGAAACCAGCAGTTAAGTCAAATGAAGCAGTTTTTGAATTATTGAGTCGATTAAATGGTAATTTAGTTCTTATCAAGGGAAATCATGATAGTCGTGATTTATTTAAATATCTTGCTAAACATAATTTTCAGGTTAACGGAAAACCCAAGTTCGAGTTTCACGATGTTGGCGTATTAATTAAGTTTGATCATCGTCAGTACTATATGACCCATTATCCAATGATGTTGGGGATTGCACCGCAGATTATTAATCTACATGGGCATATTCATCACTATTCAGTCTCCGCGAAGGAAAATATCAATGTTGGTGTTGACACACCAGAGGCCGGCTATTTGAATTATAAAATACCGTTTGGCACACCATTTTCATTGGATGATATTGAGATGATGGTACAACAAAAAGCAATTGATTTTGCCAAACGACATTGATCGATTGCCGTAAAAGTAGCACAATCGCAGTAGAGATTAATGGGGGATAAAAATGGTTGAGAAGATTACAATTTTACACACAAATGATATGCATTCACACTTTGAAAATTGGCCCAAGATTAGACGTTACCTGTTGACACAAAAAGAAGCATTGACTAGCGCCAATAGCAGTGTTTTAACATTTGATATCGGGGATGCAATGGATCGGGTACACCCACTTTCTGAAGCAACGGATGGTCAGGCAAACGTTGCGTTACTCAACGAGATTCACTATGATGGGGTGACGATTGGGAATAACGAAGGACTGGGAAATAATAAGGAACAACTTAGCCATTTGTACGATCAAGCTAATTTTGATGTGATTTTAGGAAATTTATTGGATAAGACCAATCAACAACTTCCGAATTTTGCTGAAGATTTCAAGATTATTAAGACTAAAAATAATACACGTGTCGCAGTATTAGGACTAACAGCACCGTTTATTTTAACTTATCCGCTTGAAGGGTGGCAGCCAATTGATGTGTTTAAGGCAATTCCCTATCTCCTTAAACGTATTGAAGGGCAATATGATGTACTGGTTTTGCTATCACACCTTGGATTGTCGGTCGATGAGCAGATTGCAACCCGTTTTTCGGATTTTGATGTGATTATTGGTAGTCATACGCATCATTTACTAGAACATGGTAAGCGAGTCAAAGGAACCTTACTAGCTGCTGCAGGCAAGTATGGTCAATATATTGGAAAAATCGATCTCGAACTGGCAGATCATCAGGTCATCAATTCTCAGGCAAGAGTTGCTGTGACAGAGCATTTACCAGAAGAACCAACGGATCATGTAGAAATTGAATCGTATCGAACAAGAGGCGAGCAATTGCTTAAACAACAGCAAATTGCTCGTATCCCAGAGGATTTATCTGTTGATTTTGAAAATAGTACTAAACTAATTAATGTTGGTTTAAAAGCTATTCAAGAAGCAACGGGAGCAGAAGCAGCGCTATTAAATACGGGGCTGTTTTTAACGGGAATTAATGCGGGAATTGTGAATCGTAATCAAATGCATGAGATGTTACCTCATGCAATGCACGTGATGAAAGTGACATTATCCGGGGCCAATTTAATCCGTTTAATCCGAGAAGTTGAGAAGAACCGTAACTTTTTACGGCGATTTCCACTGAAAGGAATGGGATTTCGTGGTAAAATTTTTGGAGAAGTTCATTACGATGGAATCGAATTCGATCCAATTCAGCAACAAGTTTTTTATCGTGGTGAACCTGTGAATATTTTTGAGCAATATACGATTGCCAGCTTGGACCATTATTTATTTATTCCGTTTTTTCCAACGATTGAAATTGCAGGAAAAAATGAACTAATGTACAATAAATTTTTTCGAGACGTGGTCTCAGATTATTTAACGAAACATTTTCCGATTGATTAATGTAGGAGGGAGGGATACCTTGAATAAGCAAAAAATACGGGAACTGATAGAACAGCGTGAACAACAACGTGCTGATATTTATCATGTTGAAAGAACAGATACCGATGCTTTTACAGTTAATGGGCATCCGTACAAGTTACTTAAAGATTATAAAGAGGCATTTGATCCAGATAAATTAGCTGATCGTTTTAGTACAATTTTGAGTAAATACGATTATATTGTCGGCGATTGGGGATTTGAACAGCTCAGACTGAAGGGCTTTTATGCTGTTAAACAGCCTGGCACTCAACCGGCTGAGCTAGCGGATGCAATTCAAGATTACTTATATGAATACTGTAATTTTGGTTGTGCTTACTTTATTATTCAAAATTTAGATGTTCAGGTTGTCCATCCGGAACATACTAAGCGTCGTCGTACTAAGAAAAACGGTACAGGTAATCATGGAGATGCTCGTAACAACAAGAAGGCAAACGAGCACCACGATTATCGGAAGAAAAAGCAGCATAAGCAAAATACAACCAGTAAGCATAAAAAAGGACCGCAGATCCGAGAACGGACAACGAGTGTTAACCCAGTACCAGTTTCTAAAAGAAAAAATCAAGAAGTGGTCCGAGAAAGTGGCACCAAAAAGAAGCAAAAATTTGTAATACGACATAAGTAGGCAGGGAGAATTTATGCAGTATCAGGGATATTTTATTGATTTAGACGGGACAACGTATAAGGGAAAAAAACAAATTCCTGCTGCGGCACGTTTCATTAAACGGTTACAGGATAAAAATTTAACGGTGATGTTTGTGACTAACAACAGTACGCGTTCACCGGAATTTGTTGCTAACAATTTAAAGGATAATCACAATATTAATGTGACATCCGCCAATGTTTATACAACGGCGTTGGCAACAGCCGATTATATGGACCATATTGCAACTAATTCGAAGAGAACGGTTTATGTTGTTGGGGAAAGTGGCCTTAAACAGGCCTTATTGGATAAGGGATTTCGATTTGATGAAACATCACCGGATTTTGTGGTCGTTGGTTTGGATTCTGATGTGACTTATCATAAACTCGAACGTGCCGTACTTTTAATTCGCGCTGGGGCTAAATTTATTGGCACCAATGCAGACAGCAATTTACCTAATGAGCGGGGAATGGTGCCTGGAGCCGGATCACTTGTTAAGCTAGTAGAATACGCAACGCAGACTAAACCAATTATGATTGGTAAACCCGAGAAAATTATCATGGAAATGGCGTTAGAAAAAAGTGGCCTTTCTAAAGATGAAGTGATTATGGTGGGTGACAATTACCATACTGATATCAGCGCCGGAATTAATGTTGGTATGGATACATTAATGGTTTATACCGGTCTTTCAAAACCGGAAGAGGTGGCTCAACAGCCTGTTCAACCGTCATATCAGGTGGATTCGTTAGATGAATGGAATTTGGATGAACATTAAGAACAACATAATGGTTGTACTAAAATGGTGCAGTTTAATTCTGTGCCTAGTTAGTATGGCTATTTTTTTAACATTGAATTTTAGTATCATATTCGTATTTTTTAGTCATCAGGAGATTAGTGGCGTGACACACGGTGAAATTCTGCGAGATTACGGTCATTTATTACTATTTTTGCAGGTGCCGGGGATGCATACGATCAATTTTCAATTTATTCCAATATCTGTAAGCGGTAAAATTCATTTTAGCGACGTGAAGCAACTGATTTTGCTGAATGAGTTAATTTTGATAATTACGGGCTGCTTAACGTATTACGAGATAAGTCGACAAAAAAAGAAGCATCAACTTTGGCGGTTGATACTTCCAATTAAGGGATTAGTCGTTTTTATTCCAACGATGATGTTAATTTTACTGATTAACTTTAATAGTTGGTTTATTAAATTTCATGAGTTGGTTTTTAGCAATCAAGATTGGATTTTTAATCCCACTACTGATCCGATTATTAATGTGTTAACGGAGAACTTTTTTGGACTGTGTGTAATCGCGTTTACAATTTTGATAGAGCTGATGTTGGGGGTTCTTTACTATGCTGGGAACAGGCAGCTTTATTAGTCACTAACACTAAGCTTGGAACGGAAGAAACCAACGACTGCTGGGATAAGTGTTACAACGATGATGCCGATAATAATAGCCGAGAAGTGTTCTTGAACAAAGGGAAGGTTACCGAAGAAGTAACCACACAGTGAGCAAATTGAGACCCAAGAAATACAGCCAATCAAACTAAACCGAATAAAACGTTTGTAAGGAAAACCAGATCCGGCAGAAGCAAATGGTGCAAAAGTACGAATAATAGGCATGTAGCGTGCGAGGATTATTGCCGGTGCACCATGCTTTTCGAAGAATTGCTCTGTTTTAGCAAGACTTTTTTTATCAATTAACTTACCAAAGAGTGAGTGATCGGATAAAGTTTTTCCAATTTTATGCCCAATGTAAAAGTTAAGCGAGTCACCAGCAATACAAGCAATCAGAAATAAAACAAAGAATATCGTAATGCTTAGATTGTAATTTTGGTTGGCAGCAAGTGCACTGGCCGCAAATAGAAGGGAATCGCCGGGTAAGAAAGGCATAATGACGATTCCGGTTTCAATAAATACGATTGCAAATAAGATTAGATAAGACCAATCACCAAAGTTATTTACGAGTGAAATAATGTGTGAATCAATGTGTAGTATAAAATCAATTAAGGTTGACACCAGATAGTTCTCCTTTTATTTAGTTTTCCATGTATTAAATTAATCGGGAGTAAGTATATCATGTTTTTAACCGAAATTATAAGTTCTTAGCGAATTTCACATTTATTTAAGATACTGGACTTAATGTTGCATTGACGATTATAATGGGCAGCAGTTAATTACAAGGTGCCTCGCTCAACAAAGGAGAGATTAATTTGACAAAGGTTGCAAGTACAATTGTGTTAAGCAATGAAGTAAAGACGACGTTTTTGGTTGATGGTAGCGAACCGTTCCATTTCCTTTCGGTAGACAAAATGGATAATAAGACTGCATTGGCAACGACACTAGCTTATTTAAGAGAAACGGTTGGTATCAATGTAGAATGCCTACGATTAGAAGAACTATCCATCACACTTGATAGTGAGAAACAATCATTATTTGTTTTTTCAATACATGATCGTGCCGATGAAATCATCAAGCAGTGTCAGAACTTTAACCATCTAAAGTTTATTGATGTTAGCCAACTTCACCACTTATTTGAAACCGTTGAAATGGATACTGCACCTTTTTTTGAATAAATTTAAAATTTTGCTTGACCACAGAATGAATTCTTGATATGATATTTACTGTTGTCAAGGCGATTAGTTAAGCGCTTCGATAACGGTAGTAGACCTTTGAAAACTGAACAAAGTTTCGACAAATCAAATGTGTAGGGTCCTTTA
>NZ_AYYY01000015.1 GCF_001436295.1 Paucilactobacillus vaccinostercus DSM 20634 | reverse complement strand
TTTGAACCTGGCGTAAATGCATGGCATGTAAAGCGATCATTGCACTGGCCCCGTCTCGATCAGAGACGTTCGCTCGCGTCATGTGAATGGCCTGCGGAAAGCCATTGATATCAACTGCCAGATGGCGCTTAATCCCCGAGATTTTCTTACCAGCGTCGTAACCTTTGTTTTCAGCAGTAGCGGTGTTTTTGACGCTCTGAGCGTCAACGATAATAAAGGAAGTTAAAGCTGAACGTCCTTGGTAAGTTCGCCGAGCAATGACAATTTTTTTAAAACTTGTTCCAATAAAGAATCAGCCGTAGGCTCAGCTTTAGTTGACCAAATTTTGTAATAGTTGTAAACTGACCGCCATTCTGGGAAATCACCGGGGACTTGACGCCATTGGCAACCGGTTTTCAAGACATATAGGACCGCACAGAAGACCTCGTAGAGGTCATATTTTCGAGGCTTAGTTCGCTTACGAAAATTTTCTAAAGCTGGTCGAATTAATTCAAATTGTTGCCGAGTAATATTGCTGGGATAATTTTTCATAGCTTAAACTCGCTTTTTACATAGAAGTATATCAAAAATCATAGATCTTGGACAGCTTCT
>NZ_AYYY01000014.1 GCF_001436295.1 Paucilactobacillus vaccinostercus DSM 20634 | reverse complement strand
CAGGAATTTACTTCCTGTGTACATAGAAAAAGGGCCTTTGGAAAAAAATCCAAAGGGCCTTTTATTTCAATGACTGGTTAATAGTTTTTTCCCAGCCACGTTTTTGGACTGGACTTCAACGCCTGAGATATAAGATGATCCCTCCTAATACGATGAGGCCCCCGACGAGTTGCCAAAAAGTGACGACTTCACCAAGGAGGGGAATCGCGAGCAGGGTGGCCCCAACCGGCTCACCCAGCATACTCATGGAAATGACGGTGGTATTGACGTATTTCAGGAGGTAGTTGTAAATCACGTGGGCGGCCGTGGGGAAGATGGCGAGGAGCCAGAAGATATGCCAGTCGTGTCCCGAATAGCCACCGATCGGGGTCTGAGTGACTAGGTTGAATAGGTTGAGCGTGACCCCGGCAATGAGGAAGACGCTGAAGCTATACGTCCAAAACGAAATCTCCTTCACGTGGTGCTGGCCGATGAGCATGTAGCTGACCAGCGCAATGATACACAAAAATGACAGAAGGTCGCCGAGCAATGTGGTCAGATGATGCTGACCAAAATCGCCCCATGCCACAAAGGCAATGCCGAGGATGGAGATGCCGATGGCAAGGAGACCGTGAATGTTCGTAGTTTCATGGTAGATCAAGTAGCCGCCAAGAAGGGCAACCAAGGGTTGGAGGGCGGTAATGATCATGGAACTGGCGACCGTGGTGAGCTTCAGTGATTCGAACCAGAGCGCGAAGTGGGTTGCCAAAAGAATACCGGCTAAAACGAGGTAGCCCCATTCTTTAAGGCTGAGTTTGGCCCACTGATGACGGTGAATCCAAGCCATCGGCGCAAGTAACACGCAGGCTAAGTACATCCGGTACATACTGATGATGGTGGCCGGCGCATGGGACCATTTGACGAAAATGGCCGCAAAGGAAGAAGCCAGCATGGCGATGATAAGTAAGCTAATGGTTTTACGCTTCATGTAGGACACTCCTCTAATAGTTATATTCTATTATAATAAATTCTTGCGGAAAGTTAAGGCCCAAATTGGCGCAACCTTAATTTAAGGACTGCTGGTGAGTAGTGACTGATGACGTGTTAGCAGAAGGTGATATTTGAGAAAGTTGGATTAACGAAACCAGAAATGAAAAATGCGAACGTTATACAATAAATGACGAGTAAATTGGCGATTTTTGAAGCTTGAATCCGCTATCTTAATCAGATTGATGGTGGGATGTTCCGATATTACAACGTAAACGGATTTACCAAAATCCAAACATTCATGATCTTTTTTGTAGATATTGTTAAGAAAATGCTTTAATTCTGAAAGCCAATGCTTTAACATGTTATGAGGAATTAAAAAAATCGTGAGGATGTGGAAGAATTGAAAGCAACTCGTTATCCGCTGGAAAGCATTGCACCAAAGCACCGGCACATGAATTACTGGGATATGTTTGCGACGTGGGTTGGCGCGAATGCCAACAACGGGACCTGGTTTATTGGTGGTGTGATTGCTGCGTGTGGCCTCTGGGGCGGGGTTAAGGCACTCATTGTTGGCTCAGCCGTTGCCTATGTTTTTTTGGCATTAGTGGGTCTGATTGGTTACAAAACTGGGGTAACAACGACGGGACTCTCCCGGGCGGCCTTCGGGATTCGCGGTAGCGTGGGTCCATCGGTTGTCAACCTGATTCAGTTTATCGGGTGGACGGCCGTGAACACGTTTATTGCAGCCACATCAATTTCTTATTTATGTAACAGCCTGTTTGGTTGGCCTGTATATGGCAAGCCAGGTGGGAACTGGAGTTTATTGTTTGGGATCGTCATCATGAGTGTACTGCACTTGATTAGTGTGATGGCCGGCCAACGCTCCGTGCAGTTGATCGAACGAATCGGCATGATTTTGGTTTTTGCCTTTGTGGTCTGGGAAACAATCGTTGTGTTCCGACAGACTTCGTTTCACGAAATTAGTAACTGGGTGGTCCCCGTTAAACAACGGATGTCATTTGGCTCAGCCCTCGACTCATTAGCCGCCTTTAACTTAGCGTGGGTGACTGCTGGCGCGGACTTTACCCGGTTCACAAACAAGAAGTCCGTGGCTACCACGGCGCCTTTTTGGGGCGCTTTGATCGGGGTACTATGGTTTGCCTTTGTCGGGCTATTTGCGACGATCAGCATTGCGATTACCTCAGGCGTGTATGACGCCAACAACTCTGATCCAAGTACCATTGCGGCCAAACTCGGTTTGGGGGCGCTGGCCATGGTCGTCATTATTTTGACGAGTATGACGGCGAACGCGGTTAACCTGCAAGCTGCCGGCTCCGCCTTGAATAACATGATGCCCAAGGTTAGTTTGAAAGTGGCACTTTGGATTGTAACGGTGGTGGCCACATTTGTGACCATGATTCCGATGGTGGTCGGGAGCTTCCTTGACACCTTTACCGCCTTCTTGGATGTTTTGGGGATGATTTTGGGACCTTGGATGAGCATTATGTGTGTGGACTTCTTTATTTTGCATCATGGACACTACTCGATGGCAGACTTAACCAACGCCGATGGCCCCTTCTGGTATCGAATGGGGATCAACTGGTGGGCCTTTCTGTGCTGGGCACTGGGTGTGGTCTTCTACCTTGGTTTGCAAAAAATTACCTGGTTTGACCAAACGGTGGGGGCTGCTTATCCGGTAATGCTCATCGTGGCCGTGATTTATTATGGTATCATGAAGATAAGCATGTGGCGCAAAGCTGCCTAGTGTCGTGATCAGTTAGTTGGGGACAACGGATAGTATTCAGGAGGGGAACCATGTTAATCAAAAACGTGCATATTGAATCAAATGATCAGGTGCAAGATATCCGCATTGAAGATGGTCGCTTTGTGGCTATTGAGGAGACGATTGATGCCCGTGATGGCGAACGAGTCATCGATGGTGCTGGCAAATTGTTGCTACCGCCACTGATTGATTCCCACGTTCATTTGGACGCCACGCGTACCGCGGGCCAACCAGAATGGAACGAAACGGGAACCTTATTTGACGGCATTCGAATTTGGAGTGAACGACGCAAGACGCTGACAAAGGCGGACGTCAAGCAACGGGCCAAGGCTACCATTCGGGAACAAGTCGCAAATGGCATTCAAATTGTACGCAGCCATGTGGACGTAACGGACCCGAATTTAACGGCGCTAGAAGCCCTACTAGAGGTGCGCGACGAAGTCAAAGATGTGGTTGATTTACAATTGGTGGCCTTCCCGCAGTCCGGTATTTTGTCGTTTCCCCATGGCAAGGAACTGATGGAGCAGGCGGTTAAAATGGGGGTAGATGTCATTGGTGGCATTCCCCACTATGAATTTACCCGGGATTACGGGGTGGACTCCCTCAAGTTCATCGTCGGCTTGGCGGAAAAGTATGATCGCTTAATTGACGTGCATTGTGATGAGATTGACGATCCGAACTCTCGTAACCTGGAAGTTTTGGCAACGTTGGCGTACGAAACCGGATTGGGCGATCATGTGACTGCGAGTCACACAACGGCGATGGGATCGTATGACGATGCCTACTGTTACAAACTATTCCGGTTGTTACAAATGGCGAACGTCAACTTTGTCTGCAATCCGGAGGTGAACCTTCATTTGGGAGGCCGGTTTGATACCTATCCTAAACGACGGAGTATGACACGGATTAAGGAACTTTCCGAAGCCGGAATTAACGTTTCATTTGGTGAAGATGACATTAAGGATCCTTGGTATCCCATGGGAAATGGCAATATGTTGGATCAGGTCCAAATTGGGATTTTGGCTGGTCAGTTGATGGGCTACACGCAGATTCAAAATGCGTACCAGTTCGTAACGAACAACGCCGCCAAGACGCTGCACATTAGCGATCACTATGGAATTGCGGTTGGAAAACCAGCCAACTGTATTTTGCTGAACCAAACGAATTTCTATGATGCGCTAAATGAGCATGCTGAAGTGCTGTACTCGATTCGTCAGGGGCGAGTTCTCGTTGAAACACAACCAAAACAAGTTAAATTAAACTTTTAATCAAAAAAACAATCAGCGCGTCAAACTTTTGACTGCTGATTGTTTTTTACTATATTAAAGTCCGAGGATGCGTGCGACCGACGGTACAACAAGATCGACGACGACCCCGATGATCACGACGGCAATCGATGCCATCGATCCCTGCACGGAGCCTAGTTCCAGTGCTTTGGCAGAGCCAATGGTGTGGCCGGCCGTCCCTAGACCAAGACCGGCCCCGATTTCAGATTGGTTAAGGTGAAAGATTTTGATCAGCCAATCGCCCAGTGCGTAAATGATGACAGCATTGAGAATCACCGCCATGGCCGTGATTGAAGCATTGCCACCAATCGCGGTTGAAATTGGAAGCGCGATGGCGGTTGTGGCTGCTTGGGGAAGCATGGCCGCGATGGAAGTCCGATCAAGGCCCAACCCCTTAGCGACGTAGTAAATCAGGAATAACGAGATAATGGAACCGATGATGAGGGAGAGGAGAATTTCAAACCAGTATTTCTTGACGATATCGTTACGTTTATATAGTGGAATGGCAAAGGCAATTGTTGCCGGCGTTAGGAACCAGAAGACAATATCGCCACCCGGCTTATAGTATTTGGTGTACACCTCAATGGTCGAAGTATGCAGGAGGTGACCGATGATCACGAGCATGATAATACCTAGGACCATTCCGACGAATAGGGGTTGAAAGAGGAAGAAGCCCTTACCAACTTTAAATAACCATTGGCCAATTAAGAAAACGGCTAGTGATAAAAAGATCCCGAATAAGGGTTGTGAGAGTGCTTCAGTCATTATTAGAAACCTCCTTTTTGAATGGCGAGTGGTGTTTGAACGTGGTTGATTGATGGGCTGATCGTGATGATTGCAATTTATTGTGGAGTAAAATTAAGAAACGCGCCGTATAAGCGGTAATGACCAGCATGAGAACGGTGGAAATGATAATGACGATAATAATTTGAATACCTGATTTTGCCATGGTATCGAGGCTAGTAGCCAGTGAAATCCCTGATGGGACGAACAAGAAGCCGATCATACTGATGAGAAAACTACCAAAATTATCGACCCATTCCAGCTTCACAATGTGGCAAGTGAGTAGCAGATATAGCAGGATCAACCCAATCACGGGAGTGGGAACCGGAAAACTAGCCGGAAATAAGGGTGAAATTAAACTAGAAACAAACAGGACGGCGGCGAAAATCCCCATTTGAACGAGAATGGGGGCCGACTTTGGTTGCCTTGAATCAGTCTGTTTTTGAGTCATAAGAATTCCTCCTATCAAAATAGCGATCTTTACTTTATTGTAAGTAAAAATCGCTATTTGTGATGCTTTTCACGGCTAAATAACCCAGTTTACGGTTGAACAACCCTCAGCGGGGGATGAACAATCCCGTTACATGCCTAAGGCCGTTTTCATGGCGGCCACGTAGGCCCGACCAACCGGAATTTTATCGCCGTTGACCATGGTTAATTCGTAGGTGTGATTGAAGCTCGGTTCCGTCTGAAAGACCTGATCTAAATTAACGATGTAGCTTCTGTGAACCTGCATAAACCGGTGAGGATCCAGCTGATTTTGTAGATGAACGAGTGTTTGGCGTGTTTGGTAACGGGCGCTGGTGGTTTGAATAATCAAGGCGCCCTGTTCCACAAAGGCGTAGATGATATCGGTCTTATTAATGATGTTTGTTTTATCCTCGCTAGTGATGGAAATCCGGGGATTATGATCCTGAAAATTAGGTACTTTTTGCTGCGTGGAGAGGCCCTTTTGAATGGCTTCATCAACTCGACTTTGTTCAAAAGGTTTCAAGATGTAGTCGAGGGCGTTAGCGTTAAACGCGTCGAGGGCATATTGATCGTACGCGGTCGCAAAAATGATGCGGGGGCGGGCAGAAATATCCTTCAGCCGTTTGGCTAAGGTAAACCCGTTATCGGCTCCCAACTGAATATCCAAAAATACTAGGTCTACCTGTTGATTCATCAACTGACGTTGCGCCGTGGCGACATCGGCGGCTTCAAAAATTTGACTAACGTGTTGGTTTTGTTCTAGTAGGTAGCGTAACTCTTCTCTCGCAAGCGGTTCATCGTCAACAATTAAAATTTGCATTAGGCATGCTCCTTTAAGGGAATATAGGTGGTCACAGTGGTGCCGTGAGGCGTTGACTGAAACTGAAGGTGACTAGCTTGTCCGTAGAGGCCCGTCAACCGTTGGTTCAGGTTCTGTAACGCGGTGCCACTACCATGGGTCGAGGCAATCGGTTGTTTTCCCAGTTGCTGAATGAGGGCGGGGTTAATCCCGCTGCCGTTGTCCGCGACTTCAATTTTTAATTGTTGGGCTACTTGGGTCACGCTAATTCTAATTTGATTGCCACTCGCTTTTCCGACAAAGGCGTGTTTAATCGCGTTTTCGACGAGAACCTGAATCGTAAAGGGTGGCAGCATGACATGCTCGTTAGTTTGAAAATCAAACTTAATTTGATATTTATCTGGGAACCGGGTCTGCTCAAGGGTCAAATAGGCATTCACGTGAGCTTGTTCCTGTGCCAAGGTGATTTCGGTTTCGCGCACGCCAACTAAATTGGATCGAAAGTAGGTGCTTAATTGAATTAATAAGCTCCGTGCTTTTTCGGTATCGTGACGGATAGTTGCCGAAATCGTGTTAATGGCGTTGAAGAAAAAGTGGGGGTTAATTTGAGCTTGAAGGGACTTAATCTCCGCATCTTTGACAAGTTTCGACTGGTTTTCTGCGGCCCCCAGCGCAATCTGGCTCGAAAAGATGGACGCTAATCCACGCGCGAGTTGTTCCTCGACCGGCGTTAGACGGGCCGCATCGGTGGAGTACATTTTAAGTGTGCCAACCACCTGTTGGTTAACATCTAACGGAATAACAATCGCGGCCTCCAGCGGACAGTCGGGATGGGAACAGCCGATCTCTGCTTTGCTGTGAGCGATCCGAATTTCGTTATGTTGAATGGCTTCTGAGGATAAGCGGGTCACAATGGCGGCTCCCGCAACGTGGTGGTCGCTACCGGCGCCAACGTGGGCTAAAATTTCCGTGGTCGTCGTCAAACTAATCGCCGAAAAATTCGTGTATTCCTTGATGATTTTAGCCACACTTGCCGCGGATTGTTGGTTTAACCCAGCGCGAAAATAAGGTAACGTACGGTCTGCAAGTTCCAGCACATCGTGCGTTTGGACGGCCCGCATTTCCTGTTCTTGGGTTAAAAATAGGTCAATAATTGATAGAAAAATAAAGGTGCCTAGCGCGTTAATGGTGATCATCGGGATCGCAATGAATTTGACCAACTGCCATCCAGTGGGACTGAACAGTAAAATGAACAGCATTTGGATGACTTCCATGGCAAAGCCCACGACGATTCCTTGCGTGGGACTCATGAGCATCATTGGCTGCGGCTTTGAAGCGCGGCGGTGGTAAAAGATACCGGCGAGGCCCCCGATGATGGCGGAACTCGGAATATAAAACCACGCTGCCAAGCCTCCCTGAATTACCCGGTGAAGGCCAGCGATGAGACCGACAACCGCACCTACCGAGGGGCCACCAATGATACCAGAAACGGTCACGGCAAGCAGACGGGTGTTGGCAATTGAATTTTCGTCAGGCAGGTTAAGTAAAATTCCCGTTGAAACTAAATGATTTTGGCTATCAATTTCGATACCGGTGATGTTAGAAATAATGGCGAAGAAAGCAAAAATGATAATTAAATTGATTTTATTGGAAATGGTCCGTTGCGCGAATAGTAGTTGCCGAAACGGTCGCACGTTGACGAGGAGAAAGGCCAAAATAATGACAATTCCGACTCGTTCAAGCATGAGTAGCGATAAATTTAGCATTTGCATGAAGCGCCTCCTGATTAAGACTATCTTATCAAAAAATCAGAAGTTGTGACATCGCATGGCTTACCAAAGATCGTAAACGCTGTACACCAGCAGGAGTGCGACGCAACCGTTAAGCAACCGGTAGTGGGCCTGATAAAAGCGTTGAATTAATTGGCCAGCCAGGGTCCAAGTTAAGGTACCGAGAATGCCGATTAAAATCATCAGTGCAAATTTAGAGGGGAGGCTCCCCCAGACACCGGTAATCATGAAGGTGCTCATCCCCGTAACAAAGTACAGGTAACACTTAATGTTAGTGGTTTGCAGAAGCGCGCCCGTCAGAAAGGGGTGATCGCCAGCCGAGGCGTTTTCTCCCGGCTTAGAGATGGCAACGTGGTAAGCCAGATATAGGAGGTAGGCCGATCCGATGAGTTTGAGCATTAAAATGACGAGCGGATAGTGCTGAAAAAGCGATGAGAACACGGAAATGATCCCCCCGATAACAAGGAGCCCGACTAAAATACCAAAATTAAAGACGAGTCCGCGACGAAAGCCCTTCGTCTGCCCCTCCGTCATTGCCATGATGGTATTGGGACCGGGAGTAAACGACATAACTGTGACAAACGTTAAAAATCCAACCATATGTAGTAACCTTCTCTTCTTTTGATTGCATATGCAATGATATGTATTATTCGCTATTCTAGCATGCTATAATTGCAATTGCAATGAAAGGAGTCCAATTATGTTTGATATTATTCGGCGCATCGGGGCCATTACCCGTCTCATTCAGATTGAATCGAACCAGTATTTTAAGGACCAACGGTTGAATAATAACCTATTCATCTACATTATTCGGGTGGTGGAACAGCCGGGAATGTTTTTGGGAGAACTGGCTGATAGCATGCAAATTGATCGGACAACTAGTTTTCGCACGGTTAAGAAGCTGACCGAAATGGGGTATTTGCGGTTGGCAAATGATCAGGATAACCTTAAAATTAAGCGGGTATATCCGACAAAGCGTGGTGAACGGATTTATCCAGAATTGCATGCGTTTGAGCAACGAAAGTCGGATCAATTGTTAGCGGATTTATCGCCAGCTGAACGGGAACAGCTGAACCAGTTGCTCAATAAACTAAAGGTGTAGGGAGACACATTTGTGACAACTAAACAAAAGGGATTACTATGCGCGATTTTAGGGCCGGTGTTTTGGGGTGTTTCGGGGAACGTGGCCGAGTACCTCTTTACGCTGCCAGATATTACACCGCACTGGCTGGTAGGCATGCGGCTCATTGGTTCGGGGCTGTTACTCCTAGTCTGGTGCCTGCTAACCCAGCGGCGGGAGATGATGAGCGTCTGGCACCAGCCAAAGATGATCGGCCAGCTGCTCGCGTTTGGGTTGCTGGGCGTGCTAGTATCCCAATATACATATTTTTCGGCGGTTAAAACGAGTAATGCCCCTACCGCCACGATTATTCAGTATTCGGGGCCCATATTAATCATTATTTACCTAGCGCTGCGGCATCATCAGTTGCCCCGGCGAGTGGATGTGATTTCGATTGTGCTTGCGGTGGTGGGAACTTACTTGCTTGTAACGCAGGGGCATTGGAATTCATTGGCCATTTCACCGGCTGGGGTCTGGTGGGGCCTTGGGGCCGGCGTGGGGGCGGCTCTGTACACGTTGCTCCCCCGTGAGCTTTTGAAACATTATAATGCTCGGATTGTGACCGGCTGGGCCATGCTGTTTGCGGGCGTTTTAATGTTCCCAACGACACTATTTCAGTCCTGGCCCAAGCTCACGATGGTGGTGGTGCTGGGGACCTTGTTTGTGACGGTGTTTGGAACGATGGGGGCCTATTTGCTGTATATTCAAAGTTTGAAATATTTGGCGCCAACGACGGTTGGGATGCTCGGGGTTTTCGAACCGCTCACGGCCACGTTTGTGTCGATCTTAGTGTTTGGCACGCGGTTTGGCGTTGCTGAAATTATCGGTGCGACACTGGTGTTGATGACCACGTTCTTGCAGACACTGCCAGCTAAAAAACGCCTGAAACATCCGGTACCACATAATCCGAACGTGAAACTCTAAGTTCAATTGTGTTCGTTCCCTGAATACGCTATCATAAAGTTAGAAATGGGGGATGACGATGAGCGATATGTTAGTAACAACTACGGAAAGGATTCCGGGGCAAGAGTACGAGATTATCGGGGAAGTTTTTGGATTGACGACCCAGTCGAAAAACATTGTTCGTAACATTGGTGCCGGACTCAAAAATATTGTCGGTGGTGAAATCAAAGATTACACACAGATGATGGTGGAGGCCCGCGACGTGGCGATTGACCGATTGAGAACGAACGCGGCCGCGATGGGTGCGGATGCGGTTGTGATGATGCGCTTTGATTCGGGATCGATTAGTGCAGATATGCAATCAGTTGCCGCATATGGGACGGCAGTGAAGTTTAAGTAGCGGCGTGGAAAAGTGAGACCGAGTCTCTTGCGGTCTACTAAAACGGGCGTGCGAATGCGCAAAAGAAAAAACAATGTATTTGGACCAGTAATAATCATTGCTGGCAAAAATGCGTTGTTTTTTTTTTATTTATCACTTAGAATAAGAGCAAAGAATGCTCAAGTAGGAGGGCCACGGATGGTAAAAAAAGACGGACACACGCATACCCAATTTTGTCCCCATGGTAGTGGGGATAACGCGCAACAGATGATTGAGAAGGCCATTAAAATGGGCTTTACTGAGTATAGCATCACGGAACACGCACCGTTGCCACCGGCATTTAAGCATGTTTTTGAGGGAGAACTAGAGGGTTTGGTCACGGCGTCACTGACGGCAGATCAGGTGGTTCCCTACTTGGAATTTGCCCAACGGATGCAGGCGAAGTATGCACAGCAGATTAAAGTTAACGTCGGGTTTGAGGTGGATTACTTACCCGGTTTTGAGGACTGGACGACCGACTTTTTGAACCGGTACGGATCGCGCACTCAGGATAATATCTTATCCGTCCATTTTATGCCTGGGACGCATGATAAGTTTTGGTGTGTTGACTACACCACGGCGGACTTTGCCAAGGGCTTTGCGGCTGATTTACACCAACCACAAACTTTGTTTCACCACTTTTTGCAGCTGGAGTACCAAGCCGTGACGGCCGACCTTGGCGCCTATAAACCGCAGCGCATGGGGCATTTGACTCTCATTCGGAAGTATCAGGATTGGTTTAACCTCCCGCGTCAGTTTAACTCAGCAAATAAGCAGTTAATGTTGCGGATTCTAAAGGAAATTCGCGATCGGCATTATCAAATCGATCTGAATACGGCCGGCCTGTACAAGGAATATTGTAACGAGGTTTACCCAGATCGGTGGATCATTAAGCTGGCACAGGAAATGCAAATTCCACTGGTGTTTGGTTCGGATGCGCATAGTATTCAAGAAGTGGGCCACGGCTACCATCAGATTGAACGGTGGGTCGCACCAACGAGTCATGAATGAGAGGCTCTCATATAGCACGGTGTAATTATGAGAAAATAACCGCAAGTTTCACATTTAAATGCTTGACAAGCGTTAAAATACGAGTAGTATGTTAGATAAATTAAATCAAGATTAAAAAACAATGAAAAGTTTTGATTAGTCTAGTAGACACGGATCACCGCGAACAGGGAGTTTTGGTCATCGATTGGAAGCCAAAACAGCGTCCCGTTGTCGAACTCACAGCTATGAACCGATCGAAGTTGTTACTATGATCCGGTGCGACCGTTACCAGCGTTGACAGTTTTTGCCAACATGAGCTAGTCATCGTAAGGTGGTTGGAAAATGAGGTGGGACCGCGATTTTATCGTCCTCGTAACAGAATTAAGTTTCTGTTGCGAGGATTTTTTTGTTTTTTATTGACGAGGAGGAAATGAACATGATGCGTAACCAGTTGCCCAGCGGGGTTCGAGATGAGCTTGGAGCTTCAGCCCAGATTAAGGAACAAATTGTTGCCACCATTCAGCGGTACTTTGCTAAACGGGGATTTGAAAAAGTAATTACACCGGTCGTTGAGTACCAAGATGTATTTGAGGACTACGACGTCGGCCAGAAAAAGTTGTTCAAGTTTTTAGCCGCCGATGGCAATATGGTCGTGTTACGACCGGATTTGACGTTACCGTTGGCGCGGGTGATTAGCTCAACCAATATTAAGCTCCCCGCTAAGTTTTACTATACCGGCGATATTTTTCGGATTAACCGCGCGCTGTCCGGATCACAAGACGAAATGACCCAGGCCGGTGCCGAATTAATCGGGTTTGATAGCGTGAAGGCGGAACAAGAATGTCTCGTGATGATGATGCAGTTGAGTGATCGATTGGCCCTGACCGGTGTGCAACTGGAACTGGGAATTGCGCGGTTTGCGAAGTTAATTCTCGAATCGTTGGTTGCTGATGAACGTCAAGTCCGTCAAATCGAGGATGCGCTCTTCCAAAAGCAGGTGACGCAATACAATCAGTTGATTGCCCCGTTTGAAAAGGCAGCATTGTACCCACTACTTCGAATTTGGCCTCGGTTGTTTGGGCCGGCGGCGACGGTCCTTGAAACGGTCAGTCAGTTTACCTTCCCAGCGGTTATTCAACGAGAACTGGATGAACTACGACAGATTGTCGCATGGCTGGCCGATAAGTTCGGGGAGCAGGATGTTCAGATTGACCTGAGTGCCAAGGCGCCCCAGGACTACTACACGGGGATTACGTTCCAGGCGTACAGCGATCATTCATCCAGTTACCTGTTCAGTGGTGGCCGCTACGATCATTTACTAGCTCACTTTCAAGAGACCAACGTCGCGGCGATCGGGCTGGGCATCGATATTGAACGGCTAGTTGAGATTAAGCAGGCGACGGCACCCACGCAACCAATGACGTACATCTACTTTGATGATCAACAGTGGGCGCTAGCCGAGCAGAAATTAATGACACTGGATCGTGCGCAACTGTGTTTGGCTGATAGCCGCGAGCAAGCGCAGCAGATTGCCGATGCCCACGAGGGTCGGTTGTTAGATTTAACGAAGGAGGCATCAATATGACAGACCGCATTAAAATTGCCCTGACCAAGGGCCGGGTGGAGAAACAAACCGTTCCGCTCATGGAAGCAGCCGGCTTTAATATGGCGCCGGTAAGGGACAAACAGCGAAAACTGATTTTTGATCTTCCAGACGATCCGTACACCGTTATCTTGGCAAAGGGGCCGGATGTGTCGACCTACCTGTCACAAGGGGCTGTTGATATTGGCATCGTCGGTAGCGATATTTTAACCGAACAACAAAGTCAGGCATACGAGTTATTGGATTTGGGGATCGGCAAGTGTCAATTTGTATTGGCGTCGACCGCCGATTTCGACCCAAAAGCCTCCAAACGGAAGGTGATTGGGACCAAGTATCCCTTGATTACCCAGCGGTATTTTGCCGAACGGGGAGAAGATGTCGAGGTCGTCAAAATTGAAGGCTCCGTCGAACTGGCACCCCTGATCGGGATGGCCGATGCCATCGTCGATATTACCGAAACGGGGACCACGCTTCGTGAAAATCGGTTGCAGATATACGACCGCTTACAACCCGTTTCGACCCGGATCGTTGTCAACCCCATGTCGTTAAAGCAGCATCGGAAGGCCATTTTTGATCTTGTTGACCGTCTCAATGCTGTGATTACCCAACCCGAAAACGTCTAACTAAAGAAAGGATCTACCATGATGAAAATTATTACTGATACCCTCGAAAACCAATTACAACAAGTGAGTCAACGAACGGCCGGCTTGACCGATCCTGAGATTGAACAACGGGTTCGTGCCATTATCGAAAACGTTCAAAAAAATGGTGATGATGCAGTCCGCGATTATGAAAAGCAATTTGACCAAGTCGACTTAACCCAGTTTCGCTTAGATGATGCCACTATCGATGCCGCCTACGAAAATCTCGATCCCGACCTCAAAGAAGCCCTCGAAGTGGCGAAGGCCAATATTACGAGTTTTCACAAGAAAGAAATTGAGTACGGCTTTGTAGATGCCGAAAAGCCCGGTGTGATTCGGGGGCAAAAGGTGATTCCGTTAGCCACGGTCGGATTATACGTTCCCGGTGGTACGGCAGCCTATCCATCTAGTGTGTTGATGAATGCCGTTCCCGCGAAGTTGGCGGGGGTTAACCGCTTAGTAATGGTGACACCACCGCAAAAAGATGGGATTAACCCAGCCGTGTTAGCCGCGGCGAAGATTGCCGGGGTCGACGATGTCTTTCAATTAGGCGGCGCCCAAGCGATTGCGGCATTGGCCTACGGAACCCAGAGTGTGCCTCGCGTCGACAAGATTTTGGGTCCTGGTAACATTTATGTGGCAACGGCGAAAAAGATGGTCTTTGGACAGGTCGCCATTGATATGATTGCCGGTCCATCTGAAATTGGGATTATTGCCGACGAAAGCGCGAAACCCAAGCAGATTGCGGCGGACCTCCTGTCGCAGGCGGAACATGATAAACGGGCGCGGCCGATTCTGGTCACGAACAGCGAACAGCTGGCGCAAGCCGTTTCTGCCGAAGTTGAGGCGCAGCTTCAGACATTACCACGAGAAGAAATTGCCCGGACGGCGGTGGAAGAACAGGGCTTTATTGCCGTACTACCAACGATTGATGATCTCTTTACCCTGATGAACGCGATCGCGCCAGAACATTTGGAAGTTCAGTTGCCCAATCCTACAGACTATTTGAGTCAAATCAAGAATGCGGGTTCCGTCTTCCTAGGCCAATACGCCTCTGAACCACTGGGAGATTACGTGGCTGGTCCCAATCACATTTTACCCACCTCAGGCACGGCCCGTTTCTCATCACCAGTCGGGGTTTACGATTTTGTTAAGCGGACCCAGTTTATCCAATACACCGGTGCGGCCCTTGCACAAGAGGCGCAATACGTGACGAAGCTCGCCCGGGTTGAGGGACTTGAAGGACACGCACGCGCCATTGAAGCACGGGAGGAAAACTAAAATGAGAACAGCAAGTGTGACACGTGAAACGAAGGAAACCCAAATTACCATTGAATTAAACTTAGATGATCAGTTTGAAAGCCAAATCGACACCGGTATCGGCTTTTTAGATCACATGTTAACTCTGTTTGCCAAGCACGGCCGGTTTGGGCTTAAGGTCCAAGCAACCGGTGATTTGAACGTTGATCCGCACCACACCACGGAAGACGTGGGCATTACGTTAGGCGAATGCTTCAGAGAGGCTCTGGGCAATAAGGTTGGCATTGAACGGTACGGGAGCGCCCTGGTTCCAATGGATGAGACGTTAGGCCGCATCGTTGTGGATTTGAGTGGTCGGCCGTATCTGGTCTTCAAGGCCGAATTGGAAAATCCACGGCTGGGAACCTTTGAAACAGAGACGGTCGAGGACTTTTTTCAAGGTTTTGCCTTCACGGCATTAATGAATTTGCACGCCGAAATTTTATACGGCCGCAACACGCACCACAAGATCGAATGCCTCTTTAAGGCGTTGGGACGGGCAATGCGGGCGGCTGTCACAATTAATCCAGCCATTCAAGGTGTGAACTCGACGAAAGGGGTCATCTAATGATTGCCGTCATTGACTACGACACGGGAAATATCCGTAACTTAATTAAGGCCCTCGATTATGTGGGGCTTGAGAGTCAGCTGACCGCCGATCCGGCCGAAATTTTGGCCGCGGATGGGCTCATCTTACCTGGAGTCGGGGCGTTTGCGAAGGCAATGGAGGCCCTTGATCAGCGGAATCTGATCCCGGTTATCCAGCAGGCGGTTCATCGTCAGATCCCATTGCTGGGGATCTGTTTGGGGATGCAACTCCTGTTTGAACGCAGTGAAGAGTTTGGCGATCATGCCGGGCTCGGCCTGCTTCCCGGCCGTATCAAGGCGATTCCCGCGACGGCCGAGTTGAAGGTGCCAGAAATGGGGTGGAACCAAAACCGCGTGTTCGATAAAGCAAGCCAGTTTGCCCAGTCGGCGACGGGGCAGTACACCTACTTTGTGCATTCCTATTACGCTGACTGTCCCCAAGCAATTATCACGGCCGGCGTGGACTACGGGGTGCTGATTCCCAGTATTGTGCAACAAGATAACGTTGTGGGGATGCAGTTTCATCCCGAGAAGAGTGCAACGGTGGGCTTGAAGTTACTGACAGATTTCAAAAGGATGGTGCAAACGTATGTGGATTCCCGCAATTGATTTATCTAACGGACAAAGTGTCCGCCTTTATCAGGGTGATTTTGATCAAAAAACACTTATTAACGCTGATCCACTGACGCAAGCACAGGCGATCGAACAAGCCGGCTTAACTGCCTTACACCTCGTGGACCTAGACGGCGCCAAGGCCGGTAATCCACAAAATTTGGCGGTGATTAAGCAGTTGGTCGCCCAAACAAACTTGGCGATTGAGCTAGGGGGCGGTATTCGATCACTTGAGCAAATTCGCCAGTTTTTGGAATTGGGGATTTCGCGGGTGATTATCGGATCGGCCGCAATCAAACAGCCAGAAATGGTACAACAGGCTGTCGCTGAATTTGGGGCTGCTAAAGTTGTCGTCGGGGTGGATGGCCGCCACGAGATGGTTGCCACCCATGGTTGGCTCGATACGGCCACGGTTTCGATGGCCGAGCTGATTGATCAGATGGTTGGATACGGTGTCCGGCACTTCATCGTGACCGATATTGACCGTGATGGCACGATGCAGGGGCCCAACGTGGCACTGTTAGTGAAACTGCAACAGCAATTTTCCACCGCTGAAATCATTGCTTCCGGCGGGATTCGGAGCATTGCGGACTTGCAGGATCTCAGGACCCACGGGATTCAAAGTGCGGTGATTGGTAAGGCGCTGGCTGCTGGTGGTATGACTCTAGCTGAGTTAAAGGCGGTGAATTAATGTTAGCGAAACGAATTATTCCATGCTTGGACGTGGATGATGGTCGTGTGAAAAAAGGCGTTAATTTCGTGGACCTGAAAGACGTTGGCGATCCCGCCGAAATTGCGGCGAAATACCAGCAACAGGGTGCCGATGAACTCGTATTTTTAGATATTACGGCCACTAATGAGCAGCGGCAAACGATGGCCGACGTTATCGAACAGGTCTCATCACAAGTTTTCATGCCCCTCACAGTGGGTGGTGGGATCCGCAGAGTAACCGATATGCAAAAAATGTTACGGGCGGGCGCCGATAAGGTATCGCTCAATTCCGCGGCGGTACACCATCCGGAGCTGATTCACGATGGTGCCGAGAAGTTTGGCAGTCAGTGCATTGTGGTGGCGATTGATACAAAATGGAATGCTGCGACCCACCAGTTTGACGTGGTGATCAATGGTGGCCGCCAGAATACGGGGCTGAATGCGATTGACTGGGTTGAGCGCGTGCAACAGCTGGGTGCCGGAGAATTATTAATTACGAGTATGGATGCCGATGGCACCAAGCAGGGGTTTGACGTGCGGTTGTACCAGGCAATTGATCAGGTTGCGACGGTGCCGGTCATTGCTTCGGGAGGCTGTGGTCAGGTAAGCGATTTTAGCGAAATTTTCCGGGATACCAAAGTTGACGCAGCGTTGGCCGCCTCCGTTTTCCACTATGGTGAGCTGACAATTAGTGAGGTTAAGCAACACTTAGCAGATGCGGGGGTGACCGTACGATGATTCAACCACGGTTTGATGCCCAAACGGGACTCATGCCCGCCATCATTGTGGATAATACGACCAATGAAGTCTTGATGTTGGCCTACATGAACCAAGCTAGTTTTGATAAAACGATTGAAACACACACCACGTGGTTTTGGTCCCGCTCACGCCAGACCCTTTGGAACAAGGGGGAGAGTTCGGGCCATACCCAGCGGGTGGTCGAAATTAAAATTGATTGTGATTTAGATACCGTGGTGATCAAGGTCGATAAGCAGGGCCCGGCGTGCCACACTAATCACGAAAGCTGTTTCTTCAGAACGATTGACGATTCAGACGAAACGGTCTACTAACCGTAACACGGCCAAGTAATACAACAGGAGGGGGTCCACCAATGAAAAAAAGTATTAGTCAGTTAAAGCCATATGTACCCGAAGAACCCTTAGATGAACTAAAAAAGCGGCTGCAATTGAAACGGGTTGTGCGATTATCAGCCAATGAAAACCCGTATGGCACGTCGCCGCGGATTGCGACGATGCTTCAAACCACCGCGTTTGAAAGCAATCGCTATCCCGATGGGGCGGCGGCCCAGCTACGAGACGCAGTCAGTGATTTTTACGATGTTAATCCAGCACAATTAGTGTTTGGCTGTGGGTTGGACGAAATTATTAGTCTTTTGAATCGAACTTTTTTGACCGACGGCGACGAAGTGCTCGTCAACGTGCCCACCTTCTCCGAATATATGATCAACGCCGAGATTGAGGAGGCGGTCCCCGTCGAAGTTCCAACCAAGGATGATGGGCAGATCGATTTTGAAGCCCTACTGGCGGCGATTACCGATAAAACCAAGATGATTTGGTTGTGTAATCCGAATAACCCGACGGGAACGTATGAAACAAAGGCTGACATTAAACGGTTTGTTCGTGAGGTGCCCGCCGATGTCTTGGTCATTGTTGACGAGGCCTATCTGGAATACGTTACCGATGAGGCCAATCCATCCGTCTTGGATTTGCCCGGGCAGCAAGATAACGTCATCGTGCTCAAGACGTTTTCGAAAGTTTATGGTTTAGCCAACTTTCGGGTGGGATTCGGTATTTTTCCGCTCCGGTTGGCGAGCTATATTCAATCGGTTCGGCCGCCTTACAATTTAAATTCTATTTCACAGACGGCGGCGCTCACAGGACTGCGAGATCAGGACTTTGTGACTGCGACGGTCGCCAAGACGGTGGCTGAGCGGGAGAAGTGGGAAGCCTTTTTCCGCCAAAACGGGATTCAGTTCTACCACAGTCAGACTAATTTCTTGTTCTTCACGGTTCCCGAAGCAGATCGGGTCAGCGACTTTCTGTTACAAAATGGTTTTCTCATTCGTAACGGATTGCGTCCGGGATGGCTTCGGCTAACGATTGGGGAACCCGCGGATAATCTGCGAATTCAGCAATTATTGTTACAGTGTTTAAACTGAACAAAATAAATAGGATGTGACCTGATTAAGTCACATCCTATTTACTTACATTTTTTGCCAGTCTAACGACCACAGCAGGCCCATCGTTTTTTCTCCCGTATGAACGCTGATGACGGGGCCGAGATGGCTGATATCGACGGGGATGTTAGGAAATTGGTGGTGCACGGCTGCGACCCATTGTTCACTACCGGCCGGATCATTGGCGTCGATGACGGTGGCACGTAATGGATAGTTAGTCTGCGCTGCGGCGGTGGTCAAATGAGTCATAATTTTGCTAAACGCCCGCTTGACGGTCCGTTCCTTACCGGCGACGATAATCTGTCCCTGATCGTTGAAGGTTAATAATGGCTTGATACGTAATAGGTTACCAATAATGGCGGAACTATTTGAAATACGACCAGTCCGGAGCAGATGATTGAGATCGTCAACCATGAAAAAGACGTCGGTGGAATCGCGGAGCCGTTGGAGCAAGGGAATAATCGCCTCTGCCGACATGCCCTTAGCAACTAGGCGGCCGGCGAGTAGGGCCATGTTGGCCTCGCCAGCACTGGCGATTTTGGAGTCAAACGCGTAGACGGGAATTCGGGTGTATTCTCGGATAAACATTTGGAGGTTATCAAAGAAACCGGTAATGCCCGACGAGAGGTGAATTGAGATGATTTCATCGAAGCCAGCGTCAGCAAGACGATCGTACGTGGCTTTCATCTGGCCCATTGTGATTTGCGCAGTTGTGGGCAACGCCTTTTCGGTTCTGAGCTTTTCAAAAAAGGTCGGTGAATCGATCTCCACGTTTTCTAGGTAGGGGTGGTCATTAAAAATGACGGTAATGGGAACTACCGTGATCTGATATTGGGCGACCAATGCCGGATCAATATATGCGGCACTATCGGTCACAATTGCTGTTTTCATTGGGACTCCTTTCGTGTCACGAAATTGTACGCTCCATTATACGCGCCGAAATCGCAAACGCAATAATAACGCCATATGATCAACAAAAGTTGTTATAATGGTGATTAGTGAGTTTAAGGAGGAAATTAGCATGAGTGTGGAAGTACCAGAAAACTTAGAAGAAGTGGCCATGCGCGTGGCCTTACTAAAAACCCGCGGTCGTGAAACCACGGAAAAAGAAGTGATTAACCAAGCGGTTCTTGATGCACTACAAATTTTTGTGGATCAGGAATTGGATGGTCATTACGATACGGTCAAGTATGACGGAGCCCAGCTGGTAATTTTTGATTTAATGGGTGAAGAAATTAGTCGCCTAGATCCTGAACAGGCTGATTTTGAGCAGGATTTTCGCACAAACGCGGACAAAACAATGCTGCGATTAGAAGATCTGGCTCATCGGGTCGTTGGCTCACGGTAGTATGGGGCTCGGGAAACACTAATTTTAACAAAAAGTAAGTGTTTTGCGATGAGTTTTTAGATCAAACATGGTATTATCTTTACGTACGCGTTGTTTGCAAAATTGGCAACGCCATTATAGGAGGAAGTATCATGCACAAGTGGTTAAAAACAATTGGGATTATCACAATGGGGCTCGCAGTGGCATTGGTGCTCACCGCGTGTGGGAAAACCTCTAGCAACAAGGCCCAACTAAAAACTTCTGGCACACTCACCGTGGGACTGGAAGGGACGTTTGCACCCTATTCATACCGGGAAAATGGTAAATTAACGGGTTTCGAAGTGGAACTTGCTAGAGATATTGCCAAAAAAGAAAATTTGAAAGTTAAATTCGTGCCAACCAAGTGGGATTCACTGATTGCGGGAGTTGGCGACAAGAAGTTTGATGTCGTCCTCAACAACGTGACGGTGACGAAGCAACGGCAAAAGAAGTACGCCTTCTCAACACCGTACATTTACTCACGTGAAGTATTGGTCACAAAGAAGGACAACACGTCAATCAAGTCAATTGATGATATCAAGGGTAAGAAAATTGCGGTTGGAACTGGGACTAATAACGAGACCGTCGCCGAAAAGTTTGGGGCTAAGATTGTGCCAAACAGTGAATTTTCATCAACGTTATCATTAATTAAACAGGGTCGAGTAGAAGGAACCTTGAACTCTCGTGAAGCCTATCTGGCCTACTTGAAGGACAATCCGTCGGCTAAGAATGACTTTAAGTACACGCTCGTACCTGACAGCAAGGTTGAACCAGCCAAGGTGGCCGTTTTGATGGCCAAGGATAACCCTGGTTTGAAGAAGAAGATCAATAAAGCGCTCAAGGAACTTCGAGATGATGGCACGTTGAAGAAACTGTCAGAGAAGTACTTTACGGATGACATTACACAAAAATAATGGGTAATCTGTAACGTTTCATGCAATTAAGCCTGTCCAGACTATGATCGTGACTTGATGGTTATAGCTTGGGCAGGCTTGTGCGTTTCATTGTTATTATTGAAATATAGAAGGGAAACCAATATGTGGGATATCATTGTTAGTTCGACTCCCGAAATTGTTTGGGCCGGGATTAAGTACACCATTCCGCTGGCCGTTATTTCGTTTATTATTGGATTTATTATTGCCGTCTTCACGGCGATTGTCAGAATCACCACGCCGAAGGGTAATCCGGTTGTGCTGTTTTTCTGGCGACTTTTAAAGTGGTTTTTGAATTTTTACGTGTGGTTGTTTCGATCCACACCACTTTTGGTCCAGTTGTTCATTATTTTCTTCGGGTTACCCAATGCCGGCATTCAGTTTAATGCGTTTACGGCGGGGATCATTACCTTCTCGCTGAATACGGGGGCGTACTGCTCGGAAACCATTCGGGGTGCGATTTCATCGATTCCGGATAGTCAGTGGGAAGCGGCCTATTCGATCGGGATGACGCACCGCCAAGTTTTGTTCCGGATCATCTTTCCGCAAGCGTTGCGGGTTGCACTCCCACCGCTGTCGAATTCGTTCATTGGCTTGGTTAAGGATACTTCACTGGCCAGTTCAATTACGATCTTGGAAATGTTCATGGTGAGCCAGCAGATTACGGCCAAAAATTACGAGCCGTTACTGATGTATTCCATCGTGGCCGCCGTGTACGCCGTATTCTGTACCGTATTGACCATTTTGCAACACTATCTAGAAAAGCGAATGTCACGGTACGTTCAGGTTACGGGGGAATAAACAATGATTAAGCTAGAACATGTGGATAAACAATATCGGGATCATCACGCCTTAAATGACATTAATCTCACGTTTGAAGCCAATCAAACAACGGTTATTTTAGGGCCTTCGGGGGCGGGAAAGTCAACGCTCCTGCGATCATTGAACCTCCTCGAACGGCCGCAAAGTGGTCATTATCAAATCGGTGCCGAGCAGGTTGATTTTAGTCAAGAAATTCCGACCAAGCTGGTGCTGAAGGTGCGGCGGATGACGGGGATGGTGTTCCAAAGCTGGAACCTCTTCCCCCATCTGACGATCATGCAAAACATTACCGAAGGCCCGATTCACGTTTTAAATCAGAGTAAAGCGCAGGCCGAGCAAAAGGCGTTGGAATTACTTGAAGAAGTGGGACTTGCGGACACCAAAGACCGTTATCCTAGTCAGTTATCGGGTGGTCAGCAACAACGGATTTCAATTTGCCGGGCATTGGCGATGGATCCGGAATATATTTTGTTTGACGAACCAACGAGTGCACTGGATCCAGAATTAGAGGCGCAAGTCTTGCGGGTCCTGCTAAAGCTCGCCCAGCAGCAACAGTCGATGATCGTTGTCACCCATAACATTGAGTTTGCTCGACGGGTGGCGGATAAAATCGTCTTTTTAGAGGACGGTAAAATTGAATTTGAAGGTACGGTGGATGAATTTTTCAACCATCCAACACAAAGAATTCACGAATTTTTGACCGGCATGGAATTTTAACGGGCGCCGTTTCGTGGTCCATTAGGATATCAATCGTAAGAAGCAATTTCAAAATAACTGATCGTGTGAACACAATAAAATAGGACCGATCTTGCGCCTTGGAGGCACAGATCGATCCTATTTTTTGCTAGTTATTCAGTTGGCGGAGGCCGTTTTGAACGGCGCCTAAAATGATCTGAAGGGCCCCATATTGTTGCTGTCGTTGGGGATTGTTTTGAGCACTGTACTTTTGGTCTAGGTTAGTCATCAGCTTGGCGTAGTGGTCCGCATCGGCATCTATCATTGCGATGGCGGTGGTGATTAACATTGCCAAAATGGGCACTTGTGCCTTGGGCTGATTGCTAAAGTAGACGTAGGTTTCGATGTTATCGTAAAACTGCGTCACGGTGTGTGGTGCAAATGGTGCTTGAGACATAGTGGTCAACTACTTTCTAATTGTAAGTAGCCACATTGTACCGTCTTCTCGGGAGAAGCGCAAAATAAACCACTTACGCTAGCACCAGTCACTGAGCGGTTCGGCGTGTTAAAAAATAAAAAGCCGAGCTCATTTGGCCCAGCCTCATCAAATTTACAATCGTTTGGAAATTTTGTATTCTTTCGGATGCTTTTCATGATCCTGGGGAAGGGCATCGTTGGCGTAGAAAATAGCGTATTCTTCGTCATCGGGCCCCTTCGCAACGACGAGTTCATCGGCCGATTTTTCCCGTTTATAGATTTGACCCTTACGAACGGCCTCGTTGTAATCATGAATATTGGCGATGGAATCACCGGGATTAAAGAAAATACGATCTGCCATGATAATCAGCTCCTTTAGTTATGCACGACTTACAATATCGATACTGGTTTGTTCAATGATGTGACCGGCACTGGCATGATAAAAGGCGTTGAGCCAGTAGCCGTCGGCTAAGTCCAACTTGGTATTTAGTGCGTAGACGGTTAGCGTGTATGTGTGATCTTGATCTGGTGGTGTCGGCCCCGTGTAATGGCGGGTAACGGCGGGATTAGTGCTACCCACGAGACTCCCCGCGTTACTGTTATTTCCCTGAATCATCTCAAATGAATGCTGGCGACTGGCGTCTGCCGGAAATGTGGTGATGTGGGGATCAATATTGGCGGCGGTCCAGTGAATCCACGTGAACCCACAAACTGGAATCGAATCATGATCGATCAAGGTCAATGCGAGTGACCGAGTTGAGGTTGGGACGTCACGAATGGAAAAGGGAAACGAAACAACAGGATGCCCATCGGTTTGATCAACGTGATCAGCATACTTACCATACCGATCGGCCAGTTGCCCGTTAGTAGTTGGAACTTGAATTTGCATGGCATAACCTCCTTAGCCAAATTAAATTGAGGCGTTGATAAAACGCTTGCGATTAACTTTATTATAACCGTTTTGGGGGACGATCGGCCAGTAATCGACCATTTAGTGCTTGACTTTTAAATGGTCACGAGATATTCTACTGTTAATTTAATATTCGTCCACATAAAACCAATGAGGTGGAGATCAAGGTAGCCGTGCCCGTACAGAGAGTTGACGATGCTGAGAGTTCAATCGAACGCAGACTACTAAATGGACCACCGAGGGAGCAGTGAAAGGCGTGCGTCATGCACGATCGAGTATTCTGTTACGTCAGACACGCGTCAGTTGTCAGGAATGTGTTTGCATTTCGAAATGGAGAGTAGAAGATTTTGTGTCGTCCCACATCAAAAAGTACCCCAGTAAGTCAAACGGGGGCTAACTGAATGGTCTGGGAGACCCGTCTTCTAAAATAAGGTGGCACCGCGGAAGAATCCGTCCTTATAGCAAATTAAATTTGTTATGTGGACGGATTTTTTGATTCCCAAAAATTGATGAAAAGGGGTAATACCGATGCAACCATCTCAAGCAACGCTCCAAAACTACCAAAATGACTTTCAATACGTCCCCGTCAAGATCGAGGCCGAAATTCCAGATTTTGACGTCTATCAAATTACAGATTATCTGGATCAATACTACGATACCTGCACCCAATTGACGATCAATAATCATGATCAACAAAAATACACCTACTTGGTCATTAATCCAAGTCAGGAAATTATTGTGGAAGAAGACCAGGTACTGGTCAATGGCAAACGCCAAGAACAGGATGCACATCATTACATTAAGCAACTGTTGGAGACGCATCGGACCCCGAAGATCAAGGGGATGCCACCGTTTAGTGGCGGGTTGATTGGCTATTTCGCCTATGAATATATCAAGACGGCGGTGACTAAGTTGCAGAAATTGAGACGGCTTCCAGATCACCAGCCACTAGCCCGGCTCTTACTGGCGGATACCGTTATTGCCTACGATCACGAGCGGCAAATCTGTGAACTAATCAAGGTGATCGGCACTGATGATTTAACTGCCAATTATGAACAGGCCGAAAAACAACTCACGGTTCTCAAGAACATGTTGACTCAAATTCCCCACCACGACTTACAAAATTTTAACTTACTGACTGATTTTCAGCCACGGTTTACGCTCTCGCAGTACAGTCAGGGGGTAGAAGAAATTCGTCGGGAAATCGAGCAGGGGGAGGTCTTCCAACTCATCTACTCGAATCCACAACATGCGCGGTTAACGGGTAATTTGATCCGTGTTGCCCAGCGACTAGCCCGCGATAATCCATCCCCCTACGAGTTTTACTTTCATCAGGGAGACTATCAGGCGGCAGTCGCCTCACCGGAAACGTTGGTGCGCCGCGAAGATGACAAGCTATTAACCTACCCACTGGCCGGCACCCGTCGCCGGGGGAAGACGGATAAGGAAGACGTGGCCTTCGAAAAGGAGCTAACGACTAGTACCAAGGAATTGTCGGAGCATAATATGCTGGTCGATCTGGGCCGCAATGATCTCGGACAGGTCAGTAAAATTGGGACGGTTAAGGTGACGAGTCACGCCCATATTTTACGATTTTCACAGGTCATGCATTTAGGTTCCACGGTTGAATCAGAAGCCATCGAGCAGCTCACGGCCATCGATTTATTAGACGCAGTCTTTCCGGCTGGCACCCTGTCTGGGGCACCGAAAGTCCACGCCATCGAGCTGATTTACCAACACGAGCGCATTACCCGGGGGCTTTACGGGGGCTGTTTCGGCTACTTTGACTTCAATGGTGATGTGGACATGGCCATTGGTATTCGGCTCGTGTACACGCAAAAAGACCAGGCGACGATTCATTCGGGAGCCGGAATCGTTGCGGATAGTAACGACAAGCACGAATTTCAGGAGTGTTTTAACAAGGCACGGGCAGTGAATTTGGCGATTGTCAAAGCAGAGGAGGGGTAACGGCATGAAGGTTTTGATTGATAACTATGATAGTTTTACGTATAACCTATACCAGCAAATCGGGGCGTTTGATCCTGAAATTATCGTGGTCAAAAACGATGAGATTACGCTTGACGACCTTAAGGCAATGCATCCGAGCCATTTGATCCTATCTCCCGGACCTGGTCGTCCGGAAGATTCGGGCATTAGTTTGGCCGCCGCACGCTATTTTGCCAACCGGATTCCCATGTTGGGTGTCTGTATGGGGTTGGAAGTTATTTGCGAGGCGTTGGGCGGTCAGTTGAAATTGGCGAAGACGTTGATGCATGGTAAGTCCGGCCAAGTCACCCTGGATACGACCGATCCCCTGTTCCGCAACTGCCCAACCGAGGCCATGGTGGCACGCTATCACTCACTAGTTTGTGACGGCGATTCACTGCCGGGAATTTTCAACGTGCCGGCTTACTCAGCTGATGGTGACATCATGGCGCTCACGATTCCATCCATGCAGATTTACGGGATGCAATTTCATCCTGAATCGGTAATGACCGAACCGGGCATCGGGGATCAAATGATTCAAAATTTTTTACAGGCGTCCATTGCAAGCGGCGCAACGAACTAAGAATGAGAAAAGTAAAAAAATGAAAAGAAAATGTTGACAAAGTTCTCATAATGTTTTAATGTTTATAGCAACTTAATATTCGTCCACAAAAAACCAATGAGGTGGAGATCAAGATAGCCGTGCCCGCACAGAGAGTTGACGTTGCTGAGAGTTCAATCGAACGCAGACTATTAAATGGACCACCGAGGGTTTTCCCGAAAGGCAGTACGCTGTCGAGTACGGAAAAACGTCGCGGCATACGTCAGTTGCCAGAAATGTGTTTGCATTTCGTAATGGAGAGTAGAGGGTCATAACGTTAAGTTTTCAAGTGCTGCTGAGTTCATCGTTCATTTTTATCAAATGGCGAATGGATTTGGATGCCGGATGACAGGTTACGCTAACCCTCTAAAATAAGGTGGCACCGCGGAAATAAAATCCGTCCTTATAACAAATCTAATTTTGTTATGTGGACGGATTTTTTTGTTGATTGAATTTAAGGAGGCAAACGCGATGCTTATCAAAAAACCAGCCAAACGATGGTGTTTTCCCGTTTAATTAATTGTCACTCAGCCAACTCAAACTAGAAACGGGGAAATTAACCATGATCGAAACAGCAATTAAAAAAGTCGCCAACAACGAAAACCTAACCTTTAACGAAGCCGAAAGCGTGATGGATGAAATCATGAACGGCAAAACGAATGACATTCAAATTTCGTCTTACTTAACCGCCCTGAGCATGAAAAAAGAAACCGTCGCTGAAATTGCCGGAAGTGCTAAAGCAATGCGTGATCATGCCTTACCATTCAACGCCGGTGAAGAAGTGCTTGAAATTGTCGGCACTGGTGGTGACCACGCCAACACCTTCAACATCTCCTCAACGTCAGCGATTGTGGTTGCGGCAGCCGGTGTTCCGGTTGCCAAGCATGGTAACCGAGCTGCGTCATCGAAGAGCGGCGCGGCCGATGTCTTGGAATCGTTAGGAATTAATATCAACCTAGCGCCAGACCAAAGTGAACAACTGTTGCAACAAGTTGGGTTTAGCTTCATGTTTGCACAGGAGTATCACCAAGCAATGCGTTTTGTAATGCCAACCCGCAAAACGCTCGGCATTCGAACCGTCTTTAACATTTTAGGGCCGCTCACCAATCCCGCCCATGCATCGCGTCAGTTGCTCGGGGTTTACGATGAAGCCTTACTGGAACCACTAGCCAACGTGCTGGTTCAGCTGGGGGTTACGGATGCATTAGCCGTTAACGGTCAGGACGGATTGGATGAAATTACCCTGACGGCACCGACGAACGCAATTGAGGTTCGACACGGCCAACTCACTAAATTAACCATTGATCCTCATGATTATGGGTTCGAGTACTGTGAGAAAGCTGATTTAGTGGGAGGGACGCCAGATGAGAACGCGCAGATTACCCGCGATATTTTAGCGGGAGCTAAGGGACCTAAACGTGATGTTGTCCTCCTGAATGCGGGGGTTGCGCTTCACGTTGCCAACCCTGAATTGACGTTCGCTCAGGGCATTGAAAAGGCCGCCGCAATGATCGATAGCGGCGCCGCATTAAATAAACTAAACGAGATTATTACGTTTACCAAAGGAGCGGTCGCATGATTCTGGACGATTTAGTTGCTGCCACAAAAAAACGGGTGGCGGCGAGCAAAGCGACCTTACCACTGACGGTACTGGAACGCGAAGCACGCGCCTTGCCGGTTAGTGAGCAACGGCCCTTTGAAAACCGCTTGAAACAGCCAGGCTTTCACATTATTGCCGAGGTCAAGAAGGCCTCACCTTCCAAAGGATTGATTGCCCCACAGTTTCCCTACCTCACGATTGCGCAAGAATACGATCGGGCTGGCGCAGATGCCATTTCGGTACTGACCGAACCAGATTACTTTCAGGGATCGTTAACCTACCTCAAAGAAATTGCTACAGCGGTGACAACGCCGGTTCTGCGCAAGGATTTCACGGTGGATCCCTACATGATTTACGAGGCTAAGGTGGCCGGTGCGGCCGCCGTTCTCCTGATTGTCAGCATCCTGACCGATGACCAATTACGAAATTATCTGGCACTGGCCGATGAGCTCGGGTTGTCGGCGCTGGTTGAAGCCCATGATGAAACCGAAATTAAACGGGCATTGGCTGCCGGTGCGCGGATTATTGGGGTTAATAACCGGAACTTGAAGACCTTCACGGTGGACTTTAGTAATAGTGAACGACTCCGACAACTGGTGCCTAACGATCGCGTGTTTGTTGCTGAAAGTGGGGTGAAGCAGGCGCGTGATGCTGATGAGCTTCAACAACACAACATTCACGTGTCGCTGATCGGCGAAACACTCATGCGGGCAACAAATAAAACACAACTGATTCATGAATTGAAGGGGATGAAAACGGGTGACCAAGGTTAAAATTTGCGGACTGAGCACGGTTGAAGCGGTCCAAACAGTGAACCAAATTCAAGCTGATCTGGCGGGCTTCGTGTTTGCACCAAGCAAGCGCCAAGTGAACTTTGATCAAGCGCAGCAACTGCGTCAAGTGCTCGAGCCATCGATTGCCGCGGTCGGCGTTTTCGTTACACCAGATCTGGCTTTGATATCACGGTTAGCGCAGGCAGCAGCCATTCAAATTGTGCAGCTTCACGGACCGCAAGATCAGGCCGTTACGGATCGCATTCATCAACTGGGGTTACGTGTTACTCAGGTACTTCACCCAGGGGACACCCTGACGACGACCCCCGATTACGTGATGTTTGACGGCGTTCATCCGGGAAGTGGGCAACGGATTGCCTGGCAAGACATCACCCAAATGCACCAACCGACGTTTCTCGCCGGCGGGTTAACCCCCGCTAACGTTGAGACCGCCATTGAGCGGGTACATCCCGACTTTGTCGATGTAAGCTCGGGAGTTGAAACGAACGGTATTAAAGATCCAACTAAAATAATTGAATTTACACGGAGGGCACATCATGCAGGAAACGAAAACAACAACTACTAATGAAGAAACAGGTCGTTTTGGGGATTTTGGTGGGCAGTACATTCCCGAAACCTTAATGAGCGAAATTGAACGACTGACTGAAGCGTACGACCACTATAAAAACGATCCTGAATTTAAGGCTGAGTTACACGATTTACTCGTTAATTACGCGGGACGGCCATCGCTGTTATACCACGCTAAGCGGATGAGCAAGGATCTGGGGGGCGCACAAATTTACTTTAAGCGTGAAGATCTAAATCATACCGGATCGCATAAAATTAACAACGCCCTCGGGCAGGCCCTACTGGCGAAGAAGATGGGCAAAACCCGTCTGATCGCCGAAACCGGTGCGGGTCAACACGGGGTGGCCACGGCCACCGTCGCCGCACTGTTGGGGATGGAATGTGAAATTTACATGGGGAAGCTGGATACGGAGCGGCAAGCGTTGAACGTTTACCGGATGGAAATGCTGGGTGCTAAGGTTCATCCCATTAGTTCCGGAACTGGGACGTTAAAGGATGCCGTCAATGCGGCACTGCAGGAATGGACACGACGGGTTGACGATACCCACTATCTGATTGGCTCGACGATGGGGCCCCATCCCTTCCCAACGATGGTGCGCGATTTTCAAGCGGTTATCAGTAAGGAAATTAAGGAACAAATCATTAAGGAAGCCGGTAAGCTACCCGATGCAGTGGTTGCCTGCGTTGGTGGGGGAAGTAATGCAATGGGCGCCTTCTACAACTTTATCGACGACCCTGAAGTGCGGTTAATTGGGTGCGAGGCAGCCGGTAAAGGACTAAACACGGAACAACACGCAGCGACCTTGGAAAAGGGTCGCCCTGGGATTTTCCACGGCATGAAGTCCGTCTTTTGTCAGGACGATGATGGTGATATCACGGAAGTTTATTCAATTTCCGCGGGGTTAGATTATCCTGGCATTGGCCCCGAACATGCTTACTTACAAGACATTAAGCGCGCGGAATACGTCGGAATTACCGATGATGAAGCGGTCGACGCCTTTGACTTTATTGCCAAAGAAGAAGGGATTGTGGCGGCCATCGAAAGCTCACACGCCGTTGCCTACGTGAAAAAATTAGCGCCAACGATGCGACCAGATCAAATTATCGTCTGCAACTTATCGGGACGTGGTGATAAAGACGTCGCTGCAATTGCGCGTTATAAGGGGGTAGATATTCATGACTAATTTACAAGCAGCATTTAATGATCCGCAGACACTAGTTGCGTTTACGGTGGCCGGAGATCCTAATATCGACAAAAGTATCGAGTACGTGGTGGCGATGGCGAACGCCGGGGCGGATGTGATTGAACTGGGAATTCCGTTTAGCGATCCGATCGCTGATGGTCCCGTCATTCAAAAGGCGGGCTTACGGGCGTTTGATGCGGGAATCGATACCGACAAAATTTTTGCGATGGTTAGTGAAATTCGGCAGCAAACGGATGTCCCGTTGGTCTTCTTGTCCTACTTGAACAAGCTCTTTGATTATGGGTACGACGCCTTCTTTACCGAATGCGAAAACCGCGGGGTAAGCGGGGTGGTGATTCCCGATCTGTCGTTTGAAGAACGTGGAGAACTAGAAGGTGCCGCCCAAGCGCACAATGTGGCCATCATTCCGTTGGTTGCGCCAACTTCGGGCCATCGCATTGCCAAAATTGTTGCGGGAAGCACCGGCTTTATCTACCTTGTGTCATCGCTGGGCATCACCGGCGTGCGGGACGATAATCAAATGTCTGCCGATTTGAACCAGTTGGTGACCGAGATTAAAAAGTACACGGACGCCCCCGTTGCCGTCGGGTTTGGGATTCATACTGAACAGCAGGTCACACAAATGAATCAGATTGCCGACGGGGCGATTATCGGCTCTGGCATCGTGAAATTGATTGAAGAGGATCCTGAAAATGCGACCGATAAGATTGTGGCGTACGTGAAAGCAATCAAGGCCTAGAAACTACACAAAAATCCGTTCTATACAACCACTAATGGGGTGTGTAGAACGGATTTTTAATGTCAGTGATACTGATACGCCATACAGGGTTAGCTAAATTTTAGGTGAACACTGACCGTTAGGGCCTGAAAGAGTTGTGCCCAGTCGGCTGACTTAAGGTCAATCGAACCTGCTTCGATTTTTCTTAAGTCGCCTTCAGAAAAATCAGGAATAATGTGAGTGACGTCCGTCAGGGTTAGTTGCTGTTTCCGACGGTAGTGTAAAAAATTCCATGATAGTCGATGGTTGAGGGCGAGGTTAAGAATCGGGGTGGGATCTTCGTCGTTAACCACGGCTGCGATAATTTTAGCTGTTGCCTCGGGGGTAACGTCTTTTTTAGCGTGGTCGCGTAAAAAATTCCATTCGCGCCAGGTGAGAACCCCTAAAATTTGATCGTAACGTTCTTTTGCGTCGTGATACGCGTCGCTGCCGAATTCGGCAGCATCGATTGTGGCTTGCCAAAGCTGTAGGTGCGTTAATACATCTTGATAAGTCATATCATCTTCTCCAGTGCTGTGAATTAAGTAATATCGTCTGTGTATATAATTATAATACATAACATAAGTTAAAAAAGATAGATAAACGTGCAACTTATTTAAATCATAAGTAAATTTTAAATTTTGGAATATTTTTGGTGGTTAATTCATGCGAAGGGCTGGCCGTTCGCTGAGGAATATGATAATTTTAAAGCAACGTCATCATGCAGCAAAAACGGTGATTATTTATTTATATAATATGGGGAACATGTGGATAGACTTAAGTGGGCTAAATTAAGGTGGTAGATTGGTTTGATGGGGCAAATAAATCAACAACAAAATAGCGCTGATGGCAGAAGCAATCGCTTGCGAACGTTGAACGAGTATCGCGACGCCATCAACGAATTAATGAGTGAGAACATGCAGACACATCATCGATACGCGGCGCATGCGATCGGTGCCGAGTCGCCCGATTGTACAGGGTGTGCACGCTATCAAATTTTGGTGCAGATTGAAAATATCATTCGGGGATTCATTAACGATGAAATCATGCATAATCAGCACTTGACGTTGACGTCGATGACAGCGGTGCATTACTATTCGGTCGTTGATGAGCGGGGGACACAGCAAATTTATCGGGCCCCGAGCATTGATCGGACGCGGAAATTATTTGCGCTGTACAATGGTACCTACCGAATGATGGGGATACCGGCTCGAATTGACCGCTGCAAGGTCGAAATTATGATTAAATACCTCATTGCTGACACCCACGAAAGCGACCGGCTGGTTCGATCACTCGCTAATGATCATATTTTTGCCGGATTGGTGATTGAAAATGATGATCACCAGTTGATGCGCGTCTTTGAAGATTTAGCAGCTCAGCTTTAAGCGACAATTTTGTGAACAGATTACGCGATTAACAATTAAATCGAATAAAAGCGTCTATTACTTTCTTAGTATTAGACGCTTTTTGATTTTCACTAAAAAAAAGCGTCTTTTTTCGCATGATGTTTACAAATTCATCATATTTTAAGCGTTGGGAGCTTAAATTTCTCGGTTAATGTACTTGTCAGAGTAACAAACGACATGTGAGTTGGAGGAGTTCAAATGAAATTAACACATCAAAATAGCACGCTAATCGTTGATAACCAAACCGTCACCTTTAATCACCGCTTGCTGTTGCAGCAAACAGATGAATCGCCCATCGTTTTTCTGGGGCATGGTGAAGAAACTGTGACCATGTATCGGGGCAACTTTGACATTGATGATCAGGTGGACACGCGATTGGCGCTCACAATCATTAATGCCTACCAAGTCGCGGATAAGCTGGCGCTCGAATTCGGGTTTCAAGATGTTCACTATTTGACACTGGAATTGACGATCGATGATCAGGGCCGTTTAGTAATGATCCCGCAACAAGTGGCGGCGCACTGGAATCGGATTTGGCTCCGACTAGCGGCGACGGCCGATGAAAAAGTTTACGGTGCTGGAGAACAGATGTCCCATTTCAATTTGCGGGGCCGCCACTTTCCGTTGTGGACCTCCGAACCGGGTATCGGGCGGAATAAACACACACTCACGACTTTTAAGGCGGACGCCGACCATGCGGGTGGAGATTATTACACGACCAATTATCCTGAACCGACCTTTGTTTCCACCCATAAATACTACTGTCACACAACTTCTTACGCCTACGCCGATTTTGATTTTCGGCACCCCGATTTTCACGAATTACAGCACTGGCAAGTGCCTACGTCATGGACGTTTGAAACGGCGGAGACCTATGTCGGCCTTATTGAACAATTAACCAGCTTATTAGGACGGCAAGCACCATTACCCGACTGGACGAATCAGGGGCTGGTTGCTGGCTTGCAGGGCGGGACGCCCCGAATTGAAACGCTCAAACGACGGTTTCAAGACCACCACGTTGCGTTGGCGGGTATTTGGGCGCAAGACTGGGAAGGCATTCGCATGACCAGCTTCGGTAAGCGGCTCTTTTGGAACTGGCAGTTCGATGACAACCTCTATCCTGAATTACCGGCGCAGGTGAAGCAATGGCGCCAGGAAGGGCTACGGTTCTTAGGCTATATTAACCCGTACGTGGCGGTCGACTCCCCAATGTTTGCCCAGACGAATCCAGATTACTTTGCGAAAAACAAACGGGGTGAAGTTTACGAAGTAGACTTTGGCGAATTTAATTGTGGCGTCGTTGATTTCACGAACCCGTACGCATTCAAATGGTTTAAATCGGTCATTAAAACGAATCTAATTGATGCCGGGTTTGCGGGCTGGATGGCCGATTTTGGCGAGTATCTTCCAACCGATGTCGTGCTTGCGGACGGCTCTGACCCGATGGTGATGCATAATCAATGGCCGATGCTTTGGGCTAAATGCAACTATGATGCGATTCACGAAGCCGGCAAAGAAGCTGAAATTGTCACCTTTATGCGGGCCGGTGCGACGGGCAGTCAGCGCTATAATCCCCTCCTCTGGGCCGGAGATCAAAGCGTCAATTGGAGTCTTGATGATGGAATTGCTTCCACCATTCCGGCCGCGTTATCAGCCGGGATGACAGGCAACGGCCTGACACACAGTGATATTGGTGGCTATACCAGTATGTACGGTAATCTTCGGACGAAGGAACTTTTTATGCGTTGGGGCGAAATGGCGGCCTTTACGCCGTTCATGCGTAGTCATGAAGGCAACCGGCCGGCCGAAAACTTCCAAGTGTACGACAGTGGCGAAGCACTGGATCACCTCGCGAAGTTTACCCACGTGTTTCAGCGACTCACACCGTACCGCCAAGCGGTAATTAAAGAAGTGGTGGCGCATGGCACGCCAGCACAACGGCCACTCTTTATGCATTACGAGGATGATCCGGAATCCTACAGCATTCAATACGAATACCTCTTTGGCCGTGATTTGCTAGTTGCCCCCGTCTACCAAGCAGAGAAGCTGAAGTGGTCGGTATACCTGCCCGATGATGACTGGGTTAATTTGTGGACCGACGAATCGTTTCGTGGTGGACACCACGAAGTCGATGCGCCACTCGGCCAGATTCCGGTGTTCTACCGGAAACAATCTAGCTATACAGATTTATTTAAAACACTCAAACAAGCTTAACTTATTAGACAGCTTCACGAATTCGTCACACAATTCTTATTTTGTTAGCAAAATGATCACTACTTTTCCATTAGTGATCCATAAACAGACCATAACTATTTAGTAAAACAGACTATGAAAGATTTATTATTCAAATAATGAATCGGTGAATAAAGGAGGGCGAGTAAAAATGGCCTATCAAATTATAAATCCCGCAACGGGAAAAATAGAACAAACTTTTGAACCAGCTGATAATCAACTCATTGAAGCGGCACTGAATCGCAGTGCTACCTATTACCGCACCCAGCGACAAGTCACTTTTCAACAACGGGCCGCACAACTCGCCGAAATTGCTCAGATTTTTCGGGATCATGTGGCGCAATTAGCCTCGGTGGCAGCCACTAACATGGGGAAACGATATCAGGAAGGCATTGGCGAAGCCACAGCGGCGGCCAATATTGCGCAGTACTACGTCGATCACGGCTTAACAGCGTTGACGGCGCGGCAATATACCTACCTCGATGGTAAAAAGGCAGTTTTGCAATACGAAGCGACCGGTACGGTACTCGCGGTGGAACCATGGAACTTTCCGTACACACAAGTGATGCGTGTCTTTGCTCCCAACTTTTTACTCGGAAATCCGGTGATTTTAAAGCATGCGCGAATTGTCGCGGGATGTGCGGACTTGTTCGAACAGTTAGTTTGGGCGGCCAACGTCGATCACGGGGCCTTCCAAAACCTCTTCATTAACAGTGAGCAGGTGGCAACGATGATTGCTGATGCACGAATTCAAGGAGTGGCGTTGACCGGTTCGGCGCAGGCTGGAAGTGCTGTCGCTGCCGAAGCCGGCCGGGCCATGAAAAAATCAACGTTGGAGTTAGGTGGCAACGATGCCTTTATCGTTTTAAAGGGTGCCGATATTGACCAAGCGGTGCTAGATGGCGCGACGTCACGGTTGCGCAATGCCGGTCAGGTTTGCACGTCGGCGAAACGATTTATCGTAGAACGCGATGTGGCCGAGGCCTTTACGACCGGAATGATCGCCCAATTTAGACAGCGGCAACTGGGGGATCCATTAGACGAAACGACCACGTTGGCCCCCATGGCGTCGAAAGCCATGCAATTGAATTTGCAGCACCAAGTAGACGTCGCTGTTGAAAACGGGGCTCAGGTCTTAGTTGAAGGTGGCGCGGTTCTTGATCGGCCAGGCAACTTTTTCAAGCCCGTCTTACTGACTAATTTGACCCCTGACAACCCGATGTACGATGAAGAATTTTTCGGTCCGGTGGGCCAAATTCACGTTGTCGATAATGAAGCTGCAGCGATTAGTTTAGCTAATCGCTCGCAGTTTGGTCTAGCGGGTGCGGTGTATGCCAAAACGGTGACGGCTGCGAAACGCGTGGCGGATCAGCTAGAAACTGGTCAGATTTTCTTAAATCAACCCTCTAACGGCTACCCAGAATTACCGTTTGGCGGTGTTAAAAATTCTGGTTATGGGCGGGAAATGAGTGATTTAGCGTTGTATGAATTTGCCAATCAAAAAATGATTGCGCTGGGATAGAAAGGAGCGACTTACAATGGAGAATCGAGAAGTGGCGGCCGCGACCGCCAAGAATGATGTTGCACCACGAACGTTAACGTTTAAAAATAAAATTGCCTATGCGGTTGGGGATGTTGGAAACAACTTTCTCTTCGATATGGGGCAACTCTACCTACTAAATTATTTTACCGATCAAGTGGGGTTGCCTAGTGCGGCAGCCGGAACGGTGTTTCTAGTGGCGAAGATCTGGGATGCCTTTGCGGATATCTCAGTCGGAACTTGGATTGATAACCGAACCAATATTGGTAAACGGGGGAAATTCCGGCCATTCATTTTGTGGGCCGCGATTCCACTGGGCATGTTGTTGATTGCCAACTTTACGACTCCCAACTTCTCGGTCACCGGTAAGTTATTGTGGGCCTACATTGCCTACATGCTATTCGGAACCTGCTACAGTATTTCCAACGTGCCATTTGGCTCAATGATTCCAACAATGACGCGTAATAGTCAGGAACGTTCCGAACTGGCGTCATATCGTCAGGCCGGCTCTAACTTTGGTTTGATGCTCGCAACGATTGGCTTTATGCCGATTGTGACCGCATTGCCTAATAAAAATATTGGGTACACGGTGGCCGTCGTTGTCTTTGCCATCTTCGGGGTGCTATGCCAGTGGTTCTCATACGCGAACATCAAGGAAAATTATCCGACCCCTGTCAAAAAGAAGGTCAGCAAGGAAGAAATTAAGGCGTCTTACCGGGCGCTATTGAAAAACAAACCGTTACTCGTTGTTAGCCTCGTCAATATCTTTACGTTCTCAGCCTTTAACCTGAAATTGGCCGTGCAAGTTTATTACTGCCAATACATTTTAAAGAATACGACGGCCGAATCATGGCTGGGTTTCTTCAGTATTGGGATGGTCTTCGTTTCCGTCGCCCTGACACCACTTCTGACCAAAAAGTTTGATAAAAAGATGGTCTACATTCTGGGGTGTGCAATCTGGGCCGTTGCCGATATTCTCGGGTTCTTCTTCGCTAATAGTACCTTCATGCTGGTCTTCTTGACGAGTATTGCTTACCTCGGGGATGGCTTTACCAGCGCCCTGAACTGGGCGCTCATCTCAGACTGTGTCGAATACGGCGAATGGCAAAGCGGAATTCGGTCTGAAGGGCTAGTTTATTCCTTCTTTACCTACTTCCGTAAGTTGTCACAGGCGATTGCTGGATTTATCCCCGGCATTGTGTTGGCCTGGGTTGGCTATGTTCCGAACGCGACGCAAACCGCAACCGCATTGATGGGCATTCGGGGCCTGATGTTTATCTATTCAGCTGTGCTCGCGGTTGCCACGATTGGGGTCATGCTTTGGCTGTACCCATTGACGGAAAAGCGGTACAAGAAGATTGTTGCAGACTTGACGGTTCGGCGGCAAAACAAGCAATTAGCGCCTGAATACGTAGTTTCGGACTAGCAAAGGGGAGTTTAACGATGAAATATTTTTTAGATAGTGCCAAATTAGATGAAATTAAAATTGCTTATGAACAATATGGTTTTGATGGGGTGACAACTAATCCCAAGCACATTATGAACAGCGGGAAGTCCTTTAAACAAGCGATTACGGACATTGCTAACTACGTGGTTGATAAGCCAGATTTTCCGGTCTCAGTGGAGATTAATCCCCACTTAGAAACGGCACCTGAAATGGTGGCGATGGCGAAAGAAATTAGTGCGCTCTCGCCAAACTTTGTAATCAAGGTGCCGACCAATCAGCAGGGTATTATTGCTGCCCGGCAACTGGAACAGCAAGGGGTGCGGACGAACATGACGTTAGTCTTCTCGCCGGCCCAGTCGATTATGCCCGGTAAAATTCATGCCAAGTACGTCTCACCATTTGTGGGATGGAAGGAAGATTACGGGGATGACGGCTTAGCCTACGTTAAAGACATTGTGGATCTTTATCACCGGTATGATTTTGACACTGAAATTATTGTTGCCGCGATTCGAACGGCTAAGCAGCTCCAGCAGGCGGCCATTTACGGGGCGGATATCGTTACGTGTGCGCTGTCTGTGTACGAAGCTAGCTTCAGTAATCCGTATACCGACCTCGGATTGAAGACCTTTCAAGACGCCTGGGATCATACCAAGGGTGCTCAGTAACCCGAGTGAGTCACACGAATTGACAGGTGACGAGCCACGCTTCCTGTGGGCTCATTGGGCCAGCAGGCAAAGTCGCAGCAGAACTTTTGTGAATCGAAAAAGGAGGAGGGGAACCATGACAACCTTAGAAAAAATTCAACAAGCTAATCCATCTTTAACCATTCATTCGGTATTTGATGACACGTTTGCCCTTTACGGACAGGTCATCACACTACCTCATCAGGATGAATTAAATCAAAATCTAACGACGTTAACCACTATTCCGGCCACTCAAAACCAGTACGTTCGTGATGCCCCAACCCTGTTAGCAGAGGTTAAGAAAGCGGCGATTGCACGCGAATTTTACGGGGAACAGCCGATTGAAATTGGCTACTGCAACGGCAACAGTGATCATTTGAACGCGTTTGAATGGCATAATTGCTCGGAGCTGAATCTGGCAGCGACTGATATGATTTTATTTTTGGCACACCGACGAGATTTAAACGGGACGACGATTACGACAGATCGGGCGCAAGCCTTCTTTGTTCCGCAAGGGACGGCGATCGAAGTTTATCCGACGACGCTGCATTTTGCGCCATGCCGGGTGTGGCAAGCTGGGTTTAAGTGCTTGGTGATCCTAACCGAGCGGACAAACACGCCACTAGCATCTGGGCATGCCGCAGACGAGACCCTGTTCCAATACAATAAGTGGCTGATTACCCATGCTGAAAATGAACGCATGGTCACTAACGGGGCCCTGATCGGGGTGACCGGAACGAACCTGATGATTAAGACAATTGATTAAGCAATCCAAGGAGGACTGACGATGAGTAACTTATTATATTTACCAGTTGTGCGGCGCAAATTTGATGCCGCGACGGCTGAACAAATCATGCAAACTACGCTTAAGAAACTCGCAGATTATGACCTCATTGCGCCTAAAGAGGCGCTGGGTGATCCGTCTGAACTAGGTGATTTTCTCAGCTCGATTCAAAACGAATCCGTGGCCGGCATTATTTTCCATAATACGACCTTTACGGATGCGGAGTTTATTCAAATGGTGCACCGGTACTATCCGACGACGCCCATTTTGTTACTGGCACCGTGTGAACCCAGCATTCACGGTTGGCTACGTCTGAATGCATTGACCGGCATTATTAGTTCGGGTAATTATCTGGTAAGCCAACACCATGATTTTGAGCATATTTACGGTAATCCAGATGAGCCGGCGGTCGCCCACAAAATTGCTTCGTTTGCTAAAGCAGTTCAGATTAAGGCCGATTTGAATGATTTGAATATTGGCGTGGTGGGGACCTATCCACCGGGATTCTTTTTCTCTGATGCGGATGCTGCAGAATTGAAACACCATTTTGGAACGACATTGAAGCACTACGAAATTGATACCGCCTTTGATCAGGCGGCTGCATTGACACCCGACCAGTATCAAGACCAGCTCGACTACGCGATCGCGCACTTTGAAGGGTTGGATGCTGACGGGGATGAGACGATCCGGTTTGTGAAGTTTGCGACGCTCATGCGGCAATACCAGCAACGTGATCAGCTTGGTGCCTTGGCCTCCCGTTGCTGGCCAGACTTTTTTGACAAGTATCATAGTGCTCCCGGAGCGGTATGGTCACAACTTAGCGACCAACAACTCCCGACGGCGATGGAATGTGATATTCATGGCGCCCTTTCGATGTACATTTTGCAACAAATGACGCAACAACGTGATGCAGTATTTTTGGGCGATCTATCCAGCATGGATCTAAGTGATAATACCTTAACCACGTGGCACGATTACGGGGCCTATTCGCTAGCCAACCCGAAGTATGGGGTTGAGGCGAGTGTTCATCCTAATCGCAAGGTTCCCGTTAGTCCCCAAATGGTTTTGAAACCGGGCGAAGTGACCTTCTTACGAGTTCACTACAACGCCGATGGCTACCAGTTGATCGTGACTAAGGGGACGGTACTAGATACGGAAGCCCAGTTTAATGGGGCTTCTGGTCGGGTTCAAATGGATCAGCCGGTCGCAACGCTGGTCGATCAGTTTGTAGAACACGGCTACGAATCCCACTTTGCCGTCGTCTACGGTGACTATGTGGCTGATATTGTGGCCCTAGGCAAACTGTTAAAAATTGAGACCGTTGTATACTAATTGAAAAAACTCTCCTGACAGGCACTTGACGGTGTCCGTTCAGGGGAGTTTTTAGTCGAGATAGCGTTTTTGTAAATCACGCATGTTTTGCGGTGTGATTCCGAGGTAGGCTCTCAGATAGTGACGAATACTACCGTAGTCGTGATCGATAATTTGCAGGGCGGTACCGATGTAATCGGGGGAGACGCTCATTAAGGAGAGGGTGTTTTGAGCAAAGGCCGGTGATTTCCCGGCCTGAGTGATTTTTTTAACGACCCCGTCAAGGAGCGCTTGGTTGACTTGATTGGTTAACAGATAGTCGTTGATCGAGGTTTGACGATCCACGTTGAGTGCGGACAACAGCAAGATGGCGCCCATCCCCGTCCGGTCCTTTCCCGCGGTGCAATGGAAGAGAACGGCACTTTCGGGGTCACTGTCGAGTAACAGGTCAAAGAAGTATTGGTAGGCCGCTTTGGCTTTACTGGCCGTTACCATTTCGCGGTAGACCTGCAACATGTGGTGATAGCCAGCCTGAGGATCATCTGAAAATTCCGCTTCAATTTCTTCTTGGCTATGGGAAGCATCGGTGCGATCGGTCTGGAAGACGGATAGCTGGTGATAGGTGGCGGTGACTGGGACGTGATCGGGCTGCGCCTTAATTTCACCAGGGGCCCGAAAGTCCACGTCGAGGGTGATGTTGAGACTGGCTAATAGGTCCAGATCGGGTTGGTCCAGCGTGTTAAGGTGACCCGAACGAATGAGCCGGTGCCATTTGACCGTGTGACCGTCCACTGTGCGATAGCCACCTAAATCGCGAAAGTTCCGTCCGTTTTTTATTGGTAACAGCCGATTAGTTGTCATGAGATGCCCGCCTTTACTTTGATTTCTACCTATTCATTGTAGTCAACCTTGCGGAAAAATACTAGATATAGGGTCGCAATACTTGTGCTAACCGGCGTCCGGCGATATCTGAACCGTGCTGATCGGGGTGGAGACGATCGGTGTAGGTAAGGGCCCAGTCGGCGGTTTCGATGAGCGTGATTGAAGGCAGCTCATGAATGACCGCTCGAAAAACGGGGGCAAAGACTTGTGCGAAGGGCACCATGACCATGATGGGCGCGGCAAAACAGTCTTGAACCTGATGTAAGAAGGACCGCAGGACACTCTCGAAATCGTCAGCGAAGTATTGCCGGTCGTTGACCCCGAGGTTAATCACCACTAAATCGGTAGCCGTGGGCTGCCAAACAGTGTCTTGGTCAAGATGGGTCAGAAATTGAGGGGCTGCGGGGACATGACCGGTGCCGCCGCGGATGATGCCGGCGGCCGAGTAGGCAATGCGACAGCTATCGCACGCTAAGTGATCACTACACTGGGCGGCATAGTTAGTGTCGGCCGCGTAATCTTGAGCCGGTCGTCTTCCGTGGACCCAGCACCCAGCGGTAATCGAATCACCAATCCAAGTGAGATGCGGTCGTGGTGGGGTGGGCTGAATCTGGGCGGTTGCGTCAGTGGTGATGGACTGCAGGGCAAACCCTTCCTGTTCCAGCCACACATTATCGAGATCGGTGTTGCCAACCGTCATGATTTCAATCACGTGGTGGGCTGCGGTAAAATGGATGGTGGCGGGCATGTGGTTGGTCGCAAAGTGTTGCCACGAGTGATCATCCACGCGGATGCCGATGACCTGCGCGGCACCAAAGGGATTGCCATTATTGAAGAAATTCACGGTCAACGTGGTGGCTCGTTGAATTTGAAAGCGGAGCGTACTGCCCAGGTTGGTCGTGTAGAGGGTGTCAACCCCGTGACAGGGTTTGAGTTTCCAGCGGCCGAGAAGTCTAGTGTGGGTCGTAAGCAGGGCGGCAGATAAAGTTTGAGTGAGCATAGTTAAGTTTCCATTCTTTTCGTTAATTATTGGTTAAGATCGACGGAGATTCGATTAATTTACGATTAAGGCCCCCCGGTGTTAATGGTGAAATGGTAAAATAGGAGCATCATTTAGGAGGTACAAAATCATGAAGCTTATCAAACGCTTAGCGTTAGTGATGGTGACATTATTATTAGCAGCAATCGTGGTGCCCGCAGTAACGGCGCACGCGGATACGACGACCACTTCTTCTTCAGATACTACTGATGAATCAAGTAGCAGTCAAGCGGTCCAAACGAAAGCCCTGTCGAGTGCGTACGTGGTGTACGGAGCTGGGGTGGCCCAAAGCGATCGTTCGTCGATTGGCAGTGCGCTTGGAATCAGCGACAATTACAAGACGCTGACGTCAACGGCGAGCGATTACAATCAATATATTGGTAACGGGACAACGTCGGATGCCGCGATGATTAGCTCGGTTTCCATTGCACCGGCTGATCCGGGAACGGGTGTGAAGGTCAACATCGTCAAATACGATGGAAACAGCAACATTACCAAGGTTACTGCACAACAGTATGCGATGGTGGCTACCATGGCCGGGGTCAATGATGTGATCATTACCGTGACGGCCAATAAGGCGGTTTCTGGTGAAGCTGCTCTGGCCGGGGTATACAAGGCGTTGGCTACGGACGGGATTCAACTGAGTTCGGAAAATACGTCTGCGGCGAACAGCGTGTTGGAAGCGACCCAACCAGCGATCGATGCTAACAGTGATGACAGCAAGTATCCTGGGAAATTAATGGCCGCAGTGGGGTCAGTTTCTAAGGAACTAGCTCAGCAACGGCAAGATGACAATGATTATGCAACCAAGGCCGAAGTCCAAGAAATGTTGGCCAAGGCGTTGAAGAAGTACGGCATTGATGACAGTACCCCATCTAGTTCCCAGACAACGATTGTGAACGCGTTGATTCAGGTGCAAAAAGCACCGGTATCGTCATCGAAGACGTATATTAGTAACGTTACAAACGTGACAAAGTCGGTGAAAAATAGTGTTGGGAGTGCCATGGCTAAGTTGAGTGACTTTGCGAACAGTTCGGATGGCAAGGCGCTAATGGCCAAGTACGGTAACCTCTTCCAAAGAACATGGGCGAAGATTGTGGCGTTTGTAGAAGGACTCTTTAATTAAAATTGTAAAAGTGTGGCGAAGAGCTACATGCTAGATGTTAAAAGCGCTAATCACCTGAATTTGGTGGTTAGCGCTTTGGTGTTGCTTGCGAGAAAATTGGTTGCCATTGGGCACTAGCAACCGATGTGGTTGAAGTCACAGAATTAGGCAAAAGGTTTTTGAAAACAAATGCGGTTGCAAAATGATTATTTACCTCGTATAACAAATGTAATATCAATCAAACTGATCGATTGGAGTGGTAAAAATGCAGTACAAAACAATTCAAGTACAGGGATTAAATATTTTTTATCGGGAAGCGGGAGCGGCAGATGCGCCGACAATGTTGTTGCTACACGGTTTTCCTTCCGCTAGTCATATGTTTCGAGATTTAATGCCGCGGCTGGCAGATCGCTATCATTTGATTGCACCCGATTTTCCTGGATTTGGTCAATCAAGTGCGCCAGATCATGAACAATTTGAATATTCATTTGATCATATTTCTGAAATCATTGAGACGTTTATGATCAATTTAAATGATACTTTCTTCTATATGTACGTATTTGATTATGGAGCACCAATTGGGTTTCGGATAGCTTTACGTCATCCAGATTGGATTCGAGGCATTATCAGTCAAAATGGGAATATTTATGAAGAAGGCTTGGGAGAAAAATGGGCACAAAGAAAAGATTTTTGGCAGAATCCAACGCCCACTAAACGTGATGTTTACCGGTCTGCGTTTGCACCAGCGACGATTAAGGGGCAATATCAAACAGGAACACAAGCGAATCAGGTATCTCCAGATGGTTATACACTCGATATTGCGTATACGCATAGTGAGGGATATGCACAACGTCAATTGGATTTGATTTTTGATTATCAAAATAATATTAAATTATATCCGCAATTTCAAGCTTATTTGCGCCGTTATCAACCACAATTACTAGCGGTATGGGGAAAGAATGATCCGTCTTTTATTTATCCGGGCGCGTTAGCGTTTCAGCGTGATGATAATAATGTACAAGTTAACTTATTGGATTCGGGCCATTTTGCACTGGAAACCCATGCAGCAGAAGTTGCGGTATTAATTAAAAAGTTTTTTTGAATTTTAGTGTAAAAATTAACGTAAAAAGTAACCAGTAAAAATGATTTCGTGCTATCATTCAACCAATAACAAACTGGAGGTAATACAATGAAAGCAATTGGCATTTACCAAGGAACGGATATTGAGTCGCAGACGTTTACAACGGAAACACGGCCCGTTCCAACAGCGCAGGGCACGGATGTTCTTGTGAAGGTCCAGGCCGTATCGGTGAATCCGGTGGATACAAAGGTGCGGCAGGTCACGGATCAGACCGAGTTGAAGGTGCTCGGGTACGATGCCGTCGGGACAATTACTGCGGTTGGTGATCAGGTCACGGCGTTTAAAGTGGGCGATCGGGTCTTTTATGCGGGGAGTAATCAGCGTGATGGCGCCAATCAAGAATACCAGCTTGTGGATGCGCGCTTAATCGCACTGGCACCGGCCAAGTTGTCCGATGAAGATGCGGCTGCCATGCCGCTCACCTTACTGACAGCGTATGAGCTACTGTTTGAAAAGTTTCATAATCCGTTTGCTCAGGGGGCCAACGGACAAAAGACGGTGCTGATCATCAACGGCGCCGGTGGTGTCGGCTCGGCCGCGATTCAGTTGGCTAAGTGGGCTGGGTTTCACGTGATTGCGACCGCTCATCGACCAGAAACCGTGACCTGGGTTCAGCAGATGGGGGCCGACGAAGTCATTGATCATCACGAAAGTTTGACGAAGCAACTCGCCGATCGGCAAAATCAAATTGATAATATTATGATTCTGCACACCACGGAAGCGTATTTTGAAGCTGCCGCTCAATTAGTGACCCCCCTCGGACACGTGGGTTCGATTGTGGAGTCTCAACAAGCACTACCACTTGGAATGCTCAAGGATAAGGCAGCCAGTTTTGACTGGGAATTTATGTTTGCAAAGGCAAAATACGGCGTTGACATGACCAGCCAGGGACGGATTCTGGCCGAGATGGCGCAGTTACTTGATCGTGGCGCATTGCGGTCGACCCGCACCCAAACGATTGAGACGATGACAGCCGAAACACTGCACCAAGGGCATGAAATTGTTGAGCGGGGCACGATGATTGGTAAGTTAGTCCTAAAAGCCTCGTTTTAAAGAGAATAATCATGAAGAAAGCTTGACAAGTCGCGGTAATTTTAGTAAAATTTTACTAAAATGTAACCGCTTTATTTGGTAGGAGGAAAAACGATGAATAAGGAACAATTGTTACAAGAATACGAGCAAGTCTTTCATGAAGCTGGCAAGAGTGTGTATTTTTCACCAGGTCGGATTAATTTAATTGGGGAATATACCGACTTTAACGGTGGGCACGTGTTCCCATGTGCCATCAGCCTTGGGACTTATGGGGTGTACGCACCACGGACAGATACGAAGGTTGAAATGTCGTCAGCTAACATGACCGACAGCCCGATTGTTTCTTTTGATATCAACGATGCCGAACCCGAAAAGGGAAACGGTAAAACGTGGGCCAACTACCTAAAGGGTATGATCGTGCAACTCCGTAAGGCGGGATACACCTTTGATCATGGCTTTAACCTGTTAGTTCATGGGAACCTCCCATACGGGGCGGGCCTTTCCTCGTCAGCTTCGATTGAACTATTGATGGGATACATTCTTAAGGCGGAATACGACTTGGATGTCGAACAACTGACACTGGTCAAGCTTGGGCAAAAGGTTGAAAACGACTATATCGGGTTGAACTCAGGTATTATGGATCAGTTTGCGGTTGGAATGGGTAAGAAGGACAACGCCATTTTGTTAGATGCCAATACGCTGGCCTACAACTACTATCCATTGGAACTGGGTGACTACATTGTGGTCATCATGAACACGAACAAGAAACATTCATTGGCCGATTCCAAATACAACGAACGGCGCGCACAGAACGAAGAAGCCGTTAGACGGCTGCAATCAGCCCTCGATATTAAGTATTTGGGCGAATTAACGAACGATCAGATCGATCAATACTCATACTTAATCGGCGACTACACGTTGATTCGTCGTGCCCGTCACGTGGTACTTGAAAATCAACGGACCTTACAGGCGAGAGATGCCTTGTTGAACGGCGATTTGGAACTATTGGGGCGCCTAATTAACGCCTCACATGTTTCATTGAAAAATGACTATGAAGTTTCGGGTGTTGAATTAGATACGCTTGCTGAGACGGCATGGCAACAACCAGGCGTTTTGGGCGCCCGGATGATCGGCGGTGGCTTCGGTGGTAGCGGCATTGCGATCGTGAAGAAGGACCAAGTAGCGGCCTTCAAGCAAAATGTTGGTCGGGTGTATGAAGACAAGATTGGTTACAAAGCGGACTTCTACGATGCTGAAATTGCGGGCGGTCCTCAACAACTATAATAATCTTTAAATAGATGACCGAGATTGTGCCAAGCTAATTTGGCACAATCTTTGATTTACAGCACTTTTCATGGCACACTAGTGGTTAGCGTAAAAGATGAGTAAGAGGGAGTAATAAGATGAAATTAATTGAACAGTTTGCAGAAACGGTGATTCAAAGTGGCACGTATGACCCAATGGATCGGTTCTATGTGATCAATAAGATCCGGGCGCTGGTGGGAGATCAAGACGCCTCGGTCCAAGACGGTGCGCAGGTCAAGGATCAACTCATCGATTTGGCCGTTACCAATGGCAAAATCGAAGGCACGATTACCGACCGTGAAATTCTCAACGATCAATTAATGGATTTAGTGACGCCCACGCCGGCACAGATGAACCGTGAATTCTGGCAACGTTACGAAGCAGCGCCTGAAGATGCCACGACTTATTTCTACGATTTTTGTAAACAAAATGATTACATCAAAGTAGCGGCAATCAAGAAAAACGTCGAATTTAGTCGGGCAACGCAGTACGGTGATTTGGAGATTACGATTAACCTTTCTAAACCAGAAAAGGATCCGAAGGCCATTGCCGCGGCCGCACAACAAACGAGTGCACAGTATCCACAATGTCAGTTATGTATGGAAAATGAAGGTTATTTAGGCCGGTTGGGCTACCCCGCACGAAGCAACCACCGTATTATTCGGATGGAAGTTGGCGGACAGGAATGGGGATTTCAGTACTCACCGTACGCCTACTTCAACGAACACTGTATTTTTCTGGATGCGAAGCATGAACCCATGCAAATTAACGCGCAAACGATTAAAAATTTAATTCAAATTGAACAGACTTTTCCGGCTTATTTTGTCGGTAGTAACGCTGATTTGCCGATTGTCGGGGGATCAATGTTGGCACACGAGCACTATCAAGGCGGTCGGCATATCTTCCCAATGATGAAGGCGACGATTAAAACGCCGTTGACGTTTACCGGCTTTGAGCACGTGACAGCCGGGGTGGTCAATTGGCCAATGACCGATATTCGCCTAGTGAGTGCCGATACTGACCAGCTCGTGGCGTTGAGCGATAAAATCATGACGGCGTGGAAGCAGTATAGCGATCCGAGTGTCAGCGTGGTCGCAACGACCGATGATACGAGTCATCATACGGTTACTCCCATTATGCACCGGGGAAAAGAGACCTATGTGTTAGACCTTGTTTTGCGCGACAACAATACGTCGGCACAGTATCCGAACGGTATTTTCCATCCCCACGATGAAGTGGCCCACATTAAAAAGGAAAATATTGGCCTGATCGAAGTTATGGGTCGTGCAATCTTACCCGCACGACTTAAGACGGAAATGCAAGAGGTTAAAAAGTACTGGCTGGGTGATGCCAATGAAATTGCGGCCTACCACCAACCATGGGCCAATCAAATCAAGACCCAGCAGGCCATTACGGCAACCAACGTGGACGACGTTATGGAACAGGCGCTGGCAGATGTCTTTGCTCAGGTGCTAGAAAACGCCGGCGTCTTTAAAAATGACGATAAAGGGCAAGAAGCATTGGCAAAATTCGTGCAGACAATATAGAATAAGGATGTAGCGTGAAAGCGGTTAGGCATTTAAGCACGCTGCTTGCCGACCATTATTTTAGAGCAAGTTAAAATTATCATGTAAAGAAGAATAATCAAATTCCAGAAAGGGGTGATCTACAATGTCAGTAACGTTAAAAGATATCGCCAGTAAAGCTAACGTTTCGTTAGCAACGGTTTCTCGAGTGCTCAACAATGATCAGACCCTTTCGGTAAATGATTTGACGCGTAAGAAGATTTTTGAAATTGCCGAAGAGCTTAACTATACCAAGCATAAGCGGCCAGCTACCAAGACCCCCAGTAAGCGGATTGCGGTAGTGCAGTGGTACACCCAAAGTCAGGAACTCGATGATCTGTACTATATGTCGATTCGAATGGGCATTGAGGAGCATTGCCAGCAGGTGGGTTACAAAGCCATTTCGATTTACGAGAGTAGTCTCGATCAAATTCCAGCGGGCGTGGACGGCATTATTGCGTTGGGAAAGTTTAGTCCGAACCAAATTCGCCAGTTACAACGGATTTCCAGTAACGTTGTTCTGGTTGATTTTGATGGGCTTTCGCACGGCTGCGATAGCGTCGTGACGGATTTCGAACAGTCAGTTGATATGGTCATTGACCGCTTCCAGCAAGCCGAGATCAATGATATTGGGATGATTTACGGTACCGAGAAAACGACGGACCAAAAACAAACGATTAATGATCAACGCTATCATTACTTCGTGAAGGCGGTCACGGCGCTGGGCATCTATAACCCTGATTTTGTCTTCGAGGGTGATTTTACATCACAAGCGGGATACCAGGCGATGAAACACGCAATCGAAACGCTGGGTGATCGGCTCCCCCACGGCTTTTTTGTGGCGAACGATCCGATGGCGGTTGGGGCGCTTAAGGCGTTACAAGAAGCCAAAATTCAAATCCCGGAACGGGTCAGTCTAATCAGCTTCAATGATACAACCATTGCTAATTACGTCTATCCAGGCCTTTCTGCCATTCACGTGGCGACGAAGGACATGGGGCAAAGTGCGGTCGAATTAATGGTTGAACAGCAAAACGCTCCCCGTGACTTTACTAAAAAAGTCGTATTAGGGACGCGATTAATCGAGCGGCAAACGACGAAATAAACACTTAATCCTTGTTAACGGGCAGATGACAATCTGTCTCCTTAGCAAGGATTTTTTTAAACTCATTAGGAGGTAATCATCATGGCACAATCGGTTTTACAGGCGATTATTGTGATTAACGCACAGAGTATCGATTTACGAATTGTAGATTTGAAATCATTGCAAACGATTGAGCAGGCCAGTGCACCAGTCGTTTTAGGCGACCATCTTTTTACCTCGGGCGGTATTGATCCCCAAATGGTGGACGAGGCGATCATCAAGTTACGGGATTTCCAGCAGTTAATTCATGACGATGGCGTTGAGCAGACGCAAGTAGTCGTCAGTCACGCGGTTTCGCAAGCTGAAAATATCAGCTTTGTGCAGGATCAAATTTACGTTCAAACCGGTCTGACGATGACGCCACTGACGGTTAACGAGGAATTGATGTACCGTTTCCAAGCGAGTGCCGTGTTGTTGCCCCACTTTAAAAAAATGGCCAGTAAGGGGACCATCCTCATTCAAATTGGGGCTAGTGTCATCACGATGATGGTGTGCGAAGAAGAGCGGGTAACACTGGTTAGGGAACTGCCATTAGGCCCCCTGCGAGTTGCTCAAATTTTAGCAGGTATGGAGCGGCAGGTGGCCTCCTATGAGGAAGTGCTGGATGATTACCTTTCCTCAAAACTGATGGATATTTGGCGCATGATGCCCACCCACCACTTTGACCGGGTGATTTTGATGGGCTCGAAATTGACCCTGTTGGAAGAGATGATTCCCACGCACAAGCACGATACCAGCATTACGCACGACCAGTTTGATCAGCGGTTTAGCGAAGTTATGAAACAGTCGGATCAAGACCTCGCCGAACACCTCCCACAAATGGAAGTCGCTGAAGTGGCCCCGACGTTCTTGCTGCTGGACCAAATTTTTGATCACCTGCACGTTAAGGAAATTTGTTTAACGGATATTAAGTTGATCGACGGGCTAATGGTCCATTTGAGTGATCAAAAAGGGCATTTAAAGACGAACTGGGATTTTAATCAGGTTGTCATTGATGAAGCCAAGTGCATTGCTCAGCGCTACCGGGTGGATCAGCAACACCAACAACAGGTGCTTAAATTTGCTGGTCAGCTATTTGACCGTCTAAAAAAGTTGCATGGGCTGGGGAAAGAAGAGCGCTTATTACTGCAATTGGCAGCAATCTTACAGGATACCGGGGTTTTTCTGGATGCCCATCGTCATTCGTTTCACTCGGAATACATTATTCTTGCCAGTGAAATTTTGGGATTAAACCGGGCCGAACAAACGGTGGTTGCGGCTGTAGCGCGATATCACAGTGCAACGGCACCCTCGCTTGACCTCAGCCAGATGCATCAGGTGAGTGCCGCAGACCGGCTCCGAATTGCGAAGCTATCGGCGATTTTACGGCTTGCCGACGCACTTGATGATAGCCACCAGGCCAAGATTTCCAAGATTAGCCTGCATTTGGATACGGATCAGGTGGTGATCACCGCACAGTCAACCCGGGCGATCACCCTTGAGCAGTGGACGTTTCAGCATAAGGCCAACTTTTTCCGGAAAGTTTATGGGTTGAAGGCCGTTTTGAAGAGTAACCGATTAAAAGGATAGGGAGGCGTTAGGATGTCATATAGAAAACCAGAATATTTTACTAATCGTGAGCTAAGTTGGGTCGACTTTAACGATCGGGTACTGGATGAGGCCCGTGATAAACGCAATCCACTCCTGGAACGCGTTAATTTCTTGGGAATTACGCAAAGTAATTTAGATGAATTCTTCATGGTTCGGGTGGCGTCATTACGAAAAATGGAGGCCGTTAATTATGATAATCATGATGCGGCGGGGATGTTACCAGCAGAGCAGTTGAAGGCGCTGAGCGTTAAAATTCACCAACAGGTTTTGAAACAGTATTCCACGCTGTCCCGTTCGTTAATGCCACAGTTAATGGAAGCTGGGATTGAGCTGCTAGATTACGAAAACCTATCGAAACGGCAATTAATGTATGTGAGTCAATATTTTCATCAGGACCTGTATCCGGTGCTAACCCCGATGGCGGTCGATAGTTCGCGGCCGTTTCCGTTTATTGGAAACAATGCGTTGTATCTAGCGGTACGGCTGGCGAAAAATAGTTTGTTATTGCCCGAAGACGATAAAAAAGAGCGACGTTACGCGCTCGTTCAGGTGCCCGATGTCTTTAATCGGATTGTTCAGTTGCCCGGCGATAATCAATTTTTACTGCTCGAAGAGGCCATTAAGCCCTTCATTGCCGAACTTTTTACGGGGTACAAGGTCAAAGAAGTTCGGACGCTGCGGGTTATCCGTGATATGGACTTTGACGTCGCGCAGACCGACACGTCTAATCTGATGAAAGACATTGTGTCGCAGCTTGCCATGCGGGAGCATACCAAGGTGATGCGGCTGGAACTGGAGGCCAAGACGGGGAAAAACTTACGGAAGTGGCTGACCGAGCAACTAGATGTTCGGGAAGACGATGTTTACGAAATTAACGGGCCCATCGATCTGCACGCCATGAGTCAGCTTGCAAAGGCGGTCACGGATCACGCTGATTTACGGTCCCCGCCGTTTCACCCATTCTTACCCAAGACCCTACAAACGGATGACCTATTTACGACCATTTCTCGGGGGGATGTTTTCTTACACCACCCGTACGACAGCTTTAAACCGGTGGTCAGCTTTATTCAGCAGGCCGCCCAGGATCCCGATACGCTGGCGATCAAGATGACACTGTACCGGGTGTCGAGCCGTTCCCCCATTATCAAGGCCCTTGGTGAGGCTGCCCAAAATGGCAAACAGGTCACCGTGCTAGTGGAACTGAAGGCGCGGTTTGACGAGGAGAATAATGTGCATTGGGCGCACGAATTGGAAAAACGAGGCTGTCATGTGATATACGGCTTAAAAGGATTGAAGACACACTGTAAACTATTGCTAGTGGTTCGTCGCGAAAGTGCGGGTATTAAGCGCTACGTGCACATGGCGACGGGCAATTATAATGATGTGACGGCTAACTTTTACACGGATATGGGGCTCTTCACGGCGGATACCCGCATTGGCGTGGATGCGTCGAATATCTTTAACATGCTGTCAGGGTTCTCGGAACCGCGCCGGTTTGAAATGCTCAACATTGCCCCACTGACGATGCGTGATTTTTTGGGTGAACGTATTAAAGATGAAATCAAGGCGGCTCAAGCTGGCCGGCCAGCAAAAATTCGAATGAAGATGAATTCTTTATCGGATCCGCGAATCATCGATCAGCTTTATCAAGCATCAGCTGCGGGCGTAAAAATTGATATTATTGTGCGGGGAATCTGCTGCCTCAAGACGGGAATTAAGGGCGTCAGTGACAATATCACGGTTCACTCGATCGTCGGCCGATTCCTTGAACACAGCCGGATTTATTATTTTTACGCCGATGGACAGGAACGCCTTTTCTTGTCGAGTGCGGATATGATGAACCGCAACTTGTCACGGCGGGTCGAACTGCTATTTCCAGTCTTGCAAGCTGATATTAAAGCCCAGATCATCCAAATTTACGATTGGATGTGGCAAGATAACCTGAAGACTCGGGTATTAATGGCGGATGGCACTTATCAGAAGGTGGATCGGCGGGGCTTAGATCCGTTTGAGGTGCAGGAAGCACTGATGGCTCAGGCAAATGCGGCACGAGTCCATGAGGTCGACCAGGCCGTGAAGCAGGAACGGACCACCTTTGAGCCGCTTCGTAAACCGCAGGATAAATTCGACTAGGAGGCACACACAATGGAAAATTTGGCAGTCATTGACTTGGGGTCTAACTCGGCGCGCATGACGGTGACCGAGATTCATGATGATGGGAGCTATCAGGTGGTTCAACGAATGAAGCGCATGGTCCGATTGTCAGAAAATATGGGTGAAGAAAAGACCTTGAAGGATTCTGCGATGGACAGAACCATTCAGGCCTTAAAGGATTTTCAAGAAGTTTATCAGCAATTACCTAACGTCACGTTGCGGGCGGTTGCGACGGCGGCCGTACGGATGGCCAAAAATCAAAAGGAATTTTTGGCCCGCGTGGCCGCAGAAGTAGATGGCCTCAAGTTGGAAGTCATTACGGGGACGATGGAGGCCCATTACGATTATCTGGGCGTCATCAATACGTTACCGGTGACCAACTGTGTCATCATGGATACCGGTGGGGCAAGCTGTGAGTTGGTGCTCGTGCAAAACGGGAAGGCCCAGAATCTAGTGAGCCTCCCGATTGGGGCGGTGAACCTTTCCGAACAGTTCTTTAAGAACCGGACGGATGTCCTCCGAGCGCAGGACTTATTCTGGGAAACGACCTTTGTGAACCGCCTCTTTAACGGTATTTGGTGGCTCCATCGTGGTCAGAACCTTCCCATTGTGGCCCTCGGTGGGAGCAACCGCACCCTGGCGAAGATCTATCGCAAAAAGGTTAAGGCACTAGACTTCGAGGACATTCATGGATACCGCATGGCGGTTGACCAGATTGAGACGGTGTATGCTGATATCATTGGTAAGAACCTGGCTGAGCGGCGCGACATTCCGGGATTAGCTCGCGATCGGGCCGACATTATTGCCGGAGGAATTACCCCAATTGTGACGATCCTGCGCTATCTGGATTCCGATCGGGTATTCTTTTCTCAAAATGGGGTACGGGAAGGAATCTTATTCGAACACATTACGGAACGTCAGGATCACGATCAGCTAAAGTAGTTCCAGTGCGGATTCATCGTTAATCTGGATTTGTTTACTACCAGTTTGGGTGATAATCCCGCGTTGTTCGAGCTCCGCTAGTTTGCGGCTAATGGTTTCCGGCGTCGTACCAAGATAGGTGGCCAGATCCTTCTTTTTAAGTGGTAATTTAAAGTTTTGACTCTCAAACTGGGCGGCGGTTTCCACCAGATAATCGGCTAGCCGTGATTCGACGGACGTGGTTGCTGTCTTGGTGGTCCGTTTTTCAAGATCTGTCAGCCGCTTTCCAAACTCGTTAAGCAGATTCAGGCTGATGGTCGGATACTTCTGCATTAGTCGCTGAAATTCGGGCCGGTTAATCTGGCAGATTTGCGTCGGCATGAGGGCCTGGGCAAAAGAATTGTGGTTAGCTTGAGAAAACAGGGCCGTTTCACCATCAAAGTCGCCCGTGGTGAGCAGGTAAAGAAGTTGCTCCTTACCGTTAGCGGCCAACTGGAAGACTTTCACCTGACCACTGGCAACGATCATTAAGGCGTCCATCGGATCACCGGCGGCAAAAATGGTTTCTCCAGCCTGATAGTGGTGACGGTGAACGATAGATTCAATGGTGGCCTGTTCGGATTCAGTTAACTGACTAAACAGCGGCACGAGCGAAACGCAATTGTGATGTGGCATATTGACCCTTCCTTTCAAGTGTTTAATGCAAGCATAGCACGAAATGAACCGGATGTGGAGCAAAGCGGCTAGCGTAAAAAGCCGGCCCGTGAAAACTAAAAACAGTGGTTCTTCCAAGCGCCGGCTTAGGAGAACCACTGTTTTATATTATTTCTGCTTATCTATTGTATGCTTCTTTGAACAAAGCAACAATATCTTCTTTTGATCCCTTACGAGGGTTAGGACCGGCATTGCCGTCCTTCAAAGCGTTTTCTGCTAATAGTTCGAAGTCTTCTGGTTTAGCGCCTAATTGCTTAACGGTCCGAATACCAACAAGGTCTGACATCCGTTGGAGCGCATCAATGGCCTTTTGGGCGGCATCCCAAACGCTTAAACCGTCGACGTTTTCGCCCATGAAGCGTGCAATGTCAGCGAACCGTTCTGGTGCGGAGACGATGTTCCACTTTTCAACGGTTGGCATTAAGGCTGCACAGCATTCACCGTGAGGGGCGTCGTATTGGCCGCCTAATTGGTGGGCCATGGCGTGAACGTAACCGAGATCGGCGTTGTTGAAGGCCATTCCGGCGAGCAATGACGCTTCGGCCATCTTCGTACGAGCTTCAACGTTGTGACCATCCGCATAAGCCTGTGGCAAGTACTTGCTGATCAGCTTGATGCCTTGAATGGCTTGGGCATCGGTGATGTCGTTGCGGTGGGTTGATACATATGATTCCACACAGTGGGTTAAAGCGTCCATCCCGGTTGCAGCCGTTAAGCCCCGAGGAATGTCAAGCATTAACAGCGGATCATTGAATGATACCAATGGAACATTACGCCATGAAATGACAACGAACTTCAGCTTGGTTTCTTCGTTAGTAATAACGGCGTGACGGGTAATTTCGCTAGCAGTTCCGGCAGTTGTGTTAACAGCGAAGAGTGGTGGCAATGGGTTTTCTAAGGTTTCGATTCCGGCGAGTTTTGTGATGTCGTCACCGTTAGTGAGCACGATACCAATCCCCTTAGCGCAGTCGTGTGATGATCCCCCACCAACAGAAATAATGCTATCGCAATTGTTGTCGTAGTAGGCTTGCTTACCTGCTTCAACGTTCCGAACCTTAGGATTTGGTTCGACTTGGTCGTAGAATGCGTAGTCAACACCGGCAGCCTTTAATGATGCCTCGGTTTGTTTAACCGGGCCATTTTCCATTTGGCGCAGGAAGGGGCCAGTTACGATTAAAGGTTTCTTCATATTGAGCATCTTAGCACGGTCACCAATTTTGCTGATCACACCAGGGCCAAAGAAGTTAACGTTGGGCATCATAAAGTCTGTATTAGGTTCTACCATTATAAAATTCCTCCAGAAGTTAATTATTGGAAATTAATTCACAAGTACGGTGAAAATTAACTGAAATAGGAAACTATTCCATGCATCATTTTCATTACGTTTGTATTGTATTATTTATAATTACATTTTTCAACCCCTATTTATCAATAAAATATGCAAATTTTTTCATTAAAACTAGACCAATTTAAATAAAATGAAAATTGTGTACTGATATACAATGACGAGTGTGCAATCGCTTGCACGATCGAAAATGAGGAATTGAATAGACCAATGCTAAAGAAAATTAAAATTAAATGGCAATTTAAAGCGCATTCAAAGATATAGGGTATATACTGTTGATTTATAAGTGTGATAAACTTGTGAATGTTCGGAAACTTACATATATAGCAATAGGAGGAAAAGTTGCTCATGCGTCGCTATCGATCAATGCGTTTAAGTTTAGGATGGCAAATTGTCATCGGATTGATTTTAGGAATTATTGCTGGGGTTATTTTTTACCATAACCAAACTGCGATTACGGTCATGTCTAATTTAGGAACAATTTTCATTAGTTTGATTCAAATGATCGTGTTACCTATCGTGGTGTCATGTTTAACCGTCGGGATTGCCGGAATGGGTGATATTCATAAGTTGGGCCGGGTTGGTGTGAAAACGCTGATCTACTTCGAAATTATGACCACCATTGCGATTGCTATCGGACTGATTGTTGGGAATATCACACAAATCGGGACCTTTATCGACATACATCAATTACAAAGTACGGATATTTCTAAGTATATGGCGACGGCCAAATCAGCGTCACACACGGGAATTTGGGACACACTGTTGGGCATTATCCCGACCAACTTCTTCAAGTCCCTTTCTGAAGGCGACATGATGCCAGTTATTTTCTTCTCTGTCTTCTTTGGGCTCGGAACCGCAGCCATTGGTGAACGCGGTAAGATTATTACCGACTTCTTACAGGCGGTTTCGGAAGTCATGTTCAAGGTAACAAACTGGGTCATGAAATTTGCACCAATCGGGGTTTTTGGCTTGATTGGAATGACGCTGGCTGAAATGGGAATTAGCGCATTATTACCATTAGGATTGTTCGTGTTAGTCACTTACGCAACCATGGCCTTTTTCATCGTAGTCGTCTTGGGTCTGGTGGCACATCTGTTCAAGTTTAAGTTCTGGACGTTGATGAGCGTAGTGAAAGAAGAGTTTTTGATTGCCTTTTCAACGGCTAGTTCAGAAGCAACATTGCCACGGTTGATCAACAAAATGCAAAAGTATGGGGTCAGTGAGGGGATCGTATCGTTCGTGATTCCGACGGGCTATACCTTTAACTTGGATGGCTCGGCCATCTATCAATCATTGGCCGCGCTGTTCTTAGCACAGGCCTATGGCATTCATCTGACAATTGGGCACCAAATTACACTCCTCGTGGTGTTGATGATTACGTCCAAGGGGATGGCTGGGGTGCCAGGAGCCTCATTCGTGGTCTTACTAGCCACGGTTTCAACGATCGGTGTGCCGATGTCTGGCCTGACCTTTATTGCTGGGATTGACCGGTTTGTCGATATGGCGCGGACATCCGTTAACGTGGTCGGAAACTCGATTGCCACCATCGTGATCGGTAAATCAGAGCACGAATTTGATGCTGAGAAAAATAAACGATATTTAGAAGAAATTAAAAACGCCTGAAAGGATTGATCTGGATTGGCTGAGACAAAACAATTACCAAACCGTAGTGAAGTTGCTGATGAGTTGAAGTGGGACTTAACCCTGCTATTTGATTCGGATGATGAAATGAGAGCCGCTTTAAAGCAAACGGTTGCCTTAGTGACCGACTTTGTGAAGCTAGAAGGGCAGGTCGGAAAAAGCGCCCAGAACCTGCTTAATGCGCTTCAAGCGGAAAAACAAATTGACGAGCAACTGGAACGTGAATATGTCTACGCATTTATGCGCCGGGATAGCGATACAACGGATACGGCGGCCGTAAGTGTGTTTGGGGAGGCTGCGAACACCCTCAGTAAACTGGGGGCCCAGATGGCGTTTTTGGAACCTGAAATTGTAGCCATTAGCGATGAACAGCTGGCACAGTTTCAACAAGCTGAACCCCAACTGGCTGAATTTGAATTTTTACTGAAAAAGTTGCGGAGTCAACGGGCCCATGTCCTTTCGGATGTTGAAGAAAAACTACTGAGTCGGGCGCAAAAGTCACTGGACGCCTCTGAAGAAATTTACAACACGCTCAATGACGCGGATCTTGATTTCGGACAGGTCCACAATGACGATGGCAAACTCGTTCAGTTGACGCATGGTAATCGGAGTCAGTTTACCGAATCGCAAATCCGTGAGGTTCGTAAGGAAGCAACGTTAGCTTACGAAAAACCATACCAAAAGTTACGAAATACCTTTGCCCAAACATTTAATAGTTTTGTTGATTCACAGAACATGCAGGCGCAAATTCGGCATTATGACAGTGCCCGTCAAGCGGCGATGTCAGGTAATCACATCGATGAGAGCGTTTATGATACGTTAGTTAAAAGCGTTAATGACCATCTATCATTGGCTCACCGGTGGTACGCACTAAAAAAGCGGGTTCTCGGCTTAGATACGATGTACAAGTACGATTTGAACGTTCCGTTGGCCGGTTCGGATATGCTGAAGACCACCTTTGAGGAAGGCAAGCAAATGACCTTGGATGCGTTGAGTGTGCTCGGACCACGCTATACGGCGGGGCTCAAGCAGGAATTTGACCATCGCTGGATTGATGCGGCCGAAAATAAAGGCAAGCGGTCTGGCGGCTACCAAATTAGCGTTTATGATGCGAACCCGTTTATTCTACTGAACTGGACCGATAAGCTGTATAGTACGTCGGTTTTGGCGCATGAATCTGGTCACGCCATGCATAGCTATTTTTCATCGCAGGCACAACCATCTGAATATGCCGATGCCCCCATTTTTCTGGCGGAAGTGGCATCGACCTTTAACGAAAATATTTTGACGGACTATTTGTTAGAGAAGTATCAAGATGATCGGCAAAAATTGATCTTTATTTTAGAACAATATATTACTGGTTTCATTGGTACGATTTATCGGCAGACCCAGTTTGCTGAGTTCGAGCATCAAGCCTACCAAGCGCAGCAGGCGGGCACCACGCTGACTGCCGATTACCTGGATCAGATTAGTGGTGATTTGGTCAATAAGTACTATGGCCCATCAGTCACCGAAACCGGGACGAGAACGCAGAGCTGGGCGTATGTTCCGCACTTCTATATGAACTACTACGTCTATCAATATGCGACCTCCCAAGCGGTGTCAACGGCATTGTCGCAGCGAGTCTGGCAACATGAGGACCACGCATTAGAAAACTACTTTAGCTTTCTAGAGGCCGGTGGCTCGGACTATCCAGTGAATATCTTGAAGCACGCCGGTATCGATGTGACGACCGACCAGTATTTGAAGGAGGCCTTCAAGGTCTTTGAACAACGGTTGGATCAGATTGAATCCCTGCTATTAAAGTAAAAGAAAAAAGCCTCACGAAATTTCGTGGGGCTTTTTTACTGCAACTATTTAGCAGCGTTCTTTTCAATTTCAGGGGTATTAGCGGTGGCGTCGTCACCAAGCTTTAAGCCACGCCGATTGACGCTCGTGGAAAAGACGATTTGTGTGCTGGTCTTACCAAAGGAACTCTGCAGGCCATTCACGAATTCATCAAGGGCGGCAGTGGATTCAAACACCACTTCTAAGAGTTCAGAGTAATCACCCGTGACGCAGTTACATTCCAAGACGTTGGGGATGGAACGAACATAAGGATAGAAGTCTTTTTTTTGCGTCGGGTCGAGTTGGAGACGGATAAAGGCTTTGACATGGTAATCCAACTTTTCGTAATTTATCGTCGTTTGGTAGTTCGCAATCACGCCTTGTTTTTCGAGGCGATTGATCCGTGCTGCGATGGCGGGGGAGGAAATGAAACAGTGTTCAGAAATGGTCTTTAATGAAATCCGAGCATTTTCTTGCAACAGGTTTAAAATTTTACGATCAATTTGGTCCATGCGATCACTCCTTTAAATTAAAAGCTATTTTACCATTATTATGAAATAAAACAAACCGGATCGGGGTTATGAGAGCTGATCTGATTAACATTCTTAAGCTGTTCGAAATTGCGACTGTGTTTTGACGTCGTTACTTCTCTGGATAAAATTAGCGAAAAGCGCTTGAGACTCCTTATTATGCTTGTACATGTTTTCAGGATGCCATTGCACCGCCAAAACTTGGTTGTTTTTTTTCGACTCGATGGCTTCCACGACACCGTCATCGGCCGTGGCGACCGTGTGGAGGGAACTCGCCAGTTCATGGATGGCCTGGTGATGGCGGGAGTTGACGTAGCTGCGCTTACTGATCAGCGTGGAGAGTAGGCTATCATCTTGGACGGTTACGTGATGGGTCGGTAAATTACCGGGTGCAAGCTGACTATGCTTAAGTCGCGCCTGAGGGTCTTCAGACAGGTCCTGGTATAACGTGCCACCAAGGGCGACATTAATGACCTGCATCCCCCGACAAATCCCCATGACGGCCTTACCAGCATCAATTGCAGCTTTTAGAAGGGCAATTTCAAACATATCGCGTTTTCGGTAAGTTTCCCCCAGCTCATAATGCGGTTCTTCGTTAAAGAATGTTGGATCGACGTCAAAGCCGCCCAGCATCAGGAGGCCGTCAAATAAATCGATGTATGCGGGAGCATCGGCTGGATCAATGGTTGGCAGAATGATCGGAATACCGCCCGATTTAGTAATGGCCTGAATTGCCTGATAAGGGGCAAATTCAGCGTTTCGCTGGTTGATGATATTAGTTGCCTCAGTGAATGTATCAGCGGGCAAAGCGATTCTTGGTTTCAATATGTGATCCCCCTAAGAGTTGTGTGATTGGTAACGGTGTGATATGTAAACTTTTAAATTGCAAGAATTGTATGCTAAATTGCTAAGGATGTCAACCAAATCAGAACTACAAGTGATATAAAGCCCACCGTGAACTTTTGATTATTAACTTGAGCGGGATTATTTTGAATTAAGACTTGATTACAAATCCATCTCTTAGTAAAGTTAATAAGGGTTAACTATTGCGCTAGTGAACATTTTGCTGTAGGAGGTCATTTAATGGAAGACGAGCGCCAATTATTCGATGCATTTATTAATTCATATTTATTTTCGTTGAAATACTTACAGGATTTTCTATCGGCTCCGGCGGAAAAGTACGGGGTTTCGTTTGACCAGTTCCTGATTATGCATGAAATTAATCAGGCCCACGATAATATTACCTTGATGGAGTTGTCAAAGGCGCACCAAGTATCACGATCGGCAATTTCACGGCAGATTAGCGGGTTACTGGCCGCCAATTACGTGGCGCAACAGACTGACTTAGATGATCGACGGCGGCGGATTTTAAAACTCACGACGCAGGGGCGTCAAGTAGAAGATACCCTATTTAAAGAGGGCCTCAAGAAGGCCCAAAGTACGTTAAATGTTTTTGGGGCCGATAAATTAGCCCACACGCTCAAATTTATTAATGACTTTACTGATGAAATTATGGTCAAGGATAATGACCAGTTGTTCGAAAAAAACAAGCATAAGAATTTAATATAGTAACTGGTAGGCTAGCCGTGGTGATCCGTCGCGTTGAATCGTGATGATCCCACGGTATTTAAATCCAGTCGATTTGATGAGGTGTTGCATGGTATGGTTTTGCTGGTGGGTGTCGATTCGAAGGTCGCGAAAGCCCAGTTCATAGGCGCGAGTTACGAGATTAGAGATGAACAGGCGGCCCAAATGGTGCCCACGAAATTGGGCACTGATAGCAACCCGGTGCAAGGTTGCATAGTGTTCTGGTGTAGTATAGCGGCCCCACGCACCATCGATTGGCTGGTAGTTCGGGTCGGGTGTTTGTAAGAGAGCGGTGTAGCCCGCAAGTTGTTGATCGACAACGAGAACGTAGCCGATTTGTTGGACAATATCAGCCTGAATGGTCGCTTGATTAGGGTGACCATCTTGCCACTGAGGAATGCCCTGTTACGCTAGCAGTTGACGGGCACTTTCGATGATTGGCATGATGGCGGGCACATCAGTTGGCCGGGCCAGTCGAATATAGGGGATGGTCATGAGAACACTTCCTTTAAGTGATTGCATAAGTGATTGCAAAAATTATAAACCCGAATGTGGTGCGATACAATGCTGATGGAGGATTCTTGAAGGGTTCTAACTGGTATTTCAGTCAAACTTCTCTATAATAAGTAACAATAAAAAAGGAGTGATGATTATCAAAGTATTTGTAATTGGTGCCCATGGTCAAATTGGTCAGCACCTTATCAAGTTATTAGCTGCTCGCGGTCACCAAGTATTTGCCGGGGTACGCGATGTGACCCAGTTAGATAAAACGACAGGAATCACCCCTGTGGCGTTTGATTTAGAAGCTTTGCCAGCAACGCTCGCCACCCCGCTAAAGGGAATGGATGCCGTCATCTTTACGGCCGGTTCCGGTGGGCAAACTGGTGCTGATAAGACGATGTTGGTTGATCTGGATGGCGCTATTAAAAGTATGCAGGCCACTGAAGCGGCGGGGGTTGCGCGGTTTATCATTGTGAGTGCCCTATATACCGACGATCGAAGTAAGTGGTTGGGTGCAATGAAGCCGTACTACGCCGCTAAATACTATGCAGACGAATGGCTTCGCCACCATACGAATTTAGCGTATACGATTATTCGACCGGGGGGCCTCACCAATGACCAGCCGATTGATAAAGTTCAACTTGATACCGATCAAGACGTTGCCGGAAAGATCGCGAGAGCTGATGTAGCAACGGTTATCGCGGATACGTTGGAAAACCCGCGGACCGTCAAACGGACCTTCAACGTCATTAGTGGTGAGAAATTAATCAAAAATGCAATAAATGACTTATAAAAGTAGTGTGATGTAAGCGCATTTATGGTACAATATAATCAACAAACGGATATATATTGAAGGGATGATTGCTTATGGATCAAGTATACAAAAACATTTTAGTGCCGGTAGACGGTTCTAAGGAAGCAAAATTAGCTTTAGAAAAGGCGGTTGCGGTGGCAAAGCGTAACCATGCCCACATTGATTTATTAAATGTGCTAGATACCAGGGCAGTCACCTATAACTATGCTGGTATGTCAGATGGCAGCATCACATATCAGCTGGTTAATGAATCGAAAGAATATTTAAGCAAGTTAGTCAACCACTTGCGATCGACGGATAGCTTTACCGATGTAGATATCCATATCCGTTTGGGCAACCCTAAAACCGTGATTGCCTATGATTTTCCTAAAGATCACCAGGTTGATTTGATCATGATGGGGGCTAGCGGACTTTCAGCCATGCAACGGGCTGTGATGGGGTCAGTAACGTCATTTGTTAACCGCAATGCGATTGTAGATGTGTTAGTCGTTCGGACCTCAGTTCAAAACGAACAGGTTGATAAATAAGCAATAAGTGATTATCAGAATATAAAGAACGGTAGCCGAGGGTTACCGTTTTTTGTTGGGGTTAATGTGTCAAATTGTATTGCACCACGGTATATCCTGACGAGTTGGTGGCTGTTTGTGCGTCAGACCTTTCCGTTTCACTCCACATCCGGTCTTGTTTATGCTAATATAATATCAACTCAAATTTGGAGGGATATTTATTTTAACAATTCGTAAAGCTGAGCCGGACGATGCCGGCCAGATAGTGCCGCTGATGTCTTTGATTTATGATGAGATGGAATTAGAAGAGTTCGAGTCAGTTCCTGACGAGGACCCCCAGCGAATGATCGAAAACGCCTATAAACGCCGGGCGCTATTAGGATATGTTGCAACCACCCTGGTGGCCGAAGTTGACGGCCAAGTGGTGGGGATGGCGTTTGGATATCCGGATACGAACGAAACAGCCGTCAACCGTGTGTACGCACAGGCTGCGCAAAGTATTCCGTCCATCAGGGACGTGGATTTTTTTGCCGATCCGGAATCGTTTGATGATGAATTTTATCTCGACTCGCTTGCCGTTGACGCTAACTATCGTGGCTATGGGATTGCCACGCGCCTCATCGATGCGATTGCCCAACACGCCCATGAACTGGGATATGACATGTTGGGCCTCAATGTTGACTTCACTAATCCGGGTGCTGAGCGTTTATACCGCCGGCTAGGGTTTGAAGATGCCGGTAAAATTATGATTGGTGATCACCACTACCGTCACTTACAGATGGACAGCGATCGTCAGATTTTAGTTCACTAACGATAATGTTTAAATAGCGTAATTAGGTTCTGTTATGGAATCTAGTTACGCTATTTTTAGTTATTGAATAGATAACTAAATGTTTATTTTTACAAAATTTCATTTTATTAGTTTACAAATGTGCAGATTCCTGTTAAGCTTGATCTATCAAATATGAAAGGGGTTTCACAAATGAAGCTTTCGAACGCAGAACTCGCAAAATATATGGATCATACTCTTTTAAAGGCCGATGCCACTCAGGAACAAGTTGAGCAAACACTGGCCGAGGCGAAGCAGTATCATACTGCCTCAATCTGCATTAATCCTTACTGGGTCCCGCTCGCAACTCAAGTACTGAAGGATACCGACGTCAATGTTTGCACGGTCATTGGATTCCCACTGGGGGCCACGACGACGGCAACCAAGGTTTTTGAGGCACAAGAAGCAATTGACAATGGGGCTGTTGAAGTCGATATGGTGATTAATATCGGTGAATTAAAGCAGCATCATGATGCCGCTGTTGAAGCGGACATTAAGGCTGTGGCGGATGCGGCTCATGCGAAACATGCTATTTTGAAAGTGATAATTGAAACCGCTTTATTAACGGATGAAGAAAAAGTACGGGCGTGTGAACTCTCTCAAAAGGCCGGGACGGACTTTGTTAAAACATCGACTGGGTTCTCAACGGCGGGAGCCAAGGCAGCGGACGTGAAGTTAATGCGTGAAACTGTCGGACCCGATTTAGGTGTCAAAGCGTCTGGCGGCATCCATAGTGCTGAGGATGCCTACGCCATGATTAATGCCGGTGCGACTCGCCTAGGGGTGAGTGCCAGTGTCGCCATTTTAAAGGATAACGAGCAATAGAATTAAAGGGAGTGGAATAGCATGAAATACAAACGCATCTTTGGAATCGTGTTGGATTCAGTTGGAACGGGGGCAGCGCCCGATGCTGCTAAGTTTGGCGATGTGGGCTCGGATACCCTCGGCCACGTGGGTGACTTCTACGATGGAAAATTGGCGATTCCTAATTTACAAAAACTGGGAATTTCCAATCTCCGCGACCAACCGATTAAGGGCGTCGCACCAGCAGAAAAGCCATTAGCATACTTTGGTAAGATGCAGGAAGTTTCAGCTGGTAAAGATAGTATGGATGGTCATTGGGAAATGATGGGATTGCCCGTCAAGCACGCGTTGGCATTATTCCCAGACGGATTCCCAGATGAAATTATTGACAAGCTCAAAGCCTTTTCTGGGCGTGATGTGATTGTCAATAAGCCTTATTCAGGGACGGACGTCATCCACGATTACGGCGAAGAGCAAATGAAGACCGGTGCCTTGATTGTGTATACATCAGGGGATTCGGTTCTCCAAATTGCGGCCCACGAAGATGTGATTCCACTAACTGAACTCTACAAGATTTGCGACTATGCTCGGAGTCTCGTGAATGAACCACCATACGTGGTCGGTCGGATTATTGCTCGGCCATATGTGGGTCCTGACAAGGATCACTTTACTCGAACTGCGAACCGGAAGGACTTCACCTTGGAACCGACTGGGAAGACGGACATGGATCGCCTGCAGGATGCTGGGTACGAGGTAATCGGCATTGGGAAGATTAATGATATTTTCTCAGGCCACGGTATTACCAGAGGATTCCATAACGAGAGTAACCATGATGGCATGGATCACGTTTTTAACAACATGAAGGACGATTTTACCGGTTTTTCATTCACTAATTTAGTCGATTTTGATGCGATGTATGGTCACCGCCGTAATCCGAAGGGCTTTGGCGCTGCATTAATGGAATTTGATCAACAGTTAGGTGAAGTGTTGGCTAATTTGAAAGATGATGATCTGTTACTCATTACGGCTGATCATGGGAACGATCCTGGTTTCCGTGGGACCGACCATACCCGTGAGTTTGTCCCATTGCTGGCTTATTCACCAAGTTTTACTCAGGTCGGACAATCATTAGGAATTCGGAGCCCGTTCTCTGATTTTGGGGCCACAATTTTAGATAACTTTGGCGTTAAAAACGTGGTTGGAACAAGCTTCTTAGACGAATTAAAATAGTCATTAAACAAGGAGGAAGAACTTATGAGTACTCACATTGGTGCCGAACCCGGCCAAATTGCAAAGACCGTCTTATTTCCAGGGGACCCGCTGCGGGCCAAGTTTATTGCTGAAAATTTTCTGGATGATGTTGTTCAATACAACACAGTACGGAACATGTTCGGTTATACCGGTAAGTATAAGGGTCACCTGATCTCAGTTCAGGGAAGTGGAATGGGAATTCCGTCACTCTCAATTTATGCAACCGAGCTCATCAAGTTTTATGGTGTTCAAACGATCATTCGGGTTGGTACCGCCGGCGGGATGCGCGAAGATGTGAAAATTGGGGATGTTATCCTCGGTCAGGGATCGACGACGGATTCCGCCGTTACAGCCAATACATTTGGTGCCGGCATTTACTACGCCCCACTGTCCAATTTTGAATTATTGGATAGTGCTTACCATGTGGCTCAGGAGATGAACGTGCCCGTACGCGTCGGCAATATCTTTGCGGCCGATCGTTTCTATAACGATGAGATCGACATGAAGAAGCTAGCTGATTACGGTTGTGTGGCGACTGAAATGGAGTCTGCGGGCTTATTCTTGATTGGTGCTAAGTACAATATCAAGACACTTAGTATTCTGACATGTAGCGACAATCTGGTGACGGGGGAAGCCGCTTCAGCTAAGGAACGGGAACAATCCTTTACCGACATGATGAAAGTATCGTTAGAAACTGGCATTCGTGCATAAGTTTCCATTGAGTGGGAACCATGACCATTTTAATCATTTCGCCCGAGGGTTATAATTAACGATGGTCAAATCCAGGCAAAGTAGGTCATGCAATTGAACACTCAAAATAGTAAAATTCAACAGAGCATTGAAGTGGCACACCTGTATTACGAGCAAGAACTCAGTCAAAATCAAATTGCCGCACAGCTTAATATTTCACGGCCAACGGTCTCACGATTGCTTAAAAGTGCCAAGGAACAAGGTCTGGTGCGCATCCAAATTATGGATCCCTTGGAAAGTGCCGAAGTTTTGGAGCAGCGAATTAGTGAGAAGTACGGCGTGGGTGAAGTGCATGTCGTTCCCATTCCGATGGTGAATAGTGCCGCAGCTTTGGATACCGTTGGCAACTATGCGGCGCACTACCTGGAAGACACAGTAACTGATAATGATATTATCGGAATCGGTTGGGGCAAAACCATTCATAAAATTGCCAGTTATTTGGATGTTAATGAAGAGGTTAAAAATGTTCAGGTCGTTCAATTAAAGGGAAGTGTCTCGCATTCAAAACAGCACACCTATGCTTACGAAAGTATTAATTCGTTTGCCGCGGCTTTTCGCAGTATCCCACAGTACTTGCCATTGCCAGTGATTTTTGAACAGCAGATTACGAAAGACTTAGTTGAACAGGAACGCCATATTCAGTATTTAATGGATCTGGGACGAAAGGCCAACGTTGCGGTGTTTACCGTGGGAACGGTTCGTGACAGTGCCCTAGTATTTCAGCTCGACTTTTTCTCCGAAGAAGAAATGCAGTATCTCAAACAGCATGCCGTCGGTGACGTCTTTTCTCGGTTTATTGATCAAAATGGTGCCATTGTTTCGGATAAAATCGACCGCCGGACAATTGGTATTCAATTAGATGATTTGCGGCAAAAGGAACATGCGATTTTGGTGGCTGCTGGGAGTGCCAAAGTACCGGCTGTGGCTGCTGCATTACGGGGCGACTACGCCAACACGCTAATCATTGATCAGCATGCAGCTCAAGAGTTGGTGGATAACCAACTTGATTGAGACCGTAATTGAATAGGTTTGGTGCACGTTGGCCGAATCTATTTTTTATTTTTAACAATTGAAACCGGTTACAAAAATGGAGGCTATTATAATGAGAATGTTAGATATCATTGATACGAAGCGCAATGGACACGAGCTAACCGACGAGCAAATTGATTTTTTTATTAGTGGCGTGGTTGATGGCTCAATTGAAGATTACCAAATTAGTGCTTTGCTGATGGCGATTTATTTTCAGGGGATGACCGCTCCCGAACAAACTAAGTTGACGATGGCGATGTTGAATTCGGGTGATCGGCTGGATTTATCCGCGATTGACGGGATAAAAGTAGACAAGCACTCTACCGGTGGTGTAGGGGATAAAACAAGCCTCCCTTTAGCCGCAATGGTGGCAGCATTGGGTATTCCGGTACCAATGATTTCTGGCCGGGGACTGGGGCATACTGGCGGGACGCTGGACAAGCTTGAGGCCATCCCCGGATACCGGGTGGCATTATCCGAAACGGAATTCATCCATCAGGTCCAAACAATTGGACTAGCGATTGTGGGTGCGACCGGAGAAATTGCACCGGCAGACGCCCGAATTTATGGATTACGCGACGTGACGGATACGGTAGACTCGATCCCATTGATTGCCAGTTCGATTCTAAGCAAGAAGTTGGCTTCTGGAACGGATGCTTTGGTTATCGATGTGAAGACAGGGTCCGGCGCATTTATGCGCGAAGAACGAGACGCACAGAAGCTTGCCCATGCATTGGTGGAGATTGCCAATCAAGCGGGGGTGAAGAGTATGGCGATTATTTCGGATATGAATCAGCCACTCGGTAATAAGATCGGCAATTCACTCGAGATTGAAGAATCGATTGATGTTCTGAAAGGCAAGGGTCCGGCTGACCTGGTTGATTTGGTGCTCACACTGGGATCACAGATGGTGGTGTTGGCTAATCAGGCACCAGATCTTGAAACGGCCCGGCTGATGCTAGAACAAACGATTAAGGATGGATCGGCACTGGAGAAGTTTAAGCAGATGATTATCATGCAAGATGGTGATCCGGCGGTGATTGATGATTATGGGGTGATGCCCCAAGCACAGTATCATATTCCGATTGTGGCCGAGCGTGATGGTATTGTGACTAAGATCGCTGCGGATGAAATGGGAATTGCTAGTATGCGGCTTGGTGGTGGACGTTCAGCCAAGGATGATCAGCTCGACTATGCGGTGGGACTGGTGTTGCACCATAAAGTTGGTGACAAGGTGCGACAAGGGGAACCACTTGTGACGGTCCACAGCAATCAAAAAGAAATTGATGGTGTTGAAAAACTTATTCGGGCCAATTTTATCATTGGTGATCAAGCACCAACGATGAAACTAATTCACGAAGTAATCACCAAATAAATACAAAAAAGCCTTATCAAACCGAAGTTTGATAAGGCTTTTTGAATACGCGGTGCGTATCCTATTGTTCTTCGTACCATGAATAGTGGAAGTTACCTGGGCGGTCAACACGTTCGTATGTGTGGGCACCGAAGTAATCACGTTGTGCTTGGAGCAAGTTAGCAGGAAGCACTTCTGCACGGTATGAGTCGTAGTATGTGACAGCAGCACTCAAGCTAGGAACTGGAACACCAGCCTTGATAGCTAAAGCAACAACTTCACGAGTAGCACTTTGGTACTTAGCTGAAATGTCCTTGAAGTAGTCATCTAACAAGAGGTTAGTTAACTTAGGATCCTTTTCAAAGGCGTCAGTAATAGTTTGAAGGAATTGAGCACGGATAATGCAGCCTTCACGCCAGATTTGAGCTAATTGACCAAATTGGAGGTTCCAATCGTATTCTTCTGAAGCAAAACGTAATTGTTCGAATCCTTGAGCATAGCTCATGATCTTACCAAAGAATAATGCTTGGCGAACCTTTTCAACGATTGTAGACTTGTCAAATTCAACCTTTTCAGTTGGGCCGGCAAGAACCTTGCTTGCAGCCACACGTTCGTCCTTCAACATTGAGATGTAACGAGCGTAAACTGATTCAGTAATAACTGATTGAGGAACACCGATTGCAAGGGCATCTTCTGATGACCACTTACCAGTTCCTTTGTTAGCACCACGATCCAAGATAGCGTCGACGATTGGCAAGTTCTTGTCGTCACCTAAGTCATCTTTACGAGTTAAGATGTCAGCAGTGATTTCAACAAGGTAACTGTCAAGTTCGCCTTCGTTCCATTCTTTGAATGTGTCGGCTAATTCATCCATTGAAAGGCCAGCAACGTTCCGTAAAATGTTGTAGCTTTCATCGATTAATTCTTCGTCACCATATTCGATACCGTTGTGGACCATCTTAACGTAGTGGCCGGCACCGTTAGGACCAATGTATGAAACACATGGCTTGCCATCTTCAGCTTTAGCAGCGATTTGTTCCAAGATAGGAGCAACCAAGTCATAAGCTTCTTTTTGGCCACCTGGCATCAATGAAGGACCTTGAAGGGCACCTAATTCACCACCAGAAACGCCCATTCCGATGAAGTTAATTCCTGACTTGTCCAACTTAGCGTTACGAGCCATTGTATCGTGGAAGTTTGTGTTCCCACCATCAATTAACACGTCACCCTTGTCAAGCAATGGAAGTAATTCGTCAATCACGGCATCAGTTGGCTTACCAGCCTTAACCATCATCAAAATACGACGTGGTGTTTCAAGTGAGTTGACAAAATCTTCAACAGTAAAACTAGGAACCAATTTCTTTTCAGAATGGTCCTTCATCATATTATCGGTTTTTGCACGGGAACGGTTGTAAACACCAACAGTGAATCCACGGCTTTCAATGTTCAAAGCCAAGTTCTTACCCATAACGGCCAGACCGACAACGCCAATTTGTGCTTTTTGATCAGACATGTGCTAACTCTCCTTCGTTTTAATTAAAGTGTTTTCATGACTATAGTACCATTATTTTCTAAAACATCAAACTGTAAATGCAAAAAAAGCAAAATAAAGTTACAAATATCACAATGCACGCATATTGTAACTCATTTTGCTTCGATAATTCAAATTATTGGTTCAAGCGATAGACCCATGAGCGCCCATCACGCTGCAACAATTCGTCTGAGGCAGCTGGTCCCATGGAGCCGGGAACGTAGTTTGGAAAACGTGGTTCTTCAATGTCCCAAAGCTTCCGAATCGCATCGACAAATTTCCAAGCGTAGGCCACTTCGGTCCATGAGGCAAAGTTCGTACTATTACCTTCAAGGGTGTCGTGCAAAAGACGTTCGTAGGGTTCTGGCACTTCTTTTTCTTTGTCAGCATCTTGGTAGAAGTCAAGGTTGATGGGTTCTGTTTCAAAGCCTTGACCGGTACTCTTAGCGTTAACCCGCAGTGAAAAGCCTGATTGTGGTTCAACATAAATCGTCAAAACATTGGATGACAAAGCGGCATCTTGATTTTGTGGGAAAGCAAAGATATCGATCAATGGCTTTTTGAAGACAACATCAATGCGGGTAAATTTGTCGGCTAATTTCTTACCAGTTCGGATATAGAAGGGAACACCTGACCAACGGTAATTATCAAATAGTAATTTGCCGGCAACGAAGGTTTCGGTGGTTGATCCTTCAGGGACTCCGTCTTCATCACGGTAGGCGTTGCTATTGTCACTGGCATCGTACTGACCACGGACAAAGTTAGTAGCGGCTTCAGTCGGGCTATAGACGCGGAGACTCCGAAGGGCCTTCACTTTTTCAACCCGCACATCATCGTCGGTAAAGGCGACGGGTTGTTCCATCGCTAACTGGCTTACGATTTGGAGAATGTGATTTTGCACCATGTCACGAAGGGCACCAGATGTATCATAATAGGAAGCACGTTCCTCAACACCCAGTTTTTCACTTAACGTAATTTGGATATTATCAATGTAACGATTGTTCCACATTGATTCAAAAATAGTATTGCCAAAGCGTAGTGCTTCGATGTTTTGAATCATTTCTTTACCAAGGTAATGATCAATCCGGTAGATTTGATCTTCTTCAAATGAGGCGGTTAGGGCATCATTTAATTCCTTAGCAGACTTGTAGTCGCGACCAAATGGTTTTTCGATGACCAATCGGTTGTATCCTTCGTCAGTAATCAAGCCTTCTGATTTAAGGTTTAATGCAATTTGGCTGAAGAACGAAGGGGCCATTGAGAAGTAGAACAGGCGGTTACCCAACGCATCATATTGTTTGTTCAGCTTGGTAATCAAAGCATCCAGTGCGGCGTAGTGCGGCTTATCAGTGACATCATGTGCTATATAGTAGAAATGACTCACAAATTTAGCGGCTTGGCCGGCTTTTTCTTCTTTAATTCCCTTAATTGATTCAGCAACAATTCCTTGAAACTGATCGTCGGACCACTTTGCCCGGGAAGTCCCGATAACAGCGAAATGTTCCTTGAGGTAGCCCTTTTGGTAAAGCTTAAACAACGATGGATATAGTTTACGTTTGGCGAGATCACCTGATGCGCCAAAAAATGTAAATACGGCCTTGTTTTCTTTTGTCAAAACTTTCACTCCTTTTGGTCAATGGTAGAACACTAATCTAACAATCACGATTATATACTCTCTTGTGACATTGTGCACGCCCTAAAAGACAGCGTTTTCAGTGATTAACCCCGTTAAAGGAAATCTACGGTAATTGGGTAGGATTAACGAAAGTAAAAATGGTGGTTGTTTAGTAAAGTTTTAACGAATTGGTATAGATCGTTAATTTTCTAAAACTTTTTTTCGGAATTAAAGACGAATTTGCGTTTTTCGCTCCATATCCCGGCTAAGGAGAACAAAATAGTGATTAGAATCATGACTAGGAGACTGGTTCCCCAAGAGTGAGTGACCGATTGAAGCGAACCCGTTAAAACCGGTCCAACGGCAGCGATCAAGTATCCCAAAGATTGTGCCATTCCGGAAAGACTGCTTGTTTCTTGAGATGTCTTGGTTTTGAGTCCAAAGAGTGTCATCAAGAGGGAGAAGGTTGCGGAAGTCGCGAGACCTAAAATGATATTTAAGACCACAAAGTAGGTTACCGAATGAATCGGGAGCATGAGTCCCAAAAGACCGATAATGGTGGCGGCACCGGCCCCAAAGACGATCGGCTTGCGGTTGGTCATCTTTTCGGCGAGAACGGGGATTACAAACGATGGGGGAATTGAAGCCAGTTGGAATAAACCGGCTAAGAGGCTGGCGGTATTGGCCGAAATACCGGCATTGATTGCAATCGTGGGGAGCCACGCAATCAGTGTGTAGAACACAAATGAGGATAGTCCGAAGTAGAGTAGCAGTAACCAAGCGGTTTTATTGGTCCAAGGATTGGGAGCCGTCCCCTGTTCGGTTGGGGTTTCCCGTTTGTTAAAGCGAATATTGGGCAGCCAGAGAACTAATGTGATCAGTGCCAGTAACGTTAGAATGATGACGACAAACTGCCAGTTAATCGCCTGAGCGAGGGGGGAACTGATCCCGGCGCCGATGGAACTAAAAGTGGCCATTGAAAGAATGTACAAGCTGGTCATGGTTCCAATTTTAGTGGGGAGATTATCTGTAATCAGTGCGGGCAGCAAGACGTTGATGAAGGTCAGCGCCACACCGACAAGTAAGGTCCCGATAAATAAGCTCGAAATATTGAAAATCCGAAGATATGATCCGGCTGTCAGGAGGATCATGGTGAGGGCAATCGTGACTTCATTGCCCAGTTTGGCACTGATTTTTGGAACAAAGGGTGAAATGAGCCCAAAACAGATTAGGGGGAGCGTCGTTAAAATTCCTAAACTAGTTGATTTAACCCCAATCCCGTCAGCGATACTATTCAGCATCGATGGAATTGAAGTAATGGGGGTTCTCATACAAGCGCCCAGAAGAAAAATACCTAAAATTAAAAATGTGCTATGCTTGCGATTTTTCAAACAAACACTTCCTTTCTTGACTGTTAGATGACGAAAAATAGATGGTTAAGAATAATTGATTTAATCATTGTTAAAACGTTTTACCTGATCGACGAATGGAATTAAATATTTCCAATTCGTATTATAACAAAAATAATTTAATCTTGGGAAGCAGGTTTAAACATTTGAGTGGCCGAGACAGCGTTTTGCCAGCCGCGATACAGACGATGGCGTTTGGATTCAGCCATTGCCGGTTTAAATAGTTTTCCATCGTCAAGGACATCCCGTAATTCATCCGTATTATGCCAGTAGTCAACCGCGAGCCCCGCTAAGAAAGCAGCCCCCAACGCGGTGGTTTCTTCTTCGGCTGCGCGATCGACTTCGGTATTTAAAATATCGGCCTGAAATTGCATAAGATAGGTGTTTCGTGAGGCCCCACCATCGGCTTTTAAGGTCGGGATGGAGAGCCCGGTATCAGTTTTCATGGTCTCAATAACATCCTTAGTCTGGTACGCGATGGACTGTAAGGTGGCCTTGATGAAGTCGTTACGGTTAGTTCCCCGTGTGAGCCCGAAGACCGAACCTCGGGCTTCGGGGTCCCAGTAGGGCGCGCCAAGTCCAGAAAACGCAGGCACCACATATACCTCGTCTTCGTTAGTTGAAGCTAAGGCGGCCTCTCGCGATTCAAAGGCGTTGTTAATCATGCCCAAATTATCTTGGAGCCAATCAACGGCCTGCCCAGCCACGAAGATACTTCCTTCGAGAGCGTAGGTGACTTTGCCATTAATACTGTAAGCAATCGTCGTGATGAGGTTATTTTGGGATAGTTGCGGCTGATCACCGGTGTTCATCACAATAAAGGAACCAGGGCCGTAGGTGTTTTTAACGGTTCCCTTTTCAAAGCCGGCCTGGCCGAACAAGGCGGCCTGTTGGTCACCGGCAATTCCCGCAATCGGCACCTCAGCACCGTAAAATTGAAATGTCTTCGTTGTCGCATAAATTTCGGAACTGGAACGGACCTCGGGGAGCATTGCGGCAGGAATGTTAAGGAGGTTTAAAAGTTCTGAATCCCATTGTAACGTGTGAATATTGAACAGCATTGTCCGGCTTGCATTCGAGTAGTCAGTAACGTGAACTGCACCTTCCGATAGCTTCCAAGCAATCCATGAGTCGATGGTCCCGAAGAGCAGGTCACCGGCTTCGGCCCGTTCTTGGGCCCCGGCAACGTGATCGAGAATCCAGCGGATTTTGGTGGCTGAGAAATAGGGATTAACGTTTAATCCAGTTTTGTCACGGAATTGCTCGTTATGACCACTGGCGATCAATTGGCGGGCGATTTTGGCGGATTGCTGAGACTGCCAACCAATCGCATGATAGATGGGTTCGCCGGTTTGACGGTCCCAAACAACGGTGGTTTCACGTTGATTAGTAATGCCGATTGCCGCAATGTTTTGCGGCTGAATGCTAGTATTGATAAGAATTGTCGCGATGACTTGTTGTACCGCGTTCCAAATTTCGTTTGCGTCGTGTTCCATCCACCCTGACTGTGGTGAAAAACTTCGCAGTGGCCGCTCAATTTCAGCGACCTTGAAGCCGGTCTGGTTAAATAACATTGCCCGGGTAGTCAAAGTGCCTTGGTCAATGGCGAGAATATACTTACTTGGTGATTTTAATGCCATGAATTGCTCCTCCAAAACATAACTAGTAAGCCTATTTTAACAGTAATTGATGGCGTTTTCAAAAGATGTGGTCCTTAATTTGCTAAAACTAGTTTGACGCATCCACGAAATACAAATATAATTAATACGTTAGTGTATCGGAGGAATGAATGGATGACAGCAAAATTGTATCCGTATATCACGTTTACAAACGCGAAAGAGGCGTTAGCGTACTATCAAGAAATTTTTGGTGCAACCGATGTTTTTCGGGAGCCAGTATCAGAAGACCAGGCCGAGTATTACGGACTGCTCGATACTAATTTGACTGACACCACGTTTCATGGCGGATTCAGTGTTGCTGGAACACAGGTGTTGTGCTCGGATGCGTTTATGGCCGATCCCCAGCCATCATCAATTATTTCGATCCTGTTGGATTTTGATGAGGATGATGCTGACGATGTACGTACAGCCCAGGACTTGTTCAAGAAAGTGACCGACTCAGAAACGGTTCGGGTGACCCTGCCATATAGTACCCAAACCTTTGGCGGTAAAATGGCGCAGTTTGTTGATCGTTACGGAATTACGTGGATTATCCGGGTCGACGAACGGGAATCGTAGCGTTATTAAGGAGTTTTATGAAACCAGCAACAGAAGTGAAAATGAAGTGGGTTGTCCTCGCGAGTTTTTTTAACAACGCGGGGGCAGCTTTTTTATGGCCGTTAACTACGGTCTACATGCATAACTACTTACACCAATCCTTAGCCACGGCGGGACTGGTCTTGTTCATCATGTCATGTGCGATGATCGCGGGAAACTATCTCGGCGGGATTTTATTTGATCATTGGCACCCCTATAAAACCGCCATTGCGTCGGTCAGCATTGCGACGCTTGCCGTGATAACCCTTATTTTTTGGCATAGCTGGCCGGTATTTGCCGTTTTATTGGTCATTGTCGGTTTTGGGGATGGTGCGAATATTACGGTGGTTAACGCCTACGCTGCTTCGATCAAGGGACAAAGTGCGCGCTACGTATTTAATATTTTATACATGGCGTTGAACGTCGGCGTCGTTGTGGGCACCTTACTAGTTGGCTTTTTACTCGATCTAGGGGTAACAGTCGTTTTCGCGGTAACCAGCGTGTGTTACATGGCCTTCCTTGTGTTAACCGTGCTGACGTTTAACGTGACGGTTAAACGTACAGAGGTCGAAAAAGTGACCGCCACGGTCGCCAGTAAGGCCCACCATGAAAAGTTGGTGTGGTTAATTTGTCTCGTGACCGCCACGGCGTACCTCAGCTATGTCTTATGGGAAAGCGTCATGGCGGTCCATCTCACCAACATGCATATTCCGTTTTATGCGTACAGCTTGCTATGGACGATGAACGGGATTCTGATCATTGTTGGTCAGCCGTTTGTCAATAAGCTGGCGCCCTACGTGAAACTGCGCCGGCAAATTGAAATTGGCATGTTGATCTTTGCCACCTCTTTTTTCCTATTGATCTTTGCCAAAACGTTTTCGTTTTTTATCGTGGACTTCTTGATTTTGACCGTTGGTGAGATGCTGGGATTACCAGCAATGCCGGCGTTAATTGATGAAATCACGGACCCCAGTCAAACAGGAAAGTATCAGGGCATGGTGAACATGTCAATGTCGATTGGACGGGCCATTGGGCCGCTTTATGGGGGCCTGATTATTGATCATGCGAACTACTCGATCCTATTTTTGTCGGTGACGGTAATGATGGTGGTTAGTCTGATCGCGATGAGTGCTCGGGCACGGATTGAAAACCAATAGATTAAGCAACGGCGCGGCCAATTTGGGCTGCGCTTTTTTAGATACCTTTATTGTGCGTGGTTGCTTTCGCTAATCAAAGATCATATGATTGGAGACAAACGAAGGTAATGAGGCGAGGAGAATGAGTATGTTAAAAATGGGATTTCGATGGTTCGGCGCCCAAGATGATCCGATTACACTTTCTCAAATTCGGCAGATTCCAGGGACGACTCAGGTAGTAGGGGCCCTATATGATGTCCCGGTGGGAGAAGTGTGGCCGCTGGAGAAGATTCAGGCGCTAAAAAAACAGGTAACCGACGCTAATCTGAGCCTGGAAGTGATCGAGAGCGTTAATATTCATGATGATATTAAGATTGGCAAGCCGAGTCGGGATCGCTATATTGAAAATTATCAACAAACGATTCGGAACTTAGCCAAGTGTGGCATCAAAGTCATTTGTTATAATTTTATGCCGATTTTTGACTGGATTCGCACGGATCTTGCCTATCCACTCCCAGATGGGTCAACGGTCATGAGGTTTGAGCATCAGCAAGTGGAAAAGTCGCCGGAAGAAATGATTGCGACGGTGCAAAATAATGCCAATGGATTTGAATTACCCGGGTGGGAACCGGAACGGTTGGCGCGGGTACAGCGATTGTTTACGGATTATCGAGATGTGGATGCGGCCAAGTTACGGGCAAACTTAAAGTACTTTTTGGATGCGATTATTCCAGTTTGTGAGGAATGTGATGTGAAAATGGCCATGCATCCGGACGATCCACCAATGTCTTTGTTTGGATTGCCACGAATTTATAAGAATCGGGATGACATGCAACAAATTTTAGCAATGCATGACAGTCCATATAACGGATTGACGATTTGTACGGGGAGCCTCGGTGAAAATCCTGCGAATGACTTACCCACCATTATTCGAGAATTTGTTTCCCGGGACCGAGTGCCATTCATGCATGTTCGTAACATTAAGTTTATGAATGAGCAGGGAGACTTTCACGAGTCGGCCCATCTGTCGCGTGAGGGATCACTGGATATGGTTGCGATTATGCAGGCGTTGCATGAAAAACATTTTGACGGGTACATTCGGCCAGATCACGGTCGCAATATTTGGGGTGAAACTGGGCGTCCCGGGTATGGACTGTATGATCGGGCACTGGGAATTGCCTATCTGAATGGCATTTGGGAAACCCTTGATCATGAAAAGTAAAAAAGTGGTATGACAATTTCTGTCATACCACTTTTGTTACTTTCCTGGAGCGATATCGTCTGTATTGTAAGGCGAAGGGTTTAATGCGAATTGGTCATCGGCAGGGATGGCGGATTCGTTGATCGGTTGATCTGATTTATGGAGGGTCACGGTACCCCATGCGGGCACCGTCACGCGTTGCCATCGAGCGCCATCACCGTTTATTGTCACGGCGGCTTGAATAGGGGTGCCAGTTGGATTGTACAAATGAGCGGCGATAGCGCCATCGGAAGCGAGGAAGGCGACGGAGCCAAGACCGCCGGTGAAGCCATCGGGGGTGTAGTTCGAAGAGTGAATGAGCTGCGAGCCGACGGCCACGTCTTGGCCGAAGTTACGTAGCATAAAGTATTCGAGGCTTCGCTGGACTTTTCCCGTCGTATGGTCAATGGTGACCACACCACGGCGACCGGTAGAATCTGCCGCGTTGGGGAGTCCCCGTTCGTCTAGCGCAAGGTTCCAGAGGGTCACCATATTCAGCCCATTGCGAACGAGCCAGTTACCGATGATGCCGAACATGATATGAGCGGCATTTTCGGGTGTTTCTTCCATCATGCAGCGGCGTTCCGTCATGATTAATGACCAGTTGGGAAAGGCCCGGTTGGCGTGATAGAGGTTTTCGTAGGGCCCAGAGTACGTATGCACAGCGAGCCCATCAAAGGCCATGGCCTGTTCGAAGGGAACGTCGTCGGTGATCGGTTTATCGAGGGCGTGGAAGCTATCGTCTAATAAGTACATTTTAGTATCTGGGAAGCTCTGATTCAATGCTGGTCGGAGATAGTGGTAGCCAAAATCGGCTAGTTCGGACACTGTCCAGATCATGGCCGGCCAGTGAGCGGCGTTTGAAGGTTCATTTTGAATCGTAACCCCGTAGATTGGGATGCCCAACTTTTGGTAGGCCTCGATGTAGCGCACGAAGTAGCGGGCGTAGATGGCTTCGAACCGGTTTTCATCGGTGTAACCATTTCCTGTAAACTCGCCAAAGCGAAGGCGACCACCAAATGTCAGATGGCCGGTGTTCTTCATCCAAGCCGGTGCTGACCATGGGGAAGCAATGATTTTAACCGCCGGATTAATCCTTAGAATTTCTTGAAGGACGGGAACAATGTGTTTGAGATCCTTGGTGGCATCAGGTGCACCGGGCGTTCCTTCACCAATCGAAAAGTGTTCTAATTTATTGTCGTGTTCACCATAGGGGACATCATCGTAGGTGTAGTAGTCCTGACTTTGAAAATCACAGGATCCTAACGGCACCCGGATACTTGAAAAACCACCTTGAGATGGATCAAACAGTTCCGTGAGCAGTGCATGACGTTGCGCGGCACTCTGATTTTCCCACAGGAGTTTTGCGGCGGAGTCGGTAATCGCAGCACCGGCGCCAAGCCAATCCTGTTGTTTAACCGTCGGATCGATGATGATTTTTGTGGCCTCACCCGGATCGTCGACGACCGCTGGAATTGTGAGCGGTGTGCGGCGTTGCGTGAGATCCCCAGAAGTGACGGTCCAAAATTCGTGTTGATAAGTCTTAAACAAATGAGTCAGCCCCTTTTTTGATTCTGGATTTCATCAAGGTAATGAGTAATGATCGTTACACAAGGTGATATACCAGTTAATTCATGAATCCGCTTTCAATATAGCATAAAAATCGAATTCGTCAAATAGTGTGCGATCGTTGGACAGTTATAAGCAAAAGTAAATTGGTAAGTAACCCGCATTTTGCCGACGTAATTAAGTTAGTTGTTAATTTAAACTAATTCTATTTAATAAGATCATAAAAATAGTCGTTAAACGTATCTACAAAAATACGGTTAACGACTATTTTTAGATTAATATCCCTTAGTTAGATCAACTTGGTTTGTTTTAAAGGTCCCATCGGTTAAGTACTGCTTCAAGTTAGGTAAAAACAGTGCTGCTTGGGCTTTCTTGAAGTGGGTAATGACGCCGGTATTGTGGGGCGTAATGAGCGTATTTGGTAAGTGCCAAAAAGGACTGTCGGCAGGCAAGGGTTCGGTTTCAAAGACGTCCAATGCTGCGTGTTGAATGAGACCACTGTTAATCCCATCAATGACGCTGGTGGAATCTACAACTGGTCCGCGACCGACATTGACAAATAAGAAGAGGTGCGCAAATTGGTCGAATAACTCATGATTGAAAAAGTGATGGGTGGTGTCAGTCAGCGGCATCACGTTTACGACGACATCGGCTTGCCAGACGCGACTATCCAAGCTTTGAATGCTAATGGTATCGTCAAAGTATTCAGCAGGATGGCCGGTTGTGTTGACCCCAATCGTGTAACCCCCAAAGGACTTTAGTAACCGTGCGATTTGTTGGCCAATGTGACCGGTCCCAAAAATGACGTATTTAAAGTCATCAATCACGTGGGGTGTTTGATCATCGTGATGAGCCCAATGCTGTTTTTGTTGGTTGTGGCTTGCAATGTCCAATCTACGGACAAAATAGAGGATTGAAGCGAGAACGGACTGACTAATTGCTTGGGCATGAATACCGGCCGCATTAGTCAGCTTAATCCCCCGTTGTGCAAAGGTGGCCAGGGGGAGTGAGTCAACCCCGGCAGAGATGGCATGAACCCATTCTAACTGGGACTGAGGCGCGGCAAGCAGTTGCTCACCGATGGCGGCCTTCCAGCCATACATGATGTTGATAGCGCTGGGCGCAACTCGGTGGTTGAGGTCATCAAGCTCGACCAGATTAACCCCCGTTGCTGCAAATTGCGCGCGCTGAGCATCCTTAATAGGTGAAACGATAAGTAAATTTTTCGTAGACAATCACATCACATCCTCGATTAAATTGGCTTTATTTTAAATGAAATGACCGAGAAAAGCCACCTAAAGCGCCCAATTTAACGGTTATTTACGCGAGTGAGCAAAAAAGTGTAAAAAAACTTTTTTTCCAAATAGGACATGCTAGAAACCGCTTGCAGCAACGCTTGAGCCTGTCTCAACAGTTTTTGAACAAAAAATGTTACCGTGTGCATTTTTAGAACGCGTTGACAACGCTTTCAAAACGAATTATTATCCTAGTGTACTGAATATCTGATATACCACTTGACGGGTATTTGAAGTTTGAATTCTAGTGCAAACCAGTAAGACGAGACGGTATGGTTGTTTTTGACAAATGGAGGAGATTCAATGAAATAATCCGATCTGGGGTTCGTTATTTTATGGATTCATAGTTTGTTGCAATTTTTCAGATTATATTTTTATAAATCATAGGAAGTGAAGAATATGGATAAATTACAAAAAACGATAACAGTTAAAGCTGCACCGTTTGGCATTAAAGATAAGATCGGTTACATGTTCGGGGATATTGGGAATAACTTCTCATTTAACGTGGTTAACTCGTTCTTAATGATTTTCTATACGAACGTTCTTGGTTTGACCGGGGCCCAAGTCGGGATCCTGTTCATTATTGCCCGGTTCGTTGATGCGTTCGCTGATATTACTGTTGGTCGTTTAGTTGATAACAGTAAGTTACACAAAATTGGCCGGTTCAAGCCTTGGATGAACCGGATGCGTTACCCACTCTTGATTTCATTGGTTCTGTTATTCGTGCCAATCGTTTCAAGTTGGGCCTTACCATTCCGGTTAGTATGGGTTTTCGCAACCTATCTTGCATGGGGGATTTTCTACTCATCAGTTAACATCCCTTACGGCTCAATGGCCTCAGCTATTAGTTCAGATCCTAACGACAAGACGTCATTATCAACGTTCCGTGCCATGGGTTCTGCTTTAGGGAGTGCGATTACTAGTTACATCATCCCAATGTTCATCTACATCGGCGCTTCACAAAAGATTTCAGGAAGCCGCTTCTTCTGGGTGGTTGTTGCCTGCGCCGTCTTGGGCTGGATTTGCTACCAATTGACCACACACATGACCACAGAACGTGTGCGGACTGAAAAGAGCGAACCTGTTCCTTTGGGTCGCGTGGTTAAAGGCCTGTTCGAAAACCGTGCCCTTTTGATCTTGGTTTTAGTTGATATCGTGATCGTTATTAACCAAAACTTGTCAGGAACATTGATTTCATACTTGTTCAACGATTACTTCATGAACAAGACTGCTATGTCAATCGCCTTGATCTTTAACTTTGCTACCGTTATTTTATTAGCACCATTCAGTAACTTCTTAACTCGTCGTTTTGGTCGTAAGGAAACCTCTATCGTTGCCTTAATCATCGGGGCCTTAATCTACGGAACTTTGATGATTGTGCACACCCATAGTGCTGGTTTCTACCTAGTTATGTTATTCTTTGGTTCACTTGGTGCCGGAATGTTCAACCTGATGGTTTGGGCCTTCATCACCGATGTTATTGATAACCACGAAGTGATCACTGGGGTCCGTGAAGATGGGATCGTTTATGGTGTGAACTCATTCGCTCGTAAGGTTGCCCAAGCAATCGCCGGTGGATTTGGTGGTTTCATGTTAACCTTTATTGGTTACCAATCATCAACTGGTGGTGGTGCCGTTCAAACGACTGCCGTTGTTGACAAGATCTACATGTTAGCTACTGGTGTTCCAACTGTATGTTTGGCTGCCGCTGCCTTGATCTTGCTCTTCTTCTACCCATTGAGCAAAAAGCGTGTGAACGAAAACGCTGCTAAGCTTGAAAAACTGCACAATGCCAATGCTGCTGAAGAAGCTTCAGAAGAAAAATAATAACTAAAAAATGAATGAAAAAACCGATCGGTATTTATTATCTAAGGTTTCTTCACGTCAAAAAGCGTGATTCAACAAATTAGGTAAGGTGCTCGTTTTACTGAAGGTTTTCGGTAAACGGGCACTTCACTTTTACCAGACCACTCACACACAGAAAGTAGGGAAATCCATGAAGTTAAGTACAAAATTGTTAGAGATTGTTGATCATGACGATTTCTTGGAATTAAAAACCAACGGTGCGCAGTTTAGAGTCTATCTGTTGGATGAAAACATCATTAGAATGCGCGGCACGTTTGATGATGAATTTGCCCCAGAAGAGTCTTACGCACTGGCGAAAACGGCTTGGGATGACCAGACTGACGAGTTATTAGGCGATGAAAGAACCCGGGTTCAAGCATTACCAACGCACTTGCAAACCACGGATTTCGGTTACGCGGTTTCGACCGGCAAGTACACGTTGAACATTTACACAGAACCATTCATGTTCGAAATTGTCGATCAAAATGGGAATGTGGTGCATAAAGACTTGGCAAAACGCGCCTTTGCACAAGATGAATTAGGACGTTCCTTCCATTATAGTGCGATGGGTGATCATAATTACTTCTACGGCTTTGGTGAAAAGTCCGGTGAATTAAATAAGTACAAGCGCCGCATGCGGATGCATAATACCGATTCACTCGGTTGGAACGCCGCTAAGTCGGATCCGCTCTACAAAATGATTCCGTTTTATATTGATTTAAATGGTGACAACAATGTTGCTAGTGGCCTATTTTACAATAACTCGTATGATTCCGTCTTTGATATGGATAGCGAGCATAGTAACTATTGGTTGCGCTACAGCTACTTCCAGTGTGACGGTGGCGATTTAGACGTCTTCTTTATCGGTGGTCCCACGATTAAAGATGTTGTGGAACACTACACCGACCTCACTGGTAAGAGTGCAATGACGCCCCTGGCTTCGTTGGGGTACATGGGATCGACGATGTACTATACCGAACTGGACGAACATGCTGACGATGCGATCCTAGATTTCGTGGATACCTGCAAAAAGTATGGCATTCCATGCGATGGCTTCTTCCTTTCCTCTGGTTATACCAGCGGTCAGGACGGCAAGCGTTACGTCTTTAACTGGAATAAGACGCGTTTCCCGGATCCAAAGCAGTTTGTGGCAGAGCTAAAGAAACGTGGTGTCCTACTGTCACCGAACATCAAGCCCGGCCTGTTAACAACTAATCCTCTGACCGATGATTTTGAAGCACACGACGCCTTTGTTAAGACGCCAGATGGTAGTGCCTCACAACTTGATCAGTACTGGGGTGGCCCCGCGCACTTCGTTGACTTTACTAGTGAAGCCGGTCGTCAGGAATGGGCCGATCATATGACGGAATCGTTATTGTCGATTGGAATTACATCATTGTGGAACGATAACAATGAATATGAAATTAACGATAACGAGGCCCAGGTCGACGCCGAAGGACTCAAGAAGAAGATTGGCGCCGTAAAACCAATTATGTCGACCATGATGGCGAAAACGGCCAAGGATGCTTTGCACAACTATGACCCTAATATTCGGCCGTACCTCACTAACCGAGCAGGGTTTGCCGGGATTCAACGATACGCGCAGACCTGGGCTGGAGATAACGGGACGAGTTGGACGAACGTGAAATATAATGTGCCGACGATCCTTGGAATGGGCCTTTCGGGGGTTGCCAACCAAGGATGCGACATCGGTGGATTTGATGGTCCCGCGCCTGAACCAGAACTCTTTGTTCGCTGGGTTCAAAATGGGGTCTTCCAACCGCGGTTCTCGATTCATTCCTCGAATACGGATAACACAGTTACGGAACCATGGATGTATCCTGAATACACAAAATACATTCGTGAAGCGATTAAATTACGGTATACCTTAATTCCATACTTCTACTCACTGTTGTTTGAAGCTTCGACGAAGGGCTCACCGATTATGCGGCCACTCGTTTACGAGTTCCAAGATGATCCCAAGGTTGCGGAAGAAAGTTTTGAGTTCATGCTTGGCCCATCGCTATTGGTAGCCAATGTCTTGGACAAGGGACAGACCGTCAAGGATGTTTACCTGCCAGCTGGTGCATCGTGGTACGAATTAAAGACCTCGAAATACTATGAGGGTGGTCAAACAATTCATATTCCGGTAGACATTTCATCAGTGCCCCTCTTCCTGAGAACGGGGAGCATTGTCCCACGGAGTCCGGAAGTACAAAACTTGCATAACGATCCAATCGATAAGTTGAACCTATTGATTGAGCCAAGCACGGCAACGAGCTTTACGGTCTACGAAGATGATGGTCGGACGAATGATTATCAACAAGGCGAATTTTTAACAACCACCTATGCGGTTACGCCCGCTGAAAGTGGGGTCACTATTGATGTGACGAACAAGGGTGATTACAAGACCCAGGTTGAAAAGATGGTCTTATCAGTGATCTGTCCGAAGGTGGCGCCATTTAGCATTGCGATTGATGGACAAGCCGTACCACAGTTCTTGAATTTCGATAAGTTCACCAATGCGGCGGAAGGCTGGTACTTTAACGGCGAAAACCGACAAGTCGAAATCCGATACGCCAACAAGAAAGTGGCCCAGTACCAAGTTCAAATTAGCTTTAGTGTCAAGGACCTCATTTCAATTTAGGGGTTACATTCAACTAAGATGATTCAAAAATTAAAATTAATTTATGCAAAGGGGAACGATATCAATGAGTTTACTAGATCAAGATTTCTTGTTAACAAATGAAATGGGTAAGAAGCTGTTTCACGACCATGCCGAAAAGATGCCAATCATCGATTATCACTGTCATTTAAATCCAAAGGAAATTTATGAGAACAAAAACTATCCGAACTTAAGCCGGATTTGGATCAACGATGGCACGTTTGGTGACCACTATAAGTGGCGCTTAATGCGGGCCAACGGGGTTGACGAAGAATTCATTACCGGTGACGGCGATGAATATCAAAAATTAGTAGAATGGGCTGGCACCATTGAAAAGGCCATTGGTAACCCACTTTACGAATGGACCCATTTGGAACTCCAACGGTTCTTCGGTATTTCAGAACCATTCACTAAGAAAAACGCCAAGATGGTTTGGGACAAGGCCAACGCCTTACTCGCCACTGACGACTTCAAGCCACGGAACCTCATCAAAAATTCAAACGTGAAGGCTGTCTGCACGACTGACGATCCCGCCTCTGATTTGAAGTATCACGTTTTGTTGAAGAAGGAAGAAGCCGCTAACGGCTTTAAAGTTTTGCCAGCTATGCGGCCAGACAAGGCCTTCAACATTGCTGCTGACACATACGGAGATTACCTGAAGGAATTAGGAGCGGCTGCGGGTGTCGAAATTACTGACTTCCCATCATTGATTGCCGCCTTCGAACAACGCTTCGAATTCTTTAATAGCTTGGGTGGTCGTTTATCAGATCACGGATTAAATACATTCCACTTTGTTAAAGTTTCAGATGCTGAATTAGCAGCAATCTTTGACAAGGGGCGGAACAATGAAGCCTTGGATGCTCATGAAATCGATGCCTACTCGACCGCTCTGATCGAAGCTTTGATGCGGCTAAACCACAAGTTTGACTGGACGATGCAGTTCCACGTCAATGCAGTGCGGAATGCTAACCGGCCAATGTTTAAGAAGCTGGGTGCGGATACTGGTTTCGATTCAATGGGAACGCAACCTGATATTGCCGGCCAACTGGTCGATCTATTGACGGACATGCAAGACGAAGACAATATTCCACGGACGATCTTGTACTCACTTAATCCAAATGACTGGATGCAGCTAGCAACTGGGATGGGCGACTTCTATGCCGGCGGTGTGACCCAGAAGTTGCAACTCGGATGTGCATGGTGGTTTAACGATACCCGTGAAGGAATGCAAGAACAACTACGGGTAATGGCTGAACAAAGCCTATTAGCTAACTTTGTCGGAATGTTAACCGATTCTCGGAGCTTCCTTTCGTATCCACGCCATGAATACTTCCGTCGGGTGCTCTGTGACTACATTGGTGGCCTCGTTGAACGGAGCCAAGTACCAAATGACGAAGACTATCTTGGTCAAATTGTGGAAGACATTTCATACAATAATGCGTACAACTACTTTGGTTTCTTTAAAGAACAATAATTATTAGTAACTGTCCTATCAGCAGTTATGAATCCGGAGAAAAGGGTTGGGAAAAATTCCCAGCCCTTTTCGAGTTAATACCTCGCATCGCATTTCTGATTCGCGTGTAGCTGCGTCAAGGCGACGATTGTGAGGCAGAACTAGGGAAAAGGGGGAAGACAATGCAGATTAACATTCTAACGCACCATCCGTTTGAAGCACTGCATCAAAATGCAACTAAAGTCATTCAGGCCGCGATTGATCGCTGTTTTGCTGCCGGTGGTGGTGAGGTGGTGGTTCCCGGTGCGGGTACCTATATGATTGATGGCATTCAATTAAAAAGCCACGTTACGCTACGGTTGGAAGCGGGGGCCGTTCTCAAAGGGACCGGGGATGAAACGCGCTACATTAAACGCCCGGGGCCTTTCGAGCTTATCAAGAATCAAACACCGATTACCGGATTAATTACGGCGACCGGGGCGACGGATATTGCGATTGTCGGTGCGGGTACAATTGATGGGCATTACGAAGCGTTTATTTACCCACATCAGGGAAACGAACAACATCTGAAGTTTTACCATTATCCGCGGCCCATGACGGTGTATCTGGAAGCCTGTACCCATGTCAAAATAAGTGGTGTCACCATTCAGAATGCACCGTTTTGGACGGTTCATCTGGTGGGCTGTGAGGACACGGAGATTGACGCGATTAAGATTCATAACGAAATGCGGATGCCCAACACCGATGGCATTGATGTGGATCGGAGTAAGCATACTAAGATTCACGATTGTGAGATTGTAACGGGCGACGATGCGATCTGCCCGAAGTGTACGGAAGAAACTGCACAGTATGGGGATTGCACGGACTTAACCGTGACCCGATGCACGCTAATCACCCGTAGTTCCGCCGTTAAGTTTGGGAGTAGTAGCTTTGGTAATTTTGAAAATTGCCAGTTTAGTGATTTAGTCATTCGCGATACGAACCGCGGCATTGCTTTTCAATTACGTGATCCAGGTAGTGCGCGTCATATTTCGTTTCGCAATATTTCAATTAAGACGAAGACGTTTACTAAAGAATGGTGGGGCTCAGGTGAGCCGATCTACGTGACCTTGGCCCCGCGGGATCGAGCAACGGATTTAACCGGTCAGGTAATCGAAGCAATTCAATTTGAAAATGTGACTTGTGAGGCCGGAAATGGCATATTTGTGTATGCCGATGGTGGAACTGTCCGTGATTTGACGTTCAAAAATGTTAAACTAGCATTAACGAGACCATTTAGCACGACCACACAGTTTGATTTACGGCCGAATGAGGTTCCAGAAACCGTGACGGCTGACCATATCGGTCTGAACGTTGATTCAACGAGTCACGTCACCTGTGAGGACGTTACTTTAACCGATTGTGATGGTGCGAAGATCCAATATTAACGAATGGAGGAATGGCAGTTGAAGCAAACAGTATTGTTAGGTGGTTACACACGAAAAGGTGGACAAGGAATTTACAGTGCCCACTTCGATGATGAAACGGGTACTTTGACAACGCCCCAGCCATACTTTACGGCGTTAGGGTCACCAACTTATTTAGCTATCTCGCAGCGTCAAGTGATGTATGCGATTGATGGGGATGGTGATCAAGGTGGGATTGCGGCAATCGATATGAGTGGGGTACACCCCCGATTGATCAATACCGCATTGAAACCCGGCAGTTCGCCAGCCCATGTCAGCTTGGACGAACAACGCCAGCTTGTCTTTGCCAGCAACTATCATGCTGGTCGGTTGAACGTGTACAAGATTGGCGCGGACGGGGCGATTACCGAAACGGACGAGGTTCAACACGATGGTCGCGGTCCACGGCCCGAGCAGGAATCTAGTCATGTGCACTTTGCCAGTTTGACACCGGATAAGCGGTTGGTTGCCATCGACCTTGGCAACGACAGAATTTATACCTACGATGTCACGGATGATGGCAAATTGAATCATGAGCAATGGTTACAATTACCGGCAGGATATGGTCCACGGCATATTCAATTCCATCATCAACGGTCGATTGCCTACGTTTTGGGAGAGCTCTCAAGCCAAATTAGTGTGCTTCGTTACCAAGATGATGGCACGTTCCAACTCTTAAATACCCAGTCTACGATTCCAGCCGACTGGACGGCGCATAATGGTGCGGCTGCCATTCGATTGAGTGCGGATAACCGGTTCTTGTACGTCTCTAACCGGGGCTATAACAGCATTGCTGTGTACGCGGTTAGCGATGATGGTCTGACGCTGACCCTCATTCAACAGATTAGTAGCGAAGGAGATTTTCCCCGCGACTTTAATCTGGATTTGACGGAAAAGTATGTGTTACTGGTGAACCAAAATACAAGTAACGGCACACTTTATCAGCGAAATGCACAAACGGGCATTTTGACGCTGAGTCAAAAAGAGATTGTGACACCCGAAGCGGTCAACGTTAACTTCTTGGCGCAATAACCGTAACGTTAAGCATTAAATAGTAAAAAACTGATTTCAGCTTGAGAGCTAGAAATCAGTTTTTTTATGGCTAAATTATTTTTTGTAACCTTGATTAGGAATGTTGTTCCACCGTTCTGATAGGTAATGAACCACCATTTTAGGTTCGCGTGAACGGGTGAACAACCCCTTCTTGTTTCCTTGCACCCGTTGAATCCCAAATTTAGTTTGGAAATCAGCGAAGTTCCAAACCTGTTCGCCGACGAAGTGGGGGACGCGATCAAAGGCGGTACTGTACTGCTTATAGTAGTCAACCTGGTACTCTTCGGAGAATGGTTCGTTGTAGGGACTGTGTACCCCCGCAATGGTATCCGCCCCGTATTCAGTGTAGATAATGGGCTTGTCGGGATACTTAGCCTGCCACTGTTCGAGTTCGTCTTGGACGGTCTTCGTGACGTCGCTCAAGTCGCCGTTGTTGAGGTACCAGCCATAGTAACGGTTCAACGAAATCACATCTACCAAATCGGTGCACCGGTCGGTTTCAGGAAGTGTCATCATAATGGCAACGTACGTACATGGGCGTTTCTGAGGATCAAGCTGACGAGCTAAGTCGAAGAGGGGCGCAAAATAGTCATGTGCACCGGGAGCATAGTGCGCTGATTCGTTCGAAATGGACCACATTACCACGCACGCGTGATTTTTGTCACGGTCAATCATTTCTTGAATCACCTGACGATGGGCGGCAGTTGTTTTGAGTGTCGACCATGTTTGATCCTTGTTGAGACCGTCCATCTTATTTTCAATGTCGAAATTAAAGTTGAGCATCAGCCCCACTGCTGGGGTTTCATCGATGACGACGATGCCTTCGCGGTCACAAAGACGCATCATTTCGTCGGAGTAGGGATAGTGGGAGGTTCTAAAGGAATTAGCGCCCATGGACTTCATCAACTTAATATCGAGGACGTTGTAGGCTTCGTTAAGCCCCTTCCCATTCACATAGGTATCTTCATGCTTACCAAAGCCCTTGAAGTAAAATGGCGCACCATTAATTTTGAACTGACCATTGGTGACTTCGATTTGACGGACGCCAAAGGGCTCTTCGTAGGTGTCGACGACCTGACCATCTCGCAGTCCCGTAATCTGAGCCGTGTAAAGATAGGCGTTGAGAGGCTGCCAGAGATGAACGTTGTCAATGGTGAGTGAGGCGTCTGTTCCGGTTCCCTGAGCAACGGGGTGGTGTTGCTCGTCTAAGATGGTAACCTGAACCGTATCAAATGTGCCCCCCACTTCGGTTGTGAGGTGAATGGTGGCCTGTTGATGAGCAAGGTCAATGTCGGGAACCACCGTTACGTCTTTGATGTAGTCGTGGGGGGTTGAATATAATTTCACGGGGCGATGAATGCCGGCATAGTTATAAAAATCGAAGTTTTCGTCTACCGAATACTGTGGATTGCCTGCGTCATCGGTAGTTTCAGTGAAGTTACCGACCGGCAGGGTTGTGTAGTCTAATAGGTTGCTGAGTCGTACAGATAACCGGTTGGTTCCGTCAACGAGGGCATCATTGACCTCCGCTTCAAACGGGGTAAACCCACCCTTATGGTGTGCGACTTCGGTACCATTGACGTAAACCCAAGCTTCGTGGGTGACCGAACCAAACCGTAGGACCAACCGTTGTGTTTTAAGCAAGTCGGCGACTTCAAAGTTGGTTTCGTACCAGAAGTAACCATTATGTTCACGTAGTTGGGGATTATCGGTTTGATCATTAAAAGAAGCTGGGACCGCCATGACTTCGGTCGTTTGCAATGGCGTGGCAGCCGTGATGCTACCGACGGGCTCCTCAACCTTAAATTTCCAGACACCGTCAAGATTCAGGACGACCCGACTATGAGTTGTAATTGGATATAGCAAAATAAATTCCTCCATTCAAGTCTTGATGTAAACGCTTACCACTAGTATATTGGAATTATAGTACTTGTATTATTAAAATTTTGACTATATTAGGATAATTTTGACTACTTAGGAGACTACTAATGGATTCGGTACTTGCACACCAACTGACTGAAATAACCAAGATTCCGACCCGCTATGTTCAGCAGCCTGAAACTACGGTGGATCGTCAGGCCGCGCAGTTTTTAACCCAGCATGATCGGCAAACAGCGTACTATTTGAACGAACGGGTGCAAAAATACGTGGTTGTTGGGGACTGGCATGAAGCCCATCTAGTGGGAATTTTGGTGGCGGGACCGTTTTTAGCCAATGATGATCTAGCCCTTTATGATGATCGTGATTGGTCGGATAGCCGCCGGCGTGCGCTGGATGACTTGGCTATTTTAAACGAATCAGAAATTCAGGGATTAGCGGCGGTGATGATGCGCTTGGTGGGCACCACGGCAGAAACTGGCACCTTCGTTCGCGCGACGGTCAGTCCGGCCTATGTTGTGACCGGGCCACGGGAATCGCAAGAAGATGAAGAGGCGGTCGTGAATGAGCGGTACCGGCAGCAACGGGCCCTAGTAGAAGCGATTGAGCATGGGGATCGAAAACAGGCGGATCAATTAACGGATGGACGACCAGAAACTTTTTTTACGCCATTTACGAATCGGGTACCTAATAGTCCGTTGCGTTCGGCTAAAAATATTGGGTTTGCCTACAACACAATGTGTCGTATTGGTGCCGAGCAGGGGGGCCTACGACCGATTTATCTGCATACCGTCTCGGAGAAGTACGCGATTAAAATTGAACGGGCGCGGAGCTTATCCCAGATTTGGCAGTTGATTCGATTGATGGCGCAGGAATATTGTGATCTGGTACAGCGGTATCGGGACCAATCGTACGGTCGGCTGGTTAACGAAGCACTTAATTACGTTCGAATTCGGTCGTCACAAGCATTAACGCTTCCCCAGATTGCACGAGCTCTGCAGACGGAGCCCTCCGTGTTAGCACGAAAAGTAAAACAGGAGACGGGACACACGCTTTTCGAGTACGTGAAGGCCCAACGGATCGCACGAGCTAAACCACTATTGCGACGGGGAACGTTGACGATTGGGGAAATTGCGGTTCGGGTCGGCTTTAATGATCAGGGCTATTTTAGTCGGTGTTTTAAGCAACTCGTTCATATGACGCCCACGGCCTATGCCCAAAATGATCATGATATCACGCAATGAAAAAAGATGGTGACCACCCTTATAAAGGGCGGCACCATCTTTTCACTTGACGGGTATTACTTTTTAAATACGAGCGGCTCGGTGATTAATTTGGGTTTGGAAGGCCGCCAAATATTGCACCGAACACCGTAAAACAACGATATGAAATCGAAATTTTACCGGAGTAACTGAACCGGTTATTGTTATTGTATTGAATCTGATTAGGATGAATTGGTAAAATATTGTTAATATTCGAATTATTTTGTTTAATTAAGGAGAAAAATGATGAAGCAACGGATTGCAACACAGCTCACGGAACTGACTAAGGTGACGACGACCTACTACCAAAGCTTCAGCGAGCCACTGGTCAAAATGATGGTGGCGCGATTACGGCAGCAACCAACTAACGTGGGGTACTACTTCAATGGCAAGATTGATAAGTACTTAGGCGTTGGCGATTGGCAGGCCGATCAGTTGCGCGGTGTGCTGGTGATGGGGCCATTTCTGGCGAATACGGATTGGACGACATTTGATTCGTTGGACTGGGAACAACGCTCACGACAGTTATCACGGCGGGTGCCCATTCTCAGTGAAGCGGAGATTCAAAATGCGGCCGCGATTATGTTGGAGTTGCTTCAGCAAACCACAGATCTGGTCCGGGTCATTACGGAAACTGACGTTCAGCCGTACGTTGTTGAAACCCAGCGGGAACCGACGATGGATGATGAAACGATCGTCAATGCCCGATTTAAAGATCATCACGCGATGATGGCCGCAATTGCGCGTGGGGATGATCAAACCGTGGATGCGTTGATGGATGAGACCCAACCAGCAGCCTTCTTTATGCCGTTTACCGGCCGGGTGCCGAATCGGCCACTGCGAGCCGCAAAAAATATTGGATTCGTGCATAGTACGATGGGACGCATTGGGGCGGAACGGGGCGGTGTCCGACCGATTTATTTGCACCTAGTTTCAGAAAAGTACGCGATCAAAATTGAGCAGGCCCATAGTCTGGGTGAAATTTGGCAGCTGATTAAAACGATGGATCACGAATACTGCCAGCTAGTTCAAGCGTATGGGGATCACAACTACGGTCGCGAAGTAAACGATGCGATTAATTATGTGCGGCTGCGGTTTGCACAACCGTTGACACTGGCGACCGTGGCCGCGGCCATTAATGTCGATCCCTATCGACTATCACGCCAGTTTAAACGTGAAACCGGCCAGTCATTATTTGCGTTTATTAAGGAACAGCGGATCAACTATGCGCAGGATTTACTGCGCCGTGGTCACTTAACTGTGAGCGAAGTGGCCATCGAGGTCGGGTTTAATGATCAGGGGTACTTTGGAAAGTGCTTCAAGGCGGTCACGGGTAAGACGCCCACGGCCTATAGTCAGGGAGTCGGAAATAAGCCGGTTGGAGACTGAGCAGTGTTAACCTCGAATTTAGTGGGTTAAAATGTGCAGTGGTGGGTATTAAAGAAGAAGCTAGACAAGATTAATGGCTTGTCTAGCTTCTTTTCTAATATACACGTTTATTTATTAACTTTTAATTGTTCATCGCGTTTAAATAGCCGCCACATGATCAAGACACAGTATAGGAGTGATAAGCCCCACGCGATTTGATTGGAGTAGCAGATGGCGATATAGCCCATGGATGTGATTGAGAGCACACCCCCGAAAGATCGTCCGATGAGTTCGCCAAAGCCAGAGAAGATGGCGTAAATGCTGTGTCCAAGGCCTTGAAGCGTGTTTCTGAAAATCATCAAAAGCCCGTGAATGATGAAGAAAAAGCTGATGATCGTTAGGTATTGATCGGCTCGATCGTAGACGGTTCCCGTTGTCGTCCCCAGCACGGCCGCAATCAGGGTTTTCTTGAAGACCATGACTACGATGAAGGCAAGAAAGGAGTAGGTTAATTGGATTAAGGAGCCTTGAATAATGCCCTTCTTGATTCGATCAATTTTCCGGGCGCCGTAGTTTTGGGCCATGTAGGTGGCGATCGCCATACCGACGCTTTCCATTGGTAGTGTAAAGAGTTGTCGGATCTTTTCACCCGCGGACTGCCCCGCCACGGCGGCGGTCCCTAACAGATTAATGGCGTCTTGCATGATGACCGCCCCAATTGCAGAAATGGAGTATTCGAAGCCCATTGGGAAACCGATAATGCACATCCGGTTGAAATGGTGCAAACTGAACTTGGTATCGGCCAGTGAGATTCGGATAAAGCGGCCACTGTAGACCATCCACCAGATATTCAAAAGGCCACTCACAAATTCGCTAATCACGGTCGCAAAGGCCACCCCAGCAATGCCCGTGTGGAATTCTTCGATGAAGACCAGAGCGAGGATGATATTTAAGACCAATGATCCAATCAAAAAATAGAAGGGACGGGTGGAATCCCCGAAGGCCCGCAGCGCATTTGCCGAGTAGTTGTATAAAATGTTGGCGGGGATGCCAGCAAACGAGACAACGGTGAAAATGGTTGCGAGCTTCATGATCTCGTGGGGAGTGTTGAGGACGGCCAGAATGTTACCGGCGAAGATCATCATTACCGGTGTTAAAATGGCCGCGATGATGATACACAGCCAGATGGCGTTCCCCAGATACTGGCGACTATTACGGTCCTCATTGGCACCGACGCTTTGGGCCAGCGGAATGCTGAAGCCAACGCAGCTGCCTTGAATAAATCCCAGAACAAGAAAGCTCAACGGGTAATAGGCCCCCACGGCTGCCAGGGCGTCGATTCCCAATAAACGGCCAACGATCATGGTATCGATAAAGTTGTAGAGCTGTTGAAAAATTGATCCGCCAACGAGTGGCAACGAAAAGCGGATAATTTTTGCCAGCGGTGATCCAGTGGTCAAATCCAAATTATTCTCGTTCATGATGTTAACTCCCAAGTCTTTGATTAACGTACAGACGAATAGAAGTTCTAAACGAAAATCATTTAGAACTTCTACTGTAACGCTATTTATTTGTCATCTGTTGGATGGGGATGTTTCCGTTGGTAATCGGCAATGATGTCGTATTCTCCCTCAAGTTTACGACCAACACGGAGGTAAACAGGAAGTAAGTCACGATAATTTTCGAAGTTTGATGGGTCTGGTTGGTAAGTGTTTTGCTTACCAATAAATTGTTTAACAATTGACAGATCATCAGCTTCACCGATACTAATTAATCCAACGACCATGGCACCGAGACAGCCACTTTCGAAGGCTTCGGGGATGGTAACGGGATGTTCGAAGACGTCAGCAAGCATTTGACGCCAGAGTGCTGAACGTGCAAAGCCACCAGTTGCAGTAATGACGGTTGGTTCCCCAACGGCTTCTTGCAAGGCTAACAACACGGTGTACAGGTTATAAACCACACCTTCCAGTGCGGCCCGGACCATGTGTGCCCGGGTGTGTGAACGTGTTAGGCCAAAGAAGGAAGCCCGCGCATTACCGTTCCAGATTGGAGCTCGTTCGCCACCAAGGAATGGGTGGAAGAGGAGACCATCTGAACCAGCAGGAATTGTCTTTGCAATTTCAGTTAAGAAGTCGTAAGGATCCATGCCTAACATTTTGGCAGTTTCTTTTTCAGGGGCGAAGAGGTTGTCTCGAACCCACCGGAAGACGATCCCACCGTTGTTCACGGGACCACCCACGATCCATTTGCCGTTCATTACTGGGTAGCAATATGTCCGACCTTTAGGATCAAGTTGTGGTTTGTCGATGAAGGTCCGCACGGCACCAGAAGTTCCGATGGTAACGGCCACTTCACCTTTATCAATTGCTCCCAAACCGATTTCAGCTAGGGCACCATCAGTGGCCCCCATTACAAATGGTGTGTTTGGTGAAATACCAATCTTGTTGGCAATGTCTTTGTCCATCCCCGTGAGTTGATGGGTAGGTTCAACAAGTTCTGGGAGTTGTTTGCGTGTCACGCCAACCCATGACAAGATGTCGTCGTCCCAATCCATGTTGAAGATGTTCATCAAACCAGTGGCGGAAGCCATTGAAGTTTCTTCCTTTAATTCGTGGAAGAAACGCCACATGATATATTCCTTTAAACCAACCCAGTAAGCGGCCTTCTCGAAAATTTCGGGATGGTCTTTTTTGAGCCACATAATTTTGTATACGGGACCCATTGGGTGAATTGGTAGACCAGTCTTGTTGTAGATCTTCATTCCGAGACCGTTGTTAGACGCCTCAGTTGCTTGTTTTTCTGATCGGTTATCAGCCCATGTGATAACTTTCGTTAATGGCTTATGATTTTCATCTAAGGCGATCAAACTGTGTTGTTGTGTTGAGAATGAAACGGCACGAACGGGGCCGTTTACTTTTTTGACAACATCACTTAATGCAGTGACCGTGGCGTTGAAGATTTCATCTGGATCTTCTTCAGCGGTGTCAGGTGTGTCTTGGTAAAGGGGATAAAGTTGATTTGAGTATCCTTTAATATCACCGTGTAAGGTATAAATAACTGCCTTAGTACTTGTTGTACCAACGTCAATTCCGATAATGTAGTCCATTGAAAATTCCCTCCTAATTTGGATGCTTGGTTGTATTCGAGGCTTAAAGATGGAGGCTGATTCATCTGTTAACGCTTACATAATACAAAATACACACGTAAAAGTCAATAACAGATATATCAGTTTTGAAAATAAAATTTTTTTATCGGCAACTGGCACTGATTTTGTGGTATCGTTTTCTTAAATCGAAACGAGTATAATGGTCTGAAAAACAAAATTCATAAATTAAGAAGTGAGCAAACAATGGAAGAGTTATCAACGAATATGCGCATGGATGCGTACAACCAATTAAAATATCAAATCTTGCACGGCGTATACTATCCGGGACAAAAGATTTCTGAAAAGATCGTTTCTCAGGACTTAGGAATCGGACGGACTCCGGTACGGGAAGCCATTATCAGATTGGAACGGTATTCATTAGTAGAAGTCGTTCCGCAAAGTGGGACGTATGTGACCAAAATTGATCTGAAATCGGCAGAGACGGCGCAATTTTTGCGGCGTAAGATTGATCCAGATGTGTTACTCCAATTTTCGATTAACGCCAGTGATGACATGTTTAAAAAAGTAGAAAAGAACTTGGCTCGGCAAAAGCAGGCCGCCAAGGAAGGCAACAATAACTTATTCTTTGACTTAGATGAAGAGTTTCATAAATTATTTTACATTGGTGCCGGTCGTGAGATGATTTGGGACTGGTTACAGATGATTAATATGCACCTGAACCGGTACCGTTGGTTACGGTTGGAAGTGGCTAAGTTGAACTGGGACACGCTGCTTGACCAACACAATGGGATTTATCAGGCTGTGAAAGAACGCAATGTCGAAGGGGTACGCTTTACCGCCGAGTCTCACTTACGGTTGATGTTAACGGAATTACCAAGTCTTTTGGAAAAATTTCCAGATTATTTTGACCAAAATACGGAATTAGACGATCAAAAATAGGTCGTGAAGAGCCGCTAAACGTTGTTAAATCGGGATTCTTAAAATAATCATTGACAGTTTTGAAATGTGCGTTATAATGAAAGCGTATTCAGGCATACTAGTATATCAGTTGATTTTATGTTACTAATTATTTAGCTGGAGGGAGCTATAAAAATGGTAAAAATTACAGACAATTACTTAGAAAATAAGCAAGCATTCGCAGACAGCAAAATTACGGTGCCCACTTATGATGCCGCTAAAGTGGCTGAAAAGACCGTAAAGGAACCACGTTGGATTCACTTTGGTGGTGGTAACTTGTTCCGGGCTTTCCACGCAGCAATTGCCAACAAGTTGATTGAAGACGGCGAAATGGATTCAGGAATCATCGTTAGTGATACGTACGATGACGCTGTCGTTAACGACATTTATAAGAAATATAACAACAAGATCGTACGGGTTGTGACTAAGGCGGATGGTTCACAGGATCGTGATCTCTTTGCTTCAGTTGCTAAGGCAGTTTTTGCTGGCCCAGCAACGGTTGATGCTAGTGGCTTTGAAGAATTGAAGGGCTACTTCACTCAGGCCAGCCTTCAAGTTGTGTCATTTTCAATTACTGAAAAAGGCTATCACTTAAAGAATGGTGCCGGTGAATTCTTCCCAGCAGTTGCCAACGATATTAAAAATGGTCCAGCTAAGCCAGAAAACAATATGTCATTACTAGTTAGCTTGTTATTAGCTCGTTTCCAAAATGGTGCTGTTCCATTGACACTGATGAGTACCGATAACTTCTCACAAAACGGTGATCGTTTGAAGGACAGTGTCTTGACGATTGCTAACGCATGGAAGGACAACGGCTTTGTTGACCAAGCCTTCCTTGACTATTTGAACGACAGCAAGAAGATTGCCTTCCCACTTTCAATGATTGACCGGATTACACCAAACCCATCAGAAATCATTGAAAAGTCATTGTTAGATGATGGCTTTGAAGATGCTACGATCTTACATTCAAAGAAACACACTAACATTGCGGCCTTCACCAACACTGAAGAAGCGCACTACTTGGTTGTTGAAGATGCCTTTCCTAATGGTCGTCCAGCCTTTGAAAAGGCCGGCGTGATCATGACGGATCGTGACACCGTGAATGCAGCTGATGAAATGAAGGTTACAACTTGCTTGAACCCATTGCATACCGCCTTGGCTGTTTACGGTAGTATCTTAGGCTACAAGTCAATTTCTTCAGAAATGGAAAATGCCGACTTGGTTGGTTTGATCAAGCAAATTGGTTACATCGAAGGCTTACCAGTTGTGCAAGATCCTAAGGTAATCAACCCACAATCATTCATCAACGAATTGGTTCAAAAACGGTTGCCAAACCCATACATTCCAGATACACCACAACGGATTGCAACGGATACATCGCAAAAATTGGGTGTTCGCTACGGGGTTACCATCCAACACTATGTGGATGATGCCAACCGCGATCCAAAGACCTTAAACTTCATTCCATTAGTAATTGCGACCTGGTTACGTTACTTGATGGGCATTAACGACAAGGGCGAAACGTTCGAACCAAGTCCAGACCCAATGTTTGATGAATTACACGCCCAAGTTGCTGACCTGAAATTAGGGAGTGCGGACGTTGATGTTCACGATGCTGTGAAGGGCATCTTGAGCAACAAGGCAATCTTCAACATGGACCTTTACGCAGTTGGTTTAGGCGACAAGGTTGAAGCATACTTCAAACAAGAACTTGCCGGTGCCGGCGCCATCGAACAAGTATTGCACGACACGTTGGCTGCTAAAGGCCAAAACGTAGACTAAGATTAATTGAGAATTGGGGAATAAAAAAGATGACAGAATATAAAATTGCAGTTGTAAACTCAAGTAGTTTCGGACAAGTATTTAAAGAACACTGGACTGAATTAGAGGCCATTGGAACCGTTGATCGGTTCATGGTGGACCCTAACATTCCCGGCAAAGAATTGGCTGAAAAGCTCAACGGTTATAACGTAATCGTTTCAAGTGTGACACCATTCTTCAAGCAAGACTTCTTTGACAACAAAGACGAATTGCTATTGATCTCACGTCACGGAATCGGCTACAACAACATTGACCTTGCAGCTGCAAAGCAACACGGTACTAAAGTAACGATCGTTCCACCATTGGTTGAACGGAACGCGGTTGCCGAAAATGCCCTTGCTAACCTGTTGTCACTTGTTCGCCAAGCAACACCTTCATCAGAACGGATCAAGGCTGACCGTTACGAAGACCGGGCCCAATTCATGGGACATGAATTCACTGGTAAGACATACGGTGTGATCGGCTGTGGGAACATCGGTAGCCGGGTGGCTGAATTATTCCAGTACTTCGGTGCCAAAGTATTAGTCACTGATCCACATCCTCACGCTCGTGAAGGCTGGTTCGAAGACAATCCTAAGGTGGAACGTGTTGAACTCGATGAATTATTAGCACAGTGTGATTATATTTCATTGAACGCATCATTAAACGATGAAGACTACCACATGATCAATGCGGAAGCCTTGAAGAAGGCCAAAGATGGCGTCTACTTTGTCAACCATGCACGTGGTGCTTTGATTGATGAAAAGGCAATGCTGGCCGCCGTTGAAAGTGGTAAGGTTTCAGGTTACGCTGCTGATACGATGGAAGTGGAACCCGTTCGCGCAGACCACCCATTCTTGCAAAATGACCGCTTCTTGATTACACCACATACCTCAGCATACACATACGAATGCTTACACGGGATGGGTGAGAAGTGTGTGGCTGACGTTCGCAACCTCGTTAATGGCGAACCACTCGGCCGCGAATTAACCCAAACGATCTAGGAGCACAGTTTGGTTGCTAGGCGTTTAGTCATGATGATCAAATAAGAATCGCGCGCCCAAACCACGCGTAGCAAAAAGGCCCCCATAATTGGTTGAACCAACTATGAGGGCTTTGCTATGCAAAAAAGGTTGTGAAAAGTAAAACAGGATCGGTCTATTCCCGTGTTTGTTTAATAACGGCGTTAATTTTCGTTAATTTTGGACTTGGGTTGACGGTTTCATCCCGCATGATCGACATGTAGAGGCAGTCGATGATACTCATTTGTGAAATCAGGGATGCCACGGCCTGTGACCGGTATTTGGAATCATCTGAAACGGAATAGAAGGTAACGTCACCGATCTTAGCCAATTCAGATGATGAAAAACTGGTAATGGCAATGATGGGAACGTTGTTTTCGCGTAGAACCTTAGTCATCTTCAAGGTATCCAAGTTACGACCACTATGGGAAATGACGATGGCACAGTCGTTACTTGTCATTTTGGCGGCTTGCATGAGTGACATATGGTAATCAGAGTTGTAGATCGCTGTGATTTGCGTTCTAAGGAACTTTTGGTAGGCATCGAAGGCCACCACTTCGGAAGCCCCTAAACCAAAGAAACTGAGTTGTTGCGCATTGGTAATCAGCGAAACGGCATCGTTCAGTTTATCTTCAGTGAGCAGATCCAGTGTTTTACTCAGGGAAGACTTGTTAGAACTGAAAACTTTTTGGGCCACCATGATGTTAGGATCGGTCACATCGATGTCAGCCGCAATCTTTTCGGGATGTTTGAGCTGGTTACTAATGGCAAGCTGCAGTTCAGGGTAACTAGAATAACCAAGCCGCTTCGCAAAACGGGAAATAGTTGACACCGAAGTATCAATTTTTTCCGCCAGCGATTGGATTGACTGGTGATCGCAGTCCGCAAGATTGTTCAAAAAGTAATCAGCGATTTTGTGGCTACTATTACCGAAGGTATCGTATTTTGAGTAGATTCTTTCTATTAATTGAAGGGTCATTGTGAGACCTCCTACTTTATTTTAATTAATAGTATAACAAAAATAATTAATTTTCACAATTTTCATACAATGTTATTGATTTTTGATAGGTTTTTGCATATAATAAAACCATCAAGTAGAAATTAAGAAAACAAATTTAATCGAAAGAGGGATTTTTTCATGCGTGTTGGAATGATCGGCCTTGGTAAAATGGGCCTTAACTTAACTAAGAATATGTTGCGGAACGGAATTGAAGTAGTTGGATTTGACTTGGCAAAGGACAACGTTGTTGCGGCTCAAGAAGCTGGCGCAACCCCTGCTGATAGTCTTGAAGATTTGGTTAGCAAGTTAGGAACCCCACGGATTGCCTGGGTCATGTTACCAGCTGGTAAGCCAACTGATTCAACAATCGAAACATTAGCTAAGATTTTGGACAAGGACGATATCGTCGTTGATGGTGGGAACTCATTTTATAAGGATTCCCTTCGTCACAATGAAGTTACGAGCGCGACGGGCGTTAAGTTCTTTGACTGTGGGACTTCAGGTGGCCAAAATGGTGCCTTGAACGGTGGTAACTTCATGATCGGTGGCGACGACGCAGAAGCCTTCGATAAGTATTTGAAAGATATCTTTGAAAAAATTGCTGAACCAGATGGGTTCCTTTACACTGGTGCTGCCGGTTCTGGTCACTACTTAAAGATGGTGCACAACGGGATTGAATACGGAATGATGGAAGCCATCGGTGAAGGATTCGATGTGTTGGAAAATTCAGACTACAACTACGACAACGAAGCCGTTGCTAAGCTATGGAACCACGGCTCAGTTGTTCGGAGCTGGTTGATGGAATTGGCAGAAGACGCCTTTGCTAAGGATCCTAAGTTGGATGAATTGCTGGGCCGGATGCATTCATCTGGTGAAGGCCAATGGACATTACAAGAATCACTTGATATGGCGGTACCAACACCAGTTATTGCCTTATCATTGATGATGCGGTACGAATCAATGCGTGATGCTGACAACAACTTCACTGGAAAAGTGGTTGCTGCTTTGCGGAACGGCTTTGGTGGTCACGCCGTAGATACAAAATAATTAGCTTAAAAAAGTTCGGGACCGTAAGGGGCCGAACTTTTTTGCCAAATGGAGGAAGTTTAAAATGTTCTTTAATCAAGCAGATTTAAAAACACAGGTGATTGATGATAACTCGTATCGGCAAATTTTAGCGCATAGCGGGAGTTTGATGAACGTCAAGGTGTTCTTCAAGCAAGCCACACCAGCCGCGCCAATTCCGGTTCATCAGCACGTTCACGAGCAAACAACTTACGTCCTCAAGGGGGCCTTTAAGTTTGAAATTCGTGAAGCAACGGGTACCCAGGTTCAAGAAGTTCACGAAGGCGACAGCATTTACTTTCCGGCCAATGTTCTTCATGGCTGCATTCCGTTGGCAGACGACAGTCAGCTACTGGACAGCTTTACACCCCAACGCGAAGATTTTTTGCAGTAGCAAACTGATATAAAAAAACGCACATTCCTAATTTTGAGGAATGTGCGTTTTTGCGAATTAACGATCATGTTCTAAGAAGCCCTGCTCTTTGAGAATCGCGAGGAGCTCCCGCCGGTGACGTGGCGAACTCACTACTTCACGGGCGAGGGATTGACGGAAAGTTTCGCGGCGCGGATTGAGATGACGCTGCTCGTAGTAGCTTTGTAGCTCGGTGTCGTAAGCATCTAGTTGTGCTTCAAAGTCAACCGGCAGTTGATACGTATTGGTAAAGTTGACCACGCTTTGTGGGAGGCGCGGCTTTTGTTCTGGTAGGTCATTGGGATAGCCCACGGCAACCGCAAAGAGTGGGAACGTGAGGTGTGGGAGGTGGAGAAGCTGGATAACCTGGCGGGCGTCATTGAGGATGCTGCCAAGCACCACGGTTCCCAGTCCCAAGCTTTCAGCGGCTGTAATTAGTGATTGCGCCCCGATAGTGGCATCGTACACGCACCCGAGCAACCGGTCTGTTTCATGTAGCAACGTGGTATCAACCTGTTGTTGGCTAGCAATCAGCTGGTTACGATACTGGTCCGCGACAAAGACGAAGAGGTGCCCGTTTCGATTCACCTGATGTTGGCTTTGCCCACAGATCTCAGCCAATTGGTCCTTGATGGCCTGATCGGTGATACTCAGAATACTGAATTCCTGCAGAAACATGGATGAGGCGCCCTGGTGGGCGACCTCGAGGAGGGTTGCAAGCGTCTGGTCATCAAGTGGCTGTGGCTTGAAATCACGCACAGAACGGTGGTTGAGGAGACTTTGAATAGTTTCGTTAACGGTCATTGTTCAAACCTCCCTTGGCAAACTAGGCTTCTTTAGACGCAGATTCATTGACTTGCTTAGTCAAGAGGTCATAGATTTGTTCAATATCGCGTGAGGTCCCACGCAGTTCGTAGTCGGCTAAAAATGGGGCGCGGAATTGGTGGGCGTAACGTTTGGCGGTGAGACAGTACTGCTCGTTAAAGTTGCGGTTGCCACTGCCAATGACGCCGATGCATTGACGTGCATTGTTATGATAGGCAATGTATTCGCCCAGGACGTTGGTCATCAGTTCCTTCACGCCGGAATCAATGCCGTTTCCCCCATCGAGGTAGGTCGGTACGAAAGCAAAGAAGGGGTCGCGTTCGTCGTCGAAATCGCTTTGTTCGCTGATTTCTTTGGCGTTGATGAGTGGCAGTGAGTCGTCGATAGCATGTTGCTGACTAGCGTATGCTGTCAACCGATTGATAAAGGAACGGGTGTTACCTTCAATTGAAATGTAAAGTGCGTTGATATTAGTCATGGATGGAGTCTCCTTTGGGGAAAGTAAAATTCGTAAATTAAAAAGTAGCTTAATTTTAACACGTAAGCTACTTTCGGGTACGACAATTATTAAGATTAATCGGATTCGTTTTCGGCGTTCATTTTTTGTTCCAGCGCCGCCTTGGTCCGACCGCGGTGTTCGGTAACTTTAAACCAGTTGATGTAGGAATTCTCGTAGTCAAGGACTTCAAGGTCAAAATCGCCAACCTCAACGACATCTCCCACGTGGATCGTGTCAGCTTGATCGATGACGTAGCCGGTGATTGTCACGGACTCGGTTTGGTCGAATTCCTTAATATCAGTTTGGAAATAGCGCTCGAAGTCATATGACGTGGTCTTACCACTAACCTTGTAGGACCCATCATCTTGTTTGAAGATGATTTCGTCGGACACATCATCAATTTCATCACGAACGGTACCAAAGAGTTCTTCGTAAATATCTTTGTCCGTGACAATTCCACTCGTACCACCATATTCATCAACCACAACCACGATTGGGGTGCGCTTGCGAATCATTTGTTGGAGGACTTCCGTAATCGGTGTCGACTCTGGGGTGGTCGAGATGTGACGCAGCACCTTGCTAAGAGAAACATTCTTGTCAATTCGTGATTGACGAACTAAATCATAGTTGAAGACGTAGCCTAGAATCTTATCCTTATCGTTATCGGCAACGACGGGGAGACGGCTATATTTTTCCTGCAGGTACATGTTAATGGCGGTGGAGATGGTGTCCTTGATGTCAATCACGACCAGTTGTGTCCGGTCAACCATGACATCTTTAGCCACCTTATCGTTGAGCTCAAATGCACGTTCCATGTACAGGAGGTCATTTTTTTCGAGCTCACCACCCTTAACGGCGTTCCGGGAAATGCTGAGAATCTCACCTTGCGAGAGAACTTCATCGGTCTCGTCAGCCGGTTTAAGTCCCAACATCCGCACCACGCCATTGGCCGAAATGTTCAGCAACCAAACGAAGGGGTAAAAACAAATGTGGAACCAGTGCAATGGCGTCGTTACAAACATCATGACCCGCAGTGGCATATCGATAGAAATGTTTTTTGGTACAATTTCCGTGAAGACCACTTCGAGGTAGGTTAGTACCAGCACCCCGATAATGGCCCCAATTCCATGCAATGCTCCCGCACTAATCGGGAGATGGGTGAGATCGAACACATCGAACAACAATGATTCGATGGTAGACTCCCCAATCCAACCTAAGATAATCCCACAGACGGAAACCCCAACCTGAGTTGTTGAGAGGTACTCATTGAGGTTGGTGACCATCTTGATAGCGCGATTGAGCTTCATCGATGGTTTATCTCGAGCTTCTTGCTGCTCTTCCAACGCGGTTAACCGGGTCTGAACGAGAGCAAACTCTGCCGCCACAAAAAAGGCGGCAAAGAAGAATGTGATTAGAATAATCACAAGATTAATTAATATCTGACCGCTGTCCAAAAACTATTCCTCATTTCCTGGGTCAAGTAACCAAATTATAGTAGAATTAATAGAAACATCAGTTGAAATAATGGTACATGGATTTAGTGTTAATTGCAAGTAATATCAACGATTTGACGGACTTTGTTTACCAATTAGACGACCCGGGTTTGAAGGGTGTAAAGCCGTATGATAAAACCCTTAAAAAAGAACTTAAAAATGTATAATGGGTGAACTAATTTGGCTTATCAGTGCTCACATGATAGTCTATAATAGAAAGTGTTTGGAGGAATGAACATGCGACTAGATTTTTCTGTAGCAGTACACAGCTTATTATACCTAGATCAAAACAACGACCGACGAATTTCTAGTCGTGAGCTATCTGAGAAGCTGAAAGTAAATTCGGTGATGATTCGTAATATTTTGTCACTCTTGCATAAGAATGGCTATGTCAAAGGCAACGTCGGAAAAAATGGGGGATACCAGATGATTCTCTCATTGGCGCAATGTAATGTGGGTGAATTGTATGATCTGACAATCCCGCCTACCATCAGTTACGCCCGCTTTATTACGGGCAAAACCAGTTTACTGGAAGAAGAAAACGAAACTCATGAAACGGAAATTGAAAGTAATATCGCTGAAACGCTGACCGACTTATTTACGTTAGCTGATCAGGATTACCGGGCATTTTACCACCAGTTTACGCTGGCTGATCTCAAGCAAGATATTGAGCATCATGGGTATTTTCAGCGAAAAATTGACGAGCAATAGTAATCATTTAAATGATGACAACCAACGAGATGGTAGCGATGAATTCGCTACCATCTTTTTTAGACACTTCTTGTGCAATTATCAACAAACTAATCCACCCCTTGACAATGTTTTTGAATAGTGAGTAAAATATCACCATATTCTCATCAGATTTTAATTTTACATAGTTTTGGGAACATACAAGGGGGATACATATATGCAAAATGTTGAAGCAAAAGATGGCAAGATGACCATTGGTAGTTACGTTTATAATGTGTCGGCGGCGGTTTCAAATGCGGTGCTGGTCATGCTGGGGGTTGGGTTGTTATTCCAATCGGTGGCCAATATCACGCACTGGACGGCACTGTATCAAGTTGGGGCACTGGCTCAGGTGTTACTACCGGCAGCGTTTGGAGCCGGGGTGGCGTCACAACTGCGAGTGAATACGCTGGTCCTTTTCAGTTCCATGATTGCGGCAACGGTCGGTGCCAACGGGGTTTATTTCACCCAGTCGGCGGTTAAAGCGGCTACTGCAACGGGATGGCAAATGCATGAAGCAGCTGCCAGCACCATCTTTACCACAGGCCAACCCATTAGTGCGGTGCTAGCGGCCATTTTAGCTACCCTCGTTGGTAAGTATTTGACGGGTAAGACGCCACTCGATATGATTTTGGTACCGTTGGCAGCGACGTTCTTTGGTTCTTTGTTTGGTCTGGGGGCTGGGACAGTCGTAACGCCAGCCCTGAACGCTTTGAGCAAGTGGGTCGCTGGTGCGATGACGGTGAACCCACTACTAGGTTCAATGTGCTTGTCACTGGCCTTTGCTATCTTCTTGATGACACCCGCTTCGTCAGCAGCACTAGCAATTGCGATTGCGTTGAACCCGATTTCATCTGGCGCCACGTTGATTGGTACAACTGCTCAATTCGTGGGCTTCCTCGCGATGTCATTTCAAGAAAATAATTTGGGCGCCAACATTGCGCAAGGCTTGATTACGCCCAAGGTTCAATTTCCGAACTTGCTCAAACGGCCGGCGCTATGTATTCCACCGTTTATTGCGGCGATGGTCAGCGCGGCTGTCGGAACATTGGCCTTTAAGTTCAGTGTTCCCTATACCCTTGGCGGTCTGGGACTCAACTCATTGATTGCACCAATTAATTTGGCATCTAGCAACATGCATGCGTTCTGGGTTTACATGTTCTGCGGAATTTTGATGCCTGCCGTCATTTCAGCTGTTGGGTATCGGATCATGCGGGCGTTCCATTTGGTCTCCGCCAACGATCTACACATGGAAATCGTTTAATTTTTGATCTTAAGTTATTGAGAGTTGGAATGAAACTTCGAAAGAGAGTTTTGTTCCAACTCTTTTTGGGCTATGATAGGAGAAGAATTGAAATAACGGAGGCAACTCATGGTAACGATCAACTTCAAACGGGTCAGTCGAATTGTCAAAAAACAGGTCATGCTTGATGATCTGGACTTGACCATCGAACCGGCGATGATTAGTGCAATTTGTACCGACCAGCCAGCGAGCGTGACGGCGCTATTTGAGCTAATTACTGGTGAAAAGGCAGACGATGGGCAGGTCATGTTAGATCAGTTGGATGCTTACGCACAACGAAAACATCTCGGCGATTTAGTGGGCTGTTTATTTGCAGATGACGAAGGAAGTACACGGGGTACCGTGACGACTTTTTTGGAGCACTGTTTGAAGAAGGCCACTGGAGACCATCTGTCCCTGGAGCAGAGCTTGGGGATTGCCAAGCAGCTTAAGCTCACCCCCGACAGTCGCGTGGCGGACTTAGAACCAGGGGCTAAACGACAGCTTCAAATTTTGAGCTTGGTTGTTAACGAGCCCCCGATTTTGTTGCTTGAGCAGCCCACTTCAATGATGAATGCGCAACAAGCAACCGCGATTTGGCAACTGCTGGCGGACTATGGTCGTAAAATGGCCGCTACCATTGTATTTTCTAGTCCCCAAGTGGCGGAAATGCAGGTCCATGCCAATCAGATCATTTATCTGTCTAACGGTCATGTGAGTCAAATTCGTCCCATCGTGACCCACGATAGTAGCGATTGTGTGGTCAAGGTAACGGGACGCGGATTACCGGTGGAAATGATCGATGTCTTGGGCGGCCATTTTATTAAAGAAACGCCCATGAATCAGGAGTTTGTGTATTCGGGCAATATACAGGCGTTGTTGCCATTGCTGGAACAAAGCGGCATTACGGACGTGAGAATTTTGGATGCGACGATTGATGATGAACTACGGGTTTGGTGAAAGGAATCAAGATGGCGACACTAACAGTTATTGATGAACAACGAAGTCGATTAGGGACACTGGTGGCGGCCAAGTTGCCCAGCACGGAGGTTGTGTTAACCGACCGCTTTGATACAACACTGCAAACTGCGCGTGTCATTGTGTGGGTGGCACCGGTGGAACGCGCGGATGACCGGGTTTTTGAGTTGATTGACCAAATTGACGCGAGAGCCGCCGCGCCAGAAAAAATTGTGATGGTGACCTTGGCGGGCATTAATGGTGAGGTGCCGGATGAGCAACTGACTCTTTGGTATGGGGATGCCGCCCAAGAACTGATGCTCGCCCATCAGTACGCGACCAAGATGATCGATGAACTGGAAATTGACTATACCCTCATTCGGCGGGTGCCGCTAGTAGATGAAGAAACGCCGGTCCAAGTGACTAACGAAGGCCAACCGGTAATGGGAACTCGGATTGGGATGCAAGCACTCAGTGAGATTGTTGTGCAGGCGTGTGATCCGACGGTATTTCGGAATCAATCAATCGGTGTGAGCGATCAATAATGTTGAATAAATAACAATTAATGATAGAATAAACGAAATATTAAATGAGGTGGGAGAAATGAGTCAACGACCATATTTTCTCGACCCAAAGCGGGTAGTCGTTAAAATTGGGACGAGTAGTTTAATTTATCCAGATGGTCAATTAAATTTGAAGACAATGGACGAACTCGCTTTCGTCTTGAGTGCGGCTTGTAAGAAGGGCCGAGAGGTGATCCTAGTGTCGTCGGGGGCCATCGGCGTGGGGCTTAATCAAATGCACCTGAAGAAACGGCCGGCAGATATTGCGGCCCAACAGGCGATCGCGGCGATTGGGCAAAATGAGCTGATGGCGATTTTTAATCAGCGCTTTGCCAGCTATGGTCAGCAGATTGGCCAGGTGTTGCTGACCCACGACGTGATGGACTTCCCGGTCAGTCGACAAAACGTGTTGAATACGTTTGATCAGTTAATGGCCATGCACGCGATTCCGATTGTGAACGAAAACGATACGGTGGCCGTGGATGAGTTGGATCATAAGACGACCTTTGGCGACAATGACCAGTTATCCGCCATCGTGGCAACCTCGTTAGATGCGGACTTATTAATCGTTCTTTCAGATATTGACGGACTTTATGATGCGGATCCACATAAGAATCCGGATGCCCAAGCGTTATCGTATGTGAGCGCGGTGACACCGGAAATTTTGGAAGCGGCTGGTGGAAGTAGCACCCGTTTTGGCACTGGTGGCATGGTCACCAAGTTGAAAGCGGCCGCCCGCGTGCTGGGCGCCGGTCACCAGATGGTCTTAGCGAATGGTGAAGATCCAAAGATTATTTTTGATATTTTAGCTGGTGAAACGGTGGGGACGTTATTTGCGCCGGCAACACGAGTGGAGGACTAGATGATGGATAGTTTAGAAAAAATGGGCCAGCAGGCTCAAGCGGCCGAACGTGAATTATCACAATTGGCGACACCGGTAAAGAATCAAGTTTTGGGACAAATGGCGCAGGCACTTCGCCAAAATCAGGCCGAAATTATGTTGGCCAACCAGCATGATTTAAATCAGGCAACGGATTTACCCATGAATTTTGTGGATCGCTTGACGCTCACAGCGCAACGAATTGAGCAGATGGCGTTGGGACTGGAAAAGGTTGCGTCATTGCCCGATCCGATTGGCAATATTGAAAAGGGTTGGCAAACGGAACAGGGTCTTAAAATCGAGCAACAGCGGGTGCCATTAGGAGTTATCGGCATTATTTACGAAGCCCGGCCGAACGTGACGGCGGATGCCTTTGCGCTGACCTTTAAATCAGGCAACGCGGTTATTTTGCGGGGCGGGAAGGAAGCTTTACAGACAAATATTAGTATCGTGGAATTCTTGCAGGCCGTTTTAAAGCAAAATGGGTTGAATCCCCATGCAATTCAAATTGTACAGGATACCTCACACGAAACGGCCAGCGAGATGATGCAGTTGACGGACTATATCGACGTCTTGATTCCGAGGGGCAGTGCCCGACTGATCAAAGCGGTTGTCGATCAAGCGAAGGTTCCGGTTATTGAAACGGGTGCCGGCAATTGTCATATCTACGTTGATGAGTTTGCGCAGCTTGATATGGCTAGCCAAATTATTGTGAATGCCAAGACGCAACGGCCATCAGTTTGTAACGCGGCCGAAAAAATTGTGATTCATTCGGCAGTTGCTCAGGAGTATTTGCCAAAGATTGCCGAAGCGCTGAAACCGTTCAATGTGGAATTGCGTGGGGATGAACGCGCCCAGGCGATTTTACCGGACATTACACCGGCAACTGAAGCGGATTGGGGCACGGAATACAACGACTACATCATGGCAATTAAGGTCGTTGATTCGCTCGATGAAGCAATTGAACATATCAACCATTACAACACGAAACATTCCGAAGCGATTGTGACGGACAACTATGAACACAGTGAGCAGTTCTTGAATCAAATTGATGCTGCCTGTGTGTATGTGAACGCCTCGACGCGCTTTACGGACGGTTTTGAGTTTGGGTTTGGGGCCGAAATTGGGATTAGCACGCAAAAGTTACATGCTCGCGGCCCAATGGGGCTTAATCAGCTCACTTCAACGAAGTACGTGATCCGTGGAAATGGTCAAATTCGTCATTAAATTTAAAAACTAGACTTGTGCTTTTAGAATTTTATGGTAATATATTAAGAGTACTTGTTTGGTACTGCTGATTTAGCTCAGCTGGCAGAGCACTTCACTAGTAATGAAGGGGTCACAGGTTCGAATCCTGTAATCAGCATCTTAATATTCGGTAGAATACATTGAGGTCCCGCATCCGCGGGGCCTTTTTTGTTTGGTACCACTAAAAACGGCATTTCCACATGCAAGTGGGATTAAACAAGTTATTTCAGAATCGGGTGTTGTTAGATAAAAGGCAAAACTAAACACACAGCGAACACATGGATGTGCGACTGTGTGTTTCAAAAAATTGACAAAAAGGACTCATATTGCTGAAAGGACGGGCTTTATAGCCTGCTTTTTTTGTGTGTTGAAAAATGAATTAGAGGCAGGTATTACAAAAACTGCCCCATGGGGCAATGAAAGTCCGCCCTATCAGACGATGGCATAACCTCAATTTCTCGATATAGTGTATACATCAAGTAAAGCGCAGGACAATTACCGTAATTGTTAAAGCGTAATTTGCTTCAAATTGATGAAACAGAAATGAGAGGTTTTAGTAGATGACAGAGCCAGCTTTAAAAGTTGAACATTTGACCAAAGACTTTGGTCACGGACGTGGTATTTTTGATGTTAACTTCGAGATTAAACCAGGTGAAGTATTTGGTTTTTTAGGACCAAACGGTGCCGGTAAGACAACAACAATCCGTCACATTATGGGATTTACTAAACCGGGGCAAGGATCAGCAAGTGTACTTGGAATGGATTGTACAACTCAATACAGCGAAATTATGAAACATGTGGGATATTTACCCGGTGAAATTGCGTTACCAGAAGGTGTTAGTGGTTGGGAGTTCATCCGCTCAATGCAAAAAATGCGGGGCGTTAAAGATGATCGCTATTTAAACAGTTTGCTTGAAATGTTTGACCTAGACCCACAGGGGAACACTAAACGAATGAGTCTTGGTACAAAACGTAAACTGGCAGTTGTAACTGCTTTTCTTGCAGACCCAGAGATTTTAATTCTTGATGAACCAACCAGTGGTCTTGATCCCGCGATGCAAGATAAATTCATTCAATTCATGGTAAGTGAAAAACGTCGTAATAAAACCATTCTCTTATCGAGTCATATTTTTCCCGAAGTCGAAGCTACCTGTGATCGAATTGCAATCATTAAAGATGGCAAGATTGTTTCACAAGTAGATGCCAATAAACTACAACACAAAGAGCAAAAAACATTTGAGTTATTTTTCGCAAATCGAAAGGATTTGGAGTCAGCCTCTTTAGGAATTGGAGGAAGAATGGGTGATCATAGTTTAACAGTACAAGTTGATTCACAAGATTTAAGTACTTTCTTCAATTTTCAACTACGTGATCGAAATGTAATTCGATTAGTCGAACATAAATTTAACTTGGAAAAGTATTTCTTAGATTTTTATCGCACTGATAAAGTTTTCAAAACACTTTAAAGAATGGAGAATGGTAATGAACCAGATGGTAAATACAGTTCATCTTACGAAGGACTACAAAAAGAACCGTGGAATTTTTGACATGAACTTACAAATCAAGCAGGGTGAAGTTGTGGGGATCGTGGGGAAAAATGGTGCTGGTAAGACGACTACCATGCGTACGCTGATGGGGTTTATTCATCCCACAGATGGCTATAGTGAAATTCGAGGATTGAATTCTTGGTCTCAGGCTTCTAAAACTAAAAGGATGATTGGGTATGTCCCCGGTGAAATTGCGTTTCCAGATACTAAATCTGGGGAGACCTTCCTGAATAACCAATTAAAGTTATTGAGGGCTTCTAAAGATACTTATGTGAATGATCTTATTCAACGATTTAAAATTGATTTAACTGCTGATATTAAGCGAATGAGTAAAGGGATGAAACAAAAAACGGCGTTAGTGTGTGCGTTTATGACAAAAGCACCTTTACTTCTTTTAGATGAACCGACTACGGGACTTGATCCAGTGATGCGTGATGCATTTATTGATTTGGTTTTGAAGGTTAAAGCGAATGGAACAACCGTATTTTTAAGTAGCCATATGTTTAACGAGCTTGAACGGACGTGTGATCGAATTCTGTTTTTGAAGGATGGCAAAGTAATTGATGTGGTTGATCAAAATAAATTTGAAACAATTCATAGTTTTCAAAAAGTTAAAATTCAGACTAGTACCAGTGAGGGATTTCAAAAGATATTAACATCGTTTTCTGAAACGTCACATGTAAACTCCGAAAATCATGAAATTACTGTACTTATCAGTAATACCAAAGTTGCTACACTGCTAGTATTGCTTCAAGATATTGAAATTGATGATATTAGTTTTGACACGCAAACGCTTGATAACTACTTCGAAAAAGAACTTCAAGTAAAATAATCTAATTTAAAAAAAGAAAGTGAGATCAATAGTATGAGTTTTCCATTATTAAAACAAACGTTTAAATCAAATTTTGCCGTATGGGGTCTAGTAACGCTGGTTATGAATATTATCTTGGCTCAACTTATTATGATGAAACAGACAAGAACCATGATGGCACCAATGTATTATGGAATGTTAGTGTCAACGATGGTTGCACTATTTGTGGTAATTTGTGGCAATAAACTACTTGCGGGACAAGTTGATCAAGGGTCAATGGCATATATATTAACTGCTCCGATTCGTCGAACAACAGTGGCATTTACACAAATGATTTATATGGTTCTTAGCTTGGTTGGAACGTATGGATTGATGGCAATTGTTTCGGTTAGTGCTAACAACATTGCGGATGCCGGTTTTAAAGCACAAACTTTAGTCAACTTGAACATTGGTGCATTTATGGTTGCCTTTGCGTTCGCTGGAATTATGTTTGCCGCTTCTGGTATTTTCAATCTTTCTAAGTACTCACTCGGAACTGGCGGCTTGCTCATCATTTTATTCATTTTGTTAGCTATTGTTGGTTCATTTGCAACGTACGGTGTAGACGCATTAAAGGACGTTCAACACTTAACAATTGTGTCATTATTTGATTATCAAAATATTTTAATTGAAGGTTCAAAATGGATTTCTAAGCTGGCAGTATTGGGTGGCATTGGCGTTGTTACTTTTGGTATCGGGACGACGGTTTTTGCTAAAAAAGATTTACCACTCTAACATTTACGTATATGTAATTTAATTGATACTCCGTAATTTTAAAGGAGTATCTTTTACTATTTACTGTAAGTAAGGGATTATTTAGTGAATAAACTTATGCTATTCTTAGTAAAGATTAAAGTAATTTGGGTGGTGCCAAGTGATGCCAAAAGTTATGAGTTATTTAATTCACCTATATAACAGTGCTAGTCGTGAAAGTCGAATCATGATTCGAAGTAGTTTAACATTACCAGTTTCAACGATCATTGCACTGACTAATGCTGGCTTAGCCATTCACTATCGTTCAATATGGATGTTAGTGCTTAGCGGATACTACTTAATTTTACTTCTAGCTCGGGGATATGTGATTCAACATCAACGTCGACGATATAAGCAATCGGCGCAAGCATCATTACTAAGTTTTCAGCAGGAACGTCGATTTATTTTTATTGGTGCTTGGTTACTTGTTGCACTGGGAATTGCGTTTGCTGGCATAAGTGCAGTGATGTATAAGTCGGGATACCCTCGTCACTATGGTACTGTTGCTTCGTATGTGGTTGCTCTCATGGGATTTGTTAAGCTAATTGGTGCTATTGTTTGCTTAATTCAGTCTTGGCGATTGCATAGTGGTGGACTAGGATTATTAAAATCTTACAGTCTAGCGGATGGAATGGTGGGCATTGTGACGACACAATATGCTTTATTAGCGCTTGAACATTTTAAAAATGTTGCGGTTGTGACTGGTGGCTTTGGCTTAGTGTTGGCAAACTTATTTATCATTATTGGCTTACTCAATATTATTCGGTTATATCGTAAAGACCATCAATGCCAGTTTTGAACCAAAAAACGAGGATTATTATGGAAAAAATGAAAGAAAAATTTAATTCAATACGGATTCCACTCATGCTTTTTGAGTTGTTATTTGGATTTGTGTCGTTTTATGTTCTTAGTTCATCAGCAAACCTACTAAAAAATACGGGTATGTTAGAAGATAGTACGTTAATTTCGAAATCGCTTCAAATGATTGTAATTATTATTGCATTGGTATTGGAAATGGTAGTGTTGTGGTTCGGAACGGCATTTATTAGAAGAAATCCATTGTATTTATTTATTGTCCAAATGTTAGTTGTTATTCTGGCAACCGGATTGCTGACCAGTGAAATGCCTATTTTAATCATTGGCACAATTCCAGTAATTGGAATTGAGATCATCAATCTGTATGCTGAACCTAAAATACCAATGATCCTATTAAGCATAGTTTCAATTCTACTCTGGATTGCATATGGGTTTTACAATGGCATTTTACAAGCGGTAATTGTATTGCAGTCAGTTGTTTTTATATCGTTTATCGTTGGATTTTATTGGCGTTATTATAATAAGCAATTAGCTGAACGACAAAAAGCCGAAGATTTAGTAGACGAACTTCAATTAGCTTACTCGCAGGTTGAAGAATCAACTTTAAGAACTGAACGACAGCGTGTGGCGAGAGAATTACATGATACTCTAACACAAGGATTAGCCGGTACGGTAATGCAATTAGAAGCCACTCAAAGTTTTTTAGAAAATGGTGATCAACAAAGAGCGCTTGAAATCATCAAAGACACGACAAATATCGCACGTGAAACATTACGTGACTCACGACTTACATTAACTGACTTACGCGCAACCACCGAAAAAAGTCTTAATGCTCGGCTGGAATTATTAACAGATGCATTTCGTAAGAATTATCGCCTACAAGCGAATCTCAAACTTAAAGAAGTTCCCGAATTTTCAGATGCACAGTTAACTGAAATTAGTCGAATTGTTTCCGAAGCGATGATGAATGTTGTTAAGCATACTGATACTCGGCAAGTGATTGTTACTGGCAATACGGTAGATGATATGTTCAAATTACGAGTTATTGATTATGGCGGCGGTATAAATGTTAAGTCGAAAAAAGGCCATTACGGTATGCAAGGAATGCATGAACGTGCGGCAAAATTGGATGGTGCACTAACTGTGGTCAATACGCCGGGTGAAGGAACGACAGTTACTTTAATCATGCCTACAGAAAAGAAGGATGAACTATGAAAATAAAAATTCTGATTGTGGACGACCATCAAATCTTACGCAACGGTCTTTCACTAATTATGCAGACAACTCAAGATATGGAAGTTGTGGGAACGGCCGCGGATGGTCAGGAAGGACTAGATCAGGTTAAGGCTTTGAATCCGGATGTTGTATTGACTGATATTCGAATGCCCGGTATGGATGGCATTACAATGCTTAAAGAAATTCGGAAAAGAAATCCTAACTTACCAGTGGTAGTATTGACTACGTTTGATGATCAAAAACCAATTCAAGAAGCAATGCAGATGGGTGCCAAAGGCTTTTTGTTAAAAGATGCAGAAAAAGAAACCATTGTTAAGACAATTAGAACAGCGTTTGAGGGAAGAGTTTATATTGACCCGGCTTTAATGGACAAAGCATTTGCCCCGACCATGGAAACAGCCAAGTTAACCGATCAAGAACATGAAATTTTAATGATGGTTGCAGATGGTGATCGCAATGTAGATATTGCGGACAAAATGCATTTGAGTGTTCGGACCATTAAATCACATTTAACGGATATTTACGGAAAATTAGACGTGTACACTCGTGCAGAAGCCGTAGCGGAAGGATTACGACAAGGAATTATAACGCTATAAATATTAAATTTTATAAGTTTAAAAATTTAATTCAGATGATTTTTAATCCCGTTAAGTCTGTACATTGAGGTCCCGTATCCGCGGGGCCTTTTTTGTTTGGCAACACTAAAAACGGTATTTCAATGCGAGATTGTCGATAGGCTTCTTTAACTAATATTGGGACATCACTAGATAAAAAAGAGTAGTAAATAAGTAGCATAATCTACAGCTTATTACTTTTCTGTAGGTCATATAAAGCCAGTAAATCGCAACATTGTTGAAATGGGGCTTTTTCGTTAATATTTATTTGCAAGCGTTTGCAAATACAGAATTAACAGCATATTAAGAAAGGAGGCAAGACGAAGTGGATAAGAAGGTAAAGTCTGAATGGCTATTGTCCGCTAATGCGAGTATTGCATCATATTTAGATGCCAGTCTGTTGGTATGCACAGGAATTGTACTGGCGACGTGGCAGGTTCGGTTTGGATTTAATACTTGGTGGGTTGGAGCAATTAGCACACTAGTTACCATTTCTGTGGCATTAGGATCATTGTTAGGTGGCTATTTATCTGACCGTTTTGGTCGTATATGGGTTTTTAACATTGATATATTTTTTACATTTTTGGGAACAATTATAGTTGCATTAGCACCTAATTTAAATGTCTTATTGATTGGAATAATCATTGCCGGTATGGCATCCGGCGCTGATTTACCCACTTCCTTGGCAGTTATCTCTGAACGAACAGATCCGAAAAGATATGGCAAAGTGATCGCTTCTACTGAAATTTTTTGGATTGCTGGAATCGTACTATCTCAAGGGCTAGGGTTTATGACGGCTGGGTTAGGGTATTTAGGTACTCAATTGCTTTTTATTTGGCTGGGAAGTGTTGCGTTAATTACCTGGGCAGTGAGAGTATTTTCGCCAAAATTTCATATGATGGAAAAAGAAATGGCTATTGAAGTTTCAACGAGCGTTGTAACCGAAGAAGAAATTACGAAAGTACCACTACGTAAGATTTTATCAATGCCTCGATATTCAGTACCAATGTTGGGCCTGATTGGTTTCTACCTCTTTTGGAATATTCCTGCGAATACGTGGGGGTCTTTCTTAAATTATTTCTTAGTAACTATCGATGGTCGAAGTCAGCAATTTGCGACATTAACAGGATTTTTTGCAAATATTCTTGGCGCAATTGTTTTATATGGAATTAACATGAAGTTTGCTGATACTAAATATCGTTATGTAATGATGCGTGTTGGGTTAGTACTGTGTACGCTGTCATTTATTATTTCTGCAATATCAGGCGGAGTATGGCTAATTTTTACTATTGCGTATTTTGTATACTGTATGGCCAATATGTTGCATGGTGAATCAATTTACAAGATTTGGAGTCAACAGTTATATCCAGTTAATGTTCGTGCGAGTGTTACTGGAATTACGTATGCGATTGTGCGAGCAGTTACAGCTGTATTTGCCTTTGTAACACCAGTTATCATGTCTAAATCACCAAGTATGTTAATTTGGATATTAGTTGTATCTCTTGTAGTTTGTTGGCTATGTGGAGAAAGCGTTATTCATATCATAAAAAAATATAAAATTGATGATCCTGTATACAATACAAAATAAGAAAATTAATCAGATTTAATAGATAAGGAGTATGGAAACTATGGCAAAAGATTTAAGTTATTATAAACCGCTTGCGAATGCAGCCGGTATTGGATCTATGTTAGGTTCTGGAATTATTGTTGGGCTTGCTGCTACGATTTCAGTTTGGCAGACGGGGTTGCACTTAACAAATGGACAAGTTGGTATACTTTCGGGAGCACTAACCTTTGCGATTGCGTTTGGATCATTATTTGGAGCTCGACTTGCTGAATCAATTGGGTTAACTAAAGTTTTTAACAGTATTAATTTGATGTACGCAATTGGTGCAGGTATTGCAATGTTTGCCCCTAATTATACGGTTTTGTTAGTTGGTATTATCATTGCCGGTGTCGCATCTGGAACGGATTTACCAATTTCTTTAACTGTAATTTCACGTGATACACCAGATAGTGATATGACAGCAAAACTGGTATCATCTACTCAAATTTATTGGCAAGCTGGAATTTTTATTTCATACATTTGTTCATTCTTAGTATCTAAAATGGCAGGAGCGACTGGTGCCAGAATAGTATTTGCTATTTTGACGGTATTTGCAATTATCACATGGTTATGGCGTTCATTTTCTGGTCGCTTTAGAGGGCTGCATGAAGAGGCAGCGGAGAGAATAGCCAGTGAAAAGGATAATAATGAAAGTACGGTGAAAGTATCTGTTACCTCAGTTTTATTTGGAAAAAGTAAGGGTAAGTTTTTAAGCTTCTTTTTTGCAATTTTAATATTTTATATTGGATGGAATTTGTTAGCTAATACATGGGGACAATTTCAGACATTCATGATGGTTAAAGCTGATGCATCACAAAGTTTGGCGACTGGTGCAGGTATTGTGTTGAATATCATTGCATTTGTTGTTTCAATGATCTTTTCGTCAATTGCAGGTGGAAAACATAGAAATACAGGCTTCGTGATTGGATCGATTATCATGTTCTTAGCTATGATCGGATTGACGCTGGGTGGCGGTAATTTAGTTGCAATCATTTTAGCAATTGGATTTTATAATTTGGGTAGTCCAATGGCAGGTGAGGCCCTGTATAAGGTCTGGACCCAAGAATCATTTCCGATTGAAGTTCGTTCGTCAATTCAAGGCATTATTAATGGTACTTCACGTGTTTGTTGTGCATTATTTGCTTTCATAACACCTGCCCTAGTTATGCCTAATACAATTAAATTAACAATGTGGTGCTTCGCGGGAGTCGTTGCGATTAGCTTTATTGCAGGTTTAATTATGGTGAATTTGCAGAAAAAGTATGGACGTGCTGAAGATTAAAATAATAATGAGAGAGGAGCACCATTTATTGTGACAGAAGAATTGTCAGTGCCTTACAGTCTAGAAGTTGAACATTACCATGGGGATGTTTTAGCAATTAGTACACGGACTCCTCGTATTTCCTGGAAATACAAAGATAAAGTTACTGATAGTGCAGAAGTAGAATTAGAAATTACGAGAAGTTTACCTGGTAAAATTGAACACAAAGAAATGATTCGAACTCAGACAATAAATAATGTGCTATTTACTTGGCCACTGCAACCACTTGAGTCTGAAGAACAAGTCACAATTAGAATTCGATTAATTGATAATGGAATTTTTGGTGAATGGTCAAAAACATTACATTTTGAAGTGGGAATTTTAGAATATTGGGACCTATTAGGTAAATTTATTGGACCTTCTTGGTTTGAAGGAAAAACGGATCACCGACATGCACCGCTAATTAGAACGGAATTTAAGCTAAAGGCAAAACCAGTTTATGCAAAACTTTATTTATCAGCATTAGGGTTAGTAGAAGGCGTTGTGAATGGCAGAAAAATTGGGAAAGACGTTTTAACGCCCGGTTGGACGTGCTACAACGAACGTCTGGAAGTTTGGCCGTTTAATTTAACCGATGAACTACATGAAGGTAAAAATACCTTGGGATTTTTCTTGGGCGACGGATGGTATCGTGGCCGTTTTGGTTTTAAGGGTGGCAAGGTTAATATTTATGGTAACAAATTAGGGCTGTACGCACAGTTAAAAATAGTATATGCAGATGGCACAACGGACGAAATTCTATCTAATGCAGACGATGGATGCTGGAAAGCCACCAAGGGCCCTATTGTGAGTTCTGATTTGTGTGAGGGAGAGAACTATGATGCTCGACTTGAGGAACCCGGATGGCAACAATCTGAATTTGACGATTCAAATTGGCAAGCAGTATCTGAGGTGAATTTTGATACTCGAAAGCTTGAGTATCCATCATCCCCTGCTGTACGAGTGGCGCAGGTTTTAAGACCAGTCTCTATAAAGAAAATTGGAGATCACAATGGATTAACGGATTGGCAAATTGATTTGGGACAAAATTGTTCCCAAAGACTTCAGGTGCATATTAAACATTCCTTAGCAGGGGATACAATTAAATTTCAACATGCTGAGGTACTAGAGTCCGACGGTAGACTTTCAACTCGACCATTACGGCGAGGACAACAAATTGACCAGTATATTTCGAACGGTAAGGAAACATATTTTGAAGTTAAATTTGCGATGCATGGGTTTCGGTATGCGGAAATTCATGGATGGCGTGGTGACCTTACAAAAGAGGATATCGTGAGCCATGTTTATTTTTCAAATATGCAAAGAACTGGTAAGCTAACAACATCGAATCAGTTAGTTAATCGGTTGCACGATAATGCGCTATGGTCATTAAGATCCAATTTTGTATCATTACCAACTGATTGTCCACAGCGTGATGAACGACTAGGGTGGACGGGAGATATATCTCTGTTTAGTAATACAGCGGCATACCTGTACGATGTTTCAGGATTCTTAAGCAACTGGCTTGTTGATTTAAGATATGAACAAAAACGTCTGGGCACGGTTCCCTTTTATGTTCCGTTTATTCCGTTGGCAGAGTGGACAGAACCAAAGGCAATTGCAATTTGGGGAGATGCTGCAGTCAGAGTTCCGTGGTCAATTTATATGGAAACTGGGGATAAGAAGCTTTTATCTCAACAATACTATGCAGCTCGTGACTGGATTGAAGAGGTTGAAAAATATCTTTCTGAAGACGGTGTTTGGGATCGAAAACCCGATTATTCCCTAGGACAGTTGGCAGATTGGTTGGATCCAACGGCACCTGCTGATAACCCAGTAAAAGCAATGACGGCCAAAGAGTTGGTTGCAACGGCGTTTTATGCAAAAAGTTTAGAATTATTTAGCCGTATGAGTTATGAGTTAGGGTTTGATACTGATAAAATCAATCAGTTGTACGAACATGTACGACATGGATTTTTAAATAGGTTTTTCAAAAACAACGGGTTAATGACATCTGATACACAATGTGCATATTCTTTAGCGATTGCTTTTGATCTTTTAGATGACCGACTAGATTTAAAAGAAGCTGCCGGAGATAGACTGGCTTCATTGGTACGATCATCAAATGGAAAAATTAGTACGGGATTTGCTGGTACGCCATATGTGTTGCCGGCCTTGACGGCTACTGGACATGTTGAAGAGGCATATAGCTTATTTTTGTCAGATAAATGTCCGAGTTGGATGTATCAGGTAAAAATGGGAGGAACGACTACCTGGGAACGCTGGGATTCAATGTTACCAGATAAGTCGGTTAATCCCGGAGTGATGACTTCATTCAACCATTACGCGCTAGGATCGGTAGCGGAGTGGATGCACAATACTATTGGGGGACTGAAACCCTTGACGCCTGGATGGCACCGTTTTAGGATTGCACCTCGTCCAGGTGGAGAATTAACACATGCTCAAGCGGAGTACGAATCACCATATGGTAAGATTGTTGTGCAATGGCAAGTAACTAATAATGAGCTGGTAGTGAAAGGCCAGATACCATTTGGAACTATTGCTGAATTGGATCTTGAAGGACAGTCAATTCAAAAATTGAGAGCTGGTGAATTCGAAAAGGTAGTGCCTCTTACTAATTAAATTAAAAATAGCTATCAATGAAATAATATATTGGATGTCACTACAATAATTGGAGGTGAAATGGGGTGGATTTGAAGCAAAAATTACTGTTGTTTGAAGTGGCAGAGCTGGAATGGCGTAAACTTTATTTGGCAAATCCGTATGATAATTTTAAACCAGTCAGTAGTTGGAAAGAATTTGTCAAACAATATGAGAACACTATGCCAGCTGGCATGGCTCTAGTGAAAGAACCACCATCGGATATTAGAGATCGCTTTTTTGAAAATGAATTTTTTTCGTCAGAAAAAGGTTTAATTCCAGAGCCGACCAATTTGGATGAGCAATTAATATATCCGCCCCATATGAACGCAGAAATTGTAGTTTTTAAGCACTTACGTTATTTACCAATCATGATGCACACCTTACAGTTTGTAAAAATATCCTATGTTCTTGAGGGAAATTGTCAATTTTTTATAAATAATAAGACATATTACTTAAAGCAAGGAGATTTAGTGATTGTACCACCAGATACGAAGCAGGCTTTTTTTGCGAATGGGGATAATGATATTGTTGTAAATGTAATTATGAGACGGTCGACGTTTCAGGATTCCTTTGCTCCGTTACTGATGGAACAGAATGATATTTCTGAATTTTTTTTACAAATGTTGTATCGAAGAAGATTTTCACAAGTTGTTTTGTTCAACTGTAGTGAAGATAACAACATCCTTGATATTATACTAAAACTATATGGAGAATCGCAGGAGTCAATTCATGGATCAAGAATCATCATGAATAGTTATGTCTTACTACTATTTGGAAGATTAATTCGAACATACATGGATCGAGCGAAGACTTTAATCGGAGAAAAGAGTGTTGATTCTGTGTCTAATATAATTCAATATATTAGGACTAATCGATCAACGGTAACACTACAATCGACTGCCGATTATTTTAAGTTAAGTGAGGGATATTTAAGTCGATATGTTAAGCGAGAGACAGGGTATTCATTTTCAGCCTTACTAAGGGATTTAAAGATGAGAGAAGCTGCGAACCTTTTAAGAACATCACGATTGAGTGTTGAAGAAATTATTGATCGTGTTGGTTATTCCGATATAAGTAATTTTTATCGAAATTTCAAAAAGATATATCAAATGACACCAGCCGAATATCGAAATAGTTCTAATTAGCATGGCTGTTTTGATGCGATAAGTCAGTATTATCAGTGGGTGAATGAATTTTATTGAGTTCATTTTTGTGGTGTGGTTACTGTGTTGGTGGGAAGTAATCACGGATATACTATTTTTAAGTTACACAAATCTCTGCTTCATTTTTATTTGGTAAATAGTGGCTGTTTACGATATGGATATTGAGATGTAGTGAAACAAAAAATAAACAAGTAATTTATCAATCAACATCACAAGCTTGAAGTATTTCTTGTGAAGACAGTACTGAATGGATCGTATTTTCGTGTAATTCAATACTATAAAATGATGATTATCTTTTTTAGAATACAAAGGTCCCGCATCCGCGGGGCTTTTTTGTTCGGCACCACAAAAAAACGGCATCCCCGCACGAGAATGCCGTTTAAACAGTGATTTAATTATTGAGCGGTGTAGCCACCATCGACCACGAATTCAGAACCGGTCGCGAATTTCGATTCGTCGGATGCGAGGTAGATGCAGATGTAGGCGATATCGTTTGGTTCCCCGATATGGCCCATTGGCGTCTTGCTGCGATCGGACATGGCTTCTTCGGCACCGGGGATGTTATCAACCAATGGCGTCTTGATGTAGCCTGGATGAACAGTGTTAACCCGTACGCCGTAGTCTTTCAAGGCGCAATCGACAGCGGCCGATTTTGACATGATTCGGACGGCCCCCTTGGTAGCGTTATAGGCACCAAGGTTCGGATCGCCGATGAAGCCTTCAATAGAAGACATGTTGATGATGGAAGCCCCAAGGTTCTTGTTCTTCATTCTTTGGATGGCTAAGCGGGTACCAAAGAAGACCCCGTCGAGGTTGATGGACATGATTTTACGCCATGTTTCAGTTGAAGTTTCTTCAATTGAACCGGTCAGCCCGACGCCCGCGTTGTTAACAAGGGTGCTAACAGGACCGAATGCTTTTTCCGTCTCATCAAAGAGCGTTGTCCAACCATCTTCATCGGCAGCATCATGCTGGATGAAGCGAATCACATCTGGACCACCAATTTTTTTAGCGGCTGCTTCACCAACATCAGCGTGGCGCCCGGTAATGACAACTTTGGCACCTTCTTCAACAAACTTGTCGGCGATGGCAAATCCAATTCCTAAAGTACCACCAGTAACAATTGCAACTTTTCCGTCTAAACGATGACTCATGTAATCAACCTCCTAGAATTTGAGTATGTGTGAATCATAACACAAATAAAAACGCTTTCAAAGCAAAAGACGGTCAAAAAAGATGATTATTTGATGAAATTTTTTTCATTGGAATAAAACAGGCGGTTATTTGACAATCGCTGTAAAGACTGGTTTAATAAACAGTAATTAAATTGTGCGAGGGATTATCAATGAAACTAGTAAAAACCCAATTTAATTTTAGCTTCTTTAGATAGCGTCCATGTCATAGATGTGGACGCCCGTTTAGCTTGCGTCCATATCTAAGGAGCAATTCCGGTAGGTATGGAAATCTACTGGAGTATTAAAATCGTTATTTAACTCCGTTAGATTTAAGCAGGCGACACGCTTAAATCTGGCGGATTTTTTGATGGCAATTTTAATACGAGAAATGAGGAATGCAGCATGCGTAAAATTCATACATTAGGGCCCAAAGCAACGGATAGTTACGAGGCGTCACAGCATATTCCGGGAACCGAAGAAAACGAGATCGTTTTACATGATAGTTTTGATGATATTATTGAGGATTTAGCACAGTATGCGGGTGATTATCTCCTCTTACCAGCCGCATATCAAAGCAAACAGAGCGATTTTGGTTGGCGGGAATTGAGCTATGAGTATTGGGATCGGCTAAAACTGGAGACGGTCTATCATCATCCGTTGAAGACGCTGTGTCTGATTGCCAACTTTGATTTTCAGCAAAACAAGGCTGTCATTCATCCGGCCACCACGAACCTATTAAATGCTTACTTGAAGAAGCAACAATTGAGTTTATCAATCCACTACGCTGGGAGTAAGGCAAAAGCATACGACAAGTTTGTCGCGGGCGGGTACCGATTCACGATTGTCAGTGAAGATTCCTTGGAACCCGGGCACCCTTATCAGATGATTCAAAAGTATCACCCAGATATGGTGTGGTGTTTATATCACATCATTAAGTAGGATGATCTCATTATTTTAACTGGGTGTATTAGTTGAAAAGACTAGCTGATTTGGGTTAAGATATAGCTACTGAATGAGGTGAATAAAATGGGTGCAATGGATGACTATCAGCAGTGGGAAGAATCACTGCTAACAACCGAATTACCACGCTGGGACCAGTTGCCAAAGTTTGATTTGTATATGGATCAGGTTGTGGCGTTTATTAACACCACGCTCGGAAAGTTAGAATTTGAGCCGGTAACGGCCTCGATGATTAATAACTACGTCAAGCACAAGGTTGTTTTGGCGCCGGTGAAGAAAAAATATCAGTCGATGCAGATTGCTGATATTCTAGTGATTAGTTTATTGAAGCAAAACTATTCGTTGGATGTGATTCATTCGGGAATTAACCAAGTCACTAAGCGTAACTACCCTAAGCAGGCGTACGATCATTTTATTGAAATGCTTGAGGCGGGGATTCGTGAGCAGCAGCGTCCCGAAATGGTCGGCGCAGACCAATTGAATGAAAAACTTCTGGAAGTCGCAGTTGAAAGTATCATTACTGGGCTGAAGGCGAAGAAACTATTAAAATTAATGGAACGCGAAAAAGCATAGCAAAGAGACATTCGGACGAAAAAAAGTCGAATGTCTCTTATTTTTTTTGAATAAAAATGTAAGCGATTACAATTAGTTATTAATTTCACAAGGCTTTTTAGAATCCTTTATGGGGCTTAATATCTAGATTGTGAAGAAAAAACGGTGATTTTACACGGGTGAACCGTTGATATGATCTACTTTGAAAAAAGTTGCACAAATCACTTTACAAAAATGAAAAAGGGTTTATACTCGTAGATGTTAAATAGTTCACAAGATAGTTATTGGACATGGAGGGAATAGAGAATGGTTGTTAAAGCAGAAACAAAACAAGAAAACAACGTTGAAGACATGATCAATAAGCTCGTCAGCGCCGGGCACGTGGCCTTAGATGCCTTAGATGGTTTTGACCAAGAAAAAATCGATCACATTGTCCACCAAATGGCAATGGAAGCACTCGACCACCATATGGAATTGGCTAAGTTAGCCGTTGAAGAAACTGGCCGTGGTGTTGTCGAAGATAAAGCTGTTAAAAATATTTACGCCTCAGAATATATCTGGCACTCAATTAAAAATGACAAAACTGTTGGAATTATCAAAGATGACAAGGAACGCCAACTTGTCACCGTTGCTGAACCTTTAGGGGTTATCGCCGGGATTACACCTGTTACCAACCCAACATCAACAACGATTTTCAAATCATTGTTAGCTGTTAAGACACGGAACCCAATTATCTTTGCTTTCCATCCCCAAGCTCAAAAATGTAGTGTTGCTGCCGCAAAGATCGTTTTAAAAGCCGCCGTTGAAGCTGGTGCGCCTGAAAACATCATTCAATGGATCGAGACACCAAGTCTTGAAGCAACGACTGGTTTGATCAACAACGATGGTGTTGCCAGTGTTCTTGCTACTGGTGGTCCTGGTATGGTGAAGGCTGCTTACTCAACTGGAAAACCAGCCTTGGGTGTTGGACCTGGTAACGGCCCGGTTTACATTGAAAAGACGGCAAACATCAAGCGTGCCGTTAACGATATCTTACTTTCAAAGACGTTTGATAATGGGATGATCTGTGCATCAGAAAACAGTGCCGTTATCGATGATGAAATCTTTGATGCCGTTACAGCCGAATTTAAAGCACATAACGCCTTCTTCGTTGCTAAGAAAGATCAAAAAGCATTACGTGATGCCATGTTTGATCCTAAGCGTGGCGGTGTGAAGGGGCCTATTCCAGGCATGTCAGCATATGACATTGCTAAAATGGCCGGCATTACCGTTCCAAAGGAAACTAAGATCTTAGTGACTGAAATCTCCGAAGTTGGTCCTCAAGAATTACTTTCAGCTGAAAAGCTTTGCCCAGTATTGTCAATCTACCATGCTAAGGGTCAAGACAATGCATTTGAACTCTGCGATGCCTTGCTTCACTTTGGTGGCTTGGGTCATACCGCAGCAATCCAATCAGAAGACGATGACGTGATCATGAAGTTCGGTATCCAGATGAAGGCTAGCCGGGTAATCGTTAACACACCATCAGCACTTGGTGGGATTGGTAACATGTACAACGAAATGATTCCTTCATTAACACTGGGGACTGGATCATGGGGTAAAAATTCAATTTCTCACAACGTCTCATCATTTGATCTGATCAACGTTAAGACAATCGCAAAGCGGAGAAATAATATGCAATGGGTTAAATTACCAAAAGTTTACTTTGAAAAGACATCTGTTCGTTACCTTGAGGACATGGAAGACATCAACAAGGTTATGCTGATTACTGGACCAAGCATGGTGAAGTATGGTTATGCTGACATCGTTGTGAACGAACTAAAGCGTCGTCCTAACGGTGACAAGATTCAATACGAAATCTTCTCAGATATCGAACCAGATCCATCGACTAACACAGTAACACGTGGATTGAACCAAATCCGTGAATTCCAACCAGACACAATCATCGCCCTCGGTGGTGGGTCACCATTGGATGCTGCCAAGGCAATGTGGTTATTCTACGAGCACCCAGAATCAAGCTTCTTCGGTGCTAAGCAGAAGTTCTTGGATATTCGGAAACGGACTTACAAGCTCGAATGTGCTAACAAGGCTAAGTTTGTTGCAATCCCAACAACATCAGGGACTGGTTCAGAAGTGACACCATTCGCTGTGATTACTGATAGCGACACCCATGTTAAGTACCCATTAGCTGACTACGCATTGACACCGGACGTTGCCATCGTGGATTCACAATTTATCCAAACGGTACCAAAGAAGACGATTGCTGAATCTGGCTTGGACGTTTTGGCCCATGCAACTGAATCATTTGTTTCGGCCTTGGCATCTGACTACACCCGTCCATTATCAATGCAAGCTGCTAAGTTGGTCTTTGACAACTTGGAGGCTTCATACAATGGGGATGCCCATGCCCGTGAAGAAATGCACAATGCGTCAACCCTTGCCGGAATGGCATTTGGGAATGCATTCTTAGGAATTAACCACTCCGTTGCCCACAAACTTGGTGGCGAATTTGGATTGGCTCATGGCCTATGTATTGCGATCACGTACCCACACATCATCCGTTACAATGCCAGCGAACCACAGAAGTTCCAAGCATGGCCTAAGTACGAATACTTCCGTGCTAACAAGGACTACGCTGACTTGGCACGCTACGTTGGTGTTAACGGGAGCACGGACGAAGAATTGATCGAAGGATTGATTCAGAAATTCATCAAGTTGGCTCATGCAGTTGGAATTAAGCTTAGCTTGAAGGCTAACGGTGTGAAGAAGGCTGACTTCGACAAAGCAATTGACAACGGCATGGCCGAATTGGCATACGAAGACCAATGTACAACTGCTAACCCAAAGGAACCATTAATCGCTGATTTGAAGCAAATCATGATTGATGATTTTGATGGGAAGGGCGTCGAAAAATAGAGTACGGAGCCAAGCGTTTGGATACCGTACAGTAAGACAAAAAAATTGTTAATCACCGAAATTTGATGGTTAACAATTTTTTGTCTTACTGTTAGGTGTCTGCTTAGTGGAGTATGTTTTGACTAGGTTGTCGAAAAGAATATCAATTAATTTAAAAATAAGAAATAGTATTATCGGCTTCGCAGATGAAGTTAGATAGTACTATTTTTTTACGGGTGGTCAGTTGTTCGCTAACCTAATGCTTTTTCTCCTCATCCAATGGTTCGGTAACTTCCAATACCGCCAAACCAGTCATCAGAACAATTACGGATATGACGATGGCTGGAATACCTGTGAATAAGCCAAAGAATGAAAAGGTCAGTCCATGACCAAAGAGGGCGGTAATGAGTGGGCGAGCAATTAAGCCAATGCCAAGAACACTGATAACAATTCCCAAAATTCTGAGACTTTCACTGTTAATTTTTTTCATGATGTTAACTCCCCAATAGTATGATGGTTTTATTCTAGCGGAGCTTGGTGATGAATGAAACGAGTTTGAGAAAAAACCAGAAGTAAATCAGCAAACAACAGTAAAATAGCGATGATAAGTTGAATCCAACTATCAGATAGTGGTCTGCCATGGATAAGAGAAAGCAGGTTTAGCGGCCCCATGCCCGAATATCCTAAACAAAATGCAAAATATGTGATTGGTAGAATATAGGTGATCACAATGCTTTTAGAAAGATGGTAACAGAGCAGGATTAAACCTGTTAATAAAAAAATTTTAGCAAGGAAATCACCCAATAAAGGCCATACCTGGAATGATGCTTGATGTGATTCGTAGAGAACGATGATTATTAGATCCAAAATACTTAATATTGATACGAACCAAACCACCCGAATTGAATGGAGCAGAGAAAGTCGATAATGTTTACTATTGATAATAGACTGAATTGATGCGGCTTGATCCGGTAAAAAAATAGTTGGAATGCAAATAATAGCAATTAGGGGAATAAATAGTTCGCCTGGTAGCGAAGCTTGTGAAATGGTGAGTGGCTTGAGACTGAATAGAATTGGTGTCAAACATGCAAGAAGAATGGTAAGAATGGTCATTGGCAAGACAGTTGCCTTAAGATCTTTGATGATGACGTGATACAGCAAACGAAATACCTTCTTTCTTAAAATGGATGATTATAATTGTTAATCCAATTAAAAGTAATGCAATTCCAGAATAGATGGCACGATTCAAAAGTAGGGTGTCGAGATGGTCGTAGAAGTAGGCTACATTGTGTAGCGAGTTGTGGCGTGGTATTAGCAACCAACCATAATTACCATCAACACGATGTGCTCCGACCATTATAGTTATAAGCCACCAAATGAATTGAAGAGCGAGACCGAAAAAATTATGGAAAAGTTGATAAGTTAGAAAACCAACAGCACTACTAATCATCAATGTTGGCAATATCCAAATGATAGTTACTTTTAAAAAGGCCAGCAGGTCAAGTGCATTATGAGGATATAATACGAAAACGCGAAACAGGAAATAGATACCCATTATTAAAATGGGTAAGAGTAGAACAATTAGGCTAGCACAATACTGTGTAACGAGTCGCCTACTTTGAGATGTGTATTTTGCATGAATTGATGCTAGTGTCCGATTACGGTGATCAGTATCGCAAAATGCAATCACAAGAACAGTCGGCAAGATTCCCATAATTAAGCCGGCGATGTCAGCAAAAATACGAGCAAAATCACCAGAAATACGATCATGTTTTAAGATTAGTTGGTAATCTTGGTGGGCTTCTTGAGGGGTCATCTTTCGGTGAGCTAGTGTAGCAACGTTGTTTAGGCTGTAACTGGAGTGACCACCCAAAAGTCGGTCGACATGTAATAGAGATTTATTTAACGCTTGATGGTTAGATGTTTTTTGAATGGTAGTGATGTCGCTACGTATTTGAGCTTGTTTACTAGGTGTAAGTGAAACTATTTTCGCAAAACCAAGTGGATAAGTGGTGTAGTGATTGGTAGTATATTCCGTATTTAACTGCTCAAGGATACCATCTTTTAATGAGTGTAAGTCAGTTGCATAAATGGTGTCATATTGTTCGGAAGATGGCATATGTGACAGACTACGATTTATCAAAGGATTAACGTTGAGAAAGACAAAGAGACATGTTAACACGACATATATTAAGAAAGCGAAACTACAAAAGAAACGTTTCGATTCAAGCCACAATAGTCTCATGAAAATACCCCCTCATGTTGAAGCTGTAAGTAGATATAGGCTTCTTCAAGAGTAGCATGTACGGGCTTGTCGGTTGCTGTTTCGGCAATAAATCGAAAGTGTGTTTGACCGTCATAGGTTACCTGTTCACTTACTTGATGAGTTTGCTTAAAGTCGGTGGCCTTGGCCACAGACGTTGTTGCTTCATAAACGTGATCATTAGCTTGGACTATTAAGTCGTTAGTTGTGCCAGTGAATAGTAATTGACCATGATTAAGAATGCCGATATGGTTAGTCGTGGTCTCAATATCGGATACAATGTGTGTTGAAAGTAAGACTGTTCGATCAGTGGCAAAGTCAGCTAAGAGATTACGGAAACGGATGCGTTCCTCAGGGTCTAGCCCGGCAGTCGGTTCGTCCACGATCAGTACCCGAGGATTATTGATTAATGCTTGTGCAATACCAAGACGTTGAAGCATGCCACCAGATAAGTTTTTAACCTTAGTATTGGTTTTATCAATTAAATTGACACGAGCTAGTAGGTCATCAATACGATGATGTTGTTCACGTACTGGAACGTTTGCCAGAGTTGCTAAATATGCTAAAGCATCAGAAACACTCATATTTGGATAGAAAGTAAAATTTTGTGGTAGATAACCAACTAAATTACGAATTTCTTGCGGTCGTGTTAACGGGATTCCGTAGATTGTGGCAGTACCACGCGTTGGATATTCTAACGTTGTTAAAATTTTCATAAGTGTTGATTTACCAGCACCATTTTTTCCAAGCAGACCGAACATACCAGTGCCAATTTCAAGTGTCAGATTATCGAGTGCTGGGGATGTCATTTGTCGATACGTTTTGGTGATGTGATTGATTTGAATAGTGTTCATCAAAAACGCCTCCTTATTTTGATTACAAGGAGACGATATCAGATAATTATCAACTTTCTATCAACCAACGGAGCGGTTATTGATTAAAGTTAAAAGATGAGGTTACTAGGACGCCCTTTGACGTATTTTTGATGGAAAATTCACCGCCATGAGTATTACAAATAACTTTACAGATATACATTCCTACACCAAGATGTGAGGATGACTTCGTTTTTGAAAAGAAGGGAGTTCGTGCATTTTTTAGTTCAGTGGGAGATAAGTGTGGGCCATCGTTGAATACTTGTATCTTGATATCTTGATCGGTGATTTTTAGGGTGATACTAACCGTTGTTTGTGCAAAACGTTTGGCGTTATTTAATTGGTTGTCCAGAACTTCAAGAACAGCAGCAGTAGAAATTTTAATTGAATGAGAATACTTGCTATGATTTTGGATAGCAAAATTGGTACGTAAAACACTGAGAATAGTGCTGCTCTCGTTTTTGATTAGATGAACTAAATGGTCTATGGTGCAGTCATCATATGCAACGGTTGCATTCTGTAATGATGTGATTTTATTCATAAGTGTGACAAAGTCTTTCACTCGAGTTAGTTGATTTTGTAGATCCTGCAACAATATCTGTGTGTCGGCTGAATTTTCTGAATTAAGTGTCAACATTTCAATGTCACCCTGCAATACGGTGAGCGGTGTTCGAAGATCATGTGCGAAGGCAGCATTGACTTCTTTTTGATCTTCGAGTAGTTGCCAATTTTGCTGTAAAGACGTTTTGAGCGCTGCTTGCATGAGACTAAAGGATCGTGTTAGTTCCCCGAGTTCATCTTGATTTTGATTTTGCAATTTAAAATCAAGATTTTGAGCCTTGATTTGTGTGATGCCATAGTTTAGCTGTTCAATCGGTTGAGCAAGCTTATTTTTATAAAATGAACTAACCGTTTGACGCATCACTAAAATGAGAATCAGCATGCTGACAAGAATATCAATTCCAAAGTAAAAAGCGATACTTAAAGTATGTGCAGAAAATCCAAGAACTGTCCAGTGCGCGTAAATGACCTTGTCTGCCCAGAGAGAAGCAAATGCGTTCCATGCGATAAGAAAAAGAAGAATGAGGATTCCTGCAATCAATGTTCCAAGTAGCGTGACACGTAATAACGATTGGCGAATTGTTAAGTTAGCTAGCCTCTTTTTTAACTTGTCCATCGATATCCTACCCCCCAGACGGTTTCAATTGGTGGCGTAACATGGTATTGCTCAAATTGTCCTCGGATGCGTCGCACATGCTCTGCAATGACATGACTATTTCCAAGTGCATCATATCCCCAAACACGTTCATAAAGTTGTTCACGACTAAAAACTTGGTTGGGATTTTGACTTAGAATTTCAATCAACTGATATTGCTTTTGAGCAAGGTTCAGTAAATGGGAGTCAACGCAGACAGTTTTTGATGTGTAGTTAATAATGGTGCAACCAAAAACTGCAATCTGATCTTGATGCTTGGGCGTCGTTTCGCGTCTTAGGTGAGCACTGACCCGAGCACTTAGTTCTCCGAGCGAGAAAGGCTTAACAACATAGTCATCACCACCGGAGCTTAGACCATGAATTTTATCTTGGTCACTAACCCGAGCCGTCAGAAAAATGATAGGAACGGTAGAGAGTTGGCGAATTTGATTGATCAAAGTAAATCCATCAATGTCGGGAAGATTGACATCTAGTAAGATTAAATCAGGAGATTTTGTGAGTTGACTTAATGCATTTTGAGCATCAATGGCGGTATCAACAAGGTATCGAGGTGTGTAATTGGTAAAGAAACGTGTGAGCATACTTAAAATATCGGGATCATCATCAACAATCAAAATCCGGTTACTCATAGGTAGCAGCTCCTTTATTTAATAAATATTATTGTTACATTAATTTTATCATATTTAATTAAGTGACCGATGATATAACTATGGCTGAAATGAAAGAAAAAATAGTTGCAAATAAACTTAATTGAAACCGTTAAAAAATTGATAATGCTACTTTCAGAGAGTGGATATTTCATCTTTATTCGCTTATTTTGTATATTTATCAGCACTAGTTGGACACTCACCATGAATTGATGGCATAAATCTAGATATGTGTTGATTTATACGGATAAATATCATACAATGTAAGCGTACAACTTTAGTGTTATTATATATTTTCTTACTTATATAAGGTGGAGGTTTAATCCCATGAATGCTGATCAGATTAAGAACGAAATTGTAAGCGGAAACACTGCCCTCGGTATCGAACTCGGTTCAACACGAATCAAAGCAGTGTTAGTTTCTACAGATTTCCAAACAGTTGCTTCTGGTGACTACGTTTGGGAAAACGAATTAGACAAAGGAATCTGGACATACCCATTAACCAAGGTATGGGAAGGAATCCAAACCAGCTATGCTAACTTAGCAACTGAAGTCAAAGACAAGTACGGTGTTGAAATTACAAAGATTGGTTCAATCGGAATCAGTGCCATGATGCATGGCTACATGGCCTTCGATAAGAACGACGAAATCTTGGTACCATTCCGGACATGGCGGAACAACATCACTGGCGACGCTGCAGCTGAATTAACTGAATTATTCAACTTCAACATCCCAGAACGGTGGAGCATTGCGCACTTGTACCAAGCAATCCTTAATAAGGAAGAACACGTTAAAAACATCGACTTCATGACCACCCTTGATGGTTATGTACACTACAAATTATCTGGCGAAAAGGTTGTCGGAATTGGCGATGCTTCAGGGATCTTCCCAATCGACGAAGCTGCTAAGTCATACGATGCCGGCATGCTTGAAAAGTTCCGTGCCTTGCAAGCAGTTAAGCAATACACTTGGGACATCAAGGAAATCTTGCCAGAAGTTAAGGTTGCTGGTGAAAATGCCGGGACTTTGACTGACGAAGGTGCACGTTTGCTTGACCCTAGTGGCCAATTACAAGGCGGCGCATTGATGGCACCTTCTGAAGGGGATGCTGGTACTGGGATGGTTTCAACCAACGCCGTTCGTAAGCGGACTGGTAACATTTCAGCCGGAACATCTGCATTCTCAATGGTTGTCTTGGACAGCCCATTGAAGAAGGTGCACCGTGATATTGATATGGTGACAACGCCAGATGGTGCCCCAGTTGCCATGGTTCACACCAACAACTGTTCATCAGACATCAACGCATGGGCAAGCATCTTCAACGAATTTGCTAAGGCCATTGGTCACCCTGTTAAAGGAAACGACCTTTACGGCGCCTTGTTTGATACCTCATTGAAGGGGGATCAAGATGCCGGTGGGTTGGTTAACTTTGCTTACCTTTCAGGTGAAAACATCACCAAGATGGCTGAAGGGCGTCCAATGTTTGTCCGCAAACCAGATGCTAACTTCACATTAGCTAACTTCTTCAAGACGCAATTGTATTCAGCATTTGCCCCATTGAAGATTGGTATGGATATCTTGCTTCGCGAAGAACACATCAAGACAGATGTTTTGATTGCTCAAGGTGGCTTGTTCAAGACACCAGTTGTTGCGCAACAAGTCTTAGCTGACGCATTGAACACACCAATTACTGTTATGGGTAACGCCGGTGAAGGTGGTCCATGGGGGATGGCTGTGTTGGCCTTGTATGCTAAGGATACTAAGGGTAAATCATTGTCTGACTACCTTGACCAAGACGTCTTCACTGACCCAGATAGCATGACACTCGAACCAGAACCAGTTAGTGTTCGTGGTTACGAGAAATTTATCGATAATTATAAAGCCGCTTTACCTGTTGAAGGGAAAGCAGTAGAATCAATGAAGATGAACTAGTTTATTTGGTTTAAGAAAGGAAGAGTTTGAGAGAATGCTTGAAGATTTAAAGCAAAAAGTTTATGAAGCTAACATGATGCTGCCAAAGCT
>NZ_AYYY01000072.1 GCF_001436295.1 Paucilactobacillus vaccinostercus DSM 20634 | reverse complement strand
TTCGCCAACCAACATCAGAAATACTCATAGCCAGAGCGTGATTTCGTAACATATTCTTACTTCTAAGCTCTTCAGCGACAACCAAATCGTGATTCTTGATAAGTGTGGTCGAGACGAGATGTAGAAAGTTTTTGCGACGATTAGCAATTTTACGCTGAATAGTGGCAACAACGTTACGCTGTTTCTGATAATTCTTGGCATCACGTAATGGCCGATGTTCTTGTTTGGCACGTCGTGCCCGTCGAGAGAGCTTGCGTTGTGCTTTTGCCAACTTCCCGCTAACAGAACGATAGTAGCGGGGATTAGCAACAATATTCCCTTCGGAATCAGTTAGAAAATTATCAGTATTTAAGTCAATTCCAATAGCGGTAGCAGTTTCATTACTAACTTTGTCTGCAAAAGGTTGTTCAGATGCTAATTGCATTGCTACATAGTAACGACCGGTAGCGTCCATTGAGATCGTGGTCGTACCAATACGAATACTGTCCATACGATTGAATATTTTTGGGGGTATTCCCTTGAAACGCAAGCGACCTAACTTCGGTAATTGAACCTGCCGAGAATTAATGATCCGAACACTACCGTTTTGTATGTTAGGTATTGCTAATTTACTGGCATACATGCAAGAAGTTTGGTAGCTTTGTTCAATTCTTTTTCTATGAAATACTGGTGTTCCAGCATGATGAACTTCTCGAAATAAATTCCAAGCAGCACGATAATTTTTGATAGCATTAGCTTTCATTAAAC
>NZ_AYYY01000013.1 GCF_001436295.1 Paucilactobacillus vaccinostercus DSM 20634 | reverse complement strand
GTGATTCTATCGCACTGAAGTGCGTAATTATAGCCGGTCTGTTATTACGTGCTTACTCTTTTTGAATTGGCCGACAGTAAAAATAAGAATGAGATAAAAAGTAAACGGGGTGAACAGAAAAATTAGAATCAACTGATAGCCCAGTTTCGGGATGAAAATGAGGCCGTCAGTCCCTACTAGAAATGGTATAATAAGGGTCCTTGGCAGGGGCAGCAAACTTTTAGAAAACAAACGCTTTCTAAAAGTTTTTTTAATCTAATTTTAATCTAAATGAGATTATAAGAATCAAATATAGCAACTAGTAAAACGTTTTAACCAATTATGTTTATTAAAAACGGGAAAATAAGTTTGTTTATCGAAACAATTAAAAAAATCGAAACCGTTATCATTTGCCAAAGGGGTGTTTTATGGGTTATATTTAGAAAGCGATACCAGGATGGCGCAATTATTTATTTAGTTTTCGGTAACGCAAAAAATTAGCAAAGGGGTTATTGTCCATGTATGTTGCGATAAATATTCTTGGGCTGGTAGTATTTCTCGCCATTGGTTTCCTGTTCTCAAAGAAAAAGAAGGAAATCAACTGGAAGTCAATTGCCATAATGGTTGTAATCAACTTATTCTTGGCATGGTTTTTCACAAGTTTCTCAGTCGGTCGGGACGCTGTTAAAGCGGCCGCCGATGGATTTAATTGGTTAGTGCAGGTTGCCTACCAAGGAATCGTGTTTGCCTTACCTAACTGGGTTACCCCAGACTTTGGTGGGACCGCGAAATCCTTGAACTTTATTACAAGTGCCTTGCTTCCTATTTTGATGATTGTTCCAATGTTCGATATCTTAACTTATATCGGATTCTTGCCATGGGTCATCAAATGGATCGGTCGTGGATTATCATTCATTACCGGCCAACCAAAGTTCGAATCATTCTTTGCCGTTGAAATGATGTTCCTTGGTAACACTGAAGTGCTTGCCATCTCAGGAATTCAACTTCGTCAAATGAATGCGCAACGTAACTTAACGCTCGCAATGATGTCCATGAGTTGTGTGACGGCATCAATCTTGGGTGCTTATACCCAAATGGTTCCTGGCCAATTCGTATTGACCGCCGTTCCAATCAACATCATCAACTCAATCATTGTGACAAGTATGTTGAACCCAGTTAAGGTACCAGAAGAAGAAGATACAATTGCTAAGGTTGGCTCAGAAGGCCAAGATGCCGATGGCAAGCGTGAACCATTCTTCTCATTCTTAGGCGATTCAATCTTGGGTGCTGGTAAGTTGATCTTGATCATCGTTGCCAACGTTATCGCCTTTGTTGCTTTAGCTGCATTGATTGATAAGATCTTGGGTGCTTTCTGGAAGCCACTTTCACTTGAAAGTATCTTAGGGGTTATCATGTTCCCATTTGCATGGTTGATGGGATTACCAGTCGACCAAGCATGGACACTTTCACAAGACATGGGTCTTAAGTTAGTTACTAACGAATTCGTTGTTATGGGGAAAGTCGCTGGTGGTGTCATCAACGGCTACGATCCTCACTTACGTGCCATCCTGACAGTATTCTTGACTTCATTCGCTAACTTCGGAACGATTGGTATGATTATCGGGGCGTTCAAGGGCTTAGTTAATAAAGAAAAGAACGAATTAATTGCTAAAAACGTTGGTTATCTGTTGCTTTCAGGTATCTTAGTATCACTACTTTCAGCCGGATTTGTTGGTTTGTTCGTTTGGTAAAAAGATAGCGTGCGTGTCTCGACACTGCGGGATACGCCTAACCTCCAATCGAACCGCGGTAAAAGTGTTTGATCGGAATCTCTAATGCGACACAATCAAATTAGGTCAATTTTCCAAATGTCATGTTCTGGGCGGTTGTGGTGATTTAGCCCGGTAGATGATTAGCTCTAGCCGATCGAGATCGAGATAATATCCTGACCCGAACTTGATTGGTATCAAATCGAAGCAACAATCAACTCGTGTGAGCCGTAATTATCCCTTAGAAAACTAGTGCGGCAAGCAAAAGATCGGGACTTTGATTTGACTCTAAGAATAACTAATAACTACTGAGAGCCTGGGAGACCAGGTTCTTATTATCAACAGAATTAAAAGCGCTTTCTAAATGGAGGAATTGCAATGACAACAAAAATTATTATGGATACCGATCCAGGGATTGATGACGCAGCGGCCTTAACGATGGCGATTAACGATCCAGCACTTGACCTCAAGTTAGTGACTGCTGTTGCCGGCAATGTGACCGTTGATAAAACGACGGCCAATGCCTTAAAAATTGTTAACTTCTTTAAACAAGACATTCCAGTGGCGGCGGGTGCCAAGCAGCCATTGATCAAGCCATTTGAAGATGCGGCCCGGATTCATGGTGAATCAGGAATGCCCGGCTACGATTTTGGTGATGATTACGGCGAACCAATCGCCAAGAGTGCCGTCGAAGCCTTACATGATGAAATTATGGCGGCTGACGAACCCATTACATTGGTCCCAACCGGTTCATACACCAACATTGCTCTGTTATTCTCACAATACCCAGAAGTCAAAGATCACATTAAAGAGATCGTGGCCATGGGGGGCACGCTTAGCAAGGGGAATATGACCAGTGCGGCAGAATTCAATGTCTTCACTGATCCCCATGCGGCTAAGATCATGTATGATTCAGGGGTGCCAATCGTAATGGTTGGGTTAGACATTACCTTGAAGGCGCTGTTGACACCAGATACGTTGGATAAGTTAGCCACCATGGGCCGTGCCGGCGAGATGTTGCACGACTTGATTACCCATTACAATGATGGTGACGAAAACGGTCATCCAATGCATGACGTGAACACAATCTTCTATCTCTTACATCCGGAAGCAATTACGACCGAGGAAATGTGGGTGGATGTTCAGACGGAAGGCCCAGCAATGGGTGAAACAGTTGGTGACATTCGTGGTGCCTACCACGATGGCAAGACCAACGCCAAAGTATGTGTCGATATCGATACTGACTACTTCAACAAGTGGTTCTTGGAAGAAGTCAGCGCGATTAAAGACTAAATTTAATAGGAAATACGGCAGAAATCTCCTGATTTTAATTAGGTAGATGAATGCCCATGTATTAACGCCGTAAGGCGTTTTTATTTTGGATTTATTCTAAGGTATTCATGTAGTAGCTGTGAGAGACCATAGATGGCTTTCCCCAGAATTTTTATTATTTTAGTTCTGGGTGCTTTTCGAAAAAATGCGTGCAGAGGCTCCTTGAATGCCTTCACGATATTAGTAGGATGTGAAACGTTATCAACGTGCGAACATGGTCGGGCATGATTTCCATTTTTTTCTATTGTAACCTCATTTAGCTCTACGATTTTTCTCAGTGTTATCATTATAATTATTATAGGGAACTTGTGTTCGCTTATATGCTATAATAATTTTATCATAGTTGAGGAGGTGAAACTAATTGAG
>NZ_AYYY01000012.1 GCF_001436295.1 Paucilactobacillus vaccinostercus DSM 20634 | reverse complement strand
CCTTGTGTTCCAGTGACTTCTTTGTCCGCACTCAACTGGTTACCATTCTCATCCACATAGTGCACCGTTAGCTTCACCGGCGTTTGGCTTTCATCTGGTGTCACGCCATCTTTCGTGTACGTGAATGTCAAATCCATCACGTTACCTTTGTACGTCCCACTAACTTCACGTTGTGTTGGCGTGTATCCTGAAATAGCTACTGCGGCTTCCGTAAAGCTGTCGCCTTGAATACCAGTGGCTTCTTTATCCGCACTCAACTGGTTACCATTTTCGTCCAC
>NZ_AYYY01000071.1 GCF_001436295.1 Paucilactobacillus vaccinostercus DSM 20634 | reverse complement strand
AATTCGAGGTGATGGCTCAATTAATTTTGCCGGTCTGTTATTACGTGCTTACGTTAGTGCAGCGTTCTGCTCAGAAACAAGTTGGGGCAACTGTTTTCGGTTACCAAGTTACGGATCCGGAACGATTTGGGGTGGTCGAATTTGATGCTAATCATCATGTGAAGTCGATTGAGGAAAAGCCTGAACATCCAGCTAGTCATTATGCCGTCACGGGAATGTATTTTTATGACAACCAAGTAGTGGACATTGCCAAAAACTTGAAGCCATCACCACGTGGTGAATTGGAGATTACCGATGTGAACAAGGTATACCTTGAAAAGGGGCAGTTGGATGTCGAGTTACTAGGTCGCGGCTATGCTTGGCTGGATACGGGGACCCATGAGTCTTTGAATGAAGCTGCTGGGTTTATTGCGACGGTGCAGAAACGTCAGAACTTGAAAATTGCCTGCATTGAAGAAGTTGCCTATCGGATGGGCTATATTAATAAGGATCAACTGATCAAGTTGGCTCAGCCACTGAAGAAGAATGATTATGGTCAATATATGTTGCGTTTAGCAGAGGAGAACTAATCAATCATGGGAAAGTTAATTGTTAAAGATACAAAATTACAAGATGTCAAGATTATCACACCAGCTGTGTTTGGCGATCACCGGGGCTTTTTCACTGAAACCTATTCTGATCGTGATTTTAAAGCGGCGGGCATTAATTTCGACTTTATCCAAGATAACCAGTCACTATCAACGCAAGCTGGTGTACTGCGTGGCTTACACTTTCAACGAGGCCAAGCTGCCCAAACAAAGTTGATTCGGGTGGTCACTGGTGCCGTGTTAGATGTGATTGTGGATGTGCGGGCTGGTTCACCAACTTACAAGCAGTGGGAAGGCTACATTCTTTCTGCAAGTAATCATCGTCAATTGTTGGTGCCACGGGGCTTTGCCCATGGTTTCTTGACTTTGACGGATAATGTTAACTTCCTTTATAAGTGTGATAACTACTACAACGCAGAAGCTGATGGTGGTATTTCATTTAAGACACCGGAACTAAACATTGACTGGCCAATCGATTTTGATAAGGCGATTACCTCTGAAAAAGATGCCGCGCAACCATCATTGACGGAATTCGAAAAAGACAATCCGTTTAAGTACGGCGAAATTTAGGGGTAGATAACCATGAAAAATATTATTGTAACCGGTGGAGCCGGGTTTATTGGCTCTAACTTTGTTCATTACGTGGTGAATAACCATCCAGACATTCATGTAACGATACTGGATAAATTGACATATGCGGGCAACAAGGCCAATTTAGCTGGCCTTCCCGCAGAGCGGGTTGAACTGGTAGTTGGCGATATTTGTGACAAGGAGCTGGTTGATCGCTTAGTTTCGAAGACGGACGCGGTCGTGCATTACGCAGCTGAAAGTCATAATGACAACTCGCTGATTGATCCAACCCCATTTATTCAAACCAACATTGTCGGCACGTCAGTCTTAATCAGTGCCTGCGTCAAGTACGACGTACGTTATCACCATATTTCAACGGATGAAGTATATGGTGACTTACCACTGCGTGAGGACTTGCCAGGCCATGGCGAGGGCGTGGGGGAAAAGTTCACTCCTGACGCACCCTACAAGCCAAGTAGCCCCTATTCATCATCAAAGGCCAGTTCAGATTTATTAGTTCGGGCATGGGTCCGTTCCTTTGGGCTAAAAGCGACGATTTCGAACTGCTCCAATAACTATGGGCCTTACCAACATATTGAAAAGTTCATTCCACGGCAGATCACTAACATTTTGAGCGGCATTCGACCGAAATTATATGGTTCAGGTAAGAATGTCCGTGACTGGATTCACACCAATGATCATTCACGAGCTGTTTGGAAGATTCTGACGGAAGGCAAGATTGGGGAAACCTATCTGATTGGGGCCGACGGTGAGAAGAACAACAAAGAAGTGCTGGAATTGATTCTGGAAATGATGGGGCAACCAAGTGATGCCTATGATCAAGTTAAGGATCGGCCCGGTCATGATTTGCGGTACGCCATTGATGCAACAAAACTGCGTGAAGAACTCGGGTGGAAGCCTGAATTCACGGACTTTAAGAGTGGCTTACAACACACGATTGACTGGTATACAGCACACGAAGACTGGTGGAAAGCGGAGAAGGGCGCCGTTGAAGCTAAGTACGCTAAAAATGGTCAGTAACGTGTTTAGAATGACTAACTAAATTAAACGATAAGGAGTCGAAGTCAGGTGGCTTCGACTCCTTTTTGGAGGAATTAGAATGCAATATTTAGTAACCGGTGCGAACGGACAGCTTGGAACGGAACTGTCGAAGATGATGGACGACCGTGGCCTGAACTATTGGGGCTACGACGCGAAAGATATGGATATCACTAATCGTGACTTGGTCTTTGATAAGATTCGCGACTTAAAGCCGGATGTTATTTTTCACTGTGCCGCTTATACCGCGGTTGATCCCGCTGAGGACGATGGGAAGACGTTGAACTGGCACGTGAACGTGGATGGCACGAAGAATGTGGCAGACGCCGCCGCTGAAGTGGGTGCAACACTAGTTTATATCAGTACGGATTACGTTTTCGATGGCACGAATGAAGGCGAATATCAGGTTGATGACGCCACGAACCCCCAAAACGAATATGGCCGGGCCAAACTGGCAGGTGAAAATGCGGTTCGAGCAGCGTCGGATAACTATTACATTATCCGGACGTCATGGGTCTTTGGTGAGTATGGAAAGAACTTTGTTTATACCATGTTAAATCTAGCCAAGACGCATGATACGTTGACGGTGGTCAACGATCAGGTTGGCCGGCCAACTTGGACAAATACACTGGCGCAATTCATGTTATACGTGGTGAAGAACCAGGCGGCCTTTGGGACGTATCAGTTATCAAACGATGATTCGTGCACGTGGTATGAGTTTGCGCGTGAGATTTTGAAGGATACGGATACAAAGGTATTACCGGTGACTTCAGTGCAGTACCCGCAGAAAGCAAAGCGGCCAGCGCACTCGATTATGAGCTTGGATAAGGCTGAGGCGACTGGGTTTGTGGTACCGACGTGGGAAGAGGCGTTGGGGAAGTTTTTAAGATCTGTTGATTAAAGGTATATAAAAAGTCGGTCGTTAGAATATGACCGACTTTTCTAGATTAAGATAGACAAAATTGCTTTTATGCAGTGAGTCGTAGCAGATTAAGGTACTCATCTAGTAGAAATGGATTTTGGAGTACCTGTTGCAACGCATACTGTTTGGTCATTCCGGGTCCGAGTGGTTGCACTTCACGTGCTCGAATCTTTTTTTTAGTAAGTGGGTGTCCCTGTTCTTCATAAAAACGCTGTCTGGAAGTTAGCAGCTTTTTTTGAACAAAAGATCCTGCACTGAAAATATAGCCATCTACAACAGCACCGTTTGGTATTAAAATGATTCGCCGACCTGCTTGGTCAGTTGGTAAAGCCACTTGACGTTTTTTCCATTGAAGACAGATACAGTCAAAGTACGTAATTTCGATACCGGGTACCATTGGCACATAGTATCTGTTGCAAATATACTCAGTGTACCGTACCAATTCCAGACAGTTAATACTAGTAATGAGATCTGATAATCGATCTCTGTCGAAATTTTGAGCAAATAGTGATAAGACTTCAGGATGGTGCTTCACTTGTTCGAGATTTACAGGTGAGACCATGATTGTTTGCATGGTATGGTCTAAAATTTGGGGACTTACTCCGCGACCTTTATTTGGTGCTTTAGCATAACCAATCCGCGTACCATTTTCCTCGTGCGGAACTGCTAAGAGTTGATGAGCCAACTGGGTATTGTCGTTAAGGTAAGTTTCGCATAACGCGTTGAAAAATGCATAGTAGTTTTTATCAACTGCGTCACCATTGAATCCATGGGTGCGAATTGCGACAAGTTTATTTGGATCAATAAATTTTACTTGATCGTGGTTTAGATTAGGGTCGAAAAAGGTATTATCGTTAACATGGTACATTTTTGAAAAAAGCATAATATACTAGCTCCTCTATAATTATTTATAGAAGTGCCGCGTTAGAAACAGTCAACAAAATTTGGGACTTGATCTTGATACGTGTGAGTCATAATGCTATTATGTACCAAGATAAAGAGTGTCTATCTTAATCGTTGGAACTGTATTTATTGATGCGGTTTCCGTCGTGACTTGGTCTTAGTGGCAGGTGCAACTGCTACCAAGGCCTTTTTCTATATTCTACATATTAACACGTATTCCGGGAAATACAACATAAAATCACAAAAAAACGTGATTTTAGTTAATTTAGTGTGGAATACACCTCCCTAATTATGGATATGTTCACAAATACTTGTAATTACGCTTGAAAAAGGATGCTAAATATGAGAAGATACTATCAGTCAAAAACGTCTTATTGGAGGGATTAAGCATGTTAATCGATTTTACGATTAGTAATTATTTATCCATTAAGGATGAAATGATTTTCTCTGCGGAAACGGGTGAAAGATTGACTCGTTTGAAAAAAACTAATACTACGACAGAAAATGGCATCAAACTTCTAAAGAGCTTGATTATAGTTGGAGCTAATGGAGCCGGGAAATCAAATCTGATTGATGGATTACATTTAATGAAAAGTATGGTCCGTCATAACTTAGCGACGGTAAATGATACGCTCCCATATCATCCTTTTGCAATGGACAATCTTGATCCACATCCCGTAAAAATGAAAATCAGATTCAGTTATGAACAACAAACTTATAGATATGAAATTTCATTTTTGGAAGATCATATTGTTTCAGAAGAATTGGCGATTATTGCAGGTAAAAGAGAGAGCCTTTACTTTTCTCGAAAAAATCAGGAATATTCAGTATTACCGGATGCTTTAAAAACAGTTTCTGAGGCAACTAGACCAAATGCATTATTCTTGTATACAGCACAGCAAGCTAACGATAAGGTTGCAGGTAATGTTTTTAAATGGTTTGTAAACGATCTAGTATTTGTTGGAAACAATGGAATACCTAATTCATTATTAAAATTGTTGGAACGGCCAACAGTAAAAGTCGAATTGATTCGTTTTTTGCGGATGGCAGATTTTAACATTCAAGATGTTAATGTGCGCGAAGTAAAGATGCTTGCATTGCCGGACGAGTTAAAGAGTCTCTTGACGACATTAAATCATAAACAACCTAAAATTCCTGATACAGCATTACAGTTATTTACTGTACACAAAAAATATAATCGTAGCGGGGATGTTGTGGGCAAGATGGAGCTACCTTTTGAGATGGAATCTCGAGGGACGCGAAAAATTTTATTAATCGCACTGACAATTATCAATGCACAAGTAAATGACAATCGTAAAACAATTATCATTGATGAATTTGATGATTCGCTCCATTTGGAATTATCTAGTGCGTTAATGCAGGTCTTTAACTCTGATCCAAACTTAAACCAGTTCATTTTGACAACTCATGAATTGCAACTATTGGACAGCCAATTGCGTACGGATCAAATTTACTTGATGGAAAAAGACTTTAGAGGAAGAAGCACGTTAAAATCTATTTTTGATTTTAAGGATAGTAAGCATGTTGGTCGAGGTGATATTGGCTATATGCGGCGGTATATTGAAGGGAAATTTGGTGCAATGCCTGCTATTAGAGTTGACCAAATGCTAGAAGTGTTACAAATGGGCAATCCTGAGCATAAGGAGCAAGGGCATGCCTAGAAGGTCACAAAGTATACCAACAAACAAAATAATTCGTATTTTTTGCGAAGGTCCATCTGAAAAACAATATTTTGACATGTTGATTGGAAAATATAATAAGGTAAATGTGACGGCAGAAAGGATATCCATTTCTGTTCATGGTGGCAAGAAAGGGATGGCACTGCTCAAAAAAATAAAAAAGTTGATGCCGCATACGTTATTTTCGATCGGGATGATCTAAAAAAAGAACAGTTAGAGGAGTGTAATACGTATGCTAGAGAAAATGGTATTCGAATTATGTTTTCAAGCATTTGCTTGGAAGTATGGATTTTAATGCATTTTCAAAAAGTTAATCGTGTATATTCCGCGAAGGAACTCAATCGAGTGTTATCTGGGCAGAAGTATTTTAATACAGATTATTCAAAATTTAAAGGTAAGCCGTACGATGAATTTCTTTATGATAAGATCAATCTCGCCAAGCGTAATGGCGATGAGATGCTGAAAAATAAGCCTGGCCTTTGGTACCAATATGATCCGTATACTAATATTAGTAAATATTTGCATGATATATTTCCGGTAGATACGTTCTGATGCTGGAATAATTCTAGGTTACTTAAGCAATCAGAGGTCTGGTTTCGTGTCCTATTATATTGTGCACATAGCCATACACAAAACGGCATTTCAATAACCTGAGAAGCGTTTCGTCCATGGATACCAGTCGTTTTGAGCTTTGTAAGAAAAATAAATAAATTTATTTCAAATAGTAGCTAAAACAGAAAATTGATCATCAGGCTATGTGTAAATTTATGAACATGCAACTTGTAGCACGTGTTTTAGGGCGTACCCTAAAACACACGTTTCGCACTTCACTTGATAAAAATTAAACCAAAATATGTCATGACTAGCAAAGGAGGCGGCTAAATCCGAAGAAGCTCACAGATGTGGTGCTACATGCATAACAAAAATATAATTGATGCTTTTAAATAAGTAGCCTGTGTTAACCAACTTTTGTGAGTGATCATTGAAAAATATAATGATCAATCGGTAAATGATATGAAAAAGAATGATTTATTGAATCAACGCTTTGGACGATTAACTGTGATTAAGTCCGAGAGTAGTGATAAACGCGGTAACGCGCGCTGGCTATGCCATTGTGACTGTGGTAATCGGGTAATTGTTACAGGTGTCAGACTACGTCATGGGATTACTCGTAGCTGTGGCTGTCTCCGACGCGATGTGATGCGTGACCGATTTAAAAACAATGTTGAAATGCATAAACATACTGGTAGAACTGAATCCTTAGTCAATCAGGATGGCATTAGTTACATTTCGATTAATAGGTCGGCCCGTAACAAAAGTGGGCATATTGGGGTTTCGTACGATAAAAAATCAGATACCTGGTTTGCTCGGTTGATGTTTAAAAATCGATACGTACTGTTGAAGTCATTTGCGACGATGGAAGAAGCCATTGAAGCACGGGAAGAGGCTGAAAAGCAGTATTTTCCAAACCGTACGAAAACGAAGGAAAAAGAGTTATAGAACTTGGAGTAGAAAATGGGGGATGTTTCACACATGAATGAGGAAGACGCTAAACTGCATTTTAAAATGTATAAGGCCGGGCGTAAGTGGCTGATTGCAGGAGTTGCTGCATTTTGAGTGGGCGTGGCAATTACTCAAATTAATGTACCTGAGGTATTAGCTGATACAACGACATTGACGAGTAGTGCAACTGTCACAAGTGGTGAACCGGCCGCGACGAATTCGACGGTAACCGACACAACAGAATCAGCTGCTAGTGGTACTGAAGAGGTGCCCACACAGGCAGCAGCTAGTGTGGCTCCAGTAGCTCAAGCAGCAACGCAAACTAGCGTGGCTGCACAAACATCTGAGAGTGCATCGACACAACAAGTGAACCGACAACTGAAGCAATCACTGATACTGATGATCAAAGTCAGAATCTTGATTTAACGGGATCTACGACGGATGTAACGAATAACTTTAAGGCAAATGGTAATGCTAGTGTAAGTGACACATCTCGTGGTGACGCGACCGTGACGCTGACACCCAATAAGACGGATCAATCTGGTAATTTAACGTTAAATTCTCAAATTGATTTGAACTATGACTTTGATATGACGGCGACCGTTCAACTTGGCGAAGGAGATGGGATTTCGGTTGGATTCCATACTGGTAATAGTGATCAGGTTGGGCGTAAAGGTGGTTCGCTTGGTTTTGCGACATTACCAGGGGCCTTTGGTTGGAAGGCTGATACCTATAACAATGCTGGTGCGGGAAATGAAGATATTGATCCGACGACCGGTTACCCATACTTTGGCTCTGATCCAGATAGAATGAATCAATTTGGCGCCTTTGTAACGACGGATGCTAATGGATTAACGATTGATACGGATAAAAAATCAGCGCAGACGATTGATTCGTCGTATACAGAGTTACATGTCTACTACACGGCGGCAACTCATACATTGACGATCACGTTAACAAAGCCAGCTAGCACAGATAGATGGTACGAAACGTTAGCAAAAACGCTCACGTGGAGTGAAGATATTTCTAACTATATTCCTGCCGACGGTCTAGTTTCGTTCTTCATTGCTGGCTCGACTGGCGCCGCCCATAGCAAGCAGACGTTTACATTGCATTCCTTTAGCTATCATGCCGTCGGAACGGTTCATATCAAATACGTGGATCAAGATACTAATGCGCAGCTTGCGTATAAGGACGTGCGGGGCACCTTGAATTCGACGGTGGTTGTGCAAGATCAACCAGATTATCTGACAACGATCAATAATTTGCAGACCCAAGGATACACACTTGTTAACCCGAACACCCGCAGCACGGTCACAATTACAAATGATAATTCTAAAAATACGGTCACAGTTTATCTACAGCGGGCCTATTCGGTGACAGTCAACTATATTGACGATGATACAGGTACCACACTTAAAACGGAGACTTTGTCTGGTAAAAATGACGAGACAGCTAATATTCAGCAGACAATCAACTCCTATACGGACGATGGGTATGACGTCCAAAGTAATGAGTTTCCGACTGATTTTACATTTGTACCGAGTGAACAAGATACCAGCTATGAAGTTCATTTAACGCACCGGCATCAACAAAGTACACAATCTGTGACTCGGACAATCACGTACCAGGGGGCGGGTTTGGCAACACCGGTGCCGGTTCAGCAATCAGCAACGTACACGGTAGACACTGATTTAGTAACAAAACAAGTCACCTATTCAACGATAACGATGGCAAGCGTTGTAACACCATCGATTAGCGGATATGAACCTGATATTCAGACGGTTGACGAAATTTCACTGAAGAATGGCAATCAGCCACAAGATATCACTGTGACGTATACGCCCTTGACACAAACACTGACGGTTAAATATATCGATCAAGTCAGTGGACAGGTTTTGGATATGAGTACGATGACAGGTCAGACGGGAATGACGATTGATAATCCTGCGTTAGCTCGTATTACAGCCTACCAGCAGGCCGGTTACTATCTAATCAGTGATGGTACCAATGGAGCTGCTCAACTGATAATGATACCGGGACAGCTGAATTATGTGGTTGTGTTATCACACGGCGTTACTCCAACGGAAGATGGTAGTACCCATGTCTGGCAAAAGAGCCAGGTACCAACGGATGCGCCACACACGACAACGGCGGACCATCCAAATGGTAATTTAGGGGTCACCCCAACGGAAGACGGTAGTACGCATGTTTGGCAAAAGAGTCAGGTACCAACGGATGCGCCACATACAACAACGGCGGACCATCCAAATGGTAATTTAGGGGTTACTCCAACGGAAGACGGTAGTACCCATGTCTGGCAAAAGAGCCAAGTACCAACGGATGCGCCACATACGACAACGGCGGACCATCCAAATGGTAATTTAGGGGTCACCCCAACGGAAGATGGTAGTACGCATGTTTGGCAAAAGAGTCAGGTACCAACGGATGCGCCACACACAACAACGGCGGACCATCCAAATGGTAATTTAGGGGTTACTCCAACGGAAGACGGTAGTACCCATGTCTGGCAGAAGAGCCAAGTACCAACGGATGCACCACACACGACTGTGCTGGATAATGATTTGACTGGTAAGACAAATACGCCAAGATCAGAAGTGGATGGTAAGCAAATAGGCACTAATCCGGTAGCGATAAACGCAACGGATACTGGCACGCGTAAAACAACTAGTCAAACACGGCGGACAAAGACTTTGCCACAAACTGGTAACCAGTCAGAACACTTCGGGATCTTCGGGTTACTTGCGATGACATTTGGTTTATCAGGACTAACTATGATGGATAGAAAAGAGCGAAAAGAAAGTAAATAACTAATATGTATTTGTCCATTCTATGATGCGTGATGACTGACACATTATGGTGGATTGAAGTCAATATTTGAGACAGGTTTTAAGAGACATTCAGAACCGCGTTTACCTTCCACAGCTCAAATAAATCATTAATCGTGATTAATAACTTATTTGAACCATGGAAAGCATTAAATCAGGCGGCCATTTGGCTCGTAAGTGTTGCGATTTCAACTTGTAAGGGGGTCTGGTAGCCCAGTGAACTATGAATTCTCTTCCTATTGTAGAAAGCATGCACGTATTCAAAAAGGACAGCAGCGGCAGTTTCATAATTCTCAAAGACCGGCACTGGATAAACACATTCCTTTTTGAGGGAAGCATGAAAAGATTCCATTGGCGCATTATCATACGGACAACCCTTACGGCTGTATGAGTGGCGGATATGTAGTTCAGTTAAACGTTGATTGTAATCATCGCTGGTATACTGTGATCCTAAATCCGTATGGATAATCAGGTCCCCAGTGATGGTTCGATTTTTAACCGCGCTTTCCAGGGTCTTTAAGACTAAATCAGTAGCCATCTTTTTTGAGAATGAATAGCCGATAATCCGTCGTGAGTGCAGGTCCATGATGGTTGATAAGTAACACCAGCCATTACGCTTCGTTTGAATATAGGTCATATCAGCGGTCCATTTTTGATTTAAACCAGTGGTCGAGAAATCCTGCTTAAGCAAGTTGGGACGCTGTTCAACCTTGGTTTTGGAAGCCGAAGCCGCTTTCCATTTATTGACGGTAACGGAGTGGATATCCTGTTCCTTCATGAGCCGGGAAATCCGTCGTGGGCTGCACCGACGCTGCAGTGGTTGAAGTTCCAGATTCAATTCATGGTGGATCTTCATAACGCCGTATCGCTGCTTGAATTCCGCAAAGATCCGCAGAATCCGTTGTTTTAAGTCCGCATCTTCGGCCCGGCGTTTTGAAGGCTTTGGGGATCGATAACGATAATACTGAGCTCTGGAAACACCGAGGATTCGGCACATCTTAGTTACCTGGTGGTGATGGCTTTCTTGGTGAATGTAATCAAAAATATTGGTTACTTCTGCGCAAGGAAGCCCAGGGCTTTTTTTAGGATTTCGTTCTCCTCAGACAGGGAAGCCAGCCGCTTTTCCATCGCTTTAATTTCGTCTGGCGATTTACCGGATTGAGTTTTGGCTTGGCCCTGGATCCACTTATGAACGGTTGAATAGCCAATGCCATATTCTCTGGCCAGTTGGGCGGCTGATTCGCCTTGCTTATATAGGTTGATGATGTTTTGTTTGAATTCTTTGTCGTAACGAGTTGGCATGTAAAAATTCTTTCCTTTTGAGAGACGATTTATTCATTATACGCTCTCTTAAAAGTTGTCTCAGGAATCAGCTTACATCCAAGTTTATCTAGTAATTCTTTTGCCTAAGATGCCGACTTATATCTTGAGTCAGATATAACTAACTTGGCATGTTTCAAATCAGTTGCGCACGACCAGACACTATGAGACCATAAATAGCAGTAAATTTAACGAACGGAGAAAATTACTGATGATTGAATGGTCACAAGATACGATTGATGCGTTTCGGCAAACACTGCTTGATTGGTACGATACTCATGGGCGTGATTTACCGTGGCGACGGGATCATGATCCGTACCACGTTTGGATTTCAGAAATTATGTTGCAACAGACCCAGGTGAATACGGTGATTCCGTACTACGAACGGTTTATGACGTGGTTTCCGACGGTACAAGAGCTTGCGACAGCACCAGAAGCACGATTAATGAAGGCTTGGGAAGGGCTCGGGTATTATTCACGGGCGCGTAATTTGCAGAAGGCGGCCCGACAGATTGTCGCTGACTACCACGGACAATGGCCGCAAACGGCAGATGGATTGCGCGAACTGGCAGGAATTGGACCGTATACGGCCGGCGCGATTGCAAGCATCGCGTTCGATCAACCCGTGCCGGCAGTCGATGGCAACGCGTTTCGGGTATTTGCACGCCTGTTAAAAATTGACGCTGACATTGCCAAACCGCAGACACGGCAGATTTTTGAACAGGTAATTACGCGGATTATTTCGCCTGACCGTCCGGGGGACTTTAATCAGGCAATTATGGATCTTGGTGCGAGCTATATGAGCGCCAAGAATCCGGACTCGGAACACTCTCCCGTGCGTCAGTTTAATCAGGCATATTTGGATGGTGTTGAGGATCAATATCCGGTTAAAACGAAGAAGCCACGGCCCAAGCCAGTGGCGTACTTTGGTTTAGTTATGCCAGATGCTAATCAGTACTTGATGGAAAAACGACCGAGTAACGGATTACTGGCTAACTTTTGGACGTTTCCACTGGTTAAGCAAGCGGACGTATTGGTGGCCACGGATTCTGGGGATACAGATTCTGGGGATAATGAGCCAACGGACTCGGAGATACTAGAATTGTTGCGTCAGTATTTAATGACAAAATATGGGTTCAAAGTTTCCCTGAAACCAGTACAAGGACGACCGGTGACGCACACGTTTACGCATCAAAAATGGACAATCACATTACTACAGGTAATCTGGAATGAACGCCCTGATTTAAGCTATTTTCCGGGTGAATGGCTGAATGTCACGAAGTTTGATCAAATTGCTTGGCCGAAAGTGCAGGAAAAGATGTGGGCACGTGTGGGAAAGTAGATTACTACATTGTAGATATTTATAGTGAATGAAATTGAATAAATCCTGACCAATTCGCCATGTCATGGATTAACGGGCGCACTCTATCCGAGTGCGTTTTTATGTTGCTCTTACTGAAACAATCCACCCTCATCCCCCAACACGACATCCAATATTAACCAAAACGTAACCCGTTATCATCCCCCAGTTCCCGCAAAATTTGATAGAATGAACGTGAACAACTGCAAAAACGATGACGTCAATCAGGGGTGCATAGATGTTTTATTTTTTAAATGATAATATTCAAGAAAAAAAGTCGGGGATTGAACACGCCCAAATTAAGCGGTTAAACTTGTTCAATCAGTTTCAAGTACCGGCAAAGATTGTGACGCGCCAGTTTGCGACCGACCTGCATGAAGTCACCAATGCGGCCGGTATCGCGGACCGACAATTAATTAACCTATACGACTACTTTCAGGGAACGCGGGAAGTGAAGTCTAAAAAAATTCGCATTCAAAATTTACGACTAGATCCAAGCTGGAAGCGGGTTCCCGATGGGGATAGCTATAACTATTACCGACACAATAATCGGATTATGTATGTTAAGCGTGGAAGTGACAAGCGGGTCCAGAATGTTCAGTACTTTGATCATTTTGGCAAATTGCTAAAAGTGGACTGGTATGATGACCGGGGCTTTATTTCGGTAGAGCACGCTTATGATTGGGATGGCCAGATTGCCACCGAAAATTATCTGCGGCTGGATGGCAGTATCGCCATCCAAAAGTCGCGGTTACTCGACAAGCGGGGGCAGGCAGTCGAAAGCTATCATCTATTTAACTATCGGGGCCGGTCGTACCAGTTCGCGAACTTCGATGAACTGACCCGCTTCTTCTTTGATGAGTTGGTCACAGATCCCGATATCAATGATAATGATCGGCCAGTGTTGATCACGGACCGGTCGTACGAGTTGGGCTGGTCGGTATTGCATATGAACCAGCACGTTTACCGGGCCTTTCAGTTGCACAATAGTCACGTGAATGATGTGACCGATATGGTCCATTCACCACTGAACTACAACTACGAGTACGGGTTGAACAAGTTTGATTGTTGGGACGCGGTAATTAGTTTGACATCCCAGCAAGATCGCGACATGCACGACCGCTTCGGGACCGGCAAGGCCAAGCTATTCCAGATTCCAGGGCCGATCGTTCCGGCCACTCAGCTTAACGCAACGCATGTTGACTTTACTCAGCGGCAGCCGTACCACGTTGTCATGGTGGCGCGGCTGTCACCAGAAAAGCAGCAGGATCATTTGATTCGGGCATGGCAACAGGTTCACGAGCAACTGCCACAGGCCACGCTTGATTTCTGGGGCTATGAAAATGGTGATACCGGTAAGCAACTCAAACAACAGGTGGAAGATGCCCACCTGACTGAATCGATCAAGTTTCGGGGATACACCAATGACGTTGCGAGTGTCTACGACCATGCCCAGCTGTCTGTGCTCCCCAGTCGGGCAGAGGGCTTGCCGTTGGCCTTGGTTGAAGCGCAGTCGCACGGTCTGCCGATTATTGCCAATGACATTCACTATGGCCCGGCCGATGTGGTCGTTGACGGGCAGGATGGGTATCTGACCCAAAATGGTGATGTCGATGGTCTCGCAACCGCGATCACGACGTTGTTGAGTGATCAAAACCGACTGGCCCAATTTAGCGAACAGGCCTATGCTGATAGTGAACGCTATTCGGAGACTAATATCATGAAAAAATGGCAAAACTTGATCGCAGATGCCGATCAGTGGTATCAAACACGGGAGGCACGCTAACGATGTATTATTTTGTAAACCAATATATTCTCAGTCAAAATTCCAGTGTCGAACACGCCGAGTTTGCGCGGGTAAAATTGTTTCAGCAGTTCGAGACACCCGCCAAAATTGTGACTCGCGACTTTGATCCGGTTTTACACAGCACGATTAAAAAGTTTGGGCTGGCCGATGATCAAGTACAAAACATGTTTGATTTTTTTGCGGGAACCACTGATTATACGGGGGAGCCGTTGAAGTTTGACGCGCTACACCTCAGTACCGATTATCAGTTCACCACGGGCAATAACTTTCGGACGTTTAGCGATGGCAGTCGCACTGTCGGGGAGGTTCACTTTGCTCCCGGCACGGTGGCCCGAGTGCGCAATATCGACTACTTTGATGTGAGTGGTAATTTGACGCTCCGCGAGCAGTATGATATCCGCGGCTTCAAGACGGCGGATGAGTTCTTCGGTCAGGATGGCCAGATGCATTACCAAGCCTTGTATCGTCCCGACCAAACGAAGTACATGGAACGCTACTACGTTAAATCAACCGAAAATACACCGATTAATTCTCTTAACCGGTTGATCAATTATCAGGGGCACGATTACTACTTTGATACGATCGATGACCTGTTTACGTTTTTCCTTGACCAGCTGAATAACAGCACGGCTGAGGATAATACCTTCATTGCGGATCGGCCGGCAATGGCGAACAATCCGGTGATGGATATGATGACGCCGGCTAAAAAATTGCTCTGGTTACCGATTAATCACGTTGCTGAAGGCAATGATCCGGTAGCAGGCGTGCTGAGTGGCGTGTACCAGCAGGCACTGAATCGGGACAATATCGGTCGGCTTGACGGGTTGATCGTGATGACCGCGCAGCAAAAGGCGGATTTGAAGAAACGATTCAAGCGGCAAATTAAGATCTATCAGGTTTCTGGTGGGATTGCGGCGACTGGTGAACCAGTGCCAATGGCCCAACGCCAGCCCAACCGGATCATTCATGTGGGGCGCTTAGGCTTTGACAAGCAAATCGATCAGGTCATTCAGGTCTTTCAGGGGATTCATGACCAGATTCCAACCGCCACTCTAACGCTTTATGGCTATGGTGAGGGTGCTGATGTGGCGAAGTTCGAAGAACAAGTAAAAAATGCTGGGTTAGAAGGGCTTGTCACATTTGCGGGGTATCTACCAGATACGAGCTCGGTCTATGAGAATGCCCAACTGTATCTCGATTGCGCACGGATTGATGGGCAACCCTTGTCACTGGTTGAAGCCCTAGGTCACGGGGTACCCGCATTGGCGTATGATTATCCGTACGGACCAAGTGATCTGATTACTAATGGTAAGAATGGGTATTTGATCGCACCAAATACGCCGACTAAGATGATCCAAACGGCCGTCAAACTATTGAAGAATCCGGCCCGGCTTCAAAAGATGAGCGCTCAGGCTTATGAACTTAGTCGCGCCGTGGATGCGCAACATGTTTGGAAGCAGTGGCAAACGGTCATTAAGGGGTAGTCACGACCGTCAATTTAAAATTAAAAATGTAGTTCTGCTGTCTAATTTTGGATAGCAGAACTTTTTTATTGGCTAGAATCTGGGAGCAGATGATACAATAATTACATTTGCTTAAGCAAAAACTAATATTTATTATAAAAAAATTCTGGTACTCGTGCTGCTGCTAATTGCCAATTATTTAACGGCTCAGCTATTCACCAACGCGTGGCTTAACGTCGGGGGACTATTTGGCATTGTGCTGGTGGGGAGATTGGGATGGGTGTACGTTGGTCACGACTGGCAGACCGAGTTTGCGGAGACCAAGGGGTTAATTAGCAATGTCCGGTACCTAGTGGTGAGCACCCTCCAGAAGCGGTCGGCTTAATCCGGTTGGCTTGGTATGAGCGATGCGCCTGCAGACAATGGTTGAAGAAAATAATAAAACCGTTTGCATTCGTGTGAAACTAAGATAGGATAATATATAAGGAATACTTATGATAATGATTATTAATTCGAATAACTTTCGAGCAGACGACACGCAGTGATGACCGATACCGAGTTCCGAGGAGGAGATACGACATGATCAAAACCAAAGCTGACTTGATCCAATTTTTGACGGCTGACCGCGAGGCCCTAGGGAAAACTGGTCGACCACGATTGTTAGGAGATGAGGTGTGGCGGTTTGAAATTATACTGCGCAAGCATGAATACTTTGAATACCAGTCTGGTCTGATAAATGGGATCTGCCGACGCTACTATGCTTACCGCCATCATCGGTTGGGACTTAAACTAGGGTTCGATGTGCCAACTCGTGTTTTTGGCCCTGGTCTACATATTAAGCACCATGGTTCCTTGGTGGTGAGTGAAAATGCACGTGTGGGGCGTAACTGCGAACTGCATCAGGGGGTCCATATTGGGGTCGATGATGAACGGACGGTGTTGATTGGCAACGACTGCAAAATTGGACCGGGAGCGAAGCTGATTGATCATGTCACCCTGGGTAATGATGTGGCAGTCGAAGCGAATGCGCTGGTCAACCATCCCTTTTTACATGATCATGTGACGATCGGGGGTACCCCAGCCACCATTATCGACCATCAGTGGGGCGCAAAAGTGGTCACGATGTAATTGCCGGGGCGTGATTTCATGAATGATTTCGAAAATTACCCGATTGGAGCCGCAGGCGAGTGAACGCCCATCGATTTTTTTATTGGCGACGATTAAGGTTCGGATATACAAACAAGCTAGACAAAAATTAACGTTTTTGTCTAGCTTGTTTTAGTTCTGATAATTTAACCGACTGTCGGCATCAACGGTCACGCCGCGCATTTGGCGCGCCTGGGCAGCTGTTCGATAGTAGAGAATGGCGGTCTGAGCCGTTGTGCCTTGACCCTCGACAAGGACGGTGGTGGGCTGACCATTATAGGCTTCAGTGGTGACGCCATAGAACGATCCGGGACCGGTGGTTTGGTCCCAGGCATGCATATTTAGGTAACGAATATGCCGAATGGTGGTCATCGTGCCGCGGACCCATTTTTTCTGGACGGGTGCCGGTACTTGACTGGGATTGCTGCCGGTCTTGTGGAAGATCGCCGTGCCACCATCTGCGCCAGAGGCGGTCATCGTTGATGGCGTGAAGGTCAGCTTAATTGATGAGCCGTCGTCCATCACGGCGTACCAGTTGCCCTGCATGTTAGCGGGCACGATTCGCTCGACCGGATTTTGAAGTGCTCTGGACGTTTTGATACTACTCGTCGTTGAGCTGCTGGCGCCGGCTTTGTGATGGGCACTAGTACACGAGGCCAACAGCAGGACGGTACAGATAAGAGTGGCGGTGAAAATACCGAAATGTTTCATTCTAACTCCTCCCAAAGTAGAAAGTGCCGCGTGATGTATTAAGCCTATTATGGCACAAGATTGGTGCCACGATCGCTTCGCTTTCAAAATGTGTTCGTTCTGAACGCCGACTTATACCGGTCATGACGCAAAAAACGCGCGTCAACCCACTGAAGGATTGATGCGCGCGATAAATCTAGCGATCTATTTGGAGTCTTCTTTTTCTAGCTTAGCCCCCAGAGTCTTGATGTACTCACGGAGTTCATCCTTAACTTGGGGATGGGTTAACCCGTATTCAATGTTGGTCTGAATCCAGCCAAACTTGTTACCAACGTCGTACCGCTTGCCCTTGAATTCGTGGGCGAAGACACGTTGGGTGGTATTCAATGTGTCGATGGCGTCGGTCAGTTGGATTTCGTTGCCCTTGCCAGGTTCGGTGTGCTCGAGCACGTCGAAGATTTCAGGGGTTAACAGGTAACGCCCGATGATGGCCAAATCGCTTGGTGCATCTTCAGGCTTGGGCTTTTCAACAAAGTTTTCAACGTTGTAAAGCCCCGGTTGAACCTCGGCGATGGGGTTGATGACACCGTATTTTGAGGTATCTTCGTGGGGCACCTTCATAACGGCTAAGGTGGAGGCACCGGTTTCTTCGAAGCTATCCATTAATTGACGAGTTAATGGCACCTTATCGTTCATCAGGTCATCACCAAGCATCACAACGAAAGGTTCGTCGCCGATGAAGGCTTTAGCGGTCAAGACAGCGTCGCCGAGGCCGCGGGGATGTGATTGACGAATGAAGTATAGGTTGATGTCAGTGGTTTCTTGAACCAACTTTAACATTTCGTCCTTGTGTTTTTCAGTTAAATTCTTTTCGAGTTCGGGGTTAGAATCGAAGTGATCTTCGATTGAACGCTTGCTTTTGCCGTCAACCACGACGATGTCTTCGATGCCAGACTTTTTGGCTTCTTCGACGATAAATTGAATGGTTGGTTTATCGACAATTGGTAACATTTCTTTTGCCAAGGCCTTGGTAGCGGGTAAGAACCGGGTTCCTAAACCAGCCGCGGGGATGATGGCTTTTCTAACTTTTTTCATTGGTATAGTTTCCTTTCGTAATCTAACACTAATGCTCATACTAGGCATTGTAGCACAAAAAATATTAAAGGTAATGACCAAGTGGTATAGTTTTTAATTTTAATTAGCAATATGGCAGAAATCTCCTGATTTTAATCAGGTAGATGAATGCCCATGCATTAACGCCGTAAGGCGTTTTTATTTTGATTTTGGATATATTCTTTGCTTATTGCTTATGTTGCCTAAGATATTCATGTAGTAACTATGAGAGACTTTAGATGGCCTCTCCAGAATTTTTGTTACTTTAGTTCTGGATGCTTTTCGAAAAATGTGTGCAGTGGGCACTCTTAAATGCTTTCACGATATTAGTATAAGGCGAAGTTTATCAACATGTGAACATGGTCTGGTATGATTTCCATTTTTTCTATTGTAACCTCATTTAGCTCTACGATTTTTCGCAGTGTTTTCATTATAATATTATAGGGAACTTACGTTC
>NZ_AYYY01000070.1 GCF_001436295.1 Paucilactobacillus vaccinostercus DSM 20634 | reverse complement strand
AGCGCCGAGAGTAGTTGGGGGATCGCTCCCTGCGAGGGTAGGACGTCGCCATGCACAATTGAACTTTGGCACCTTATGTCTTAGGGGCCTTGGATACTGGAGAGTTGTCCGAGCTGGCCGAAGGAGCATCATTGGAAATGATGTAAACGGGTTAAAGCCTGTTTCAAGGGTTCGAATCCCTTACTCTCCGTTGTATGACCCGTTGGTCAAGTGGTTAAGACACCGCCCTTTCACGGCGGTAACATGGGTTCAAATCCCGTACGGGTCACTTTTTGGAGGATTAGCTCAGTTGGGAGAGCGTCTGCCTTACAAGCAGAGGGTCACAGGTTCGAGCCCTGTATCCTCCATCAACAATAATTTGCTTTTTTACCCAAGAAAGCGTATCATAGTTATTGTTAATTTTATTAGTTACCTCAATGGCTCGGTAGCTCAGTCGGTAGAGCAACGGATTGAAGCTCCGTGTGTCGGCGGTTCGATTCCGTCCCGCGCCATTTATGGAGGGGTAGCGAAGTCTGGCTAAACGCGGCGGACTGTAAATCCGCTCCTTCGGGTTCGGTGGTTCGAATCCACTCCCCTCCATTTTTTATAGGGATATAGTTTAATGGTAGAACTACGGTCTCCAAAACCGTCAGTGTGGGTTCAACTCCTACTATCCCTGCTTAACTGAATATCTTGGCGGTATTGGTGAAGTGGTTAACACACCGGTTTGTGGATCCGGCACGCGTGGGTTCGATCCCCACATACCGCCCTTTGATTGGGTTTTGGCCAAGTGATGATGTTGTGGACTTTGACTCCATCATGTTAATTGATTGATTTCCTGATCGCTAGTAACATGGTGGTATAGCCAAGTGGTAAGGCAGAGGTCTGCAAAACCTTCATCACCGGTTCAAATCCGGTTACCACCTTATGATTGTCAGTTTGCTTAGTGACACTTGATGCCGCTGTGGCGGAATTGGCAGACGCGCTGGACTCAAAATCCAGTTCCCGCAAGGGAGTGTGGGTTCGACCCCCACCGGCGGCATAATTGATGATCATAGGTTAAAAGACATCTTGTAAGTGTTTGAGCTTACAGGATGTCTTTTTTATTATCATTTAACCATCAAAGATTCGGAATTCAGTGAAATAAGGAGCCAGTTTAGGTAAATGGTTTATGGTAAACTAGCGAAGTCCTAGTTGTTAAGGACCCTCATACACTTTGTGCAAGCTGACACGTACCATCCCAATCGTGTTTAGCTCAAGAGCTGTGATCTACGCACAGCTCTTTTTATGCGTTTTTCGGAAACTTTAATTACGTTATATTGTCAATGAAACCTCTATGGGATCCGAAGTCCTGCTTTGTGGGTTTAATTAAAACAGCCGTATGATTTAAAGTATAAATCATACGACTGGCAAGTTAGCATAGCAATTTGGTACCTGATTAGATCAATGAATGGGATAAAATATTCAGATTGAAACAACAATCTTATGTTTTTGAATCAGGCTCTTATTCGACATCAATTAACTGTTCAGCTTGCCGAACCGCCTTTGTGTAGAAGAATCCGTCACGCACAAGACGCCCCAGCTGTGCGGACCCATGAGCCAGTTTATGATATTGAACGTCATCCATTGCGTAGAAAATATCTTCAATATCGCCAATACTGTCAATGACAAGTGCAGCATTGGCGGCTCGTAGAATTGGTGCGGACGCTGCTCGAGCATTGACAATGATTGGTAATCCAGCTGCAAGAAACAGGGATACCTTATGTGAGAGATTCAGCGTTTGATAGTTTGCAAAGTGACCAGCATCCGAATCAACATCAAAAGCGAGTCCAAAGCCGTAGTTAATTAAGTTCGGCATTTTATCAGGGGTTAGGTACCCGGTGTACGAAATTGAGTCGTGAAGTTGATCGATATGATCGATAGCCTCTTCGCGAGCAAAAATATCAATGGGAATATGTGATTGCCATCCTTGCATATAGGTGGCTTTGTAGGGAGAACCAGCAAAAATGAGTTTCTTCATGTATGTTGCTGGTAGAATTTCTCCCTCTGAAAGGTAGTCGTGAAGATCAAGCACGACCATCGGGACATTAACCCCATCCAAAAGAAGCTGTTGATTCATCGCTTGAGAGAGGGTAATTAACACGTCTGCTTGTTGCAGTGCGCTGACCGTAGCTGCTTTATCTGCGGTGTCATAGCGTAGGTAATCAATATTAAGCGTGATTAGAATCAATTTAACCTGTTTTTCTTTGATCTTGGTTAGAAAGGCCAAATCATCTTGTTCCCGTCCTTTACCTGATGGAAAAGGAAAGAGGAGGACATCATCGCGCCGCATTTGTTCGATATTCTGATCAAAATTATTTTGTTCATCCGATTCAAAACTTAAATAGCCTAGTTTACTAGCAATCGACACAATGTCTTTTCTGACCTTATGAGAGGATAAAATAATTTTTGAATGGGCATGAGCCACGTATTTTGCCAATATAACCGCCTCCTTAACTTAATTATAACTAACCATACCACGTCAATTAACGGAATGCAGTAGCCTAAGCTCAGAAAAGCCGGATTTGTTGTCTTAAATGAAAGCCAATATGAGGGCCCTTATTGATGTAAACGTTATTTTTATGCATAATAAAGTGAAAAAATGAAGAAAAAAGGATTATTATGCAACTTTTTTGATATTTTCACTTGCTTTTAATCAAGGTTTAATTTATGATATCTGTAGTATAAAAAAACAGATTTATGCATTCTATATTTCAATAAAGGGGTGTTATTGCCCTTGCTTCGGGATAAACAAGGGACACATTAAAAGAATGCCTGAATAAATATTCAATGTCATTAGGATGGAACTGTTGAGGAGGAAATTGAGATGAAAAAGTGGATGAAGAAAAGTTGGTTAGTCGCACTTAGTGTGGTGATGGTGCTATCCGTTGGGCTTGCCGGTTGTGGCAGCAAGAGCTCAGATAATAGTGTTAAAAAGATTCAGGATAAAGGAACTTTGGTTGTCGGAACTTCTGCCGATTACGCACCATTTGAATTTCCGATCGTTAAGAATGGTAAGAAGCAAATTACTGGTTACGATATTTTAATCGCCCAAAAGATTGCGGATGAACTAGGCGTTAAGCTGAAGGTTCAAAATACTGAATTTACATCATTGATTTCTGATTTGAAGGGTAACAAAGTTGATCTGGTAATGGCCGGGATGGTTTCAACTAATGCTCGTAAGAAACAGGTCGCTTTTTCAAAGAGTTACTACACTGTTCGCAACGTTTTGTTAGTTAAGAAGCAGGATGCAAACAAGTTCAACACGATTGCTGATACGAAGGGTGCTCAAATTGGGGCACAACAAACGACCACACAAGAAAGCATCGCCAAGGAGCAAACGAAGGCAACGGTCGTTTCAGAAGGTTTGGTTACGAGCTTGACGACAGAATTGCTAAACGGTAAACTTGACGGAGTTGTCGTTGAAAATGAAATTGCTGATAACTACTTGAAGAATTACCCTGATAAGTATGCGGTTGCCAAGGTTAACTTGACGACACCTAAGTCACAACGTTATATCAACGTTGCTGCTCGGAAGGGTGACAAGAAGCTGATGAAGAAAGTTAACAAAGTTATCACTAAGCTTCAGAAGAACGGTGACATGGATAAATTATTGCAAAAATCACAAGATCTTCAATCGAAGTACGGAAAATAAAAAGGAGTATGTAAATGTTTAGTTTCCTAGGCCAGTATTATCCGTTGTTCTTAGACGGAACTGCATTAACAATTATTATTTCAATTATTGGGGTTGCTCTGGGGATCGTCCTTGGACTCATCATGGTGCTGATGCGTTTGTCACATCTCAAAGTATTACAGTGGATTTCACGACTTTATATTTCAATTGTCCGTGGAACACCATCGATGATCCAAGTGATGTTGATCTATTACACCTTATCAAAAGTTTTGCCGATTCCTTCAATTCAGTTCCTTGGATCTGGGTTGGACCGGATGATTCCAGGTGCGATCGCGTTGGGGATTAATTCAGGCGCTTATACGGCTGAAATCTTCCGTTCAGGAATTATTTCAATTGCTAAGGGACAAACTGAAGCAGGGATGTCTTTGGGACTTAGTGGCCGTCAAACTATGTTTTCAATTGTCCTGCCACAAGCAGTGCGGAATATCTTGCCGGCTTTAGGAAATGAATTCATTACTCTGATTAAGGAATCTTCAGTATTGTTCTATATTGGGGTTCAAGAAGTAACTGCCCAAGCACTGGGGGTCGGTGGAACCTTGTACGATTTCGTGCCACCTCTGCTCGTGGCTGCGGTGATCTACTTCGTCTTGACGCAAGTTCTTGCACAAGTGATGAAGGTATTTGAGAAACGGATGGGTAGTAAGTACGCCCACTAAATAATTATATGGAACGATGAGAGTCTGCCAATTATCTTTGGCGGCTCTTTTTTTGATTGAAAATGATTATCCCCTTAACAAGTTAGTCGCAACTACTTGAATTTGGCTGTGAGGTCGCATATTCTTTTTAGAAGCGGCTGGTTTACCGGATTGGACAACCAGCAATGACACAGTATCGGACAGTGGGGAGTCAGCATGTATTACGAATTTGAAATTGGGAACTTGTTTTTAATCATGGGCGTTATTGCCGTGTGTAAGTGGTTAGAAGATCGATTAAATACGATCAGGTTGACGTCTGTGATGGTCGATACGACGATTGCGACTATCTTGTTTGGAATGCTCGTCTTTTTGCATACGGAAGTTGTGACGTTTAAAAATTATAGTGCCGGGGCAGTTTCGTTTGACTGGGTCTTTTTAAACATCCAAATTATTCTATACGTCTATTTGGCCGTGACGGTATCGTCACGAATTGGGATGGCTTTTTTGACCGGTACCTTAATTCTGTTTTATTGGGAGCGGGGATTCTTTTCCGATTGGCGAGCATGGCTGACGTTTATCTTTGTTTTGGTAGGCTCACTATTGATTTGCCGCTATGCCGAATGGCTGTTGCGGCAGTTTTGGCGAATTTGGTTAGCAACGCTAATTGTGAGTGTGGCTGTGTGGTACACGGTTGCTATGACAATGGTCAACGATACTTTTGCTGATTGGGCAATTAATTTTTTGATGTTCAACATTCAATTCTTAATTGTGAACGCTTTTAATATTCGACTAAGACGCGATTATAATCGTGAAATGATGCTGGCCAATCAAGTCAGTCACGATGAACTTACGGGATTAAAGAACTTTCGCGCATTTAGTACGGAGCTTAATACGTTTTATACGGCGTTTCAGGAACAGTCTCAATCTTTTGTGCTCATTACAATGGACATTGATCATTTTAAGCACATCAATGATACGTTTGGTCATTTGGTTGGTAATGATGTGCTCCAACAAACGGCACGGGTGTTGGCACACTTGATTGATCAAGAAGGCGCCCCTAATCAAGCCTACCGGACCGGTGGTGAGGAGTTTAGCCTACTGATGCCAGTTAAAAATCGGGATGAAGCTTGGCTAAAGGACTTTTGTCAACGGATTCAGCAAACCATTCGGCAGCAGCAGATGATTGTTAATCAGCAGGCGGTCCAATGGACGGTGTCGATTGGCTGTGATGACGTGATACAAGACGACGATAGCTACCTTGAAGTGTACCGACGGGCGGATAAAGATTTGTATCATTCTAAGGAAAATGGCCGTAATATGATTACTATCCGCGGGGAATCTGTTCAGGTCGGATAGGCTAGATTAGAATGTCTCTTGTTAGGAAAGTGACAAAAAAGGTCAAAAAAGTTTCTGCATATTTTCATTTATCAAATACTAAATTTGGCTTTTCATTTGCTTAAAAATGATGTAGAATTTAAACACTGTCTATTCGAAGATCCGTAACCTATCGATTGTTTCGCATCATAATCGAACGATTAATCGAATCTCAAATAAGGTGTAAAAATGCACCAAAAGTTGCTCCTGCATAAAGCACAACATATTGTATTAGCTCAAAAAAGCCGATACTATATGTTGTGTTTTTGCTATTTATGGGCTAACATAACGAGTGTAGAAACTAAGAAATTTACAGCAAAAGAAATGCTGATGTTCGGGGGAATTGATGATGAATTTACAAATTGCAATTGAGACACAAACGGCCGTCTTAAAGGCTTTGAAAGTAATTAAACGTGACGGAACACCTACTAATTTTTACCCATATAAAATTAACTTAGTCCTCCAACAATTAGGCGCAGATCAAGCGGTGAGCGACTTTGTTTTCCAATCACTCTACGATCAATTTAATGATCGTCAGGAAGTTGAAACAGCAGAGATTGCTGGTGCCATTAAGGAAGCATTGATCGAAGCTAATCATGATGATTTGGCACAAAGCTACCAAGCCTATTACGAGCAATCAGAAGCCAACTTTAAGCAGGCCACTGATCCAACCTACCGCTTAAATAAGTTGTTTAACCAGTCCGATACAGTTGTTCATGAAAATGCGAATAAGGATAGTAAAGTATTTAATACCCAACGTGATCTGGAAGCTGGTTCTGTGAGCCGTGCCTTGGGGTTACAAATGATGCCAGAAGTAGTGGCTAAGGCCCATCTGCGTGGTGATATTCATTGGCACGATTTGGACTATTCACCAGTAACGCCCGAGACCAATTGTTGCTTGATTGATTTTGATGAAATGCTCAAAAATGGATTTAAGATCGGAAATGCGTGGGTGGCTTCACCGAAGTCAATTCAAACGGCTACCGCGCAAATGGCACAGATCATTGCTAATGTGGCATCGTTACAGTACGGGGGATGTTCCGCAAACCGTGTCGATCAACTGCTAGCACCATATGCCCAATTGAACTACGACAAGCACATGAAAGATGCCGAGGAATGGATTGCGCCTGAAAAACGGGAGGCCTTCGCCCAAAAGAAGACCAAGAAGGACATTTACGACGCCATGCAGGCCCTCGAATACGAAATTAATACCTTGTACTCATCACAAGGCCAGACGCCATTTACGACCGTTAATTTCGGTTTAGGAACTAATTGGATTGAACGTGAAATTCAAAAGGCGATCCTAGAGATCCGGATCAAAGGGTTGGGGAAGGAACACAGAACCGCCATTTTCCCTAAGCTGGTGTTCACCGTTAAACGTGGATTGAACCTAGATGTAACGGATCCCAACTATGATATCAAGCAACTCGCACTCGAATGTTCAACCAAGCGGATGTACCCTGATCTATTAATGTATGACAAGATCAAAGAAATTACTGGAAGTTTCAAAACTCCGATGGGATGTCGGTCATTTCTCCAAGGCTGGAAGGATGATAATGGGGTAGAAGTGAATTCTGGACGAATGAATTTGGGTGTGGTGACGGTCAACCTTCCACGGGTGGCACTAGAAGCACAGGGTGACAAAGACTTGTTCTGGGATATTATGAAAGAAAAGATGACTTTGTGTAAGCAAGCTCTGGACTATCGTATTGAACGGACTAAGGAAGCGAAACCAGAAAACGCCCCGTTACTCTATATGTATGGTGCATTTGGAAAGCGACTAGATAAAGATGATAGTGTTGATGAGTTCTTCAAGAATAGTCGTGCAACGGTTTCTCTTGGCTATATCGGACTTTATGAAGTCTGCACCACATTCTTCGGTCCCCAATGGGAAGACGATCCTGAAGCCCATGATTTTGCGGAAGCAATCGTGAAGTATATGTCTGACGACTGTAAAGCATGGGAAAAGGAAGAAGGCTACCACTTCAGCCTGTATTCAACGCCGGCTGAATCATTGACTGACACATTCTGTCAGGCCGATTTGAAGAAGTTCGGGAAAGTTGAAGACGTGACCGACAAGGAATACTACACAAATAGTTTCCACTATGATGTTCGCAAACACCCAACACCATTCCAGAAGCTGTCATTTGAAGAGATCTTTCCGAAGTACGCTGCGGGTGGTTTTATCCACTACTGCGAGTATCCAAACCTACGTCAAAATCCTAAGGCGCTTGAAGCTGTCTGGGATTGGGCCTACGATCATGTTGGTTATTTGGGGACGAATACTGCAATTGATCAATGCTTCAAGTGTGGTTTCCATGGTGACTTTAAGGCCACTGCTAAGGGCTTCCAATGCCCACAATGTGGTAATCACGATCCGCAATATTGTGATGTTGTGAAGCGGACTTGTGGTTACTTAGGTAATCCACAACAACGGCCAATGGTTCATGGCCGGCATCTTGAAATTTCAGCACGAGTAAAGCATATGTCAGGAGATATGATTAAACATGCCGCAGAACACGAAAAAGCCAAACAATCCGATGCCGAAAGAGTGGTTGGCTAAGGATCATAGTCTAGGCTATATTGCGAGCTATAAGCCCTTCAATTTTGTTGATGGTGAAGGTGTTCGTTGCAGTCTCTACGTTAGTGGATGCCTGTTTAACTGCCCTGGTTGCTACAATAAAATTGCGCAAAATTTTCACTTTGGTCATCCCTACACGCAGGAACTAGAGGACCAAATTATTAAGGATATGAGTGAGTCTTACGTTCAAGGATTAACCCTGCTAGGGGGAGAACCCTTCCTCAATACTCAAGTTTGCATCCAGTTGTGCAAGCGAGTTCGAAAAGAATTTGGTCACGATAAGGATATTTGGTCGTGGACTGGGTATAAGTGGGATGAATTGATGAAAGAATCAGACGATAAATTAGAACTTTTATCGCTTCTCGATATCCTTGTTGATGATCGGTTTATGCTTGATAAAAAGGATTTAACCCTTCAATTCCGGGGAAGCTCTAATCAACGAATCATCGATGTTCCTAAGTCACTGGCACAAAATGAAGTTGTGATTTGGGATAAACTCGTTCGATAAAAAATAAAGGCCTCGATTAACATTGACGTTAGTCGAGGCCTTTTGTTGTGTTTTTTAATCGGATAACTCGTTCAGGAGCGTGGCTAGTCGCCGCTGAAGATCATTGATTTGTGCAGGCTGCAGTCTCGGATAACTCATTCGGACGCAGTTTTGGTGAACGCCAAACAAGAAATCTGGTCGAACAAGGACTTTGTGATGTAGGAATTGATGGTAGTCGCTTAACGTCAATGAGTGTCTCGTGTGTAAATGAACCCAGAAACTATTACCATTTTGCGGCAGTTGATAACTAAGCTGGTTTGATTGAACAAACGGTGCCAAACAGGCGGCTAAAAGGGCCTGTTGTTGGTAAAGTTGCTGCTGCTGGGCGTTGATTTGATCAACAAGAATGGATTGGTTGAGTAGTTGGGTGGCAACAATTTGTGGAAAGATACTGATCCCAGCTTCCATTTGTTGTCGAATTTCGGCGAGACGCACCGTGACGGCACTCGGTGCAATTAGCCAGCCAATGCGCGTATGGGCCCCCGTAAGCGTTGATAGTGAGCCTACGTAGAGTACGTTATCGAAGTCGAGTGCTTTGAGCGGTTGAATGGGGTGCTGGGTCACGGCGTTTGTGAGTCCATGCGGATCATCTTCCACGATGGGAAGTTGGAGACGATGACAGCATGTAATCAGTGCCTGACGGGCCGCAAGGGGCATCGTACGACTGGTTGGATTTTGCCCCGTAGGATTGACGAATAAGAATCGTAAATGGTGCTGATAGTATAGTTTTTGTAAAACCTCAAGGTCCAAGCTCCCATCATCATTAAGTGGTACCCCAAAAACCCGAATACCGGCTGCCTGGAAGAGTGACAGCTGATAAAAGTAGGACGGCGCTTCAATAGCAATGGCGTCTCCGTATGAGAGTAGTCCCTGGGTGATTAAGTAAAAGGCTTGTTGCGCGCCCGAGGTAATGAGAATTTGGTCAGGTGTCAGTGCGGTGCCGAGAACCGGTGACAATCGGTGAACTAGCGCGGTTTTAAGGCTGGTTGCACCAGTGATGGCAGTCTGTGTTTCTTGGTTAAGTAGTTCATCGGATGACAAATCGCGTAGGGTGATCGGTAAAGCTAAATTAGACGTGATACTAGCGTGCGAGAGATTGATGCTGGCTGGATCGGCTTCAAGGTGTCGTAATTGAACCATGTAGTGTTCGGGATCACTGAGTCGGCCGGTGGTGAGGTAGCTTTGCCAATTAACTGATTGGGAGAGGACGCCCCATTTGCCGGAGTTAACCCAGGTGCCGCTACCGATTTTTCGGATGAGAATCCCGCGACTGACTAGTTCATTAAAGGCATGCTGAACGGTAGACCGGTTGATATGAAGTGATTGTGCTAATTGTCGTTCTGGCGGGAGCCGTGATCCGGGGAGTAATTGACCGGTCGTGATCGCGGTTGAAATTAAATTTATCAACTTTAAGTATGGTGCATCAGTACCCGTTGGAAGTTGCCAGTTCATTTTTAAAGACCCTCTTTGAAATTGGTTGGGATAAATACCTGCCAATTGGTGGTTTGAATTGGTCCTAGGATACCATAAGATAAAGCCAATTTTCAATGAAAGATGGAGGAATTTAAAATGACACAAACAGGAACGACACTTGTTAAACGCGGAATGGCACAGATGCAAAAAGGTGGCGTCATTATGGACGTTGCTAATGTAGAACAGGCTCGAGTGGCAGAGGCTGCGGGCGCGGTGGCCGTAATGGCATTGGAACGGGTTCCTTCAGATATCCGGGCGGCCGGTGGGGTTGCTCGGATGTCTGATCCGGCCATGATTAAGGCGATTGAAGCCGCCGTGACGATTCCAGTGATGGCAAAGGCTCGGATTGGCCATTTGGCCGAAGCCCGAATTCTGGAGGCCATTGGCGTAGACTATATTGATGAGAGTGAAGTTTTGACGCCAGCCGACGATAATTACCACATTAACAAGACCAAGTTTACGGTGCCGTTTGTTTGTGGATGCCGCAACTTGGGCGAGGCACTACGGCGAATTGGTGAAGGGGCTTCGATGCTTAGAACTAAGGGCGAACCAGGGACCGGTAATATTATTGAAGCGGTGCGGCATATGGAGAAAGTGAATGAGCAAATTGCCCATGTGCAGGCAGCCAATGAGGATCAGTTGATTTCAATCGCGCGTGATTTACGGGCACCGTACGAATTAGTCCAGGAAGTTCATGAAACTGGCAAGCTCCCCGTGATTAACTTTGCGGCCGGTGGGGTTTCAACTCCGGCTGATGCGGCATTGATGATGAATCTTGATGCTGACGGAATTTTTGTGGGGTCCGGAATCTTTAAGTCAGAAAACCCGGCCAAGTTTGCCAAGGCGATTGTGACGGCTACGGCTCATCCAACCGATTGGGATCTGATTGCCCGTGTTTCCGAAAACCTGGGTAATCCAATGAAGGGAATCGAAATTTCAACATTATCAGAAGATCAAAAGATGGCTAGCCGTGGCGTTTAGAATGGGAGTGAAGTGAATGGTGATTGGCGTTTTAGCTTTGCAAGGAGCGGTAAGTGAGCATGTGGTCAAGCTCCAAGCCTGTGGTGTAGCTACAAAACTAATTAATGAATTATCAGATTTAGCGGGGATTGACGGTATCGTCATTCCCGGTGGTGAGAGTACCACGATCCGAAAGTTATTGGTGCGTGAACAGATGTTGACGCCGCTCAAACAACTAGTTAAAAGTGGGCTACCAGTATTTGGAACGTGTGCGGGGTTAGTCCTGTTGGCGCAACCCGACTCGTTGGATGGGTTAAATGGGCAGGTTGAGCGTAATGGATTTGGCCGCCAGCGTGAAAGTTTTGAAACTGAGCTAACTGTAATGGGCTGGTCACGGCCATTCCATGGGGTCTTTATCCGGGCCCCATTTTTAACCCGTGTTGAGACGCCCGCCAAGCCAATTGTCACGTTGCCTGACGGACGCATCGTTGCTGCGCAACAGGCCAATGTATTGGTGACCGCGTTTCACCCAGAATTAACGGATGATGGTCGGTTTCATCAACTGTTTATCGACGAAATTGTTCGTGGCAGAGGATGACCAATTAAAAAGAGTAGGAAACGATAACGTTTCCTACTCTTTTTAATTTTGCCACGGCTTATTCGTGGTTATTGTAGCTAGTTGTTTTTGAAAGAGCTGCCGTTCTTGTCGTCGTTCCTGCACGCGCTGTTCGTAGCCGGCACACATTGCCTGTTGCTCTTCGGTTTGGGGGATGACACGATTGTATTTTACCTGAGCGAGCTGATCTTCAATTACGAAGGTCGCAAAGCATGTAAAGCCCAGAAAGGTTTGTCCTGTTGTGAGATCCTTGCCGATGATTTTAGCGAAGACTTCAATTGAACGATGCCCCATGCCGGTGACGTAGGCCTCAAGGTTCATTGAGTTGTGAAGTTGAAATGGGGCAATAAAGTTAACGTGGTCCAGTTTGGCCGTCACGACCGTTTGTCGCGCAACTTCCATTGCAGCCAGTGAGGCTTCACGATCAACAATATTAAGCGTGATACCACCAAATAAGGTGCCGTGTTCGTTGAGTTCGTCTGGGAAAATCCGGTGAGCGGAAATCGCCAGTGTTTCATTACAAGTGATACTAGGTTGTGCTGTCATTGCTGTCACTCCGATTTAGTAGGATGCTTTTTTACTTGGTAGTAGTATACCGGAATTCCGATGAGAACAAAAATAAACGAAATTAGAACACCTTGCCAGTCCGACATTACTTCACTGATAAGAACGAAGAGAGAACCACCAATTGCAATCAATGGCGTGATGGGATACAGCGGAATGGAGAAGTCGCGCTTAGCGTTTGGGTTGCGACGTCGAAGAATTGTGGGGCCAAAAAAGGCCATCACATAAAAGCAGTATACGGTGAAAATACAAAGTTCTGACAGTCGATCGGCGTCAAAGAAAATAATCATGATTGCTGCGATAAACAGTGTGGTGATTGTGCACCAGATGGGGGTGTGGGTCTTAGGATTTAAGTAAGCTAAGTATTTGTGGAATGGTAGCTCACGGTCCCGTGCCATTGCGTACATAATGCGAGGGAAGGTCATGATTTTGCCATTCATACAACCGACGATAGAAATAATAATGCCAATACTGAGAATCTTACCACCAATGGCGCCAAAATCTTTGGTGGCCATGTAAGGGATCGCGCCGGTGCCGAGTTCGTGGATTTTCGTGGCAGGCAAGCTACGAAAGACACCGTAACTGACGAGCAGGTAAATCACCAAGACGGCCAAAATTCCGAGGACGATTGCCTGCGGGAGCCGTTTACTGGGATTTTTGATTTCACCACCAAGATTAGCGACTAAGATCCAGCCATCAAAGGCAAAGAGGGTAGCCAAGATGGCGACGCCGAATCCACCAGCTGATTGATGGACGGTCTCGATCGAATGACCAAGGGCACTCTGGTCACCAAAGAAGAGCCCAAAGATGATTAAGGCGGCAACGGGAACTAGTTTGCAGATCGTTGTCACGATCGCGAAGCCGGCACCGTAGCGGTTAGAAAAGAGATTCAAAACACCAACGGCAATGACGGCAATTAGTGCAATGGGAACGGTCCACTGGTGGGGGATGTGGAAAAAGTCAATTAGGAGTAGTGACAAGTAAGCTCCCAGCGAGGCAATCATGGCCGGACCATAAATAATGATCTGCATCCAGCCGGATAAAAAGCCCCAGATACGGCCGTAGATGTTTTCCATGTAGACGTATAGGCCACCGGTATGGGGCATTTGAGAGGCAATTTCGGCGATGGTTAAACCAGCCGTCAGGGTAATTAACCCCCCAGCTAGCCACGCCAGAAGGGCGCCAGTCGTTGAACCCGCATCGTCAAGGACGGCAGATTGACGAACAAAGATCCCAACTCCGATGATTGTGCCAACAACAAGTGATAACGCGGACCAGAGGCCGAGCGAACGACTTAGTTCAACAGGTTCTGTTTCATTTTTTTTCATGTATCAAGTACCTAGTCTTCCTATGTATTGTGTAACGAATTTAATAGTACTAATAATGAGATTAAATTGCAAATCAGAGCGTGCTATTGGGGGATAAGGAACACATAATGAATAAAAAAAGCTGACATAGTTGTGAATCTGTTGATGTTAGGGGCAAAACGTTGACACTTGTCGTGATTTTCGCTAATTTTGAGCATAGTTAAAGATAATTTATTTAAGGATGGTGGTTAGAATGGCTAAACGAGCACGGTTAGCTGATTTGGATCAAGACTTTGAAAATGCTAATCTTAATCGGCACGAGGTTGCCTTGTGGGAGGATGGTATGCGAACGGACGCAGCCGGCGAAAACTATGAGTGGTGGTATTTTGATGCTAATTTAGCGGATGGCTCACAATTAGTGATCACATTTTACGCTAAATCGGTTGTTGACCCCTCTAACGGATTGAAGCCAATGATCGATATTGACTTAACGCGGCCAGATGGGACGAAAATTAGCCATACAATGCATTTTAGCCCCACAGAATTTACGGCTTCTGATCAACGGGCGGAAATAAAAATTGCTGGCAATTATTTTCGGGGTGATTTGAATCATTATGTCATTCATGTACAGGCTGAAGATATTACCGTTATGGTCGACGCACACAATATCGTTCCCGCATGGCGTCGAAACGTGGCGATCTTTTTTGGTGACCAAGACGAAACTAATTTTGGCTGGTTACCGGCTACACCACGTGGAATTGCGGATGTGACGATGACGACGCAGAAAGGAACCGAACAATTATCAGGGAATTGTTACCACGATCATAATTGGGGTAATGTTGCCTTAATGAAAGTGATGCACCATTGGTATTGGGGGCGCGCTAACATTGATGATTACACCGTTATTTCAAGTTATATGACTGCAGAGAAAAAGTATGGCTATCAGACCTTACCAGTTTTTATGCTTGCCAAAGGCGATCGTATTTTGGCTGATGATCCAAAGTATCTCACGTATGAAGAATCGGATCGGCAAATTGATGATGTGACGGGTAAGCCATACCATAAAGCGGTGAGTTACGATTATAACGACGGAAAACAACATTACCGGATTACCTACTTATGGGAACAGACCATCACGCAGGATCGAATGATCGATCAGGTAAGCGGGGTCAAGCACGTGCTGGCCAAACTAACCGGATTTGACGGTGCTTATCTGCGGTTCTCTGGCAAAGTTCGCTTGGACGTCTATCAAGGTGAGACGATCAGTGAGACCCATGAAAGTCAGGGATTATGGGAAGAGATGTACTTTGGGAAAACTATAAATTAGTAGCTAGTAAAACGAGACTATGAGTGCTCGTTTTTTATTTTGTAATTGCATTTGGGTTTAACAGTTGTTCGACCAATTGAGCGACCTCTTCGATATCAGTATCTTGGTGGGAATGCCAATCAACGAGAACCTGAGTTAATCCGGCGGCGATAAAACTATGACTATAATGGTTATTTTTTTCAGTCGTGAGTTGGAGTGAAGCCATGCAGTCTTGCGCGTAAGTTGTAAGAAGGGGTTCTAGATGATTGTCGAGTAACAAATTAAAAATAGTCGCATATTTTTGATAGAATGCGAAAAACAAAGTAATTAGTGCGTGCAGTGTAATCGGCTGCCTGTTGAGTGTTTGTTGAAACTCGACGAAGAGACCTTGAATACGACACTTGATAACATCCTCTTTGCTGGTGAAAATTTGGTAAAAGGTCTGGCGTGATAGTTGAGCTTCTTGTGTCAGTTGGCGCACGGTAATATCGGCAAATGTATCATGCTGTAACAAGGTGAACATTGCATCGACAAGTAATGTTTGTGAGCGAAGTGCGGTTGGATTCGTGCCAGTATACATAAAAAAGTCTCCTTGTATTAGTGATTAATAAATTGGTGAGTTACTATGCTGCTAGCATGTAATGGTGCACTAGACTTGTCAAGCGATGTTTCGATGTCATCAATTGAAGTGAATGATAAAAAAAAGGTGGTAACCATGATGGCTACTGCCTTTAAATACTTGGTGATATTAATTTTGAGCAACGGCAAACTTGATCATTTCGGAAAATTCAACGGCTAGGTGCCATTTATGACCGTTGATGATCTCGGTTGGTGTAGCAGATGGTAGGTATGCTGCCAGGATAGCATCGAAGCCCGTTGCAGTGGGACGAATTTGGTGATAAGCACGCCAGCCCTGTCCCAAATCATCATTATCACTACTCAATGCAACGTAGCCGTTCATTTGGATGGGATAGGTTGGATCGGGAACGACCGGTTTAAAGTCACCTTGTTCGACGTATAGGTTCATTTCTGTTGGTTCGCCAAAACAGCCAAATGTTTCAATAATGTGTTGGCCAGCTGTGAGTGAGCCATCGCTATAGAAGTGTTCTGGATTGATGCGAGCTGCAAAATCACTTCCCAACTCACTTCCTAGGACAGCTTGTAGTTGTGGCATGCTAATACCTTCAACGTGCAGTTTAACCTGACCTTCTTGAAGATGATCACGACCGTCGGATTGTTCAGCAACTTGATGCCAAAAATGATCGGCCGTTGCGAGAGGTTCTGCATAGAGCTGTTTGAATTGGGGCAGGGAATACTGTGCCTTGAGATCCAGCAACCGTTGCTTAGCTTCGGGGTATGGAAGGTAGTCAATGGCAGAATCTGATAAATTGACTGGTGCACCAAGAGCTTTCATTTCGTGCAAGACGTGCTTGATTCGTAGAGCTTGAACCTGGTCTAAAGTTTGTTGTGATACGGGTGTATCGTCAATTGTGACTTCTATTTTTAAATTATCCATGTAATCGATCTCCTTTATTGAGTGTCAGTTGTGAGACTATCTGTATCGTAACAGGGATTGGGGAATATCAGAACCACAATAGTTAACAGTTTGCCGGATTATCCAACACAGTGTAGAATAAAAATAAGAATGGGGATGAAATCATGGATCAACGCTATGAACGAACGGATCGAGAGATTAAACGGACTTTTGTGACTAGCATTCAACGATCAGGTTATGACGCATTGACAGTGGCGCAATTGGCCCGTGACAGTCTTGTGGATCGGTCGACATTTTACGCGCACTATGCGGGGGTGTATGAATTGGCCACAGCAGTGATGATGGACTATATTACGGTTATCGAAGATACTCTGAACCAGAGTTTACGTGAGTCACGGTCCATGACGATGGATCACTATCAATTTTTTTCGACCCATTTAATGACCTATCTGATTACCAATACGACAGTCCTACAACAGTTGCGCCTCATTTCACTGGGAACCAATAGCTTTGATGCCCAGTGCCGCCGCCTCTTTCGAAAATTTTATCAACAAGTTTTTCATCTCAATGAGGATAATTTTACCGTCTATTTGTTTGTGAATATGGCAATGAGTGATCTAGATTTCATTCTGGAACGACAACGAGTACCACAACGGCAGGAACTGAAACAGAGTTTGCGGCAAATTGAGAGGTTATTGGAATCGATCAATAATGACAATTAAAAAGCATGGTTGCGTCCGATAGACAGAATGCGACCATGCTTTATTTATTTAAGTAGTAACAGAAAGTCCGTCAATGTTTTTTTCACGTCTGCCAGTTCAGGTAATTGTTTATGTGTGACGAAGTAATCGAATAAATTAACTAATAAGGAAGAAATAATGACTTTTTCAAACGCCGTCATTTCTTCTGGCAAGAACTGGTTGAAATGTTGGATCATAACCTGTTGTAGTTTCTTTTCAAGTGAAGGTTGATCCGTTTGAATGGTTAATAGAGCGTTAAGCGTGTCAAAACGGTGGGCAACAAGCTGCTGTACTTCGGGGAATAAGATACCAAATGACTCTTCAAATGATACATTTTGGGCTTTAAGCACGAGTCGTTTTTCCAGTTCCTGATCGTAGATTGCGACGAAGTCATCAATCATTTCATCAGCGAGTTGATACTTATCTTCATAGTGTTTATAAAAGGTTTGTCGATTGATCAAGGCGGTATCCGCGATCGATTTAACCGTCACGTGTTTGAAACCGACTTGATTGACTAACTGGATGAAAGCACGTTGAATGTTAGCTTTGGTGCGTCGAATTCTTAAGTCTGTCATAAAAGGTCTCCTTTAACAATATTATAGCATATGTCAAATTAGGCGACATTTGTCAATATATGTACAGATAAGGACCCGTTGTACAAGGAAATGCAACTTGAGCCAGATGAATGCGCCCTCTATACTTTTTATGAAAGCAAAGAGAAGGGGGAATAAAAAGATGTTTAAAATATTCAAACAGGCAGGAGTTTGGCTTGCGATGGTAGCGGTGATCGCGATAATTGGTATTTTTTCATTTCTACAAATTGGAGTTAAAAATAATATTAAGCTCCATCAAGTTCCAGTGGCACTTGTGAATGAGGATTCTGGGCAAACCAGTACGAAGTTAGTGAAGCAGCTAAAAAAGAAATTTGCGGGTCATGACGCTCAAATTAAATGGGTTGTCGTCAAACATCAAAAAGATCTCAAACAGGGATTTAATGATAAAAAATACTATGGCGCGCTCATTATTGATCATGATTTTTCTCAACAATTGGGACAGTCTCAGAACTATTTAAAGGCGTTGGTCACAAAAGATAAACTGACGGCGATGGTGCAAAAGAATGCTGCATTGACAACGAGTTTGTCACCGCAAATTAAGGCTGCAGAAGCACAACTCGCCCAAACACCAACGAGTGCAAAGATGACGGTAATCGTGAATCAGGGGATGAACGCAACCGTGGCGCAAGCCCTTACGACGGCCTTACCAGCTATGGGCAATGCGATGAACCAGAAAATTAGTCAGCAGGAAAAAACAGTTCTTCAGCAAAACGACGTTAGTCTTTCGGCGGCGAGTTGGCAGACAATTTCTAATCCAATCAAGGTAACGCAAAAAAAAGTTAACAAAATCCCAAGTAAGAGTGTTAGTGGTGCTGCACCGATGTTAACCATCGTCTTTGCCTGGTTGGGGTCACTAATCGGATCAATGCTGTTATGGCGGGTTTACCATAAAAATAAACCGAATGGTCGTTGGACGATTAAGCACATTACCAGTCAGTTATTAGCTGGTGCGGTGATGAGTGTTGTCGTGGCGCTATCATTTTACTTTTTTGCCCATACCTGTTTTGCGATGGCGGTACCCAATGCCAGCGAATTCATTTGGATTCTAATGGGCAATGTATTTGTCTTCTTCTTGTTGCAAACCTGTATTCTTGACTGGGCCGGATTTAAAGGCTGGCCGTTGATTATTGTGCTATGGTTATGCGCGGCAGCAGTGTTAGCCTATGCGCCAGAAATTATGCCGGCCCTTTACCGAAACTGGATTTACAGTTGGATTCCGATGCGCTTTAGTGCAGATATGATTACCAATGCCCTGTACTTTACGAACGGGTCGGCGACGACGATGAGTTCTGCGTGGGTGATCGGCATTATCGGTGTGGTGGCCTTGATTTTGATCTATCTATTACCTCTAAAGAAGGATCGTCAAGGAATTTTAAAGTAGTATTGATTGAAAGGGAGTGTTGACGAATGAATCATCAAATGATTGAAACCATTTTTGCTGAAACCCTGAATCAATTACACTTATCTGAACCCCAAAAGGGCGTCTTGCGAGCAAGCTTGACGCTCTTTTCTGCTAAGGGCTTCGAAAAAACCACTGCCCATGATATTGCACGCATGTCAGGTGTTTCTGAAAACATAGTTCCCGATAAAGCGTCGCTGCTAGCTGCGGTTGTGACACCAATGATCAACCATGTGGTGCCTGAGTCGTTTGACGCGCTCTTAGCGGAATTTCAGGCCAAAACGGCTATGAGTTTTACGGAAGTGTTGACCACCATTTTTCAGGAAAGATTGGCATTTGTCGATCAAAACCGATTGCAATTACGAGTGTTGTATCGGGAGGCGCTTAATCAGCCATTGATTCGAGCACAATTAGCGGAAAAACGGCAACAATTATTTCAAAATAGTACGATAAATGAATTATTTACGCGTTACCAAGTAAGCGGCGAGTTGTAAACTGGGCTGGTTATGATATTTTACGGCTAATTTTGTCGGTATGGCTAGGGGCTATATTACCGCGAATCATGACGGATCAGCCCAATCTGAATCAACAACAAGTTGTGCAGCAAGTGACGACGTTTCTGTGTCACGGGTTACGCCCTAATTGTGGGGATCAGCGCTAATAGAAAATGGTCCGGATCAATAATGACTGCACCAAAATTTGTCTGAGTAATTCCATACAAATTTCGGTGAAATAACGTTATAATACCGATATACGGGTTATGAGTTAAAAATAATGGGCTACTAAAAATGGGGTACAATAAAATAATGATGGATAATCGAGCATTCTATGACGATATCGTAGATCATCGGACGATTGCGGATTCGATGAAGTTAGCTGAAAGTTTTATGATTCGTTACCGAACAGCGATGGATTTTGTAATTGATAAGCTTAATTTTTTAAGTCGCGAGTTTAAACTACAAAACGACTATGATTTAGTGGATAGCATGCAGCATCGTATCAAAACACCGGATAGTATTTTGGAAAAGGTTGATCGAAAACACTTACCAAAAACGCGTGATACAATTTTTAACCAACTGCATGATATTGCCGGAGTCCGAGTGATTACGCGGTTTATTAGTGACGTGTATACGCTGGAAGACATGTTGCTTGAGCAGCCGGATATTAAGGTTGTCACTAAAAAAGACTATATTAAGCATCCCAAAGAAAACGGGTATCGTAGTTTACATTTGATTGTGACTGTGCCAATTTATTTGACGAATGGAACCGAAAATATTGCTGTTGAAATTCAAATTCGAACGATTGCAATGAATTTTTGGGCATCCGTCGAACACGAATTAAACTATAAAAAAGATATTCCCAATAAGCAGATGATTCGCGAGGATCTCTCGCACACTGCGACCTATGTGGCCCATTTGGATCAAAAGATGGATCATTTGCGTGATGATATTTGGAGTGAAAAAGAAGATCAGTAAAAAAGTAATTGACATTTAATTATGAGCGTTTTATGATAATAACAACATAAATATTAAAAAACGATGAAAAGATGAGTAGCAGTTAACACCTTTTTAGAGAGCCTCTGGTTGGTGAAAAGGGGTAAGGTTGGTGATTGTGAATATGGTCTTGAAGTGAGGAATGTTGAGCGTATGCGAGGCATTCATGGGGACGCCCATTACCGCGTGCGAGTATGATTGTACTCAGCGAGGGAGTGTATGTGAATACATTCTAAATTAAGGTGGTAACACGAGAGATCGTCCTTACTTTTGCATAATGCAGAAGTAGGGATTTTTTTTATACTTTTTTAAATAACAAGGAGATCAAAAATTATGACAACACAAACTAAAATTGGCCCATATCGTTACGACATTGTTGGTAGTTTTTTACGGACACCTGCATTGAAGGATGCTTTAGCTAAGCACCGTGCTGGTGACTTGACGGATGAAGACTTCAAAGCGATTCAACAAACAGAAATTCAAAAACTGGTCGCCACTGAAGCACAGCATGGCCTGAAGGGGTTGACTGATGGTGAATTTAGTCGTAGCTGGTGGCATTTAGATTTTCTCTGGGGTCTTAATGGCGTGGCCAAGTACGATTACAAGGCCAGCTATAAGTTTAAGGGTGCTAAGACACGAACGGATAACGCCGAATTAACCGGTAAAGTGAGTTACAATCCCAATCATCCGTTTTTCGCGGCCTTTGAATATTTAAATTCAATCGTCCCAGCAGGAACCGTTGCTAAACAAACAATTCCATCTCCATCAATGCTCTTCCGAGACAATCGATCAGATAACTGGCCACAGTTTTATGATACTCGTGATGAATACCTTCATGCATTGGCAGATGCCTACCAACAAACGATTCTGCACTTCTACGAGTTAGGCGCACGCTACATTCAGATTGATGATACGACTTGGGCCTTTTTAATTAGTAAGTTAAATGAAACCAAGGATCAACCAGCAGAACACGCTAAATACGTTACGTTGGCTGAAGAATCAACGCGGGTGATTAACGAATTATTGGCTGGCTTACCAGAAGATTTAACCGTAACAACGCATATTTGCCGTGGTAACTTTAAGTCGACCTTTCTCTTTTCGGGTGGGTATGAAGCCGTTGCCCAATATTTAGGACAACTGGATTACGATGGGTTCTTCCTTGAATATGATAGTGACCGTGATGGCGATTTTGAACCATTAAAGACAATTTTTAATGGACGGACTGACAAAAAGATTGTGTTGGGACTTATTACATCGAAGGATGGTCAGTTGGAAGATCGGCAAGCAGTGATCAACCGGATTCATGAAGCGACGCAATATGTTCCGTTGGCTAACCTAGCTTTATCGACACAATGTGGATTTGCCTCAACTGAAGAAGGCAATGTTTTGACTGAGGAACAACAGTGGGCCAAAATTGATCTGGTAAAGTCGATTGCTGACGAAATTTGGGACGCTTAAATACTAAAGATTAACTTGAAGGGAAGTGAAAACATGCGGTTACAAATCATTTACTACTTACATTCCAATAAGACGACGACCGCCTGTTTTCTATTAGGAGACGGCATTGGTGATCAAGTCATGTACGGTTCGTTCGATTAGTTGATTAAACAGACGACTTACTTAAGTTTTTACTATTTGGAGGAATTTAATAATGACAGAACAAACTTTAACAAACCGTACAACTTCACCTTTTCGTTTTGATGTCGTGGGAAGCTTCTTACGTCCCGCAGCATTAAAGGCCGCTCGTAAGCAGTATGCCGCTGGAAACATTGCAGCAGCCGATTTAAAGCAGGTCGAGGATCAATCAATTATTGAATTAATCAAGAAAGAAGAAGCTGCGGGACTACAATCAATTACTGATGGTGAATTTCGTCGCAGCTGGTGGCACTTAGACTTTTTCTGGGGCTTAAATGGTGTGGAGAAGACGGCACTGGACCAGGGCTACATCTTTAATGATGAAGAAACGCGGGCTGAAACGGCACGCTTGAGTGGTAAAATTACGGGGACCAATCATCCATTCGTTGACCATTTTAAATTCCTGCGAGCGCATTTAGCTGATCCAAAGACGGCTAAACAAACGATTCCAGCCCCCGCACAGTTCATTGCCGAATTATACCGTCCTGAAAATATTGAAGCCACCAACAAGTACTATTCATCAGAAGCTGATTTGATTGCGGACATTGCCAAAGCTTATCAACAGGTGGCACTTGATCTTTACGATGCCGGCTTGCGGGTATTACAGCTGGATGATTGTACTTGGGGGATGTTAGCTGGATTCCATGCTGGTGCCAAGGATGGAACAAATAAAATTGACCAAGCCGAAATTGACAAGAACAAGGAACTATATGTAAACGTAAATAATGCCTTTATTGAGGGATTACCAGAGGATCTGATTGTGAATACGCATGATTGCCGTGGAAATTATCATTCAACATGGGCCTCAGCTGGTGGTTACGAAAGTGTTGCGGAACCTCTATTCACTCGAGAAAAAGTGCATGCATTCTTTCTTGAATATGACAATGATCGTTCAGGTGGTTTCGAACCGCTTGCTCAGATTCAAGATGATCAACTTGTGGTGTTAGGACTGATCACTTCTAAATCTGGTGAACTAGAAGATAAGCAAACTGTCATTGATCGAATCCATGAAGCAGCTAAGTATGTTCCGTTGGATCGACTATGTTTGAGTACACAATGTGGATTTGCTTCGACTGAAGAGGGGAATATTCTCACTGAAGATCAGCAATGGGCCAAGATCCAATTGGTTAAAGACGTTGCTGAAGAGGTTTGGGGCGCTTAGACAAACAAAAAATCGATTTACCGATCATGGTAAATCGATTTTTTAGTTTTTAAGAACGTAACCGAAGCCACGGACGGTTTGAAGCCAGATTGGATTTTGAGGATCTGGCTCAATTTTATCGCGTAAATGACTGATGTGAATATCGACCATTCGTGAGTTACCTAAGATATCGTAATCCCAGACGCCCTGTAATAGTTGTTCCCGACTAAGAACTTGATTAGGATGTTGGATTAGGTAGTGGAGTAGCTTGAATTCTTTCGGGGTGAGTCCTAGATCCTGATCATCTCGCAATACCCGATAGTGCTGAAGATCAATGGTGAGGTTATTGAAGGTGAGTTGCTTGGGGGCTGACGGTTCAACCGTTTGGTGAGCAGTGTCCGGTGACTCAGTATTAGCATCAGTGATCTGATCATATAACCAAAATCGTTGTTTAAGAATTGCAATGATCTCTGGGTAATCAAAGGGTTCAACGAGGTAGTCATCGACATGGTGGTGGAATAGTTGTTGCATCTGTTCTGGGTTGCGCTCTTTAGCGAGCATAATAATGGGGATCATCACTTTTTCACGCATATGTGAGATCGCCGTGAGTGTCTCATTAAAGTCAACCGATGTCGTATCCCATAGCACAGCCGCCACAGTTTGCGTTTTTAGAATCGTTAACGCTTCGTCAGAACTGGTTGTGTTGTGAACGAACCAATTTTGTTCGTTGCAATAGGCATTGATCGGAATGAATAGTGGTAACTGTTTCGTCATTAATAATAAATGCTTAATCAAAGTGACTCCTCCAATAATGAGCCGAATTTCTAATCAAATAAACAAAACATTAAAACTAGTCTACCCATTATTAATGGCATAAAATTAAATTTATGTCCAGATATTTACATAATCTTTACATTAGTATGGGTATAATAGCAGTAACGTTTAACTGGATCATACTGTAATAATGGAGGGTGTCTCAATGGACGGATTATTTTCGGATGAATTAAAAAAGCTAAAGTGGCACTTTATTGAAATGGGAATTAACGTCAGTGAACAGATCTATCAAGCAACAAAGGCGTTTATTGACCACGATAAGGAGCTCGCACAACATGTCATAGAACAAGATCAAACTACTAATGAAGAAGAAACTGGGTTGGAAGTTCAGGCGTTGAATTTAATGGCGCTACAGCAGCCTGTGGCGGATGATTTTCGCTCAATTATTAGTATTTTAAAGGCCAGTTCAGATTTGGAACGAATCGGTGATCATGCCGTTAATATTGCACGCGAAACGATTCGCGTTAGTGGTAGTCAACGAGTTGTGGGAATTGAAAATGCGATTGCCGAGATGACGGCTTCGGTTCGGAGCATGCTAGAAAAAGTATTGGATGCGTATGCCCAAGCAGATGAAAAAGTCGCGCGTGAAGGAGCTGCCGCCGATTTGGAAGTCGATAAACAGTATATTTTAGTACGTGACAGCATTACCGCCGCAATGCGGCAGGATGCTAAAACGATTACGGCCAGTTCTAGTTACCTCATGGTATCACGGTTATTAGAGCGGGTTGGTGATCACATTGTTAACTTGTCAGAATGGATTGTTTATAGTCGAACCGGGGAATTAGTTGAGCTTAACCCGGGTAAATCAGATCCAGAAATGTTGCATACATTATTGAATAACTCGGAACAAGAGCTGAATCAATAGGTTACAAAGAACTACTCAGATGATCTCAAGTGGTGTGGTATCAATAGATGAAAGTTTAGGGACCGAACAGAAATTTATTTTTTGTTCAGTCCTTTTTTGTGTGGATGCACGCTCAAAATCGCGGGCTCGGTGGCGGAAAAATGATTTACATCTTTTTTACATAAATATGACTAGATATTTACGTTCGTTGTTTATATTAAGAATGTACCAAGTTCAGACAACCAGTAATCATTTGAAAGGGAGATCAGAATGATGAATAAGAAGAGATTTTTTGCAACAGTTGCAGCGTTGGGAGTCGTAACGATTGGTTTAGCGGCATGTGGTAATGGCGGTGGGAGTGCTAGTAGTAGCAGTTCCTCAGCATCAGCCAAGATCACGGCGGTTGGCTCAACCGCACTACAACCATTAGTTGAAAAGGCTGCATCTAATTATCAATCTCAGAACAAAGGCGTCAACATTTCCGTTCAAGGAGGCGGATCGGGGACAGGATTAAGTCAAGTCCAAGAGGGATCCGTTCAAATTGGTAATTCTGATATTTTTGCTTCACAACAAAGTGGTATTAAAGCAAGTAAGTTAGTTGACCACAAAGTTGCCGTTGTTGGAATGACCCCGGTCGTTAACAAGGACGTTGGTGTTAAGAATGTGTCGATGGACCAGCTAAAACAAATTTTTACAGGCAAGATTACCAACTGGAAACAATTAGGTGGTAAAAACGAAAAAATTACGGTCGTTAACCGGGCTAAAGGTAGTGGAACCCGTGCCACGTTTGAAGCAGCCGTTTTAAATGGTGAAACGGCCGTCAAATCTCAAGAACAAGATTCTAACGGAACGGTTCAAAAAATTGTCTCAACAACCCCAGGCGCAATTAGTTACTTAGCTTTCTCATACGTTAACGATTCACTTCAAGCACTTTCAATTGATAATGTGAAACCAACCGATGCGAATGTAGAAACAAATGACTGGAAAATTTGGTCATATGAACATATGTATACTAAGGGTCAACCAAATAAAGCAACCAAAGAATTTCTAGCCTATATTGACGCGAAGAAACAGCAAAATGGGTTAGTGAAAAAAATGGGTTATATTAGCATTCACGATATGAAGGTATCTAAGGATGCGAACAACAATGTTACCGATAATAAGAATTAAGAAATAGCTGCAATACCCCAAAACGGCAAGCTCTAGGAGGGTTACGATGGATAAAGATAATATTCAAGTGCGTTTGATGAAATCATCTAAAGCGACACGCGAAGATTATTTCGGAAAAACAATTTGTTACGTATGTATTGGCCTTATCACAGTATTGGTCGGCTGCATTTTGTACTTTATTACTTCACGTGGAATTGCTACTTTTACACAGAACCATGTTAAGCTGGGGCAATTTTTATCGGGTACAAATTGGAATCCGGGGATGCTTGATAGTCACGGAAATCCAGAAGTCGGCGCGTTACCAATGATTGTCACATCATTTGGTGTCACAATTTTAGCAGCGCTTGTAGCCACACCGTTCGCGATCGGCATGGCCGTCTTCATGACCGAAATCTCACCTAAACGAGGGACCAAGTTACTTCAATCCGTAACAGAGTTGCTAGTTGGTATTCCATCTGTCGTCTATGGGTTTGTCGGGTTATCAGTGATTGTACCAACAGTACGCCATATTTTCGGTGGCACTGGGTTTGGGATTTTATCTGGCACATTGGTATTGTTTGTCATGATTTTACCAACGGTGACCTCGTTATCTGTTGATAGCTTACGAGCAGTGCCCGTTCATTACCGGCAGGCCTCATTAGCATTAGGGGCGACTCGTTGGCAAACAATTCGAAAAGTGGTTCTGAAAACGGCGACTCCTGGAATTTTAACGGCAATCATCTTTGGAATGGCGCGGGCATTCGGTGAAGCGCTAGCTGTACAAATGGTGATTGGTAATGCGGTGTTAATGCCAACGAGCTTAGTCTCACCGTCGTCAACGCTGACAAGTCAGTTAACAACTCAAATTGGCAATACGGTCATGGGGACGATGCAAAATAATGCGCTCTGGTCATTAGCATTAATCTTGTTACTCATGTCGTTAGTCTTTAACCTTGTCGTTAGAGTTATTGGTAATTGGGGGAAGCATAAGTATGAATCCTAAACGATCAAATCAGATTGCAACTGGTACAATATTTGGACTCGTTGTGATTGTGGTATTAATTTTAATCGGCCTGATTGGGTACATTCTATTTAATGGCGTACCGAATATTTCTTGGCACTTTATCACAGCGGAAGCACAAGCATTTAGTGCGGGTGGTGGTATTCGGGACCAATTATTTAATTCGCTGTACCTGTTAATTTTGACATTGCTGATTTCTTTCCCAATCGCATTGGGTGCGGGAATTTATTTATCCGAGTATGCGAGTGATAACTGGATTACTAATGTTATCAGAACCATGATTGAAGTGTTAAGCTCACTGCCATCAGTGGTTGTTGGTCTGTTTGGCTACCTCCTATTCGTCATTAAATTTGGGTTTGGGTTCTCTATCTTGGCTGGTGCGATTGCACTAACTTTTTTCAACTTACCGCTGCTAACTCGTCAAATTGAAGAATCCTTGCGGACGGTACCGAACCTGCAGCGTGAAGCTGGAATGTCACTAGGACTATCGAGCTGGAAAACCGTGACGGGAATTATACTACCTGCGGCATTACCAGGAATCATCACGGGAATTATTTTGTGTGCTGGCCGGGTCTTCGGCGAGGCGGCGGCTTTGATCTATACCGCTGGGCAAAGTGCCCCGGTAGTGGATTATTTGAACTTTAATCCGCTCAGCCCGACGAGTTTTTTGAACCCCATGAGACCGGCAGAAACGTTAGCGGTGCATATTTGGAAATTGAATACTGAAGGGGTGACACCAGATGCCCACCAAATTTCAAGTGGAGCCTCAGCGGTTCTAATTATTGTCATTTTGATCTTTAATTTAGGTGCTCGGGCACTCGGAAGTTATACGTATCGTAAAATGACGGCCACAAAATAAAGGTGAGAGAATGAAAAATTATAATTTAGATGAAACCTATATTATTAATCCACAGAAAGAATCCGCACTTTCGGCGAAACAGGTAACAGTCTCGTATGGAACGAATCATGTGATTCATGCCGCTGATTTAAATTTCCCCCGGTATAAAATCACCTCACTGATTGGCGCATCCGGTTCCGGAAAATCGACGTATCTGAGGTGCTTTAATCGGATGAACGATAAAATTGCCACGGTCGGCGGTCAAATTATGTACCGCGATACGGATATTAATAACCCCAAAATCAATGTTTATGAGCTTCGCCGACATATTGGAATGGTATTTCAAAGACCAAATCCGTTTGCCAAGTCCATTCGAGAGAACTTGACGTTTGCCCTGAAAAAAAACGGTATGACGGATAAAGATGAACTGGAAATGCGACTAGAAACGAGTCTTAAAGGTGTTGCCTTGTGGGACGAAGTCAAGGATAAGCTAGATCAAAGTGCACTGGCATTATCAGGTGGGCAGGCTCAGCGGCTTTGTATTGCACGCTCAATTGCAATGCAGCCAGATATTTTACTGCTGGATGAACCGGCAAGCGCGCTGGATCCGATTTCAACGGCTAAGTTAGAAGAGACACTAAAAACACTGAGCGATCAGTTCAGCATTATTATTGTGACGCATAATATGCAACAAGCGTCCCGAATTAGTAACTATACCGCGTTTTTGCATATGGGTCATGTTATTGAGTATGATGAAACGGAAAATGTGTTTACGAATCCCCATGTGCGGGCCACTGAAGATTATATTTCTGGGAATTTTGGTTAGGAGGACTGGCAATGAGCAGCGTGATTACTACTGAAGATGTCCATTTGTATTACGGCGAAACTGAGGCACTCCATGGGATTAATCTGAATTTTGAAAAAAACGAAATTACTGCCCTGATTGGACCATCGGGGTGTGGTAAGTCAACGTACCTCAGGTGTTTAAATCGAATGAACGATCTGATTCCCAACACAACAGTGACTGGGAGTCTGAAGTTGAACGGGCAAGATATCTATTCGCCTAACACGGATGTCGTTAATCTACGTAAACGAGTCGGCATGCTGTTCCAGCAACCCAACCCATTTCCGTTATCGGTTTATGAAAATGTCGTTTACGGCCTGCGTTTAGAGGGTGTGAAAGATAAGCAGCGTCTTGATGAACGGGTGGAAACAACCCTTAAACAAGCTGCAATTTGGGATGAGGTTAAAGATTCGTTGCATAAAAGTGCGCTGGCCTTTTCAGGTGGTCAGCAACAGCGAATTTGTGTGGCACGTGTGCTAGCGGTCGAACCAGATATTATTTTAATGGATGAGCCAACTAGCGCATTGGATCCGATCTCAAGCGCTAAAATTGAAGATACACTAGCCGCAATTCGGAGTGACTATACCATCATCATTGTGACCCATAATATGCAACAGGCTTCTCGCATTTCTGATAAAACGGCTTTTCTTCTAAACGGTAATTTGATTGAGTTTGATAATACAGAAAAAATGTTCATGCGACCAGACCGGCAAGAAACTAGTGATTATTTAAATGGGAAATTTGGGTAGGGGGAAATGAGATGAGAGAATTATTTTCAGATGAGCTCAAAAAGTTGCACGGGCGATTTATGGAGATGGGGATTAACATTAGCGAACAAATTTATCAGGCGACCTCGGCCTTTACTCAGTATGATAAAAAACTGGCTCAGCAGGTCATCGATGACGACCAGCGGACAAACAGTGAGGAAATTTTTCTTGAAAAAGAAGCCCTTAAATTAATCGCCCTACAACAACCGGTGGCGTCTGATTTTCGAGAAATTATCAGTATTCTAAAGGCCAGTTCAGATTTAGAGCGCATTGGGGATCATGCTGTCAACATTGCCCGCGAAACGCTGAACACGAGTGATCAAAAAAACGATGTCAAAATTGAAAAACAAATTGGTAAAATGGCCGGTGACATTCGAAAGATGTTAGAGCAAGTCATGGATGCCTATGTTAATCGTGATGAACGGCAGGCCCGTAAAGGTGCTGAAAAAGATTTAAAAATCGATCAACAGTATATCGATATTCGGAAGGCTGTGACCAATGCGATTGAATCCCAAGAGACAACAGCCGAACGGGGATCCAGTTATTTGATGATTGATCGTTTATTAGAACGGATCGGGGACCATATCGTCAACCTATGCGAGTGGGTTGTTTATAATCAATCGGGAAAAATTGTTGAATTAAATGCTGGGAAAATTTCACCAGAGTTATTGCAGAATTAATTTTTTGAAAGTGATTAAAAATAGTTCGTGATGGTTAAAATCATATCACGAACTATTTTTGCGTTTTAAGATCAAAATTAAAAGAAGTCACAGAATTTGTGCAATCGATTGAAAAATTGATATATCGGGTAAAATGAGAATATGTTAAACTGTATTTTAACCTATTTTTAATGCTAAAGGATCTACTAATGATTTCAATATATCTATACCAATTAAGAAGAGTGGTTGCCAAAAAGGCTAAAAAACAAGTTTTTTATTAAAATTATTGCGTATACCAATATGAACTGGTATGATATTTACATGCCAGAGGTAATTAACTTTAAAAATTTAGCAGTCATAATGACAATCAAAATCGTTGGAGGAATTCAAATATGTTTAATGAAACAGATCAATTAAGTGTGACTAATTTACGAATGTTGAGTGTTGACCAAGTTCAAGCTGCCAATTCAGGCCATCCTGGTTTACCACTTGGTGCTGCACCAATGGCCTATGTTCTGTGGCAAAAGTTTTTGAACACTAACCCTAAGGATAGCCAGTGGATCAATCGCGACCGCTTTGTGCTTTCTGCTGGTCACGGATCAGCAATGCTGTACAGTCTACTTCACTTGTCTGGCTTTCAGTTGGGCATTGACGATTTAAAACAATTCCGTCAACTTGATAGCAAGACCCCTGGTCATCCAGAACATGGCTGGACCGATGGCGTTGATGCAACCACTGGGCCGTTGGGTCAAGGAATTGGAATGGCTGTGGGGATGGCGATGGCAGAAGTCCACTTACGAGCAACCTACAACAAGCCTGAATTTCCTGTGATTGATCACTATACGTATGCGATTTGCGGGGATGGCGACTTAATGGAAGGCATCTCTCATGAAGCAGCCAGTTTAGCCGGCCACTATGGTTTGGATAAATTGATTGTGCTGTATGATTCAAATGATGTTTCACTGGATGGCCCCCTCAGTAATGCCTTTAACGAAAATATTCAAGAACGTTTTGAAGCCTACCACTGGAACTATTTGCGGGTGGAAGATGGCGATGACTTGGAAGCAATTGCCAAGGCAATCGAAGCTGCTAAGCAACAACATGATCAACCAACTATTATTGAAATTAAGACGGAAATTGGTCACGGTGCACCTAATGCCGGGACTCACAAAGTTCATGGAGCACCACTGAAGGATGACGAATTAGTTGAACTCCGTCGCTTCTACGATTGGGATCAGCCTGCGTTCACTGTCGAAGATGCGGTTTATGAGCAATTTGCTAACGGAATCGCCAAACGGGGTGCTCAGTCAGAAGATGATTGGCACGATATGATTGTGAAGTACCATCAACAATTCCCAGAATTAGCTGCACAATTTGACCAAGCATTGGCAGGCAAGGTACCGGCTAACTTTGATTTCTTACCACATTATGAAGTCGGTGACACACAAGCAACTCGGAAAACGGGGGCTGAAGTGCTCCAAAGCTTAGCTGAAAATGTGCCCACACTGTGGGGCGGTTCTGCGGATCTGTTTAGCTCTAATAAAACTCAGATCGACGACTCAGATCGGTTTAGTAAGGACAATCCAACGAGCCGGAATCTCTGGTTTGGGGTTCGTGAATTCGCTGAAGCGGCAGCCGTTAATGGAATTGCTTTACATGGTGGAACCCGTGTCTATGGGAGTACCTTCATGGTTTTCTCAGATTATATGCGGTCAGCACTCCGATTAGCAGCACTGCAAAAATTACCAGTAACCTATGTCTTTACCCATGACTCAATTGCGGTCGGAGAAGATGGCCCAACACACGAACCTGTGGAACAACTTGCAGGATTACAAGCAATTCCTAATTTGGATGTGATCCGGCCAGCTGATGGTAACGAAGTCGCTCAAGCATGGGAAAAAGCCTTGCAATCTACAGATCACCCAACCGTATTGATCCTAACCCGTCAAGGATTACCCGCCCTCAAGGGAGCTATCGAGAACCCAACCGGGTTGGCACATGGCGCATATGTAGTTTCACCACAAAAGGGTGAACAGCCGGAAGCGATCCTGATTGCTAGTGGATCTGAAGTTAGTTTAAGTATTGAAGCTCAACAACGGCTAGCTGCTGAAGGTAAGGACGTATCAGTTGTTTCAATGCCAGATCAAAAAGAATTTGACCGTCAATCTGCTGAATACAAGGAATCGGTTTTACCAAATGATGTTCGTAAGCGGGTGTCTGTTGAAATGGGCGTTACCCAAACATGGGGTAAATACGTCGGTTTAGATGGGATCAGCCTCGGAATTTCAACATTCGGTGAAAGTGGGAATGGAGCGGCAGTTGTGGAACGCTTTGGGTTCACGCCAGAAAAAGTGGCTGCTGCGGTTAATTCACTATTTTAATTAAAAAATGAATATAAAAAGGACGCCTCCAAAATTGGGGGCGTCCTTTTGTGTTGATTGCTAGGCTTGCATGATGAAATTAGGATCTCCATCTGGATTGCCATACCATTGATAATTATCATACCACCGAGAATGTTCTTCGGTATTTAGTGAACTAATTTGGGCCATTTCATCGGCTGTCAGGTCAAAATCGTCAATTGCAGCATTTTCAATCATGCGTGATTCATGCACAGATTTTGGAATTACAATCAGGCCTTGTTGTGTTTCCCAACGAAGGATGATTTGAGCAGCTGTTTTTTGATGGGCGGTCGCGATTTTTCCAATGAGGGGATTACTAATTGACTGTCCATTACCGAGAGGGGACCAAGCCTCAACCTGAATGCCCTGTACCCGACAGAGATCAACAACTGCTTGTTGATGAATTCGCGGATTGAATTCGATTTGATTAACCGCTGGGGTGATGGATGCGTGTCGAAGGAGGTCAGTTAGACGCTCCACATCAAAGTTGCAGACGCCAATTGCGAGGGCTTTACCCTGACGATAGATGGATTCCATTGCCCGCCAAGTTTCATTGTATAAGTCGTTAACTGGCCAATGCATGAGTAGCAAGTCAACGTGGTCGGTTTGAAGACGTTCCAGCTGACCGTTGATGGCAGCCAGAGTTTGATCATACCCTTGGTCACCACTGAAAACCTTAGTAGTGATGAAAACATCGTCACGGGTTTGTTGTGTTTCTTTAAGACCCCGAACGATTCCGTTACCAACGCCGGCTTCATTACCGTATTGTTTGGCAGTATCAATCATGACGTAGTCGTTTTTTATGGCTAGCCGAACAGCTTCTTCGGCATCCTGATTGCTTGCTTTCCATACCCCGAGGCCTAATTGGGGCATCATAATTTGGTTGTTGAGGCGGATTGATGGTTTTAAAACGCGTGTTGTCATAAATCTCCATCCTTTCGGTCTAATAGTTATGTCTATTGTAGGCGGTTCGGCTAAAAAAAGCCAACTTCCAGAATTAGTAAATTGCAAGCAAATTAGTAGAGCTTTTCACAAAATGGAATTATAATAAAATTATGGTTTGAATAAAATAATTCAAACAAAAAGTAAGCTGTTTTGTTTGAATTTATGGTTCAAACTGATTAGCATTGATAGTGGAATCAAGATAAAGAAGGGAAGTTATAAGTATGGCAAATGGATTACAAAAACGTCATGACGATTTCTTTGGTGATTTTGGTGATTGGATGAACGACGGATTCTTCTCAAACCTTGGAAAAGCTTTCTATTCAATAACGCCGGAACATGGCACAATGAAAACAGATGTGAAGGAAACAGATCAAGCATATCAATTAAAGATTGATTTACCGGGCTTTGATAAGGCGGATATCCACCTGAACTATGCCAATGATATGTTAGCTGTTACTGGTCACCGGAGCAGCTTCAGTGATGATAGTGATAAGAAAGGCAACATGATTCATAGTGAACGCACTTATGGTCAGGTTAGTCGTCAATACCATCTGCCGGATGTTGATCGGGATAAGATCACCGCAAAGTATGAAAAAGGTGTTCTCAGTATGACACTACCAAAACTCGATCAGGCTGTGGATAATGATAGTCACATTGAAATTGAATAATTAAATAAAAAGATCGAAGCAAAGTCGCTTCGATCTTTTTATTAGATTAACCTAAATGTTCTTTAATGCCATTGGGAAAATCTTTGTCAATTTCTTTTAGGATTGGTAAAAGGTAGTTGATATAGGTATGGTAGGCATCAATGGGTCGATCTCCCTTAGTGTTGGCAGACGCGAGAGCAAGAGCAATATCATGTGCACGTTGTTCGTTTGAAATCATTTTTTCACCTCATATTATGTAGACTGAACTTATTAACAAGTAGACGGGTGCTAAACTGAGATAGAGCATAAATTAGGATCATACCAATCCAGACACCACAGGCATTTGTAATTAGGTCATCAACCTCGACCCAGCGGCCGAGTTGGACGAACCAATTAATAATAAATTGGGTTGTTTCAATGGTCAGACCAGTGCCAATGCCTAACCATACCTTAACACTCAACCGGCGTGGATTGAAGATTAACATGTAGTAAATACCGGCGGGGACGGTCATAAGGACGTTTAGCCAAAAGGCGGTGTCCATCGCCTGAAAAGGGACGAGATTGACAATCATCCCATGAATGAGAAAGTAGTGAATCTCATGAACCGCAGGAAAAGAAAACGGTGCGGGAGCAAAGCAGATTCGACAGATAAAAAAGAGATAGACCCAACTTGTCAGAAGGGTGATTTTTTGCCAGATCGTGTCAGTCTGTTGCCGAATCAGTTTAACGAGCAACACTAACAATAATAAACAAATTAAAATAAATGGAATCCAGATCTTCATGTTCATACTCCTCGAAGTTACTGTTAAATATGATAAAGGATCTGGGGATGAATTGCTAGTTTTCCTCATTATTCAGGTAATTTATTTTAATTCATTAGCCATTAAAGTGATGAATGATACGAGTTAATCCCTTTTTTTTATGAAAATCGGATTAAAATCCGATTATTACTAGCTACATGGTGAACAAATGCGCTATAATTTTTTACATGTATTGTTTTTGGTAAAAGGGAATTGAAAAAAATGGAAGAAGTGATCAAATGGCACAACAAGGGACCACGGAACTTGCGCGGAACCTTAAAAACCGACATGTACAGCTGATAGCACTGGGTGGCACGATTGGGACCGGACTCTTTTTAGGCTCTGGACAGTCAATTCATTCTGCCGGACCTTCGATCTTATTGGCGTATGTGATTGCCGGATTGGCGTGCTTCCTCTTGATGAGAGCATTAGGAGAGATGTTGCTTTCAAACTTGCATTATCGTTCATTTATTGAAGCGATTCGAGATTATTTAGGTGAAAAAATTGCATTTGTTACCGGCTGGACCTACTGGATCTGCTGGATTACCATTGCAATGGCTGAAATGACGGCGATTGGAACCTACATCAAACTATGGTTTCCAAGTGTCCCGCAATGGTTGCCGGGACTCGTTGTTTTAATTATTTTGTTAGGGGTCAACTTAATCACGGTTGGCGCATTCGGTGAAGTTGAGTTCTGGTTTGCGTTAATTAAAATTATTGCCATTATTGGTTTAATTTTAGTTGGAATCGTCCTTCTATTGGTACGATTCAAAACGCCAATTGGGCATGCGTCAGTTATGAATTTAGTCAACCATGGTGGCTTCTTCGCAACCGGAATTAAAGGATTTTTGCTTTCCTTTCAAATGGTAATCTTTAGTTTCGTGGGAATTGAAATGGTCGGGATGACATCGGCTGAAACACAGGATCCGGAGACGGTGATTCCAAAGGCGATCAACGATATCCCAATGCGAATTATCTTATTCTACGTTGGTGCTTTGTTCATTGTGATGAGTATTTATCCATGGAATCAGTTACAGACAAATCAAAGTCCGTTTGTCATGGTGTTTAAAGATATTGGTATTAAAGGGGCCGCAAGTGTGATCAACTTTGTGGTTATTACGGCCGCTGCTTCGGCTTGCAATAGTTCTTTATACACAACGGGACGGATGCTTGCAGAATTAACAATGGGTTCCAAGAATCCACGTATTCGTCGGATTAGTCGGTTATCTAAGCACCATGTACCAGCTAATGCCTTGATTTTATCAACAATTTTAATTTCTGTTTCGGTATTGTTAAACTATTTTATTCCCAGTCAAGTATTCACATTGGTTTCAAGTGTGGCAACGGTTTGCTTTATTTTTATTTGGAGCATTATTATTTTGGCGCACATGAAGTTCAAAAAGACAGAAAAAGGCCGGCAATCGACCTTCAAAACCCCATTATATCCGGTGGGAGATTATCTAATTTTACTGTTCTTAATGGCAGTGGCGGTTGTTTTATGCATGAAACATGAAACTTTGATTGCGTTAGTGCTCTCAATCGTCTGGTTCGTAGTGTTATACGGCTTGCGGTTACGACAGAAAAAAGTAATCAATTAAAAAAATCGAGCAAATCCGATCTAAATGGTCGTATTTGCTCGATTTTTTACGTATATTAACTGGAGGAGATGAAAAAATGACGAATATCAAACGCCCTGAATGGGCTCAAAAGACAGCGTTGATGCGCGACTATTACGATCATGAATGGGGAGTGATCTGTCATGATGATCGGCAGTTATTTGAGATGCTATCATTAGAAACCTATCAAATTGGATTAAGCTGGCAAACGGTGTTGAATAAACGAAACGCATTTGAAGCAGCCTTTCATCAATTCGAGATTGAGAAAGTGGCGGCGATGACCGCGCAAGATGTGACACAATTACTACAAGACCCGGCAATCATTCGTAACCGTCGTAAGATTGAATCAACCATTCATAATGCGCAGGTTGTCCGCCGAATTCAGCATGAATTTGGTAGTTTGGACCATTACTTATGGCATTTAGTTGATCACAAAGTTCAACGAGTCGTCTTGGCGGCCAACGAACAACTGCCACCCAAGACTAAAATGTCTGAGGCGGCAGCTAAACGATTGAAGCTGGATGGATTTAAACTTGTTGGACCGGTAACCGTCTATTCGTTCATGCAAGCAACGGGTATGGTGAACGCCCGTCTGTAGGTGAATTACCAGTAGATCAACAGGACTACCAACATTTGAACAAAACTGTATTTGAGGTAGGGTTGGCTCATTTTAGGAAAGTTATTCATGACTAACCACGCACAAACAATGAGGATAATTGCAATAATGGCGGGTAATGAAAGATGCCGAAATAAAAGTGTCACAATTAAAATCACCCCGACAATCAGTGCAACGATAACCGCTTTTTGGGGCTCCCGGGCTAAAAAGATGGGGGTCAAAAAAAGCAGATACGATAACATCAGTGGAATAAGCGTCATAACGAAGGACCAGGACAGAAAATGAACGCTTAAAAAGGCCAACGCACTCGGAAGGGTGAGAGCAGCTAATAAGCTATAAATGAAGAGGCCGAATTCGTTTTGTAACTGTAATGGCCGGAGTTGCACGGTAAATAAAAATACGGGTAACAAAAGAAGCAGTAAAATGATGACAAATTTTCCGTGAATGACTCCCGAAAAGGCCAAGAAGCCACTTGCAATAATTGTTAGCAATGAAAAGCGGGAAGTGAAGTTTGTACTAAAGAGAAGAAATGATGTTGCGGCGACTGCCAATTCATATAGGAAAATAAAAGCAAGGTTATATTCAAAGGTGGCCGTTGAAATTTGGACGGCATATTGAAACGGGACATACCACCAAATAACGGACTGAATGACGAGAGATGGGATGAGTTGGCGCCAATTAATGGAACGCCATTGTGACGCGATTGTTTTTAGCATATGATGCTCCTTTATCAATCTTTGCTTCCATGTTAATTAATTTCAGGCGAATCGTCAATTTGATTTTTGTTTCTTTTTTTTCATGACTATTGACTTTTTGATGCAAATTGATATAATCAATTGTGAAATTAATAACTAAATTTGACGAGGATGATTAAAATGACAGACAAGAAAGTTGCATTAATTACTGGTGCCGGCCAAGGAATTGGCGAAGCAATTGCGAAACGCCTTCACAATGATGGCTTCCGAGTAGCATTAGTTGGTCGGACTTTGGCTAAGGTAGAACGAGTTGCTAAGGAAATCAATGCTGATGGTGGCGAAGCATTCGCAATTGCTGCTGATGTTTCAAAGCGTGAAGAAGTTTTTGCTGCCGTTGATGAAGCAACAAAGCACTTTGGTGATTTTAACGTCATCGTTAACAATGCCGGTGTTGCACCAACGACACCAATTGACACAGTTACACCAGAAATCTTAAATGATACCTTAGCAATCAACCTTGGTGGTGTAATCTGGGGAATTCAAGCTGCAAGTGCTAAGTTCAAAGAACTTGGTCATGGTGGTAAGATCATTAACGCGTCATCACAAGCCGGCCAAGTTGGGAACCCGAACTTGACAGTTTATGGTGCTACTAAGTTTGCGATTCGTGGTGTTACCCAAACAACTGCTAAGGAATTGGCAGAATTCAACATCACTGTTAATGCATATTGCCCAGGAATCGTTAAGACACCAATGATGAACGACATTGCCCAACAAGTTGCTGACAATGCCGGTAAACCATTCGAATGGGGAATGGAACAATTCTCTAAGGATATCGCCTTAGGTCGCCTTTCAGAACCAGAAGATGTTGCTGCTTGCGTGGCTTATCTTGCCGGTCCTGACTCAGACTATATGACAGGTCAATCACTATTGATTGATGGCGGAATGGTCTTCAGCTAAAAATAACCAATGAAAAGGCTACCATTATATAGGTAGTCTTTTTGTGTATTCAAAAATAATAATCAAATTTAAGTATTTTGTTAAAAAAATGACGAATCCATGATTGTTATGTTGATCACACAATCTGATTTGTGCTAAGATAGCTCAAGTTATGAGTATTCCCGATAGGATTCACTACCTGTGAAGAAGCCTTGTAACCGAAAACGGCCGTAAGTTACGGTCAGAAACAAATGGGGGAATTTATTTTGTCAGAACGACACTTATTTACATCAGAATCAGTTTCAGAAGGCCATCCAGATAAAATTGCAGATCAAATTAGTGATGCTATTTTGGATGCCATGTTAGCACAAGACCCAGACGCTCGTGTGGCTTGTGAAACGTCAGTGACTACCGGACTTGTCCTAGTCTTTGGTGAAATTTCAACCAAAGCCTATGTTGACATTCAGCATGTCGTTCGTGAAACCATCAAGAGTATTGGATACACCGATGCCAAATTTGGTTTTGACGGAGATACCTGTGCCGTAATGGTCGCAATCGACGAACAATCACCTGACATTGCTCAGGGGGTTGACGATGCACTAGAACGTCGCCAGGGAGACGAAGATCCGCTGGATCAAATCGGCGCCGGCGACCAAGGCTTGATGTTTGGGTATGCCATTGATGAAACACCAGAATTAATGCCACTACCAATTTCATTGAGTCATAAATTGATGCGGCGTATTGCTTGGCTACGTAAAAACGGAACGATTAACTACTTACGTCCTGATGCGAAGGCCGAGGTGACCGTCGAATATGATGACAACAACCAACCACAACGGGTTGATACGGTTGTTTTAAGTACGCAACATGATCCAGATGTTACGCTTGATCAGATTCGACAAGACGTTATCGAAGAAGTTATTAAACATGAAATTCCAGCTAAGTATCTGGATGACGATACTAAGTATTTGATTAATCCAACTGGTCGTTTCGTGATCGGCGGTCCTCAAGGAGATGCCGGGTTGACTGGTCGAAAAGTAATCGTGGATACCTATGGTGGTGCGGCTCATCATGGTGGTGGTGCTTTCTCAGGAAAGGACGCTACTAAAGTGGATCGTTCCGCAAGTTATGCTGCACGTTACATTGCCAAGAATATTGTGGCTGCGGGATATGCGCACAAGGTTGAAATTCAACTGGCCTATGCGATTGGGGTCGCCCAACCGGTGTCAATTTCAGTTGACACTTTCGGTACGGGAACTGTGTCAGAGGCTAAATTAACGGAAGCGATCCGTAAAATCTTTGACTTACGACCAGCCGGAATCATCGAGATGCTCGACTTGAAGCGGCCCATCTATAAGCAAACTGCTGCTTACGGTCATTTTGGTCGGACAGACATTGATTTACCATGGGAACACACTGATAAGATTGATGAATTAAAAGCAGTATTAGGATAGTTATAAAAAGGCAACGAACATTTTTGTTCGTTGCCTTTTTATAATTGGTGATGGCGTGGTGAGTGATGGTAGCCAAAGACAGTTTGACCAACAAAAACGACGATATATCCCAAACAAAATCCTGCGAGGACATCACTTGGATAATGAACGCCGACATAGATACGCGAATAGCCTACTAAGAGAATAAAAATGAAGATCACGATATTAATGACATAACAACGTTGACGTTTGATCATAAAGCTGCTGATGAGTACCATCACACAGCCCAGTACTAACACCGCGCCGCTGGAGTGACCACTCGGGAAGCTATAGCCACCGTAGTGCATGAGCGGGTCAAAACTGGGCCGGGGACGCTTGACCAGCGCTTTAATCACCGAATTGAGGATGGTTCCCAATACCGGAGTGAAGAGAAAGAAGAACATTGCCCGGTAGTAGTGTTCGATGAATAGGATTAAGGTTCCAGCCAAAATAAAGATAATTAGAGGAACTGGATTGAAAAATGTGGTGTACCAGGAAACAATTAAATTTTTCCATGGTGTCTGTGGAAAGCGTACGGCACGGATGATGAGTCGATCAAGGTTAATCACCCATTGAGCGTGAGTCGTGATTCCAATGGTGAGCGTCACAAACAAGACAAGTGAGATTCCCAACAATCCCCATTCCCATAAATTCGGGCGTCGTGTATCGTTCATTTAAATTCCTCCCAAAAAGATCGATAGAGCTATTGTATCATAATCAAAATCGACTGAAGGAGAGAACTTTTTGTTTTCACCAAGGCAGTTGCTCACCGGAATAAACTTGCAAATTCTGGTGGGCTTTGTTAACATTGATTCAATATTTAATCGTTGAGAGGGACTATTAGAGCGGTGCTGTTTTCAGAGACCACGTGACGCTGCAAACGTGGAGCAGTTACTTTTCGAACTCGTCCTCGAAGATTTTTTACTGAAATCAAGAGTAGGTAAAAACGTGGATTCGCGTTACGGATACTAAGAGCTACATTTTGTAGAACATGGGTGGTACCGCGGAGTCATTCGTCCTGTAGGATTTTTTCCTATGGGCTTTTTTTATTTCAACGATTATACATAATAAGACTTAATACCTGAGGAGACGATTATTCATGGCTTACGATCATGATACAATTGAGCGCAAATGGCAACGCTATTGGAAGAAGAACAAGACATTTAAGGCTGACATTGATCAGTCTAAGCAAAAATACTATGCATTGGATATGTTCCCGTATCCATCTGGTCAAGGATTGCACGTTGGGCATCCAGAAGGCTATACTGCTACCGATGCAGTTTCACGTATGAAACGGATGCAAGGGTTTAACGTTTTGCACCCTATGGGTTGGGATGCGTTCGGCTTACCCGCAGAACAGTATGCTTTGAAGACGGGGCATAACCCCAAGAGTTTTACGGACCAAAATATTGGTGTCTTCAAAAACCAAATCCAATCGTTAGGATTTTCATATGATTGGGATCGCGAAGTCAACACCACTGATCCTAAGTACTATAAGTGGACACAGTGGATCTTTGAACAACTGTACAAGAAGGGGTTGGCCTACGAAGACGAAATCATGGTAAACTGGGCGCCTGACTTTATGGGTGGTACAGTTGTGGCTAACGAAGAAGTGGTTGATGGAAAGACTGAACGTGGTGGGTACCCCGTATACCGGGTCCCAATGCGTCAGTGGGTTCTTAAAATTACTGCATACGCTGACCGTTTGATCGATGATTTGGATGACCTTGATTGGCCAGAAAGTATCAAAGAACAACAACGTAATTGGATTGGCCGTTCTGAAGGTGCCAGTGTGTTCTTCCAGGTGGCCGGACATGATGATGCCCGAGTAGAGGTCTTTACGACTCGCCCAGATACGCTATTTGGTGCTTCATACATGGTATTAGCGCCAGAACACGATTTGGTAGACCAGATTACGACGCCAGAACAGGCCGCTGCTGTCAAGGCATACCAAGAAGAGACCTCTCGTCGTTCAGACCTTGAGCGGACAGATCTCAACAAAGATAAAACTGGGGTCTTCACCGGCGCATATGGGATTAATCCAGTCAATGGAGAAAAACTGCCAATCTGGATCGGCGACTATGTTCTTGCCTCATACGGAACTGGTGCGATCATGGCCGTTCCTGCGCATGATGATCGAGACTGGGAATTCGCCAAGAAGTTTGGCTTGAAGATTATTCCGGTCATTGAAGGTGGCGACGTTGAGACTGAAGCCTATACGGGTGACGGTGCTCATATCAATTCTGGATTTGTGGATGGCATGAATAAAAAAGATGCGATTCAAGCAATGATCGAATGGCTTGAGGATCATCATGCTGGTGATAAGAAGGTTAATTATCGTCTTCGTGACTGGATCTTCTCACGGCAACGTTACTGGGGTGAACCCATCCCAGTTATTCATTGGGAAGACGGCGAAACGACACTTGTCCCAGAAGATGAATTACCACTTCGCCTCCCAGACACGAAGCAACTAGAACCATCAGGAACTGGTGAAAGTCCACTTGCTAACATCGATGACTGGGTCAATGTTGTTGATGAAAATGGACGCAAAGGAAAGCGTGAAACGAACACGATGCCACAATGGGCCGGATCATCGTGGTACTGGTTACGTTACATGGATCCACACAATGATCAAGAATTTGCAAGCCAAGAGGCCTTGAACTATTGGTCACCAGTTGACCTGTATGTTGGTGGGGCAGAACACGCAGTCTTGCATCTACTTTATGCCCGTTTCTGGCACAAAGTTTTGTTTGACCTTGGTCTCGTACCAACAAAGGAACCCTTCCAGAAATTAGTCAATCAAGGCATGATCCTTGGTGAAAATCATGAAAAAATGTCTAAATCGAAGGGCAACGTTGTTAACCCAGATGACATTGTTAGCCAATACGGTGCTGATACGTTACGGTTGTACGAAATGTTCATGGGCCCACTAGAGGATTCTGTGCCGTGGGACGAAAAGGGATTGCATGGTAGTTACAAGTGGATCCAACGGGTATGGCGGTTATTGATCGATGATAATAATCATCTGCGTGATCGGGTGACGACGATCAATGACGGTAAGTTGACAAAAATTTATAACCAAACCGTTAAAAAAGTGACAGAAGACTTTGGTCGGATGCACTTCAACACTGGAATTTCACAACTGATGGTCTTCGTCAACGAAGCCTACAAGGTGGATGATTTACCAGTTGAATATATGGAAGGTTTCGTGAAGATGGTTGCGCCAATTATGCCGCACGTTGCTGAAGAATTATGGAGTCAATTCAACGAAAGTGAAACCATCACTTATCAACCATGGCCAACATACGATGAAACCCAGTTGGTCGAGGATGAAGTTGAAATTGCCGTTCAAGTGAACGGAAAAGTTAAAGCTCACTTGAAGGTTGCTAAGGATGCTTCTAAAGACGAGATCGAAACACAGTCATTAGCTGAAGAACATGTTAAGGCTAATTTGACTGACAAGACGATTCGTAAGGTGATTGTTGTCCCAAACAAGATTGTCAACATCGTTGCCAACTAAATAATAGGACGTCATTTAACACGATTAGGCTGCCGTCTAATCGTGTTTTATTATGCAGTGAGCACTGAATGATGATGGTTTTGCGGGTAAATTGTTAAAAACTGATAAAACTTTAAAAATAAATTGCGTCACCCATGCATAAAGGCTAAAATAATTAGGACTGATTATTAGAAAGTAGGCAAATAATGGCTAAGCAACAATCATCAGCGCTGAAAGTTGGAAGTAAGCGTGATGCACAAAGTAAAATGCTGAGCGGTTCAGCTTGGATGACTGCCGGTAGTATCTTTTCACGAATCTTAGGTGCAATTTATATTATTCCTTGGGTGACGTGGTTAGGATCTAATAGTGATCAAGCCAATGCATTATTTGCGAAGGGCTATAACATCTACAGCTTGTTTTTAATGGCTGCCACTGCGGGGGTACCATCAGCTATTTCCAAATTGGTTGCGCATTATAACGCACTGAATGAGTATGGGGTGGGGCGTCGGTTATACCGGCACGGAATCTACGTATCTGCCTTAACCGGATTAGTCTGTGCACTTGTGCTATATTTTGGTGCGGGCATTTTGGCGAATGGGGATCCCAATGTTGTACCAGTCCTTCGATCGTTGACGTTAGCAGTACTGATCATCCCGACCATGAGCCTCACCAGGGGCTTTTTTCAGGGGTATCAAAATATGGCGCCATCAGCTATTTCACAGTTTGTTGAACAGCTATTCCGTGTGATTTATATGCTGGGGGCAACGTATTTAATCATGAAGCCGATGCATGGGCGCTGGCAAGATGCTGTGACCCAATCCACGTTTGCCGCATTTATTGGTGCGATTGGCAGTTTCCTGATTCTGGGATTTTACCACATGAAGAATCGAGCAGAAATGAATGCCTTGGTGGCTCAGAGTAACGATGAAGTTTCGATTTCATCGTGGTCGCTTATCTCGAACATTATTAAACAGGCGATTCCGTTTATCATTATTGGGGCCGCGACGAGTATTCTTCAAATTATTGATCAATACACGTTTTTCCCGGCAATGAAGCAGGTAGTTCACCTGACAAGTTACCAATTGAATTCGCTATATGCGCTGTTTTCATTTAACGCTAACAAGCTCATAATGATCATTATTTCATTAGCATCGGCGTTGGCCACTACGGTAATTCCGTTGTTGTCCGGTGCTCGAGCCCGCGATGATGTTCGCAGTATTCGTGAGCAAATCGCAAATGTGCTCATGCTCTTTTACTTTGTAATGATGCCGGCGTCGCTTGGATTAGCAGCCGTTGCACAGCCGATTTATACCATTTTTTACCGGTATAGCGCTGCGGGGACAACGATTTTAATCTTTAACGCCTTTATTGGGATTTTACTGGGCTTATTGACCGTTGTTTCTGCGGTAATGCAAGGAATTTCTGAAAACACGAAGACGTTAAAATATCTTGGAATTGGGTTAGTCATCAAGATGGTGATCCAGTTCCCCGCAATCTGGTTATTCCAAACAATGGGACCGTTATTAGCGACCGGTATTTCAATGGCGATTACCGATTACCTCATCATTCATTCGTTGAACGTTGAGTTTCAATTGCCATTTAAAAAGATGTCTAAACCAACCAATCAGATTCTTGTATATTCGCTGATTACGTTTGTTGTGGCTAAAGCGGTTGTTAGCGGTGCCTATCTGGTCTTGGCGCCAGGGGGGCGTTTCGCAGCATTTGTTGTGATCATTCCAGCCGTTGCTTTGGGTGCCGGAATTTACGTGTACCTAATGCTGAGATCTCATCTAGCGGATAAGTTATTGGGTGCCCGAGTGGCGGGACTTCGTCGTCGGCTACACATTAAGGGGTAAGTAATGAGAATTGATAAATTTTTACATGATCAGCAATACGGGAGTCGTTCAGAAATCCACGAGTTAATTAAGCGGCGACAAGTGATGGTCGACGGTCAACCAATCAAATCGTTTAAGGTTAATATTGATCCTGACGTGAATGCGATTCAGGTTAGTGGGCAATTGGTTCAAGTACAGGCACCATTTGTGTATTTGCTGCTTAACAAACCAGCAGGGGTCATCACGGCAACGCATGATGAGACACAAGCGACCGTGATGAGTTTAATTGCATCGGCTGATTTGCGAAAGGACCTTTCCCCAGTTGGCCGTTTGGATAAGGATACGACTGGGATGTTACTATTAACTAATGATGGACAATTGGCGCACCAGTTAGTAAGTCCCAGGCACCATGTTCAAAAGACGTATCGTGTTACGACTACGGGGCAACTGACCGCGTCGCAGTTAGATGAGCTGGAAGCTGGGATTACATTACGGGATGGCTCACAAGTGTGTGCGGATGACTGCCAATTGGTTGAGCAACAAGCGGATCACTCAATTGTGTTGATTACGCTTCATCAGGGGAAATATCATCAAATTAAGCGAATGATTGGGTACCTTGGTCAACGCGTCACGCAACTTGATCGGGAATCATTTGCTGGGATACAGGATTCAACGCTTGAACTTGGAGCCTATCGTGCCCTAACCGCAGCAGAAATTGAACAATTAAGCAAATAAAAATGCAGATGACTACCATTGTTGGTAGGGCATCTGCATTTTTTGGCGCTATTGATTGGCGTAGCGTTGCATGAAAGCAGGTAGCGCTTCGGTAATTTGGTGTGGTAAAACAACATAGCGTGTTTCGGCCAGTTCTTCTGCAATGGCGCTATGTGCATAAACGGCTGCTAATACAGCAGCTTGATGATCTGAAAATTGAGCGGTAAACCCACCAATTATACCTGCCAAAGTATCTCCCATTCCGCCAGTTGCTTGGGCGGGCGTTCCAAGTGGGAGCTGATAGATTTGACCAGTTGGTTCATAAATTTCAGTGTGGTGTTTTTTCAAAACGACAGTTGCTTTTAGCTGTTGTTGCACGGCTAGATTATTAGTGGTTGTTTGATCTGCAATTTCAATTCCGCTGAGGCGTTGCCACTCCATTTGATGGGGGGTGTAGATCAGGTGTCCTGCTGGTTGAGTGATCTTTTGGTGAGCCATCATTGTGATGGCGGAACCGTCGATAACTACGGTCTGGTCGGGTTGCGTATTGGCAAAGACGGTGGCCAGCACTTCCTGACTACGAAAATCATCTCCGAGTCCGGGACCAATGACAATTGTATCGGCCTCACTAGTTAAGTTGCTGAGCTGAACTTTATCATGGTAGTTGACGAACATGGCCTCAGGAACTTGAGCGTGTAAACTGCCAAGATTAACGGCATCGGTGGCGGTGGTGACGAGGCCTGCACCAGCGTGAACTGCAGCCATGGTGGCCATAATAATAGCGCCGCCAAAGTTTTGATTACCACCAACTAATAGTACGCGGCCGAATGTCCCTTTGTAGCTGTTGGCGGGGCGTGGTTGGATTACGTGAGTTAAAATCTGATCTGTTAATAGTTGCATAGTTTTCATCCCTTAATGATTAATCAATATCGTTATTGTAGCGCATGTTGTCTGATCACGCTATTCAGAATGTCTCGATGAAACTTGAAAGGCACTATGGTACAATGAAACCCTAAGATCTTAACTGGAGGAATTCGAATGATAGACTGGCAAGCCAAGGCGCAGGAGCAACAAGACGAGTACTTGAATGATTTGATGGCCTTGATCAAAATTCCAAGTGTTCGTGATGATACACAGGCTACCGATGAGTATCCGCTCGGTCCGAAGCCGGCACAGGCATTGCACGCAATTTTAGAAATGGCGCAACAGGATGGTTTCAAGACAAAAAATATCGATAATGTGGTTGGTTATGTAGAATGTGGCGAGGGCGATGAAACCTTAGCAATTTTAGCTCACGTGGACGTTATGCCAGCTGGTGATGGGTGGCAAACGGATCCATTCGATCCAGTCATTAAAGATGGGAATATCTATGGTCGTGGGACGTCCGACGATAAAGGCCCCGGGTTGGCAGCTTACTATGCATTGAAAACGCTTAAATCTATGGGTGTTAAATTTAATCAAAAAGTTCGTATGATTTTTGGCACGGATGAAGAAAGTAATTGGACCGGAATGAAACGGTATTTTGAAGTCGAACCGGCACCAACGTATGGTTTTTCACCGGATGCGAGTTTTCCTCTAATCAACGGTGAAAAGGGTAACGTCTCATTGAAGCTTAACTTCGATGCAACAGCGACGGGAACGGTGGCTTTAACACGCTTTGACGCCGGTTTACGGCCTAACATGGTCCCCGGTAAGGCAACGGCAAGTGTGCATACAACTGCAGCCCACCAAATGGCCAGTGCGTTTGATGATTATCTTGCTGAACAACCGGTTAGCGGATCAGCTCATGTAGACGGTGACAACGTCAACTTTGAGGTGATCGGTAAGGCAGCCCATGGAATGGAACCAGAAAAGGGCAACAACGCCGGAACCTATCTGGCACAATTTTTGATGCAGTTTGATTTTGCAGCAGCGGCGCATGATTTTCTGACCATTTTAGGACGAGATTTACATTTGGATACCCGACTACACAATCTGAAGATGAATTTTGTGGATGAAATAATGGGTGAATTGACGGTCAATGTTGGGATAATGCGGTACGATGCCCAAGTTGGTGGCATGATTGATTTGAATTTCCGCTATCCAAAGGGCTTGTCAGCGGATGCGCTAGTTGAGCAACTGACAGTGGCAACAACTGGACAACAGTTGACAATTACTCGTGGAGACGCCATGGAACCACATTACGTCGATCCCCAAGATCCAATTGTGCAGACATTGATGAACGCGTATCGCGATCAGACTGGGGACGTTGATAGTCAGCCAGAGGTCGTTGGCGGTGGCACGTATGGTCGGATGATGACACGTGGTGTAGCGTTTGGGGCGTTGTTCCCCGACACAACGAATACAATGCATCAAGCGAATGAATTTCAGCCAGTTAATCAACTTGTTCTATCGATGGCGATTTACATGCAGGCGATATATGAATTAAGTGTCAAAAAGTAAACGTTTTACTACTCATTAATAGTTAAATTTGTTAAAATAAATGTGAGAAAGTTCCTTCTCAACTTCTGAACCTATTCTTTATTGGGGGTGCTATTTATGAGTAGCTACAAGAATATATTAGTCGGTGTTGATGGTTCCAAACAATCTGAAATGGCATTAGAAAAGGGTATTATTAGTGCAATCCAGAATAATGCGAAATTAATTCTATTGAGTGTTATTAATGGGGAACGTTATCCCAATACCAGCACCGTAGGATACGGATTTATCGACCGCAGTGTGTACGATACAGCGGTTGAAGAGATGAAAAAGAAATTAAATGAATTTAAACAACGGGCAGTGGATGCTGGTGTGAAGGATGTTGAAACTGAAGTTAAGATTGGTAATGCGAAGCTTGAACTCGGTACAGACTATCCTCGTGCGCATGACGTTGATCTGATTGTGGTGGGGGCCACAGGCTTGAATGTGATTGGTCGCATGATTGTTGGCTCAACTTCTTCATACGTTATTCGTGAAGCACCGTGTGACGTAATCGTTGTTAAAACAGATAAAGATAATCGAGAAGTGGATTTACAAAAAACCACCTACCCAGAAATCTAAAATAGTGTATTGCTTCAAAGCCTTGTGCCCGTTGGGATCGCAAGGCTTATTTTTATACATTTTTTTATCATGCCCACGAAAGGCCCACATTATACCGAAAAAATTAACTGGGACTATTTAAATATGCATCCAATAGATCAACTGCTTTTCGTTTGTCGCTGTCGGAAACATGGGTGTAAATATCTAAAGTATTCTGTATTTTCGTGTTGATTAAGCTAAGTACCGTATTTAACTAATAGGAAGTTAGAAACGGAGTGAACAAGATCAATGCAGAAATATCGAATTTGTAGTGTTGTATTAGGCATAATCCTGATGAGTCAGTGGTGGGAACCGGTAGCAGTGTTAGCCAGTCAACCAAGCATGCCAATTAAGGAAGAGGTTATTTGGTCGGCCGATGAACAGGACCGAGAACAGCAACGAGCGCAAAAAGATGCCGATCAGGCGGTACTAGACGGTATTACTGAACTCGCATCAGTTCAGATGAGTGGGAAATCGGTTCAGTATCAGACGGTATTTGAACGTACCTTTAACCAGGATTGGGTGGATTACCAAGCTTATTTTACGCTCGGCCAGACATTTGACTGGGCAGTGATGACTTTACCTGAAGCATTGACCAATTTGTCCCATGAATCGGTGTGTTATCAAGCGCTAATGCGCGGCAAAGCGCAATACGAACGCCAACCTGTCATTTCAGCTTTGACTCCGGAGAAACAAGCGAGTTCGAGAACAAAGTCAGAAATTAAAAATAATTCCACCAAATTAGTGCAACAACCGGTGCAGCGGCCGGTTGAAAGGCCGGTACAATCCACAAGTTCCAAGTTTAGTCGGGAGAGACAGCAAACGGAACCCAGAAAATCTGGGCCAACAGAGTCGACCACGCCAAAGTCTCGGGTATCGAACGATCCGTCCAGTACAGAGAAGGTTGTACAGGTAATTTTGCCGGAGAAGCTACCAATAATTGGTAGCCAACAATCATTTATTAAACATATTGCTCAGTCAGCTAAGATAATTGCAGCTAATAATGATTTGTATGCCTCGGTGATGATTGCTCAGGCGGCTCTTGAAAGCTCGTGGGGAACGAGTGACCTCAGTGGCCGACACCATAATTTGTTTGGTATTAAGGGTGGTTACAGGGGCCAATCTATCCAAATGTGGACGAAAGAAGTCACTAACGCGGGCGTACAAAAGCATATTTTGGCAGATTTTCGGAGTTATCCAAGCGTCGCTGCATCGTTAAGGGATTATGCCGTAGTGATGCAACAACCAATTTTTAGAAATGCCAAAAAATCACAAACGAATAGTTATGAAGAAGCCACGACGTTTTTGACACAGCGGTATGCCACTGATCCTACGTATGGACAAAAGTTAAATCAGATTATTAAAACCTATGATTTAACGCGTTATGATCATGCGGAAGTTCCATCATCGACCATCCCAAAATCACATCATCAAGCGCCTTTCTCGAAGTCAACCGTGCTGAAACACCACCAGCAGAACCACTCTTCAAAGGGGATGAGTGCGACGATTAAAAAGGTGTGTTTTAGTAGCGCAGGCTTAATTGTATGTTTGCTGCTTAAAAAAGGACTTAAACTGTAATCAAAAACCCCGTCAAAGTTGACGAGGTTGATTAATTAAAGTGCTTTTAGTTTTGGTTCACGAATATCTGTCAGAGCTTGATCAATTTGATCGAGCACTAATTGAACGTTTTGTGGGTTTTCCAAGTCGTACTTTTGGAGATCCACTTTGATTTTAGGACTTACATCGTATTCATCAAACCATTTACGATAAGCAGTCCACATTTTGTAGTAATAACTTTCTAGTTCAGGGTTATTATCAAATTGTTCATAGTCACGGCCACGTTTTTTAATTCGATACAAAATTGTATTGAAGTCAGTTTCGGCATATACGAGCAAGTCTGGTGCTTTCTTAGGTAGTTGTTTCAAATCGTTCATCATGTTGTCAAGCAGTGTTAAATAAACACCCAATTCTGTATCGCTGATGTTTCCCTCGGCATTGTTTTCCTTAGTAAATAGGGCGTCTTCATAGATTGAACGATCCAAAACGTTATTATCATCAGAAAGTGCTTTTTTGATCATGGAGAAACGCTTATTTAAGAAGTAGATTTGTAATAGGAATCCGTACTGCTTGGGATCCTTATAATACAATGGTAGCACTGGGTTTTCACCGACTGGCTCGAAAAAGGCTTGAGTTCCTAAATGATCGGCAATCTTGCCAGTTAAAGTTGTTTTACCAACACCAATCATTCCTGCTGTAATTATCACCATAGTGGCCCCTCTTTACACAAATTTTTACGCAATGCATACATGTTACTACAATTCTGATTAAATTTATATACTACTATTGGTTATTAAAAAAGAAAATGGAGCATCGATCCCTATGGTGACGCATTTTTATATCGAATTAAGCATTATATAAAATTATTATTTTTTATCATCTTGAGATTGTTCCGATAGGAGGTCACGAATTTCTTTTAGGTAGGTTTCCTCATTAGATGGCACAACGGGTTCTTCTTCCTTCTTTTCCGTGTGGAAAAAACGATTAATAAGCTTGACCATGAGAAAAATCACAAATGCAACGATGAGGAAGTTGATAATGGAATTGAGGAAAAGGCCAACTTTAAATTGAGCACTTCCAATAGTCCAGACCACGTTCGAAAAGTCGATTTTGCCAAGAAACAGTCCCAATAACGGACTAATCAAGTTGTCAGTCAGTGATTTAACGATGGCCGTAAAGGCAGATCCAATAATAACCCCAACGGCCAGATCCATTACGTTACCCCGAAGAATAAATTCTTTGAATTCTTTAAGCATAGATTAATTCCCTCCAAAATTGTTTATCTAAAATATAACATAATCCGATTGATGAAAGTTAGTCATAGACCGTTTTATATAGTAGTATGGGAGGTAATATATTGAGTGATAAGGACTGGCGGTAATGGAAAACGTAGATGAAATTAAGCAAGAACTGGTGTTGGCGCAGCAGAAGCAGGAATTAATTACAATTTACAACTTTGATGGTGATGGCACATTTTCTGTTGGTTACGTCGTGGGGATGGATGGCGTTTTTGTATTGACGATTGGCATTGATATGGAAGGCAAAATTAATGGGCTCACCGCCATTCGATTAAGTAGTATTCACCGGGTAGCCCGTGATACAGACTATTTAACGACGGTGCAAATTAAACAAGACGTGGCCCGTCAAAATGGCTTTTATGATCTGTGGCATGTGACGGATTATTTGCAGCAAACGGATTTTAAAACTGATGGCATTTTGGCCACCATTTTGCAAGAATGCGTCGAGACGAAGGAACCCCTCGTGATTGGCACACGACAGTATAAGGATCGCGATGACTTTGAAGGGTATATTCATGAACTGACACCAATTAAACTAATCATGCATTATCTCAAATTTGAAGATCTCAGCTCATTGTGGGAATATGAAATTTTATGGGCGGAAGTTGACTATATTCGAATTAAAGGATCGCAAGCACATATGTGTCAGGCGATTTTAGATCGTGTTTTTCGGTGAAATAAAGAGGATTGAAACTCAAATTAACTGAGTTTCAATCCTTTTTGGCGAAAATTAGTCGATTTCAATTGAACCATTCTGGGTTGAGATGATGACTTTGTTGGTGGCTGATTCATTTTGATTTAACTGATTTGTTGCGTCATGGTCAAAGAGTTCTATATGACCATTTTGGGTTGTTAGCTGGTAGCCTTGCGTCGTTGGTGATTCAAGCTCGACTTTGCCATTTTGATTATGAATATTTACCGACTGGTTGAAAGTTGTGTTATCAAATTCTTGATTGCCGTTTTTGGCGGAGTAGTTTCCACCAGTTAACGTGCTGCTTTCAACATCTAGTTTGCCATTCTGCTGTGAAACGGTCGCGTTATTGAAGGTGACACCGTATAAATTGAGATGGCCATTATTCACTGAAAGCCGGCCGGAATTGGTAATGGTCATTCCATGGATATCTGCGTTTCCATTGGCAAGCTGAAGATCAAGGGTCTGCAGTGTGAAGCCAGCTTGGGTATCTAAGTTACCATCATCAATGGTACCGCTAAGGGAATCAAGTTTTGTGTTAGCTGGTAAGGTAATAATAATGAGGGCATCTTGAGTGCCTGACAACCACATTCCAGGGGCATCTAGGGTTTTACTGTCGATTGTCACGGTCCCATTTTTTTGAGTTACTTTGGGGTTAACGAGATTAGAGCCTGTAACTTTAACGCTGGCGGTAGTGCCAGTTTTAAACTCAACGTTATATCCGGAAGTATCAAAATTGAAATGTTTCACTTGGCTAAGATGTTTGATGTGGTACGTTTGACTTGATTGGCGTGCGATTTTTACACCGTTATGCCAAACTAAGTTGGTTGAAGCGCCCATTGAAAAGCCAACAAACGCAGCAATTGCACCAATAATGGTTAAAACGACACCGGTGATTAATAGTTTTTTGGTCATCATTAGTCCTCCTTTGGTTGCTGACGTGGCTTACTGAATCGTTGGTATAACCACCGAGTAAAGTTGGCGGCCATTTCAAGAAGTACTTTGATAATCAAGTATCCTAACGGTGCGACGACCAGCATAATACCAATGGCTGACAGTCCGATGCCAATGAAGAATACACAGGTTGCGATAGAGGTTGGTGAAATCAGCAGACCACCAATAATGCAGGCAATTCCAGCAACCGCAATGGCAATCACCCCAACGATGGTTCCAATAATGACACCTGCAATGGCCACCATAAAGGCGAAGAGAACGGCGATTAATGCTAATAATAGTGGGATTGCAATTGGACTGGCCATTAAAGCCAGGATGACGAGCCAAATCATACGAATGTTACGTTTTGATCGCGGCTCAGATTTTTGGTTCGGTGTTTGCTGGTCTTCTGCATCAATGGCGCGAATCGAGTAATCAGCAAGGATTTTACGAGCCAGTTGTTTTGGTGTACCGAGCTTTTGCACAATTTCGTCTTCGGTTGTTAAGTTAGCGTCCATGATGTATTCACTGTAGAAGTCAATGACATCATCACGTTCGCTGTCGCTTAATTGAGACAATTGACGTGTTAATTTATGAATGTATGAGTTATTTTCCATCATCAGTTCCTCCCAAGATACGATTAATGGTGGACTGGTAGTTTTGCCAGTCTAATTGAATTTCTTGTAATCGCTGTCGGCCAGTAGCGGTAATTTGATAGTAACGACGATTGCGTCCTTGAAAGGGTTGATCGTAAGTGATTACCCAATTTTCCTTTTTCAACCGGCGAAGAACAGGATACATGGTCGATTCCGAAACAGGAGTAAATTCCTGAACCTGTTGTGTGAGTGCATATCCGTAGTAATCTTCGTGAGTGAGGAGAGCAAGCACGCATCCATCAAGCAGTTCTGTTGTGATTGAAATTGCCATAATTATTTCCCCTGTCATATTATATTCAATATAGTATTGGATGCAATGTAAATATACCAAGTTAAACAAACGATGTCAATTATTTAATAAAATTAAAAAAATAAACCACAACCGCTGAATTTTAGCGATTGTGGTATACTGCTTAGGTAGAATTTAAGAAGGAGAACACAATGAATAAATCATTAATTGCCCTTGTATTGATGGTGCCGATTTTGACGTTTGCCATTATTGTATGGCTAACGATGGCAAAAATTGTTACGGGTGGCGCATTGATTGCAATTTGGATTATTGGCTTTGTATTGGCGACGTTAGCCACCACAGCAATCATGACGATTGTACAATTAAATAAATATAAAAATAAGGAAGACGAGGATTAACAATGGGGCAACCGACAGACGACTGGGATTTATATCGCCAACATCCAACGGTCGGACACTTTTTAGGATGGTTACTAAGTCTGATTAAACGCATGGGCATGATTGCGTTGTTATTTATTCTAATTCAGCTACCACCGGAAGCAATGGTTATTTTAAAACATCAGCCGCGATTGTATGGAACCGCAATTGTGACAATTGGTTGCTTTATCCTCATTTTCGTCGGTATTATCCTGTGGGCTAAAAAAATATGGCAGCAAAATAATCGGACAGTTAAGCGATCGCTGAGTACCGGAAAGTCAATTGGTTATGTAATCTGGGGGTATGTCGCAATTTATGCGGGGCAGATAGTGTTAGGAACCCTGAACATCATGCTTTATCACCAGACACAAACGGCCAACAATAATGAAGTCTCAAAAATAATGGCTAATAATATGATGGTGATGGTCGTGTTTGGTCTGTCAACAGTCCTTTTGACGCCAATCGCAGAGGAATTAATCTTTCGTGGTGTTTTAACGAATTTGTTTTTTAAGCCCAACCAATTTTGGCCGAAACTAATTTTATCAGGTTTTGTCTTTTCAATCGGCCACATGAGCACCACCGTTATTAGCTTTTTAATTTATTTTTATATGGGCATGGTGCTGGCTTTCTTGTATCAGAAGACGGGACAGTTGAAACTGTCGATTGCGTTGCATGGTTTGAATAACTTAATTGCAATTAGTCAGATGATTATGATTTTAATGCGTTAAAAAGCGGTGGCGGCAGCCATCGCTTTTAGATTTCACTCAGGATTTGATCTAATCGTTGTGAAATATCATTAATTTCGTGTAGTCGTTGAAGATATTCAGACTTTTTCATGTTTAAGTGATTGAGATAGGAATTAACTTTGTTTAAAATAATCCCCTGACTTTGTTCGGCCTTTGGGGTAAGTGCAACCAAAACGTGACGTTCATCGTCAGGATCTTTATGACGCGTCACCCATCCACGTTGTTCAAGGCGTCGGAGAAGGGGGGTCAGCGTGCCACTGTCTAACGCCAGTTGGCGTCCGAGGTCGCGCATAGTGATTTCACAATTGGCTTCCCAGAGATTTAATAGCACAAGATATTGTGGATAGGTGAGGTTGAACGGATCTAGGATTTCGGCGTAGAAGCGATTAAACTTCTTGTTAGCCTCATACAGAGCAAAACACATCTGTTGATTTAATCTAGTAGGTTCATTCAAATTTAGGGTCATTAGTACTTCCTCCTCCAACTTATACTGCAATTCTAACCTAAATTTGTTTGTTTAACAAACAAATTGATTGAGATGCAGAAGCAGCCACCTTGTGAATTTCACAATGTGCAGGAATTATTTTTTTACAGAGACTTGATCGCGATTATAGTAGCAATCGTTGGTAAGTCGGCAATTGTGATTTTGAATTTATTTCACAAGTGCAAATATGCGTTTGAAATTTAGTTTGAACATTGCGTATAATAGAAATATTGATTTATGGGAATGGAGATAATGATAGTGAAGGACTTAACCACAGTATATCAACATGGCACATTAGCAATGCTCGTGGCGGGCTTATTCGAAGGAACAATGCCGCTTTCAGAGTTATTGACGCATGGCGATAGCGGGATAGGAACGGCGGATAGTCTTGATGGTGAACTCGTGATCGTCGACGGTAAGGCGTACCAAGTGAGGGAGTCTGGTGAAGTTGTTGAAATGACACCAGACACTAAAATTCCGTTTGCATCAGTGCACTATGACGATGTTGATGCGGAGCAAACACACATTGAAAATATGAACGATCGTCAATTGCAAGAACGGCTGATTAAGGATCACAATATGTTTAATGTTTTTTACGCCATCAAAATTACTGGAACGTTCTCTCATATGCATACGCGGGTAGTGCCACGGCAAGAAAAACCATATCCTAAACTAACCGTTGCCACTAAAGTGCAACCTGAGTTCGAACAGGATCAGGTGCATGGAACGATTGTGGGCTATTTTATGCCATATCTTTTCTTAGGCGCCGCAGTTGGTGGAATTCATTGGCATTTTATTAATGATGCGCGTGATTTTGGGGGACATATCCTGGACTTCCAATTAGCATCTGGAGACGTGAGTGTGCAGGTATTGGAAAACTTGAATCAACATTTACCGGTTAATAACACACCATTCCGGGATGCCCAAATGAATCTGCAGCAGGTTGGCGATGAGATTAACGAAGCAGAACATTAAGTCGAATAAAAACGTTGTAACCGTTTACATTATGTGCTAATATAATAGGCGAGGAAGAACAATTTAAGTTCTTGGACGCCGTGAAAAAAGATCAGTCATCGAGGATTGATACTTTGTCCGAGACCCGTTTCTGGACGTTGAATCAGAGTAGGCGAGAAGCAGCGTAAGTGTGACTCTTAATATCGAATAAATAATGGATGATGTAGTTACCAGCGTGCGCTAGAAATGATCAATAGTAACTTTGTGGGAGAGTACCAGTTAGTGATGCAAAGTCGCTCAGTTCTTCCGTAAAAGGTCACCAGTGTTAAAGACTGGTGGCCTTTTTGGGTACCAATAAATACACCCCCTCAATTCACAAAGAAAAGTGAACGAGGGGATGTTTGACGGTAAGCACGTAATAACAGACCGGCTATAATTACGCACTTCAGTGCGATAGAATCA
>NZ_AYYY01000069.1 GCF_001436295.1 Paucilactobacillus vaccinostercus DSM 20634 | reverse complement strand
CTTATTAAGCTCGCTTTTATCTACTTTACTAAGCTGCTAGCTGACAATGGTATGATCGAAGATCAAGCTCTATTTATCGATGGCACAAAAATTGAAGCTGATGCCAATAAATACTCATTTACTTGGAAACGTGCCGTGGAAAAGTTCCATCCTATACTTAAAGATAAAATTACACGCCTGTATGAAGAATTGATCGAAGATCA
>NZ_AYYY01000068.1 GCF_001436295.1 Paucilactobacillus vaccinostercus DSM 20634 | reverse complement strand
AGCATTATCAGAAACTGAAGCACTCGTTGAACCAGTCGTTGAGTTACTGTCTGAGACCGAATCACTCGTTGAACGAATATCTGATTGACTGTCGGAGTTAGAATTGCTTTCTGAACCGGCGGTTGAGTCGCTTTCAGTACCCGCATTGGAATCACTATTTGAATCAGACGTGCTGATCGAGCCGTTGGTCGAATCACTTACGGATTCTGACGTGCTCGTTGACCCATTCGTTGAATCACTTTGTGATTCTGAAGTGCTGGTTGACCCATTGTCAGAATCACTATTCGAGTCGGAACCAACCGTTGAAGTACTCTTCACATCACTTTGTGAAGTTGAGGTACTTGTTTGGCTGTTGTCTGAAGTACTCAATGAAGCTGAAGTACTTGCTTGACTGTTGTCTGAATCGCTGTTTGATTCTGACGTGCTTGTCGAACCATTCGTTGAATCACTGGCAGAACCGGAGGTGCTGGTTGAGCCGTTCGTTGAGTTGTTCAATGAGATTGACGT
>NZ_AYYY01000011.1 GCF_001436295.1 Paucilactobacillus vaccinostercus DSM 20634 | reverse complement strand
TCAAAATTCGAGGTGATGGCTCAATTAATTTTGCCGGTCTGTTATTGGGTGCTTACTTCTGGTTAAATTTGTTAAAAAGTTATTTTGCATCTCGATATGTTTGATCTGCAAAATGCTTGCCATTCTGTTGCTTTTTGAGATTATTTGAATAAAACTGCCACCCAGCAGCAAATAATAGAACTAACACGATTACCAAAAATGGAACCATAAACAATCCCTCCTTGCAATTTTTACCTTATATTACAATGGTAATATAATTGTAATAATTTGCAAGATGTTGCCGTCAACTAACCTAAATCTTTAGTAATTCGTAACTTTTTTGAATTTAAGTCTCAGATTTGTTTTCATGATCTTTTTGAATCATTTGTGTCAGTGTGTCAATCTTTTGGGTAAGCTGCTCATTTTCAGTTCGCAATTCCTCCATTTTGCTAAGTATTTCATGTTCACTTTGATCCAAATTACTGCTACCAAAATACGTCGTAATGGCGCTAGTCAACATTCCAATAAAACTAATCCCAATAAACATTAAGACGACTGCAGCGATTTTACCAACCGTCGTGTGTGGTGAGATATCCCCATATCCAACGGTAGTTGTTGTCACGATTCCCCACCAAAAAGCAGTTGCTAAATGGACTTTTTCTGATATTGCAAACGTAATTGAAGCGCCAATTAACGCAATGATGTAAACATAAATGAGATAAATAAAACCATCAGTTTTAAAAAATTTCACAATTTTTCGCCGCATTTCCTCACTTCCCCAATAATATGTCTTACATAAAGTATATCGGATTTAGGCCTAATAAAAAAAGTAATCACACTTACATGTCATTACTTTTTGATATGAAAAAGATAATCAAATATTTATTTAAGCTGTTCAAAATTAACAAACACTATTATATCAAAGTTTTTAGTAGTCGTTAGCCTGTCGATCTTCATTAATTTGATATTTTTCGAAATAAGCCGACATAATATCTGACTCTGAGAAGCCGAATTCAACAAATGCTAATTTCAAAAATAGGCGCCAGGCATGTCGAAAATCTTCTTGGCGGTTTTCAAAATAACTGTTATACAGCATATGCTTAATTGCTAAATATTCCTTGTTGAGTTCCGTTGGGCGACCATTTTTTAGCTTCTCAATGCCCTCTCGATCTAAAACAATCAAGTGAGTCCATTTTAATTTAGCACTCAACAACAAAAAGAAATCGAGCGCATCCACATACTCAGTTAATAACGTCTCCCGAGGTGTTTTATCGGGATCACTTTTGCCTCGATGCGTTTTCCAAACCTTAAACCACTCGGAAGTGTTCGCAATTTCAGCTAACTCAACATCTAGTGATACAAAAACATTTTCTAAGCTCTTTTTTGCCGACATCACAATTTCACGATCTTCAGCAATTTCACGATCCAATCGAATTGAATACTGCAGTAACTTTGTAATATCTAACATTTAAATAAACTCTCCTAAATTAATTCGCAAATATAAGTGGATCAGATTTAACTTCTAACGCCTCTCGGTTGTTTAGGTACCAGGTCTGAATCAGTGGATATCTAATTAACAAATCAAACAATGATACCGCCTCTCTGTCATCATCCACTCGGAACGACCAGTGTTGCGAGTCCCCTGAACCTGGAGCAACACCTAATTCTAATGAGATGTTATGTTCCAGTTGTAGTTTGGCACCAACACGGTTAACCAAATTAACCAACATGTAATCCGTTTCCGCAGTTTTAACAAACAGTCGATCAATAACCGTTAGTTGTAGACCATCCTGTTCGAGATAGTAATCTGTTCCGTTGGCGGCATCTAGGATGCCAAAATCAACACTAAACCCAAAATCTTGTTTTAGGTAGTGGGTAAATGCGATTAACGGATATACGGCCTGTTCCAGTGTTTCAGCTGCAACATCTTGATTCTGAGCTAGTTCGATAACAAACAGGTTTATTAAGGCTCGATTATTAAAACGCAACATACGGCGCTCTAAGTTAATGTAGCATAGTTTTTGCTTCGTGATTGTTTCAACAAAGAACGCCCCACCATTTTCGCTCCGTTCAAGGTCGAATAAAAATTTGGCTTGCCCTAGGATTGGAGACAAAGAAGCACTCAATTCACCAGTTCGTTGGTTAAGTTGAACGACTAACGACTTATTATCATGCATTTCAAGCAATCTCCCCATGAATAACAAGTAATAGTCCCGTGGTTGGTACTGATGTGGAAACTGAACATATTCCGAATTCACATCCATCACTGTTAACTGCGTTGCTGCATCAAGAAGTGTCTCGTAATCGTCAGTATCGACTAGCTGATCGATTAACTGAATATACTTACGTCCCCTCAATAAGCCCTGTTTCACATTCGCACTAAAATCATGCAGCTGTGAAGTCGTTGTTAATGCTTGCTCTTCATTAGTCACGATCAGCCACCTGCTTTTCATTACTCAAAGTATCGAGATAGTCTGCATAGAGGTTTCGATTTGCGGCTTCAAAATCGGCAAAGCTACCAAATGTATCTAAAATACTTTTCTGTTCATAACTTAAAATAGTGTTCTCTTTTGATAAAGCTAGAACACGAGATTCATTATCTTTAATCGTTTTCAATGCATCACGAGCCTGCTGATCCTGATCTTCCAACGTGCTAAGCTGATCAATTAGATCTTGCCGGGCTTCTTTTTGCTTGCCTGATTCCCATGGCATCCCCGAACGTGATGTTACTTCTTTTAATTGATCTTGTAGTTGAGCCTTCTGAGCTTCTCGCTCCTTTTGATTGTCAATTAATCCTTGCAAATAGTCGTTTTCTTTTGAGACCGCCTCAATCTTACCGCTATTGTAGCGTTTGTTTTCCTTCGCTAATTCAAATGAATCCGTTAGTTTTTGATATTCAGTCTGATCAAACACGAAGCGAATATTAAGAACATCTAATTCACCAAATTCGCGTCGATCCCACCAGTTACCAAAATAAATTTTAAAATGGCCATGTTGGAATTCTTCGTAGTAAAAGAATGGGTAGGCCTTGCCTAAATACTTAATTAGATTTTCACTTAAGAAATTACTAAGCTCATCGGATAAATTATCAACAAGGTTTACTACGCTAATATTATTTTCTTGATTCTCACGATGTAGTACAGCCGAAGTGTAACGTTGGTTGTCTAATAAAGCAAAAACTTGTCGATCATCATGATCGGCAACCGCTTGCTGCAATTTTTGTAAATATGTAATCTTTAGCGAAATTTGTTCATCAATTACGCTACTGGCACTTTTATGATCATCTTGATCTACAATATTCGTCATAATCATTCTCCCCATCAATCGGTTTCATAGGTCTATCTTACCGAATTTTCGCGCGACTTTAAAGTATTCGCGCCGCGATCATTGATTTTTTTTAACAAATTAAACTGATCAATATAAAAAGCCCAAGATTTTGAAAACCTTGGACTTAAAAAACGATCGATTTAATTTTTAATTAATACATTTCCATGTATTGTTCACGTTCCCAATCGGCAACTTGTTGACGATATGCATCATATTCAAGTGTCTTAGCTTCAAAGAAACTCTTGTAAAGATGAGTGCCCATTGCATCACGGACAACGTCATCAGTGGCCAAATACTTAAGCGCATTGTGTAAGGTACTTGGTAAGCTAACGATGTTATTGTCTTCACGTTCACTTTCGTCCATTCGATAGATATTACGATCAACACTATCACTAGGCGTTAAGTCATTCTTAATCCCATCCAGCCCAGCTTCCAATACCGCAGCAATTGCCAAATATGGGTTAGCAGAAGGATCAACTGAACGTAATTCAAGACGCGTTGAAACGCCACGTGAATTTGGTACACGGATAAGTGGTGAACGGTTAGAACCTGACCAAGCAACATAAACAGGCGCTTCAAAACCAGGAACCAAGCGTTTGTATGAGTTAACAATTGGATTTGTAACAGCCGTGAAATTACGAGCATGCTTCAAAAGGCCACCCAAGAAGTTGTACGCAGTATCAGATAAGGATAGATCACCGCTTTCATCGTAGAAAGCATTCCCTTGACCGTTAAATAGCGACATATTAATGTGCATACCGGATCCGTTAATTCCAGAAAGTGGTTTAGGCATAAATGTGGCGAACAATCCGTACTTACGAGCAACTGTCTTAACCACTAATTTAAATGTTTGGATATTGTCAGCCGCTTCCAAAGCATTTGCATACTTAAAGTCAACTTCATGTTGCCCTGGTGCAACTTCGTGATGTGCTGCTTCAATTTCAAAGCCCATCTTTTCAAGCTCTAAAACAATATCACGTCGACAATTTTCACCTAAGTCCATGGGTGCCATGTCGAAATAACTTCCCTGATCATTAAGTTTAGTCGTTGGTTTGCCGTTTTCATCCATCTTAAACAGGAAGAATTCAGGTTCAGGGCCAATATTGAAGTCAGTGAAGCCAGCCTTCTTCATATCACCTAAGACACGAATCAAGTTGTTACGAGGATCTCCCGCAAATGGTTTACGGTCTGCAGTGTAAACTTCACAGATAACACGAGCAACCTTTCCATGTTCTGCACCCCATGGGAATACTAACCATGTTGACATATCTGGGTAAAGATACATGTCACTTTCTTCAATCCGCACGAAGCCATCAATTGATGAGCCATCAAACATAATTTTATGAGCCAATAACTTATCTAATTGACTAATTGGAATCTCCACATTTTTGATTGTGCCAAATAAATCAGTGAACATCAATCTCAAAAATCGTACATTTTCATCCTTAATTAACTGTCGAACCTCATCATCAGTATATACATGCTTGGCCATACAAATACCTATCCTTTCTTATACCCAAAACGCTAAAATGGTTTTTGTAAAGGTGAAGTTGGTTGAGAGGACATCCCCTGCAAACCACCCGCACGGAGGATCTCATCATGAAGAATTTTACGAACATCATCGTCAGTGAGCGACTTTCGCTGTTCTTCCTTACGCTTCTCAGATTCCACTTGTTTTTGACTGAAAATCTCACGAATACCAGCCATGTTCAATCCTTCATCAAGGTAATCCTTGATCTCAAGTAATCGATCAACGTCGTTTAATGAATATAAACGTCGATTACCATCGCTTCGTTGTGGTTTAACAAGCTCTTGTGTTTCATAATAACGAATCTGACGAGCAGTAAGACTGGTGAGTTTCATAACCGTCCCCATCGGCAGAACTGCAAGCGAACGTCTAAGCTCTTTCTCCTTCAAAATGATCCCTCCTTCCTTACTACGATAAGATCATAACAGTGATAAAACTAAAAGTCAACGGCTCATGTTATGTTTTATAACATAAACGAAAAGTATTAATTTTATAACCAATTTGCTACTTTTTTCTTAATTTCCGAAACCGAGTGTTGGCCCGTGACTAGATCAAACCAGATTACATCCATTTTGTTACGAAACCATGTTAATTGTCGTTTAGCATAGTGGCGTGAATCTAATTTAATTTTCTCAACCGCCGAATCGAGACTACATTGGCTTTCAAAATAGTCAAATAATTCATGATATCCAATTCCTTTGCCAGCCTGTAGTTCGCGTCCTTGATGCTCAAAGAGCCACCGTGCTTCCTCTTCTAGGCCATTCGCCATCATCAAATCTACCCGTGCGTTAATTCGGTCATACAAAAGTGGGCGATCAGTTGTTAGTCCAATAAGTAATGTTTCAAACTCAGAGGGTGTATTCCGCTGTTCCGAGAATGGATGTCCCGTTTTCTCAATCACTTCTAAGGCCCTAATTAATCGGCGTACATTATTCGGTGCAATTTGCTGAGCAGCTTTAGGATCTAATTCTTTGAGCCTTTGCCAGACTTCCTGAGGCTCATGTATTTTTGCGAACTGCTGCCATTGAGCTCTAATCTCCATTGATCGCTCATCAAATTGGTCGTCACCTAAACTCAAATTTTCTATTAATGCTTGGAGATAAAATCCAGTTCCGCCCACAATAATTGGCAGCTTTCCTCGTGATGCAATTTCTTTAATTTGTGTGGTAGCTATTTTTTGAAATTCGGCAGCAGAAAAGCGCTCCGTAATATCACGAATATTAATCATATGGTGGGGAATTCCTTGCATCTCATCGGGCCTAATTTTGGCAGTTCCAATATCAAGATGTCGGTAAACCTGCATTGAGTCACCAGAAATGATTTCGCCATCAAAATGTTGCGCCAATTTAATTGATAAAGCTGTCTTCCCGACAGCCGTTGGGCCAACGATTGCAATTATTTTAGTCAATTTACTCAACTCCTTTATCTGAATCACTGGTAAAAAGAGACCAATTCTTGCATAATGTAAGTAACATGATTGGAGGGACCAATATGAAACAATTTGCAAAAGGATTTGTCATTGGAACGGCTGCCACAGTTGGCGCCGTGTTGGGTGGTGTCTTTACTTTCCATAAACGCGTTGTGAAACCAATTGAAGAAGAAGAAACACGATTTGAGGAAAATCGTAAGGCCGCCGTTCGAAAAGGCCGTTCTGCACATAATAAATAGTCAACATATTAGGGGCTGAGATAAGCAATATATCTCAGCCCCTATTTTTTAATATTTTTTCGCCTTAGTTTTTCCTGTCCAACGAGCATAACCATTTTTTAGAATATAAATATCCTGATACCCCTGCTTGCCTAATGAAGCAGCTGCACGTGTACTCATCGACATCCCCTGATCATACAAATAAACTGGTAGATCTTTTCTAATTTCTGCATATCGCTGTTTTAACATGCTATATGGTACGCTTCGAGCACCCAAGATGTGTCCCTTATCAAAATCATTTTTTTCGCGTAAATCGATCACTTGTGCTTTCCGCATGCCTTCCGTAAACGCTTCTTCTTCCAGCACGGTCGAATACTTCTTACGTCTAAACGACTGTACCACCGTTGTTACAATCCAAATAATGATTATTGCAAATAAGATTACATCAATCGTAATCAACGCATTACTAACTCCAACTACCAATTCTAATTCCTCCAAATATTAAATTACACTACATAAATCGTTTTGCTAGTGATGCGGCACCGATAACCCCTGCATCATTACCCAACTCGGCTAATTTGAGTGTTGTTGAATCGCGTACGGTCGCAAAGGCAAATTGCTGAAATGCAGCATTAACACGTGAGAGCAAAAATTCTCCAGCTGCCGAAACACCACCGCCGATCACTACAAATTCAGGGTTCAAAATATTGCTAATATTAGCGCTCGCAAGCCCTAGATAATGTGCAACACGGTCCACAACTTCATTTGCCAAATAATCGTCTTCTTTTTCAGCCAAATCGAACACAATTTTTGAAGTAATCTCCTGACCATCATCTACCATTGCCTTTAACTTGCTATCGCCAGCATATTCTTCAGCAGCATCCGTTGCCAAATGTACAACTCCAGTTGCAGATGCATACTGCTCTAAGCAGCCGCGGTTTCCGCAGGTACAGAGGTACCCCTCTGGTTCCACGATCATATGCCCAATTTCACCACCAGCACCATGGATCCCGTGAACCATTTCGCCATTAGTGATGATACCACCACCAACGCCTGTGCCTAATGTAATGAATGCGACTTCATCACCGTTGTTGCCAGCACCCTTCCAACGTTCACCCAAAGCAGCAACGTTGGCGTCATTATCAAGTGCGGCTTTGAGTCCAGTTCCAGTCTCTAACTGTTCAATCAGTGCTTGTGGCTTTTTCCAATTTAAATTAAAAGCCCCTGTTACGGTTCCGTTTTTCAAGTCGACAGTCCCTGGAGTTCCAATTCCTATTCCAACAAACTGGTCTCGAGACATTTTATACAAATCAATATGATGATTGATGGAATCGACAATTTCTGGAATAATATGCTGCCCTTCATCCAAAATATTTGTTCTAAATGCCCATTTTTGTTGCACATCACCGTCGAGGGTCAAAATGGCAAATTTAACAGTTGTCCCACCAAGATCAACACCGATTAATTTTTTACTACTCATTGTTCGTCCTCCTTGAGACCATTCTTTGCTTCAGATTGCTCTTCCAAATGGTGTTCATGGCGTAAAACCACTTTTGCTTTTAAATAATCGTCACGCTCAATGACTCCGGATTTAAACAGGTTATCAAGTTCCAGCGCTGTTAATTCAATATCCCACTTTCGCTTTCCAACATAAACGTAGACACCGAACCGCTTGAGTAATTGTTGCACATCGTATAACGTTTTCATTTCAATTACCCACCTTTAGATTATTTTCATACCCATTTGATAAAACAAAACAACTACTACAAGCAATATGATGCCACTTAGAAAACGCTTTATCAAGTTGATTTTGCCAATTTGTGGTGTTCCAACTACATATCCCATCAAAAAACCACCAACTAGTCCACCTAAATGACCATATATGTCGACTCCGGACATAAATAGGTCAAATACTAAATTAATTCCAACAAATATCAAAAATTGTCGACTTAACAGACGAATATAGGGATTATGGTGAAATGATTCTCCTAACATCAGGAAGGCTCCAAACAGACCAAAAATGGCCGTACTAGCGCCTGCAGAAAGAGCATCAGGTAGGAATACGAAACTTGCCAAATTTCCCGTCAGTGCACTCACAAAGTAAATTGCTAAAAATCTTGAATGACCAAACATATTTTCAATTTGTGTTCCAATATAATAAACTGTCACCGAGTTAACTACTAGGTGCATTAACCCAATGTGTAAAAATACTGGTGTAATAAGTCGCCACCACTGTCCCATTTGAATATAGGTAGTAACCTTCGCACCAAAGTTAACTAAAACTTGAGTATTTGTCGATCCACCAGCTAATGTCATGAGAATAAAAATAATCACTTGAATCAAGACGATTGCTTGGGTACAAAAAGCCTGATCGCGTAAATTTTTCCAATTTAATATTGTGCTCCACCACCTTCAAATTTATGAATGCAATCTACTACATGCATTCCTGAATCTCATTGTAACTATACCACCGGTTTACGCAATCAAAAAATGTGATTGCTTTACGGATACAAAAAAGACTGGAACAAAATAATTTGTCACCAGCCTCTTGTTATACTTTGTCATTAAGACATCATACAGAACTACTTTGTTTCACGATGTAACGTAACTTTATGATCCCGTGGGCAATATTTCTTTAATTCAATGCGGTCGGGATTGTTACGACGGTTCTTACTTGATAAGTAATTCCGTTCATGGCATTCAGTACATTCTAAAGTAATGTGTACGCGCATGGCTGAAACCTCCAAACTTTTTTTAATCGGGTGGAACCCTAACTCGTATTACTATATCATTAAATGATTATTTTGACTAGTAATTTCTCTAACTTTGTTAAGTAAATTTCCTTGACATGTTATTTTAATAGCCACTGGATGATTGAACTGTCTTCCAATATGCCTTATAAATGTCATGCCCCATCTGAACATTCACAGAGCTACTGCTTGTGGATGCACCTGGAATTGCCAAGGCAATAACCACCTGTGGATCTTTGTATGGGCCAAACATGATCAAGCTATGCGTCAACGTCGAAGTTGTTCCAGCAAATGTTTCGGCCGTCCCAGTCTTAGCAGCAACAGCTGGTGAAAGATCTTCTAGCTTACTACCTGTCTTATATGGACTGGATCCATGAACAACCATATACATCCCTTTACGGACAACATCAAACTCTGATTTTGTAGCATCAATAGCATTCAGCACGGTTGGTTGGGTCGTGGACTCAACTTTCCCAAGAGAGCCATCACTATTTGTCCCCCGAACCTGTGAAACTACATAGGGTTTCATCCGGTAACCACCATTAGCAATCGTAGAAGCATACTGTGCTAACTGCATAACAGTGTAACTATCGTAGTTCCCATACGATAAATCAAGTGCCTTCCCAATAACACTGGTAGAACCAGTATATCCGGTAGTTTCACCTGGTAAATCAATCCCCGTTTTAACGCCAAGGCCAAACTGGTTAAAGTATCCTCGCAGCTTCGTGAAGATGCTAGTTGGCATGTTAAGTGAACTCCCTGCCACATACTTTGTACCAGCTTCCTTCATCGCAAGTTGCATCATATACGAGTTAGATGATACTTCTAGCGCTTCTTCGGCTGTAATAGGAACCGATCCGGTTCTATTCCACCACGAACTCTTACTTGCCGTTCCAGCAACCTTGATTGGTTGGTCATTCAGTGTATTACTATTTGGTGTAATAACGCCGTCCATCAATGCCCCCATGACAGTGGCACCTTTAACAACCGACCCCATAACGATTGGATGGTTAATCGATCCAATTTGGTCATCAGTAACCTTACCAGTATTGATATTACGATCAACTCCGGCCATGGCATAGATTGCACCAGTATTGGGATTCATAACGACCGCATATGCACCAGTAGAATTACCAATGACTCCTGACGACTTATACGTGGACTTAAGGATCTTTTGAACCTTGTTTTGGAACTTCGCATTAATCGTCAACACAAGGTTATCACCTTTTTTACCAGCATATTTAGTCACTGCTTTAGTAATCTGACTTGATCCACTGCCGGAAGAAACTTCCGTTTGTGACTTAGACCCAGCCAACGTAGATTGATATTCTTCTTCCAAATAGCTTTGTCCAACACTATCATTTCTGGAATAGCCTTCGGCAAGAAGTGTATTAACCTTGTCACTTGGTAAGCCGGTCTTTTGGGTCGACACGGTCCCAGTTAATGACTGAATTGATTTTCCTTGTGGATAATTACGTGACCAACTCGTACCAACTTTAACACCCGACATTTCGTTTAGATGTTCACCAACCTGAGCTACTTCAGCACTAGTAACCCCACTTTCCTTAAGGTAAATCGTTGAAAGTGAGTAAGCACCACTCATTTCTGCGTAAATCATCGCTTTGTTCTTTTGACTGGCACTTAATTTATAGAAGCTCGGATGTTTATCCAAATAGGCTAATTCTTTATCAGCTTTAGCAGAATCAGATAATTTACTGCTTCCTGGAATCTGGGCCAATACTTTTTTTACGTTAGCCTCACTAGCCAGGAAGTAGTCTTGCTTATTTCGAGTTGTCAACTTGGATGTTGAGACAGTCAAATACTTGCCCAGTGTATTAGCAGTTTTATAAATTTCTGTTGCCGTAGCAGATTCACTCTTCGTGTAGGTAATGGCTTGATGCGCTTCATTACCAACCAATACTTTCCCTGTTGAGTCATAAATCATCCCACGCTGGACACTATTGGTTTCAACACTCGTATCAGATCGGTTAACCTCTGCCTTGTAGGCATCTCCATTCAGTACCTGAAGATAGAACAACCGAATTGCGAGTACTAGTAGTAAAACGCCAACTGTCCAAAGCAAAAAATTCAGTCGAAACGGAATCTGTGATTGAACTGTTTTCTTACTGGATCGTGACTTAAATCTGTTTTTGATACGCGTCGATAATTTCAAGTGACCTAATGCTCCTTAAACGTTATGTATACACAGCGACTAACCGTTGTGCATCTTGCACCACTTCCATTTTACCAAAACTTCATAAAATGAACTAACTTCGAACTTATTTTTTCGATGTCATATGTTATTCTATACGAAGTGCAAACAAAGAAACAGCGATTTTGCGTAATTTTAACTATTTCAGTAAATTTTTTGATTTGAGGTTGAGAGAATTGCATTTTTTTAGAAGATTTAATCGAACACATAGTATTTTATTTTTAGCCTTTTTACTACCAGTTATTCTAATGGGAAGCTATTTTGCATACCGTTCTATGGCCCCCTTCGGCTCTAGTAGCATTCTAACGGTTGACCTCGGACAACAATATATCGACTTTTATTCGTATTTCAGATCAACCTTGCTTCACCACCCAGAAACGTTCTTCTACTCTTTCTCTAAGGATTTGGGCGGTGATATGATTGGAATTTTTTCATATTATTTGATGAGTCCCTTAAACTTAATCATCTTAGCATTTCCTGGTAAAACACTATCCATCGGCGTTTTGATCATCCTATTGATCAAGTACGGGCTTGCCGGTTTAAGTTTTGGCTGGCTCCTACAAAAAACTAAGTTACAGTCAGGTATTCGCGTTCTTGCCTTCTCAACAGCATACGCTCTAATGGGATGGATGATTGCCAACCAGCTCAACGTTATCTGGTTAGATGTTCTATACCTACTACCACCCATTATCTGGGGTCTAATCAAGTTGGTTGATGAAAACAAGCCTTGGGTCTACATCATTTGGTTTTCAGCACTATTGATTGTTAATTACTATATGGCTTGGATGGTTGCAATCTTTACAATTCTGTTTATGCTCTGGCAACTCACAAAGCAATCATTGGGATTTCGAATTAGTTGTCGACGGTTTTTAAAATACATTGGTAGTTCGATTTTATCCGGGCTATTTGCCTGTATCCTTCTACTACCAACATTTTATGCATTATTGCAAAGTAAGGGAACTTACACTGAAACCAAAATTAGCTGGAAATTCGAATATTTTCCCTTTAAAATGTTGGGAAAGTTAATTACCGGATCATTTAACTTTAAACAAATGCCAAGTGGTCAACCTAATTTTTTCGTAGGAATGTTAATGGTGATGGCTTTTCTTCTATTCTTCATTGATCGTCGCTATCACTTAAGGTTACGGCTAGTTTCTGTCGCAATTACCGTTTTCTTCATTTTTTCATTCTGCGTTCAACCCTTGGACCTTCTTTGGCATGCTGGTCAGTTTCCAGTTTGGTACCCATACCGGTTTTCATTTTTATTTTCATTCTGGATCTTATGGCTTGCCGCACATGTTCTGACCCCTAATTTTAGAATTGGTTGGAAAAAAATTGTACCGCTAGTCGTTATCATTATCGGGCTGCATGCCTACTTGAAATTAAATTTAAGTTCGTTTTCATACATCGATGATAGTCAATTATTAATCAGTATTGGTTTTTGTTGCGTTGGTTTGGTATGGCTCTGTATTCCCAGATTCTACTCTCCAGTCCTATACGACCTACTCTTTTGCATGCTTGCCATTTTCGAAGTGGCCACAAATGCATATATTTCGCTTAACAATATTAGTTACGTGAGTCAGTCTGATTTTGGCGACTACACAACTCAGCTCGATAAGACCGTCAATAAGATCAAAAAGTCAGATTCCGGCTTTTACAGAATTGGCAAAACGTTTATGAGAACTAAGGACGATACGATGCAAGCTGACTATAATGGTGGGTCACATTTTGGGTCAACTCTCGAACCAAGTATTCCTAGTTTTATGGGATCCATTGGCGAACCCGATGGTGACGGTTTTGTTGCTTACACCAATGGCACTCAAGTCACTGATTCATTATTAGGAATGCAATACTTTATGGATGCACGTCCGACTACCTCGATTATTGGACAACGAGAAACGTCATCAATTCTTCCAACTACTTCAAATAAACCTGATCTCAATCGACAAACGCTAACGAGCGAAGATACGCTCACTAAGACATACAAAAACAAACGAGCACTATCACTAGCATTTGCCGCATCTGACAAAATTAATACACTTAAGTCTACAACCAAGGATCCGGTTGCTTGGCAGTCTGAAATTTATCAAACGTTAGCCGATGATACCTCTAGTTCATCATTATTCTCGGTTCAAAACTTTGATCACGTAACCTTCCAAAACGTTCAATCATCAACTAAAATCACTGGTACCATCTTCACGAAACAAAGTCTCTTAAAACCAGCCTCCGTTACTTTAACATTTGTCCCTAAGACAAATGAATCCTACTACCTTACTTTTGGGGCTAATTTAACGGATAATGCAGCCTCTTACTACCTAAATGGTAAAAAGCTCACACAATATCCAACATTTCGAAATACGGTTGTCATCAACGTTGCTTCCAAGCAAAAAGGACAACCCGTCACAATTACCTTCAAGCTTAAACAACAAAGTTTATGGCTTCAAAACATTAGTCTTTATAAATTAAATCAAAGTCACTTTGATCGTTTGAACAAGACGCTTAAATCTTCGCCTTTAAACATCACCGCACATTCAAATACTAAAATTACTGGGACAATCAACGTTAAAAAGAATCATCAAGATTTGATGACAACTATCCCATACTCCAAAGGATGGCATATCTCTGTTGATGGCAAGCAAGTTCAAACGCGTAAAGTACTTGGTACATTCTTAGCAGCAAAAATTTCAAAAGGGCACCATAAAGTTGTCATCAGTTATCACCCACCATTCTTCATCTTAGGGTTACTTATTTCCGGTATCTCAATTGGTGGTACACTCTTATACAAACTAGTTTGGCGGCAAAAGCACCTAAAATAATGATCGATATTATAGAAGACGACGTAACCATTTAACGGTTACGTCGTCTTTATTAGTCTTAGTCCTATTCCAATTCATTATTTTGTTGATATTCGTATATCGGGCCATCCGTTTTAGGATCATATTCAATCGTCAAGTCAAATCCTTTAAAGAACCATTCATCCAATTCTGCAACGAAGTAATGAATTCCATCCTTTTCCGTATCAACGATCGGATCAATCGGATGATCATCACGTGACATGCCAATCGAAAAGCCATCATGAACTGGTGTTTTGCCGTAGACCTTACCAAAAAATCTGACACCCATTCCATGCTGCAATCCCATTTCATCCTGAAACCACTGACTAGCACGATCTGTAACTGAAATTTGCATTGACTTTCTCTCCCTTTAGCTCAATTGTATCCGCTTACTTTCATTTTAATGTAACTTCAAACGTTATGCAAATTAAAAAGCCGTAGCACAAATAATATGTTACGACTTAAAAACGATCCTTTAACTATTCAACTGATAAAATCTTAACGGTCATACTACCGTTCGGAATTTGAATTGAAACTTCATCATTAACCTTATGGCCTAATAAGCCGACAGCGATTGGTGATTCATTAGAAATCTTGCCGGTTAATGGATCTGATTCAGACTGACCCACAATGGTATATGTTTCAGGTTCTTCATCAGGAAGCTCCTTAAAGGTAACCGTGCGGCCCAACGAAACCTCATCTGTAGCAACTGCTTCACTATCAATTATCTCGGCGTTGTGTAGCATTGTTTCAATAGTACTGATTCGGCCTTCCACGAATGCTTGTTCATCCTTAGCTGATTCATATTCTGAGTTTTCAGACAAGTCACCATAGCTACGTGCAATCTTGATCCGTTCAATAACTTCGGCACGCGTTTTTGTCTTTAATTCTTCTAATTCATCTTCCAGTTTTTGCTTACCCTCAAGTGTCATTGGGTATGTTTTTTCGTCTGACATTTTGTCACCCCTACATTAAATTAATACAACCAAAACATTACCATGTTACTGGTTGCTTGTAAACCAAAACCGCAATGAAACTATTTTCCGTGATGGGCTAAAATATCACGAACTTTTGTCGTTAGCAGGTCAATTGCAACTGTATTTTCGCCACCCTCTGGCACAATAATATCGGCATACCTTTTAGTTGGTTCAATAAACTGATGATACATTGGTTTGACCGTTGTTAAATACTGATCAATTACTGACTGAAGTGAACGGCCCCGCTCCACCATATCTCGTTGAATGCGTCGAATGATTCGAATATCATCGTCCGTATCAACAAACACCTTAATATCTAGCAAGTCACGTAGCCGTGGATCATCAAGAATTAAAATTCCCTCTAAAATAATCACATCACGTGGCTCAGTACGTACCGTCTTGTTCGAACGCGTAAATTCAGAATAACTATACACGGGCATTTCAATCGACTCATTATTCAATAACTTTTTCAAATCACTAATTAACAAATCAGTATCGAACGCCAGTGGATGATCATAATTCACCGCTTTACGTTGCGCCATAGTCATTTGGGCCTGATCATTATAATATGTGTCTTGCGCAATAATCATAATTGACTTTCCAGCCAACTCATCATAAATAGCTTGACTAACAGTCGTTTTACCGCTACCAGAACCACCCGTCACCCCAATAATAAGGGGCCGCTTTTTAGTTTCACTCACAGTTTATATTCCTCTCGTTATTGATTATCCTTTGCTAACTTACTGGTAATTTTTTGGTGCTGTGCATACGTTTTTGAGTAATAAACCTTCCCCGTTTTTGTATTTGCTACAAAATACAAATATCCTTTACTGCGTTGAGTTGGATTTAATACCGCTTGAACAGATTGCAGACTGGGACTATTAAATGGTCCAGGTCCATAACCTTTATTAGTATATAAGTTATAAGGAGAATCAACCTTTAAATCCTTATACGTTAAATTTTTCTTGTGTGTATTTAAGGCGTACATCACCGAAATATCGGATTGAATTGGCATATTTTTATCGAGTCGGTTGAAGAAAACGCCCGCAATTTTTCCGCGGTCTTTACTTGTAACACCCTCGCGTTCAACTAGCGAAGCCAACGTTAACACTTCCTGAACACTTAAATGTTTTTTAGTCATCGTATTAAAATAAGGCTTTAGCTGCGTATTTTCTGCTGCAACCATTTCATTAACCAATGTCTTCAAATTTTTCAGGTTTGATACATCATATGTGGCCGGATAGAGATAACCTTCTAAACGGTACCGAACGTCCTTGGCCGTCATTGTTGAACTTAACAATTGTGGATACTGTTTGGCCAACTGGTCTAGATAATTTTCATCTTTCATAAGTGCCAAGAACTGTTTAGCAGAAAATTTTGTTTGCTTTTGAACAGTTTTGGCAATTTGGTCAATGGTCTGCCCCTCTTGAACCAGAACTTTACCTTTCTGGCCAATTAACGGTGTGGAGCTCCCACCCTTTTCGAGCTTATTAACTACTGTAGCAAGATTCATCGATGGTTTCAGAACATAGTATCCTGCGTTAAATGATGTTTTGTTGTGTGTTTTGATGTAATAATCGAAAACCCACGAACTCTTGATTAATTTTTTATCTTGTAGAATTGTCCCAATCTTCTTATTTGAAGCACCCAACGGAATTTTCACTTGAATCTGTGTGTTCTTTGCCGAATTAACAGGTTTCATGGCCGAATTAATATAAACTTTCGTCCCTATTAACCCGCAAATTAGTAGAATAACCACGATAGCTGCTGCCCACCAATATTTTTTCTTATGACTATGCTGTTGCTGATTCATTAGCTTACCACCCTATTTTTATAATCCCGTCCATTATACTAAAGTTTTTCACAATAGCGACACTGAACGTTAAATTTAAACTTTTAAATTAAATTTAAACGCAAAAAGCAGCGTAAACGCTGCTTAGTTAAATTAGCGAATCTCAACATTAAATTGATCGGTTAGATAATCAACTACTTTGTCGAAAGATTCATTAACTTGATCTTCAGTCAAGGTTCCTTGGCTGTCTTGATACGTCAATGTATAGGCAAGGGATTTTTTATTTGCAGGCAAATGGGCGCCTTCATAGACATCGAACAGATGAACGTTAACCAAATGAGCGCCACCTTTTTTATTAATAGCGGCTAAAATTTCATCATTAGTTGTTCCTTCATCAAGAAGTAGTGCAATGTCACGACTAATTGCGGGATACTTGCTAATCAGTTGGTAATGGCGAGACTTCTTTGCCGCTGCCAAAATTAATTCAAGATTCAGCTCAAAGACATAGGTTTCAGGGATCTTATAATCCTTGGCAACTTGTGGATGAATCTGTCCAATAAAGCCGGCCAGGGTTTCACCAATATAAATATCCGCAGTGCGGCCAGGATGCATTTCCTTGCGTTCATGATTGGCAACAAACGATATTTTTTGTTGCAACGCCATATTGGTCAGATAGCGTTCTACAATTCCTTTGGCATCATAAAAATCAACGTGGTGCTCAGTCTGATGCCAATTATCAGTCAAAAGCTCACCGGTTAGGACACCAGCAAGATGTTCCTGTTCTTCAGGCCGTTTTTGATCTGGATGGGTCACGAAGATTCGGCCCTGTTCATACAATTGCACATCTTTTTGCTTACGAGCTACATTATATGCAACATCCGTTAACAACCCGCTAATTAAGCTCATCCGGGCAGCAACATGGTCTTGACTCATCGGATAATCTAGCTGCATGGGATTACTATGGGGCTCAACTTGGAACTGTGTTGCCTTTTCCGTGGTCGTTAAAGAATAGCTAATCGCTTGATTGAGGCCTAATCCTTCGAGGACGTGACGACTAGTTCGAATCAACTGTTGTCGTTCCGTAAGCGCCCCAATATTACTACTTTGTTCAGGGAGCGTTGATGGTAGATTGTCGTAACCATAAATACGAGCAATTTCTTCCAACAAATCGGCTTCAATGTTAACGTCCCAACGCCGTGCTGGTACGGTTACTGTAATCTGTTCACCATCAATTGCAGTTGTAAAACCAAGGCGATCAAAAATATCAACAACCTCTTCTACGTATAACGTCGTTCCCAGTACATGATTAATTCGAGAAAGCGAGAGCACGATAGTGGGTGTAATAAGATCACGTTCACTTCCAGTAACAATTCCCTTTGTGACCGCACCACCACCAAGTTCGGCAATCATTTGGGCAGCTTCATTCAACGCCGTTTCAACTGTTTCTGGATTAACGCCACGTTCAAACCGAGTTGATGACTCGCTATGCAAGTCATGACGACGTGCCTGTTTACGTACCAAAATTGGATCGAAGATGGCAGCCTCTAAGGCAACACTCGTTGTATCGTTAGAAATAGCCGTTTCAAGGCCGCCCATTGTTCCAGCCAAAGCAACAGGTTTGTCACCAGCAGTCACAACAATATCCTGTGAATCGAGTTGACGTTCGTCTTCATCCAACGTCACAAATGGTTCCTCATGCTTTGCAAAACGAACGCCAATTTGTTTTGCGGGTAATTTAGCATAGTCAAAGCTGTGTAGTGGTTGTCCATATTTCAACAGGATGTAATTGGTAACATCCACAACATTACTAATTGGACGAATTCCTGCATTCCAAAGCCGGATTTGAAGCCACAGTGGGCTCTCCTTGACTTGAATATCTTGAATCACCCGCATCTTGTACGTTGGTGCAAGTTGTGTATCAGCGATGTTGACAGCCACCAAATCTGAGGTTAACTGTGAACTATTTTCATTAACCTTTTGAACCTTAAAATGGGACTTAAGGTCATAGAAGGCCGCAATATCGTTCACATTTCCCAACATACTAAACATGTCACCGCGATTAGGGGTGATATCGGTATCGATAATAGTGTCATCCATTCCAAGATATGGGAAGACGGATTCGCCGGGCTTAGCGTCATCTGGCAAGAACCAAATCCCTTCATCGTAGGCTTTTGGTGCAATATTCTCACTGAAGCCAATTTCTTGAAGTGCGCAGAGCATTCCTTCAGATAATTCACCACGCATCTTGCTTCGTTTAATCTTGATGTTGTTGCCAATTCTGGCGCCTGGCAGTGCAACAATAACCTTCTTACCGGCCACAACATTAGGTGCTCCACACACGATCTGTACGGTATCCTCACCAGTGTTAACTTGACACAGTGTTAGATGATCGGAATCAGGATGTGGTGTTGTACTTTCAACATAACCGACCACCAATTTCTTTAATCCATCGCTGGGTGAATAAACATCATTAATATCGACAGATGTTCGGGCAATTTTTTCAGCTAAGTCCGCAGGCTTAACATCAATATCCAAATACTCTTGTAACCATTGGTATGAAACTTTCATAATTGACTATTTATCCTTTCTGGTCGAACTGCGTGAGGAAACGAACATCGTTTTGATAAAAATCACGAATGTCTTCAACTCCGTATTTAAGCATTGCAAAGCGGTCAGGCCCCAACCCAAATGCAAAACCACCGTATACGTCTGGATCAACTCCAGCCATTCTTAAGACGTTTGGATGCGTCATTCCTGCACCTAAAACTTCAATCCAGCCGGTGTTCTTACAAATCGAGCAACCTTTTCCTAAGCAGTTAAAACAAGTAATGTCCGCTTCCACTGATGGCTCTGTGAACGGGAAATAACTTGGACGAAGACGTACTTTGAGTTCATCGCCGAATAATTCTTGCGCAACGACTTCAAGTGTTCCCTTCAAGTCAGTCATCGTAATATGCTTGCCAATAACCATTCCTTCAACTTGGTGAAATTGATGGCTATGTGTAGCATCGTCAGTATCACGACGATAAACCTTACCTGGTGAGATCATCTTCAAAGGTCCCTTGCTGAAGTCATGTTTTTCCATCATTCGTGCTTGCATTGGAGACGTTTGAGTTCGCATCAAAACTTCTGGTGTTACATAGAACGTATCTTGCATATCGCGCGCTGGATGATCTTTTGGCAAGTTGAGCATCTCAAAATTATAATGATCTTCTTCTACTTCATCCCCAACAGCCACTTCATACCCCATGCCAATAAACAGGTCCACCAACTGATCAATGATTTGTTGAATCACATGTGGTTGTCCTTGAGAGACAGCGCTCCCCGGAAGCGTTACATCAATCGTTTCTTTGGCTAGTTGTGCATTAATTTTAGCTTGTTCCAGTTCGGCACGTTTACTTTCAATGGCCCGTGTCAAATCATCCCGGATCTCATTAGCAAATTGACCAATCTTAGGCCGCTCTTCAGCACTTAAATCACGCATGCCCCGAAGTGCTTCCTTAATCGGACCCTTTTTGCCAAGTAATTTAACTCGGATATCGTTAATTCGATCTAAATCTTGACTACTATCGACATCTTTAAGACCTTGCTGACGTAGCTCATCTAATTTTTCGCGTAATCCCATTATTTTCTCCTTTTATTTACAAAATAAAAAAGCCCCGCCCTAAAAAAGGGACGAAGCTTCGCGGTACCACCCTAGTTTGTGGTAAATCCACACACTCAAGTAATTTTTAACGGTTATTAACCGGACACAATGTGCCGACTTCGGAAGTGAAATTCAATATGACCCACTAACTACCACTTTCAGTCCAGGGTGGTAGCTCCCTAATAATGCGTCATCATCTACTAGTTTCCATCAATGTCTTTATAACATACGAATACTATTCTAGTGAACATCGGGGCAATGGTCAAGCTTAATTTTCACCAAACCATTTATCTCCCCACTGATGTGCGGCATCCATTACCGGTCCCAATTCGCGGCCTTTCTGAGTTAACGAATAGTCCACCCGGCTTGAATCAGGATGTGTATTACGTGTGACAATCCCACAATGTTCTAACTCTTTTAGACGTTCAACAAGGACACGATCACTGCATTTAGAAATACTTGCAACCAAATCCTTAAAACGAACGGTGCCTTCGTTCAATAGTACCTCGATAATGAGGCCATTCCACTTTTTACCCAAAATTGAAAAAGTTTTTTCAAATTTAGGACAAAGTGTAAAATTAGCAACTGATTCTGTTACTGCCATCAAGTCCACCTCCCCTGGTAAACAGATAGTTAAACATTAGCTCTAAGCTTGATTCGTTGATACCATCCGTCAAAGCGTTGACGAAGTGGTGAGAAAAACTCATGTTCAGCTTCGTAGTCATCTACCAAAGAAACAAGTAAACTTTCTTTGTACTTTGGTAACGCCAAAGTAGCGCCAAACATATGCTTCAAAATAATGTCTTTTTCCATATCATTCAACGGTGTAATTTTTTCAGCATTTCGTAGTGCAACTCGGGGATGAATAAATGCATGCGACCCTAAGTTGAACTTGGTAGTTCTCCAGTCGTAATAAAATAAGTCATGCAATAACCCAGCACGTGCAACACTGCGATAATCCAAATGTAATTTTTTAGCCAGCTCATAGCTGTCAAACGAAACTGCAATTGAATGGTCCAGGCGGTTTGAATGATGATGTTGAGTATACTGTGATAGTTTTTGAACAGCTGGTTGACGAAGTAAGTCTTCAACAATTAAGACATATTCCTCGTCATTTTGCCACGCATTTCTTTTCATACAGAGCCCCTTTTCTTAATACTGACAACATAATACACGCATTCAGGAAAAAAGCAAAGTTTTTCGCTCATTGTCTCATTTAAATTTAAAACTATTTAATCTTTTGGTTGAGTTGGAACATCAATATGCCAGCTGAAATTGCAACATTCAAAGATTCAGCTTGACCGTTCATCGGAATGTAAAGATTGGCTGTCGTTTCGTTAAGCGTAGTCGCGTCCATACCATGGCCTTCGTTGCCCATGATTAACGCAAAATCTTCTACAGGTGTTACTTCACGAAAATTAAGCGCCTGCGGGTTCAGCTGAGTGCCATAGACAGGATGACCCTCAGTTTTAAATAACGTTATCCAATCAACTAAATCACCCTGTCTAAGATGTAAGTGAAATTGACTCCCCTGCATTGCTCGTACAATCTTTGGAGAGAATAAATCAGCAGTTTTTTGACTGGCCACAACTCCGGCAAAACCAGCTGCATCGGCAGTTCGAATCATTGTGCCGATATTCCCCGGGTCCTGGACACGATCTAAAAATAGCCAGGCGCCATGGCTAGTTTCAGGTTTTGTAAATCGATCTCCCGGCAACTCAACTTCTGCCGCAATTCCCTGTGGTGAAACGGTATCCGTAATTGTCGCCATGATTTCATTTGTAACTTCATAAATCGGAAACTCTCGTGTTACAATATCGTCATGCAAAGCCAATTGCTCTTCAGTTGCAATTAAGGCCACAATTTGATTGCCGGCATTAATTGCTTCTTCTACCAAATGCCATCCATCTAATAGGTAGGTATTTGTTTTTTTTCGTTGTTTCTTAGTCTGTAATTTTTTCCAATCTTTAACGTGCTGGTTATGCACAGATGTTATTTTTTCCAAATTTATCACTCCAATGCGACCTCAATTATAACAGATTGTTCCTAATAAGAAGGTGAAAAAAATGAAGGCAGTCAAAATAATTGCTTCTGGCATCGTTCAGGGAGTTGGATTCCGCTGGGCAGTGGCCAAAAAAGCCCGCGAATTTGAGCTTGGTGGTAAAGTCCGTAATCAAGCAAACGGTAGTGTTTACATAGAAGTCGAAGGGGCAGAACTTGTCATCGATGAATTTATAGACTTTATTAACCAAGGCCCCATTCCATTCGCACACGTCAAAAATCTTCAAGTGACAACAGCAACTCCACAAGCGTACCACACATTTTATATTGAATAGTACCGTATCACTGCTAATAGTTATCGAAGTTAGTAGCTTTTCAACAGCAACTACTGTATAGTTTAATACGTTTATGATTATTAATAATAAGGGTAAAAGGATTTGATGAATTAGATGAAGAATAAGAAAATTTCACTCATTTCCGCGGTAACAGTCCTAGCATTGTTACTAAGCGGATGTGTTCGCACTAAAAACGGTAAGCCTTATGGCATGATTTATGACGATTTAGCTAAACCAACTCAGCATCTTATGGAATGGCTTGCCAACTTTTTCGGCGGTAACTATGGTTGGTCAATCATCGTGATCGTCTTTGTCGTTCGACTGATTTTACTACCAGTAATGATTAGTCAAATGAAGAAATCAACTATTCAGCAAGAAAAAATGGCGATGGTTGGCCCACAAATGCGTGATATTCAAGCACGTCAGAAAAAAGCCAAAACACCTGAAGAGCAAGCTGCAATTAGCCAAGAAATGATGGCTCTCTACCGTGAAAATGGTATTAGTATGACGGGTGGAATTGGCTGTTTACCACTCTTAATACAAATGCCAGTATTCGCTGCCTTGTATGCCGCAATTCGCTACTCGCCAGATCTTTCAAGCGCAACATTTATGGGCGTTAAACTTGGTAGCCCAAGTATCATTTTTGCAATTTTATCATTCGTTGCCTATTTAGTTCAGGCTTGGGTATCTATGCTTGGCGTTCCCGAAGATCAAAAGAAACAAATGCGGATGGCAATGTTTATTAGTCCAGTAATGATTTTATTTTTCACCATGTCATCATCTGCCGGACTTGGCATTTACTTCTTCATTGGCGGGCTCTTCGGAATCATTCAGTCACTAATTATTAATCTTTATCGGCCGCATATTAGACGAAACATCGAAAAGCAACTCAAAGAGAACCCACCAAAGGTCGTTAAACCAAAAGTCGTTGTTCCGGCCGCAGATTCAACAGAAGCAGCAAAAACAGCCCTTGCCAATCCACATTCGGATAGTAATGATGAATCAACGCACAAAAATAACCGCAATCGTAATCAAGGTAAACAACAACATCGAGACTAATAGTGTCCGATATTAATAAAGGCTTTCACAAATGTGTATGTTTGTGAGAGCCTTTTATGTATATAAAAAGGTTATGCCACTTATTGACACAACCTGTAATAAATTTTCTAATCGTCTAAACTTTTAATATTTTCCTGTATTACTGGAAAAGTAACTTTGAATAACGATCCATATCCCGCAGAACTTTCAAGAGCAATGCTACCACGATAGCCTTCAATGAGTCGTTTGGCAATGGATAATCCTAATCCATTACCTCCCTTCTTCCGGCTCCGCGCTTTATCCACGCGATAAAAGCGGTTAAAGACTTTATCCATGTTATCTTGAGAAATACCTTCACCAAAATCCTGTACCCCTATTTCGACCTGATTAAGGTTACGTGACAATGATAAATGAATCTCTTTGCGTTCCGTAGAATACTTGACGGCATTATCACAAAGAATAATTAAAATTTGTTCTAAGTGATCTCGGTAAATTTTGGCCACCGTGGGTTCCTTCAAATCATCATCCAGCGTGAACGCAAAATCTGGATGAATCATTTGAAAATTATTAAATACTTGGTGTACAACTTCGCCGACGTCTGTCTTTTCATCCCTAAAATTAATTTCAACCTGCTCAGCACGACTCAAGTCTAGCATTTCCTGAACTAAGTCCTGCATCCGCTTGGTTTCTTTAAGGGATGCATCCAATGATTCGCTTAGGACCTTGGGATCATCTTTTCCCCACCGATTCAGCATTTCCATGTGTCCTTGAATAATCGCCACAGGCGTTCTCAATTCATGCGAAACGTCTTCAACAAATTGGGACTGCTGCTCAATGTAACGCTGCATCCGATCCAACATTTCATTAAACATTTCGCCGAGGTCAGATAATTCATCACGTCGATGCATCTTTGGAACACGCTGATTATCAGTTGGATCATCACGAATGGCAGTCAACGTATCATGAATTTCATCAATTGGCCGCAAAAGAAAATACGAGAGCACATACCCCAAAAGGCCACTGGCTATCACAACAAGTACTAACACTAGGACCGAAATTAGGAACAAGCGGTGCGTGACTTGATAATATCCGGTTAAACTGCTGGTTACTCGGACATAACCAATTTTCGGATGATCGGATCTGCTGCTGGTTACCGGCATCGTCCCAACAATATTTTTATGAGATCCCTTTTTAACCGTTTGAATTTTTTTATGATCAACAATTTTATCTGTTGATGGCGCGTGATCAGTTGAGAACACGAGTTTTCCATTCAAATTGTAAACTGCAATTGACAAGTCTGAAATACTGAGTCCATTGATGATTCCCTTGGCACTCTGATCATCAGTCGACTTGTCAGCTAGGCCATCACTATATCTTACTAGACTGCGTACATGGCTACTAGTTAACTCATCCGCACGACTGTCAGATAACCGTCGCTCAACAGACACTAATGACTGATTAACAGAAGTCTGTTCTCGTTTTAAAAGATCACTCGTGAAAGATTGAAACAACACAAATGTTAGCAGCGCAAAAATTAGTAATGCCCCGATGGCCGTTCCGAGAGCCCACTTAACTTTTAGGGACATTCTATATTCGGCTGTCTTCTTTTTAGTAGAATTCACAGCACATTTCCCCGCTTACGATTTATTATGACCGAATAACGTATCCCGTACCACGTACAGTTTGAATGTAGCTTCTTTCACCGGCACGATCAATTTTGTTTCGTAGATAACGAATATAGACATCAACAACGTTAGTTTCAACTTGCGATTCATAACCCCAAACACGTTTTAACAATACATCTCGTGACATGACGACATTCACATTTTCCATCAAGATAAGTAAAAGTTCATACTCACGTTTCGTTAAGTTAATAACATCTTTGCCGCGACGAACTACCCTGTTTTCTTTTTCAATTGTTAAATCGCGGTAAGTGACGGTTGTTTTAGGCGTTTCATTGCCCCCACCTTCGATATGAATCCGCCGTAACAATGCTCGTACCCGCGCCAACAGCTCTTCAATTGCAAATGGTTTAACAATATAGTCATCTGCCCCATGGTCCAAACCAGATACACGGTCAATAACTGAATCACGTGCTGTCATCATTACAATAGGAGTACTTTTCACTTCACGTACCCGTCGTGCTACTTCAATACCGTTCAATTCTGGCAACATCAAATCTAGCAAAATTACATCGAAATCTTGTTCCAACGCTGCATCTAACCCAGCGCGTCCGTCTAATTCAACATCTGTTTCATAACCCTCATGCTGCAATTCAAGTTCTACGAAACGTGCTAAATTTTCTTCATCTTCAATTATTAAAATTCTACTCATGAGTCTTTCACTCCTACTTCTTGATTCTTTAATTTATACTAATTATTTTTCACATACATTAAATATTCTATCATAATTACCTAACCAAACATAGGATATCAGAGCTATTTTCATAATTTGCATTTCTTTTACCTATAAAAATAAGTGATACAGATAACAACGTCCTAATTATGTGAATCAACGATTAATAGTTGAACTGTTGCTAAATCAACTACACAAGGGAAATAAACCGGTTTATTTTTCCGAAATGTGTAGAATTTCACTTGCAAATAATGAAAAAATTTGCTAAGCTCTACGTGTAATATATCTAGTGAGGATATAAATTCTAATTCTGAAAGAGGTTAAAACAATGAAAGCTGCTGTTGTGCGTGACTCAGTTGATGGTTATGTTGATATTATTGAAAAGGAGCTCCGTCCCCTCGAACATGGTGAAGCACTTGTAGATATTGAATATTGTGGTCTTTGCCACACTGATCTTCACGTTGCTAATGGTGATTTTGGTAAATTCCCTGGTCGCGTAATTGGGCATGAAGGTGTTGGACGCGTCAGCAAGCTAGGTGCCGGTGTTACAAACCTAAAAATCGGTGATCGTGTATCAGTTGCTTGGTTCTATGGTGGATGTGGCCACTGTGAATACTGCCTTACAGGACGTGAAACACTTTGCCGTAACGTCCGTAATTCTGGTTTCACGGTTGATGGTGCCATGGCACAGCAATGTATCGTTGACGCCAACTATGCCGTTAAAGTTCCAGATGGTTTAGATCCTGTTGAAGCCAGCTCAATTACTTGTGCCGGTGTCACAATGTACAAGGCTTTAAAAGTTGGTAATACTAAGCCTGGCGACTGGGTATCAGTTGTTGGTGCTGGTGGCCTTGGTAACTTGGCTATTCAATATGCTAAAAATGTTTTCGGTGCCCATGTTGTCGTTGTTGATGGTAACCCTGACAAGTTGGCTGCTGCTGAAAAATTAGGTGCCGATGTTTTAATTAACCGTCACGATGGAAATGTTGCAGAACAAATCCAAGAAAAAGTCGGCGGTGTCAACAATGCTCAAGTTACTGCAGTTAATGCAAGTGCCTTCACTGCAGCCGTTGATTCATTGCGTCCTGATGGCCGTTTGGTTGCTGTTGCCCTCCCTCAAGGTAACATGGAGCTTAACATCGCTAAGACCGTTCTAGATGGTATCCAAGTGGCTGGATCACTTGTTGGTACTCGTCAAGATTTAGCTGAAGCCTTCCAATTTGGTGCTGAAGGTAAAGTTCACCCAATCGTTCACACTCGTAAGTTGAGCGAAGTTAATGATATCATTGATGAAATGAAAGCCGGCAAAATTGTTGGTCGTGAAGTCGTTGACATGTCACTTTAATCAAAATAGAAAAGGCCGAAAGGCCTTTTTTTATTTTGATTGTATTTCACGATCGACACTAGATTGAGATTCGACATTAGCTATTTAATCACCTACACCTTGATTCCCCAATGAAAATAGCAGACGGACAAAACGATATTTTGCCCATCTGCTATTTTAGTAAGCTTTTTATATAACAACATAAAAAAACGATATTCAGGTCCGGCGCCATGAATATCGTTTTAAATTAAATAATTACTTGTTTGTGTCAACTACTTGCTTACCATCATAATACCCACAACTTGGGCATACCATGTGTGACTTACGTAGTTCACCGCAGTTTGGACAAGGAGTCAAACCAGGTACATTAAGTTTAATGTGACCACGACGCATGTCACGTTTTGTTCTTGAAGTCTTACGTGCTGGGACAGCCATTATGCCACCTCCTTCATATAAATTTGTCCACTAATAATAAGTCTGCTAATCATTATCATGCTCCTGATCAGGAAATAATTCTTTTAACTTAGCAAGACGTGGATCAACTTTTTTAGGCTCTGTCTTCTGCGATTCATATTCACTTTCAGATATAACTTCCCAACCATTGCCAGCGGGGAACGTTGCATCATCTTGTTTTTCATCATCAGACAGAACTTGCATTGGAATCTCTAAAACAATGTTCTCAGCAACCGCCTGATCTAAATCAAGTGGCTCATCCTCATCCAATACAATTACCGTTTCACTACCATCATAACGTTCAAGATGAGATTCATCATCGAGATAAAACTCCGTAAACTTAAACGAAATCGGTAACTTAACCGGCTGTAGCGAACGCGTCGATGGCACAGTCAGTACCGTATCAACTGACACAGTAACCATAACATCGCCTTTTTCATAGCTTAGATATCCCTTAATTTTAACGGGATCCGCACCTAAGATATCCTCAGGAAACCGTTCGGTAAATAGCGCATTTAGATCTAACGTACGATCAAGCTGAAGTGGTTCATCCTGATACCGTTGTAGTTCATTTAATGACCATTTCATCTGTACTTCCTCCTAATGCAACACGTTTAAGTATACGCGGCTGTATTTTGATTGTCAATGTTTTTTCCTTGACACCCAGTGCTAATCTTGAATAATTGGTTGCCGACGCATGTCCTGTAATTCGGTACGGTTAAGCTGTTCATACATCTTACCCGCACGATAATCTAGATTAGCAAGGCCATTTTTCAGTTCTCGATTCATTCGAGCCACAATTGGAACTGTTGCTTGTTTCTTAATTTCATGTAAATATGTTTGGCCATGTCGATTAAATCCCAGAATACGGATATATGGGCTTTCAAAATGTGCTTTCATTTCGGCATCTGTAATTTGTAGCAGCACATACAAACAGACTCGAATCAATCGTGAATACGTATATCTTTTAGTCTTAACTTCATGAATGAACTCATCAAAATTTTCGGCCGTTTCTGCGACTGCTTTCATTCTAAACTCAAGCCCTTCAGCCATCTGATAAATCGTTCCAAGTGTCTTAATTGGCGCTTGAATGAGTTGGTATCGTAAATAAGGATATAATTCATTCCAATCGGCAACACCATTCAATTCCGCCAAGTCATTGATTGTCCGTTGAGGTACGACCGTCTGATAGTTATTTCGTCGATCTTTCACAGATTCGCGAATTGCACTGGCACTTGCAATCTGGCGCTGTTCATTAATCTGTAAATCATGATAGTGCGTACCCAATCGTCGAATTGGAATAAGATCCAGTGGTGCAGCCTGCTCATACCGTGCCTTAAAGTAACCGAAAGCAAGAATATCATTAGGCTCTGTGAGTTGTACACCAGTGGCCTCTTGTAATTGTTCATTAAACACAGTCGCATATGTCGCATTATAACGATCGAACTGATTAGATTTGAATTTTGATTCAGCTCTAACCAACTTATCAAAATCCCATTCCGCGTGTTCTGCACCAAAAACCATTGATTGAATTCCCAATTCGGTCATCATTGTTATGGCGCCACTTGCAAACAAGTGGGCTGGTTGCACCGAAAAAGCAAGCGGCAATTCAACCACCAAATCCACACCATTAGCTAAAGCTTCCTGAGCCCGATGCCACTTGTCAAGAATGGTTGGTTCACCTCGTTGCGTAAAATTTCCACTCATTACAGCAACTACAATATCTGCTCGGCTTATTTCTTTAGCTCGATTAATATGATAGTGGTGTCCATTATGAAACGGATTATATTCAGCTACAACGCCAACTGCCTTCATTTCTCATTCTCCAACTCAAATTGATTAACGAACAACAAAAAACCATCTAGTTGTCGTTGATCCAATCTCACTTCTACCAAAATCAGCACTCACTTCAATCTGATTAAAACCGGCTTTTTTTAAAGCCTGAAGATACTGCTTCAGCTCATATGTTCTTTCATAGTGTTCTTCGGCTAATCGTTCATACACATCCTGATTGGGAAGTTGATTAAAAAAGGTTAGTTCATGAACAACACCATGTTCGCATTCAGAATCACCAAAACTGCGCCACAAAAAGGCAGTATCCTGATTTTCACTTTCATAATTATACATATATCCAGGATAGATAGTATCCGTTTGGTACGGCGTAATAACATCGAAAAGAAATACGCCCGCATCATTTAGGTGAGCTTTAACTTGCTTAAACGCAAGCGTCACTTCATCTAAATTATCCAAGTAACAAAACGAATCTGCAAAACAGGTAACTGCATCAAACTGCCCCATATCAGACAAATCCAACATATTCACCTGTTGCAGATCAACTGTACAATTGGCATCCTCAGCATGTTGCCGTGCAAGGCTTAACATTTCACTGGATAAATCTGCCACTGTCATGTCTAAGCCTGTCTTCGCTAACAATACGGCTAAACGACCGGCTCCGCCTGCTAGATCAAGGACGGAACTAGTCGTTTTAGAAATATGTTTTTCAACAAACTGCTGCCAATCGACATACATTTGTTCATCGAATAAATCGTCGTACAATTTTGCAAAACTAGAATAAATCATGCCTCGACCCATTGATCAATATTAACCATTGGTGCTTGCGACCATAATTTTTCTAAATTGTAAAATTGTCGTTGATCTTTTTGGAATACATGCACGATAACATCACCTAGGTCCACAAGCACCCAGTTGCCTGCTTGCTTACCTTCAACACTTTTGATGACAATGTCATTCTTATGAGCCTGTTCAACAACGGCCTCTGCAATTGCTTGTACTTGACGCTTTGAGTTAGCATCCATAATTACAAAATAATCCGCCATCACACTCACTTCCGAAACATCTAGTGCAATAATCTCTTCAGCACGCTTGCTATCAGCCGCTTTAACAGCTAATTCTAAAATTTCTTTACTTTCCATCCTTACCTCCATGACCAGCTACCCATGCATTATAAGTCTCAATGGTTTTTGGGTAGACCAGCCGATCGTTTTCAATTAAATACTGTAATGTTTGTTTTGTCTGAAAAGCCACGCCATCAGTTAAACTAGCCTTCGTCACTTTTCGGGCTTTATCGACTCCGTCAAATTGTCGGCCAGGCTCGATGTAGTCAGCCATGTAAATTACCTGTTCCAATGGTGACATGAGGGCGGCACCAGTAGTGTGATGTCGAACTGCATTAAGAATATCTTCATCCCAGACGTGCAGCTCATCTTTAATCATTTCAGCACCGACAAATCCGTGCCAGATTGCGTTCCCATACTTCAATAATTCAGGATCCATTTTCTTTTTAATAATTACCATCTTGAAATCTGTGTCTGGCCGCTGCTTCGCATAATCATGAATCAGTCCGGCAATGCTTGCCTTCTCAACATTCACATTATTCTGTTTAGCCAGTTCAATCGCAGTTGACTCGACGCGTTGTACATGTTGAAAACGTGCTTCACGTAAGTGATTGCGTAAAATCTCAAGTAGTTCCTGCCGAGACATTGGAATAATATTTTCTTTATATTCTAACTCTTGATTACTCAAAATATAAATGATGCTCCTTTATGAAGTGAATAACGGAATCTGGCACAAAATAGCGAACAGACTGGCCCTCTTTAATTCGTTGCCGAATATCAGTAGAGCTAATATCGATCATCGGAACATCAACCCAAACAACCGGATACTTACTTTCAGTTTCAAAGCCTCGACGCTGAACCCCCACAAAGGTTACCAATTTTGATAGTTCATCAATTCGATGCCATTTTGACAAATATTGAACCATGTCTCCACCAATTATAAAGTAATAATCAACATCGGGGTGTTTCTTCTTGAGAGCCACAACCGTATCATACGTATAGCTCACACCGCCGCGCTCAATTTCCGCCAGTTCAATATCAAATAACGGATTATCTTGAATGGCAAGTCGAATCATTTCAACTCTTAGTTGAGGATCAATTGCATATTTTGTGTCAACATGCGGTGGAACAACATCTGGTAAGAACATTACTTTATCCAATCCCAATGCATTTCCCACCTGATCTCCAACGATCAAGTGGCTAGTGTGAATTGGATTGAACGTCCCACCGTATAGGCCGATCCGCTTACGACGATCTTTTCTGTCAACTTGAACCACTGTTTGCGGCTCAACAATCGTATCCGCTTGAGTTTTCATTCCTACCACTTCCTAAATTTTGCTAACTCTTGTCGATAAATCACGCCGTTCTTCTTCATCTGATACCTTGAAGAGAACGAGTACCCGACCGATAATTTGCACAACTTGGATGCCTGTATTACTTTCAATAAATTCTTTTACTTCACTAGCCGTCACATCGGCATTTTGTAAAATATTAATTTTGATCAATTCTCGTTTATCCAACGCACCATCCAACTGTGCAAGCCAGTTTTCTGATAGACCACCTTTTCCAACCGCAAAAAGTGGCCGAAAATGATGTGCTTGTGCTCTTAAAAAGCGTTTTTGTTTTCCACGTAATTTCATTAATAATCCTCAATTCTTAAATCATTGCTTTACGGACAACTACTGATACACCCTTAGGTGCCCAGCCAGCTACAGTCGTATCACCGGGAATCGTAATCCATCCGAGTCCTTCAATCACTAAATCGCTCTTACTTGTTAAATGGAACTCATGCCGTTCTAGTTGTGGAAAGTCAGTCACTGCATTTTCAGCCGGTGGCGTTAGTAAACCGCCGACATGTTTTTTATAAAACTCATCCGCATTGCCCAACTTCGTTCGATGTAAATTCAAATTATTGTCAAAATAGGCCACAACCCCATTTCTAGGACCACGAACATAATCAAATCGTGCAACGCCTCCCAAAAAGATCGTCTGTTGGTCATTTAATTGGAATGTGCGCGGTTTAATCTCCTTTTGCGGTGCAACATATTTGAGTGCGCCTGCCGGAAGGACGTGGGCCATCTGATCAGGATGTATAATCCCTGGCGTGTCCACTAATTGTTTACCATCATCCAATGGAATTTCGATCTTGTCGAGTGTTGTTCCAGGGAATCGCGACGTCGTGATTAGTTCTTTGACACCTGTCGTTTGTTTAATAATCTGATTAATTAATGTTGATTTCCCAACATTGGTAACCCCGACAACATACACATCCCGATCAGCACGATATTTTTCAATTAACTCTAGCAAATCGCTGATTTGATGATTGCGTTTAGCGGATACCAGCGTAACATCAATTGGTCGGATACCAGCCAAATTAGCTTGCTGACGCATCCAGTCCATCAACTTCGTCCGTCGTAATGATCTCGGTAGCAAATCCTCCTTGTTACCAACTAGAAGAATTGGGTTATCACCTACAAAACGATGCAATCCGGGAATTAAACTACCATTGAAATCAAAAATATCAACGACATACACAATTAGTGCATTGGCATCTCGAATTTGATTGAGCAATCGCAAAAAATCATCATCGGTCAATGATACGGGTGCAATTTCGTTGTAGTGCCGAAGCCGAAAACAACGCTGACAATACAATTCATCGTTTTCAATTCCCTTTTCTACTGCAGACTTTGGTGTGTACCCAATTTGTTCTGGGTCATCCGATTGAATTGTCGCACCACAGCCGATGCAAATTAATTTTTCGTCATTGCTTAATGTTTCAGTCATTCAAATCCTCCTGCCAACTTAACGTTGGATATTTATGTTTTAACTGCCGTTTTAGAAAAATCTCAAAAAAACGATTAGGTTTAGTATTCCAAGCATCACTTTGAATCAGCGGTTTAACCAAGATACTTCTTACCCCCGCATTATTTGAGGCCACCATATCGGTAATAAGCTGATCCCCTACCATGACAACTTCCTCTTGATGCAGCCCTAATTTTCTCAGCGCACGCCGAATGCCAAACCCTAGTGGCTTCAACGCCCGAGAAATAAATGGTAAGTCTAATGTGGCCGTGGCCCGTTTAACCCGTTTATAACTATTGTTTGAAATCACAATTAACGGAATTCCGGCATCGGCTAACGACTTCATCCACTGACGAAGTTCCGGCGTACCATCTGGATTGTTCCAAGCAATTAAGGTATTATCCAAATCGGTAAATACAGCTTTAATACCGTGTTGCTTAAGTTGTTCAGGTGAAATTGAATAGACCGAATTGACCATCCAAGTTGGTTTAAATACACTAATCATGAACTATCTCCAATAAAATAATTAGGGTGGTACCGCATGTAAAATACATTCACATCAATTATACGGTTAACAAGCCACCCATTCAAACTTTAATACCTAAAAAATGAGACTAGAACAAATCAAATTGCCCTAATCTCACTTTAACTTAATTACTATTTGCTTGCTTTTTTAGCTTCATCAACTAATGCAGTAAATGCAGCTGCATCGTTAACGGCTAAATCAGCCAACATTTTACGGTTAATATCGATATTAGCCAATTTTAAGCCATGCATTAACTTGCTGTAGCTGATGTTGTTAATCCGTGCTGCAGCATTGATCCGTGTAATCCAAAGTTGACGATAATTACGTTTCTTTGTCTTACGATCACGGAATGAGTAAGCATATGACTTCATAACTTGATCTTTAGCAGTTTTGAAGAGACGGTGCTTACCGCCACGGTAACCCTTCGCTAATTTTAAAACACGTTTACGCCGTGCGTGTGTAACTGTTCCACCTTTAACTCGCATTGTGGTATCCTCCTAAATTATCTAAAAATAAAAATTTATGATTAAGCTTGGATAAGCTTCTTGTAACGTTTAACGTTCGTCTTGTCCATCATGCTAAGGCCACGCAATTGACGACGTTGCTTCTTTGTTTTGCCGTGGAAACGGTGACTTGTATAAGCATTGGCACTCTTTAATCCACCATTTGCAGTTTTCTTGAACCGCTTTGCAGCAGCACGGTTAGTCTTCATTTTTGGCATAACTATTATCCTACCTTCTCTTTATTTTTTTGAATTATCAGAGATCGGAGCTAATGTTAAGAACATGCTACGACCTTCCATTTTTGGATGTTGTTCAACTGTTGCAACATCCTTCGTTGCTTCAGCCATCTTGTTAAGGACATTACGACCAATATCCTTATGCGTAATTGCACGACCTTTGAAACGAATTGAAACTCGTACTTTATCGCCCTTGCCTAAGAACTTACGAGCATTCTTTAACTTAGTGTTAAAGTCATTCGTATCAATGGTTGGGCTCAAGCGAACTTCCTTCACTGAAATAACCTTTTGCTTCTTACGAGCTTCCCGTTGTTTCTTCTGCATTTCAAAACGGTACTTTCCGTAATCCATGATCCGAGCAACGGGAGGCTTAGCCTTAGGAGCAACTAATACAAGATCCAATTCAGCACTTTCAGCCATCTTCAACGCATCTTGCTTACTTTTTACACCTAACTGGTTTCCATCGGCATCAATTAGTCGTAATTCGCGAGCACGAATGCCGTTATTGACTATCATATCTTGAGCTATAGCAACACACCTCCAAAATTTTTAGCGAAAGACGTAGCAAAAAGGCGCGGTGCATACACACCCCGCCGATGCAGTTAATTGCTCAACCACATTCATTTCATCTCATCAGCCCAGCGATTCCGATCACTAAGGCGAGAAGCGGGTGCTTCTGCTTTAATCTTTCAACTTTTATATCATACCAAGTTCATTCAAAACTGTCAACATTAAAATTTCACTTCGGACGTCGATTATCGCCAGCCATAGTGACTTCTCGAGATAAAAACCGAATCCGCTCCATAATCCGTTTAGCTTTAAGCGCTTCTACATCACCCTTTGTCGTAACCGCTAAATGCTCTTTTTCAAACGTTGCCATATCAAAATTAGAACTAAAAAATGTTGGTAGTTCTTCTTGCATTCGATATTCTAGGATTACACCTAAAACATCATCCCGAATCCATGCGGACATTGAATCTGCCCCAATATCATCAAGCATAAGAATATTAGCTTGCTTAATAGAATTCAGCTTATCTGCCGTTCGTTCATCCGTCCCGATTGAATTGCGCATTTCAACCGCAAAGCTTGGAAAATGAAGCATTGTCGACGTGATATTGAATTTTGCTAGTTCATTCGCGATCGCACCTAATAAATAAGTCTTTCCAACCCCGAAATTGCCATATAAGTACAGTCCCGGATGAAATACATCAGGATGTTCACGGTACTGATCAACAAAGTCAATTGCCTTTTTGAGAGCGTTGACTCGCGATTCTTCATCAAAATCAAATTTTTCAAATGTCGCTTGCTTCACTAATTTGGGCATACTGATCGAGTGAACCCGCTGCTTCATCTGACTAGCTTGCTGCTGGGCCTGAAACGCCTTCGTTTGTTTGTATGAAATATCAATCAGTTGGTTGCTCACAACTAACACAGGTTCATATCCCGGCGCAAATGTTGGCTCACCCTTGGCAATTTTTTGTTTTTCATTTACAAATTCATATAGTTTGGCTTCACCACGTTCAATGCTTGTTTTATCCAATACCGCCTGGTTCGCCGTCAAAAATGCTTGAACATCCGAATCATCATAGACTGATTTCATTAATTTCTCATACGCGGGACCGAGATTACGATTTTTGAGTCGTTTTTGAATCACATCACCGATACTCTCCATCGTTATTCCTCACTTTCCTGTTGCTGTTTCATGGCTTGTAGTTGTGCTTTAATCTTGGAAACTTCATCCTCAGAAACCTTTTTGCTCTGATGTTGGTACCCTTCTTGGGCCCAATCTGGGAGTGTTTCACGAACCTGTCCGCTCTTTTTATTCACATATCGGGTACGCTTAGCTTTTTCACCGGAATTGGTAGAGCTTCCACGGTTCGAAAATTCTTTAATCTGCGTCAATGCTTCGGTAGCGGTCGTCACCTGGGCCTGTAACCACCCCGAGGCAATCGTGTCGATAAAATTTTGTGATAACGATGTGTTATTACGTTCTTGGATAACGTAATAGATCAACATATTAATGACACTTTTGCTTAAAACATCTCGTTCAATTAAGTTTCGGAGCGCATTCTCACTACTCCGAGGCACAAATCCGCCCTTTTTCCCAATAAGGATTTGTAAAAAATCATTGGGAGTATAGGTTTCACAGGCCTTAATCAGTTGTTTCTCATTGCTCGTGAGATCAGTTTTTGATGTATTAGCTGTCAATTGAGTGTCCGGAGCCACGGTGTCTTTGGACGTTTTGCTCTCATCAGAATGCTGCATCTGAAAATTGGTTGAAATTACTTTTTTGAACCGCTGTTCATCCAACTCATTATTAACTAGATCCGTACTCTCCATAATAAGTCGGGCCATCTGCGGTTCATCGATTCCATACATGACGTGTTCAGTCCGGATCAACGTCTGATGTTTATTAATTTCCTCATTACTGATGGGTTGCTTGTCCAGCAACTGTGTCAATAATTTAAAATCAAAATCAACGGCCGGAATCTGATGACTTGATCGTGGTTGACTAACCACAAACTGTTCTCGACTTTCACGAATAATACTTGGTGAGTCGGTGATCTGACTAGCATTGACATGAAACGTATCCAGAAAAGTTTTAGTTGCTTCTGTCAGTTGACTCACATCCATTGAATATTTCGTCACAGATTTAACCAGTTCATCAAACTTAGTTTCTCCAATGGCTTCAAGCAACAACACACTCAACAAATCGTCATTAACAAATGACTTAGGTGTCTGAGTTGATTGAAGTTCGTAGACAACGACTGTTCCCATCTGATCTGTTGTCTCGTACGTCCTCAATAATCCCAGTGCTTCTAGCCGACGACGAGCATTTTCTAATTCAGTAATATCAAATCCGAGTTGATCGAGTAGCCTAGTATGAGCAAGACGTGAAGAAAGCGTCGGATGCTCAGTAACCGCATTTTTTAACGCAAAAAGGAGCGCAAAAGCATTCGCTCCCATGATCGGTTGGTAAAATTCAACTAATGTCGATTGAGAGAACGTGCGGTAATCAGCAGCTAAGCAAACGATCAACCCAGTTTGTGGTTTAACCGTATCGTCTACCTTTGTCACAACGATTCCCCCTTCGATTATTTATCATGATGTTGTCCCATAATTCCCTGAAGTTCATCCATGAAGGCACTAACGTCCTTGAACTGTCGATAAACACTGGCAAAACGAATATAGGCAATTTCATCCAAATCTTTCAGTTCGTTCATTACAAACTCACCAATAACTTGACTACTGACTTCATTTTCACCGAGACCGCGAACTTTATTCTCTACTTTTCCAACAATTTCAGTTAGTTTTTCCATACTCAATGGTCGTTTTTCGGCAGACCGGACAAGGCCGCGTAATAACTTATCTCGATTAAATTCTTCCCGATTACCATTTTTCTTGATCACCAATAATGGTGTTTCTTCAAATCTTTCAAATGTTGTGAACCGGAATCCACAATTTTCACATTCGCGGCGTCTTCTAATACACCGGCCATCTTCCGTTGGCCGACTATCAATTACTCGCGAGTTATTATGATGGCAATGTGGGCAATGCATTTAGTTCACTTCCCGTCAATATTTTATAACATTATATAAACTTATAGTTTTCAAGCCATTTTACCACTTGTTCGCGGGTTTGTTCAACTGTACCGGCATTATCGATAACAACGTCTGCCCGCTTTATCTTTTCAGCCAGTGACATCTGACTATGAATTCGATTTAGTGCTTCATGCTGACTTAACTGATTTCTGGCCATTAAACGATCTAATTGCACTTGACGAGCCACCTTAACCACCATCGTAATATCCACCAATTGATTTCCATGCTGTTCAAACAACAGCGGAATTTCCAATACAATCAGTTTAGGTTTTCTCTGTTTTAGTGTCGCAACTTGTCGCTGAATTTCTGCACGAATTTTAGGTTGCATAATTTGATTCAACAAATCTAATTTTTGCGAGTTTCCAAACACTAAAGTTCCCAGCAACTGACGATTAAGCGTCCCGTCATCATTAACGTAAACCTGACCGAATTGGGCTTGAATTTCATTTAGGGCCACACTTCCAGGTTCAACGACCTGTCGGGCAACTTCATCTGCACTAATAATCGGAATGTGGTACTCTTCAAAAACACGACTAACAGTTGACTTGCCGGTTGCGATTCCACCGGTCAGCCCTAATACCTTAGTCATTTTCATTCTCCGTTAATATTTGGCAGTGCGGGCAATAAGTGGTCCCCCGTTGGGCTACCTTTATTTTTTTAAACGGTGTGCCACAACGTTCACACGGCTTGCCAGCATTTCCGTAAGCATGCAAATGATTCTGAAACTCACCTGCATTACCAAACGCATTAGTATATGAATGAACGGTAGTACCATGATGTTCGGTTGCCACTGCCAGTTCTTGAATAATATTGTCTCTAAGTTGTTCAATCTGTTCATCTGATACTAAATTGGCATGCTCCTTGGGATGGATTTTGCTCATCCAAAGAACCTCGTCCACATAAATATTGCCCAGCCCAGCGACGTTACTTTGATCCAACAAAAAGGGTTTTATCTCACGACGACTAGCATGCATAATTTTCTGTAGATATTCCACCGTCAGTGTTTCAGCCGTTGGTTCTGGCCCAATGGTTTTCAGTCCGGCCACTTGCAAAGCCTCATCATTTTTAACCAGCGTCATTCGACCAAATTTGCGAGAATCACTATAACACAATTTTGTGTCATCATCTAAGTGAAAAACTACATGGGTGTGCTTATGAATTTCTCCATCTTCGGGTAAATTATAATACTTACCTTCCATTCGTAAATGAGAAACCATTGTCATTTGATTATCAAAACGAAAAAGAAGGTATTTCCCGCGTCGATCCACATTCACAATAGTTGCACCAATCAAGGTCTCTTTGAACCACGCTATATTTTCATTGGTAATTGTTTTTTCATAGTGAATATCGATCGCAGCAATTTTCCGCCCTTTGGCAATTTTTAATAGTCCTCGGCGGACCGTCTCTACTTCTGGTAATTCAGGCATTTGTATTTTCCTTTCTCACCTAGTTTTATTTAGCTTCGTACCAAGTCTTTCCGTGAGCACTTTCCACTTTCAAAGGCACATCAAGTGAAACTGCCGAATCCATAACCTTAGGAACTAGCTTCTCAAGTACTGGAATTTCTTCACTAGGCGCTTCAAATACCAGTTCATCATGAATTTGGAGCAACATCTTAGCCTTTAAATGGTGAGTTGCTAAAGCTTGGTTCATTTGAATCATTGCAATTTTAATAATATCTGCCGCACTTCCTTGGATCGGTGTATTCATCGCCGTTCTTTCCGCAAATGAGCGCTGATTAAAGTTCTTGGCATTGATCTCTGGTAAATATCTTCTGCGATGAGTTAATGTTTCGACATAGCCTCGTTTGTGAGCAGACTCAACAATTTCGTCAATATATTTTTTTACGCCAGGAAATTCTTCAAAGTAAGTTTCGATAAACTGCTTCGCCTGTTTTCGCGAAATTCCAATATTTTGTGAAAGTCCATAATCACTGATCCCGTAGACAATTCCGAAGTTTACGGCCTTTGCTTGCCGTCGTAAATTACGATCTACTTCTTCATCCGGGCCAAGCTTGAAAATTCGACGAGCGGTACTGGCATGAATGTCTTGATCTTCAATGAAAGCCTCTTGCAGATTATGATCGCCGGTTACATGAGCTAGCACACGAAGCTCAATCTGAGAATAATCTGATGAAAAGATTTCCCAGTCCTCATGGCTTGGGACGAACGCTTGTCGAATCTTGCGACCTTCTTCGAGTCGAATTGGAATATTTTGCAGGTTAGGATCGACCGACGAGAGTCGCCCAGTTTGTGTCAGTGTTTGCAGGTACCGCGTATGAATTTTCTGATCAGTCGAGTGTACTACCTTCAATAACCCCTCGATATAGGTTGATTGTAGTTTCGAAATTTGTCGATACAACAAAATATTATCTACGATGGGCGCCTGATCACGTAATTTTTCTAAGACATCAACGGCTGTTGAGTAGCCAGTCTTAGTTTTCTTAATGACTGGTAATTTCATTTTCTCAAATAAAATTTCACCCAACTGTTTTGGTGAATTGATATTAAATGACTCACCGGCTTCTTGATAGATCGTCTGCTCTAATTCGCTTAACCGCTCGATTAGCTTACTTCCCATCGCCTTTAACCGCTCGACATCAACTTTCACACCGGTTATCTCCATTTGTGCTAATACGTCACTCAATGGCAATTCAATATCCGTGTACAGATCAATTTGTTCGTTCTCATTTAGTTTCTGAATCAGCTGAGGTTTAAGTTCAGCAATCGCACGTGTTTTAGTCGCTAAGTGGGCAAACAAAACTTGATCCACATCTGGAATAGCCCGTTTTGCTCCTTTGCCATAAACGGCTTCATCTGTGTCAACGTCAAAATAACTATGTTCACGCGCCAAAACGCCTAAATCATTACTATTTTCATTGGTATTGAGTAGGTACGAAACCAATAACAAATCAAAGTCAACATGCCGTAATGTGATACCCAAACGGTTCAGCCCCACTGTCATTGCTTTAGCATTAAACACATCTTTTTTAACTGTATCACTCTCAAGCAACTGACGAACCGGTGCCGACGTGAGTAGTTCAACATCACGGCTGACAAACCAACGATGCCCATCTCCAATACTAAATCCTGCAAATTCAGACGTGTGGTAATTAGCATCCGGCATTTCCAAATAAAAGCTAACGGAACCTTCAAGTGTCTGAATCTGACCCAAATTAGTTTTATCTAAGCATGTAAATTCAATCTGCTTAATTTCAGGATCCGTCAAATCAAGTTCTGTCTGAGAACCTGAAAGCTTATTAAGAAAAGACTGAAAATTCATTTCCTGATAAAACTTAATTAGTTCATCAGTTTGCGGACCCGTATAGTCGATATCATTAATGGTTACTTCAATGGGTGCTTGACAATTAATTTGAGCGAGCTTTTTGGACATAAACGCATTGTCTCGATCTTCAATCAGATGTTCCTTCATTTTACTAGGCTTAAGATCATCTATATGTTCATACAGATTTTCCATGCTACCAAACTGTTTGATCAATTTGATAGCTGTTTTTTCACCAACTTTAGTAACCCCAGGATAATTATCTGACGTATCACCCATCAGTCCTTTCATATCAACAATCTGACTGGGACTAATTCCCAACTTTTCTAATACATGCTCAGGTGTATAATGCTCAACTTCTGTGACTCCTTTGTGAGTAACAGAAACTGTCGTCGTTTCACTAGACAGCTGGGTAAGATCCCGATCTCCCGTCACAATGGTTGTTTGAAACCCCTGCTCCCCGGCTTGTAGCGCAAGTGTTCCAATAATATCATCAGCTTCATAATTGGCTAATTCATAGCTATGCATCCCATAAGCTTTAATCAGTTCTTTTAAATAGGGCATTTGTTCGGATAATTCTGGTGGGGTCTTATCACGCCCCCCTTTATAATCATCATACATTTCAGTTCGAAAGGTTGTTTTACCAGCGTCAAACGCAACTAAAGCTGCATCTGGTTGCACTTCTTTTAAAATATGATCCAGCATTAAATTAAAGCCATAAATTGCTGTGGTATGTAATCCATTTTGATTGGTGAATTTCCCCAATTGTGAGTGGAGGGCAAAAAAAGCACGAAAGGCCACGCTGTTTCCATCAATTAGTAATAACTGTTTCGTCATTTATTTATCTCCTGACCTTAATAGTATCGTTTTCATTGTATCAAAAAAACGAACCCGAAACACTAGTTTCAAGTTCGTCCTCTCAATGAGTGGCAATCGCACACTCACATTTTTATTAGTCTCGACTGCTCATGCCGAAAATTTGGAGCAAGCTGATAAAGAGGTTAACAAAGTCTAAATATAATTGTAGGGCACCCATCACGGCTAATCCACCAACTGAAACCTGATTACCATATTGTAAATAGATCCGCTTCATATTTTGTGTATCCCATGCTGTTAAAACCGTAAAGATAATGACAGCAATGTACGAGAAAATATAGGTAATTGCACTACTTTGGATAAACATGTTAATAACACTCGCAATAATCAAGGCAACCAAGGCAGCCGTTGCATGTGCACCAAATTTACTCAAATCACGTTTAGTCACACCACCATAAATCGTCATCGTTAGGAAAACCGCAGACGCTGAAAGGAACGCAGCTGTAATACTGGTTCCCGTAAACGCCGCACAGATCAGTGCAAACTCAACTCCGTAAATGACAGCCATCGCCATCAACATCAAGAAACTGGCAACTGGATTACGAGTAGCTCGAAAACTGATACCGAATGACAACGCAATCGGTATAATCAGAATGATCCAAATCATCCCACTATGCTGGGACATGTAACCAAAGATCTGTTCACGAAAGACCGTTAACGTTAAAAACGAGCTCAGGGCTGATACTAGAACTGCAAGCGTCATATTCGCATACATTCGCGTCATAAATCGTGTTAGTCCAGCTTCATTTCCAACCTCACGTCTTGCCTGTGAATAATCGTCGTTAAAATTGTTCACTCAATACACATCGCTTTCTAAAAAATGATTACGGGGACACCCCCGCTTTCCGAACATTCTACCTAATTTAAAAATTGACTTCAAGTGATATACACTTTTTGATTATGAATTAGTTGTTTTTAGGGGTCACATCACTCAATAGCTTTTCGTAGGCTTGCTCGTATTTCTGAACATCACCAGCGCCCATAAAGACAACTACCGCATTATGGTAATCCAGTAATGGGGACATATTATCTAATTTAAGCACTGAACCGCCCTTAACAATTTTGGCACCCAAATCAGCACTAGAAACACTCCCTGACTTTTCACGCGCGGAACTGAAAATATCGGTTAAGTAAACTTGGTCAGCCAGGTTTAAACTCTTTGCAAAATCATCCAGCAACGCAATTGTTCGCGTAAACGTATGTGGCTGGAAAACAGCAACAATTTCTTTATCAGGATATTTTTGCCGAGCGGCATCTAAAGTTGCTTTGATTTCGGATGGGTGATGTGCATAGTCATCAATGATTGTCATATCAGCAACAGTTTTCTCACTGAAGCGCCGTTTGACACCACTAAACGTTAGTAATTCACGTCTGATCTCATCAAGATCAACTTTTTCAAAATATGAAACCGCGATTACGGCCAAACTATTCAAAATATTGTGCTTTCCGAACAATGGTGTTTCGAAGTTGCCGAGGAATTCATCGTGGTAGTATACATCAAATGTTGATCCCTTAGTTGACCGTTTAATATCACGAGCTTGGAAATCGTCACGTTCACTAGTTCCGTAGTAGTAAACTGGAACGTCAACATCTAATTTGCGAAGGTTCTCATCATCCCCCCACGCAAATATGCCCTTTTTAACTTGCTTGCCAAAGGCTTCAAAAGCTGAAAAAACATCATCAATACCACTATAATAGTCGGGGTGATCAAAATCGATATTAGTCATGATGGCATAATCTGGATGGTATGGCATAAAGTGGCGACGGTATTCATCGGCTTCAAAAACAAAGAACCGTGAATCAACCGTCCCACGACCACTACCATCGCCAACTAAATAACTCGTTGGTGCAACACCACTTAAAACGTGCGCAAGCAAGCCAGTCGTACTCGTCTTCCCATGTGCTCCCGCTACGGCAATGCTGGTGTATTCATTAATTAATTCGCCTAAAAACTCGTGATAGCGATAGACTTTAAGTCCTAATTTACGAGCCTTATCGATTTCTGGATGGCTATCTGGGAAGGAATTTCCGGCAATCACAGTTAGTCCATCATGAATATTTTCAGGATCAAATGAGTAAATCGAAATACCAGCTTTCTCAAGGCCCCGCTGTGTAAAGGTATATTGATCAATATCAGATCCCTCAACTTGGTATCCTTTATCGTGCAGTACCAACGCAAGTGCACTCATTCCTGAACCCTTAATTCCAACAAAATAATAGACTGTATCGTTTTTCATGCCTAATGTTCCTCTCCAATTTTAATGATGTTTATTTTGATTTGTATCGAAAATTTTTAATGTCCGTTGAGCATCCTGTTCACTTCTCAAAATATCATTTAGTGAATGTCCCAATGCATTTCCCAAGTTTTTCTGCTGGGAATATTTTTGCGTTGCGGTTTTTATTTTACGTTCATCTTTCGTCAGACCAACGTCGCTCGTACCGTTTGTTGGTTGTTCGGTTAGTTCCTTGACTACCACATAATAATCAGCTGGCTGTTTTCTCAGATGACGCAGGACCCGACTATAATCATACGATTGTGGTGCCAATCGTCGCTTGAATGTCGGAACCTGCGTTACTTTGAATGGCTTTTTCTTTTCTTGTGGGCTTGGTGAATGGACCTTCTCCTTACCGGTAGTTTGCTGATTTTCAGAACCATGACGATAAAAAGATGGGCCATCGTAATTATTTGTCATCGTCATTACCCCTCTAGTCTACAAAAATAGTTGGTTACCCTTAGCAAAGTTAAATGCTTCACCAACTTCTTGGAAATCATCAGGTAAAATCAATGCCCCAGGTTTCTGTGGCGCATTTTTCAATTTTAACTCACGTCCAGAACAGATCATACCATTGCTATCAACACCACGCAATTGACCTGGCCAAATAATCTGACCACTGGGCATCATTGCACCAACTTTGGCGACCACTACCTTAATATGATCAGCAATATTCGGTGATCCAGATATAATTTGCAACGTTTCATTGTCACTAATTCGTGTACGGGTAATATGCAAATGATCCGATTTTGGATGATCTGAAAGTTGTTCTACGTAACCGACAACAAACTTCGGTGTTCGATCAAGCTCCAGCAGGCATTCAAATCCAGCCGTCTTAATAGCCTGATTAAGCTGATCTACTTGCTTATCAGTCAGTTCTAATTGTCCATTCGCATCAATATCACCTAGAGTCTCATGAACATTCAAGAAGTTATAGCCTAATAGATGCCCATCGTCAGCTGCTGTAATCTGCGCGATGTTGTTTCGAATAATCGTCTTCTGTTCCTCAGTATCAGGGGCTGTAATAACGACTAATACATCTCCCAACTCTTGACGATTGTAACTTGCAATTAACATAATGTATCCTTTCCTCACAAAAAAATGGCGGCGAACCACCATTTTGATTACTTAATTTAATGAATCAATAAACTTTTCTACTTGTTCTTTTGTTTTACGATCTTTGTTGACAAATCTGCCAATCTCTTCACCGTTCTCAAACGCAATAAAGCTTGGAATACCAAACACATTCAGTTCGGCGGCTAAATCGATGTTCTCGTCACGATCAACTGCAATAAATTGATAATTTGAATATTCCGCTTCTATTGCAGGCATTGCGGGCTTAATGAAGGCGCAGTCCGGGCACCACGTTGCTGAGAAAAAGAGCATGTATTTACCGGATTTTATTTTTTCAAGTAATTCATCTTTTGTGGTTTTAGCTAATGCTTGCATGGTGATAACCCCTTTCGTTTTCTGCTACTTGTCCATTATACCCAAAAACCGAATAAATTCACTAATTTTGTTTTTAATCCATCATCTTTTAACTTTGACTAGCCAAATAGTAATATTGCTGGCTTTCTATCGCACATTTTGCTACACTCGCGTTAGATATTGGAGGTATGAGCTATGAACAACTCAGAAAATCAACTTAATTCATGGACACTCCCAATTACACTTGGTGTTTCAGGAGTCCTAGGCTTCTTTTTAGGTCAAAAACTCAAAAATCGACAACAATCTCCTAGCGAAATCCTAACTCGAGTTAAACGCGGCTTTCAAAAAGAAGGTCCTCTTGAGGGTTCATGGATCGAGAGTAAGACAATTCCATTTCAACGTTTTGCCTATAAAACACGTGTTTATCGTGGCGGAATCTCCCGCTTGGAAGATAACCAACGGACTACCTATGAATTTTTAGCAGATGCCGAGACGGGTTCAATTTTAAAAATGAGCCGAATTGAAGCGAATAAATAAATTTTTTAAAAAGATATCCCAGACGAATTAACGACTGAGATATCTTTTTTTGTGCAATTATTCCGGTAAGGAGAGCTACTTCCATTTACTTGGTAAAATGAGCGGCAACCTTATAGATAGGCTGGCCCTTTTCACTGAATTTTCTTTCATATTCAGTTTGCACGTTTCCGACATTTTCCGCACTATTATGCAAATCTAGCCAAACACCATCAAACACCAAGCCAAAATTATTCATGCTCATCAATGAATACTCAAAAAAGCCCTGATTATCCGTCTTAAGTTCCAGTACACCATCAGAAATCAATACTTTCTGGTATGAAGCCAGAAAACTCTTGTATGTTAACCGACGTTTTGTATGGCGTTTCTTAGGCCATGGGTCGGAAAAATTCAGATAAAGTTGCGTAATTTCCGCCGGCTCAAAATAGGTTTCAATTGATTCCCCTGCACCCGCAATTAATTGCAGATTAGTCAACGGTTCCTCTTCCAGTGCAGAACGAAGCGCTGTTGCTGCAACGGACTTCTGCACTTCTAAACCAATAAAATTTATTTCAGGATGAGCCTTAGCCATACCAATAATAAACTGGCCCTTTCCCATTCCCACTTCAACATGAATAGGTTGTGGTTTTTCAAACCGTGCCTGCCAATGACCAGTATTTTGCTCCGCATGGTCGGTAATAATTTCGGGATGGGCATCAATCAATGGCTGTGCCCAAGGTTTATTTCTAACTCGCATAATGACCTCACTTTATTTTTGACTTACTTTTTTTGTCGGATTCGATATTTAATGTACCCGTAGACCAGTAACAAGCTTTCACACACACCAACAAGTAGTTTGGCTCCCTGTTGTGGCATATTGACGGTCGTTCCAGTGCTGGCTAGCCACAACAAAAGTGTGGCCCCTAATAAGATTTTTTGACTTAGGCTCTGGAAATTTTTGAGCTGATCAATTTGGCTCACTGGGTAAAGATGCGTAAATACATGGTTGTCAAAATGCCAATAAAATGGAATTAGTTGAACCGTTAAAAGGTAAATGAACAATACCATAATTAATAAATTCAACCAAAAAATTGGGATAAAGAACAAAATTGCCATCCCAACGACGGTTAGACGAACAATTAAGCCACTTACTTCAGTCCCTCTTAAAAAGCCACGTGCATATAAATACGAAAACGGTTGTTTCGATTGACTCATAAGTTTCACTAGCCAATCAAGGTACCGACGCCGATGAACGACGCCTTGAACCATAGGAACATCTGTAAACAGATTAAAAAATCTGTATATTCCAAGCATTCTCTGCTGCTCCTGCGCCACAGCTAACCGCCAATTTAACAAGCGCTGTGTTACACGCCGTTGCACTTGCCATGAGACAACCATAACGATTGTACTAATAATCCCTGCAACAATCCAGCTTAAATAAAATCCGCTTATCAGCACGACTCCTGGCAATATAACCAAAATGATCACTGTTTCCGTTTTGGATGTAAATCGAAAGAGCCGGGCTAGCAGCCAGTTCATCTCAGTTGCTTTTAGCGTCACCATCACAACTGCAATTGCAATAACAGTATCTACTGTGTAAGTTGACGTCGCCATGATAAACGGCATCAACACCGCACTAAATGCCAGTGTCATCAGTTCTCCCAGTATAAGGCTGTAATGCAAAGCTTGATGGAAATAGTGCGTCATCATTTTGGCTTGTGGCAATAGAAATACCGGATCCGCGGGCTTAACTAATGTTGCCAGTCGCCCAACCTGTAAAATTATCAATAGCACGATAATTGCAACCGGCCGACTCCACCAAAGATGTGAATTCAATTGGTTAAGTGCTTGAGAATAACCCCAAGCCAGTGCACCAAACATGAAAAACAAGGCAATCACAAAATGATCGTTAAATACCAGACGCCAGTATTTGAGAAGCAACAGAAAATGTTGTCCTCTTCTTCGACTAAATAGTTGAGTCATCGCGGTCTTCCTTTGCTAATGCTAAATATATCTCATCCAACGATTGATCTGGGCCATCTCCCAATTCGCGAAGATGCGCTAAAGTCCCCTGAGCACGAACTTGACCGTCCTTCAGTAGAACAAATCGGTCGCAATATTTTTCAGCCGTATCCAAAACATGGGTAGACATCAAGACAGCGGCCCCCGTTTTCTTCACCTGTTCAATTTCATAAAGCAAGTCATGTACAGCGAGCGGATCAAGGCCATAAAATGGTTCATCAATGATAAACAGCTTCGCATTCGTCATTAATGCACTGCAAATCATTACTTTTTGTTTCATCCCTTTAGAAAAATTAATCGGAAACCAGTCGAGTTTATTATCTAACCGGAAAATTTTTAATAATCGCTGCGCCTTTTTCCATGCCTCATGTTCATCCAAATGATAAGCCATTATAGTGAGTTCAAGATGCTCTTTCAGTGTGAGTTCTTCGTACAAAACAGGCGTTTCGGGAATATAGGCAATTTGTGATTTATACGATTCACTATCTTCTTGCAAACTAACACCGTCGATCGTTATTTGGCCACTAAAAGGCGTCAACAGCCCAATGACATGATTAATCGTGGTCGACTTACCGGCACCATTAAGCCCAATTAATCCGACTAGTTCACCGTCGTTAACCTCAAAACTGACATCTTTTAAAACTGGAATTTGTGAATAGCCACCAATCAGGTGTTCAACTTTTAATGTCATATCCATTCCTTCTTAATTTCGTAATTATTCAAACAAGTCTATTATATCATACGATTTAATGCGACAAAAAGATGCGAATCTCCCCCTTGTCTTGTATACTTAACAGTATATTTACGACGAAAGAGGGAGTTATTAATGGACGATTGTATTTTTTGTAAGACCAATCCCACTTCTTTAAAATGTACTAAAACGCGTTAAAACAGGCTTTTTATTTTTTTAACATCACTTAAAACCACTTAAAAACATATGGATTGTCCCCAGAAAGTCCCCAAGAATAAAATAGAGTACGTAGCACCTACGCTTTAATTGGTATAGGTGCTATTTTTGCGCAAAATAAAAAAGCCCCAATCCGGTGGGGACTGAGGTTTTATGCGATAATCCTTAAAGAAAGAGAATTGCTAATTAAGCACAATACAAGCATAATACTTTATTCATAAATTGTAAACGTTTTATTTAATCACAACTAAAAAAGCCCCTACCTAATTAAGGATAGAGGCTGTTAATTTGCTATTAAATTAATCACTGTTAATTCTTTAAATAGCGACCCAATGATGTTCCGGTCACTGAATTGTTCAATATCTGTTTCAATCGAACTTCGTAAGCTTAACATGCATTCAGAATAATAGCAAATAAAAAAGCCCCAATCCAATTAAGGACTGAGGCTTATCATAGGAAGTGATATGCTATGCACACATCGCCTACATATTATCACAATTTAAAACGGTTTCACACCGCTATTAATATCACGTTGAATTTGCTTCCACATTAACGATGGCCGGCTCACCTTACCATCAACTGGTGTACCTAATTTACGCTGCATAGCCCGATAAGTAACTGGGCCGAAGTAACCGTCTTGCTTAACGCCTAAGTGCTTCTGAATTACTCTAACAGTCGCTGATGGTTTACTAATCTTGCCATCTTGATATCGCATACCGTACAGCTGCTGTAATTTTAGGTATGTGTGATAACCCGGAATACCGTCAACGGCAATCTTATTAGACTTAGCTGCATTTTGAGTAGCAACATGAGTCGTCTGTGCGTTACTGATTACGGCATTCTTGTCGGTGTTAGCCGTGTAATAGTTATCGTACAGTTGACTAACGTCATAGCGCCCTGACAAGCCTGTAAAGGTCATTGTGGAGCTAAATTGCCATGCGTGGTTGTCAGTATACCGATCAGTTGTGACGTGGTATGGATAATAGGCAATCCAACCCGATCCACTAGCAACGGTCATCTTAGTGTTAACCCAGCTACCCATCGTGTAAATATCACACCGATAACCGGCTTGCTGAACAACTTGAGCGAATGCTTGGTTCGCTTGGTCATTAGTTTCCTTTGACACGCCGGATTGTGCTGAACTCTCGGCATCTGTTACAATCACCGATCCAATACCTAGGCCGTCAACTTGCGCCTGTTGGACCGCATGGCGTGCTTCGGCTTGTGCAGTGACCACCGAATTATAGCGGGCAAAATGATAACCATTCGTATATAGTCCGGCTTGACTAGCGTCTGCAATATTGGCCTTAGCAGTCGAGGCATTCCACGTTTGACCCTCGGAAATCTTAACCGTGACAGCCTTGATCCCGTAGTTATTACGTAGATTGGCAAACTGTTGTGTAGTTAAAGACTGCCCGTTGTTATTGTAATCAGACACGTCTAACATATCGGTGCGTGCCGCGTGGGCTGTTCCACCAATGCCGATCACTACTAAAAAAGCCACCGCCGAAGCGATGACTAATTGTTTAATCTTATTCAATTAGGTTACCTCCTATTTTAATACGTCTTCTGGAGCCGGTGTCCAAGGTGTAGCAATAGATCCTTTTTCTAATTTAAGATGACTTAGGGTTCCAGTCCCAGAACCAGAAAATTGAATATATCCTGAGCCTTCCTTGATGCTTGTTATGTTTTCTGGTACTACAAATGTCCCTGACATTCTTTCTGAGCCTGAATCATTATTAGGAGAGTACCATGCGCCATGCCATGATGGGCTACCTGCTGTTATTCCTATCTCCCACCCTATACGGTTTTTACCGCTTCCTTTAACAAACCCGTGATATTCATAGTCAAATGAGAACGTTACAGTTTCCCCTTCTAATCCTTTAAATAGGGTTAGCTGATCATCATTAGTTTCATTTGAAATGTAACCTGATACCCCTGATCCAGATCCAGTTAAAATTTTATCCGTAGTACCTGTTAACAGATTTCTACCATAAACTTGCTGGCCATCGCTGAACACCTTGTCTACTGCTACGCCATCAACAACGCATACTTTTCCATTGATCATTGACATTTAATCACCCCTTAATAAAGTAGACGCCGGACTTGTCGGTCAGTGAATCATACTGTGATTGGGTGACGACCTTGATTACTGCATCATCACCTTTGTCACCTTTGTCGCCTTTGTCTCCTTTGTCACCTTTGTCACCTTTGTCACCCTTGAAATAGCCGCTAGTCACCTTACTTTGCAAATCCTTTTGCAGATCGTCGAACTTAGCTTCGAAATCAGCTAGGGTGAGCGTTGTAATTACAGTTGATGTCGCTGCCATAATGTTTTTCTTGATTGAAAAACCGATTACACTTGGATAACTTGTATCTGGATAAATAGCTGTATTTCCCTGAGTGTCATCAATCCAGACTTCTAGTAAATACTGTCCAGCAGGCAATTCGCTAGAAATCTTACTGTCGATAACGACATCAATTCTGCCGTCGGTTGGGTGTATTAAATCGGAAACAGCTACATTAATTTCCGTTAGAAAACCTGCTGTATTACCGATCTTAACTGTGATCGACGAGGCTCTGGACAAGTCCACAGGCTGATCTAATTCGGTTACTCGTAGTGAGAGAGTGTCACTAGAATCACCTAACTTAATCGACTGTGGACTATCGCTCGTGAAATTTAAATTGCGCATATTAGTCCTCCTTATTGAGCTTGTGTGAGGCTAGTTACCTTTGCTTGCGCGGTTGCTAAATCAGCTTGCGCTTGTCGTAACGCTGCTGCTTTTGCTTGGGCATCGACTTGTTGGGCTGTCTTTTGCGGATAAGCAGCTTCAATCGCTTGCTTTGATTCAGCGAATTGTTTTTCAACCACATTGGCAACAGTTGTTTCATCGGCCGTAGTGAAACCTAGCTTTTTGAGTTCTGCTAGGACATAGGCGACGGCTTTAGACTTCTTCGCTTCACTCGTGAGGTATTCCGTTACTCCAGCTTGTTCGGCAAGAACTACGCCTGTTTTTGCCAGCGGCTCGGCAGTTTGCAGTAAGCTAACCACTTTCTTGTTAGCTAGTACATGCTTAGTGACAAAGCCCCCAATGACAGGGACGACGACAACGAATAATGACACGAGTAAATCAGTAATATTTTGGACGTTCATAATTAATTCCCTCCTTATTTCATCAAAAAGTTCTCTACAATAAATAACGCGACCGGCAAAATAATCGCCACCCACATTGTGCGTGACCACCACTGACTATTTGATTTTAAATCCTTAATATCAGCTTCATTCTGCTTGGCTAGTGTATAAGCTTCATCGGCTTTTTTAGTGGTTTCATTGACACCACTAGTATTAGTTTCGACCTTTACTAGGCGTTGCTGAATATCCATCAATAAATCAATCACATTTACGTCTTCTTTATCAGCCAAGACCTCATCTACTTTCTTCCAAAATAAAAAGGACTAGGCTGTGTAGTCCATCCCAGTAATTTCTTTATATTGATCGGCTGTGATACTGCCAGCAACTACATAGCCTTTGATATCACAGCCCCATGTGTACATTTGTTTGATAAAATCGATGCTCATTATTGTGTACCTCCTTGAGTAGTGTCACTTGCTGTATCAGCCGAGCTTGCTTGGCCAGTAACAGTTGATTCAGCAGATGTAGTTTCAGCCGTTGAAGCTGGCGCTGTGTTTGCTTGTGCTAGTTGAGCTGATACGCTAGCCAATTGTTGACCTAACTCATTGATTGCCAGTTGTTCAGCTGACGGTGTTACTGGGTTCTCTTTAAGGTACTCGACTTGAGCAGTGTCTTGTGATGCCTGCCAAGTTGCTTGGTCAGTACCCACCCATGTATTTCCATTCCATGTAATTGGTGTATACAAGCCATCTACAGGCTTAACCTCCGTTTCACTTGCTTGTATTACATAATTATCATCCACTAGCTTAGAGCCAGTAAACATGTTTGATGAATCATACAGATATACTGCTTTTGTCAAAATTAATCATCCTTCCTATTGTTTGCTTGTAATCATCAGCATGTTAACCCAAGTACCACTACCTGCATCCAATGAATCGCCATTGTAGAGAACCAGGTCAAGTGTCCCATCAGTATTTAACTGGAATAAGCCAGTTGCTGATTTAACATTGGCCCCGCCAATTGTCGGCAATCCATATGCTTTAATCACTACATCCGGAAATTGAGCGACATTCACCTTTCCATTAGCGGCAATTGTTCCACCACTAATGTAGCCATTAATACAGACCATTTTCACGGTCCCGAACGTCAAGATTCGGTAACTCAATGGGTTGATGCTGTCCATCTTGAATCCGTTAAGCATAGTAATTCCAGAGTTTGTCCAACCTGTGTCACTAATTGAGTTGGTTTCGATGAAATTATTAAGGTCTGAACCCCAGCCAGATTTTGAAATATCAATTGCCATTATTGTGTACCTCCTAAAATTAAGCTTGTGGAATTAATTGTGTTAATCGTTCCTCCATGGATGTCCAAGGATAGACAGTAAATACCATCATTAAGATAGATGTGTTTGCTGTTAGCTGCCAAGGTGGCCGTGGTGGCACTGGTAAACTGAAAACCACTGTCTTGCAGTAATATCTCTGACGAATTTACCAGTAAATTGTAGTTGCTACTGCCAATCGCATTAGTTTTAACATGAATTTGAAAGGTTTCTTGGCCACCGGCTGGTTTATCAGCCTCTTGTGGCACCCCAAAACCATAGGTATACATAGTCCCTGTAAAGTATGGCTGTTCACCATCGGTACTAGTTAAGTTCGCGGTGACTGCTAATTGATTAGCAATCGTGAGATAATTGGTGAGTTCTTCTTGCAAACTAGCTACTGGCGTGTCTTTGATCGCCTCAAGTATGGCCTTGATGTCTTCAATCGTTGCATCAACTTGGAGCTGACGTAGATAATTAACACCATCGTTATAGTCATGTTCTAATGCACCAATTGTTTCGACTGCTCGGACAAGGGCTTCACGAACGTCCACACCGTAAGCCTTGTTAGCAATCCATGTAGCCAACTGTAATACTTCTGCGGATAGCTGCGACTGATCAATCGTATTGACCGTCTCAATATGCGTATAATCTCGATATTGTGACACTTTAATTCTCCTCTCTATTAAACAAAGGCTTCATTGTAACTGTAATCGATGTCCAAACTAAGCCCATTAAAGGTGTCTGCAGATTGCCAAGCATCGCAGGTGTTTGGCTTAGTAGACCCCCATGCGGCGACCCAACGATAAACTGCCCGCGTATCTGCAAAAGTAAATCTGTCCCCGGTAAACCATGATTCAGAGGCATAGATACATGTTTGGGTATAGCCAGCATCGGTTAAGACTTTGAAGAATGCAGCTAGTTCACTTGTGAGTGTTGCTTCATCCTTACTTAGCCCACTAGCTTCCACATCACAAGCCACAATTGTACTTTTGCCAATGTTTCGGGATTGTAGTTCTTCCAAGAAGTGTGTTGCTTCTGCGGTCGCATTAGCTACCGAAGATGCTGTAAAGTAGTGAAATGCCCCGATATATTTCATGCCCGCACTGATCACATTGGCTTTTTGACTGTTGAAAATAGGATTGGTGTAATTTGTTCCACTATCACTGCCTTGAGTTAGCTTAATCATAGCGCCTTTAACACCCTTACCATACAGACTGGTGTACCAACTAGCCGCTTGATCAGTCGTTGAGGTCGTTCCATTATTAGACGATAGATCAACAAACATACTGCCCGCTGTCCAATTTTCACTATTATTTTGTAAGTCTTTAACTTGTTGCTGAAGCTGGGCAATTGTAGCTTGCATTGTCTTATCAGTTTCAGACAAAGTGGTCGTTGTATTCGACAGTGCTCTAGCTGTATTGCTTACAGTAGCGACTTCGTTTGATAAACTTGCGATCTTAGCTTTCTGAATAGTAACCAGCCTGTCTAAGTTAACTGATTGTGCCCGCTGGTAATCCAGAATTGTCTTTGCAGTGTTATTAAGCGTGACGTCTGTTTGCTGGGTACTATCAAAAGGATAGTATTGATACTCTAAAACTTGCACATGAGTCGTGTACCCAACTGGTCGTATTTCCAAGCGTCTAACTTCGCCGGCAATCGGCTTACTTAATTGGTCACTCTTAATCTCAATTGACAAACTAGGCTCTGGAATCATCTGTGTTAGCGCGTAAATACGCATCGCATTAGCGTCTGTAAAGCATTCATCCGAGATGTCATCTCCACTGTGAATTCCCCAATTAGCAATGCTGCCCATGTCTTGTGCGATAAAGGGATCAAAGTAATACTGAGTGATATCTGTATTAGTATCATCATCAGAACCGTCATCAGATATAGATGTATCGACTGTTTTACCAAAACACTTAACCGAATTCACGATTCCCGTTGAATCATAAGTTAGCATAACTTCTTGAGTGTTATATAGATAGTCAAGACGATTACCGTAGTCTTTGCCAAAACTATCTGCCGAGTAAACCCTGATTTGCTTATTATCGGGATAAATAACTGCAGTTGGCCACGCACTAATAATTTGGCTTAGCATATCTTGCCCTGAGTTATTACCCAAGTCTGTAATTTGTGCACTATCAAAGTTCCCGATTACTTGATAGGTATACCCCATCGTATTACAAGAACTGTCGTCAAGGTAAAAAGAAAGAACGTCAGCCACTGAGTAGGTTAACGTTCCTGTCCTAGTATTATATTGTCGAATTCGTGATATTTCCGCGTAGACGTGTGTAGCTACAATTGCCGCAGTCGTTAACCCATTGGAGTAATCAGGAGTGAATTGTTTGATGATAAATTCTTGGTTGTTCCAGTACAAGCTGGCTTCCACGCTCAAGCTATTGTAAGCAACCGAGCCATCATCATAAACAGTTAGTTGTAATTCCCACGTACTATTAGATTGCCAGTGCTCATAAAACGAGCTATTAACAATACAATTAAGCGGGATTTCATTTGAGCCATTGTGAGCTTTTACTAACAACTTGTCCAACTACTCACCCCCCTTAACCTAGGAATACATATGGAAAACTGAAAGTAACATCGAAATCAGAAGACCCACCAATCGCAATATTATTCTGCCCAACGTCTAGCGACAGCGTATTGTAGTCTGTACTGTCAGTTGCTAGCTCATTATTGACGTAAGTATTAATACCATCAATCAATACCGTATCACTCTTATCTAGCGTTTTACTGAGCGTCCAGCTACTGCCATTCGTGTGATTGAAAATAGATAGTTGTGACCCATAATAATGAATTTTTACCTTAAAATCGTGATGCTGGTAATAGGGGTCAATCTTAACGTCACCGCCATTTAAAACATTGATTGAACTGTTAGAAGTGAAGTAGTCATCAGCGTCTTGAATCGGAATATTATATCCCAGCGGATAGTCGTCAAAAAGATCATCCATATTATCAGTTCGCAGGTTGCTGTACTTATAGCCTGTCGGATTATCGAAAACAATACTAAACAGGCTGTCTAGTGCGCCGTCTTCGGTTACTTTGATGTCAAAGCTATTTGAGTGGACATACATCACCATATTGGGTTGTGTGTCAGTTCGTAGGCGGATTGCTTGTCGATTATCAAATAATTGATAGACCCGATTTTTAATTCCTTGGAAATTCCGCCAGTCAGAAAAGTGCATGATGAAATTAGCCGTTATACTGCTTTTATTGAACACGGTGTAATTGAAGATTGACCCATCAACACCACTATTGTCTGTATACGCATTTGTCAAAACCGGTGACATATCTAGCCCCAAAAAGTGAACTTCTGGTATTTTATCCTGTAGCTCAAATTCAGGGTCATGCCCCACTTGAATATATAGTTGTGCCTCGATCTGTAACGCCCTCCTTTATATACCCGTCCAATTTTGTTTGCTTAAATCAAGAGCTTGTTGCTTGTAATTTTTCTGCTGGTCAAATGTCCCAATTCCTTTAGTAGCCATAATCTGATCAGCGTTCAATCCAATGATGGTTTTCAGCATCAGTGCCATCTGATTGACTACATTCGTCAATTCTTCAACCTTTTGTGCCAATCCTGAATCATACGATCCCTCCACGGCTTGTCGCGCTTCTTTTAATAGCATGCTGGCCCGTGAATGCTGTGCGGGATCGGTTGGAATAACGTATTCTGGTTTATTGTGTTCTGCTAGCTCAACCATTTGGTTGGTTGATACTAAGCCACCCGTTGCCATCTGTTTGTGCCCTGTTGGCCCCCAACCACGGCGCTTACCTAACGGCGCTAAATCCTTGTGCCAGTTAGAATCATTTAAAACAGCCATAATTTGGTCTAGTGCACTATGAATGTTGGCATGTCCCTTAACTGCCCACGATTTCCAAGTGCTTAACTTATACTGCATTAATCCAACTGGCCGCCCAGTACCATCGTGATCATCAATACCGCCGCCTTGTGCAGGGTTAACCGTCGATTCAACCATTGCTTGCCAATAAAGTCTCTCAATATCACTGGCAGATAACGACTGGTGCATCAATAATGCTGCATGGTGCGCTACTGATGTAAAATCACCCATGCTCATTTTTCCAGCTTTAGAGTTCCCATCGCCGCCGCCCAAATCATCAAATGCTTTTTTGAGTTTGTTCAAGGCTTGTGCAACACCGTCAGTAATCTTATCAGTCATTCCACCAGAAAGGCCGCGTTGCTCTGATCCAACACCCGAAACACTGTTAATGTCGAATGTGCTGCTTACAATCTGTTTTAGACTTTTAAGCGGATCAGTAATTTTTTCTAGTGCTTCCGATGCAGTATCACTAATTTTATCCCAAACACTGGAAGCACCACTGCTAACACTTTTTATGAATGAGTCAATATCAGAAGTGCCATCGGCGTAGCCAGGCAGATGATTTTTATATTGCCCGCTCATCAGTTTTCTGGTGTCATTAGCATTTAAAATCTGTTCACCCGGTCTGACATCTACAAATTCAGGACCATTAACACCTAAGAAATCAACTTGGCCAGAATACGGCTTGTAACGTGCTTCTACTCCCGCTTCACCAACTAACGCCTTACTTGCTTGCGTAATAGCACCACCAGTTGAATAAGCACCAATAGTGGCTTGCGAATATGAATAAGCAGACTTACCTGCATCAATCGTTTTTACTCCAAACGGCTTCGCAATCTTATTAAAGAAATCAGCAATCTTAGACCAAATACTTCCAGTACCTTCACCTTGCTTCTTGTTAGCTTCCATTGAGCTATTGGCCTGGTTAACTGCATGAGTGACGACACCTTTTGATTGTTCTCTAGCCGCGCCTTTCACTTGATCACGTTGATTTTCAGCCTTTGAAATAGCATTTTTGCGTTGTGTTTCAGCCTTATCTGTAACGCTTTTTTCTTGATCCGAAGCATGTTGGTACGTCTTGTTCAGTTGATCGAGTGCTTCTTGGGTAACTTTTTCTCGTTGTTGCTTGGCATAACCTTTGTTACCTTTATATTGACGGTCCGCGGCAGCAACGGTTTCTTTATATTGTCGATCTGCAGCACTGGTGACACTTTCATATTGTTTCTTTGCGGCAGCCGATTTGTCGCTGTATTCTTTGTTAGCTAGCGTTTTGGTTTTGTCGTACTCTTTTTGTGCCGCATTAACCGCACTTTGAAGCTGCTTGTTGGAAAGCTTGCCCTTCTCATCAGTCAACTTCTTAATGATCTTCAATTGCTTATTAGATTCATTCTGAATCTTACCAGTTAAAGTTGTGTGTAATTTGGCTTCTTTAGCACTTGTCTGCGTAGCGCTTTTAATCCTAAGTTTATCAAGGGCCGCATCTTTCTTGTTTTCTTCCCTTTTGAGTGCCGCCTTCTTGTTAGCAATATCCTTTTGTACTTGATACGAAGCCTTGCCGTACCGTTGTTCATCAATCGCAATCTGGTTATTCCATTTTTTACGTGTTTTGCTTTCCGTAGAATTCCACTTGTTAGTTAAACTGGCTTTTTGCTGCGCATAATATTTAGCAATTGCATTTTGATCAGCATCCGACAGCTTTTCGTACCTATTGCGTTCACTGCCCTTCTTCTTAACCGCAGCTACTTGCTTAGCATACTCTGCATCCGTCATATTACCTGTCTTATGCAGTTCTTTTAAATCTGCTAAATCTTGTTTTTGTTTCTTAGAGTAATAAGATTTGTAAGTTTTTTGTAGATCATTGAGTGCTTTCTTGGTGCTTTCCGTCTTAACTTTTGGAGCAGTGACTGATTTACCACTTAAAGCATGGCTAAGCTTAGCAACAATGTTGCTTGCAGTTTTACTACTACCGATCTGATCACCAATAGCAGCGCCCCAAGCAGCACCCACTGGTCCGCCAAAGGCAAACCCAATACCACCACCAATTAAAGTACCAGCGGTCGTTCCAACCGCCTTATACTTGGCGGTGGCTTTGCCAGATGTGACAGCTTTAGTAACACTACTTCCAACGTCCCAAGCAGTTAATGCAAGCCCAGCACCTGTGACGATTCGTGTACCAAGTGACTTGCCCAGTAATGACCATTTACTACTTGACTTGCCAGCCGTCTTTTCAACATCACCGACAACGTTTGTTGCTTCGCTTGCTCCGGTTTTAGCCGTTGTAGCCTTTCCCGCGGTTCCTGATACAGAAGTACCACCAACATCAGCAGCTGCTTCTTTTGCGACGGCTAATTCTTGGTATTCTTTAGTTTGTAAGCTAATCAATTTATTTTGTGCAACAATCGCTTTTGTTTCGGCTGACTGAATTACACCCAAAGATTCCATTGAACGAATAAAAGTGGCCACTTTATTAGTGACCCACATAGCCCCAAGAATTTCAGCAAACGTTTTAACTGTTCCAATATGTTCTGCCGCAAATTCACCGATTTTTAAAAAGCCACCGGCAACCTTAGCAGTTGCAGTAGCAGTTTTATTAATACTCCTTTGAAAATCTTCATCTGCAAACATTTTAGACATCTTGTTCGCAGCATCAGTCATGTATGGCAACATTTTTGAACCAAACATAATGGTTAGATTCGACCATGCTTGCTTGAAACGTGCTTCTGATTGTTGTGCAGTTTCAGCGTTTTTTTGCGCTAATGTCTGTACATAAGTTCCTTTATCGCCAGCTTTTTGAACCTTATCAGTTAACTCCGATAATTCCTTGTTATTGGTCGCAAGAATTTGTGCCGCAGTCATTCCAGTAGCACCAAAAATAGCCTTGAATACGGCGGCCTGTTGCGCACTACCTAAGTTTTTGGTGTGGCTTTCAATGGTTCCCATAATACTAGACAAGCTCTTAAAATTCCCGTTTGCATCCTTGAAAACATTGGTCGAACTGATACCAATACTCTTTAAAGCACTTGTTGCTTGAGCTGATGGTTGAGCTAAACTAACAATGGCTTTTCGCAAACCAGTCCCGGCTTTATCTGCTTCAAGGCCGTGATTACTAAGTTCCCCCATTGCCGCACTAGTTTCTGACAGCTTGAATCCGGCGTTATGAGAAACATCACCAACGTATTCCATGCCTTTTCCTAATTGTTGAAAACTAGTAGCTGTTTCATCGGCTGAATATGACAACTCATTAACTACTTTTTTAGAGTTTTTAGTCATCTTCGCGGTATTCTCAGTTCTCATTCCAAAGGAATCAATCGTTTGAGCAGAAACAGATACAACGTCGTTGAAATCGTCTCCAGACGCGATACTTGCTTGAAGCATTGATTTCATAGCACCTAGCGCTTCTGTCGAAGTATATCCTCGCTTTGCAAGCTCCAAGTATTGCTCGGAAATACTCTTTTGAGATTTACCATACTCAACAGAATATTTTGCTCCGTCTTTTTGCATTTTAGCAACATTCTTCGTTACTTCAACTTGCTTTTCGCCGTTTGTAACTAAGTTATTAGATATTAGTTTATACTCACTTTGAATTTCAGACGCTTTCTTAGCGCCTGAAAGCATTGCTGCCCCCACAATTCCAACACCGATACTAGCCCCAATAGCGGCTGATCTAATACTGGTGAAACCGCTTTTTACTTTGCCTGCGGTGGCAGACATAGCATCACGCATTTTAACTTCTTGTGTCGTCATGCCACCAACTGTATGACTTAAACTCTTAATTTGAGTTTCGTTAGTTTTATATTCGGCAGTTAAACTATTAACACGAATAATCTGTTTTTGATATTCAGATGACGTCTCACCATATTCATTTTTGAGCTGACTAAGGCGACCTTTTTCAGCTTGTAGTTGTGCATCCATCTTTTGGTGAACATCAACTAGGCCGTTTAGCTTAGCCTTTTGTGCACTCCACGTCTTACCTTCGGCTTCCAAAACAGCGACATAGCCTTGGTTAACCTTAGTTGCCATAGACGTTGCTTCTTTTAATTGAAGCACACCCGATTTTTGTAAATTAACGGCATCGCTAGCACGCTTCTGTTGAGCTTCATAAGACGACAGTTGCCGATTGGATGACTGAATCTGTTTTTCTAATTTAAGATAAGCGTCAGCATCTTTTTGTGTAATATTGGTTTCTTCGGTACGTTTTGTCTTTAATTCAGTTAACTTATTATTTAGTTCATCATACTTTTGCTTATTTCCAGATAACGATGTGTCTAAACTAGACATTTCTTGACGAACTTTGGAAATTTCAGCGTTGTATTTTTCAAACGTTCGAGCGGTTTCTTGATTGACATTGATTAGTCCCCGCTGGCGTGTTTCTAATTCCGCAATTTTTTGCTTTTGGATATCGATAACGTTACTCAGGCCATTGTATTTTTCTTTAGCTGCACCTAAGTAGTCTCCGGAACTTTTCAGTGCTATCTCTTGAGCTTTCCACCCACTAGTAACACCCGTAATGGCATTTTGAAGTCCTTTTAGAGAGCCAACGGCTTGTACACTATCCAAACTAATTCGCGTTGCTATTTCTTCTTGTACTTTACCCATTGGTTACCCTCCTCGCATCCTTCTGTGTGCCTCACCTGATGACATGACCCGATCTTCACGTGGCTTAGCTTGCATCAGTTCCAAAAGCTCAAAGAAATCCTCTTGCCCAAATTCACTGGGCAGCATTCCCGCTTCCATCAACAAATGCTGTTTAAGATAGAGAAAATCTTCACGCTCATTTTTAGCTTTTACTAATTCACGCCGATAGCGTGCTAACCTTTTTTTGGGTCTTCGTCCTCGTCAATCTCGGCGTCTAAAATAATTTGGGGATCATAGTCGGGGCCTTCGTTAACTCGCGAAATCAAATAATAAGTAAATGCTCCTAAACCTTCCCCATCAAGACTCTTTCGAGCAGTTTTTAACTGTTTAGCATTCAAGCCTAAAACTTCTTTAATAAATTCGAAAGCTGTGTCAGTAAAGCCTTGATCTTCTTTTTCCTCTTCAAGCGATTTTTGAGCATTTTTTAGTTGGATTTTAAGCTCTTCTAATTCTGATAGTTCTTTTTGACCATCTTCCTTACCCGCTTGTTCAGCCAATTCTTGTTGTTCAGCAATTTTTAGATTGTACTTAAGGTTTCTGATGTTGGCCTCTTTCATTTTAATAGCCATGTTAGAGGCTAGATCGTGATTATAGATAGATGTAAAAACTTCGATAGGTTCTTCAATTCCAATCATTTTGGCATTGATATTAATTTTTGGCATTGCTAATTCCTCCTAAATTTTATGTATACAAAAAGCCGCCATAAGCGGCTTGAATTATGTTTAATTAGTCTTATGATCCTGATCCAGTTGTACCAGTTGGCGCCACGTACCCGCCAAAAACTTCCTCACGCATAGCGGCTTCATCAAAACCAGAATCCGCACTGTAATAATATTTGTACGGCCGTTGTACACCTTGATCATCAACGAATACGGTTGAGCCAAGTGGATCAAGTGCGTCATATTCAAACGTCCCGTTGTAGTCGACTTCGGAATTAGTGTTAGTCCCATGATTATGAGCCACTTCGATCATTTCACCATTGGCAAAACAGTCGTAAAATAGGTTTCCTTCAAAATCATAAGAAGCTACAATAATCGCTACATGAGGTTTCTTAGTACTTGATAGCACATAACCGCCCTTCCCATCGGAAACATAGCCCTTCATTTTGGCCATGACAGAACCGTCCATATCTAACATTGTTAGAGCTAAAGATGGTGTCTGTGCACCGTGTGCCATACGCTTTGTTTTCCCATTAGCGTATTGAGGCGTTCCTTTTTCTTCCAATCCAGTGATATTAGCTGTCGTAGCACCTTCACCATCACCATCGGCATGGTAAATACCTGTTGTTGATAGACCTTTGACAGCGTCCGTGATAATCTTGCCGTTATCGTCTAAATTTGCAAATTCAACCCATGCAATGTCTTTAAAACTTACTCCTACTGGCATTTAAAGCCCTCCTTTAATATCTTTGACAAAATAAAAGACCTTGCACCATTGCTTAGTGTCCGGGTCTTTAATCCTATTTTTTGATTGTTCAATTTGCCAACCGTCTAAGTTAAACAGCTTGGCAATTGTTATTTCTACATCTTGAAAATTAATATTCGTATCTTTGGCGTAAAAAATCTGTAATTCTACTCCAATTTGCCAGCCTTTAAAAGTCTGATTAGCATAATAAGCTGGTTCATTAACGTATTCCGTAATGAGAACGTCTGTTTTATCGGTATCGTCAACTACACTTTCAGGAATAGACCCGCGATAAACATTGTTGATCCAACTATAACTAGCTGATTTAATCAGATTACTAGCTTGAACCACTGGCAGTTCCACTAGTTACCACCCCCTTTTAACCGATCATAAGTTGCCTTTTCAGCGGCAAATATTTCTGCTTCCGAGCTTTTCCGTGCATTATCAACAAAATGAGTGGCTGGCATTTTCTTCGTACCATCATTTAAGAATCTAGCAATGTATGCTTTTTCACCAAATCCCACGACGCTGTTACCATTCTTATGACCGCCAATGTCAGTGTCTTGAAACGTCACGGCATCTCGTAAATGCTCATACTTTTTGTCATTATGATCTGATCGAGGGGTCACTTTCTGCAAATTATTAGCCAAAACTGCGGCCCCAGCCGCCGTAATTGTCTGCGATTCTTTTGTTGAAGGAACACGGTCGCCAATTTGTTTAAACCATTTGTCTAACTGATCTTGCAACGGATCCATGATTTACACTCCTTTTTGTAATTTCAAAGTAACTAAATCATAATCAATCGGCTTACCGGTGGTACCTTTAGAAATATCCACGATATCATAAACATCCTCTGAGTTTTTAAACTGTGCTTTTAGTGCTTTATCTACTTTATCAGTGGACCGGATCGCAATGATGATGGTATTGGCTAAATCAGTCCCATTAACTTGATAATTTTGCGTTTGCGTTCGCTGATAATCGGCATAGTGCTTACTGAACTGTGCCACAAATTTAGTGTAATAATCGCCTGTATTATCATTTTCAACACTGTCTACTGTTCCAAAGCTAACTACTTTGCGTAGTCGCTGAACTGCTATTTGCACTATAAGCACCTCTAATCTTCCAGCGAATGCCGTTAATCATGTACTGATAACTAGGCGGATAGGCGATTTTTTGTTCGCCTAGATTCCCCCGGTTATAGTAAGTGAAATCTACTAATGTTTTCACGGCTTGATTAAACAGTTTGTATTCTCGATATTTTTCTAATTCAATGTTGTCATCGATTGATCCTTGAATATCGGTTTCGGCTACGTCAATTAATGATTGAAGTACATCTGCATCTTCATCGCTATCTAAGTTCAAATAAGCCTGCATATCTGCTACCGATACTGCTGCATTATAAGTCAAACAATCGCCTCCAATCATAGCCGCCAGCTACGCTTACTGTTTATTTCTTAGGCGACATTTTGTTCAGTTACTTTCCAGGAGTTACGGTTGATGTGTCAGAATTAGTTACAAAATATCCTGCGGCGGAATCGGCTTGCTCTACGCCAAAACGGAAGGCTGCGCCAAGATAGCGGCCATAAATTTTACTTTCGTCCCATGCCAATGTAACTTGTTGGCGATCAGTAAACAGCACGCCTCGCTTTAAGTCACCAATAAAGGCCTTTTGATCACCTGCAGCTGATCCTAGCAACATGTCGCCAACTACATAGACTGGCACGCCGAGTAGCATTCCTTTAGCCGTGCCATCAGTAATTGAGTCACTAGCATCATGTAATAGATACCGACCGTTTTTGTCCTTTAAAGTGTCTAGTGTATTGAATAGGGATTGAGTCACCACAAGAGCCTTACTGTAAGCCGGATCAAGATCAACGTTTAAAATATGCTTCAAATTATCAACCAGAGTGTCGGTGGTTGTGGTTTTAGCTGTAAATGCTTGCAAGACTGGAGCAATCATTGCATTATAAGTATTTACTGATTTTTCGTGAATAGATTGACCGACTAAAGCAGTCAAATCAACTAGTGAATCAGCAATTGCTTCTTCTGAGAGTGGGATTGCACCACGATAAGTTTTTACTGACCAATCAACATCGGTAAATTCGGGTTCAGCTAAAGATGGGTTTTCAGCTAGTTCAGCAACTGAACTAAACCGATCAGTAGCACGTTTTAAGATTGGGTAAGTTCCTTTTGGCGTAGTAACTGGCGTTTTAGTGACCAAAGCCGACAAATCCACAACGGAATTAATTTCGGTGGTGGGATCGTAAATGATCTGTTCCGGAATCAATACGCCCGCTTCTGTAGATGTAACCTGCTGGCTTGCAGCATCTACTACCTTGCCCCGTGAATGAATGAAATCATTGATTGCCTTCTTCGCTTTATCCAGGGGCTTCGTCGGTGTAAGATTTTTACCTAGTTCTGCTAGCTTTGCATTATTGTTCGTTGGTTTATTTTTTTCTTCTGCTTCGAGTTCCTTCAATTGATCATTAATTGCATCACGGCGTGCTTTCTTAGCCGTCAATTCATCTTTAATCTTAGTAAAATCCTCCGGTTTAGCAGAATCATCTTGTAGCTTTGCGCTTAGTTGTGCGTTCAAGTCTGAACATTTAGCGCTAACCTCGTTAAATAATGCTTGTAATTGTTCTTTATTCATTGGTATTGTCATCCTTTCCATAAAAAATAGCCATCTTAGCTTGCACGAGTTTTTCGTGTTCACTAATCTGACTAGTTGTGTTTTTCAATTTTTGGTTTTCTGAAATTAAATCTTTAATTTTAATAATAGAACGATGATTAACTAACGGTGGCTTAGCTAAATTGGTGACGGGTTCAAAACTCATAACTTCATCAACTAACCCTAAATCGATGGCATCTTGGGCGGATAACCACGATTCCTTATCCATCAACCCTAAAAACTCATCAACTGGACGACCTGTTTTATCAGCATAGATCGCCGCAATACTTTGATTGACTGTTTGTAGCATATTTGATGCACGGTCCATATCATGATAGTTGCCCTCAGCACCACTAGCAGCATTGTGGATCATCATTCTAGCGCCTGGCGATATTTGCACCTTACCAGCCCCCATCGCCACAATAGTTGCGGCTGAATAGGCGTTAGCCGAAATTTGTGCTGTAACATCACCCGAATAGTTTTTTAAAGCTGTGTAAATTTCCGTAGCTGGATCAACTTCACCACCATTTGAAGCAATATCTAACGTTACTGGAGACCCGTCGTCTGGCAAACTGTCGAGCACATCTTGAGGTGAAACAACGGTCATTCCTAGAAAGTCACGATAAATCGGTGCATCATCATCATTGGTAACCATACCTTTAACTGGGATTGTAACCATATTGTTCTCACCTCCTTTCACTATGAATTATTTTTTTCTGGTGCTACATATTTGGGAAAATTATCCGGTAGATAACCTTCTCGTTTTAAGACAAACTGAATTTGTTCTGGTGACAAAGCGTCAAACTGAGACAGTTGATTCATCTGCTTAATTAGTGTTGAATCATCAACATCTAACATGCTCTTAATGTCTAGTTCCAAGTCAGGAGCATTAAATTTTAGCCTTAGCTCATCAATAATCGGCCCCACGTATGTATTTAGATTTGACAAATACAAGGCCTTAATTTGCTCGCTATTGCTATGCTGACTTTCAGTAGATGATCCACCACCTAACATGTCACTTGGCACTCCAAACGCCGTCGCAATTCGATCAGCGGAGTATGAAGCATTTTCATTTAATGCCTTGAACACATCCGTTTTCATTTCATAGGCTTCGTAGTCTAAAAAATCAGGAAGCACCATCAAACGGCCAGAATTGTCGCCACCGTTAGCTTTCTCAAAAGATTCTCGTGCTTGCTCTAAGTCATTAGGATTATCACTGTTGTAATTGGATACTTTCAGTTTGCCGGCTGAATTAATCTGATTATTTAACGTGTTCAAATTGCTATCAGTCGTCTTCTGATCAATCGTCAACGACGTTTGCAAGCTTTCTAGTGGTGATCGACCAATTAAATAACGATATTCAGGATCCGGCATCAGCCGAAAATGTAACATTTTATCTTGGCTAATTTTCATCTCGGGACGGTTATTGTTTTCCATTACCGTATACGTAATACCCGTGTTACCCGGTAAATAATTAATTTGCACATCAGACGGTGGCACATGTTCGAGATTCGTTGATGAAAGTGGAATATAATCATTACCTGACAAGCACAGCTGTATTAAAACACCCTGCCAAAATGAAAACCGGCTAATGAGGTTAGATGGCCTCTCTAGTCGGTTTAAAGCAGCTGTATTTTCAGTTTTAAAATGAGCTGATGCAATATCACTAGAAATGCGGTTAATTACACTGTAAATATTGACGTTTTTTAACGCACCACCCGCATCAACGTAGCTAACAGGAATTCCGCCCACACTGGTATTAAAACTCAATAATCCAGGGGTGCTTGGGTAAACCATATTAGTAAGTTTCGGTTTATGATAATTTTTGGGGGTAAGTAGTCCCATTCAATCACCCCATTTCCTTTTCAGTGAGATAAGCAATGGTAATTAAAATGATACCCAATGCCAAATATCCCAAAATTAGATTAAATAAAAAGGCACTGTATGCAACCAGCGCCATGCCCATGATAAATAAAATCGGTGTAAACCAATTTTTGATTAGTTCTACAAATTTTTTTGCCATAATTAACACCTCCTATCCGCCGAAAACCGCGTCCCAGAATTTATTTTTGTTATCCGAACTCATATCATTGAGTGGGTTGTAATTTTCATCATGATAGTCTTCAAAATACTCACGGATATTGTATGCGGCATTAATTAACGCGTCTGCCGTATCAATATGCGTACTGGTACGATTTTGACGATCAATTTTGATTGCACCACCCCGATCTTCAACCAAAACAGAATTGTTTAAACCGTCAATTAGTAGCGGGTCATCAATGATTTTGACATCGCCATTAATAAATCTAGTTTGAAAAAACTTCGTTGAATCTGATAATTGATAAGATGTTGGACTAACGGTTGCAATAGTCCAATCCTTATTATAATTTTCAACTTTTGCCACAAACCAGCGGGCTAAATTAGGATCAGCGACTACTCTTTGTACTTTTAAATTATTTTTCTCAACAAATTCCACTAACCATTGATAAACTTGTTCTTCGTCAATGACACCACTTGGCAAATCGGTGATTTCACAAATGCCTTTGTTTTGCAATGCTTCATAATTCAATCCGTCTTGCTTAGATTTAGCCTGTAAACTCTTGGCTTGAGCAAACGGAATAAAACTATACTGCATGGCATAATATTTATGCTTGTTCCCATCCACATACGGAAACATAAAGCCAAATGATGTATTATCGTTTGTTTGACTCGCATCAAAGCCAATAAATACATCGTGACCACGAATATCAAACCGATCAATGATACTATTTTGAATATTACTTAACGATAGAAAACTATTCTGAAACCGGCGTGACCACAAGTTGAGATTCTTATTAACAAACGATTCCAGTGTCCCTTCACGTTCATCTTTATCCCTGGATTCAATCATGGATGCTAGCAAAGTTTGCGCTTTTCTCTTCGGATATCCATCGAGTAAGGGATTCGACTTTGCCCATGTCTCAGGCTCAAATACTTCATCTTCACTGTCTTGACAATAAAGCACTTGGAAAGTTTCGTCACCATCGCGTTTAGAGTCTTGCTCAAGTAATGTTCGCGTAACGTCCTGATCATTTTTAAATTTAACTTTAATGTCGGGATAGGCCGTTGAAATCTGAACAAACATGCGATTATTAATATCACCTTGACCAGTTGAAATCTGCTTTAAGGTTTCATTCAGTGCTGGTCTCAAATTACCGATTTCGTCATACACAGCGATCACATTATGGAATGAGTCAAACCCACCCCCCCGTGATGAGCCTTTTCGAATTGTGTTTTTATTTTCACGGCCAATGATTTGATAGGATTGCACACTCACATCATTTTCTTTAACCCAGTCTTTAAAATCATCTAGTTTGACTAGTTTTTTAGCTTGAATAGCCACATCATTAAAGAGTTTCGTTGCATGCTCATTGTCATAACTAGCAATGAGCAAATCTTGTGAAGACGCTTGCCGACACACGACGAAATAATAAAAATTAATCAGCATTGATGCAATCCAAGTTTTTCCTTGTGCACGCGCAATGGAAATAATAGCTGTAGTGTAGCGTGTTCCTTTATTGGGCTTCCGCCAGCCAATCAAACTATCTAAAATGAATGATTGCCATAATTGTGGTTTAATTTTTTCATGTAGCTTTTCAGGGTTTGGCAGCATACGTGTGAAATATTCGATTGCGTTAACCATATTCAAGTCATAATGATATGGAAAATCTTCATCACCGATGCGCTTTAAATCATTTAAATGACGCACACATGCCAGTTGAGTGTCCCGTCCGGTCATGAACTCATCTGTAAAGATAACTTGATAGGCATATTTTGTAGCAGGATCACTATATTTTGACAAAATATCATCGTATTCAGTTTTAAATGTGCTCATATACTCTTTAATATTTTGAACACCCGTAAAATCAAATTTCTGAACCAAATTCTGCTTCCTCCAATGGACTATTGCTCTGCTTTTCAGGTGGTTCTTTAATTGTTATTTGGCGTAAACCAGAATCAAATGACAACCCCAGCGAAAAGCCTAACGATTTTAAATTTTTGATACACGAATCTAATTGAATAGCTTGCGGTGCACGCTTAATTGGATTTCCATCTCCATCTTTAAGCCAAACACCGTATTCTCCAATTGCATCTTCACATTCCAAGTAAAGATCGTATGTAGTGCAGTACATTTCTAAATTAGCCTGATCAATGTATTTCAAATATCCTGCTTTTTGAATTTCAGAATACAAATTTTTGTAGAGCGTTTTAGCAGCTACTGATAAATGATTCGGTGGGGTAACCTGGATAGGCTTTAACTCGTCACTATTTTGTTTTTTACCAATCTTGGTCACCTTATGACTCTTTATAATTTTAAAATCTTGCTTTTCCAATTAAATCACCTCCTTTTTCCAAAATTAGGTGCGATTTTAGGTACCCTTTTTAGACTGTAACCATTGATACTATGCGATTTCGTTTCCAATTTGGGATTTTTTCAAAATTGCTCGCGCAAAAGATGGACGGCTCATGTGTGAGCTTTCCCTCAAGCAACATAGGCCCCCCTCTTTTATATTTTAAAATCTTTTTAAGGTAGTTGACCATATTTTTTCAAAGACGCTTAAATCGCTTAATATGAGCTTTAAACTGCATCCTATTATTTCTCGTGCTTCATGATCCATGCTGTCACTTTGTCCCTGTCCCATTGCTTGCTAACATCAAGGTTTTCAATCAATGACTGTGACTGGTAGAGTTCATCTTCAAGTTGTCCCTTCCAGTAGTGGCATCGTTTGCAGATCACCCATAGGTTGTTGACCTCCAACTGCTTACGTCGATCCACACGTCTAGGTACAATATGATCTGTCACTAAGTAGCCTGGCTTGTCATAGGTATGACCACAGCATGCACATGTAAAGTAGGCTTGCTCTTTAAGCCATCTACTTAGCTTCTTCCATTGCTTTGACTGGTAGAATGTATTGGCTTCTTTGTCACGCTTATACCGATTGTATGATTGATAAGATGTGCGTCGCTTGTGCTTAGCAAGTCTGCTGTAAGTTCCATGATATAAGTTGGAGTGTTGGCTACAGTATGGATTGGACTGATCATAGGGTATCTCGTGATAGCAACCTGCTTTACGGCATATGCGTACTCTAGGCATCTTCATCGTCCTCAATGATGGCCAGTCGTGTGTTAATTATCATTAACCATTTCATTTGGCTGTCTCCTTATTCCACGTTTTAATTTCACGTTTTCTATGCAAACTAAAAGTGCCATGCTGTTTAGCACGACGCTCTCGTTCATATCTTCTGTCAATTCCAGCAATCACGTCACGCTCATACTGGCAACTGGCCAATCCATAATCTGTACGCTTAGCTTTTGATACCATATTGATCAGTCCTTTCTATGTAACCGTCAGCGCGCTTGACGGCTGTTGATGCAACTATAAAAAGCTAACAGTGCTGCACGCTTAATGTTTATTGTTATTCCGCTGCACGTTAGCTTTGTTATGTACAAAAAAAGCCGACCCGGAAGTCGACTTGGAAAATATTTTCCGCTCACTTATTTAACGACGCTGATTATGACGTCTCATATATATGTACGCAAGCTCTAAACCTCTAAGCTGCTTGCACCGTAGTCAACAAAAATAACGGGTCGATAGCCCGATTGACTTCACACTGTCAATTGCGACTTGCTTTTTGATACACCATTTTGCTCTATCGAAGCGCAGGTTATTAAGGGGACATGCGTTAGCCAAAAAAGATGTATTGAAAAGGCTAACTTCTTCATCATTGAGTGCCAATCTGCTTGTCGTCTCCGAAGATTTTTCCGTAGCTGTCAGAGCAGTCCCAACATCATCACAGTATCAATAGTTTAATGTCATTTCGGACAACCACCCGAGTAGGAGTCGAACCTACATACCATCGTTAAGAATTTCCAAATCCCACGTTCATTTGTTTTGAAAATTCCGGCTAGAACAAACGTGGGCTTGCTTCTAGTCCTCCGAAGGTAACGCCAGCATTCCGTAATCGGGTAATAAAGCTGATAACGGAGCTACCCGATTGACCTATTCCAATCTTTCCATGTTACTAATTTACACCCTTTTTTAAGACAAATAGTCCGATAATACTCCGATGTTTGTCCGACAAAACTCCGATAAAACTCCGATTTTTATTTGTATGCTTTAATATCATCGTACATAAATGCCTCCGAAAACTCCATTAATGCCTTGGGTTTAACGTGATTATAAAACTGTGATTTCTGGTACCCAATCGTCATATAGACCATTGTGTCACTCATTTTTTGCAGGTATAACATATCTAACACTTGCTCACTAGTAGCACTACAAGCATGGATTGCTTTGATGGACGCAACTATAATTTCATGAGCTGTAAGTCTCTGAACAATTCTGTCTTCCTGTGAATTGCCTCTACTAGGAGCTTTAGGCATGCCGTCCATTGAGGCTGCCTTTATTAATGATTCCCCAGCTATTCTTTCTAACCGAGGCAATTCATCTTTCAACAATCGTTTTACGTTTCTTTGCGTCTTCTCTTTGTCGATGTGGCTAGAAAAAATCGTTTGTTGTTCAAATAGTCCCAATTCTGACACCCCTTATATGATATAATTTAGTTGACATATAAATTATATTAATAAGAGGCATCATCTCCGCGTTCACCGTTTGGTGGGCGTTTTTTAGTGTCCATTTATAAAATTGATCACCCATGAAGTGTGAAACCAAGTCAGGTAGATGAATATTCCAATGCAGCCGATCACAATTCCATACCCAATAATGCCAATAATGGCCGTTCTAATCTTCTCCCACATGATCTACTCCAATCTCGTTAACCGTGAATCGATCTACGTTAATTAGATATTTTTTACCATCACTCATGATTATTCCTCCTCATAAAGAATAGTTAATGAATGTGTTAATTCGTAGTCGCCAGTTGAAATCTGCACAACCTTTTTGTCTTCTATGAATTTATTGACAATATTGTCGAAATTATTATCTTCGGTGCAAATAGTCCAAAACGTTTTAATCTTCATTTCTCTACCTCCAACAATTCCGGATTCTCGTGAATGCTGCCGACATATTCAACAAAAGCCGGCAAAATCATCTGCGTAAACTCAATCCCTTTACCCATGAGTTTCATCTGGTAATTGTCAGTTACAATCCATCTAGCATTCTTCGCCCATAAGACGTCGCCAACATTAATTCTTCTACCATTCCTATAATTCATTCGTCTTCACCTAGCTTTCTGCCACACATAGGGCAATTTTTTACTGAGAATGCGTGCAATGCATTAGTACTTACCAATTGACATTTGCTCAAATTAATAGCCATTGCATCAAAATCATCAATACCTTGAATTAATTTGCCACCCCATAGGCTCTCATTATCCATTCGACTCCCATCATAATGGCAAAACGGGCAATTAGCCTGTTTTTTCTCTAATTCTGTCATTCTTTCACCTCCACCCATTCATATCTTCTATCCCAATCTAGTCATCATAAGACTTTAAATCCTTGATTCGCTCATTGAGGTAATACTCATAATCTTCCATCGCGTTCAACTGCATACCGAGAAGTGTACATTGCTCATCTGAGACTGATGTTACATGGCCGACCGTATGGTATTCATTCGCCACCCTGTTATATAATTTTTTCAATCTTTCAATTTTTACTTTCAATTCGGAATTCTCAGTTTCTAGTTCTTTAATTACTTGTTTATTTGGTTTCATTCTTCAACCTCCGCTACCTCGTAACCGTCCAGCCATGCGCGAGCAAACTCATCGCTGTGAGCTTGAATCCAATCGCTTTCTTTGCATGAGGCTTGGTCCCAGTCAAGAGCACCATAGATTGCACCATAAATATTAATTTCGCCTTGATCAAGATCTGTTTCACCTCGCTTAACTTCCTCAATATACTTTGCAACCGAATAAGGAATTACTGGCAGCTTCTTATACGTTTTCTGAAAAATCTCGTCCTTAACTGGCCAGTGTTCACCTTCAACACCCGTTGCAATCCAATCGCCAATGAAGATTTGTATCGTTCCCTTTAGTGTTTCTAACTGATACATCGGCATTCCTTCACCGATTTGTTCGGGATCAATATCATATTTACCAATCATTTCATCTGAACCATCGAACTGTTCAAACTCGGTAGTTCCTGTCTTGATATATTTAGTCATTTAAATCACTCCCTTGCGATGTAACTGTTTCAGTCGTTCTTCTTCGTCACGACACGTTTGAGCCTTGCGCTCATCCTCGATACTAATGGCCGTTTTACGTCCCATGCGACGCTCATATTTTTCAGCATTAATGTGGCAGAACCCAATCGACCAAGCTAGATCATACATGCCGTGTTCCATCTTCCAGAACAGATCATGTCCGTCCTTGTCCTTGTAGTAATTTGGTCTAATTGCCATCACATACCCTCCAATTTCACATGTAGCTTTTTGCATTTGTATACAACAATTTCACGTGTTATCTGATTTTTCAATTTACTACTGTTTCTAAAATATTCGACTGTATCATCGAGCTTAAATCCGTTCTTGCTAAATGCTTGTATTACCCAATTAATGAATTTAATTTCATCTTTGCTAAACAATTCATTGAGCTGTTCATGAAGTACATGATCACTTATTACAACGTTGGGTTGTTTAGTTCCAATTGGTTCTTCATGTTCAGAAAATACAATATTTTGTTTTTGTGCTCGCTTACTAATTACTGTTTTGGTCATCCGCCGATGCATAACCGGATCACGATTTATTTGCAGCATAGTTTGCTTCAACGTCCAATGCTGTTCTTGTGCTTGCTTGAAATAAGCATCAATTCGATGGCCTTCTTCAACTGTCAGGGCAAATTGCCCTACCCATCTTCGATCTTCAACTTCCACATTTAGTCACCATCTTTCAACAAGTCAGTCTGGCCGTCTGCTTCTTTGTTTGCACTGTCTGTATCTAACTCCGTTTGATTAGGCGTAATCTTTAAAACAATGTTGTAATTAAGCAGATTTGCTAGTTCCCCAATATGACCGTCAAGCAACTCTGTCTCAACTTCAAAATTCACCTTAGTTACACCTTTTGGTGTTGGGTGTACATCAGCTAGCATAGCTGGCACTTCAATGCTGTTGTCTTTTAATTCTGTCATGATAAATTCCTCCAGTTTTGTTTTTGCTCTGTGGGCTGTTGTATTGACTGTCTCTACGAGACTGATTTTATTTCAGGCATAATTACCCTCGAATGATATTTCATGTTTGTTTTGCTAACTACTTGCTTTGCTTCTGACGCTTAGAATTGATCCTAAGCTGTTTCATTCTTTCAGATGCCGCTTGACGTTGTTCAGGCGTCATATGAGACACTCGTTTTGCATTAACTGATACCGTCCCGTTAATCGTTCCTTCAAGAACTGAAATACGCCCGCTTGGTTCAACTACCCGTTGAGTTGGTTCAACCCGTTTATCCCACTTATGATTATGTTCCGGTACATCTGAATAGTAGTGCCACTGTTTCAATTCCTTGTCATAGCTGATAATTGTTTCTTGTTCGTTACCTGGCGTTACTGCCATAAATCACACCTCAATTTCTTTAATCTCAATTTCTACTCGCGGAGATTCTGAATACATCTTTTGTGCTTTGATTACGCAAATTAAATTGTCATCTGTCCAAATTTCAGACTGTGATAAACCATCAAGAATACCCTTCACGTAGTTATCAGTATCCGGCTTGGTCGTCGGTAGTATCTTTCCTGCTATTTTCAGTGCACGATCTTTTTTGCTTGTCGACTTTTGAATGGGTCGATACACCTTGATTGTGACTGCTAATGGCTGATCAAGTTGTGTAGTTAGTTTCAGCCGTTCAACACACTGCTTAATCTTAGCCTTGTAATCTCGCGACGGTTTCGGGTCGTACGTCCTAACGAATCCGCCTTGTCGACTGAATCGCGGCCGTCCCTGTGCTACTGGTTCGCCCGGTATCGTTAGTTTAATCATTCGGCTTTTCCTTGTAGATTAGCAACGTGTATTCAGCTTCAACAAATTCTTCGTCCACGAACTGAATGTACTCTTTCTTGAATGTTGTTGATACATCGGTTCTATATCCCAATGAATTTAGGCACTCAATCTTAGCCGGCAATTCATTTGCACTAACACTGATTGCATCAATCAATTTCAGCCCTAATTCTTTCGGTGTCATCAGTCTCTCCACTCACCCTTCTGTTGTTCCTCATTCAATGATCGATATAGTTGCGCTAATTCGATTTGTATTTTTTCTTCATCGTTTTGTTTGCTGATATCACCGTCATATTTAGCCTTGAGAATCATCAAAAAATCATTCAAATCTTCCAAGTAACGCCACCGTTGTTTATGTTCCGATTCTGCTACCCAGATAGCTTCCCAGACGGTTTCAATTCGTCTTTGTTCATAATGATCCACGAACCTCTGAATCGTCTCAGATGACTTTGTATCCAGTGATTTCAGCATTTGTTTTTTCATACGGTTATAGTGTGCTGCACGGTTCAGATAGACTTTGACCGCACCAGATTCTGGATAACCGTAGTAGTTCATAATTTCTTTGTATTGGTTGTAATCCATATACGCCATCATGTTTGCTTGATCTCCTTGAACAACATTTCGGATCCATCGAAGTAAAAGTCGATCTTACCTAGATCGCCTTCCCGGTTCTTTTGAATCAGCAGTTGTTCAGCACTGACGTTGTCGGCATAAGGTTTGTGCAGGAACGCAACCACATTGCTATCCTGTTCAATCGAACCGGAATCACGTAGATCACTTAGCAATGGTGTCTTGTTGTTGCGCGACTCAATTCCACGGCTGAGTTGAGCAAGTGCCACGATCGGAATGTGTAGATCATTCGTGAGCATCTTCAACTCACGTGTCACTTTCTCCAGCTTTGGTCGTTGTTCATCAATTCCTTGTACCGAAATCAAACCGATATAGTCTACAATTGCCAGATACTTATTGGTCTTGCACTTAGCGGCGTTCTTTTTGATCGTCTGCACAATCTGATCAAGCATTGGTGTGGTGTCGTATACATTGAGTTTATGATCCTTCAACCACTTGATTGCGGAACGAACCACACTCTTCTGAATGTCACTCAATGAACTGGCCGGGTCTCGTAATGACTGTGACATGATGCCAGTATGTCGTGAGATGAACCGATTAAGCATTTCAGCCTTACCCATTTCCAGTGTGAAGTAATCGACCTCTAGTTTTGAATCCTGCTGCAATGCTTCGTAGGCTAGGTTGACGCTGAATGCCGTTTTACCAACGCTAGGCCGAGCACCAATGGTGAACAGCATTGAGCCATACAATCCACCACCCACAATGTCGTCTAACAGATCAAATGTCTTGATTCCTTTTTCCACCTGGTGGTTCAGCCGGTAGTCCAATTGATTCATCGCATCGTCAAGACTTCCGTCCGCGGTTGTATCCTCTGTGTTGATCAAGTTGTTCAGCGATTCGTACAGTGCTTCTGCGTTGTCCGACACTGGCAATCGTTGATACTCACTGGCGGCCTCTTTCACTTTTCGAGTCAGTGCTTGTTTGCGAAGTTCACTCACAATCTGCGGCAACGTGTGTCCAGTGACAAACAGGCGGTTCAAGGAGCTTAGGTCGTCATAGTTCAATCCAAACTGCGGATTCAGGTATGACGCCTTGCCCCAGATGTTCAGCAAGCTGTAATGCTCAGCGTCTAATTCGTTGATGGCCTCGACCACACTTCGATAGTTATGATCCACAAACCATTCCGTGTTGATGTTCACTGTATCTAGTAGTTGTGGTTCATGAAGTAATACCGTTATAACCTGTCGTTCAATTTCCTCGCTATTGATTTTCTTCACCTTCAAACTCTTTTGGATGTTCAGCAAGATACTTACGGTCAAACTCTTCACGCTGACGTCGTGCTTTTTCTTTAACTTGATCCGCTGACAGATGCACACCATCATCCTGTGGTTCAGATGTGTCTACCGGTATTTCAGTCTGGTATTCGTCTTCCCAGCCTTTCTGGTTGAACCACGTACCACCTTGACGGATATATTGCTTATCACGTCCCTCGCTAGCAACCAGTTTTCGATAAGCAACTATGCCATCTTGTATTGCTTTGTTTGTAGCTCCATTCTTGATGGCACGTTTGTATGCTTTTCTCGCAACGTCCTTGCCTTCTTTTCGTGGATACAATTTCCAAAGCAATTCAAAATTCTGTTCGACTTTTGACGCACCATCATTGCCAGATGATGTAGTTTTATTATTAGTATTATTAATATTATTATCTGTGGACAATTGATGGACAGTTGATGGACGAGAGCTGGACAACTGTTGGTCATTTGTTTGATACTCATCCCAGTTAGTTATTGTTATGACGCTGTATTTGGGGTTCGAAGTGATGGACAACATTTGCTCTGTTTCAAATTTATGAAGCCATCTCCATAACGTACGCCCGACAACTTGATGGACACGTGGGACACCATCGTTGAACTCAGATGCTAATGCGTCGCGTCCTGTGATGAATTGACCCCTGGACACTGATATTTCTTTTCCATTAAATAAAACCTTTGTATCTTTAAAATTTGCCTTCATTAGACATAACGACCAAAGCTTATACTGATCTGAGTTTGTCCAGATGAAGGACTTTCTTATTCTTTTATGGAGACTTATCCAACCCCCACCCGACATCTAATCACCCCAATCAGAACGGTAACTGATCAAGTGCCATGTTTTCTTTCCATAGCTCGATCTTGCGTTTGAATTCTTTTTTAATTTCTTGGTACTCGGCTTCCGTAATTGGATAGCCTTTGTTCAGCAGATCAATTGGCATATTTAGTTCACGCTCCAGTCGCTTCTTGACTTGTCTGTAAGTTAGTTTTTCCATGCGATCACCTAAAAGGGAAGCGAATCATCTGAAATATCAATTGCTTGACCATTCATTCCAGCTTGCGCATTAGCAGCGGCCTTATTAATTTCATCTGATTTGAATTTATGTGCCACATTTGGAAACTTTGATACTTCCCACTTTTTAACATTCAAATTCTGATACGTTTTACCCTGGTATTCGGATTCTTCATTTTTTACGGTAATCAAAATTGGACGGTGATAAAGCTTAGCAAAGTAGTCTTCTGGAAAGCTTTCGAAATGGAATTTGTCTGGTAATCCAGATGCTTTTGCAAGACTCATCAACATGCCCTTTGGGTACTTTCCAGTATCTTTCTTAACGAAAATACGTCGGAAAACATGGTGACCCTTGAACTTCTGGTCGCTGATATCATTGCGAATAATCATGTCAATGTTCATAAATTGAGCACCGCTCTTTGTTGCGTCCTCTTTAAGCCCACCGATAACCGCCTCGTACGTTCCGTCGTCCGGTGTAGTGAAATCTGTTGCTTCTGAGTAATCTAAATCAAATCCTGACATTATTTAGTTCCTTCTTTCTTTTCTACTTTAGGTTCTGGCTTTTTACCGAAATCAAATAATTCTTCAATCGGTGTTAGTTTACGATTATCAAGGCGGTTCTTTGCGAAAATAGAATCGTCACCCTGTAGGATCACGCCACGGCCATTAGTCTTAGGATTAACAACTACACGCCCAACAACGTCAGCCATTCCTAGTAGGCCGTCACGTACGCTCTTGCGAATCTGTGGTGCATACTGGCTAAATGTTTGACCCGTTTCAGTTGTCACATCGTTCTGTGTCTCCCAAGCGGTCGTTAGAATGTTGATGTCTTTCAATGAATAGGTTGTGATCATGATTCGTGCAAAGTAGTTAGTCCATTGACTGTAATCTTGCAATTCATTGCTGATTCCGTTGTGCGACTTGCGTCCCTTTTCAACAAACCAATCTTTCTCAAGCGATGAGATATTGTCGATCACTAGATTGTCATATTGTTTGGCTAACTCTGGCGCCTGTTTCAGAAACTCAACTAGTTCTTCTTCTGGCTTCGATCGGTCAAATTCGATCACATCGATGTCTAAGCCCTCAAGTACCTTTGCTGAATTATCTAAATCCAGCACTAACGTTTTGCCCTTTAAATACTTGATCGATGATGTTTTGCCAATTCCGGGCTTTGAGTAGATGATTACTCGCCAACTCTTATTTCGTTTGATATTTTTTGCGTTTGTAATTTCCACTGATTACACCTTCAATTTTTCATATGGCACTTCTGCAGCATTAAGATCACTTAGCAACGTCTCTAATTGCTCATTGGTTACATAGACAGTCAGCAAGTGTTTCTGTACCATCTCACCGTCGTCACTCACTAATGAACCGTTAACACGATTGATGCCATCAGGTAGCACGCCCTTGCCATACTTGACCATCAAAGACAATTCCTCTGCAATCTGACGTTTGAGTTCCAAATCACCAATTGACTTGTTAGCCCAGTTTGGTTTGATATCGACCTGATACGGGTCAATTTGGTAGCTGAACGCCATATCAGCAATTAAGGCTTTCAAGCGATCAATACGTTGTTGACGTTCTTCTGATTCGATTGCCTTAATCTGATCGTCAATCGGCTTCACAACCGCATCAATCATTGAAATCAGCTCTTTAGCTTGGTCTTCCATTGGCTTCGTTGCATCAACATACGGGCTTTTCAATTCTTTCTTGCGATCGTTGACTTGCTTAGCTAAATTACGCAAACTAGCTCGTGTTTTCTTGCCGTTCTTAACGCCTGAAATGATAAGTGATTTGTATGGTACTAATTCATTTTCTAGGTTCCTTTTGGTTTCTGTGAAACCATCGAATACTACTGGTGTCATTCGTTCTCCTCCCTCACATATGGTCCAAAGTATTGATTCTCTGGATTCAAGTCATCCTGTTGTTCAGTAGCAGCGTCCCAGTTAATATCTGGGTTCATTAATAGCCCTCCTTGAAATATCGCTCTGTGCTTAATGGTTCTCGACCGTTGGCAATCAAAACTGGATCGAATAATCGTTTTGCTTCCGTAATATAAGCCGCAGCAGCTTCCTGTTCAGTTGAAAAAGTTCCCAAATGTCTTTTATGCTGCTGAAACTTTATACAAGCAGTCCACATGCCAGAGGATTTATGAAAAGAGACACCTTTGTATTTTGACGAATGCTGGGATACCCTCATGGATAACTGTTTTAACCGTGTGCCATCAACGGAATCCTGATTCATTTTTTCTAATGACATTTTCCTGAATTTTGAATTGGGATTCATCGCCCTATCCCGAGCCTTTTTTCGTCTCGAACAACCGCAACTCACGGTTTCACCGGTTCTTAACTTCCATCCGTTAACTATCCTACTGGTTCCACAATCACACTGACATTTCCAAAAAGTCCCATTAGCCGGCCAATTAGTTTCTCGTCCTACGACAACAAGCTTTCCAAATCGTTTACCTGTTAAATCAATAACCTTCGACATACTTCCACCCCATTAAGCGGTTGAATTCTGCTGTCATCTCTTCGCGATTCTTGAATGCTTGAGCACAGTTCTTGTACTCCATTGATTCAGGATCATCGCCAACCCATAACGTGTCAGTCAACAAGTGGTCATGTGCATAAATGCGACGTTTCATTTCACGTGCTTTAACTAATTCCATTGCTCTATTTTCCTTTCCGTGATAAGATTCGTTTGAAAATATTTTTGATTAGCCGATATGGGGTGCGACCCGTATCGGTCTTTTTGTATAAACAATTAGTTGTGATTAGGTAGTTGTTTTTAGTGATCATTCATCGTCCCTCCTAGCTCATTAATGATGAAATCTTCAATTTGTCTTGTGCCTGACGTTCAGCCATCAAATGACCATAAACTTGCTGAATCATGGTTGTGTCACTATGACCAACTTGGCGTGCAATTGTTTCAGCACTAACTCCTTCATTGAGCAGATACGAGATATACGTATGTCGAATTTTGTGAATAGACAAATTCTTATTGATTCCGTATTGCTTCTGTTTGCGTCTGAAATATGAGTTCATCGTGTCGTTATAGAAATACGTGTTAGGTTCGACGCCAATAGGTAATTTGCTTTCACCAAAGTTTTTTAGCTTCCAGATATGAAAGTCATTAATCATCTTTTCAAGTGTTGCATCGATGAACACCGTTCGAATTGAACTCGTGTTTTTCGTCTTAGCAAATCCCGTGTTGTCCTTGTAATCCCACGTTTTATCAATTTTGAGTTCGCCGTTGCTTACGTCCTCAAATGTGATTCCGATAGCTTCTGCAAACCGGCAACCCGTGTGTAACAGGATCATGAGCACCATAAGCTTTGTTTGTTCACTGATTGAAGTATTACCTTTACGCCTAATGAAATGACTAGGATCAGTTGGCGGAACGATCGCGGGTTCTTTGAGTTTCTCCTGCAATTCAATTTCAATCTGCAATTTGAATTTGCGGTATTCCGTGGCATCGAGTGTTTTAACTTCGTTTTTCACTTCACTCTTTTTCTGCTGTGACCAAGTATCTTCGACGGTGTGTACCTTGATTTGTGAAATCGAAATACCATCGATGAACTGATCGTCAGTGGCTGATCGCAGTGAAGCAATTACGTGATTCTTAAACTCTAGTGTCGTTGCATGTTGATGCGTTTGACCATAGCCGTCTAGTAATGCTTGAAGTGTGTGTCTATTTTTCTCGAAATCTTTAAGCTTCGCATTGGGCGCTACTATCCAAATTGACTTCGCATTTGAGTAGTATTTCCTGATCGTTACCGGTCGAATATGTCCCACTTTGTATTTCTTCGTCCACCAGCAGAAGTAATCCCAGAACGCCATTTCACGAGCTTCATCTCTAGTCATGTGATGGTAGTTTAGATTCTCTGTGTAGCCTTCAAGTTCGTTAGCTGGTCGCATTGGAACTTCGGTCAAATATCTCACCCCATTTCCGTTTCAACATCATGTTTCGATCAACGTTTTCTGCCCATTTTTGTGAGTTAGACTCAACATGATCTGGATATGGTTCACCAGTCCATTTGTGAATATTGAATTCATGCTTCACCGTTTGATTGCGTGGCATGATGTTAATATTGCTGAACCCAATTGGACTATCGTCATCGTTTTGCAGGTAGAACACTCCGCGGCACGTTCGCTCTAATGAATCTCCGTGAAACACGATTGCGTTCATCCCTCTAATTGCAATATTGAACAGTAGAAACGGAATAGCTCGGTCGCTCAGTTCTTCAACGAAATACTCATGTTCGTGTGGCATGTATGTGAGTGGCGTTTCTTTCAGACAGTCCTCATACCAGCGCGTAATTAGTAACCCACCCGTTCCAGCTGCAGTTTCGAAGTATGAATGCTGATCTTTCTTATCTAACGTAGCAAGACAATTCATGAGCTGTGTTACTTCCATCGGGGTGAAGTCCTGTTTATTGGTTTTTCGTTCTGCTTGTTCTTCCTGAAAATATTGGTGAAACCAGTCGAAGCTCATATCCGTGGACAATTCCAAAAAGTCTTGAAATACTCTTAAACGTTCTTTTGGATCAAATAGAATCTCCATTAGTCGATCCGGTGCTTTGAATGATTCTTTGATTCCTAAAATTTTGTTCACATTTTTTAATGTGAAATCAGTTTCCATAATTACCACCTCTTAAATGTTTGTTTTAACCACTTTTTCTTAAAATCTAGCCATATTTCAATACCTGGATCAGACGCACCCCGACGTGTGGGCTTAGGCAATTTATTCTGTTTGCGTAACTTGGTAAGTCGATGTTCAACACCTGAACGTGCTCGTACGAGTTCATGAGCAAGCCATGCTGTATTAACGCAGATGCCATTTTTATCTAACTGAATATTTTCCAGAATGAATTGGTCTTCCGCTGCTGACCAGCGTTTACAAACCGGTGCAACTCGTCCTTGATCGACTAATTTGATTCGTAAAAATTCAATTCCTTTTTTCGTACGTTCCATTTGGTCAGCAACCTCAATCGTCGTTCTGCCTGCATTAAGCATTGTAGCAATTGTTTTAATTTCTCTTTCGGTATACGGCCGTTGATAAGCGTCATGATATTCAGTTGGTTTAAATTGTGGTAGTTGCCCATTTCGTCGCATTTCATAAATTCGGCGTCGCATAGTTGTTAACGTGATCCCAAATGAGTCAGCACACTCGTCTAAGTTCAAGCACTCATTCGTAAATGGATCAGTGATCATGATTCGTTTGAGCTTAGCAATATTTGCGTCGTTCCAAGTGTTTTCGATCATCACAATCACTCCTTAATCAAACAGATCACCCTTACTTGCGTGCCAACCAATGAACCCACCAATCAAAGCAACTACGATTACAAATCCAATCTGTGCTGCCATATTTATCACTCCTTTCTACGCTCCAACTTCACACAACCATTTGTATACTTTCGGACGTACAAACACTGTGTCTCGGCCTTCTAACTTAATCATTGCGTTGCTTAAGCCCATTTGATCAATGTAAAAATCAATCACATTACCTTTACGACCTAAGTATTCGTTTAGCTCCGTTCTGTTCATGATCATCGGAAATTGATCATCTGGTCTACGTTCGCTTGCTGCCATGTGATTCACTTCCTTTACTGTAATTTGCCGCTTCCTGTGCTGCTTGTTGCGATATACTTAACTCACTTATAGGAAAGTGAGGTGATATTTTGTGACAACTGAAGAAAAAATTTTAAAAATCATTGTGGAATCATCACCAAAATTCAGTGATTTAGCGGACAAAATGGACATGAATGAAAAAGATCTTTACTCTTATCTATATCCATTACTTAAACAAAAATACGTTAAATATGCAGGATACCCCATTGTCGAATCTCAATTGTTTCCCACCGTCACCGCTAAGGAACGAATTGAATCCATAGCGTTACGCCAGCAATCTAGCCTCCACAAAGAATTAAGAACAAACTTGTTATATCCAACCATCACTGCAATATTAGGAGCAGGTATAGGCTCTCTCACTACCTATCTCCTCATGAAATAAATAACGACCAGGCTTCCAAACATTCCTCCCATAGTTCCACAAATAAATCCAAGCCCAATTTTCTTAATAGTTGCGGCTTTTTGTTTACCTTTAAGCTTCATATCGCACCTTCTTTCTGCGGTTAGGCCGCTATGCTGTTGCTTGCTGGTCTAATCCGTCATAGATTACCTTGCTCACCGATAAATTTAGATGATACTTATCCTGCAAAGCCATCAAGCTAACAGTGTCTTCCAAAATTGGCTCACGTTCCGTTAGCATTTGCGGTGTCATTTCACTTTTCTTAACCATCTTTTGATAACCAAATTTAGTTGATACCGCCTTGTTAGCAATCGTGTTGGCTTTCATGAAGTCCATTCGTACTGGGTGTGATAGTGATTGGCAAAGTTGGTTCATTGTCTTACGCTGATGTTCCTTATCAAGCGTTCGGAAAATCTCAAAGCCTTGCAGTCCTGATTGTTCACGCAACTGCTTGATGACGCTGAATACCCATTCTTGAAATTCTTCTGCCTCTTTTTTATGGCTTCCAAAGATCGCTTTGTAAATTCCGAATTCTGTCAAAACAAGTGATTTACGTCTCTGACCCTGGACTTGCAAATTGACAGTCCAGATATATTTTTCTGGAATTCGTTTAGTCATTTGCTTTGTATCTGAGTAATCCAGCGCATCGGAAACATCTTTAGCAACTGCAACCCATTCGTTATTAACTTCAACAAATCGAATTGGATGTCCATTCCATAGTTCTGTTTTCATTTGCTACGCCTCCTTTTTAAATTCCGTATTTTTCATGCAAGTATTCGTAAATTTCTGTTACTAATGATTCGGCACCCTTAGTAGTCATCCGCTTGTTCAATGAGAGATTCACGAATGTGGTCGATCTTCCAAAATGTTCAGCAAGTGATCCTTGTGTTTCTAAGTCACGATGATTAGTAAGCCATGACTTAATCGCTTCTGCCTTGTTGTTTGTTTCCATATGAATAAACATGTGTGGCCTCCTTTTCTTTATTTTTATTAAGAAAGTTGTTGTAATTCTCTACAACATATCTTAGAATGTAGACATAACGAAATAAGCCAACAAATCCTTATCTATCGCCCGTCAAGATGATTTATAAGTGGTTTTTAGTTTGGTCAATTTCTTAATAACTTTTCTTAACAAAGACTATTCTACAACATGTTTTAGAATATAGCAACTAAAATTCTATAACTTCTCTTAGATTGTCTTTGATGATATCGGAGGAACACTGAAATGACGCTGTTTGATAGAATCAAAGAAACTGCCCAAAAACGTGGTTACTCTATTGCGGAAGTCGAACGCAAGGCAGGAGTTAGTACCAATTACATGTACCAATGGAAGAAACGAAAACCCAATCCAGAAACACTTGAATCGGTTGCGAAAGTTTTGAATGTTTCCGTTGAATATTTACTGGGCAGAAACGACACACCAGAATGGGCTACCGAAAAAGATACCCATGATTTGCAGAAATTTCTTGAACAAAACGAAGGGTCAATGACCTATGGTGGTGAGAAGCTTACCGAAGAAGATAAGGAAAAACTAAAAATTGCAATGACACAAATATTCTGGCGTCGTCATAAACACAACTAGAGGCTCTTATTCTATGAAAAAAGAAGACATTATTCGTACAACTAAGTTAATAGTAGATCGTTACCAAACGGCTAATCCTTTCCTTCTAGCTGAAAAATTGAATGTTGAAGTAGATTGGATGCCACTGGGTAATTTTCCATTAGGTAAGACTATTTACGATAATTCAGCGCCACTCATTGTCCTCAATGAAAGAATAAAAAATAAACCTATCCAGTATTTCACTTTGTCCCATGAATTGGGTCATGTAATTTTACAAGAAGGTTTAGTAGGATACTACGTTGGCGTTCGATTTGGTCATGCTAAGTTAGAAAATGAAGCTAATGAATTTGCCGTTTCACTTTTAGGACAACTATATATTGAAGAAAATTGCAGAATTCCTAATAACTATTTCGAACTAGTTGGCTCTTATGGACTACCAGCTGACAATATAATCTATTAATATTACGTCCAAACGTGATCGATGCTAAAAGCTATCAATGTAAAAAGCTATCAATATGGGGGAATTAATGTGTCTAAGTGTGAAATATGTGGTAATAAAATTGGTTTATTCTCTGAAAAGTTTAAAACAAGTGATAAAAAAATCATCTGTCAATCATGTACTAGCAACGTAGACCCCGTTCTGCTTTGGGCTGAATCAACCTCGGCAAAAGATGTTGCTAATTTTATGGATAACTCAATCGGTGATAATTACTTACACAGTATAGGAGAAGAAAGCCCTTCCGATATGAGAAGAAAAAAAGAGGCACAAGAAAAAATTGAGCGTGAAAAAATAGCCGAGGAAGAAACAGAACACGCTCGAAATTTAGCAATGGCAAAAGAAATAATAAAGCATGCTAAAAGCCAAAAAATATCTCATTTTAAAGTTCACGGAATCGCCTATCATGAATTATCAAAAATGGTTAACTACGCTAGAAAAAATGATATGTTTGATCCATATGATGGATATTCTGCATCTGAAATAAAAGAATACTCCCCATACGAGAAAGTATTTGAAACAGACTTATCTAGAATCATAAGTTCAATAGAATTTGTCCCTGAACCTGAAAACGAATATGACAGTAATGCTATTAAAATACTAGCTACTCTTGATAATAAAAAATACATGATAGGCTATGTTCCAGCAAAAAAAACAAAAGAAATTGCTGATATTTTGGAAAAACATAATAATAAAGAAATTTCTTTAAGAATAGAATATGACTTAACAGGTGGAAAATTTAAAATAGCTGATGATGATGAAAATGATTTTTCAGATGATCCAAAATTAAAAATCCATACCGGTAAAAGTGAGTATGGATTTAATATAAGATTATTTGATAATAATATATAACGCCACGTCCACATTCCGATGACGCTAAAAGCTGAAATTCAAAAGGAGAGTAACTTTATGGCAACTTCAATATCTATTAGAAAAATCAATGAATTTTCAATTCCTGAAGGCAAAACAGAAGTTAAAAAAGCTAAAGTTCCGCTGGGAAGTATCATTAAAAGTGCTAACACCTTAAATATTTCTGGGCTTACTTTTGATGTATTTGACTGTACTTATTCAAAGGACATATCAGACGATATTACTGTTTTTATTCGTGAATTAGAAGACTACAAAGAATTGGATACCTACAAAAAACAATTTTCATTTAAAATGTACTACAGCGAATCAAAAAAACTATTGTTTTCAAGCTCTACTACTCCTATTACAAAAGCGTTCTTAAAGGCCTTATCAAACACAGATGGAGTTGATCTTGGTTTCGATTCCATCCACTTCGATTTAGACGATATCTCAAATATGTTTGGTCAGACAAAGGGGGTCCGTTTTAGCAGTACTGATCAAGGAGTAAATAGCAAATCGTTAAGTGGCTATCAAGTAGATATTAATCCTGAAGCCCTTACGGCTCTTGAAAATGATGATGCAACACAAATTATCGGTGCTATGGACATTGGACAACAATCATACACAATTATGTTAACTCAATCCGGAACGATTATGTCCTTTAGTAAATTAATTGGATATGAAAAATTCGAAATTCCCATGCTATCTTTTGCAATCGATGTACTAAAAAAGATCAACTACTTAAAATAAATAGTTGATCTTAATACACTGAGGTTAACGGAATATATTGTTTTATAATTTTGTCTATTAAATCAGGGTCTTGAGCCGAAGCAGCTATTCTATTCTTAGTTATTTCAACATTTAAGCCGTTCTCATTAAACTTCAAACAAACATCATCAAGATGCTTAGCTTTGATTGGTTTTAAAGTTAAACGGTAAAAAGGGTTTAATCCCGTCTCTTTCATATCAATAACTATATTATAGCGTTTTTTCTGAGTTGCTAACCCATTAATAAACTCATCTCTAAATTTTTTAAAATCTGACCAACTGTTTTTTACAGTTCGACTTGAAATTTGATAGTCAAGCTTTACATTAATAACATTAAGTTCTTCGCAAGGGTCTATGCTAATACTCAGGTAAAAATTCAGGCCATTACAAGTTTTCAAACCTGTTTTGTAATAATTCGACGTAATCTCCCTTGAAACGCCTTGTTGAAATGTAAACTTACACGTCTTCATGGCATTTGAGACTCGTTGTTGCAATTCCGCATAGCTTTTTTGTTCATCTGTATACACGAAGAAACTGCTGCTAAATGCAACTGTATTGTTTTTGGCCCAAGAGCGCAGCTTGTTCCAAGTTACGTATATCCAATCAAATTCACTATACATTGCAATTATCACAGGTGCCAGTGAGGTTAAGCTCATCCAATTAATTACAATATTGTTTGCCACAGCATTATAAATGTTTATAACCGTCATGATTGAAGTTAGGGATATTAGCACGAATATAAAGATTTTTTTCATGTTTAATCTGCACCTCCCTATCACTAGGCGTATTTTAACACACCTAACTCTGTTATCAAACTTTTAAGTTAAAAGCCATATCCCCTAAACTTTGGACGGCTTAAGGATATGGCTAAACGATAGAAAACACTATTACTAGTGGTCTCTTTGTGTACTCTATTTTAGCACACGGGGACGAAGCTAAAAAGGAGAAATAATTATGGCAAGTTATGAAAAACGTGGCAAGAAAACACGTGTTGTTGTATCTGTCACGGAAGGAACAGTTAGAAAGAAAGTTAGCCGAACGTTTGCAACCAAGAAAGAAGCTCAAAAGTGGGCTGTGAAGATGGAAGCTGAACGCAATGATGGCGTTAGTATTGCTGGGTCATCAATGACGTATGCCGAATATTATGAACAATGGGTTAAGGATTATAAGTATGGCAACCTTAAACCAACAACGGAACTGTAAATAGCAGCGGTAAAATGCAGGAAAAAGGCAATTAAGAATTGTCGGTTTTCC
>NZ_AYYY01000067.1 GCF_001436295.1 Paucilactobacillus vaccinostercus DSM 20634 | reverse complement strand
GAATTTCACACCTAAATGATCAGTATAGTAATCGTCTGCGGCATTGTATTTCCAATCATGTATCTTAGTGGGATCATTTTTAAACTTGCGCTTCTGTTCCTTTTCGTACATCCCATACGGAATTAAAGGTATTTTTTCAAAGTCATCAATCACAGCAGAATAATTAGATTCACTCCCATAGCCCGCATCAGCTACGATATATTTGA
>NZ_AYYY01000066.1 GCF_001436295.1 Paucilactobacillus vaccinostercus DSM 20634 | reverse complement strand
TTCCTAGGAAGGCAAGCTTTAATTATTTGCTTGTCTACCCAAGAAGGAGTATAGCCATCTCACTTGAAGTGAAGATCGGTGCTTTTTAACTGGTTTAACGTTGACGAAGCGTGAGTTTAACGACCACTTCGCACTTGGGTGTTTGGGGCATCATATCGACTGGTTGCATGTACTTCACGTCGTAGGCGCGGGTGAGTGAAACCAAATCGCGCGCCAATGTTGATGGGTTACATGAAACGTAGACGAATTTGGCGGGTTGAGCCCGTAAAATTTGCTTAATTAAGCCGTCATCTAAGCCAGAGCGTGGAGGATCGACGACCAATGCATCGAATTGGACCCCTTCGTGAAGCCAGCGGGGCATGACGTCTTCGGCTGCGCCGACTTCATAACGGGCGTTGGTAATGCCGTTTTGTTCGGCGTTGAACTGGGCGTCCTTGACGGCATCTTCAATGACTTCCATCCCCAGAACCTGATCGACCTGGTTGGCAAGGGAAAGCCCAATGGTGCCGATACCGGCATAGGCATCGATCAACGTGTCGGTACGGGCCGGTTTAAGGGCCTTGGCCGTTTCGTCATAGAGGACTTGGGTTTGCTCGGGATTGAGCTGCAGGAAAGCCCGTGCGGACAGCCGGAAGTTCAGGCCACTAATGACTTCGGTGATGGCATCGTTGCCGGCCAGGTTGATCGTTTCGTCACCCCAGATGAGTGGTGAGGTTCCCGGATTGATGTTTTGCATGACCGAAGTCACTTCGGGAAGACGCGTTGCGATGGCGTCCAGAAGTTGGTGAACGTGTGGGAGTTTAGGCGTGTTGGTGATGATCGTCAGTTGCACTTCACCCGTTCCATCTGCGACCCGCACGGCAATGGTTTTGATAATCCCAGCTTTGGTATCCTCATCGTAAACGGGGATTTGGAGATCTTCAATGAGCCGCACCATTTCGCGCATGACGGTCATGGTGACGGGGATTTGAACGGCGCAGGTCGGTAAATCGACGAGGTCATGGGAGCCAGTCTTATAAAGACCGGCGGCCACATGACCGTCAATCATCCGAATCTGAAATTGCGCCTTGTTGCGGTACTCGTAGGGAAAATCCATTCCCAGCGTGGGATGGATTGTGTAACCACGGTAACCGTACGGCTTGAACTTGTCGAGGGCCTGCCGGATCAAGTCGCGCTTGAAGGCGAGTTGTTGGGGATAGGCCAGGTGTTCGAGTTCAAAGCCGCCGACCTCGGTTGCATAGGGGTCCTGCGGTTCAACGCGGTGGGGACTCGCCTTTCTCAGCCGGTGAATTTTGGCCCGGAGAAAGTGGGCGTTAGCCTCGGTTACCTGAGCCACGATGACTTCACCGGGCAGGGCGTAGGGAACGAAACAGATTTTACGTTGGTAGTAGCCAATGCCTTCACCGTTAATACCGAGGCGTTTGATCGTTAACGGAAATCGTTGGCCAATTTCAACGGCCACGTCGCGTGGTTTTGATTTGGCGTAATGTTGATGAGTATTCATAATAGTTTATTTACCTGATTTCAAGTGTGAACTGGAGTGTCAATGCTAGTCAATTATACAGGTTGTCCCCCATTCTTGCTAGTCATGTGGCTAAAGGATGAATGGTATAAAAAATATAAAAAACCGCGACAGGGCGTCGCGGTTAAATGGTTAGAAATCAGCGGTATCTGGATCAGTAGCGATGCGCGTAATGCCTTGTAATTCATCAATTGATTGCATGTCTTGATCATTGATTGTGAAATCAAAAATATTGGTGTTGTCCTTGATGCGATCCGCATGAGTTGATTTAGGGAGTGGCAAAAATTTATGTTGGAGTGACCACCGCAAGATCAATTGGGCAACGCTGTGATCGTATTTTGCCGCCAGCTCTTGGAGCATTGGAACCTGAAGAAGTTCGCCAGTGCCTAAAGGACTGTAGGCTTCATTTAAAATGTTATATGAGGCGTTTACGCGTGTGACCTCTGGTTGTAAGTCACTGGGATTGAGGTAGTTTTGGTTAACCGCCGGTGTGATCGTGGCGGTTTTCATCAATGTGGTAAGGTGGCTGGGCCGGAAGTTAGAGATCCCAATTGCCCGTACGGTACCGTCACGGTAGGCTTCTTCCATCGCCCGCCAAGTTTCAGCGTTAGTTTCTTCCCAGTTATCACGGAAGGTTAGCGGGTTCGGCCAGTGGATCAGGTAGAGATCAAGATAGTCGGTTTGGAGCTTTTTGAGGGAGAGTGCCAAGGCTTTTTTAGTCGCCTCGTACCCGTGATCCTCGTTCCAAAGTTTAGTCGTTAAGAAAATGTCATGACGATCGACGTCACTTTCCTTGATGGCCTTGCCGACGCTTTCTTCGTTACCGTAGGCCGCAGCGGTATCGATATGGCGGTAGCCCGCCGCTAATGCGGTTTGCACTGATTGATAGGCGACATCTCCGTCGGGAGTCTGCCACGTACCAAACCCGACGATTGGAATTTCGACGCCGTTATTTAATGTATAAGTATCTGTTAGACTTTGCATCCAGTACGCCTCCAAATTTTTTTAATCCATTAAAGATAGTTTACCAGAAGATTCATCGATAGGAAATTAAATTGCCAAAAAGTGTAAGTGTTTTCTTAGTTGATTTATCAATGTTTGCCCATCCTTGATGGGTCGTCTGAGCTTAGTTTACTACATTATAGGTAGAATAAAAATATCGAGTTCCAATAATTTTGGCGATTGAGACCTGACAGCCCCAGTTTTCTGGGGGCGACGCACTGATTCTTTGTTTCGAATGCCTGAACAGAAATTTTGCGGAATCTAAAAGGGCCATTGTTCTTTCGTGTAGGCCATCTGCCAAAAGTGTAGCTCGTAGGTACTGCTTTGTAGGAAAACTTTTTGAACGTAGGCTTTCTGTTCATCACTCAGCGGGGCGCACAGTTGCTCGACAATTTGAATCATTTGCTGGGTGCCGTCGTTAAAATCGGCGGCCGAGTAGCTGTCCAAAAACTGTTGGTAAACCGTCACTGGTGAATGAACGTCCTTCAGGTTTTGCCCAATTTCACTGTAAAGCCAGTAGCACGGTAATAAAGCAGCGACCGCAGCAGCTGGAAAAGCGTGGCTGAGCTGAAAATCCATGTGGGTCACGTAGCCGTAAGCGGTCGGTGCGATCGGCGTGGTTTTGATTTCCGCCGGTGTAATGGCCAGTTCCTTGAACATGGTATGCCGAATCTGGGTCTCACCGTCGTGAAGTCCGGCCGCACCATCGAGTAAAAACTGCTTAATGGCTGGCGTACTGATTTGGCGGGCGATAGCGGCGTGCAGATCACCGAATTGTTCAAGGTAGTACCGATCCTGTTTCAAATAGAAGCGAAACTTATCGAGGGGCAACGTGCCGTCTGCAATTTCGGTAATGAATGGATGGTGAAAACTTTGTTGCCAAACAGGCATGGCAGCGGTGTGGAGCTGGTCAGTAAAGGTCATAGTAAGACACCTCGTTTTATTTTGTACCTGTCGCGAGGCCGGTTCAGCGCATTGTCTCCCTGCGTCAGTATTAACTGCTTCAGGTTCAATGGGTATTTCTCAGCACGTGGCACCCCAGACAGATCACGTTCATTGTAAGGGCTGAGTTTTCTCGCGTCAATCATCCCTTTTTAAAAATTCTAATCGTATGTATTGACTAATATAATAATGGAATATACAATAGAAGATGAGAGATTGTGAATTATTAAACTAAAAGGGGTGGCACGGAATGGAAAACCAAGAAAAAATGGCGGCTTCAATGTTGCATAGAATGGTCCGTGAATTTACCGAAAACGAACTAGCACCGCTGGATATGGAAATCGACGCCCAGGGTGATTATCCGCAAGGCTTATTCCAAAAAGTGATCGATAATGGCTTGTTAACAATGACACTACCGCGTGAATATGGCGGAGCAGGCTTTAGCTATGACAGCGTTGCCAAGGCAATTCACCTGATGGCCATTGGTAATGCCAGCATGGCAGTTACACTGGAAGGCCACTTTAAGACGTTGGAACAGCTTTTAAAGTATGGTGACCAGCGCTTAAAGGATGAATATCTCACGAGTGCAGCCCACCGAATTTTTGCCTTTTCGCAGACTGAATCGTCTGGGGGCTCAAACCCACGTGGGATTGCTACACGGGCTGTGAAGAGTGGCGATGATTGGATCATTACCGGCGATAAAATTATGATCACGAACGGCGGACTCGCCCAGGTATACTGTGTGTTGGCTAAAACGGAAGATGATCAAATGGCCGTGTTTGTCGTGGATCAGGATATGCCTGGTTTTTCATTTGGAAAGCGTGAAGACTTCATTGGTCTACGCGGAACACCCGTTGGCGAAATTGTGATGGATCATATCAAGGTGCCGGGTTACCACCTACTTGGTCAGATCGGCCAAGGCCTCGAAATCGGCAATAACGCCCACGACGACGCGCGGATTTTGATGGGCGCCGTCCTCACGGGCATTATGGAACACGAATTACAGATTGCGGTCGACTATTCGAAGCAGCGTAAAGCACTCGATACCCCGCTTTATGAATTACAAACCATTCAAGAAAAAATTTCAGAAATCGCGATTGCCCGTCAGAACACTGAGCTACTGTATCAGCATGCGGCTCAGTTGAAGATCACGGGACAGTCGTATGCCCAAGTTGCCGCGATGGCAAAATCGTACGGAAGTCGTGCGGCGGTCCGGTGCGGCGATATGGCGCTTCAAGTACTGGCCGGCTACGGGTATAGTCGCGAGTATCCGATCGAACACCTCATTCGTGATGCGCGGGCTATGGAAATTGCTGAAGGTACGGTAGAACGGATGAGCGGTGAAATTGCACTGAAACAGGTTAATCAGTAGGGGGTGAACAACATGAAAATTGTGGTCTGCATTAAACAGGTACCAAAAAGTGATTCGGTCAAAATCGATCCCAAGACGAACAATATGGTGCGGGATAATGTCGAAGGGGTCATCAATCCATTTGATAAAAATGCGATCGAAGAAGCACTCCGGATTAAAGATCAACTTGGCGGAGAAGTTATTTTGCTGAGCATGGGGCCGGACGGATACATGAGTTCGCTGCGCGACGGTCTCGCAATGGGGGCTGATCGGGCTATTCTCCTCAGCTCACGGGCCTTTGGGGGCGCCGATACCCTCGCAACCGGCTATCCAATCAGTCAGGCAATTAAAAAAATTGGTGGCGTAGATTTGGTATTGCTGGGACGTCAATCAGTCGATGCGGATACCGGTCAAGTCGGACCGATCGTGGCCGAGTACTTAAACGTGCCCCAAGTCACCTTTGCTGAAGAACTGCGGTTTGTCGATGAACACACCTTGTACGGCCAACGCCTATTGGATGGCGCGACGCAAAGTGTCCAAGTGACATTGCCAGCCGTTGTAATGGTGCGCAGTGAATTAAACACCCCACGCTACGAAACGCCGGTTAACATTCAAACCAGTTTTGAAAAACCAATCGACGTGTGGACGGAACACGACCTCGACTTAGATGCAACGCGCATTGGTCAGGCCGGTTCGCCAACCACGGTACAAAAGGTATACGCACCAAAACGTGAGGGCCGTCAAACGGTTCAACTCAGTGATGACAGTGCAACGGCAGTTAAAGAACTGCTGGCGCGGATTCGAAATTAGCGGGGTGAATAAAATGGCACAATCAATGATTGCAGTTTATGTGCAAACGGACGGTTCGATGGTGGAACCGACCAGTTTACAACTGATTACCAAGGCCAGAGCAATTGCGAACGGTCAGCGTGTGGTGGCCCTATTGCCGACCAGCGACGCGGACCAAACCGTTGCGACGGTCAAACAGTACGGTCCCGATGAAATTTTGGTGTTAGCCGACGACCGGTTTGCGGCAGCGACGGACACCGAGATTGCGGATGGCCTCTATCAGGTCGTGGAACAGGTTCAACCTAACAGCATGCTGATTCCAGCAACAGTGGTTGGGCGGTCGGTGGCCCCACGGTTACAGGCAAAGCTCCAAACAGGGTTAACGGCGGACTGTTTAGACGTCTACTTTGATGGTGACACACTGGTTCAAGTGAAACCAACTTACGGTGATGACATCATGTGTGAAATCATTTGCGCGGATCGGCGGCCACAAATGGCAACGGTCCGGCCCAATGTATTTCAGGCTGAACCAGCACAGGCTGCTACGCAAGTAACAAACGTGGACTTTGAATTTCATCCAGAAGCACACATTAAGATGGAAAAACCGACACCAATTATCAGTAGCTCGGCCAACATTAGTGATGCCAGTGTGGTGATTGCCTTAGGACGGGGGGCCGATAACCCGCAACTGATCGAAAAAGCACAGAAATTAGCGGCTCGTTTGGGCGGAATGGTCGGTGTTTCTCGACCATTAACCGATCACGCAGAATTTGGGCATGAAAGCCAAATTGGACAAAGCGGCCAGTCTATTGCACCCGATTTATTGATTAACTTTGGTATCTCGGGGGCCACCCAGTACCTAGTGGGAATTGAAAATGCGAAGACGATTGTTTCGGTAAATACCGATCCGGATGCGCCCATTTTTACCAAATCAGATTATGCGTACGTTGGGGATGCCAATGATTTCATGGATGCCCTGTTAAGTAGTACAAGAGTTTAAAAATCAACGCCAGCGACCCTTAGTTAGGGATCGTTGGCGTTTTGTTGTGCGAAGAACTTTACACCCTGTCAGTGACAGAGTACAATAGTTGAAACACTTGTAATTACAACTGAAAGGAAGTAACTCATGAAAAAAGTAGCATTAGTAACCGGCGCCAACCGAGGAATTGGGTACGAAATCACGCGTCAATTAGCTCAGCATGGGTACCAAGTCGTTATGGCGTGCCGGAACGTCGCGCAGGGAACGGCGGCCAAACAAACGTTAGTGGATGCCGGCATTGAGGCAACGTTGCTCGACGTGATGGCAATAGACCTCAACGATTTAGCCAGTATCGAAGCAGCGGGACAGTTGGTGGCGACCCAGTACCCTGATCTAGAATTGTTGGTCAATAATGCCGGCATTGCGGGTGACATGGCGAAACGGGCGTTGGAAACGACGACGGCGGAAATCCAGACGACCCTAGATGTGAACTTGATGGGGACTTTTAACCTCATTAAGGCTCTAGTTCCAACACTACGACATAATAATGGTCAAATTGCGAATTTGACTGGTCCGGCCAGTGCTACGGTGTTCTACCATCCCCTAGCGTACAGTGTTTCCAAGTACGCACTCAACGGGCTGATTCAGCTCATGGCGGCCGACTTCATTCAGCACGAAGAACCGCTCAGTATCTACGGTATTTTCCCAGGCGGTGTTTCCACTGATATCAACCACCATATGCAGGGCCCGTTCATGAAAACTGTTGAGGTGGCAGGCCAGTTGGTTGTCGATTTGCTGCTGGATGGGCAGGAGCACAACGGTGAAATTTTAGCCCCTGATGGAACGGTTATTTCGCAGGTCCAACAATAGTAAAGTGGAGGTAACAAGGATGAGTGATATTGAAGCAATTAGTCAGTTAGTGAATTGGGAGCGTCAGACCCGAGTACGGTACTTAGATCAAGAAAATTTGGCGACGTACTGGCCCGATGCGACGGTGACAACAAGTTGGCAAAGCGGACCAGTTAGCACGTTTGTTGGTCAACAACCCGTTGATTTTGATCGCTCGTTACCGATTGTGAGCCGCTTGGGGAACCCAATTGTTCACCTTAATTCAACGGCCGATCGGGCATACGTGGAGTTACCCAGCACGACGAAACACTGGCTAAAACTAGAGGGTAAATTAGCCGTTTTGGAATCGTTTATGCGCCTAATTTACCAGGTCGAAAAACGCGACGGTGTCTGGAAAATCAGTAATATGGCCGCGATTGATGAGGCTGATGATCTAGCCCCCGCTATTCCAGGCGACGATTTGCATATTGATACGCAACGGGCATTAGCCCTGCGCCCATCGTATCGCTTTTTGGCCTACACGCGGTTAGCGGCGGGAGGTCAAATTGGCGATGATGGCATTGGTACTGACCGCCCAGAAACGTGTCAGCCAATCTACGATGCGGCTGAGGCGTGGATTGAATAACCAAGGTTACAAAATAAAACTCGGAAAATGATTGCCATTTTTCCGAGTCTTATTTTAGATCGTTGTTTGCGGATGAAGCCACTTACCAACCAGCTGGCGGTTAAAGTACAGCAGTGGTAACAGGCATAGCAATGCCAAAATTCCACATGCCGGAAAGCCCCAGCCTCCGGAAGCGACGTCCATGACGCCACCGACAAACAGGCTTCCGATGGGGGTGGTTCCTTGGTTAAGCAGGACATACACGCTCATGACGCGGCCGCGCAGCCCGTTGGGAATTGAAAACTGAAACGAAGCGTTGGACTGGTTTAAGAAAATCATGTTACAAAAACCGATGGCGACCATCGCGATCATGGCGAGGGTGTAGTTGTGGACCCAAATCATAGCCGCTTGGAGTGTGGCCGTGCCCAGTGCCACACCGAGGTAGATGTTGCGCTGAAGCCCGAATCGGGAAAGATAGCTCATCAAAAATGCGGCTACTAATGAGCCCACTCCGGTCGCCGATAGTAAACTAGCGTACGTTTGAGCACCGGAATGAAGTACGGTTTTGGCAAAGATGGGAATAATGACGTTGTTATTGTAGTTGAGCGTGCACACGATAATCATTAACTCCGCGCTCATACGCACATTGGGATGCTGCCAAACATAGGCGAGTCCTTCTTTGACATCTTCCCAGAGGTGCTTCTGCCGAGAAACAGCGGTGACGACGGCGGGCTGATGAATGAGAAATAGCCCTAATAAGACGGCGAGATAGCTCACGGCGTCGACTAGAAAACAAAAGCCAAGGCTAAACTTCACCATTAAAATACCGGCGAGGGATGGCCCCGCAATTTTGGCGAGGTTGAAAACGGTGGAGTTCAGTGAAATACCGTTCATAAGGTCCTTTTGACCGACGAGCTCGACCACGTAGGATTGGCGGGTCGGGGTATCAAAGCTTTGTAAGATGCCATAGGCAATGGCGATCAGGAGAACCTGCCAGTATTGAACGGCTTTTGTGTACACCAGAACGGTCATGATGATGCCGAGAACCAGAAAGCCAGCTTGGGTCGTCATGAGGATCTTTTTCTTTGAATGGCGGTCGATCATAGTTCCGGCAACGAGTGTCAGAAGCAAGATGGGGATGAACTGGCATGCGGATAGCACACCGACGAGAAAGGCGGAACCGGTCATTTGGTAGACAAGCCAGGTTTGGGCCGTTCGTTGCACCCAAGTGCCCATCACGGACACAATTTGTCCGAGCCAGAAGTAGCGAAAATTCTTGGTGTGTAGCGACGAAAAGGTATGTTGGAAAACGTTCAAGGGTGGAGACCAGCTTTCATATCAGAATAATAGGTGCGGACGCATTTATCGAATTAAAAAATGCAAAGATGAGTTATACAATAGTCCTTATTACTGACGCTGTAAACTATCTTGCGTTTGAAATGATACTAAAAAGAGATTTAATCTCTAAAAAGGGCGGAATGAAACGCTGAAAATAGCTTGCTCAAAGCGCTATCATACGGTACCATGAAGACGACAATTAAATCGATTTGACACTAGGGGTGTTCGGAGAAGAACTGAGACGCGTTTGCGCAACGCGATCCCTTTGAACCTGTAAGTTCAGACTTGCGTAGGAAAGTGGAAAGTAGGGGGACTGTGCCAGATGAACGTTAATCCAGCACGGCCCTCCTTTTGCGATACGTACAGGGCCAGGCGATTTGGTTTCGAAAATTGAGCATAGATGATAGGAGACCTTGTGATGCAAACTAAATTACTAGATGATGTCCGTAACCAGAATCCAATCGTGTTTAACATTTCTAACTTTGTGACGGTCCAAGACGTGGCCAATGGGATTAACGCCATTGGGGCGTCCCCGATTATGTCCGAAGAAATTGATGAAGCCGAGGCCATGGTCCAAATGAGTTCGGCCGTTGCGCTGAATCTTGGCGCCTTTACGACGGGGCAAATCGCGCAGATTAAGCGCGTGGGTGAACTCGCCAATCAGTATCACAAACCCTTGATTATTGATCCGGTGGCGGTCGGGGCGGTGCAATACCGGCTAGACGTCGCGAACCAGCTACTCAGCGATTTTCAAGTCGATGTTATTCGAGGCAATGCCGGGGAAATCGCGGCGTTGGCGGGTATTGACTGGCAAGCGAAGGGCATTGATGCGGGTGAAGGCAACCAGGATCTGGATTTGATTGCCCAATCGTGCGCGCAAAAGCAGCACTGTGTCGTTATTTTAAGCGGCCCAACCGATGTGATCAGTGATGGACAACGGGTCGTGCACGTCTTGAACGGAACGCCACTCTTCCAACTCCATGTTGGGTCGGGTGACATGTTGAGCAGTATTGTGGGCGCCTTTGCGGCCGTAACTGCGGATTACTTTGAGGCAGCTCAAACGGCCTGCGCCGTCTTTGCGACGGCCGGTCAAATTGTTGCCGAGCAACTCGCTGAGGAACGGCCAGGAACGTTTGCTGTCCAATTAATGGATGAATTACATTTAGTCACACGAGCAGAAATTGAACAAAAGTTAAAGGTGGAATGAGAATAATGGAACAACAATTTACTCAGGCGCTTTCGATCGCGGGATCGGACAGCGGCGGTGGGGCCGGCATGCAGGCCGACTTGAAGACGATTCAGGAACGCCATGTTTTTGCGACGACGGTTCTGGTAGCGGTCACCGCGCAAAATACGTTAGGAGTCGATGATTTTGTGGCGTTGGATCCCAAGATCATTGACGAACAGTTTGCGGCGTTGGCGAACGATTTACAAATCAAAGCCTGCAAAACGGGGATGTTGGCCGACGTGACCCGGGTAAAGACGGTTGTTAAAAATTTGAAACAGTATGATTTTGGTCCGCTCACGGTGGACCCGGTCATGATTGCTAAGGGCGGCGCGCCCCTTCTCAGTGAGGATGCGGTCGCCGTGGTGCGCAATGAATTATTGCCGCTGGCGACAGTTGCGACCCCGAACCTCCCGGAAGCCGAAAAGCTGGCCGATATGACGATTCACAACGAAGAAGATATGATCGTCGTAGCGAAAAAACTCCAAGAAATTGGGGTGAAAAACGTGATGGTGAAGGGCGGTCATTTTGTCAGTGATGACCAAAGCAGCGACTTTGTGTTGCTGGAAGATGGGCAGTCGTTTTGGTTGAGTGCCTCCCGCGTTGATACGGTCCGGACGCATGGCACCGGTGATACGCTGTCGGCCTGCATTACGGCCGAACTGGCGAAGGGCCAGACGGTGGAAGCCGCTATTCGGACGGGAAAACAATTTGTGGATGCGACCATCCGTGACGGCATCATCGTGGGGCATGGTCATGGCCCGTTGAACCACTGGGCTTATCGAAAGGTGGCCACCGATGAAGTTTAAACCAGAAATGCTCCAAGTTTATCTGATTGCGGGAACGCAGGACGTGCATGGTGATGTGACGGACTATCTGGCACGGGTCACGGCTTCGCTGCAAGCCGGCGTGACGGCTTTTCAGTTTCGCGATAAGGCTGGGTCGACGCTGACGGCGGCCGAGCGGTTGGCACTGGCGCAGCAGTGCCGTGACCTTGCCACCCAGTATCAAGTACCGTTCATCATTGATGACGACTACGACATGGCACTACGGGTTCACGCGGATGGTGTGCACGTGGGCCAAAAAGACCGCCGGGTAGACGAAGTTCTTGCGGCAGTCGGGAATGACATGTTTGTCGGCTATTCATGCAATACGTTGGCCGAAGTGGCGCATGCCAACCAGCTTCCTGTGGCCTACGTTGGTAGCGGACCTGTTTTTCCCACCAACTCCAAGGATGACGCGGATCCCGTCATGGGCTTCGATTACCTTCACGAGCTCGTGACCGCTTGCCACCACCCAATTGTTGCGGTGGGTGGCATTACACCAACGAATGCGGGGAATGTGATCAAAACGGGAGTTGCTGGAATTTCCGGTATTTCGATGATCATGCAAAGTCCGGATGTCACGCGAACGGTACAAGAATTGAAAGCATTATACTAATTGAATGGTGACAAAATCGCTCCTAAGAGTCGTAATTCGGCTGCTTAGGAGCGATTTTTATTAGTCATCCATCCCCTGTAATGCGAGATTTAGGTATTTAATTAGTTTTTCTTGCTGTTTGGCACTGAGCTTAGCCGTCAGTGGCGCTTGAACATCGTGGCGAATGGTAGTAAAATCGCTGACCACTTGCTGGCCCTGATCGGTGAGAAAGAGTTGCTTATTTCGGGTGTTGTTGGCTGGAATGGTACGGGTAATCAACTCAGCATCCTCAAGCTTTTTTAAAAGGGCAGAAACCGTGGCGGCCCGCCGCTGGGTGAGCGTCACAATTTGCTTTTGAATTAGCCCCGGATGGGCACCAATAAAACTTAAAATCATCGCCTGCTGATCCGTAATATGACTGGTGGCAGTTAATCGTTGGTTAATTTGGCGTCGTTGGGTCAGACTGATTGAACGAATCAAGTCGCTGATGGCGGTCGCGTTAGAAGTTGTTGTCAAAAAAATCACCTCAAGTAAAGTTTAGCAAAAAGTTAGATAGAAAGATAGTTAGATAGTCTAAATAAGCGTTGACAATTGTCGAAAATAAAAGTAGACTAGCTAACAGTTAGTAAAGCTAACTGTTAGGAGATGCAAATAAATGACAAATCAAACAACTGAATTAACGAACCTAAATCCACAAATCACGGCGTTTCAAAACCAATTACGACACAAATACGATCAAGAAAACCAAACTGCACAAAAGGGACAAATTGTTTTCGTCGGGTCATCACTAATGGAGATTTTTCCGATTGAGAAGATGCAGCAACAGCAAGATTGGGGATTGCATTACCATATCTATAATCGGGGTGTTCGAGCAACGACGACGGCCGATCTATTGGCTCACATGGAGACCTTGATCTTTGACTTACAGCCCAGCAAACTCTTTATCAATATCGGTTCGAACGATATTGGGTTTAACGTACCAGAGACCGAGTTCAAGGTCAATTACGATCAAATTTTGACGCAAATTCAAACACGCCTCCCCCAAACTAAAATTTACGTGATGGCCTACTATCCGGTAAATACCACGGCTGATTTTTGGGAAGCACACGAGGAACATGCGGCGTTATACGAGCATCGTTCCAACGGTCGTTTAAACAGGCCAACCAGCTGGTGGCAAAATTAGCTGCGAAGCACCAAGTGCCATTTATCAATGTTAACGCAGGTTTGACCGATCAAAATGGGGATCTTAAACCGGCGCTGACATTTGACGGGGCTCACATGTTGCCACAGGGGTATGGCATTGTACTGCAGAACTTGATGCCTTATTTGAAGGCGTAATGGGTGTTGCGATTTTGACAATGAAAGGATATATTTTGGTGTTGCTCTTTAAGAACCCTCTTATTTCATGATAGCATGTCATTAAAGTGAACCGAGTGCTGATGAAATATCAACTGACTTGCAGAAAGGGATGACTCACAGATCATGATTAGTCAAAAATCCTGGTTTAATTTTTTTACGACGCATATTTTTGCCTTCGGCCGCGTGGATGGGCCAACGTATACGACGCGCATGTATTTCAATTCGAATGGGCGAATTGGGGGGTACACGACTAATAATGAATATTTCTGGCAGCTAGACGAAACCGGATTAGTTTTACAAAATGGTAATCATGCTGCGACCACCCATTTTACGTTAGATGAATTTCCACGTGTCGATAATGAGATGGTCCAGATTTCGGGCCAGTATTTGCCGAATAGTTCGGTACAACACCGGATAACAGTTGTCAGTATTGACCGATTTTATGATGCACAAGCCCGAACGATGCGTGAAGATCTCCAAAAGACGATTGGTCAAGGCGTTCAGCCAGCACTTAATCGGGCCTTTGCACAAGCTGAAACGACAATGGCTGGGGCTCGGACCCACCATAAGATTCGGCTGGCCTTTATTTTAAATAGTCGTGAGACGCTACCGGCGGTGTTACCATTATTGAATGCCACCCGAGACGATCAACGGTTCGAGGTCAAGCTGGTACTCACCAATAAGTATTATTTAGGAACTGAATCGTTAGAAACGTTTGAGCCGATTGCTGCGTATTTTGATGAGCATCATATTGGATATGTTAATGCGGCGAACCGCACTGATTGCGTCCGCGTCCTCGAGATGCTTAAAATTTGGCAGGCTGATTTTATCGTTCGGCAGTCGGAATGGGAACAAGATTTTCCGCCTGAATTTGGCGGTCGTCAATTAAATTGGTCGCGTTTGATTTATATTCCCTACGTTATTACGGAAAATATGATCAAATCAGCGCAACGACAGGATAGTGGACTACTGTTTAACGATTACTATCGCTATATTTGGCGTTATTTTATGGCTGATCCACTGACGGTCGAACAGCAGTATCAGTTGGAATCGGGGTTTATTTCTAGTGAGATATTCCAATCAGTGGGATCGATGAAAGCAGTTGAAATTAAAAATGAGCCTGCTCAGTGGCCGCTCGATATGAAAAATTGTACGAAAAAAATGGTTTGGATTGCGCACCATTCCATTGGTAATCACTGGTTTAACATGGGAAGCTTCCCACGAGTTTATCAAGAAATGATTGATTGGGCCCGTACCCATCAGTCCGTATCAATTTTGTTCAATCCACATCCTTTACTAGAAGCAACCATCAAAGCTGGTGAGTTTTCCGGGTATACGCTTGAAGATTATCAGCACTTCCTTGAGCAGTGGCAACAGTTGCCAAATACCGGTGTACTGACTAAAAAATCTCAATATGGGGCAACGCAAGCGGCAGATTTAGTTTTCACGGATGGTGTTTCTTCACTGTACGAAATGCAAATTCAAGGGAAACCAATTGTGACATTGGCCCGTCACGACCAGGTCGGATTTACTGCTCTCGGACAGCAATTGATGCGGGGCGTTCATGTCACACATACCATGGCGGCTGCCTTTGAACAAATTGAGCAGCTGTTGGATCATGAGGATGACCGTGCTGAACTTCAAGTCCAAAATGTGCATAACTGGATCAAAAATGATCATCCAGAGGTTAATATTATGGATGAAATGGTGCGCGAGATTGACTCACACTGGTAAGGATTAGCAGTGAAAGTCAAACCAGCAAAAAAAGTTTAATTAATGGGGATCTTAAACCGGCGCTGACGTTTGACGGGCCACATGCTGCCACTGGGGGTATGGCATTGTACTGCAGAACTTGATGCCCTATTTGAACTAATGGTGTCATCAAGGTTTAAAATAATCGGTTATCGTATCAAATGACGGTTGGCAAAAGTTGCTAACCGTTTTTTCGTCATTAAAATAAAGCGACTAAAGAGAAACTAAATATAAGTGCATGGATTAAATAATATCCATTGTGAACATCTTGATTATGCACCTTTGAATGCTGTACCATTAAACACGTATATCCGGCGGTAGTATGTGAACGTTTTATGGGCTTAACTGTTTGGTGAACTAAAGAGGTTGGAGCTGTGATGGAAGCAAGCCTAAGTTTTGTAAATGTATAAGATCGGAAAAGGTGGGATTATCAAATTAAATTTCGAACCACTTTGATGAATTAGAAAGATTAGTCTGTGAACTACTGCAGAAAGGAGCCTGATGATGACCAATTGGATTACAAGCTTTAATAATGAAGAGTTAGGGCGTCCCGATGGTGCGATTCAGCTAATTACTAGGAGCTTTAGTAAGGCAGCAATGGCGCTTGGATTTCAAGAATTAAACTATGTGACCTTCGATTTTGTTAATTATGTTAATTTAGAGCGACGGTTAAATGTGATTGATACTATCCTTGCTCCGGTTCAACCGGGGGATACAATTTTCTTCCAATTTCCAATGTATGCGGCCCAGCGGTTTTCGGAGGATTTCATGATCCAAATGATGGCCTTAGAAAAGGTAAAAAAGGTCGCCGTTGTGGTGGACGTACCAACATGGATAAATTCTTCCAGTGATGATAGTTACAATGCAAAAGAGGATGGGTGGCTTGGTTGGTTGCGCCGCTTTGACCTACTGATTGTGGCTAATCGACATGAAGCGCAACATTTACATCGTGATGGTGTGATAGTTCCCATGATTTCGATGGTACTTAGTGATTACCTGTACCGCGGTCCATTACGGTCCAAGACGTTTCAAAAGAAACTATACTACGTAACGGGACGTGATGTTTTGGATATTGACTATCGGGCAGCGACGCCCATTAATCTGTTTAGTGCCGTTGCTGAACCGCCTGTTACAGAAAATGCCAGTTTGGTCTGGCATGGTCGTCAGCCTAGTGATGCGATCATGGCCACGTTAGACGGGGGATTTGGGATCGTAACGACGGACAATTTGGTTGAACGACGTGGCACGCATTGGCGGTACTACACACGTTTTAATAACCCTACTAAATTGTCCTTATATTTAGCAGCTGGTTTACCGGTGATTACGATGAGTAAAACGCCCCATGCCGCACTGATTGAGAAACGTCACTTGGGATTAGTTGTGGACGATTTGAATGAGATAGATCATGTGTTGGCGAAACTAGACCAAACGGATTATCAACGAATGTTGGCCGCTATTGTGCCATGGCAAACCGCCGTTGCATCAGGGTTCTTTATCCAGCGCGCTTTAATGGCAGCTATTCAAACACTTGATTTAGGATTGAAAAATCAATTAACGTCGGACAACGGCGGGGATCTTTGAACAAATCAAGATGGGATGATCGTGCTACACTTCAAATTCGAATTATGTGTAATTGAAAAAAACAGTTGTATTATGGATAAAATGGTGCGCGAGATTGACTCACACTGGTAAGAATTAGCAGTGAAAGTCAAAACAGCAAAAAATAGTTTAATTAAATGAGGTCAAGGCTTTGTTCAATTGAGGTTTGTGTGTGATAATTGAGGGAAACATTGGGTAAAACCAAAGCAAATTGGTGATATTTCGGTGAATGATATCGTTAATCTCAAAATTTATCAGCACAATCAACAAAAATCGGGAATTGGCTGTTCTCTTTTAAAATTATATGTACAAACGTGATCCATATAATTAAACTATACGTATAAGAATATAGACAGCTCACTTCGTTTTTAGAAGACGACCCGTACGCAGGATGTTATGTTGCTGTGCATAGGTCGTTTTTGTCCATGTATAAGGCTGGTATAGTAGGAATTTCGACGCACAATAATCACCAATTTTTAGTAGAGGAAGTAGATTATGACCAATTGGATTACGAATATTAATGCGAGCAATGCGCAGGAAGCTAACGATGCCGTGCACTTAATTTCTCGTAGTTTATGTATGGCAGCCCAAGAAATTGGCTTTCAGGAAATCAACCTTGTCGGCTTTCAGTATACGGATGCGTACCCGGATCGGCGACAGAATTTAGTTCACGCGTTACTCGATCCTGTACAACCTGGGGATTTAGTGGTTGTGCAATTTCCACTATTTACGACAGACAGCTTTACGGAGACTTTTTTTGAGCAACTATTTCACCGCCAAGGCGTCCAAAAAGTGGCCGTTATTCGGGATATTCCGAGCTGGATGAATGCTGTGGATAGCGATGGGTATGATGCACAGACGGATTGGTGGTTAACACTGTTGCGCCGCTTTGACTTACTTATCGTGGCCAACGAACAGGAAGCTGCTCAATTACGTCGTGATGGGGTGAATGTTCCCATGATTTCACTAGTTATTTGCGACTACTTGTATCAAGGCCCATGGCGAAAAAAGCAGTTTCGGAAGGAACTCTACTACGCTTCGGGACGCGATATCTTGGGATTGGACTATCACGCAGCCACACCGCTCAACGTGTATAGCGCCGTTGCCAGTGACGCGGTTCAGGCTAACGGCAGTACCCGATGGCTGGGATTTCAACCGAGTGATGCGATTTTGGCATCTCTATCGGGCGGATTTGGTATCGTGACGGCCAACAATATTAGAGAAAGTCATGATGAGGCCTTTAAATACTACACGCAGTTTAACGATCCTACCAAACTGTCGTTTTACTGGGCGGCCGGGTTGCCGGTGGTGACCACCAGTCGGACACCCCATGCCCAACTTATTAAGGATCGTCATCTGGGATTGGTCGTAGATGACTTAAACGATATCGACCGGATTTTGAGTGACATGAGTTCGGCAGATTATCAAGTCATGGTGGCCGCGGTGGCACCATGGCAGCGAGCGGTCACGACTGGATTTTTTATCAAGCGGGCGCTGCTGGCTGCCATTCAAACACTCAATCTGGGTGTGAAGCAGCAGTTGGTTAAGTCATGATGGGGTTCATCGGATAACAGCAACACAAAAAAATTATGAAATGCACGCTGATTAGCATTAAGTGTACAGAGGGGGAACTATTTTGAAAGTTTATAACATTAACAAGGGCATTGGGTATGCATCAAGTGGGGTTGAATACGCACAAATGTATCGGCAGGAATTACTTGCCAAGATCGACGTCGATGATTACTATATTTTTCTCGATTATATCTCTACCAATATCACGGTGTTCACCGATCTCATGAATTTTCCGCGAGAAAAAGTGATTAATATCTACAGCTACCTAAGTGGTCGACCAATCGTCGAGTCGGCGTACACTGTGGATGACTTTTTAGCGACAATCGGTGATAAGTATGAAATTGTGTCACAAGACAAAAAATCAGTGAAGGTCAAGGTTCAGGGCATGGATCTGGTGTACCAAATCTGGTTGCTAAAAAATGGCTTAGTGGATCGGGTGGACCGCTTAGAACAGGGAAAGTTAACGGAATGTTACGACTATGATGCGTCACTCAGCAACATGCAGGAGTTTAACGATGGCAAGATTACACGCCGGGTATTCTATCGTTTAGATGGAACGGTCGCCTTCGAACAGTTCTACCAAGACAATGAAATTACGGTTACCTTTATTGAAGACCATATTATTTATGGCAAACTGGATTTCTACATGTACTTTTTCGATAAGCTGCAGATTCAAAAAGACGACGTTGTAATTGTAGATCGCGCGTTGGAAATGATTGAGGCCTTTTTACCGGCATATGCTGGTAAGACGCGCATTATGTCAGTCGTCCATGCGGAACACTTTAGTGAAGGCACGACGGAAGGTGATCACGTCGTATGGAATAACTTCTATGAGTACGTCTTCGATCATGCGGAATACTTTGATGCGATTATTGTTTCTACTGAACGGCAACGCCAAATCTTGGAAAAGCAATTACCAAATAAGACGCGCATCGTTACGATTCCGGTGGGCTACGTCGAAAAGGTGGTTTCCAAGAGAAATTACGATCCATACGCCCTAGTTTCGGCTAGTCGACTCGCTATTGAAAAACATCTGGATGTTATTGTACGGGCGGTGGCGCATGCTAAGAAACAGTTGCCAAAACTAACCCTGGATATCTATGGGGAAGGAACAGAACGGCAAAAGTTGGAACAGCTGATTAAAGAACTCGACGCTGGCGACTACATCCGGCTGATGGGACACAAGAAGATGAAGGGCGTGTACGCCAAGTATGGCGCCTACATTTCAGCTTCGACTTCTGAAGGATTTGGGCTGTCGTTACTGGAAGCGACGTCAGAATCATTACCGATTATTGGGGTCGATGTCGAATACGGAAACCGTGAATTTGTACAACCGGGTAAGAGTGGCATTCTGTATGAAAAGAGCTCAATTGATGAACTCGACCAACACCTGTATAAAGCGTTGATTGAATTTTATCAAAAGGGATTGGAAAATTCTGGTCGGAAAGTAGCTCAAAAAGTGGCCAAGGGCTTTTTAGGCTCGGTTGTGGCGAAAAAATGGCAGAAACTATTGGAATCGAAATAGGGTGGCGAAACAATGAAAGTAAATATTTTTGATTATTATGATGAAAACACTGAAAACCTACTGCAATCTTTAAAAACGGCGAAGCTGCCCCGTAAGTCACTATTTGTGCATTACAACGGCAGACTACCAAAGGATGCAATGAGTCCGTTTACCTTTTTTACCGGATTGAAAGAAACAAATACGCAGGGACTATTTTTTAACCGGGTCGCGGTGCCGACCTTTTACGACATTATTGTGGGTGGCGCTAACTCTGCTCGAATTCAGAATGGCATGCGGACCGTTGGTTTGATTACCTTCCGTAGTGAAGGCTACCGCGTGGTCGATAACGTCACCTGGTTTTCCAAGGAAGACGGCGACACGGTTGTGCGTAAGGATTGGTACAACATCTCGGGAGACCGCTACGCAACAACGTACTTTAAGGACGGCGAACAGTATGCGACCCGCTACTTTAAGGACGGCCAACCAGTGATTACCGAAAATCATCGTTCTGGCATCATCGAATTACGGTATCAGGACAAAACGTACGATTTTGCGAACATCACGGCCTTTTTCGTCTTCTTTTTGCAGGAGGCTAAGATCAATGCGCTGGATATTGTCATCAATTCATTATCCTACCCACTGTTCATCGCCCATACGTTGCACAACGAAAAGACGACGCTCTTCTGGCAAGAACCATTGGGTGATGATGTGCCGGGTAACATGGTGGCCGAATTGGAGAATCAAACGTCCTTCAAGCAGATTATCTTTAGCGATGAGTCACAACTGAAGTTTGTCAGTGACCGTTATCCAGATACGAAGGTCAAGTTGACTTACTTGTCCAATATCGGTGAGTTTGCACGGAAAACGAAGTACCGGCATCAAGCCTTTGTCCTCACGAATAGTGACGATTTACGAGGCCTCGATGAGATTTTGACGGCCTTACCAGATCTCAAGGTCACGGTGGCGGCCTTTACGGAAATGAGCAAGAAGTTACTAGAGCAGGGCGATAAGTATCCGAACCTCAGTCTCCTACCTAATTTTGCCCCTCGTGAAGTCCACTTGGAGTTGGAAAAGGCAGATATCTATTTGGATATTAACGCCGGTGGCAAGGTTGCTAACGTGTTACGCTACGCTTACCAGAACCACATGATTATTTTGACGGATCAAGACGTCAAAGCCGGTAAGTACAAGAGCCTAGTATACGATGGAACCAATGCCTTGATCGCTGATTTGACGGCTCTCCTAAGCGACAAGACAGTATGGGATGATAAATTACGGCAGATGATTAGTCAAAACGGACCGGTTTCTACGGCAACGAACTACCGTAAATTACTACGTTAACAGTAGTTAAATCGCGAAATGAGTTGAGGTTAAAATGGCAAAAAAGCGATTAAATGAATTAATAGATGAAAAATTTGATCAGGAACAGAAACGACACGAATACGGGAAAAAGCCCAAAACACCGCTGGGACGCTACGCACAACCAGCAATGTTCGGGGTAATTCTAGTCGTTTCACTTTGGGTCCTGTTTTCACAAATCTACACGATTGCCAAGTATTTTCTTGGCCAATAGAGTTGTGACTAGCTGTCAAAATTAGGCAAAGGTGAAGTTGGTATGTCCAAGTTAAAAAAGTATCGAAAAATTGCAAAAAAAATATATCAAGTTTTGCCCAAGTACCAGCAAATGACCGATGAAGAACTGCAGGATCAGACCCGGATTTTTCAAGAAGAATTAGCCGGTGGTAGGACCCTGACACAACTTCTGCCGCGAACGTTTGCGGTCGCCATGGAAGCTGATCGGCGGGTCCTTGGCCTGTCACCATATGAAGTGCAAGTGCTCGGTGGGCTTGCACTGTTTTTTGGTAACATTGCTGAAATGAAGACCGGTGAGGGTAAGACACTGGTGGCCACCTTACCAATGTATGCCCGGGCAGTGGCTGGTAATCGGGGGAATTTCTTGATTACCACGAATGACTATCTGGTCGAGCGGGATGGCAAGGAAATCGGGGCAGTTTACGAATGGCTGGGCCTCAGCGTCGGAATTGGGGTCGATGTCGAGGAAGATGATGAAAAACGGCAACTGTACGCGAACGACATTATTTATACGACCCATTCAACGTTAGGCTTTCACTATCTGTTCGATAACCTAGGAACTGAGCTGAGCAAGCAATACGTCAAGCGGTTTAATTTTGTGATCGTCGATGAAATTGATTCGGTGTTGCTGGACGCTGCTCAGACATCACTGGTTATTTCGGGAGCCCCTAAAGTGCAGTCGAACTACTTTGAAATTAGCGATTGGTTCGTCAAAAGCATGGAAGATGACGATTACGAATTCAGTGAGGATAAAAAGAAGGTTTGGTTTACCCCTCAGGGACTGGATAAAATTGAAGAATATTTTGACATTGATGACATTTTTTCGGAACAGTATTTTGACCAGTATCGGCATTTAGTGTTGGCACTGCAGGCCAACATGCTAAAGAAAAATGGGCAAGAGTACGTGGTGGAGGACGGCAAGGTCGTCTTACTAGATGAGGTTAACGGTCGCAAGATGGACGGCGTCAAGCTGAATGGTGGGTTACACCAGGCAATTGAGGCCAAAGAAGAAGTTGACGTGACCGCGGAAACGAAAACACTGGGTATGATCAGCTACCAAAGCCTGTTCCACAAGTTTAAGGTTTTGTCTGGGATGACGGGAACCGCCAAAACGGACGAAAAGGAGTTTATTCAAACCTATAATCTGAAAGTCGTTGAGATCCCGACAAACAAACCCAGTCGGCGGATTGATCAACCCGATCAGGTGTACTTAACCAACCGGGCTAAGATCGATCACTCGCTTGCGACGGTGCAGGCGGGGATGGCGGCTAAGCGACCAGTCTTGATTGAGACGGGATCTGTAACGATGTCGAATCTATATTCGCTGGTACTACTGGAGAACCGCATTCCCCATAACCTGTTGAATGCGTCAACCGCACCGCGGGAAAAACTGATCGTGAGTGAGGCTGGTCAAACTGATTCGATCACACTGGCCACTTCAATGGCTGGCCGGGGAACCGACATCAAACTGAGTAAGGAAGCCAAAGAAAATGGTGGTCTGCTGGTCGTCGGAACGGAACGCATGACCAGCAAGCGAATTGATAATCAACTACGAGGCCGTGCTGGGCGCCAAGGGGAACCGGGTGAAAGCCAGTTTATGGTGTCATTGGAAGATAAAATCGTGGTCGAAAACGGCCCAGATCGCCTACGCAAGTTCTACGAACACGGCCAAAAGCGGGTGGAAAAGGGCAAGCTTGATCCAAATAACGCCTTAAAGCAGCGTGTGGCCGTGCATGCCATGGACAACGCTCAAAAAAAGGTCGGCAATAGTGAGTTAGAGTCGCGTAAAGAAACCACCGGCTACGATGCAATTATGAGTAACCAACGGGAAAAAATTTATGTTGCCCGAAACCGGGTTCTTGCTCAGGATCCCGCGTATCTGAACGCCCTGATTAATGGGGCGCTGGAGAAGGTCATTGATAACTTCATCAGTGACCATCGCAAGATGCAACTGAACGACATTACAAACTTCGTGTATAACAACATTGACACGGGATTTGCGTTCCAGCGTATTAAGGATGGCCTGAATGGAAACTTCAAGAAGAAAAATGTTCGACAATTTCTGATGGCCGCGGCGCGTGAAGCACTCCAACGGTCCCTGGATCGTTTCCGGAGCCCGATGCAACTGGCCTATTACAAAAAAGTGGTGATCCTCAAGGCAATTGATACCTGCTGGATTGACCAACTGGATTATTTGCAACAACTAAAAATGATTGTGACTGGTCGAAGTGCCGCCCAGCATAAGCCGATTACCGAGTTTACGCTCGATTCTCGCCGCGGCTTTTTCCGGATGGAAAATGAGGCCTGGCTCGCAATGTTTCGAAATTTAATTTTAACGGAACTCGATCAAAATAAGGATGGGTCACTCGAAATGACTTTCCCATAGTGAGGATGTGACAAGCGTAATGAAAAAATACCAAGATTTAACACACCGGCTAGCCGTAACATTTATGTTGATTGCGGTTTATAGCTTGGGACAAAGTATTCCAGTGCCCTTGTTTGATATGAGCTTTCGTGTTGGCGGTGGACAAGTCACGACCGGAAAACTGCTCTCGATGATTACTGGTGGGGTGTTTAACAGCCCAACCCTGTTTTCGTTGGGGATGGGACCTTACATGGTCGTCTCGATTTTGACGTCGATTATTTTCTTAGCGGCGCGGGATCGGATGAGCCAAATGTCGCAGGATCAAAAGGGGCTCTTGCAAATCTGGCTGACACTCGTCTTTGCCATTTTACAGGTCATTCCGCTGACCTTTAATATTCTTAACAATGCTAAACCCATCGTGCATGGCTTTAGTCCCCTGCAACTATTTTTAACAACCGCCTTGATCTTTATTACTGGGGCAATGATTGCGGCTTGGATGGCGGGAATCAACGCTCAGTTTGGGGTTGGGGGACCGTTTGTGATGATCATTCCCGGAATTGTGACGGGGATAACGGGAAGTTTGAAACTGGTCAATGGCTCGATTTTGATGCATCTCGACCGGTTACTAATCCTGCTGGCTGTCACGATCGTCTTCATGTACCTGACGACTGCCCTATATTCAGCCGAATATCGTATGGATGTGCAACGAATCGGTATCGACCGCCGCTCTAAGGACGGCTACTTTGCTTTCCGAATTTTAATCGGGGGCACGATGCCGCTGATGTTTGCGACGACATTTATGTACTTTCCCATCTACATTATGCAGGCGTTGAAGTATCAAAATACAACGGTGATGAACCTGTTTGACGTGACCAAGATTCAGGGAATCTGGATGTATGGGATCGTGATCTATCTCTTGGGGTTTGCATTTTCATTTGTTAACGTGGTACCGGACCAAACCGCCAAGGATATGAAGGAAAGTGGCGACTACGTGATTGGTGTTCAGCCGGGAATTACCACGGAACGCTACATTACGCGCCGAGTAATCTTTTTTGCCGTCTTTGGGAGCATGTTTCTTGCTATCGTGGTGATTTTTCCGATGTTGCTGGGATACTGGCTCCACAATCGGATGTACACGAACCTCTCGAACTATTTTGCAATGCTGTTCGTGCTGATATCGATCTTTGATAACCTCCGGCAAGATATTGATATGCTGTATTACAAGGATAGTTATGGACTCTTTAATGTGAAGGTTAAAAGGAGGGGACGCGCGTCATGATTTACTACATTGCCGATTTGCCGGCAGATACCGATAGTTTAGAGCGGAACCCCGTTTTTAATACGATTAAAAATTTTGAGTTGGGTGGCTTTGACTATCAGGTGTTGATCCCTCGGTTAGTCCCGTTTCTCCGTTATTTGGGCGCCGAGTATGGTATGTACGATGGCGCCCACATTGTGCACGTGTTTGATCAAATCCAAGATATTCAACAGACCGAAGGATTCCCGTTTACCATGGACGATGTGCCACTACCACCCCAGACGGAGTCGGTGTATACGCGCGATCAGGTCCGCCTATACCAAGGGCCACAACCATTGGGTCAGGTGACCTTCAACCGGTTTGGCTTTGTCAAACAGGTTCAATGGATAAGTGAAACGGGCACGCGGACGGATACCTATTCGGATCGGGGGTTTGTTGCTGGTGCCCAGTTTAAAGATTCTAATGGTGAGGTTGTTCGGACTGAATGGTACAACCAGGACGGGGAGACGGTACTCACGGGAAATTCGACCGGTATTCACGTTGCCTTGGCTAAACGGGATCTGTTTGATCATCCGGACTACCTCACGATGGCGGCGTTACGGACCGAGTTTTTAAACCGGGCGCTCCGGCAGTTCGATGTAACACAGGATTACTTAATCATTAATATTGAAAATGAGTGGTTGCTCGACTTCGCCCAACACTTTGAGGCGCCGGATCGGATAATCTTTGAGAATATTCAGGCTGACCAACGGTTGACGGCAGCGACGATTAGTAAGCATGCTGCGCTCCTAGACGGCCAGACAATCGTGACCGATAGCCCGTTGCAGGCTGGGCAGCTAATGGAATTGGAGACGACAACTCATGTTCAGCAAAATATTGAGTTGTTACCGACCTTTGTGACAGAGCTCAACCTAGGTGAAAGTAACACCTTGGCGGAGGCCCGTCTTTATTGGCGCATCGGGTTAGTGGACGATCAGTTCAAGGCCCTCTTTTGGCGCATGCTGCAGTATCGGACGGACTACGAGGATCTCCGGTTAATCATGGATCTGCAAGCGGTCAATGATCAATCAATACTGGAAGGACTAGTGACGCGTTTCGTGAACGAAGTGCTAGAAGTGGACACGAGTTCGACGTTGTTTGCGATGCTGCAAACGTACTACACGGCGAAGAAGGAACATAAGCTACTCGAAAAACAACAAAAGGCCTTTGAAGCCGCCCGAAAACAGGTGGTAGGGTTTAAGAAAATCGACGATGCGTTTCATTTTATGGACAATGTCAGCTATCGGTACCAGTCCGACACCCCGGAGTTGGATCAGGATCTGCGGTTTACCCGCGTCTTTATCGATGACCGTGTGCAAAATGACCTCTTTATGCAGTCACGGGTCGTGGGGGCCGGCATTCCGATTATTAGTCGGGAACCGTCGATTTACTTTAGTGACGGTGAAAACGGGGCCCTGATTGAAAATGACGAAGCCTTGTTCAACAGTTTATCCACCTACTTGCAAGGCAGCCGAGAATGGAACCAGGCACTTGTGGCAAGTATCGATAAAATTAATGCGAACGGCACTGATCAATTGATTGAATCGTGGAGGGGGATTTTACATGGCCAGAAAGAGTAATTTTATTCAAATTGGTGGGCAACCACTGGAAAAGGCGGGCGACTTGAATGCTGAATTGGCAACTTATCACTACTTGCCCTTGAGCGGAGTGGATTTGGCCCAAGCATTGGATGACCTGTCCGCGTTTCCGACCGAAGCTGTTTATAATTCAGGAACCATTTTTCTATTTGCTGACACGACGATTGATGAATTTCCAATGGATCAGGTACTGCTATTACCGGCGGATCAAATTTTTTACGAAGCAAGTTCCCAGTCTGATGAACAACGGTGGCATCTACTAAAAATGAAACGGGCCCAGCAGGTGGATCTCAACGACGGTGGGCAATCATTGATGGCATACGTCAATGACAATACGCTGACTGATCCGTGGGGTCTTACTTTTGAGAATAGCCGGACGCAGTTGTCCGCTAATTTTAATGGTGAGGTGACGCGTCAAGGGACATCTCGATATATCTTTGAAGGTGACTACGGCACTGATTATCAGCGGCTGATCTTGTGGAATACGCACTGGCAACCGGCTGGAAAAATCATCCTGCATGCGGAAATTGGGGCTACTAGTGGGGACGTCGAGTATTTCTACCGCGTTTACTACGAGAACGAAGCCGGTTTTCAAACTTGGGATTTCGACGAGGCTGATTTGGTTAACGGCTACGTGCAGCGTGACGTGGCGTTTCTGAATTATCCTTTGAACGTGGCCCTGTTTGTAAAGGGGAGTGGCCGGCTGGTGGTCGGCGAAATTCACTTACGGAATGGATCACTAGCAAAGGAAAACTTTCTGAGCGTTGGCGGTCAACGGCTGGTGGATGATCAGCACTACCACGAAGAGTTGGGCTACTACTTTAACCCTGCCGACTTGAAACCACCATTAAATGTGTACTTCTCAGGATGGCGGGCGAAGGAAAGCTACGAAGGCCGGTGGATGATGGGGTCGCTTGGATCGCCGTTCATCCTCGTATTCGATCCCCGAATTGTCGGGGGCGCGTTCTACCGGGGTGGCACTCTGGAACAGCAACTCGTTGATGTGATTCAGGATAAGCTGGATGAACTAGGCTTTACGTCCGATCAGCTAAACTTGTCGGGGTTGTCAATGGGAACGTATGCGTCGTTATTTTATTCGACGATGCTCAATCCCCATGGTGTTGTGATTGGGAAACCGCTAGCTAGCATTGGGCACCTTGCCATCCATCAACGACTGTTCACGCCCTATAATTGGGACCTGGCAATGGATACGATTATTAGTTTGACCGGTGAGCTGACCGAAAAGAGCGCGACCGCGATGGATGATGACTTTTGGCATCGCTTTTTAAACACCGACTATTCGAAAACAACGTTCATCATCGCCCACATGTTACAAGATACGGATTTACCGTTTGAGCGTATTTTTAATCACTTAAAGGAACATTATCCGACGTCTCGGGTGCTGCATAAGGGACTGGAAGGGCGTCATAATGATGATACGTTGGGGATTACCAGCTGGTTTTTGAAACAGTATCAAAATATGCTGGCGAATGATTTCGGTCGTAACTTCCAAAAGGACCTCGAACTCGACGAGGAAGACGAAGTAGTCACGGATCAAGTGGCACAAAAGGAGCATCAAAATGGGTAGTTTATATCTTACCCGGTGGCCCGACAACTTTGATGATGTCGAGATTACCGGCACAACCGTTCAATACTTAGATAGCGGTGAAGTGCTCTTTGCCAACGAAATGTTTTCGCCCGGTATGCAGTTGTGCAAGTGGCGTTCACGGGTTAATTATCTGGATCAAGGCATTAAACCAACGTTACCATTGTTAGAGGTGGGTAAAGAATACACGGTCTCGGCGGTGTTAACGGCGGATCGCACGCCCGCGGTTCAGCTGCGGATCACATTTTTCGATGTGAATGGTGAAAAATTGAAGATGATCAGTTCAACAACGCTATCAAAGGTGTTCGTCTTTCCCGAGGGGGCGGTGTCGTACGAGGTGGCCCTTGTTAATCTCAACCATACTTGGATCAAATTTCAGTATTTGATGATTAAGGCGGCTGACGATGCCCGTCAGGTAACGGCGCGGTTAGATCGCACCGGTGGCTGGGTCGCCGTGCAGACGGATGATCTGACTGAGGTGGATGAGCAATCGGCAATTTTGCAGATCAGCTACGGATCACGAACGACGATGTCCATCCCACAGATGGCGAACCAGCCGTCATTGATGGTATGGGCCTATGTCGATGATGCTAATGTGATGAAAGTGCTGACAGATATTCGGCAAACTTTGACGCATACGCACTTTGCACAGGTTAAGTATCTTCCCGGCCAGCGGGAGCGATTTTCACCGGAGAGCCGCACACAGGTCGACGAATTAGCGGCACAATTAATGGAAGAAAGCTAACATCGTTTCCTCAAGGGGGATGGTGTTTTTTTCACATAACCGCGGGAATGACGTTAGGAGAAATACCACTTTTTGTGACTGGAAGTAACAAATAATGGGATAAACTAATAAACCCCATTATTCGCTTAGAATTGTGCTGTTAAGCACTTTACTACCAGAAATAAAATTGTTAAGCTTGACAATAATTACGATGATTAGGCTAAAATCTGCAAATTTTCTGGAATAATGGGTCTAATCACCTACATATTCAGGGTTAGGAAAGTACAGTTATCGGTATTTAAGAAGCTACGTATAACCTGGGTAAAAAAGGGGAGGGATAGTTAAATGACATATTGGGTTACAAAAGTTGATGAAAATGAAGCCGCGTCCAGTTATCAATCTGGTATTATTGCGAATAATATGGCTGCCGAATCAATTAGCCAAGTTGGTTTTCGCAAACTCCATTACCCACGTTTATACGCGCAGGAGTTGAATGATATGGGCGCCGGTGGCCGGCGCGAAAAGTTGGAGGCCATTTTGAACGTTGTCTTACCAGGGGATGTGGTGATCGTCCAATATCCACTGTGGACGAGTGAAGTTCAGTTTGAAATGGAGTTCATCGATTACTTAAAGAATGAACGACACGCGAAGACGGTAGCCTTGGTTTGGGACATTATTTCCTGGATCCACGATGCATCCGACCGAGACTATTCGGGGGACGCCTCATTGTGGCTGTTGAATAAATACGACTTGGTCATTGCGGCGAACGAAAAAATGGCGCGTCACATGGCCGAAGCAGGCGGGGTCACCACTCCCAAGATTGGGATGGGCCTGAGTGACTTTGTCTATCACGGACCAAAGCCTAAGCAAACCTTCAAGAAGCAGTTGTACTACGTTTCTTCCAGCGTTGATCCGGCGATGGTTGCTGAATACAAATCGCAAATCCCGATTAACTTCATCGGCCCTAACAACCAGCAGGGACAACTACCAAGCTACATTAAGATGCTGGGCCAGATGAGTAGCAATGATATTCCGTGCCAGCTTGATGGTGGGTTTGGCCTGCTGTATTACCCGATGGCGGGGTACTACAAGGGGATGAACAACTACGGACACTACAATAACCCGATGAAGTTGTCCTTGTACTTGGCGGCGGGGCTGCCAATCATCACGATGCCGCACACCGCCCACTCTGGCTGGATCAAGGACCGGGGCGTGGGGATTGTGATCGACTCAATTGGTGATATTGACAAGGTCATGAACAAGCTCACCGAAGCCGATTACAACCAAATGGTCGCCAATGTCCGACCTTGGCAAGAAGCGGTTACGAGCGGATTCTTCGCAAAGCAAGCAGCATTGGAAGCAATCCGCTACCTCGAGTTAGGGTTTGATGATCAGATTGTCGAGACGGGAGGTGGTGGCCAATGACCAACTGGATTACACGCTTTAACGGACGGATGGAAAGTGAAAATCAGCAAACAACCGTACAAATTAGTGCCAACGTCGCCAAAGCCGCCCAAGAGTTAGGGTTTCAGGAACTCAACTACGTTCCGTTTGATAATTTGGGAGAGCAACCGGCCCGACGACGAAGCTTAATTGAAACAATTTTACGTCCGGTACAGCCGCGGGATCTCGTGGTTGTCCAATTTCCACTCTGGGAACAACTGGATTTTCAGGCAGAGTTTATTGACTACCTCAAACGAATTAAACAGATTAAGGTCATCGCACTGGTTCACGAAGTTCCCACGTGGCTGTACGCCGATGATGGTGACCGGAGTGTCATCCAAAATGACTTTTGGTTTACTCAGTTACGTAAATTTGATTTGCTGGTTGTGGCGAACGAAAAACAAGCGCGACGACTGGTAAAGGATGAAATTGATATTCCGATGGTGTCCTTGCAATTGTGGGATTACCCGTATGCGGGACCACTACAAGAAAAACAATTTCGTAAGCAGCTCCATTACATCAGTGATCAGGCCGTTACGGCGCTTGATTACCGGGGCTCAACACCGATTATGTTTTATAACACAGAAGTTGATGAAAAAGTCGCCAATAATCCGAGTGTCAAGCACATTGTCGGATTGGCGCGGGATAACCTAATTGCAGAATTAGCGGACGGCTTTGGCTTAGTTAATACCGTTAACATCACGGAAGCAACTAATCCTAATGTGGTCCGGAATAGCCAATATAATGACCCAATTGAATTATCAATGTACTTAGCAGCCGGAATGCCGGTCGTGGTGCCTGATTCCAATGCCCACGCCCAGCTCGTTAAACACCATCATTTAGGGCTGGTGATTCATGATCTGAACGAGATTGACGAAGCATTGTCTCACGTGACGATTGCCGATTATCAGGAGATGGTGGCCGCGATTGAACCGTGGCAAAAGGCAGTCAGCACACGCTACTTTGTGAAGCGTGCGTTGATGGCCGGCATGCGAAAAGTAAACTTGGGGTTTGATAATTTTCTCATTTAGCGGTGGTTACCGATTTTAACGGTCGGTAGCACGTTTGTATATATCGGGTTAATACGTGTTAGGCTTATTTTAAAAATTGAATGATGACTATCAATCGAACTTGAACGTGTATTAAGCACAGGGGGGCAGTAAATATATGTCTAGAAAAAATAACATTAAGAAAGCTAAGTACTCTGATCAGAGTCAGCACTATAAAACGTATAAAGCTAAAAAGACCTGGATTTACACAACCATTACCAGTTTTGCGGCTGTATTTGGTGGTGGATTAGCGGCGCCAATCGTGGGTCATGCGGATACAAGCAGTACAACCACGAGCACAAGCAAGGAGGCCGACACCGGCAACATACTGGCGGCGAATAATACCGCCACGATTCCGGCGGATTCAACGAACAACAATACGGCAGTCTCAACATCAGAATCGACGAGTGGCTCAACTTCGACAGCTTCAGAATCAACAAGTGGTTCAACTAGCGGTTCAACATCAACTTCGACGAATGGCAGTCAGTCAACCAGTGTGTCAGATAGTGGCACTTCGAACACGTCAGAATCTGACAGCTCAACAACGGCGACCTCGAACACGGATGATGCATCAACCAGCACTTCAAACACATCAGAATCAGATAGTTCGACAACCGCAACATCTAATACAGATGACACCTCAACGAGTGCCTCAGAATCAGGTAGCTCAAGTGCCACGACATCAACCACCGATACTACAACTACTAATACAACTGATACTGCCACAACCGATGCAATCAAGGATGTGACAGCTGAATTAGGTTTAACCGGAAGTGGAACGGCGGAAATAAATGGATCAAGTTTGGTCGTTGCAGTAGATAGTGGCAACGAATTAACGACTGATCAATTTAATACCCTTGCACAATATTTACGGGCTAATAGCCTTACAACGATGATCATTGCGTCAGACGCCTATTTGATGACGTATAGCAAGGATAATACCAACACTATTGTGAAGGATGATGCTGAAACCGATGTTGCTGTTGATGCTGCCAAAGCCTTTGGTAGTGCTACTTATAGCATTACAGGTGAGGCCCAATCATTCTCCGTTGTCAGCGCGAGCTCGACGGTAACTGGTAAAGGAACGCCAACAGGATCTGGTGTTTCAATTTTTGGTTGGCAACTGACGACTGGCTTTACCAGCCAGCCAGAGGATCAGAATATTGTGGTAAAGCCAAATGGCACCGCAACAACAACGATCAGTGCTACGGTTTCAACAGGTTTTCTCAATACCTTGAAGACAGCGGCAGCAGCAGTTATAACTGGGATGTCTTTAGGAACTTCTGGGGTTTTGACTTCGACATATACTCTATACAAGAGTACTAATGGTGGTTCGACATGGACTTCTGTCGGAACTAGCTCGTCACCCAGCTTTTCAATCTCTCAAGCTGCGGACACCACAGCAGAGTACCAAATCGGCCTAACAATCGCGTTTGCTCCGAGTGGTGGGGGAATCATTTCAACGATCATTCAATTGGTGGGATCGACTGTTGCCAATGCATTGGTTGGTTGGGCAGTCGGTGACTCATATTATTCTGATGTGGCAACTGTCAAAGTAACTAGTCAGAATGTGGAAGCAAACTCACTGACGGTTAACGCTGACTCATATACACTGATTACAGGTGCTAGCATGACAGTTAGTTCAAGTAATGCCAGTGTTCTTCCGACATCCACATCGACAATTAATGGGACCGAACAACTCACCTACACGACCGATCCAAGCAATGCAACATTAAAGAGCGTTAAGTGGACTTCTAGCGATCCATCGGTATTGTCCGTTGATGCCAACACCGGAGTGGTCACGGCGGTTAGTGATGGTACGGCAACAATTACGGCAACTGGAACTGACTATGACGGCAATACGGTTGTTGGTACATCAAAAACCTTCACGGTTACTCGAGGAGTTGCCGATCAAACGGTTGATGCAGGTGATGATGCTACCTTTACCCTTGATGGGGCCGATGATATTGCATCAACGATCGGTGATCTGGATGATTTAAGTGTGCAAAGTGTCACGTATCAATGGTATGGTCCAAACGGACTTATTAGTGGTGCAACTGGTTCAACTTTAACGCTTTCAAATGTCACGAAAGCAATGGATGGGAACCAATACTACGTTAAAGTTACAATTGTTGGTGATCTTATTAACAATGGATCGTCAATATTAACTGTAACAACAGCTTTGACAACACAGAAAGCTACTTTGACGGTTAATAGTCATACAGCAGCAGTAACTGGTCATAGTACTGAAATTTATGTTGGAGATTCTGCTCCAGCGGCCAGCACGTTTGTCGGGTCGATTACTTCTGATGGCACATCAGTTGATATTGCAAAAGCGATTGCTGATGGCGATGCTACAGTTAGTGTTATGAACATGACGACGGGTGAGCTTGAAGCTTATCCAGGTAGCATTGATACTAGCAAGGTAGGTCAGTACTATATTGGTATCGACTACACTGATCCGGACACTGGTGCAAAGGCAGAACAAGCCACTGCAATATTGACGATTGTTGAAAATACTGCGTCAGAAACAACGTCAACAACGACGTCAACGACACAGTCGTTAACGGATTCAACAACGGCCTCATTGACAAATTCAGAAACGCAGTCATTGACCGATTCAGCGACGGCCTCGTTAACAAATTCAGAAACTCAATCGTTAACGGATTCGACAACAGCCTCGTTGACGAATTCAGAAACTCAGTCATTAACAGATTCGACGACGGCCTCGTTAACAAACTCAGAAACGCAGTCACTAACAGATTCAACGACCGCTTCGTTAACGAATTCGGAAACACAATCACTAACAGATTCAACGACGGCTTCATTAACGAATTCGGAAACACAATCACTAACAGATTCAACGACGGCCTCATTGACGAATTCTGAGACTCAATCATTAACAGATTCAACGACGGCGTCGTTAACGAATTCAGAAACACAATCATTGACAGATTCAACAACCGCTTCGTTGACAAACTCGGAAACACAGTCATTAACAGATTCAACGACGGCTTCATTGACAAACTCGGAAACACAGTCATTGACTGATTCGACGACAGCTTCGTTGACGAACTCGGAAACACAGTCATTGACAGATTCAACGACGGCCTCATTGACGAACTCCGAAACACAATCATTGACAGATTCAACAACTGCTTCGTTGACGAACTCGGAAACACAGTCATTAACCGATTCAACAACTGCTTCGTTGACGAACTCGGAAACACAATCGTTGACAGATTCAACAACGGCTTCGTTGACGGATTCACAGACTCAGTCGTTAACAGATTCAACGACGGCCTCATTGACGAACTCAGAAACTCAGTCATTAACCGATTCAACAACGGCTTCATTAACGAACTCGGAGACTCAATCGTTAACGGATTCGACAACAGCCTCATTGACGAACTCCGAAACACAATCATTGACAGATTCAACAACTGCTTCGTTGACGAACTCGGAAACACAATCGTTGACAGATTCAACAACGGCTTCGTTGACGAATTCGGAAACACAGTCGTTGACAGATTCAACAACGGCCTCATTGACGAATTCTGAGACTCAATCATTAACTGACTCAACGACGGCTTCATTAACGAACTCGGAGACTCAATCGTTAACGGATTCGACAACAGCCTCGTTGACGAATTCAGAAACTCAGTCATTAACAGATTCGACGACGGCCTCGTTAACAAACTCAGAAACGCAGTCATTGACAGATTCAACGACGGCCTCATTGACGAATTCAGAGACTCAATCATTAACAGATTCGACGACAGCTTCGTTGACGAACTCGGAAACACAATCATTGACAGATTCAACAACTGCTTCGTTGACGAATTCGGAAACTCAATCATTAACAGATTCAACAACTGCTTCGTTGACGAATTCGGAAACTCAGTCATTAACTGACTCAACAACCGCTTCGTTAACGAACTCGGAAACTCAATCGTTAACCGATTCGACAACCGCATCATTAACGAATTCCGAGACTCAATCGTTGACCGATTCAACAAATGCTTCCTTGACAAATTCAGGAACTTTATCTGATTCAACATCGACTTCGGTTAGTGTTTCAGATGTTAAATCTGATAGCACCTCAGATTCGGCTGCCGGTTCAGACACTAACTCAACAAGCACCTCAATCTCGAATGCGGGCTCAGATACTGGTTCGACAAGTACTTCAGTATCACTTAACGGTTCAGATAACAGTCAAGCAAGTACTTCAGCTTCATTGAGTACTTCGGACAATAACCAAACGAGCACGTCAGATTCACAAAGTGATGTGAAGAGTATTTCAACGGTTGGTTCCGACTCGAATAGTGATTCTGACAATGGCTCAACCAGTACTTCAGAATCACAAAGTGATTCAATGACTGATTCAATCAGCACGTCAGAATCTGTAAGTGATTCGACCAACGGTTCGATCAGCACGTCTGATTCAAACAGTGATTCAAATGCGGGCACTGAAAGCGACTCAACCGCCAGTTCCGAAAGTAATTCTAACTCCGACAGTCAATCAGATATTCGTTCGACGAGTGACTCTATCTCAGACAGTAACTCAACGACTGGTTCAACGAGTGCTTCAGTTTCTGATAATGCT
>NZ_AYYY01000010.1 GCF_001436295.1 Paucilactobacillus vaccinostercus DSM 20634 | reverse complement strand
CAGGAATTTACTTCCTGTGTACATAGAAAAAGGGCCTTTGGAAAAAAATCCAAAGGTCCTTTTATTTCAATGACTGGTTAATAGTTTTTTCCCAGCCACTTTTAAATATTAATTCGCAGTCCGTTCCACAAATACCCGGTGCCAAGTAATAAACGTTAAAATCGTCCAAATTTTGCGTGAATTATCCCGACGACCTTGGCAATGTTCATCGAGAAGCTGTAGGCAGTATGCCTTGTCGAGCCACTGATCCACATTGGCCGTTTGAATCATGTCCACGGCCCAGTCGTGAAGCTCATTTTTGAGCCACACACGAATGGGAATGGGAAATCCCAGCTTTTGCCGATCTACAATGCCGGTTGGCAAAAAGGCCTTCGCCGTCTCACGTAAAATATACTTTGTGGTCCCATGCGCCACCCGTAAATTGGTTGGAATTTTTTGCGCGACGCTAAAGACCTGTCGATCAATAAACGGCGTGCGCAATTCCAATCCTGACGCCATCGAGGTCCGATCCGCATTCAGTAACAAATCACCCGGCAGCCAAGTATGCATATCCACATCTTGCATCCGGGTAATCGCATCGAGTTGGTGGTTGCGTTGATAAACCGAACTAACCGCCTGATAAAACGGAAAATGCTGATCGTACTGCTTCAATAGCTGGGCCTTTTCTTGCTCATTAAAAATCTTCGCGTTACCGATAAAGCGGTGTTCCAACGGCGTCGTTCCCCGCAGTAAAAAGTTGCGCCCCTTCATCGTTGGCGGTAACTGGGCCACCGATGCATGTAGCATCGTCTTGAGCGGTTGGGGAATCCAATTAAAACACTGTAGTGACTTTGGCTCGTGATAAATACGGTAGCCGCCAAACAACTCGTCGGCACCTTCACCAGTCAGGGCCACTTTGCAATGTTCGTGCGCCAACCGGGCTAAGAAATACTGCGCAAACGCCGCGGGATCTGCCAGTGGATCATCCATGTAATACACAAACTTAGTGAATTCTGCCATAAAGTCCGTTGGTGTGATCACCCGACTAATGTTTTCCACTCCGAGCATGGCGGCCGTTTCCTTCGCAAGATCAATTTCACTGTACCCAGGATGCTCAAATCCCACCGAAAAAGTTTTCAGGTGGGGATGCAGTTGACTGGCAAGGGCCACAATAATCGACGAATCGATTCCACCCGATAAAAAGGCCCCGACCGGCACGTCTGAACGCATGTGGCAGGCAACACTCGCCGTCAGTGTCTGCTGCAGTTCCGTCATCAATGCCGTCGTCGAAGTAACCTTGTGCGGCTTAAACTGTGCATCAAAGTATTTTTTCACCTGAATATCCTGATGAGGTCGCTTGATAAAGTAGTGTCCCGGTAAGAGTTCGTTCACACTTTGATTCAAGGTTTGAGCTCCGGGAACATACTGAAACGTCATGTAATTTTGTAAAGCTTCCTCACTAATATCCTGAAAATCATTAATTTGAGCAAACACCTTTTTCTCCGATGCAAAGTAAATACTGTCGTCTTGTTGTTCAAAATAAAAGGGTTTGATCCCAAATTGATCCCGAGCACCGAAAATTTCGTGCGTCTGGGTATCCCAAATCACAAATGCGAACATCCCCCGTAGATGATCTAATAACTGAATGCCATAGTGTTGGTAGGCTGCTAAGAGGACCTCTGTATCACTATCCGTCGCAAACTGGTATCCCAGTTGCTTCAGTTCATCTCGTAGTTCAATATAGTTATAGATCTCACCATTAAACACCACCCAGTTGCGTTGCTGCTGATCCGCTAGCGGCTGCTTACCATGTTGTAAATCAATGATACTCAACCGCCGAAATCCAACCGTAATATCTTGGTTGTCAAAGTAACCCTCATCGTCCGGACCCCGGTGATAGATCAGCTGATTCATTTGCTTAATATCTGTTAATCGCTCCCGCTGTTCGCTGTTATCGTTATGAATCGATCCAACAAACCCACACATAAAATTCCTCCCACGTCTTTGCCAATCATTATTCTCAAATTAACTCGCAATCCAGCATAGTCAAAATGAGCGTGGCAAAAAAGGGTAGAAAAATTAATTTAAACTGAAAAAATCACATAAACTACCGGCAACCCCCGGTTTCATCACATCGCCCTATAAAAAACTGCGAACCAGATTAACTCTAATAATCTGATTCGCAGTTTTAATTTATCTTACCTCTGGATAGGTCACCCAGCCATAGTCTAATAATTGATGATATTTTTTACCAACCGGGACCCATAAACTGGATTCCAATACCCGTTTGATAGATTCCCAGAACAAAGGATCTCCTTTTTCTTGGGAAGATAGATTAACATTCACTAATTCGCCGGTTTCAGTTTTTGCAATGACGAAGGGATAAAAGACCTTCACGATTTGAGCGGCAATAATATTTTTAATTTTTTGGTCTTGATCTAATAACATAACTTCTCACTCCTTAAGTGTATGATCCTATCATACCCTCCGATTGTGAACGCTGGCCGACACAAACTATGAATGAATCATGACCTTTTACCTACGAATTACTTTAGAAAAGTTACGATTTATTAATGACTATTTCATTATATTAATACATAGTTCTACCTAAACCCTAATCGGAGTTGCTTTTTGGGGTAGTTCGCGCGACAATAACTAAAACTTAATTCTTACGAAAAGATCTGATACCTATGACCATCGTCCACTACACCATCGCTCACACTGACGCTCAGTTTCAAGTGGCCCGTCAGCTTATTTTACAATACACCCAAGGACTCAATCTCAACCTAGACTTCCAGAACTTTGATCAGGAGATGCAACACCTGGCCACCGAATACAATCGTCCCCATGGCGTTCTTTTATTGGCATACATCGATCACCACCCAGCGGGGATCGTGGCCCTTCATCAGTTTGCAGGCCCGATCGCTGAAATGAAACGACTCTATGTGGTACCAGCCTATCGCCATCTTGGAATTGCTCGCGAGTTGATTTCTCGGTTGCTTATTCAGGCCCAGCACCTTGGCTACCAGTCCGTTCGCCTAGATACTCTCCCCACCATGACTGGCGCCCAATCGCTCTATCGCACCATGGGGTTCGTCCCTATTGATGCCTACCGGTATAACCCGGTACCCGGGACCCTTTATTTAGAACATACCTTGTAAAGCAACACTAGATGATGCTTTGAACATCCGTCAGCATTTGCTGAAGTTCCCGATAGTCAGGGACATGTTGTTCTTCAATGACATAGTTCAAAATATTGACCAATAGCGCCACTAATAGTGCCTTTTCAAACGGTGGTACCTCGTGTTTCATAATTTTAGGCATGTACTCCCCAATAATTTTTTCCAGTCGTTTATTCAGGGTTAATGCGCCCACCTGGATACTCTGTAACGCCTTCAATTCATCTTGACGGTTCACAAATAATGTGTTTAATTCTGGCGTCATTACTTCCAAAATATCCTTAAAAGATTGATTTTCCCGACTCAGCTCAAGCCGTTTTTTGATTACTTGCTCATACATCTGTCCAAAGTTTTCAATCATCGTCTGCGCAAGAGCATATTTATCCGTATAGTGCTTGTAAAACGTGAGACGATTAATCATGGCTTCTTCGGCGATCTTAGTCACAGTTACCGATTCAAATCCATTCTCATTAACTAGCTTCACAAAAGTAGTCTGAATAGCTGTTTCTGTGCGTTTAATTCGTAAGTCGGTCATTTTGCTTGCCTCCCCAAGGCATTAATTTGGGTTTATTATAATACGTGTTGCTTAAATTAACATATGCTGCTTATAACTGATTTAAGCAAGTACAATGTCAAAATAGGCGCAGATTTTAAGCAAGGCTTCCTTAACAAGTTCCATGTCTCAAATAACCGTACTAATCTTGCCATTTTACCATCCCCAATCATGGTTTTATTTCATAATGCTTTTTCTGAAATAATAGCTGCTAGCTAGATATACGCATTATTATATCCAAAACGCAAAAAACATTAACCTGGGCACCGACGATCATTCTGAAACTTTTAGTTCTTAGTGAAAAATAGTGGTAATCTCCTAATTCGGAGATCACCACTATTTTTCACTACTGCTCAGCTGCTAACGCTTTAGTTCACCATGCTATTCTCCATACGTTTCACTTTCAACACTGATCGAGCCATTCGCACTGGTTTGGGCCAAGTAACCCTCACTTGTAATTTCATACGTAGCCACCACTGGCGCCGTATCTGGATCCGCACCGTCCGCTTTCATATTGGCACTATTGTGATTCTCACGAACCGTAATTTGTAACAACCCGTCACTATTCTTGCCCATATCCATGGTGTAATCCTCACGGGTATACCCATCCTCCGCAAAGGTTGGTTGAAAATGCTGCCAGACCCAGCTCTCAACCTGGGCCGTTGTTAAATTATGCTGGTCCACACCAGCGCTGTATGCTGTCGTCGAGGTAGCACTGGATGACACCGATGAACTGGAAATAGAACGACTCTCACTGGACGATGCTGCCTTGTTAGTATGTTGCTTCGAAGATGTCGATGCCGTATAGCCTGACGATTGAGAACCAGAATCACTGGCTGTCGAAGTCGTTTTTTGGCTGCTACTCCATATAAACGCACCGCCAGCTACCAAAATCACAACAACCATGATCACCGCAATCCATGGTTTCCGACTTTTCTTTGGTCGCTGGGGCTGATGCCGTGACGGTGTTGGTTCTGCTGATCGTTTCCGATTCTGTGTAACCGATTCCTGCTGATTACTCGTACTTTTCATGTCGTTGGTTGCTGCCGGCTGAACTGGAGGCTCAACCTGATCTGCAGCTAAATTCTGACCACAATTTGGACAAAATTTAAGGGTCTTATCCACCAGCGCCCCACACTCCGGACAAAATCGTTTTTCCTGATCCATAATTAACTACTCTCAACTTTCCCAATTTAAAAGTGCTAGTTGCTACTCCTACTGTTAATTATAAAACAATCAGTCAATTAACAAAATAGCCATCACCATATTTCAGTCACCTTATCATGCTCATCGTATTGAAGTAGTTTGATCCACACCTTGTTTTTCCCACCTTTATTTTATTATACTAGGAGATGCATTGATTGAAATCAGGGCATGCCCCTGGACTGGTTCGGAAATTCCCAGAATAAAAAACCAAAAACCTGAGGAGGTTGGAGAAATGAATGCACCGATTAAAGTTATTATCGATTGTGATCCCGGGATCGATGATAGCTTAGCACTACTACTGGCACTAAATTCACCGGAATTAAACGTGGTCGGCATTACCACCGTTAGCGGTAACGTGCCTGCCGATTTAGGAGCGCAAAATGCGCTCAAGATACTCGACTTTGCCCAGCATCTCAACATCCCCGTCTATATTGGTGCCATGTCTCCCTTAAAGGTGCCCTACACCAGCGCCCAGGATACGCATGGCGACGACGGACTCGGCAATAGCCACCTACCAGCCGTCACCACCGTGACACCCCATCCAGATGCGGTCACCTTCATTTTAGATCAGCTCCACCAAAATCCGGAAATTCTCGTCCTGGCACTTGGACCGCTGACAAACATTGCCCAAGCCTTGCAGCGGGATGCAGCCGCCTTTGCCGGACCCGGTCGGTTTGTGCTCATGGGTGGCAGCTACAAAAGCCACGGCAACTGTTCACCGGTGGCTGAGTATAATTTTTGGTGTGATCCAGATGCCGCTAAGGTCGTCTTTGACGACATGCCCCGATTAATCGAAATGGTTGGGCTAGATGTGACCCGTAAAATCGTCTTGACCCCCAGTCTGCTTAGTTATATGAAGCACACCGACGAAACCACCGGTTCGCTCATTGAACATATCACCCGTTTCTACTTCGATTTTCATTGGGAGTACGAGCGCGTAATCGGGTGCGTGATCAACGATCCTCTGGCAGTGGCGTACCTGATTAATCCCTCACTTCTGAGTGGGTTTGAAAGCTACGGCACCATTGCCATGGACGGCGTTGCCCGCGGTCAGTCAATCGTCGACGATCACCATTTTTGGCACCACGCACCCAATGTGCGCATTGCGACCAAAGTTGCTGTGACCGACTTCTGGCAGCTATTCCTGCCCCGGGTCACCGGGGCGGAATCTCCCGACCTTGAGCAGATTCTCCAACAACTGATGGGCGGTACGTCCGCATGAGACAATCCCGATTACGACTACTCATCCTTATGGCCTGCTGTATTGCGATTAACTTCGTTGGAAGCAACCTAGCCCTACTCCTGAAACTACCAATCTACTTGGATTCCATCGGTACCCTCTTTGTTGCAGCCACATTTGGGCCACTCGCAGGGATGATCGTCGGTGGTACTACTGGGGTCCTAGTCGGCGTGACAAGCGATCTCTATTCACTTTTCTTCATGCCGATCCAGCTCGTTATTGCCCTAGTCGCCGGCCTAGTGTACACCCATTGTGACATTCAAAAAATCCGCCACATCTGGTGGAGCGCCCTAGTGATTGCACTCCCCGGTACAATTCTGTCGACGTTAATTACCATCCTGTGTTTCGGCGGGATCACGTCATCAGGATCAAGCCTGATCGTGCAACTCCTGTTTGGCGCTGGCTTAAGTAAGGCTACTGCAGTGCTGGTTGTTCAACTGATTACGGACTATGCCGACCGATTCATCAGCCTGCTAATTGTCGCACTGGCGTATCGTACCCTCGTCAACCGCTTTGCTCACCGAGCTTGATAGAGTTTAAAAAATTAAAAATTAAAAAAAATCTTCGATTACCCCATCAATAGTGGACGATAATCGAAGATTTTTAGTTATTTAATAAAGCACGAAAGGGCGTCAACGAAATCCGGATAGCGTTGACCACGTTCACATTACATGTTTATTAGAAGCTCAGTTAGTCTTCCAATTAATGCGCTTGTAAGCTATTTGCCTAACGCCCTAGTAAGTACCCTAATCTACAAGTGCTTGCTGATCCTCGGCTAATAGTCCCGATTACTACACCCATAATAGACTTTTACCGCCTAGTTGACGCCTATGCTGGCACACAAAAAGACCCACGATGACTCGCGGGCCCCCTAAAATTCAATTAATTAAGCTTCTTCATGTGTGGTAACTGCGGCAGTCGTGTCCCAGTTCAACTTTTGACGGGCACTGCTCTTTTGTTGTGCCATTGCAGCACGCGCTGTGGCACTTTGCGCATCCGTATAATTCTTGGCAATATTGCTCCAGCTCAAGTTATTGTGCTTAGCAGCAGCGGAGTTCTTGAACGTCGAAATTTCAGCATTGGCTGTTTGAGCAGCCGCATAGTCTTTTACAAAAGTGTGCCAGCTAAGCGCACTCTTATGAGAAGCCTGCGCTGTGGCAACGCGGGCGTTCGCCGTTTGTGTTGATGTATAAGCACGTGCAAATTCTTTCCAACTAGCAGCACTATGCTTTGATTCAGCTGTCGCAACGCGAGCGTTCGCCGTCTGAGCATCGGCGTAGTTCTTGGCAACCTTGTGCCAGGTGATCCCATGGGCACTCGAAACATGTGCTGTTGCAACACGTGCATTGGCCATTTGAGCATCCGCGTAGTTCTTAGCAATGTTATGCCAAGTAAATTTCTTTGAAGCAGCGATTTGAGCATCCACACCCTTAGCCGTTTCGTTTTGGATCGAAGCAGCACACTGAGTGAACGAAGAGGCGTTTGCCGTCCCCGCTAAACCGAATAACCCAAAGCTAACAGCAGCCGTTGTTAATAATGCATTCTTTAAACTCTTCATTTCAATTCTCCCCTATGCCAATTAATCATTAATTTCTCTTTTGACTAACTCAAACTAGATTCAACATTCAGGCTCACTTGGAATGTTCATTTTCATGTTTCGATCACTTGTTTCCCAAAAAATCTTCAAGTCATCAGCCACAAACACTAGTCTTCATCAGTTTTTCTCAACGGTTTTATACTATAGCATCTTCTGTCATCCTTGTATACTAGTTATTTTTGCTCATTTAACTTCGTTCAGCTTGTATTTTGCCTAGAAGTCTTGTTATAGCAATATTTTTTAACAATAAAAGCGGATACTAACTGTCATTTATTATTTATTTCACAAAATCAAGATTTTTGTAGAAAACGCTTTCGAAATCATGTAACCGTTTTGCAAATGAAAGTCGGCAATGAAAGCTTATTAATCTCCGTTTTCATTGTTTCTTTCACGATGCAAAAATAGTTCGATAAGTAAGCGGTTTCGTATTTTAAGCCGCTATCTGTCTCATTAAACTGATATACAAGTTAATAAAAAAGAACCACGATTCAAATTGCAGTTCTGTCGTTATTCTATTCAGTAATATTGTAGCGTTCAATCTGCCAGCCCGCTGGCGTAAACACCATCGTCGTCACACTGCCATTCTCCGGCACCGCCAATTTAGCCACGTTTTGATCACCAAACTTAGCCACCATCGTTCGAATTAGCGTGCCATGGGTGACCAAGAGAATATTGTGCTCCTGTTGGTCCTCAAATAGCGCTAGACCATGCCGCAGTCGTTGCCATAGTTCCGTCGTATTTTCCGCCGCGTGGCGGGGATCAGCTTCCTTCATCCAGTCTCGGGCCGTTTCCGGACTCGTCGCCTGCAGGATCTCCGCCTTACTTGTAAATCCGTGGGGCTTTCCCACTTGCGCCCAAGTTGCTTGTCGGTCAAGGCCCTCAAAAGACCCAAAGTTTACTTCCCGAAAATCAGGATTAATCGTGACGTCAGCCTGCGCATTTGTATGACTTTGGTGGACAATCTCCTTCGCGGTCCGAATCGCACGCATCATGTCTGACGCATATACGGCCGCAAATGGTACATCGGCCAACCGTTTTCCTGCTCGAGTGGCGTCGGCGAATCCCTTATCAGTGAGCGGTGAATCCGCCCACCCCTGCATCTTTTGCATCCGATTAAAAATCGTTTCGCCGTGACGTACCAAGTACAACTTTGTCATGTTCAACCTCCACGTGTCATTTCGTTACCATTACTCGTCTCTATTCTACAATAGTTAACAAAAAATTAAATCCCTTAAATTAATCTAAATCTCGGTTTAAATTCCCACTTTTCATCGTAAACCGTGTTAAGCTAACCGCACAAATGGTTGTAGCACCACAATTAACACCCCTAAACTAGCTTTCTAAACAACAACTAATTTAATCAATTTTTCTCCGCAACTACATCAACTACAATCATTACCCCCCAAAAGCAGGCTATCACCCCAAGAGATAGCCTGCTTTTACTTGCGCCGTGATTGCTTGAGTTGGGGAATAAACCGGGCCGCAAAGTGGTGCTTGTCCCGATTTTTAAGGTAGAGATAGCCAAACACTGAAAAAATAACAGCCCCCACAAAGTTCACTGCTAAGTCCTTCATCGTGTCAATCAGACCAATGTCTAAATAGCCGTGCAGGGTTACCGTCCGGCCGTTATCTAAGAGCACCTTAGTCGTTTTAATGTGCTCTAAAATCACCGGGTTATTTTGTCCCGCAGGATTCAGCTTTACCGAGACAATTTTTTGAATCAGGGCATCCTTTTGCATGTCCATATTGAAAAAGATGTCCATGCCAAACTCAAAAAATTCCCACAGTACCCCAATCGTCATGGAAAAACAAAAGGCCACCATGGTCACGAACACCGGCGACATCTGAATGTAGAACCGATCTTCACGATTTAAGATATCGATCATCGAAAACCCAATCGCGGCCGCTAAAAATCCATTAAGCACGTGCAGGCTCATATCCCAATATCTGAACAACCCGTAAAAGTTATGAATTTCGCCTAAAATTTCGGCGGCAAAGATGAAGAGTAAGACCACCATTTCTAACGTCATTGGCAGTTGAATTTTGGTCGTCTTTTCAACCGTTTTCGGAATCATAAATAAGATGAGGGTCAGTAGACACATGAAGAGCCCCTCTAGGTTACCTAGAAAGAACTGCCGCACCATTGTTGCGACGACAATCACGGCCAGTATCATGTGCAGTCGCCAGTAGGGACTAATGCGCCATCTTTTCCGTCGTTTCATCTCGTCGCCTCCCACCATTCGTTTACCTTAATCATAGTCGAAAGCCCCCGCTATCCGTTAACGTTTCGGCTTCACGACGCAATAATTCACCCAAATTGTATGCCTTACAATGTAACGATTGTTGTCACCGGCAATTGCCGGTATACTAACCGCTAACAAGTAATCGTCAGACCAACCATTGAGCAGGTCGCTTTCCTGAAATACCTGCTTGATCGACCGTCTCGCGTATTACTTGTGCCCCCTGAAAGTGACCCCCACACCTTACATATCCGCTATCATCGGGAGTCACTTTCAATTAAAATCTGATATGGCCGCCTTCGTTGACGTACGAGGCGGCCTTTTGAGTTGTTCTGCCCCCGAAAAAAAGATCAACACTCGCCACCGTTTCAGTGGCTTGCATTGATCTCATTATCTTTACAACTGCTTATTCTTCAACACGCCGTTGCTCAAATTTTTTAATTGCATTGTCAAAGGTCTCGGTGGCTTCAATATCATCGATCCCCTTAACCAGCCGGTCCTTCCAAAAGGCATTAATCTCAAACTGGGCGGTCTGCCCCGCGAACGTTACCGTTTGTTGGGGTAAATCGATCGTAACCGGTTGATCGGCTGGGAGACTCGCCAACTGGTCACACTGCTCATCCGCTAGTTTAACGGGCAGTACCCCATTGTTAATGCAGTTCATATAGAAGATATCATTAAAATTCTTGGCGATTACGGCTTGAAATCCGTAGTCTCTCAAGGCCCACACCGCGTGTTCCCACGATGATCCGTAGCCAAAGTTATGTCCCGTAATCAAAATTTGTGCGCCTTCATGTTTAAAATCATTCAACACAAACTCGGGATTCAGACGACCATCCTCTAAATAGCGCCGATTGGAAAACAAGACATCCCCGTAGTTTTTTCTTGTCGTATCCTTAATCGCCTGTTTGGGTACCAACTGATCCGTATCGATGTTATCATCCATGACCGCGACAACCGTACTCGTAATCTGCCCAATCGGTTTCATTAGTCTGCCACCTTTCTAATGTCAACAAAGTGACCGTTGATTGCTGCATAGGCCACCATTGCGGGACTGGCTAAGTGGGTTCGGGCCCCGACCCCCTGACGACCTTCAAAATTTCGGTTCGTCGTTGAAGCACAGTGTACCCCAGCCGGAACTTGGTCGGGATTCATCCCCAAGCAAGCGGAGCAACCCGGTTCACGCCAGTCACATCCTGCATCCTTGAAAATTTGATCTAACCCCAGCTTTTCGGCCGCGTTCTTGACCGACCGTGATCCAGGTACCACTAGTGCGGTCACACCCGGTGCGATGTGGTGCCCCTTCAAAACATTCGCAGCGACTTTCAAGTCTGATAGACGCCCGTTCGTACATGAGCCGAAGAACGCAAATTCGATTGGAATTTGTTCGGCCGTCTGCCCCGGTTTCAATCCAATATAATTGTAAGCTTTTTTGTCATCATCATTTTGAATTTCAGGGAAGGGATGATCAACCGGAACAGCCATTCCCGGATTAGTTCCCCAAGACACAATTGGTGCCAAGGTGGTCACGTCAAAGTCAATGACCCGATCGAAGTCATCTTCGCTATCCGTGTATAGCGTCTGCCAATCCGCAATTGCGGCATCCATGTTCTTCGGTGCGTACTTACGGCCCCGAACATAGTCAAAGGTTGTTTGATCCGGCCGAATACTCCCGTACTTGGCCCCGCCTTCAATTGTCATGTTACAGATGCTCATCCGCTCTTCCATGCTGAGCGCTTCGATGGTATCGCCATAGTATTCAATTGCGTACCCGGTCCCAAAGGCCACCCCTTCACGAGCAATCAAGCCAAGAATAATGTCCTTGGCATAGACGCCGTGGGGCAACTTACCGTGAACGTGAACGCCCATCGTCTTGGGCTTAGTTTGCCAAATGGTTTGGGTCGCCAGCACGTGTTCTACTTCACTGGTCCCAATTCCAAATCCAATTGAACCAAAGGCCCCGTGGGTTGCCGTGTGCGAATCTCCGCAGACAATCGTCATACCGGGCTGGGTCAAGCCAAGTTCGGGCCCGATCACATGCACAATACCTTGCTCGTCACTCCCGACATCCGCAAACCGAATGCCAAATTCTTTCGTGTTGGCGCGTAATGTTTCAATCTGCTTACGTGAAATCGCATCCTTAACGTTGAAAATATCCTCCGTGGGGACGTTATGGTCCAACGTCGCAAACGTCCGCTCTGGGCTATGCACTTTTCGATGATTTTCGCGCAGTCCCTCGAACGCCTGGGGTGATGTCACTTCATGTAATAATTGTAAATCAATATATAGTAGTTGCGGTTCACCGTCATCGCCAGCAACAACGTGTCGTTGCCACAACTTATCGAACATTGTTTGAGTCACTTGACTTCCTCCTTCAATGGATCCACCTAAGCGAGATTAGTTTCCATTACTATCCGATATATTCTCTTACTGTCAGTATATCGGAGCACCGGTAAAAATCAAGACCCTTAATCATTTTTTCTAGAATGATTCTAAAAAAGATTATTATTTAATCATATTCATCAGTATCCCGATAAAATCGCATTGTATTCCGTAAGAATCCCTTTTCAAGGTCTCTTTTACAGGTTAGATTCCCCTGATAATTCTAATCTAGTAATTATTCATCATAATTGATGCCAATTCCCCAAAATCCATTGACAATCACTGGTTCGATTACTACCATTTGTAACAGTACTCAAGATACATAGTTTTTATTAAATTCAGTGAAACGGACGTGGTGAACAGATGGTCAAAAGATACGACAGCACAAAAATTAACGACTTAATTTACAACATTTATCAGGCATACGGCTTTTCCGACGCGCAAAGTCATCAAGTTGCCGACATGCTAGTCTACACCGACTTGCATGGGATTGAATCACACGGAGTCCAACGGTTGGTCATGTACGACCACTTTATTCAAAACGGGAAGATTCGGGTCAACAGTAAACCGAAAATCGTTAAGGAAACCGACGTCAGTGCCGTTGTCGACGCCCACTTCGGCCTCGGTCAATTGAATGGCATTTATAGCATGAACATTGCCATTCAAAAAGCACAAAAGCATGGCATTGGGATCGTCACAACCCGTAATTCTGGCCACTACGGCATTGCAGGCTACTACGCTAACATGGCCGCAGAATTAGGCTTAATGGGGATGTCATCATGTAACTCCCGCCCCGCGATGCTACCAACCCACGCTACCAAGGCGCTAGTCGGCACCAACCCCATTTCATTTGCCATGCCTGCCAAACCACACACCTTTATTTTTGATGCCGCTACCACCACGGTGCCACAAGGCAAAATTGAGGTCTACCGTAAACTGGAAAAAGACCTGCCAGCCCTGTGGGTCGCCAAAAACGGGGAAGAGCCCGTTTACGACCACACCGATGATACCGACTTTGACCTGCTTCGAGATCCCGATGCTAACGTCGGGTTGGCGCCGTTAGGCGGTGTCACCGAAGATACCGGATCCCATAAGGGCTTTGGGTTGGGAGTCATCGTTGAAGTCTTCACCTCAATCCTATCGTTAGGCAATGTCTCAAACGAAATCACCCCTGAGGATCTCTCCGTCGGGCCGTGCCAAAGTTTCGTGGCCATTGATCCCGCTATTTTTGGTGACAAGGACGCGATCATCGACAAGTTCTCGCGGTATCTGCAAGATATTCGCTCATTACCCGCCGTCCCCGGCAAAACGATCTACGTCGCCGGTGATAAGGAAGCCCTCGCCTACGAAGAAAATCGGCAACTCGGCATTCAGATTGACGACCGCACCCTCGAAGAAGTTGAATCAATTGCCAGTCGCCTGAACGTTGACTATGCGCCCTACATTTAATATCAATTATGAAGTTACCAAAAGAGGCTGGGGAAAAACTCCCAGCCTCTTCCTGTCTCCGAACTCTAATAGCCGAAATCGGGGAAAAAAGGCTGACTTCTCCGCTTAGCTACGAAAACCAAACGATTCAAAATATGAATCATTCGGTTTTCTAGGCTATGCTCGAAGTCAGACCGCCTTTTTTTCCACTCTTATTCAGATACGCTTATTTAGCAGTACCATACTTTGCTTGGATGTCTTGGGCCTGTTGTAAGACCTTATCCATCTGACCATTCTTTTGCATCTTAGTAATTGTCTTGTTGACCTGCTTCATCAACTTCTTATCGCCTTTCCGGCCGGCCGCACTCAAGTGTTGATCAGCTTTTGGCGTCTTCAGTTGCAATTTGGCCTTCGCATACTTATCAGGGTAGTTCTTGACGTAGTTATCGGCGATTTCACTTTCAACCACGACCCCATCTAGCTTACCGGCTTGTAATTCGGTCGTCAAACTCGTAACCAACCCTTCAGTAACCACGTTTCCGCTCGTTTGGGCCTTAGCAATATCTTCTTGCGTTGATGCCTGTTGGGCCCCAATTTGAGCGTCCTTGGTATCCGCCTTGGTGTTGAACTTGTTAGCATCGGCCTTCCGAACTAGCAGGTAGTTGTTCACCGTGTAATAGCTCTTTGAAAATGCCACTTGTTTTTCACGGGCCGGTGTATCGGTCATTCCTGACAAAATCAAATCAATTTTGTCACCCTTCAAATCCGAAATCAACGATGAAAATTCAGTGTTTTCAATTTTAAGCTTCACACCCATATCCTTAGCAATTTGTTTAGCAATCAGAATATCGTACCCAGTAATTTGCTTCTTACCATTCTTGACAATTGGAAATTCAAACGGGGCATAATCGGCCGATGTCCCAACAACTAACGTCCCTTTATCCTTAACCTTTTGTAAACTAGTGTCCTGATCCTTGCTACCACATCCAGCTAGGCCCACTGACAGCACCATCACCAGTCCCATTGCGACCAACCAACTTTTTTTAATCCATTTTTTCATACCATTGCCTCCCTAGCAGTCATCCACCTATTTCGCATATTTATTCAATTCGCCAATTAATGGCTATTAGCCTTGTTGCTGCTACATCAGCGATTAATAAATCATTTGCAAAATATTGTATGTATAAAGTTGCTTTTTATGTTGAAGCTATCATAATCCCATTTATGAATAAAATCAAGATATTTTTTGAATTTATTGCATAATTATTCTTAAAAGTCGTTAAAGTGCCGTTTTCCATTCAAAAACCAAGCCTCAGCCGCATAGAAAAACGCCCCTTTAAGTTAGTAGGCTAACTTAAAAGGACGTTCGATTTAATTTGCTTATAAGTCAATTAGGTGTAGTTGCAGGGCTTTAGCAACCGCCTCCGCCCGGGAGAAGACGCCCAATTTATTGTAGATACTCGTCAAATGTGCCTTAACCGTGCGCTCACTGACCCCAATTGTTTCAGCAATTTCTTTACTATGAAAGCCTTGAGCAACCTGGCGGAGCACATCGTATTCACGGGGCGTTAACACGATCTCGTTGGTCGTGGCGCTGGTTGTAAAGGCCTTTCCCGCAATGCTTGGTTCTAGATACGTCTCCCCCTTCATCGCTCCCCGAATCGTCTTCAGAATCGTTGCTTGATCCGCATCCTTCAACAAAAAGCCGCGCGCACCGAGTTGCATCGCCTGTTGAATGGGGCGCTGATCGTCAAACGTTGTCAGCACAACGACTGGTAGGTTGGGAGTGGTCTGGTGGAGCTGCTTAATTAGTTCAATGCCATCCATCTCGGGCATCCGAATATCCGTTAAAACGAGGTCCGGTTGCAACTTGGTAATCTGTGCCAACCCCGTCACCCCATTGTCAGCCGTCCCAAGTACCTCAATATCATCCATCGTTTCAAACATCAATTCCAGTCCGGCACGAATGATCTGATGATCGTCCACAATGACTAGCTTAATCATGCTAACTCCTTTCTGGTCGTCGGCAACGTCATGGTCACCGTCGTTCCCTCGTCTTCCGCACTAATCACGGTTAACACACCGCCTAGGCGATCAGCACGTTCCTGCAAGCCTTGCAGGCCAAAATGCCCCGCCTTCTTATACTTCGCAAAGTTCTTCATATCAAATCCCCGACCAAAATCGATCACCTTGAGTTTGAAAATCTGGTCGTGACAGTCACCCTGAATTAGTGCTTGATCTGTTTGTGCATGCTTAGCAACGTTCGCCAATGCTTCGGTCACAATTCGCGTAATTTCGGTCAGCTGCCCCGGCGAATAATCCGGCACCTGATTCAGATGCACATCAACTTTCAAATGGTAATTTTTGTCCACCGCCTGAGAAACTAATTGCAGTCGCGCCGGCAGGCTTTCTTCCGTCGTCGCCCGTAAATCCGTCAGAGTGGTTCGCGACTCGTGCAAGGTGTGTCGCGCATCTTGAATCGTGTTGGCGACAATCTCCTCGGCCCGTGCTGGATCACCCTTTAATAAGAAACTATCCGTTGCTTCCAGTTGCATCACGATGCCGGCTAGCCCCTGCGTCAAGGTATCATGAAGTTCCCGAGCTACCCGCTGGCGTTCCGCCCGTACCGCTGATTCTTCAACTTGCGAATAAGCCAGTTGCAATTCGCTATATAAATCCTCCAGCTGCTGGGTCTTCTTGACTTGGTCACGGTAAAAGCTCCAATAATACATCACAATTGCCATCAAGAACGCAAACGCCTGAATCACTACCAACCCTTGTAGCCAACCAACGTACAACGCATATACGCCCAGCAATATCGCGTAAATGAACGTAATCGGCCAAAAAATTAGTCGGGAATGTTGTCGATTATCATCGTAAATAATGATTGATTCGATCATAAAAACGGGATAGGTTCCGGCCAAAATAACGGGCGCCCCTCTGTTAAACAACACGGTATAAATGCTGACTAGGATCATCGGAATCCCAATCACCAACCACGGATGCCAGCGATAAATACGGGGGCTAAACCAGATACTGGCAATAATACTGAACACTGATGTGAGCACCACCATCGGATCTAAAAAGCCATGGTGGCGTGCTTGGTCATTGATCAGGGTGACATGAACTAACCCCGTCCCCTTAATCGTCGTCATCACAAAAATGGCGGTAAATCCAATCATGACCATCCAAATGATGAGGGGAATCCGGGCCGTCGTTAATGTCTGTAAAATCCGCTGATTATTACGCTTCATAGTTGTACTCCTATAACTTATTGATAGAATCATACATCAAAAACTCGTGAGGATGGGGGCTCTCACGAGTTTTTTAATGAATTCTAATCTGCGGCTAATGCGTCGATTGGATTGAGTTTGGCTGCGCGGCGGGCCGGTAGGAAAGCGGCCAGCAACGCGATCACAACGGCAATCACGAAGGTTGTCACAACGTTGGTCAACGAAATTTGAACAAACGCGTAATTATCAACCGACGATAATAGTTGATTGGTTACCGCCTGCCCGATAAAGGCAATCGCCGTGGCTAAGATCGCACTCGCCACCCCGATAATCAGGGATTCACTGATAAACAGGCGCCGAATATCCCGTTTACTTTGTCCAAGTGCTCGTAAAATCCCAATTTCCTTGGTCCGCGAACTGACTGACATATACATCGTCACAATAATCATCAAGGCTGAAACGACGAGTGAAATGGAGGCAATCGCTGCCAATACATCGGTGGCCAACTTCACGTAGGTCTGGATCGTACTGATCATCGATTGAACGGATGTTGCACTGTAAACCCGCTTTTGGCTAGTCTTCAACTGATTGATCTTCTTCGTTACCGCCTTCACGTTGTCGAGATGATCGATCTTAACAGCCAGGCTAGAGGCCGTCGTATCCACGTTGGCGTTCTTCATCGCGGTCGCTAACGTGGCTCCACCAACGTAATTATCGCTCACCATCCCCGCGCTATTGCTGGTGGCTGAAATACCAGAAACTTTGGCCTTAAAGGTTACCGTTACCATCTTGTTATCCTTGTTCAGGGTCTTGTATGACAGCTTAATCGTCTTGCCAATCAAGCTCTTCCAGTGCTTGCTAGAAATCTTTTTAGCCACACTGTCACGGTCAATCACCACTTCACCTTTGCCAGGCTTGCTCCCGTACTTAACGGTATTGCTGGTGTCGCTGGCCGTCCAGTTCGTCAGTGACGAGATGGTGGCTGAGTGACCATTATACTTCGTTGCTACGCTGCTAGCGGTATAAACTTTGTCCACTTGTTTAACGTGGGCCACCTGTTCTAGACGTTTAATCTGTTTATTTGAAAATGAAGTTTTCGTACTTGCCGTCCCACTCGTCGCCGTAGTGGCGCCCGTTTGTTGGGCCGCGGCCGCCTGTTGCTGGCTTCCCTGCGATTTCTTCTGGTAACGACTCACCGTGATGACCTGGGGATTTACCATGTCATTAACCTGCTTATTGATATAACCACTGATCCCATTACCCAGTCCAGAAAACAAGATCACCGCAAACAGGCCAATCGATGTCCCTAAAACAATCAGAAAATTACGCCAAAAATTAAACTTAAAGTGTTTAAAAGCCGTTTTGTAGGCGACACTGGCCGGCAGTAACCGTGATTCTAATCGTTCAACATTGGCCACTTCATACGGATCGCGCAAATGCTCGTCATGGTCAATCTTTCCGTTTTCCATGTGGACGATTCGCGTGCCGGCATCGGCCACCGACTGTGAATGGGTGACGGTGATGACTAACCGACCCTCTTCCGCAATCTCGTTTAAGAGTTGCAACACTTCTTCGGTGTTTTGCGCGTCTAACGCGCCCGTCGGTTCGTCCGCAATCACGATCTTGGGATCACTGGCGAGTGCCCGGGCAATTGCCACCCGTTGTTTTTGGCCGCCCGAAAGCTGACTAGGATACTTGTGCGCCTGTTCGCCTAAGCCAACCCGCTTAAGAAGATCCAGCGCCCGCTTTTCGCGTTGTTCCTTATTCAAGGTGGTCATATCAAGAGAAATCAAAACGTTATCGATCACTCTTAGGTGACTAATGAGGTTATAAGCCTGATAAATGTATCCCACCGTGTCTCGGCGGTACGTATCAAGGGCTTTTTCGTTCTTGTGATCCAGTTTATGCCCATCAACACTAACACTGCCTTGGAATTCCCGATCCAGACCGCCAATAATGTTCATCAACGTCGACTTACCACCGCCGGATTCCCCAAGGATTGACACAAACTCGCCTAAATTAAAGTCGAGATCAATGCCCTTGAGAACCGGAAATTCTTCCTTGCCTAAATAATATGATTTATGAATATCGCGTAGTTCTAAGTAACTCATGCTTTCTCCCTCCGAACCGGGACTTACTCGTAACGGCCCAAACATTAACTACTAATTCCGTGCCCGACGATTAGTAGTTAATGTTCAAGGCGTTAGCGCGTGTCCCAATCTGATGGCACTAGCATACCTGTCATTGCCACGCCCCACATCGACCATTCGTACATCAAATTACTGCCCGTTTGGGCAATTTAGCCCCTTGATTAAGCGATAGCACAAAAAAGGTGCGTCAGCCCTCTAATTTAATAGAAGACTGACGCACCTTTAATCTAGTTTTTAACGAACCCGGCCCTTAGGATTAATGCCTAAGGTAATGCGGCCCACTCGACTAATCATCGATAACTGCCATACCGGTTCCCAAACAATTTTGGTAGTCACTTGACGAATGCCATCAATCTTGGCAAGCGACTCGCGAATCGCCTTCGGAACATCCTCGCTACATGCGCAACCCATTTCTGAAAACGTCATCGTAACCTCACAGTCACCGGCCTCGTCAATATCAATCCCGTAAATGAAGCCTAAATTATAGACATCAAGCCCCAGATCGGGCTCAAAAATATGTTCAAGCTGCTCGACAATCTGCTCATCGAAATCGGCAACCCGGTCGTTAACCGCGATACTTTCACGCATGTTACTCAATCCTTCCGTCTCTAAAAATGAATTATGTATTAGAATGCTATTTTGAAATCCTCGACGATTACCAAGCACGATCATCCGGTCCCGCACCAGCATTCATTAAACTGAAACTATTGATATAAGTATTACCGATCTTCAGGCTTCCAGAAATCAGTAATGGCACCCTTAGCAGAACTAGATACCAAGTGCGCATACTTACCAAGTACCCCACGAGAATACAGTGGTGGAATGGTCGTTTCTGCTTTCCGCTTAGCTAATTCTTCATCAGAGACCTTCATCGTTAATTCCTTCATATCAAGATCGATCACCACTGTATCGCCAGTATGTAGATAAGCAATATTCCCACCATCTTGAGCTTCAGGTGCGATATGACCAATAACCAATCCATGAGAACCACCGGAGAAACGACCGTCAGTCATCAAAGCAACAGTTTCGCCTTGTCCTTTACCAACTAACATACCGGAAAGTGATAGCATTTCAGGCATTCCTGGGCCACCCTTTGGTCCTTGGTAACGAACAACGAGCACATCGCCATCAACGACTTCGTCAGCCAAGACCGCATCAACGGCTGCTTCTTCGGTATCAAAGACTTTAGCAGGTCCTTCATGATGACGAACTTTAACGCCAGAAACCTTGATGACGGCGCCTTCGTCTGCCAGATTACCATGCAAAATGATCAATGGACCATCTTCACGTTTAGGATGTTCAAGTGGCATAATGATCTTTTGACCTTCTGCTAAATCTGGTGCTTCGGCGAGGTTTTCAGCTACTGTTTTACCAGTCACTGTCATGCATTCGCCGTGGATGTAACCATTTTGCCAGAGATACTTCATAACGGCTGAGACACCACCAACGTTGGACAAGTCTTTGAACACGTACTTGCCACTAGGCTTCAAGTCAGCTAAATGTGGTACCTTTGCTTGGAACGTGTTGAAATCATCGATGGTCATTTCAACGTTAGCTGCATGGGCAATTGCCAATAAATGCAAAACTGAGTTGGTTGATCCACCGAGTGCCATGATCACCGTCAGGGCGTTTTCAAAGGCTTCACGTGTCAAGATATCCTTAGGGTAAATGCCCTTTTCCAGCAAGTTCAAAACTGCTTCGCCGGCTTTTTCAACATCTTCGCGTTTTTCTTTGGAATCGCCAGGATGTGAGGCTGAACCAGGTAAGCTCATCCCCATGGCTTCAATTGCGGAGGCCATCGTGTTGGCAGTATACATCCCACCACAGGCGCCAGGTCCAGGACATGCATTACGTTCAATGGCCGTCACTTCTTCTTCCGGAATGTCGCCGTTGTTCCATTGACCAACCGCTTCAAAGACGGACACTAAGTCGATATCCTTACCATCTAATGTTCCGGGTGAAATTGTGCCCCCATACACGAAGATTGCAGGAATATCAGCGTTAGCCATCGCAATTAAGCTACCAGGCATGTTCTTGTCACAGCCACCAATTGCCACAAAGGCGTCACAGTTATGACCGCCAACCGCTGCTTCCATCGAATCAGCGATGATATCACGTGATGGTAATGAATACCGCATCCCCTGGGTTCCCATTGAGATCCCGTCAGACACCGTGATCGTCCCGAATTGTACTGGCCAGCCACCCGCTGTTTTGACACCTTCCTTGGCCTTACCACCAAGTTCACCAAGATGCATGTTACAAGGGGTGTTTTCAGCCCAAGTACTGATGACACCAACGATTGGTTTCTTGAAATCATCGTCTTGCATCCCAGTCGCGCGCATCATCGCACGGTTAGGGGCTTTGACAATGCCATCGTAAACATGACTTTTAATTCTAAGATCTTTTTTATCAGTCACTTCGAAATGCTCCTTTCAAATAATAAATTAAATTAGCCCTTTTCTCATGCTAATTTAATAATATTCTAACATAAATCCGTCATATTTTAACATTAATTTTAAGTTATATGGAAGATTAAGGCGTTGTTATCCAACAACTGGGCCCCCTTGGTCGTCAACTTAACCAGCCTATTCATCATGGTTACGACTAACCGTTCAATTAAGCTTAACCACGCTCACCTAATTTTAATTTCAGGCAGCTTCCTCATTTAATTAATCGGCCTGTCTCCACGCAACGCTTAATGTTAAAATAAACCTACTATTAACTGACGAGGTGCTGTAAAAATGGACTACCCAATTCTCCTGTTTGATATCGATAACACCCTCCTAGATACCCACGCCAACGAAAAAAATGCCTTGATTAAGCTTTGTGCCCAGCGCCAATTTCCACTCACTGCGGCAGGCATTGATTACTATCACGCCCTCAACGAACGACTTTGGAACCAGTTTGAGCGCCAAGAAATTACGCGGCAGACTTTGCTCGATCACCGATTTCAGCTCTTCTTCGCCCACTTCGGGGTTGCGGTTGATGGTCCGGCTACCCAAGACCAGTTTGGAACCTTCTTTCACCGTGAATTTCAACTCGTTCCCCATGCGGAGGTGTTGCTAAAACAACTCGCAGCTCATCACCAGCTCTGTATCATTTCTAACGGTACCAAGGCTAAACAAACCGCTCAGATGCATGGTGCCAACCTTGATCACTACTTCGAGCACGTCTTTTTGTCCGAAGATCTGGGGTACCGTAAACCAGATCCCCGCTTCTTCGATGACATTCGCCAGACCCTACCAAATGCAACGGACCGGCAGATGCTCGTCATCGGAGATTCACTCACCGCGGATATTGCGGGCGCCAACCAGTCCCATTTGGACAGTGTTTGGTTCAACCCTACCCGATTGCCAAATCAAACAGCGTACGTGCCAACTTATGAAATCCAAGACCTCCTCGAAATCACAACTTTGCTTCAGTAAAACCCACAACAGGGATCACAACCGCATCATTGCGGTGTGATCCCTGTTTAATATTGTATGGATTACAATTTAAAGATTGTATGCTTTTGGAAACCATTCTATACTAATTGCCATTGAAAGGAGGCGTTAATTAATCAACGGGCCTGCTTGCTGCTTCAACGCCAACAAATCGTGTTTGAGTGTAACCAGTGACGATCCGGACGCAAGCGAAATACGCAAATAGTTTGGCTGACTAGTCGCATCCCCGACGATAAAGCGATCAGAATGAAACACGCGAATATGATTGGCCAACATTTCCGCCTCAAACTGTTGCCCATTAACCCGTTGGCGAAGTGGTAGCCAACGGAAAAACGTATACGGATTATGGGGAACTGGTTGCTGGTCGAAGACCTGATCAAACACTAGGTTAGCCTGCAACGCAAGCTGCTTTTTCATTTCGATTAGCCGGTACGCTACCCCGGATAAGATACTATTCGTAATCACCTCAACATCGAGCGACGAGGTTTTAACAGTGATGTTAAACAATGCCCGCAAAATTTGTTCCTTATAGGCGGGCGCAAATAGCATGTACGCCACCCGCAAACCCGATGAAATTGATTTTGACAGACTACATACATAGATACTATGTGCCGGTGTGAGTGCGCTCACCGGTGCATCCTGCTGGTCGCTTCCCAGATACGTAAACCCGAGATAGTCATCCTCAATTAAAATCAGTTCGTACCGGTTAATTAACTGCGCAATTTTTTGACGACGAGCGGCCGTCATATAAGTAGTGGTCGGATTAGCGCCGTTCGGCATCAGGTAAATTCCCTTAATGCCCTGTAACTTGCAAGCGGCAAGTAACGCCTGATCACTCATTCCCTGCTCATCCCCAGCGATGGGTACCAACCGAAGATGGTGCAGAATTGCCAACTCAATAAAATTAGCATATGTAAATTCATCTACTGCGATTCGATCTCCTGGCTCAAACATTGCCAGTACCGCAACCGCCAGCGCGTTTTGACCACCGGACGCAATCGCCAGATTTTCCACGCTGCCCGTCATCTTCATCCGTTTCAAAAATGACAGCCCCGCGAGCTTTTGCTTCAAACTTCCCGTTTGCTCATCATAGTTCAATAGTTGTGAAATATCCGTCGTCTTAACGGTTTGCTCGACCACCTTGGCGACCAAATCATTACACAATTCGAACGATGAATTAAACCCCAGCTCGATCATTTCCTTCGAGCTTGGCTGACTCGCAATGGTAATCGGCAGCGTCGCGTTGGACGCCACAAACGTCCCCTTACCCACAATCCCATAAGTCAGTCCCTTATGTTCGCTAATCTTATAAACTCGCGTAATGGTGGTGAAGTTCACATCCAAGAAATCGGCTAGCTCACGTTGCGGGGGGAGCTTGGTTCCCGGTGGCAGGCTGCCATCCGCAATGTCTTGTTCTAGCTGCTGTGACAGCGACTGATAAATCGGTCGTTTGAGTTGGCGACGGTCTGGCTTCCAGGTCAGTACGTAATCGTTAAACGAATTAATCGGCATCTCATTACCCCCTTCTATTTAAATTATCAACCATTCTATCATACTTATTCCATTAACCAAGGAGGAAAATTACATGACACCACACCAAGTTCGATGGCGAGCCTTTAAAGCTGCCGTTCCATACACGCTTCCTATTTTAGCTGGATTTGCATTTCTTGGGCTTACCTATGGGATCTATATGCACCAATCCGGATTCAATTTTATCTACCCCATGCTCATGAGCCTCACTATTTTTGCTGGGTCCGCCGAGTTCATCGTTGCCAATCTGCTTTTACAAGCTTTCAATCCCGTCGGCGTCTTTTTCATTACACTCATTATCAATTCACGACATCTGTTCTATGGCCTGTCGATGCTCGATCGCTATCGCCATACCGGCTGGAAAAAGCCTTATCTCATCTTTGGAATGTGTGACGAATCGTTTTCAATCAACTATACCGCAACCATTCCTGATGGTGTCGATCGTGGTTGGTTCATGTTTTTTGTGACCGCGCTCAATCAATCTTATTGGGTCGGTGGTGCAACCCTTGGCGGCCTATTTGGGAGCACGATTCCCACCCACATCAAGGGCCTCGGCTTTGTCATGACCGCCTTGTTTATCGTTTTGTGTATCAATCAATTACGCCATGAAAGTAATCACCTAAGTTCTAAGGCTGGTGCCATCCTTGCGATTGTTATGCTTCTGATCGTAGGTCAAACCTACTTCATTCCCGCCACTATGATCTTAGTCATTCTCGTCTTTACAATCGTTTACCGTCAAAAGGAGCTTACTGATGACCATCATTGAACAAATCATCACCGTTAGTATGGCGGTGTTAGCAACCGTTCTTACTCGCTTTTTACCCTTCCTAATTTTCCCCGGCAATCGCCAAACGCCCCGCTTTATTCAGCAACTTGGTACCTTCTTACCAGGCGCCATTATGGCAATGCTCGTCGTATACTGCTATAAAGATCTTAACTTTGGTACCCCATCAGGTTACGTTCCAGCCATCATTGCGGGCCTCGTTACTGCTGGATTACATCTTTGGAAAAATAACATGTTTCTTTCAATCGCCGTCGGAACTGTTTTGTACATGGCACTAGTAAACTAAGAGGCTGGGAAAAACTCCCAGCCTCTTCCCGTCTCCGAACTTTAATAGCCGAAATCGGGGAAAAAAGGCACTAGCTATGCGTCGATGTCGATTGTACTAAGCCGAGATTCGGCAAGTACAAGTCGCTGGCTTCTCCGCTTAGCTACGAAAGTCAAACGATTCAAAGCACGAATCATTCGGCTTTCTAGGCTGCCACTGCAACTTATCGCTTTAGCGATTTTAGTTGCGTGGACAACGGAGTATGCTCGAAGTCAAAACGCCTTTTTGCCCACTCTGTTTCTTTGTCTATTTCGTTTTTATTGCCCGATCTTTCAGTAACTGCGTCATCGTCTCGTCAATCGTGGTGTAACTTACCCAGTCGAAAATTCCTATCTACGCTTCATCAACCAAATACTCCGGATGGCACTTTCCCGAACGAGCATCCTTGATTTTTTGATCCAGCACTTTTTCGGTATTCTCGAGTTCTGCAATTTGATCATGCAGTCGTTGCTTTGTCTGTTGAAGGCGGTTCAAGTATTCATCCAGCGTCAAGTGGCCGTCAAAAACCTCCTCGATTTCTTTCAGCGTCAATCCTGCACAGCGGTAACAACGAATCATTTCTAATCGCTCCAATGCGTCATGATCAAAATCACGAACACCATTTCCATCCCGTTTAACATTTAGAAGCCCCTTCTTTTCGTAAAAACGAATCGAATAGGCGTTTACGTGGGATACCTTTTCTGCATCTTTAATTTTCATTTATTGTGCCTCCGTAATCATACTTCGACTTAGTCTAAGGTTTCGGTTATGACTTGTCAACTTTCATCGTTTGACAGGCAGTTGGTGATCCTCAAGAGCCGCCTCAATTTTACGACTAATTTGCGCCACCGCGTCTGGGGCACTGTACGTCGCCAGCTTGTAATCAATTTCTTGGAGACTAACCTCAATCTGATGTTGCTTAGCAACTACTTTTCGACGATGCGCGGTGAGCAATTCTCGCCGTTGTTCAATGGTGGCCGTGCCCGCCATCACGTAGTCGATATATTGCCGGATATCCGTAATTTTCATGCCGGTATTTTTTAGACAACAAATTGTGTGAATTAATCGGAGATCACCCTCGGTAAAGGCACGATAGCCCGCTGCGTTACGTTGCACAAAGGGGAGTAGCCCTTGCTGGTCGTAAAACCGCAACGTGTAGATCGATAATCCCGTCTTTTGTGCGACTTCCTTAATTGAATAGGTCATTTAGGTATCCCTTCTTAATTTATGCTTGCCCTAGAGTATACTCGAGGGTTTAGATTAAAGCTACTAACTTAATCAATTAATTGGAGGAATTCAAATGAATCAACATGTTTTAGTCACCGGTGGGAACGGCTTTTTAGGGTCCCAACTCATTGCAGCCCTACTTACTCGGGGATCCTCAGTCACAACTACTCTCCGTCATCTTGACCGTCAGGCAGCGTTACTGACCACATTAACGACTCACCACGTTCCGCATCTCGATCGGTTGACCTTCGTCCAAGCAGATCTCGCCCGTGATGACGGTTGGGCCGAAGCTATGCAAGGCATCGACTACGTATTGAGCGTTGCTTCACCCCTCTTCAGCACGGATCGCCCGTTTGAGCAGGTTGCCGATGATGCTCGCAATGGTACTTTGCGGATCTTACGGGCTGCCGAAGGAACCACCGTGAAGCGCATCGTCATGACTGCCAATTTTGGGGCGGTCGGCTTTAGTCATCATGACCCACAGACCCTCACCACAGAGCAGGATTGGACGGATCCCAATGAACCCGGATTATCTCCATACGAAAAATCAAAGCTCCTTGCCGAACAGGCCGCATGGGCATACGTCGACCAACATCACCCCAGCTTTGAATTCAACACGGTCAACCCCGTCGCTATTCTGGGGAATTCTCTTGACGATCATGTATCGGGAAGTTTCACCCTCATTAAACAATTAATTGACGGGAACAGTAAATTTTCTGTCAATCTGCCACTCAACGTCGTCAACGTGGCGGACGTCATTGATCTTCACCTCCGGGCACTATTCACCCCCCACGTCACGCACGAACGGTTCATCGCCACCGAAGACGGCCAAATTTCCATGAAAGAAATTGTAGCCCTGATCGCAGCCCATCGGCCGGCATTGGCTGCTAGCCTCCCCACTCGTTTTCTCCCAACATGGTTGATTAAGTGTCTCACACCGGTTAGTTCACAGGCAAAAGAGGGACTACTCATGCTCAAAGTGAATCGCAATGTCAGCAATCAACACGCTCGTGAGCTATTAAACTGGACTCCGCTCAGTAATAACGAAGCGACCATCTTACAAACCGTCGACACGCTCGTGAATCGACATTTAATTTAACCGAACTTCAACTTGCATTACTTCCCGATTCTGCTAAAATAACATCAACGATCTGATAGCGAGTTTTTATAAATTCGTCATGTTACTAGCGGGGCTACTGCTAGGCGAGAACGCCTAGTTTGTAGTCCCTTTTTTGATTCTATTACGAAGGAGCCCTGTACCTTGAACAAGTCACAATCCCAATTATCATTTACCGTTGCCCTCATTTTAATTGCCACCAACTTACGAATGGCTATTATTAGCATTCCCCCGCTTACCAGCATTCTGGAACAAGGGCTTCATATGAGTCAGCCCCAGATCGGCATGCTGACCTCAATTCCGCTGATCTGCTTCGGGATCTTTTCCGTGATCATTGGTGCCCTCGCTCAAAAATGGAACGTCAAAGTGCTCATCGCAAGTTTTCTCGCCCTCCTGATGGTTTTCAACTTCTTGCGGGTCTACAATCAAACTCTGCTATATATTGGCACCTTTGCCGTGGGGCTTTCGATCACCGCCCTTAACGTTTTGATTCCGGTTATCGTGCTTCAGAGTGGTCGCACCGATACGAACCGGCTCAACGGCATTTATACCGCGACCTTCAACGTTTGTGCGGCCGTTGTCAGTCTGATCATCGTACCACTTGCCCACCTCATCAGCTGGCAAATCGCCATTCAGCTATTATCATTACCAGCCCTAATTGCACTCATCGGCTGGACAATGACACCCCAAAATCATCAACCAGCACCAGCTCACACGGCACAACCTCTATGGCACCGCTACGGGCACTTCATCACGACACGGCAGGTATGGTTTTTGACCTTCTTTTTTGGATTTCAGTCCCTCATTTTCTACGTCACTTCCGCATGGTTACCCAGTATCATGACCAGTCACGGCATGTCTAGCACACTGGCGGGGATCTTCTTTGGTATTTTCCAATTCATCGGCGTACCCGCATCCTACTTTGCACCTCAGCTAATGAGCTCTCGCGAACAACTTCACCGGATGTTTTGGCTCATCGGGATCGGCTACCTACTGGGATTTGCACTCTTAGCACTCAATACCGGTCGAATCACCGATCTGCTCGCCTGCCTGTCACTCGGCATTACGAGCTCGGCCAGCTTTGCGATGGCTCTGACCCTCATCACCATGGTCTCCCCCACCCCACAAGACGCCGGTGTGATCGGTGGCATCGTTCAATCCTGTGGTTATCTGATTGCCAGCAGTGGCCCGCTACTGGCCGGTATTATGATTAAATCGCTAGGAAACTGGCTTTTGATTCTTGGTGTTCTTGGGGTGATTGCCATTCTGCTTCTCACGATGGGCCTGTCACTTGTGCGTAATGTCGATGCTTCGTTTGGTAAGCATTAACGTTTACACATTATCCCGGTTGATGCTATGATCGGCTTATCCCCAAAAAGGAGGTGCCGTGCATGGCAGATTTTGATCAACAAAAACAACAGCTCTCGCAACTTCAATATGATGTTACCCAGCACGCAGCCACGGAAAGGCCATTCAGCGGTCAGTACGATCAATTTGATGAACCCGGCATTTACGTCGACGTGGTCAGCGGTGAACCTTTGTTTTCATCGACGGACAAATACGACGCCGGATGCGGCTGGCCATCCTTTACCAAGCCGATTACACCACTAACACCCCACTCCGATCATCAGCTCATAATGCCGCGTACCGAGGTTCGGAGTCCCCAAGCAAACTCCCACCTGGGTCACGTCTTCGATGATGGCCCCGTTGCTGCCGGCGGGTTGCGCTACTGCATCAACTCGGCAGCACTCCGGTTCATCCCCCGTGACCAGCTTGACTCAGCCGGTTACTCGGCCTACCGTACTTTATTCGATGACTAATTTTATCAAAGTGGCTGGGAAAAAACTATTAACCAGTCATTGAAATAAAAGAACCTTTGGATTTTTTTCCAAAGGCCCTTTTTCTATGTACATAGGAAGTAAATTCCTGTTATTATATTAGCGACCAAACCAAATAATAAAGGAGATTA
>NZ_AYYY01000065.1 GCF_001436295.1 Paucilactobacillus vaccinostercus DSM 20634 | reverse complement strand
CATCCTATACTTAAAGATAAAATTACACGCCTGTATGAAGAATTGATCGAAGATCAAGTCATCAAGGAAATGGAGAAAGAGTATCTAACTTCAAGTGATGGGTTAGTTGAAATTTTGAAAAAAACTCAAGATGAAATTGATCATTTAGACCATGTCATCGAGCAAGAACCTAAAGTTATTAAAGGTGGGTCTAAAAATAAACAGCGCCGGCGAAAACTTAAAAAATTAGCGCATAAAATGGAAAAGGATTATCTACCTCGAACTCAAAAGTATGAAGAAGCTGAACGTATTTTTGATGGTCGAAACAGTTTTTCAAAAACTGATCATGATGCAACTTTCATGCGTATGAAGGAAGATCCAATGATGAATGGTCAGTTAAAACCGGGATATAATCTACAAGCTGCCACTAACGGACAATTTGTACTAAATTATGGTATTTTTTCGAATCCGACGGATACGAGAACCTTAATTCCGTTTTTATCTGAAATGCATTCACTTAATCTATTCAAATATATCGTAGCTGATGCGGGCTATGGGAGTGAATCTAATTATTCTGCTGTG
>NZ_AYYY01000064.1:842-15943 GCF_001436295.1 Paucilactobacillus vaccinostercus DSM 20634 | reverse complement strand
CTACACATTTGATTTGTCGAAACTTTGTTCAGTTTTCAAAGGTCTACCATGTTGCTCTTTTTAATTGAGCAACGTTTTAAATAATAACAGTTTTTAAAGATGATGTCAACAACTATTTTTAATTAATAATGAACAGCTTGTTAACAGCAACGAAAATAATGTTACCATTTTGATTTGAATTCGTCAAGCATGTTTTTAACTAATTTCTTAATTAAAATACGTTTACCAAATGATGGAAACGCTGTCCTCTGCTTGACGACATTAGATATCATACCAACTGATCGAATCACCGTCAAGCTATTTTTTCAAATCAATCCATTTTATTGGTATTTTAGGACTATAGTAATTCTAGAAAGCGCTTTTCGCCCTCCTTATATCACTAAAAAACATATTCCAAGTGTGCTAAACAATCATAAATTTCAATAGCAACCAAATCTAAATTGTCGAATTGCGCCTCATAATAAGGTCGGTAACCAATCATTTTGAACAGTTTCGTCCGATGATCGTACTCTACTCGACATACTTCAACACCAAATTTTTCAAATCTTCGTCGTTGAATTTGGCTGGTTACATCAATTTGCATGGCATACAACCGACTAATAATTTTAAATAATTCTGATTCATTCATCATATTATCTCCTAAAAATGTTCACTGACAAAGATTGGTTGTTTAACTATATCACAGATATGCTAGAATAATTTTAATTAATCTATAATCTTATAGAAGAAATTGGGGTAATTGTATTGAGTCTTTTCAGAACAGATCTAAATGCACAGCTTAATCAGATTGAAGTTTCAGAAATTCGCCAATTCGACGAAGCAACTAGTTCCATCCCAGATATTTTAAAGCTCACCCTTGGTGAACCAGACTTCAACATTCCTGAGCACGTTCAATTAGCCGCAAAGCAGGCCATTGATGATAACTTCTCCCACTATACTAGCAATGCTGGCATCCCCGAAGTTCGTCAAGCGGCAGCAAATTTTCAAAATAAGAAGTATGGGCTCCACTACAATGCTGATAACGTGATCACTACAGTTGGCGCATCCGAAGCTATCGCTGCTGCATTGGGAACCGTCCTTAATCCTGGCGATGGCGTCATTGTTCCCGCTCCAATTTATTCAGCTTACACACCGCTAATTAATTTTTACCATGGTGTTGAGGTCCGCGTTAACACACGCCCTAATAATTTTGTTTTAACACCAGAGATGATCGAACAGGCCATTCAGGACCATCCCGATATCCAATTCAAAGCAATCGTGCTCAACTACCCAAGTAACCCTACTGGCGTGACTTATCGTAAAGAAGAGTTAGAGGCATTAGTCACCGTCTTTAAAAAGTACAATTTATGGGTTCTCAGTGATGAAATCTACTCTGAACTAACCTATGGTACGACCCATACTTCCATCGCTAGTATGATTCCAGAACAGACCGTTCTCATTTCTGGCTTATCCAAATCACATGCCATGACTGGTTGGCGAATTGGTTTCATCTTCGCAGATGTAGACATGATCGAAGAAATTAAGAAGGTTCACCAGTATATGGTCACCGCAGCAACCTCGATTGTCCAAAAAGCAGCCGTTGAAGCACTAACTAACGGTATTGATGATGGCCGTGAAATGGCTCGTGAATATTTGAAACGTCGTGATTATGTCTATCGCGAAATGAGCGACATGGGCTTCGAAATTGCCCGACCAGATGGTGCTTTCTACATCTTCGGCAAAATTCCAGCACCATTTAACCAAGATTCAATGGCCTTTTGCAAGGATCTTGCCCAAAAGAACCATCTCGCCCTTATCCCTGGTCATGCCTTTGGTGATGAAGGTGAAGGATACGTCCGACTCAGCTACGCATCTGATATGACCAAGTTACAAGAAGCGATGAAACGGCTTCGTGCCTATATCGAAACACCTGCTAACATCGTTCACTAAAACAAAAATATGAGGAACTCATCAACAGTGAGTTCCTCATATTTTTTTGTCTGGTTTGATCATCAATGCAAACATTCCCGCAAACATTCCGAAATAGTACGTTAATAATCGCCAGAGAATCATCGCCAGTACTAATTTACTGTTCGTACCAATAAAGCTCGAAAAGAGTACCGAGAAACTATATTCCGCACCACCAGCACCGCCAGGAATTGGAAACAGTGAAATGATCATGACGATCAAAATATGCAAACTAGTTACCATCACTAAATTAAGGCCTGTGACTCCCAGCGAGCGCATGATAAAGTACGGAATTAAGTAATAAAACGCCAGCTGACAGATTGTTAACAGGCATACCCGGAGCATCTTGACGCCTTCGGACTTAATCTTGAGGCTTTCTTGATAAAAGCTATCGATCTTCGTATCCAAGTTTAATTTCATTTTGACGAAACGATCGGCGGACATAAACCATTTTCCTGGTGCAATACATAGATTTACGACCTTTTTGGTAAAGCTGTGCCAATACATAATCATCAACAAGCCAACAATGACGGTAAAGTGCACTAGGAAGCCAAAGATCACGAGCAGTGATAATGCCTGCAGCTTTTCCGCAATATAGTGAAAGCCGATCAAGAGACTAATGATAAAACTAACTACAATCATGGCCTGGTAAACGACGAACTTCATCAGTAAAACCGAGCTTGCTTGGCCCGCATCGACCCCCGATTGCAACATCGCAATCAATTGAGCAGGCTGCCCGCCCGTCGAGAACGGTGTAATTCCGTTGAATAGCTGTTCGATCAAGGGGACGCGGACCGCATCTTTAAACGTAAATGACGACAATCGATCGGCCATAAACGTTTTCACTACTAACGATTCAAGAATCAGGTACATACAGATGCAGACAAGTGCGATAATAAACCATTGCCACCGCAGATTAGCCAAGTCACGCAACAACGATGACAGTTTCACATTCCGAAGTGAGTACCCGAAAATACCGAGTCCCACCAGTAACATTAGAATAAGGACAAACCGATTACGTCTTGACATTGGCTACCTCTCTTCAGCTTGCTGTAAGTAAAACCGGTGCCAAATTTCGGCCAAATGATTCTTTGAATAGCGCTGGGTCGCAATTAACGACTTATCATGCAAAAATGTTAGCCCCGCAGGATTTTGTCTCAGTGCCGTTATTTTTTCTTGCATTTCATCCACGTCTTGCGCCGGTTCATAGTATCCGTCAATAATCGACTGATAGAGATCTAGATCGCGAAGCATAACCGGCGTCCCGCAACTAAAAGCCTCCAATACGGACATTGGAAAGAGTTCATTATAAGAGGGCAATAGGAATAGGTCGGCCATGTTATAGTATTCCCCGATTAAATGGCGATCCACGATTCCTGGGAAACTAAGGTTAGCCGGCGGATTATCAACAACCTTCTTTAATTCAGCATAGCCATCAGTAATCCGACCAAAGGAAAATCCGCCAGCCCACACAAACTGAATATCGGGATTCTGTTGCGCCAACTTAATAAAATCGTTGACCCCTTTACGTTCCTGAATTTGGCCCGTTCCTAAGATCATAAACCGGTTGCGATCATATCCATACTTATCTCGTAACGCTTGTTTTTGTGCCGCAGGTAATTCGTGAAAATGATCGTCATCCACAAAATTCGGAATGTACGTGATCTTACTTCGATCAATCCCAACCTTTTCCAGTTTGCGGATAAAAGATGGGTTAACCACCACAATATGATCCATTCGTTTATAAAATTTGATCACATACCAATAAAAAATAGCCCGAAACGGCTGTGGAATTTTAACACTTCCCTCAAGCGTCTCAGGCAAAAAATGGACGTATCCAATTTTACGACCACGCCCTGGCATAAAGGTCGAAAGAAAAAACGGAAAATTAATCGTATGATAATGGCTGATCTGACTCCGACCATACTTATTAATCTTAATTTCAAATTCATCGCTAAATCGATCTTTTAATAGATTGATCAATTCAATATATGCACTGCCGACTCCCTGACCTTTAACCTTATCAGCAGCAGAAAACATTGTAATTTTTAACATCAATTAACCTCTTGGTCCCCGAAATAAATTAATCGGTTCATGCTCTGACTCCGCTAACGAGATTTGGCAATCGTGATAGTATTTCACCACACGTTGAACAAAGGTTTCCGCCGAAATTTCTTTTAACTTCCGGGTTCGCTCATTAGCATCTTCTTTTGACATCGGTGTCGTCAGGTACTGAACCGTCTTCTCCACCAATTCCGATTTCTTCTGGAAGCTACTCCCAATTGCCTCATCGTCAATCAGCTCATCCGTGTACGGACTACGCATGACAACAATCGGCAGTCCTGACGCTAGGGCCTCGATATAAGTCAGCCCTTGAGATTCTGAATCCGATGCAGATACCAATACATCGGCCAGGTGATAGTAGTGATGAACCGCATCATTACTGATTTCGCCGGTAAACGTCACATGACTGTCCAATTTCATCTCGTGAACCTGATTTTCGAGGGTCTCCTTGGCGGGGCCATCCCCCACAATCAACAGCTGAGCCGTCGGCAACTGCTTTAAAATCTCAGGTAGGGCCTCGATCACCTCATGAATATTCTTCTCAAATGCAAGGCGACTAAGCGATAAAATTACCGGCGTCTCCTCTGTGTATCCCAGCTCCTTGCGCAACTGCTGGCTAACTAGTGGACTATCATTGTCCTGATACCGCCCCAAGTTAATTCCAGTTGGGATGACCCGAATTGGCGCCTTCACACCGTATCCTTCTAATACGTTTAAAACGCGATCACTAGGTGCAATCACTCCGGTCATGTGTGCCAAATACAGTGTTGCCATTTGCTTCACGTTCTTTGGTTTAACAATGCGACCATTGGCAATGTAGTGCAGGTAATCTTGATACATTGTGTGATAAGTATGAATGCATGGAATATGGAGGGCTTTAGCAATGACCTTTCCCATCCACCCCAACGAAAACTCAGTTTGGTTATGGACGATATCTAAGTTTAATTCCTTCGCTAATCGATAAGCCTTAAATAATCCCCGAACCGCAATTCGACGATCAGTGAATGAAACGAAAGGTACACTCGCAAATCGGTAAATACCAGGCTCGACTTGATCTTTAGAAACCTTAGGATCGGTTGTGGTAAAGATATAAACATTATGCCCCTGTGCCTCTAATTCATCACGCAACGTTTTAATAGAAGTAGCGACACCACTGACCTGTGGGAAATATGTATCTGTAAATAAACCGATGTTCACAATAATTCTCCTTTGGCCCTGTTTTACTGGTTTAAAAACAACCAGTTTCATTTAGTTCTTCAACATTAATAATCAATATTTATTGTACTAAAACCGTCTCTGAATATCAATTAACTACACAAGTTGCAACGCAATTCATTGTACCTTAATGGGATTAATAATCAATTATAATAGCGGAAATTAATAAATTTTATCATTTATTTAAAGATCTTTTATCCGACTATTACTTCTGCATATAAAAAAGGGCATCCCCGTAGGAACGCCCTTAAATTAAGTTTTAATCTTTAATATCAAGCTGGTTAACAAGTTCAATAACCGCCTCATTTGATTCTGCATCTAAAGCAGCATCAACTAGTGGTTGTAACTTCGACGTGTCTAATCGCTTAATCAATGATCTTGTCTGCAGGATTGACGTTGCACTCATTGAGAACTCATCTAACCCCATGCCAAGTAAAATTGGTACCGCAATCTGGTCACCAGCCATTTCACCACACATACCGGCCCATTTGCCTTCTGCGTGGGCACAATCAATCACTTGTTTAATTAAACGTAGCAGTGATGGGTTGTATGGTTGATACAAGTATGACACATGTTCGTTACCACGATCAGCCGCAAATGAATATTGAATCAAATCATTAGTTCCAATACTGAAGAAGTCTGCATATTTAGCTAACTTATCAGCAATTAAAACCGCAGCAGGGATTTCCATCATCATCCCAACTTCAATATTATCAGCAACCGAGTTGCCAGCTTCAACCATCTTTTGTTTTTCTTCGTCAAAGATTGCTCGTGCCTGTTTAAATTCATCAACCGTTGCAATCATTGGGAACATGATGGCGAGCTTACCATAATTAGAAGCTCGTAATAGTGCCCGTAACTGAGTCCGGAAAATTTCCTGACGGTCTAAACTAATCCGAATAGCCCGATACCCTAAGAATGGGTTCATTTCTTCGGGAAGTGGCAGGTATGGTAAGTGTTTGTCTCCGCCGATATCCATCGTTCGGATCACCACTTGCCGCCCGTTCATTCCTTCGACAACCTTCTTATAGGCTTCAAACTGTTCGTCTTCCGTTGGTAATTCGGCTGAATTCATATAAAGGAATTCTGACCGGAATAAGCCAACTGCTTCACCACCATTATCAATAACACCCGATAAATCATCGGGGGTACCGATATTCGCAGCAATGTCTACATGGTGTCCGTCTGCTGTCTGCGTGTCCGCATCCTTCAGCAACTTCCATTCGGCCTGTTCCTTAGCAAAACGGTCCGCCATTTGTTGGTACTCTTTGACTTCTTCATCGGTTGGGTTGACAACAACCTTCCCATGAATGCCGTCCACGATTAGCATGTCACCATCGTGGACATCTGCCGTCACACTTTCAGTTCCGACGACGGCCGGAATTTCAAGAGTTCGTGACATAATCGCTGAATGTGAAGTCCGGCCACCGATATCGGTAACAAAGCCCTTCACATAATCACGATTTAACTGTGCCGTATCACTAGGCGTTAAATCATGGGCCACAACAACTGACTGGTTATCAATCAATGCTGGGCTGGGTAACTTAACACCTAATAAGTGACTCAAGACACGTTTTGTCACGTCTCTCACGTCGCCGGCTCTTTCTTGCATGTAAGCATTGTCCGTCATTTGTTCGAACATCTCGATATACATATCGGTGACGTCCTTGACGGCCGACTCAGCGTTCAACTTCTCGTCTCGAATCTTTTGCTCGATCGCGCCAATTAGTTCTGGATCGTTCAAAATGGTAATGTGGGCCTCAAAGACTTCCGCCTCTTCTTGCCCTAAAGTTTCTAAAGCTCGCTGTTTAATAACTTTGAGCTCCTGTGCAGACTCACTAAAAGAATCATGAACTTTCCCGATTTCATGATCCACATCACTGACATTCTCTCTCTCAAAAGATAGATCGGGATCGACTAGCAAATACGCCTTAGCGATTGCTATGCCATTTGAGGCAGCAATCCCATCGAGTCGGTTTGACATTAGTCAGCAAGTCCTTCCTTTGACATGGTATCAGCAATTGCTTCGATTGCTTCTTTTTCGTCTTGGCCTTCAGCACTGATAGTAACGTCAGCGTTTTGACCAACACCAAGTGACATAACACCCATGATAGACTTCAAGTTAACACTCTTGCCCTCATATTGAAGCGTTACATCTGAGCTAAATTTTGATGCAGTCTGTACCAAGATAGTAGCTGGACGTGCATGAATACCTGTTTCTGCTGTAACTTTAAAATCGCGTTTTTCCATTGTGATCAATCTCCTTCGAGGATTAAATTGTAGACTATCATGAATAGACATAATAGTCTCCTTCTAGTTTATTCTAGCAATTGTAAGCGTTAAAAACAAGACCGAACTACTGTTGAATGTCTCCCGATATCCGTTTTTTAACACACAAATGGTGATATTCGATATTAACTGGAACTAATCACGTCATTTATGAGAAAATAGCTGTCATTTCTTTCAATTGCTTTACTTTGGTTTACGTCGATATTCGACTGTGCCACCGCGTTTGGCAATTCCGACTAGTGACTGACGAAATTCATATTTATGATACTCAACCTGAAAAGTTTGAAATTCATCAGAATCAATCGTAAAACTATCAATCACAGAATTTCGTAAATCTTCCATTAATTGCACATAATCTTTTTCCATTATGCACCTCCTTGCCAATTAAGGTTCTTCTATATTATACACAATCGATTAACAAAATTCTTAAGAAGCGACAAATGATTAGCACTCTAACTGTCAAAGTGCTAAAATCAACCGTGAAAGTGATTCAAGATCACCTTCGTTGCCTATCAAACCATTGGTACACCAGTAATCAAGCAACTTACAAATCGTCAGACTAATTACTTGCATTCACTTTAAATGCATGTATAATGTAGTCAATGGTCAAGAAAGGTCAAACATTAAATTGCCTTTCTTAAGTGCTTTTTAGTTGGATTGCAAAGAAATTCTTTTTACAATGGGACTGTGAGCAGATAGACCCTAATTTACAAATAAAGGAGGTTTGCCTCAATGTTATGTCAGAACTGTCAGAAAAATCCGGCGACCATTCATTTACAAGCAACAATCAATGGTCAAAAGATGCAAGTTGATCTCTGTCAGAATTGTTATCAACTACTACAACAAGCACAAAACAACCTGATGAATGGAGGAAACGGAATGGCGCAAAATCCATTTGGTTTTGGAAACTTGGATGACTTGTTAAAGGCCATGCAGGGCCAAGGTGGCCAACAAGCTGCTGGGCAAGAAGCTTTTAACGGTCAACAGACACAGGCACAAGGCGGCCAAGGTGGTAACCGCGGCAATAGCCTACTCGCACAGTTCGGGGTTAACTTAACCGATCTTGCTAAACAAGGCAAGATTGATCCAGTCATTGGCCGGGACAAAGAAATTGCCCGGGTCATCGAGATCCTGAACCGACGGACCAAGAATAATCCCGTTTTGATTGGTGAAGCTGGGGTTGGTAAAACGGCCGTCGTGGAAGGCCTCGCCCAAGAAATTGTTGCGGGACAAGTACCACAAAAACTCGCTAATAAAGAAGTTATTCGTTTAGATGTTGTTTCACTCGTTCAAGGAACCGGGATTCGTGGGCAATTTGAACAGCGGATGCAGCAATTAATGACCGAGGTTTCAAAGAATCCCAATATCATTCTTTTCATTGATGAAATCCATGAGATTATGGGTGCTGGTAATGCCGAAGGTGGCATGGATGCCGGCAACGTTTTGAAGCCTGCCTTGGCGCGTGGTGATTTCCAATTAATTGGTGCTACCACGCTGAGCGAATACCGCAAAATTGAAAAGGACTCGGCGCTAGCACGTCGGTTCCAACAAATCCAAGTTGACGAACCAACAGTCAAAGAAACGATCCAAATCTTAAACGGCATCAAAGCCCGGTACCAAGACTATCACAACGTTAAATACACTGATGACGCAATTGAAGCTGCTGCTAAATTATCAGCACGTTACATTCAAGACCGGTTCTTACCAGACAAGGCCATCGATTTACTTGATGAAGCTGGTTCGAAGAAGAACTTAACCCTGAAAACAGCTGATCCAGCAACGATTGAAAATGAAATTCATACTGCGGAAGCACACAAGCAACAGGCCCTCGATAATGAAGATTACGAAAAGGCCGCCTTCTACCGTGATCAAGTTGCCAAACTTGAAAAGGCTAAGAAGGACGCAGAAGAAAATCACAGCGAAGAAGCAGCCACTGTCGATGTTGAGGATATGCAGCATATTGTGGAAGAAAAGACCAACATCCCCGTTGGTGATCTTCAAAAACAAGAAGAAACGCAGCTTAAGGATCTTGATAAGAACCTTGAATCCCATGTCATTGGACAAGACGAAGCCGTTAATAAGGTTGCTCGAGCAATTCGGCGTAACCGGATTGGCTTGAACAAATCAGGTCGACCAATCGGCTCCTTCCTCTTTGTCGGACCTACCGGCGTTGGTAAGACGGAAACTGCTAAGCAATTAGCAAAGGAACTCTTCGGTGACGCAGATTCGATGATTCGTTTCGATATGAGTGAATACATGGAGAAACATAGTACATCGAAGTTAATTGGGTCACCGCCAGGCTATGTTGGGTACGAAGAAGCTGGGCAGCTAACTGAACAGGTTCGTCGTCACCCATACAGCTTGATCTTACTCGATGAAGTGGAAAAGGCACATCCCGATGTGATGCATATGTTCTTGCAAATCCTTGATGACGGTCGTTTGACTGACTCACAAGGTCGCACCGTCAGCTTCAAGGACACGATCATTATCATGACTTCTAACGCCGGAACTGGTGATGCACAAGCCAGTGTGGGCTTCGGCGCAGAAGCTTCGGGTAAAACGCATTCTGTTCTCGATAAGTTGGGCAACTACTTCAAGCCTGAATTTCTCAATCGCTTTGATGCCATTGTTGAATTCAATACTTTAACTAAGGATAATCTGATGAAGATTGTGGGTCTGATGGTCGACGACGTCAACAAGATGTTGGCTGACCGAGGTCTCTACATCAATGTCACCCAACCCGTTCAAGAAAAACTGGTCGAACTGGGCTACGATCCAACAATGGGGGCTCGCCCATTACGGCGGGTTATCCAAGAACAGATTGAAGATCGCATTGCCGACTTCGTCTTAGATAATCCAAACGTGAAAAACCTCGAAGCAACTCTCGACGATAACGATATTAAAATCATTACTGCGAACGTCCCAAGCACGAGCGCAGCTGCAACACCTAGCACAGACACGCCCCATCAATAAGTGTTCTTAAGCTAGTAAAAGGCGATCCTGAATTCAAATCAGGATCGCCTTTTTTAGATTCTATTTTGTTCGATGATGCAATCGGCGTAACGGTGTCGCAATGGCTGGTGCAATGATTGCTGCCAGTACCATTTCTGCAAGACCATTAGTCGCAAAGATGGCCAGTAACGCCTTAAACAAGTGATCGATGTTAACTCCGTAAGCCTGAGCGACGGCCGGCGTATGGTAAAACAGGTAGATAAATCCCAGCACTAATAGCGTATTGGTCAATGCGCCCCCAATGGCCGCAATCACCATTGGCACCACCGGCTTCTTGATCACCTTCATCAGACCGAGAAATAGCCATCCCGCAATTAATCCGATAAAGATCCGTGGAACGACCGAAACCAACGGATTGACAAATACTAAGGGCGCTAGTGGACTACTAGGCATGGTAAACGCGCGGATCCATGTGATCACACCCCAAACACCACCAACGATAGCGCCGTCAACCGGTCCGAGAACAATCGCGGTAATAATGACCGTAATATGGAGCGTGGTAAGACTCAACGGTCCAATCGGGATATTGCCCAGTACGGGAATAAAGTCTTGTAAAATAATGATTGCAATTAAAATACTCAAAATACTCATATGATACGTCGAATTATGTTTTTTCATAATGATCTCCCGTCAATATAGGATGGGCCTATTATATCATTTCACCCTGTATTGACCAATTGTTTGTCCATTTATTCGAATGAGGTGTTTGTTGTCCCCAAAAGCTGTATAATAAAAGCAATATAAACACCATTGGAGTGATCAATGTGACTGAATCTTTTCGCACTGGTGTCCCGGTATGGGCTTACTATATCAATATTGACACCAAGGCCAATCTTATCTTACCGGTCCTACTACGGGGCCGTAACGGTCAGCACTACGCCGTTGAACAAAAAGAAATCGAGAATTTTAAATTTATCAAAGCCGAAGGTGATTTAAACGGCATCTTCGATGAAGATTCTCACGTCGTCCGTCTCTACTACCGCCGCAAAGACTGGGTGGAAGTTCAAACCGTTGATATGTATCTTCATCTGAACGCCGACACCACAATCTATGATACGATTAACGGGATTTCCCGCAACATCACCCTCCCAGCTGGGATGACCGTCAAAGCATTCAAACGGGTGGCTACCAGCAATGGTAAATTCTGGTACGAAATGGGACCCGATCAATGGATCGAATACCATCAAATTACCATTACCAAAAATCCCTATGCTGGAGAAAAAGCGATGCCAGAAGAAGACATGTTAGCGATTGAACCACTCGACCACGTCATGGCCCGCATTGACTACATCCCCAACAAGCAAATTCAGACTTACGATAAACCCTATGGGCAGGTACAGGATGAATTGACCGACGACACAACCGTTGAAATTATCGGTAAGGCTGTGAATAACGATGGCGTCGTTTGGTATCAAATCCAAGATAAGGGCTTCATCAACGGAACTTACATTAAATTTAAATAGTTTTTACTAAAAGATCGCGACTAAACTATCGCGATCTTTTTAGTTACCACTCCGCCATTAACTATCATTTAGTGGTATATTATTTAAATGAACTTTTTCGGGAGGAGCAAGTATGCAACTATCAAAAACTAAGGCTAACTTTATGTTACTCGTAGCCGCTATTATCTGGGGATCCGGCTATCTTTTCTCTAAGCAGGCCACCAACGCGGGCATGCATGCCGGCACAATCAACGCGATCCGGGGGCTGATATACGCCGCGTTAGCCTACCTTTTCTTTCATAAGGCCATCAATAAGATGACCAAGGTTGACCTTCGAATTGGACTGACCGCAGGCTTAATCAACTTTTTGGGTTATCAAATTCAAACGATTGGCCTAATGTACACGACACCCGCCAACAACGCCTTCTTGACCGCAATCTACGTCGTCATTATCCCCTTTATCGTCTGGATCTTCTTTCACAAACGGCCAGAGCCCAAAAGCTACCTAGCCATTTTAATCTGTATGGTGGGGATGATTTTCTTAACTAACATTATCGGCCAGGGTTTCTCCATTCACATCGGTGACTTATTAACCATTCTCTCCGCACTCTTTTACGCCCTCCAAATCGTCTACTTTGGCATGACAGCCACCGATTCTAATCCGTGGATTCTTTCCTTCATGTTAGGGGTGACCCAAGGTGGTTTCGGCCTAATTTGGTCGCTATTATTTGAACACGGAACCTACGCCATCGTCGACTGGAAAGCCGGTATTTGGCCCGTCGTGATCCTCGGTATTATTTCTTCGTTTGGCGCGCAAACCCTTCAAGTGGTTGGTCAACGTTTTACTGACCCAACACCGGCCGGTATCATTTTAATGACGGAATCCATGTTCGGCAGTATCTTTTCCGTCGTCTTTGGATTTGAGCCGTTCACAGAAAATCTCTTTATCGGGGGTGTGTTGATCATCATTGCGCTATTGATTATGCAACTCAACTTCCGGAAAATGTGGTTTCCCCATCACAAAGTATAGAACCGTATAAAGAAGCGATCATCAATTTACATTGGTGGTCGCTTCTTATTATGCTATTCTAAAGTTTACTCATTAACTCAACGTCTGGATACTTGCTCTTAAACCAGTTTTCTGCAAATTGGTTTTCGAACAAGAATAGTGGTGCCCCAGCCCGATCCTTAACGAGAATATTACGTGACGAGGACATATGCTCATCGAGTTGGTCTGGATTAATCCACCGTGCCACCTTGTGTCCCAGTGGCTCCATTACAACTTCTGAATTATATTCATTCAACATCCGGAATTGGAACACTTCGAATTGAAGTTGACCCACGGCACCCAAAATGTAATCCCCCGTCGAATAGGTTGAATACAGTTGAACGGCACCTTCTTGAACTAGCTGATCAATCCCCTTATGGAATGATTTCTGCTTCATGACGTTTTTCGCCATGACCCGGACAAACAATTCCGGTGTAAATTGTGGTAATTTCTCGAATTTGATATCTTGCTTCCCAGTATAAATGGAATCGCCAATTTGGAAGTTCCCAGTATCGTACAGTCCAATAATATCACCAGCCACAGCCGTTTCGACGGTCTCCCGTGAATCAGCCATAAACTGTGTGGAATTAGATAGTCGCATGGATTTACCAGTCCGTTCCAACGTCACATCCATTCCCCGATCAAACTCACCGGAACAGATCCGCACAAAGGCAATACGATCACGATGGTTGGGGTTCATGTTGGCTTGAATCTTGAATACAAATCCAGAAAAGTCAGCACTTAATGGTTCTACGGTTTCATCATTTTCAGTTTTATGGGCACTCGGTGCTGGTGCGTAATTGAGATAAGTTTCAAGGAATGTTTGTACCCCGAAGTTTGTCAATGCCGATCCAAAGAAGACGGGGGTCAACTGCCCACTGGCAATTTTTGATTCATCAAAATCATTCCCGGCTTCGTCTAATAAATCCACCTCGTCGAGGGTATCTTGCCAGATACTGTCTTCGCGCAACGGATTGTCAGCAGGAATCTGCCCATCAGCATCCAAAGGAATGTATGGCTGGCTGTCATCTGTCGGATGTGCCAATGCGACCCGCTTGTTAAAACGGTCATACAAACCGACGAGCCCCCGGCCCATTCCAATTGGCCAGTTCATGGCGTACGATTGAATTCCTAAAACGTCTTCGAGTTCCGCCATCAAATCAAGTGGTTCCCGTGCATCACGGTCAAACTTGTTAATGAAGGTAAAGATCGGAATTCCACGCATCTTACAAATTTGGAAGAGTTTCTTAGTTTGCGGTTCGATCCCCTTAGCCCCATCGATCACCATGACAGCCGAATCCACGGCCATCAATGTCCGGTAGGTATCTTCAGAGAAATCCTCATGCCCGGGGGTATCCAAAATATTGATTCGCTTCCCCTGATAGTCAAACTGCATCACTGAACTCGTAACGGAAATTCCACGCTTCTTTTCAATTTCCATCCAGTCAGACTTTGCAAAGTTGCCTGATTTCTTGGCCTTAACCGTTCCGGCTTCGCGCACTACGCCCCCAAAAAGTAACATTTGTTCGGTAATGGTTGTTTTACCGGCATCGGGGTGAGAAATAATCGCAAAGGTCCGACGAGTGTTAACGGCTTGTTTTAATTGTTCCGGTGTTTTCATTTAATTGTCCCTTTCCAAAATAGTCCTATACCATCTTAATACACCCCCGAGACAAAGTCTAATAGATAGTTATCCATATAGTAGAAAAAAAGCCCTCCAACAAACCAGAGTTAGGCTTAGTCAACCACTCCCGACTAAAGTCGGAAGCTTGTGAGAACCGCACCTAACGGTGCAATGACCACAAATTGCTTAGATACAGCGATTGCCTGCAAGCAGGTCTTATCCGCTAATTACCAAAGCCTTTATAGTCCGCAGGTTGCCAGACGGACTTAGCGCTTTAGCGCTCTAGTTTCGTCGGACATCGAAGAGCCAGACGAACTGTATAATTTTACATTGATGCGAGACCTTTAGCCAAAATATTTTGAGCGGCATTATGGTCGCGAATATGGTGAGTTTCACATTGCGGACATATCCAATCACGATCGGCTAGCGTAAGTTTATTCGTTGTTCCAGTGCCCATAAC
>NZ_AYYY01000064.1:0-832 GCF_001436295.1 Paucilactobacillus vaccinostercus DSM 20634 | reverse complement strand
CATGTTTGGGTAGTGTTTCTCGGATTAACGGTGATAAATTTTTGACCGTACAGGTCAGCTTTATAAGCCAACATACCTAAAAATGTGCGCCAACCAACATCAGAAATACTCATGGACAGAGCGTGATTTCGTAACATATTTCTACTTCTAAGCTCTTCAGCGACAACCAAATCGTGGTTCTTGATAAGTGTTGTCGAGACGAGATGGAGAAAATTTTTGCGACGATTAGCAATTTTACGCTGGATGGTGGCAACAACGTGACGCTGTTTCTGATAATTCTTGGCATCACGTAAAGGCTGATGTTCTTGTTTGGCACGTCGTGCCCGTCGAGAGAGCTTGCGTTGTGCGTTTGCTAACTTCCTGCTAACAGAACGATAGTAGCGGGGATTGGCAACAATATTTCCTTCGGAATCAGTTAGGAAATTATCGGTATTTAAGTCAATCCCAATAGCAGTAGTGGTTTCATTATTAACTTTGCCTACAAAAGGTTGTTCAGATGCTAATTGCATCGCTACATAGTAACGACCGGTAGCGTCCATTGAGATCGTGGTTGTACCAATACGAATACTGTCCATACGATTGAATATTTTTGGGGGTATCCCCTTGAAACGCAAGCGACCTAACTTCGGTAATTGAACCTGCCGAGAATTAATGATCCGAACACTACCGTTTTGCATGTTAGGTATTGCTAATTTACTGGCATACATGCAGGAAGTTTGGTAGCTTTGTTCAATTCTTTTTTTGTGAAATACTGGTGTTCCAGCACGATGAACTCTTCGAAATAAATTCCAAGCAGCACGATAATTTTTGATAGCATTAGCTTTCATTAAAC
>NZ_AYYY01000009.1 GCF_001436295.1 Paucilactobacillus vaccinostercus DSM 20634 | reverse complement strand
GGTAGATTGCAAATTTAATCCGAATTTTTGGACAAATTTGTCAGCATAACCTGATACGGTGTTTGCCAGTCGAGTATTTTAAGCGGTCGCTGGTTAATTTGGAGTAACGTCGTCGTTAAATCTTGAGCACTAATGTGCTCAAAACGAGTCCCTTTAGGATAAAAATAACGTAAATTCCGATTAAAACGTTCATTACTACCACGTTCAGCTGGAGTATAAGCATGGCAGTAATAGGTCTTAATACCATATTGTG
>NZ_AYYY01000063.1:150684-263209 GCF_001436295.1 Paucilactobacillus vaccinostercus DSM 20634 | reverse complement strand
TAAGTGCATAGGCACTTTAATTATTTGATCTGTCTACTTGACACGGAGCAGCGCCTCACAAGGCTTTTTTGATTGATCTCATATCTGACTAGGCGTTAAAATTTCCATCATCATCTAAGAATGTATTTAATACTTCCTCGACCATGTCCCATTCGGCGTCATCTTCAATTGGTTCTAATTCGCCTTCACTACCGTCGTCTTGGTTTTGGTAAGCATAAGCTTGAATATCAACCTGTTCGTCGTTTTCAGCGCTTGCTGGGTACAGCAAGATATATGACTTACCATAATCGTCTGAATCAAATGTAAAGAGAACTTTGTAAAGCTCTTCGTTTCCTTGATCATCCACCAACGTAATAAAATCATCGTTTTGTGCTTGTTCACTCATTTAAAATTCCTCACAATTCTTGCGTTAGTTTACCATGTCGGTCCAAATAGTTTTGCAAAATCAGGCTGGCGGCCAGTTTGTCGATAACCTTCTTACGTTTTCGGCGTGACGTATCTGCCTCTTCTACTAGCATTCGCTGTGCTTCAACGGTTGTCAGTCGTTCATCCTGATAGTCAATTGGTAAGCCAAATTCCTTGGTTAACAATTCACCATAGTGCTGCGCGGCGACCACCCGGGGACCTTCCGTATTATTCATATTTTTGGGTAGTCCTAAGACAAACCCGCCAACTTGATGTTGCTGAACTAGTTCAGCAACACGTTCAATCCCGAACACCTCGTTGTCTTCATCAATTCGAATAATCTCAAGTGCCTGTGCAGTCCAACCTAATGGATCACTCAGTGCGATCCCAACCGTTTTCGACCCAACGTCCAAACCCATTAATCGCATTAACTACTCCTCGTTCGTCTTTAAATATGATCGTACTAATTCTTCAATAATCTCATCACGTTCATGCTTACGAATCAAATTACGGGCATCGTTTAAACGCGGAATATAGGCTGGGTCACCAGATAACAAGTACCCTACAATCTGATTAATCGGATTGTATCCCTTCTCTTCCAAAGCTTGATACACAGTATTCAACGTATCGTGAACATCCTTTTGATTATTATCACTAAAATCAAAAAACATTGTTTTATCAGTTGCCAATTAGTACACCCCCAGTATTACAATTCTATCCAACTTAATTTTACTAGAAGCGCGCTCAAAGTACAATCAATCTAACCGTGATGTAATTGATTCGTAACAGTCAACCAAGCTTAATTATTGGTTAAGGTAGTCCAATGCTAACTGAAGCGCCTTTTCTATCCCAGCTGGGTTCTTACCACCGGCCTGAGCAAGATTAGGCCGGCCACCACCGCCACCACCGATCGCGGGGGCAATCGCCTTGATGAGGTCTCCAGCTTTAACGCCTGCCTTCACCTTGTCATCACTCACCGCAACCAATAAGTTGACCTTATCACCGGCAGTAGTTGCAAGTACCAGTACATCTGACAAGGCTTTTTGACGCCAAGAATCTGCCAACTGTCGTAATTGTTGCATTCCAGGTACCTTGACAGCGGAAGCAATCAGGGTTCCTTGCTTTGTCTCTTGAACATGACCAAAGACATCGCTCGCTTGTTGTGCCGTTAATTTACTCTGTAGCGCTTCATTTTGCTGTTCCAACGTCTTGATTTGCTCTAATAACAATTCAACTTTATGTGGTACTTCTTTTTCTTGTGGCGCTTTAAGTAAGCCCGCGGTCTGTGCAAGTAATTGTTCCTTACCATGCAACAGATCAAAAGCATCACTTGCTGTCACGGCTTCGATCCGCCGAACACCGGCGCCTACACCACCTTCGGAAACAATTTTGAAGAGGCCAATTTCATTTGTATTCTTGACGTGATCACCACCACAAAATTCAGTGTTGAAATCACCAATTTTAACGACTCGGACTCGATCACCGTATTTTTCACTGAAAAGGGCAATCGCTCCCATTTCCTTAGCTGAATTAAGGTCGGTTTCCACCGTTTCAATTTGGATTTCACGCCAAATTTGTTCGTTAACCATCTGTTCAACCTTTTTAAGGTCTTTGTCGGTTACAGATCCAAAGTGGTTAAAATCAAATCGCAAGTAGTGTTGTTCCACCAGTGATCCTGCTTGCTGGGTATGACCACCCAACACATTACGGAGTGCTTGATCCAGTAAATGAGTGGCCGTGTGATTCTTTTCAATTTTTAAGTGACGCGCACGGTCAACCACTAATTTATAGCGAGCACCCTGTTTCAATGCCTTTTCCAATTTAATTGAGTGTAAATTCTGACCATTTGGTGCGTGTTGGACGTCCACAATACGTCCAACCACTTCGCCGTGATTATCAATCATTTCACCCGTGTCAGCAACTTGACCACCCATTTCGGCGTAAAATGGCGTTCGATCAAAGATCACTTCGGCTAATTCATCACCCGGCTGGGCATCGGTTGCAATTGCGGCCCCCTGAGCCAGTGCCAATACCTTGGCATCATCCACCACCAAGTTTTGGTACCCAACATACTCGCTATCTTCTTTAAAGTCGGTCCAGAGATCGCTTTGAACCCCCATCGACTTCGCCGAACTACGCGCATTACGCGCACGGGTTTGTTGTTTCTTCATTTTAGCTTGGAAACCATCTTCATCGACTGTGAGGCCGGCATCAGCCGCATATTCACGTGTTAATTCAACGGGAAATCCGTAGGTATCGTAAAGTTTAAAGGCCGTTGGTCCATCAAGCTGTCCGCTCTTAGCTTCCTTAGCAGTAGCAATGACTTGATTTAATAAGGCTAATCCATCATTCAAAGTGGCATTAAACCGTTCCTCTTCAGACTTAATGACTGAAGCAATATAGTCCGCATTCTTGCCAACTTCTGGATAGTATGACGCCATAATTTTACCTACCGTCGGGACCATTTCATATAAGAAAGCATGGTTAATTCCAAGCTTTTTACCATTCACAACTGCCCGTCGAATGAGTCGACGAATGACATAGCCACGTCCCACGTTCGACGGTAACGCACCATCCCCAATGGCAAATGTGATTGCCCGGATATGATCTGCAATCACCTTAAACGAAACATCATCCGCATCATTTTGTCCATATTGTTTACGATCACTAAAGGATTCAGTTTGTTTAATCAGTGGTAAGAACAGATCAGTTTCAAAGTTCGTTTTGGCGTGTTGAAAAATCGAAACCATTCGTTCTAATCCCATCCCCGTATCAATGTTCTTATGGGGCAACGGTTCGTAGGTATCTTCTGGCGTGTGGTTAAACTGCGAGAAGACGATGTTCCAAACTTCAAGGTACCGTTCATTTTCACCACCAGGATAATTTTCTGGATCGTCTTCGCTAATATTGTTCATCTCTTGTCCACGATCGTAAAAAATTTCTGAATCGGGTCCTGAAGGTCCCTGACCGATATCCCAAAAGTTATCTTCATCTTCGTAAATATGACTGTCTTGTACACCTAATGATTCCCAAATTTTACGTGTCTCTTGATCCTTTGGATAAACCGTAATGTACAATTTTTCAGGATCCAGACCAAACCACTGATCGCTAGTGAGTAATTCCCAGGCCCACGGAATAACTTCTTTCTTAAAGTAATCACCGACAGAAAAGTTCCCCAGCATTTCAAACAGTGTATGGTGCCGTGCGGTCTTTCCAACGTTTTCAATATCATTAGTACGGATACTCTTTTGCGAACTCGTCAGACGGGGGTTCTCAGGAACGACTGACCCATCAAAATACTTCTTCATCGTTGCCACACCCGAGTTAATCCATAATAGTGTCGGATCATCGACGGGGACCAATGACGCACTTGGTTCAATCTTATGACCATGTTCCGCAAAGAAATCTAAAAACATCTGGCGAATTTCACTACTTGTTAATTCTTTCATCGTTTTCCCTTACTTTCCTTAATAAAGTAATAAAATCCACCATTGCTAGCAAAGACGCCTTACGACGCGGTACCACTTTGCTTGCAACGATGGATTTCGTTTACCTCTTAATCTCGATAATGCTGAGCCGCATGTATTGATGTGTTTTTTGAACACCTTCAGGGAGCATTAACCTATGAGTCTCGTTTTTCACAGCGACCAAAACGTTTCTGAAAGTCATCATAAGTCAACATGTCCTGAACAAACCATAGGTATTATAGCCGAAGCCCGAAATCAAGTCAACGGTTGGTCTTCTTCTTAGCTCGGCGCGCTTGGCGCATCTCGTGTCGTTTTGCTAGTTTCCGATCTTGGTGTTCCTTTTCAGAAATCGCTCCTTTGATCTTCTTCTTGTAACCTGGTTTAACCTTCTTCTTCGTCTTTTTGACGAAGCCCTTCAATGTCGGATCAAGTTCTGATTGCTTTTGTTTCCGGTGATCACGTCGATTACGATGATAAGTATCAACGATTTCACCATTTTTAATTTCCTTTGGCTTGAACTCAATTCCCATTTTTTCAAGTTGAGAAACCTGAACATCGTTATCCGGTTCGTAAAGGGTAACTGCCGTCCCCTTCATCTGATTTCGACCTGTCCGTCCAACTCGGTGGATAAAGAACTCCAGGTCTGTAGGAATATCATCGTTAATGACAACGGACACACCCTCGATATCAATCCCCCGGGCCGCTAAGTCGGTGGCCACTACAAATTGAAAATCAAGATTATGTACCTGACGCATGACCCGTTTGCGTTCCCGTGGCGCCATTCCTCCATGGATCATCGCAACTTTTAAGTTGTGTTTTTGCAGGTAATCGACAATCTCTTCTACCCGAGTTTTGGTATTTGCAAAAACTAACGCCAAGTAGGGCTCACCCATTGTCAATAATTGATAAATTAGATGATTTTTACTTTTTCCCTTAGTTGATAACAACCAGTTATCAACATTAGGACTAATCACCGAAGTTACTGGAATTTCTTCGACGACTGGGTTTTGCATGTACTTCTTCAAAAATGGCCGTAGTTTTTCGGGAATCGTCGCTGAAAAGACCAGCATCTGGACATCACTCGGCAAACTACCGGCGATCCGATCAACCTGATCCAAGAAGCCCATATCCAGCGTCATATCAGCCTCGTCGACCACGAAATGCTGTGCTGAGTGAACATCTAGTGCCTGTTCCTTGATTAGATCCATAATGCGCCCCGGCGTCCCAATCACGATACTAGGTTGTTGCCGTTTTAATTGTTCAATTTGGCGCTTTTTATCCGTTCCGCCAACATAGTTATGCACAATAATTTGTTCAGGTGCTGTCTTCACCAACTGTTTGGTTGCCTCATAAATTTGGTACGCGAGTTCCCGACTAGGCGTCGCAATGACGACTTGAACATGATGTTGTTGCGGATTAATCCCATTCACTAGGGGTAGTAAGAAAGCATGGGTTTTACCACTTCCCGTTTGAGATTGGCCAACAACACTCTTTCCTTCCTGAACAAGTGGAATTATTTTTTCCTGCACGGGTGTTGGTTCGGTAAACTGAATCGCCTTCAGTGCCTCCCCAATAAACGGTTGAAACTTAAAACTTTCAAAGGTTGCCGTCATTCATTTTCTCCTTTTTCTGCTTGGGTCAATTGATCTAGTTCTTGAATAATTTGTTGAATTTCTGCTTCATCCTTAGCCTTAGCCCCACTCGCTAATGGATGCCCACCACCATCATGGTGCTTAGCGACTTCATTAATCGGCACTGTCTTAGAGCGCAAACGAACACGATAAGTCCCATCATCTTGTTGTACAAAGATGGCCCATAGGTCGACATCTTTAATTCGACCTGGTAGCGGTACGACACCTGAGGTTCCTGCTTCCTTCAATTCAAACTGATCCAAAACATCCTTTGTCAGTTTTAAATAGGCCGCACCATGGTCTAAAATCGTCAAATGTTCGTAGACATACGCGGATAACCGGGCAACCGGCAAACTAAGCTCATCTTCATGGCGGCCAATCGCAGCACCGTTCGCTCCCAATGCCATTAGCGCTGCAGCAACGTTTAGCGTATGTGGCGTTGTTGCTGGGTACAAGTAACGGCCAGTATCACCAATAATTCCGGCTAATAATGCATGTGCTGCTGGTTGTGGCAACGTCAGTTGATCTTCAAAGCGTTGATAAAAATCATAAACTAATTCCGACGAACTTGACGCCTCAGGAACCACCCACATAATGTCACCATATGGTTCGTCATTGGGATGATGATCAATTTTAATGAGTTTAGCGCCCTGATCAAAACGACGGTCATCAATTCGCGGCGCATTGGCTGTATCCACTACAATCACAAGTGCATCATCAAACTCTGCATTGTCGATTTCATCCATGGTGCCGATCCAATCGAATCCCGGAATATGCTTACCAACAGCATAAATGGTTTTATATGGAAATGACGCTTTTAGAATTTCTGCTAAACCAGTTTGAGAGCCGATCGCATCTGGATCAGGTCGTTGGTGCCGGTGAATAATAATCTTAGAATACTTTTTAATCTGGGTAAAAATTTCATCTAACTCGTTCATTGGTATTAAGTGTCCCTTCTTCATTAAAGTAGAACCGGTACTAAATCGTTCCTAAGTATACAGGTTATTCAAAAGACTTTCAAACGTTGATCTAATTGGTATTATCACGATTTATCATTACGCCAAAGAGGTAATGTCAGATTTTCAAATTCCAATGCCACTAGATTAGTGACCGTGATGCCAAGTAATCGAATGGGCTGCTCACCACGATTAAGTTGTTCTTGAAGCGTCAACGCGGCTTGGTACAATACCTCTGGATCGTTTTCAAAGTACTCCACCTGCGTTAACCGCTTCGTCAGAGTCGTGAAATCTTGATAACGGACCTTCAGGACCACAGTTTGACCATGCTTTTGATGTTTCGTAAGCGTCTGTGCGACCAATCGTGCTAAATACCTCAATTGCTGATCAATTTCACTATCGGCAATCAAAACATGATTATAGGTTCGTTCCTTACCAATTGACTTTCGATCTCGCTGATATGCCACCGGTCGATCATCAATCCCACGAACGCGGCGATATAGCTGGTACCCCAATTTGCCAAATGCCTGCATTAACCCATTTTCACTCTGATCATAAAGATCTTGTCCGTTCATAATATTCAATTCGTGCATTTTCGGCACTGTCTTTTTCCCAACGCCCCGAAATTTCTCAATTGGTAACCGCATTAAAAAATCGTGGACATCATCTGGCATCACGATTGTAACCCCCACCGGCTTGCAATAATCTGATGCTAATTTTGCCAGAAACTTATTGTACGAAATTCCGGTAGAACACGTTAATTGAACCTCATCATAAATTTGGGCCTGTAATTCATGGGCCAACTGCACCGCACTACTAATTCCAAGTTTATTATCCGTCACATCTAGGTACGCTTCATCGAGTGCCACCGATTCAATCTTGTCCGTGTATCGATGAAAAATCGCGTGAATCTGATCAGAAACCTGACGATAGTGAGCAAAATCCGGTGTTTTAAATACAGCATTGGGGGCCAGTTTGAGTGCCTCCTGTGCGCTCATCGCCGAATGGACCCCTGCTTGACGTGCGACATAATTAGCTGTTGCAACCACACCATGCCCACCGTTCAAACGTGGATCGTGGGCAATCACTAACGGTTGGCGGCGCCATTGTGGGTGATCTCGCATTTCCACGGAAGCATAAAAAGCATCCATATCGATATGCACAATTTGTCGAGATGCATCCACTTTCAAAGCCGATTGCATAAACGCCTTCATCTTTTCACCTCTATTTCACCAGAATAAAAAACACACTGACTAGTTTCTTACGAAACCAACCGGTGTGTCGTTAACAAATTATTACTTAGCAGCTTCTTCGCTGTCATCAGCCACTTCGCTAGCTGCTGCTTCTTGTGAATCAGCAGTCGTTGCGTCACTGGCAACTTCTTTAGGTTCAGCCTTTGCTTCTTCGATGTCTTCAGTAGTGGTCTCACTAGTTGAAGCTTCCGCCTTAGCATCAGGACGAACAACTGTCGCGATTGCTGACAAATCAAATGTCAGATAAATTCCTTCGCAATCAAGAACAACAGTCCGATTGCTAGTATTAACTTCATCAACCGTCCCATGCAAGCGACCAATTGTAATCACTTCGTCGCCCTTCTTTAATTGGCTCACCATATCCTGGTGTTGCTTTCTTTGTCTTTGTTGTGGCCGGATCATTAAGAAGTACATAACAGCGACCATCGCAACGATAATCAAAATTCCTGAATAGTTCATTTAGATTGACACCCTTTCGAATTTACTATACTACACCATATCAAAAAATGACTTAAATTACCACTAACTTAGAAATTTCCCGCATTTTCTTTGTTAAAACCGTACTTTTCAAATACCATTTCACGAAATTCAAGCACTTGGTCATCCAAAATGGCTTGCCGCATATCATGCATCAAATGAATCAAGAAATACAAGTTATGATAACTCGTCAACCGAATGCCAAACGTTTCATTCACATGTAGTAAATGCCGAATGTAAGCTCGCGTATAGTTGCGGCAAACATAGCAATTACATTCATCATCGAGTGGTCCAAAATCATGGGTATATTGTGCGTTTTTCACAACAAGGCGTCCATGGGATGTCATGCAAGTTCCATTCCGCCCAATCCGAGTTGGCAAAACGCAATCAAACATATCGATTCCTCGCATCACACCGTCAATCAATGAATCCGCGGTTCCAACCCCCATTAGATAACGTGGTTTATTTTCTGGTAAAAATGGAGTCGTCATTTCTAGGACCCGATTCATTTCTTCCTTCGATTCACCAACCGATAATCCTCCAACAGAATAGCCGGGAAAATCCATGCTAACGAGGTCCCGAGCACTTTGTTGCCGTAACTTTTTAAACCCAGCGCCTTGCACAATTCCGAATAGCCCCTGCCAATCAGGATTCTGATGAGCCTTCAATCCCCGCTCAGCCCATCGGCTAGTTCGCTCCACAGAAGCCTTGATGTAGTCGTAAGTCTCAAAATAAGGCGGACATTCATCAAAACTCATCATAATATCTGGTCCGAGTGCATTTTCGATTTGAATGGCTTTTTCAGGCGACAAAAACATGGTTTGTCCACTAACTGGATCCTTAAATGTGACCCCGTTTTCCTTGATGTTTCGGTGCTTAGCTAGCGAGAAAACTTGGAATCCACCAGAGTCTGTTAAGATCCCCTTGTCCCAATTCATAAACTTGTGTAACCCACCAGCCTCTTCAACAAGTTTTTCACCAGGTTGAAGCCAGAGATGATACGTATTAGCCAAAATGACTCCCGCACCCATCTCATCTAACTCTTCTGGCGCAATACTTTTAACGGTGGCTTGCGTGCCGACCGGCATAAACATGGGTGTCTTAAACGTGCCATGAGGCGTAATTAATTCGCCGGCTCGCGCCCCCGTATGCTTGTCCTTTTTAATCAGCCGATACTTAATTGCTGGTTCCATATCTTCCTACCCTTCGCTTTACTTAATAAACATTGCATCTCCGAAACTAAAGAAACGATACTTTTCTTCAATCGCATGTTGGTACGCGTTCAAAATCGTATCACGGCCGGTAAACGAAGCAACCAGCATCACCAGCGTTGATTTTGGTAAATGGAAGTTTGTAATAAACGCGTCCACGACCTTCCAATCATAACCTGGCTTAATAAAGATATCGGTCCAACCAGAATCAGGTTTAATTTCACCGTCAAACTTTGATCCAATTGTCTCTAGTGTCCGGATTGAAGTCGTCCCAGTCGCAATAATCCGCCCCCCATTTGCTCGAACATCGTTAAGCGTTTGAGCCGACTGCGCATCTAGCCGATAAAATTCACTATGCATTTTATGATCTTCGATGTTTTTTTCGTCGACCGGACGAAAAGTTCCAAGTCCGACATGCAAGGTTAAATATACTAACTTAACGCCCTTTTCTTCGACCTTCTGAAGTAGTTCCTTGGTCCAATGGAGGCCGGCTGTTGGCGCAGCTGCCGATCCATTTTCTTTCGCATATACGGTTTGGTAACGTTCTGGATCATCAAGTTTTTCCTTAATGTAGGGTGGCAATGGTGTTTCTCCTAATTTCTCTAACACTTCTAGAAAAATACCGTCATAATGAAATTCGATCATACGTCCACCGTGTTCCAGTTCTTCAGTCACGGTAGCAGTCAGCTCACCGTCGCCAAACTTGATTTCCGTTCCTGGCTTAATTCGCTTAGCCGGTTTAACCAGTGTTTCCCACACATCACCTTCAGTGTTATTCAGCAACAACACTTCAACATGGCCACCCGTATCAGGCTTTACGCCGTACAAGCGGGCTGGGAGAACCCGAGAATTATTCATTACAACTGCATCCCCAGCATGTAACTGATCCAAAATATCATAGAAATGCTGATCCTGCATCTGACCAGTTTTATGATCCAAAACAAGTAAACGAGAAGCATCACGTTTCTTTATGGGGGTCTGCGCAATTAATTCATGTGGTAAATCGTAATCAAAGTCATCAACAGTTAATTCAGTCATCATTTTTCTCCTCTGAGTTCATAATAGTCTAATCCAAGGTGTTCATATGCAGCGGGTGTCGCAACCCGCCCCCGTGGTGTTCGATTTAAAAAACCAATCTGCAGCAGGTAGGGTTCATACATTTCAGCGATCGTATTCGCCTCTTCACCAATATTGGCCGCCAATGTATTAAGTCCCACCGGACCTCCCTGATAAAAATTGATAATGGTCATTAATAACTTATTATCGACTTCATCTAGGCCGCGACTATCCACCCGTAGCAGGTCTAACGCGGAAGCCACAATTGCTTGATCAATGGCCTCATGACCGCCAACCTGGGCAAAATCACGTACACGCTTCAATAATCGATTGGCAATTCGAGGTGTTCCCCGTGACCGGAGTGCCAGCTCATGAGCGCCCGCTGGCTCAATTGCCGCGTTAAATATCCGCGATGAACGCTTAACAATTTGCTCTAATTCCGTTGTTTGATAATAGTCCATATGCTCTACAATTCCAAAACGATCGCGTAACGGCGCCGATAACACCCCCGCCCGAGTCGTTGCACCGATCAAGGTAAACGGCGGTAATGGGAAATGAATGGGATGGGCTGTGGGCCCCTGACCGACCACAATATCTACAAAAAAGTCTTCCATTGCTGAATAGAGCATTTCTTCGACAATTTTTGGTAAGCGGTGAATTTCATCAATAAACAGCACGTCCCCGGGTTCCAACTCGTTCAATAATGCAACCAAATCACCTGGCTTTTCAATCGCCGGTCCACTAGTCGTTTTAATATGAACATGCATTTCGTTGGCAATCACCATCGCTAACGTCGTCTTTCCCAATCCTGGCGGCCCATACAGTAACACATGATCCAGTGCTTCTTGTCGTTCACCAGCAGCCTTAATATACACAGACAATTCATGCTTAATTTTTTGCTGACCAACGTATTCACTCAGTAAATGGGGCCGTAGTGACAGCTCAAGCGACGCTTCTTGCTCGTCGCTTGCCCGTGATGACATCACTTGATCATCATCCATGTGACCGCCTCCTCTCAATTATTTTGTGAGTAATGTCAATCCATGCCGAAGATACTCGTCGGTAGTGGTTGTCGGTAACTCCCGTAACTTTTTGGCAATCTTTTCGACTTCTTTACTCCGATACCCCAGCGCCTCTAAAGCGGCAAGGGCATCTTGTAAGGCCGGCTGATCAGTTGTTTGCGTTGCGTTGGTTTCATGGAATAAATCTGGTTGACTCAACTGCCCAATTTTATCCTTCAAATCCAATATAATTTGGCCGGCTGTTTTCTTGCCAATGCCTGGGAACTTCGTCAAATAAGCAACGTCATCCCCGGCAATTGCGTCAACCAAACCACTGTGATCGGTATTCGCTAAAATAGCAAGGGCACTTTTCGGGCCAATTCCAGAAACATTAATCAATTTTTCAAATAGTGCTTTTTCTTCTTGGTCGTAAAAACCATACAGTGCCATATCATTATCTCGAACTGCTTGGTACACAAAAATGCGCACCTTTTTTTGATCATCTTCTTGGTAACGATATGGATTAGCCGTCATTAACTTATACCCAACACCGTGCACATCTAGTACAACAAATGCTGGTGTCACAATCGTCACGAAGCCTTCAAAATACTCAAACATGGTTTTTCCTACCTTTTTTCAATATCCGTACAATTGTATCATATCTCGTTCCGACTGACCCGTTCGACCACCGGTTTCGCTAATTAAAATTCGTGTTCATCAAATTCAGCCGCATAGGGATCGTGGCTATCTTGAATCCGTTTAAACATTTTTTCTAGTTCCGTATTATCAAAATGAATCAGCACTGGCCGACCATGGGGGCAATTAAAGGGATTTTCGCACTCTGGCAGCCGTTTTAACAAAGCTTTGGCCTGTTGATCGTCCAGATGGTGATTCGCCTTAATAGCACGCTTACAACTCATCATAATGGCCGTCTTCTCCCGAAACTGTGCCACTGTCAGCCGCCCATCCTTAATAATCCAGTCAATCATCTCTCGAATTGTCGCTTCTTCTTGCCCCTGCTTGATCCAGGTGGGGTGCGAATGGACCACAAAACTATTTTGTCCAAAGGACTCTAAGTACAGGCCAACCTGTTTTAAAGTATCTAAATGATCACTAATCGTTAAGACATCTACCGTCGAATAATCCAATACAAGTGGAATAAGTAAGTTTTGCTGATCATCACTCACTTCACCAATCTTTTGGCGGTAATATTCGTAATTAATACGTTCCTGTGCTGCATGTTGATCAACAATGTATAGGCCATCACTAGCTTGCGCCAACAAGAATGTTCCATGCATCTGCCCCAAATATTGCAACTGTGGAAACCGTTCTTTTTCAGACGTGCTGGTCGGTTCGAGTTCTAATTCAGTATTAGTGCCCGCTGAAGCTTCATTGACCTGAGCTGGGCTGGCTACCACTTCTTGTGGGTAACGAGCCGTAAAGGCCTGCATTGCCGGACCGTTCAGTTCAGCACGGTGTTTAATCACAATCGGCGTGACTTCAGCAACTGCCTCATCGCCCACGGACGCCGACACTGGTGCTTGTTCATCACTATTGACGTGTTCTGACGGCGCTCCATCATTAACCGGATAGGTAATAGAAGCTTCGTTTAAATTCTTTTGTAGCGCGCTAAAATCAATGGCCGGTGCTTGATGAAAGTCTTCAAGGACATCTGGAATGAGATTTTGTTTCGCCATCTGTTGTTGGATGGCCATCGTAATGAGCCCCTCCAACTGGCTTTCCTTACTGATTCGAACTTCTTTTTTCGCTGGGTGCACGTTGACATCAATCAACACTGGGTCTAGTTCAATCAACAGTACACTCATTGGGAACCGACCAATCATCAGCTTTGAGCCATATCCCTGAATAATTGCCTTAGTAAGTTGGAAATTACGAATATAGCGTTGGTTAATAATGATCGAAATATATTGCCGAGAGGAACGAGTCACCTCGGGTAGCGATGTGAAGCCGCGAACAGAAAAGTCCGGATCCTGCGTTTCAATTGGTATCATTTTTTGTGCATTCGTATTGCCATAAATTGCAGCAATCACCTGTTGGAGGTTACCATTCCCCACCGTTCGAAGTAATTCACGCTCATTATGGGTTAACGAAAATGCGACCTCAGCGTGAGCTAATGCCAAGCGATCGACAATATCGGTAATTTGAGCTAACTCCGTCTGTGGTGATTTTAAATATTTTAACCGTGCCGGAGTATTAAAAAATAAGTCGGTGACGGTAATATCAGTTCCCGGCCGGGCCGTTGCGGGCTTCATCGTGATGGTTTCACCGCCGCGAATATGAATTTCCGTTCCCTGCTCACTGCCGGTTGCCGTTGTCATAATCACGTCTGCAACGGACGCGATACTTGGCAAAGCTTCACCCCGAAATCCGAGCGTTTTAATGCGAAAGAGGTCCTTGGGACTTTGTATTTTACTGGTCGCGTGCCGTTTAAACGCAATTGCCACATCTGCCTGATCAATTCCGTCGCCGTCGTCAATAATCCGGATTTGACCTAAACCTGCTTCGGTAACAATGATGTCGATTTGTCGACTATGGGCATCCAACGCGTTTTCAACCAATTCTTTGACGATTGAAGCTGGCCGCTCAATCACTTCACCAGCGGCAATTTGATCCGCGAGTACGTCACTTAGTTCATGGATTTGACTCACTGTGTCCTCCCTCCTAGCACTTGACTACTGTAGTTTCTGTTGCCATTCATACATTTTATTCATAACATCCATTGGGGTCATGGCCATCAAATTCAAATGTTTTAACTGCTCTAACACCTTGTTAGTCTTCGGATCAACATCGACAGGGTCAAATAAAGCCAGTTGATCGGCTTCGTGGGCATCTACCTCATAGTCTTGGGCGGGTTCCTCAGAAGATTCTGGTAGCTGCCCAACTACTGGTTGTGCAGCAACGGTTGTTGGCTTTTCTTGTGGCAGTGTAACCGCCTTTTCCTCTAGTCCCTGCAAAATATCGTTAGCACGCATCAAAAGACTGGCAGGCATACCAGCAAGTTTGGCCACATGAATCCCGTATGATTGATCTGCCGGTCCGTCTTCAACTTTGTGTAAAAATACCAGTTCTCCGTTTTTCTCCACGGCGCCCACATGAACATTCTTTAATGCCGATAATGTCTGATCTAAATCCGTTAATTCGTGGTAATGGGTTGAGAAAAGGGTTTTGGCATGTACTTTCTCGTGGACAAACTCAATAATTGCTTGCGCCAAAGCCATTCCATCATATGTGGCTGTCCCCCGACCAATTTCATCAAATAAAATCAGGCTATTTTCACTCGCATGACTCAGCGCGTTATTCGCTTCCTGCATTTCAACCATAAACGTACTTTGACCAGAAATTAGATCATCGGCGGCCCCAATTCGCGTGAAAATCTGATCAAAAATTGGTAATTGTGCCTTCTTGGCAGGTACAAAGCATCCCATCTGTGCCATCACCACCGTTAATGCTAATTGCCGCATATAGGTGCTCTTACCAGACATGTTGGGACCGGTGATCAGTAAAATCGTGGTTTGATCGTTCATGACAACATCATTAGGAACATAAGTTTGATGACCCATAAATTTTTCGACAACTGGGTGTCGTCCCTCTTCGATTTCCAAATCGTGACCACGGGTGAAACTAGGTCGCACAAAATGATAAGTTTCACTTACTACTGCAAAGCTTTGTAAAACGTCTAACTGTGCCACCTGCTTGGCTAATTGTTGTAGGCGTTCAATTGAGGCCTTCACCTGTTCTCGAATCTGGGTAAACAGCGAATATTCAAGAGCCGTAGACTTATCCTGTGCCTCAAGAATTAACGATTCCTTTTCCTTTAATTCCGGTGTTGAAAACCGTTCCGCATTCGTTAACGTCTGTTTACGTTCATAACGGTCATCGGGGAGTTTACCTAAGTTCGCCTTGGTAACCTCGATATAATAGCCAAACACATGGTTAAACCCGATTTTTAGGTTGTTGATCCCAGTAGTCTGCCGCTCTTGAGCCTCCAACTGGGCAATCCATTGCTTCCCATTCTTCATCGCATCACGGTACTCATCTAGTTGCGTATTATAATGATCCTTAATCACACCACCATCGGTGACCGAAATGGGGGACTCTTCGTCAATTGACCGATCTAATAAGTCTACAATATCATCTAACGGATCCAACGTTGTCAATAACTGGTCAAACACTGGTGAATTAAGCGACTCGAGGACGTACCGAATTTTGGGGATCTGTTGTAACGAAGTTTTTAACTGGATCAGATCACGACCATTCACACTTCCGTAAGCGACACGACCGGCTAACCGTTCAAGATCGTATACTTTCGTCAATTCATCTTGTAGGTTACTCCGTTCAAAGTAATGATCCAATAAGACCTGAACCTTATCTTGGCGTTGCTCAATTTCAGTTTCATTCAGTAACGGTCGATCCAGCCATTGTTTGAGTAGCCGACTTCCCATTGCGGTTTTAGTCTCATCGAGCAACCAAACGAGGGTTCCCTGCTTCTTACCACTACGAATATTGGTCGTTAATTCTAGATTATACTTAGAATAATGATCCATCTTCAAAAAGTATGATGGTTCATATGCCACTGCCCGTTGAAGATGAGCCAGCGTTCGCTTTTGGGTGGTCGTCAAATACGACACTAGTGATCCCACAACCTGTTTTTCCAGTTGACTGGTTAAATCTTGTGACAAATAGCTAACTTCTGCGGACTCAACAATCTCGTTTTGATGTGATACAAGAATTGACTGGGCAGCAAATCGATCCGTCAATTGTGCCGCCACAGAATCGTCGACTACAATTTCCTTGGTTCGTAAATTAATCATTTCGTTGAGCAACGAATCACTTGTGTCAAGCACGCTCGTTTTTAATTCACCGGTTGATAAATCCGCATACGCAAATCCATACTGGGTGCCTTGCTGAATTAATGCTGTCAAATAATTGTTATCTCGTGCTTGATCACCGGATAAATCCATCTGGGTTCCAGGGGTCACTAAGCGCGTCACTTCACGCTTAACCATCCCCTTCGCCAACTTGGGGTCTTCCATCTGTTCACAGATAGCAACTTTATACCCCTGATCAATTAAAATATCAACGTAGTTTTGAACCGCATGATGGGGCACCCCGCACATCGGAATAGGATGAACTGAATTTTTGTTTCGTTGTGTGAGCGTCAACTCTAGTAATTGTGATCCCTTAATCGCATCATCATTAAATAACTCATAAAAATCACCTAATCGATAAAATAAAAATGCGTCCGGATACTGATCTTTAACCGCCTGATATTGTTTCATCATTGGCGTTTCACTTGTCTTTGTTGACACTGATTTCACCTCATTAAATTAATAGTATAATTCTACCACGTTTCATTGCTTTTTATCGTCGATTCTATCTGCAGATCAACAACAAATAAGGATTGAAGGAAGTCATCAACTCCCTCCAATCCTTATTTAGCGTAATCTACTGAACGAACTTCTCGAATAACAGTTACCTTGATATGGCCTGGATATTCCAGGTCTTTTTCAATTTCCTGTTTAATATCATGTGAGAGCTCCGTTGCCTGCAAGTCTGAAATCATCTTTGGCTTAACGATCACACGGACTTCTCGTCCAGCCTGAATGGCATAACTATGATCCACACCACGATGCTTGTTCGCAATACTCTCCAATTGCTTTAATCGTTGAATATAGTTCTCAAGTGATTCACTTCTGGCACCTGGACGGGCACCCGAAATAGCATCCGATGTTGCAACAAGGACAGCGATTACAGATTCCGGTTCAACATCCCCATGATGAGACGCGATTGTATTAATCACAACCGGATTTTCTTTATACTTCGTAGTCAGTTCAACACCTAATTCAACGTGTGAACCTTCCACTTCATGATCAACTGCTTTACCGATATCGTGTAATAATCCCGCGCGCTTTGCTAATGTAACATCCTCACCAAGTTCAGCAGCCAAGATTCCTGCTAACTTGGCAACTTCAATCGAATGATCCAACACATTTTGCCCGTAACTCGTCCGATACTTCATCCGTCCGATAATTTTAATCAAATCTGGATGAATCGAATGAATTCCTAGATCAAAGACAGTTTGCTCCCCAGTTTCCCGTAATTGTTGATCCATTTCCTTTTGTGCTTTTTCAACGGCTTCTTCAATCCGTGCCGGATGAATCCGACCATCTTGAATCAACTTTTCAAGCGCAATTTTGGCAATTTCACGACGAACAGGATCAAAGCCGCTAAGTACTACTGCTTCAGGGGTATCATCAATAATCAAATCAATCCCAGTCAACGTTTCAAGCGTTCGAATATTTCGGCCTTCCCGACCGATAATCCGACCCTTCATATCATCATTGGGCAAAGTTACCACCGATACAGTCGTTTCAGAAACCATATCCGCGGCACTTCGCTGAATTGCACTGACAATCAAGTTCTTAGCCTTTTTATCCGCTACTGCAGCAGCTTCTTGTTCACTATCCCGAATCATGATTTCGCGTTCGTGTTTCAACTGTTTCTTCATTGCATCAAGAATTTCAGTTCGCGCGTCCTCTTGAGACATCTCCGCCACTCTTTCAAGTTCAGCCTGGCGTTGGTCAATCAATTCTGTTACTTGTTGTTGATCTTTTTGAATCTGCTCTTCTTGCTTGCCTAACTTATTTTCTCGCGCGCTCAGAACATTTTCGCGTTTTTCAAGGGCATTATCTTTGCGATCAAGTGTCGTTTCACGTTGTAATAATCGGTCTTCTTGCTTTTGAACTTCCGCACGTCGACCCTTTAGCTCTTCTTCAACGCTTTCACGATACTGATGACTTTCTTCTTTGGCTTCTAAAACAGCTTCTTTTTTTGCAGTCTCAGCTTCCTTTTTCGCATCAGAGATAATTCCTTCGGCACTATTGTGGGCCTGATCAAGTTGGCGTTCATAAGACGTTTTCTTGGCCATGTATCCCACAATGACTCCGACAACAATAGCGATCGCGGCGAGAATTATGCTTAGTGCATTCATTTTTTCACCTCCGCATCAACTATTAAATTGCTGTTGGTCAAATAATCTATTTAATTTAACGTGTTAATTGATTATTTACACTGTGTTAATTCTAATATTGCACGGTAAACATGTCAACTAATTGTCAAGTTTATGCGTACAAAAAAGATGGCATTTCAAATGCATGCCATCTTTTCAAAATTAATTACTCTTGAGAATCATCTAAATTTAATTCACTGGGATCAGTATTCTCTGTATCAACACTATCGTCAGCTTCCATTCCATACGCAACTCGAACTTTGTGCATAAGCTCTTCCATCTTGTCGGGATGATCAGCTAAGTATTGTTTAGCATTTTCTCGTCCCTGTCCAATCCGGTCATCACCATATGAATACCAGGCACCACTCTTATTAACCAAGTCTTTCTCAACGGCCATATCAAGTAATTCACCAGTTTTGGAAATTCCTTGCCCGTACATGATATCAAGTTCAGCACGCCGGAACGGTGGCGCAACTTTATTCTTGACGACTTTAATCTTTGTCCGGTTACCAATCACATTGGTCCCATCCTTAATCTGTTCAGCACGTCGAATTTCCAACCGAATTGTTGAGTAGAATTTAAGGGCCCGTCCACCGGGTGTTGTTTCGGGATTACCAAACATGACACCGACTTTTTCACGGATTTGGTTAATAAAAATAGCAATTGTCTTCGTTTTATTAATTGAGCCAGACAATTTCCGTAAGGCCTGTGACATCAAACGGGCTTGCAATCCAACATGCGCATCACCCATTTCGCCTTCAATTTCAGCGCGAGGCACTAAGGCCGCCACTGAATCGATTACCACGATGTCAACCGCACCACTGGAAATCAAGGCATCAGCAATTTCCAATCCCTCTTCCCCAGTATCTGGTTGCGATAATAGCAGCGCGTCGATATTAACCCCTAGCGCTTCCGCATACTGTGGATCAAGCGCATTTTCGGCATCGATATAGGCCGCAGTGCCACCTTGTTTCTGAACTTCAGCAACGGCATGCAGTGCAACCGTTGTTTTACCAGAACTTTCAGGACCATACATTTCAACGATTCGTCCCCGCGGGTAACCACCCACGCCCAGTGCATCATCAAGTGCAATTGACCCACTAGAAACAGTAGCAATTTTCATATCGGCTTGATCGCCCATTCGCATGATTGATCCCTTACCGAAGTTTTTTTCAATTTTTCTTAGGGCAGCATCTAAGGCTGCCTGTCTTGCATCAGCCAATTGTGTTCCTCCTTAAAATGGAAACTCATTCTTAATTAATAATATCAGTTCTATCCCAAAAAGCAAGCAAAAAACGAACAAAAGTTCGCTTTATTTTAGTCGTCGATACAATTCATAAAACATCTGCCACACACTTTTTTCTCGCACTGTTTGTCGATCAGCGTTGGAGACGTGCAGTTCGAATGCTTGTGTTGCTTGTCCGGTTTGAGCAATCGCCATCCACACTGTTCCTGGCAATTGACCTTCTAGTGAATCCGGACCTGCTACTCCTGTAAATGACACCCCAATGTCCGCTTTCATAAGCGCACGGCTTTTTTCCGCCATTTGTCGCGCAACTGGTTCGCTCACTACCCCATATTGTGCAATGACGTGATGCTCAATCCCCAGCAGTTGTTCCTTAACCTCATCGGCATATGTCACAAAACCCCCATGAAATACACTTGAGGCACCACTGATATTACATAACGTTGACTGAAACAAACCGGCTGTCAAACTTTCAGCAGCTGTAATCATTAGATGCTGCTGCTTTAACCGGGTCACAACCTGCTGGACGATAGATTGTTCAGCTCGGTTACCCAAGTAATACTCACTAAGTGTGGTTTGAATTTTGTTTTCCAGTTTTGTAAGCTGCGCTACAATTGCTGGACTATCCGTCGATGCAGTCAGCCGTACCTTAATGGCATGGTCCTGAGCATATGATGCAATTGAAAGCCGTGTATCAGGCACTACCATTGCCGTAATCCGGTTCATCAACTCCGACTCAGAAATTCCATAAAAAAACATATCGTGATTAACCAAATGCTGATCAAGCGCATACTTCTTTATTAGTAGTGGCCGGAGGGACTGTTCGAACATGGCCGTCATTTCATGAGGCGGTCCTGGTAAAATAACCACCGCCGCTTCAGGTGACGCTTGGTAAAAATCACCGATCGCCAAGCCATTGATGTTTGCAAGAATTTCTCCTCCCTGAAGATACTCAGCTTGTTTCTCATTACCAGCTACCATCCGTTTTTGCCGTGCTTGAAAATATGTTGTAATTCGTTGCATCTGAGCTGGATCAATTACTAACTTCGTTCCGAGTGCCTGAGCAACAGCCTGCTTCGTTTGATCATCCGCCGTCGGTCCCACACCACCGCAAACAATCACGAGTTCGTTTCGGTGAACCGCCGTATTAACCGCTGCTTCAATTCGGGGCATGTAGTCGCCTATCGTCGTTTGATAATGGGACTCAATACCAAGCTGCGCAAGTTGTTGTGCTAAGTAGGTAGCATTGGTATTTTGAATTTGTCCGAGTAAAATCTCCGTTCCGACCGTAATAATTTCCGCCTGCATTTTCATCCTCCTACATACTAAGTACGCATTTACTATTCATTTTAACGCTTAAAAATAAAAAAAGTTGAAAGTATATTCGACTTTCAACTTAACTATGGTTTATTTTAATCCGTCAGAAAATACTGATCGACCTTTAACAAAATAATCAATTCCTGAATATACTGTAAAGAACAAGCATACATACAGCATAATTTGCCCGAACGGAACATGGATCAATTCAAAGAAAACATTATTCAACAATAAGAAGATGATCGCAATAAATTGACTCACCGTTTTAATCTTACCGGGCATTTTGGCTGCCATTACTTCACCGTTAGTTTCAACAATTAATAACCGTAATCCAGTAACGGCCAACTCACGCCAAATAATAATAACGGAAACCCAAGCTGGCACAACATGCATCGATGTTAGAACGATAAATGCAGTCATTACCAGAATTTTGTCCGCCAACGGATCGGCAAACTTACCAAAATTGGTAACTAAATGATTCTTACGTGCAATAATACCATCCAAATTATCAGTAATGCAGGCTGCCACAAAAATGATCGCCGCAATCAGTTGGGTAACAGGAATTGTTACACCACCAAACGTAACGGCCCCCCAATGCAGTGGCAAGACCAGTAGTAACAGAAAGAATGGTACAATCACTAACCTTAAAGCAGTCAGTTTATTTGGTAAATTCACGAAAAAAGCCCCCTAAAAATTTTTAACACTAGTTGGACGAAGCGCTAGATGATGATGCCGTCGATGATCCATTTAAGTTTAAAGTTACCTTACGTACATTTGGATACTGACCATTCTTTGTCACATCAATCTTCTTGCCGTTCAATGTAATTGTTGTATACTTTGCATTTCCTAATGAAATGACAACTTTTTTTGCGGAACCCGCAACATTGACAGTCTGCGCACTATTAGCGGTTAATGTCTGACTAAATTGGCTCGTGCCATCCGTTGTCACCGAAATCCATGACCGTTGCGTTGGATCAAGCTTCAACTTTAACTTACCTGATTGACTGGCAGTCGTCACATCGAACACTGCAGCACTAGAACTTTGTGTTGTCGCAGTGACCTTGAGTTTACTGCTCTTCTTAGTCGTTGTTTTAGAAGAAGACGATGAGCTAGTCTTCTTACTACTGCTCTTTTGACTTGATTCACCTGAAACGGATACTGAACTACTATCGATATCGTTGTTATTAGAGCTCGATTTATGACCGTGCAGAGCCGTCATCCAAATAGCACCTAAAATAACAATAATAATCACAGCAATTACAACTGTTGGCAAATACTGACGGACCCGATCCAGTGAATCAACGCTCTTTTTCTGTCCAGCCCGTGTTTCGATCGCCTGTGACATGTGTTCAGAATATTCGCTGGATTTACTCTGAGGCAATAAATCATTATATTCCTTCAGTAACTCATCGCCGTTCAGTCCAACCGTATCAGCGTACTGCTTAATAAACGCCCGCACATAAAAATCCCCAGGTAGTTCATCAAACTTTTCATCTTCAATCGCAATTAAATACCGTCTCTGAATCTTAGTTGCTTGTTGCAAATCATCAAGCGTGTAACCCATTGAAACCCGCGCATCGCGCAATTTTTTCCCTATTTCAACTCGTGTATTTTCTTCTGACATGAACACTTTTTCTCCAATACTTTTGATCTTGTGTACGACGTCGATAGTATAGCATATTTCAGCGCTAAATTACTTAAACTTTACTTAATTCGAATGTCGTGGAACAATCTGATAAACAGAAATGCCCTGCGACTGGATAAACTCACGAGCAATGACGTATAAATCTTCAATCGTAATTGATTCCAGTACTGTAATTTCATCCAATAAATTAGTGGCCCCAAATAGTTTGCCAGCATACCGGTTCGCAATTGCTTCCGGTGAATCCAACAACGCAATCATGCGTCCCAATACAGCACGTTTAATATTATTAAACTGAGACGCGGCCGCTTCAATTTGTTGCTGAGCACTCTCTAAAATTCCAATAATTTCATCAGCAAATCGTTCAATGTGGTCAGTATCACTACTAAAGTAGGCAAAGTGGAATCCCCGCTGCATTTCAAAATTATAACTAAATGAATCATCAATAATACCGTTATTATACAATCTCAGGTAATTATCAACCGTATCATCAAACAAAATATCCAGCAATAATTCAACACCGAGGCGGTACTTAAGCCCCGCTTGACCAGCCGAAATTGGTTCTAATCCCCGGACACCCACCATTACCTTCGGCCGGGTCACATCCATTTCTAACGTCCGGAATGGAATAACATCCTGACCAGTTTCGTCGTTTAGTTCAAATTGAACCTCTGGTATCGTCACTTGATCAAAATGTTTCTGCTTCTGATTATCAGCAATCCACTCCATGGTCTCAGCAGGATCAACATTTCCAACAATAAAAAGGTTCATGTTGGCTGGTTGATAAAAGCTATCATAGGTCGAATATAGTGTGTCCGCAGTAATTTGGTCAATTGATTCCACCGTTCCCGCAATATCAATGTGCATTGGATCGTGTGGATAAAGATTTCCCAGCATTCCAAAGTAGAGGCGCCAATTAGGATCATCATCGTACATCTTAATTTCTTGTCCGATAATCCCCTTTTCTTTTTGAACCGTTTGTGATGAAAAATAGGGTTGCTCCACAAAATCCAGCAGCACATCCAAGCTTTCATGCACGTGCTGGGTCGTTGAAAATAAATAGCTCGTTTGGGTAAAGCTGGTGAAAGCATTTGAGTCAGCTCCCAATTCACCGAACAAATCAAAAGCGTCGTGATCAATTTTTTCAAACATTTTGTGTTCAAGAAAATGAGCGACACCGTCGGGAACAGTGATTAGCTCCTGCCCATTCACGGGTATAAACGTCCGATCGATTGAGCCAAAATCAACGGTTAAAATCGCATAAGTTTTATGGAAATTACGTTTAGGTAATACCTGCACTAGCAGGCCATTATCTAATTTTTGATCATAAATTGTTTCATCATACTTTGCATAATGATGCTCGTTCATTTCGTTAAATCTCCATTTAAATAGTAAATTGCCTGTAACTCAAGCAGTGATGCCACGTGCATCACTTGAGTTGCCGTAACATCCTCAATTTTTTGAACAACATCGTCAGCTGGGCGATCTAATAACGTTGAAATTAGTTGGCGCTCAGCAATATTGCCCGCAACATCCAAGCTGGCTTGAAATTGATTGATCAGGCTATCTTTCACTTCTCTAAGTAATTCCGCAGTGAATTCTCCCGCTTTAACAGCTTCAACCTGTTGCCCAATCAACACCCGGGCACGCTCATAATTAGTATTTTGAATACCGGTCTGAATTGATAACATGCCACTGAAACTATGGTACCGACTTGACGCATAGTACGCTAAGCTTTCTTTTTCACGCACATTTACAAATAATTTTGATAGCGGCGTGCCACCCAAAATCCCATTCATAACAACTGCTGCATAGTAATCTGGCTCGTTAAAATAAACTGGCAACTGATAAGCTAAATTCAACTTGGACTGGTTGATTGCCTGAATTTCATCCTTTTGAGTCACGTCCGGTCGTGCATCTTGATGATACATCATATCATGATCCGCCACTGGTCGCGGTGTGAAGTTGAATTCCTTAAACCGATCCACAACATGGCGCTCATCCACATCCCCTAAAACTACAATATTAATGCGATCTGAGGTAATCATTTGGCGATAGACTGGCACTAAATTTTCAGCATTCAATTGATCCAAATCCGCTAAACGGCCGAAGCTTGGAATCTGCATGATCGAATCATCATCAAAGTATAATTTTCGAAGCTGAGTTTCAGCATAGTACTGTTTATCATCATCAAGCGACTGAATCGCGCTTCTTAAATTAGCTCGCTGAAGATTAAACGTGGGTTCATCGAACGATTCATTATCAATCAATGGATTAAATAGCATCTCATGAATTAAATCAATGACGTTATCCAGTAACCCATCGTATGAATAGCGATCATTAATAAATCGCGCCTTCAATCGAACGGAATGCAACGTTCCTATACGCCCAACTCCAGTTCCAACGTCGGCACCGTACAATTGTGATAATTGTCGGGCAAGCGCCGTTTGCGTGGGATACTTATGCGTGCTGGTTTCTAGTAAGTCTCCCAGTAAACTTCTCGCCGTCGTATTTGCAGATGTTTGTGGGGTTCCAAAATTCACCACGATTTGATTACTCTTAAACTGTGACGTTTTAATAATGTGTAGTTCAACACCATCTGTTAGTTGAAAATACAAAGCAAATCCTCCATCTACCCTTAAAGTCATTTATGCTATCCCGTCTGTGGGAACGGATGTTACACCACCGAAAACTCATAATATAAGTCCCCAGTGGCTATTTGAACCGAAGTATCACATGTTAAATAATGATACGTTAAATCAATAAAAAATACAAACCTAATTTAAAAAATGAAAGTTTGATTAAAAAAATAGCCTGTTCTGAATTGTAACTACGTCGGGGTTTTGCTATCATGTTAGTTAACAAAAAGGAGAGAATAATTGTGAAGGTTATCAAATTCGGTGGCAGCTCATTAGCAAGTAGCCAACAGTTAAGAAAAGTGATTGAAATCGTTGAAGACGATCCCACTCGTCGGTGTGTTGTAGTATCAGCGCCTGGTAAACGTAATCCGGCTGATACCAAGGTCACAGACCTCTTGATTCGCTATGCCGATCAAGTGATCGCGGGAAGTGACTATACTAACGTTCAACAAGAAATTATTGCACGTTATCAAGAAATTGCACTGGGTTTTAATCTAACCCCCGAGGAATTTGCGCCAATTAAACGGGCCATTTTAAACCTCCCACTTAAAAAGTATCAGAATAATACATATCTAATGGCCGCATTCAAAGCACACGGTGAACGATTAAATGCCCAGCTAATTGCCCGGGTTTTCAATATCGTGGGAATTGCCGCCCAGTATTTAGATCCTAAGGATGCTGGAATGGTGGTCACAGATGTGCCTGATGATGCGCAAATTTTGCAGGAAAGCTATGCCAACATGCGTAAATGGCAAAATAATGCGCAGGTACTGGTTGTGCCAGGATTCTTTGCCTACAACGCCAACGGTGAAATTTGCACCTTCTCGCGCGGTGGTTCGGACATTACTGGTGCCGTGATGGCACGGGGCCTCAACGCCGACTTATACGAAAACTTTACCGACGTTGATGCAATCTACTCGGTTAACCCGAATATCGTTGCCCACCCACATGCGATCGCTCATATGACGTTTCGAGAAATGCGTGAACTATCATACGCCGGCTTTTCAGTATTTCATGATGAAGCTCTCATCCCCGCAATTCAAGGCGATATCGCCGTTAATGTGCGAAACACAAATCATCCTCAGGCACCGGGAACCATCATTTCAGCCCGCATAAAACCAAATAAAGACTACCCAGTCCGGGGAATTACAGCATCGAAACGTTTTTGTGGTCTTTACATCAGTAAATACTTGCTGAACAAAGAGGTGGGTTTCACTCGCAAAGTGCTTGATGTCCTCTATAAGTTCAATATCAGTTATGAGCACATGCCTTCCGGAATTGATGATATTACCATTATCATGTCGGAAGATAACCTGACACCCGAGTTGGAACAATCATTAATGGCCGAAATGCAAACTGCCATTCAACCGGATGAGATGCACATGATCCATGATTACGCAATTGTGATGGTCGTTGGTGAAGGCATGCATGATACAATTGGCATCATGGCAAAGGCAACTAAGGCCCTCGCTCAAGCTGGAATTCGACTCCAAATGATCAACCAAGGTGCCTCTGAAATTTCTATTATGTTTGGAGTGGCGCAGGATGAAGCAAATCAAGCCGTTGCCGCTTTATACAACGAATTCTTTCAACATGATTAACTAATAATCTAGTTCGACATCAAAAGGACGCCTCGGTGAGGCGTCCTTTTTTTTGATCTCATAAAATTGGTGCAAGTAACCGCGATAGTGTTTGCTTAATTTTAACCAGATGGGTTTGCTGTTGAAAATACTCCGATGTCAAAAAGCGTGATTTTTGCTGATCATGTAAAAAAATCAATTCGGTCGCATGTGCAAATTCACGGTCATACAAAAACGCATTCGCCTCAAAGTTCAACTTAAACGAGCGAATATCCATATTAGCAGATCCTATTGAAACCATCTTGCCGTCAATGACTACCATCTTAGAATGCATAAATCCATTTTCATACGTGTACACTTTTCCACCGGCATTCATCAACTCTCGCGAATAATACTCGGTTGCCCGATAAACAAACGGGTGATCCGGCCGATCGGGAATAATGAGCCGCACATCAATTCCGGCCGTCGCCGCAATTGACAAAGCTTCTAAGACGCTGACATCTGGTACAAAATAGGGAGATTCGATATAAATTGACTTTGTCGCAATCGAAATCATCTTCACGTATCCCTGCTTAATTTTCTCCCGGTCATCGTCTGGGCCACTAGAGACAATTTGCATACTCGTCGATCCATTCGAATTCGTACGAGGAAAATAGCGCTGATCAAATTTAACATGGTCACGTTTAGTAGTCGCATTCCAATCTAAAAAGAATCTACTTTGGATAGACAACACTGCGTCACCAACCACTCTCAAATGCGTATCACGCCAATATCCAAACCGTTCCTTGCGACTCAAATACTGATCACCGACGTTAAACCCACCGATATAACCCGTTTTACCATCAATAATGACCAATTTTCGGTGATCCCGAAAATTAAGCCGCAGTGTAAACGGCAAAAATTTAGAAGTTAAAAACGGCTCCACTTGACCGCCCAGCTCTACCAAATGCTTAAACAGCTTCTGTTTTGAACCATGGGATCCTAAAGTATCGTAAATTACCCGTACATGAACCCCATGACGGGCCTTCTTTTCTAGAATTCGAACAAATTCCTGCCCAATTCGATCGTTATACCACGTAAAAAATTCGATATTAATATGATGTTTCGCCCGCCGAACATCTTCAAAAATACTCTCAAATAGCTTTTCACCATCCGTATAAATCCGAACCGCATTCCGTTTCGTTAAAACGGCATTGTCAGTCTCCAGGAACAACCGAACCAACTCACGGGCCGAATTAGTCACCTGATTTGCTGGTAACAGTTCATTATCGTCATCCTTTAATTTTTGATTAGCAACGATCTGATCAATTCCCAAGGGTTCTTGTGCTTTCAAATCAAAGATGCGGCGATGTGAGAGCTTGCGTCCCGCAAATAGATACAACAAAAAGCCTAGTACTGGTAATGCTAACAATACCAGTAACCAGGCCCATGTGGCGGAAATATCGCGTTTTTCTCGAAACACAATAACAAAGGATGTAATCGTGTTAATAATGACCACAAAATCAATTAAAATCCACAAATCAAGCATCTTAGTTGCCGCCCCCATCAATTAATAGATTCAGCATAACAATAGTTGCCAAGTTTGTCACGGTTTTATGGCTTGCCAAGATAATTACTTGCCTCACCAAACCACTTTTCATTAATCTGCTTTAGCTGCCCATTCTTTTGCATTTTGCCAAGAGCAGTGTCAATCTTCTTCTTCAGTGTTACATCACCCTTACGCATTCCGACCGCAAAATCTTCGGCCGGGATCTGTTTGCTGATGTACGTGGAATAAGCGGAACTATCACTTTGATGTTTAATATAATACTGCGCATATACCTTATCCATCAAAATCCCCTGGATTCGGTTAGCATTTAAATCAATAAACGCTTCGGGGAATGTATCATACAGCACCGCTTTATGTCCCTTAATATAATCCTTCAACATTTTCGGATTTTTATCAAGCACATCGGTCCCCGTTGATCCATTTTGGACCCCCAGTGTCTTACCCTTCATATCGGCAAAATTAGTGATATGACTCTGCTTTTTAGTAACTAAAATTTGTTGATTTTGTGCATAGGGACGACTAAACAACACCGTCTTTTTCCGTGCATCCGTAATCGTGTAGCCGTTCCAAATCAAATCAATAGTCCCATTATTTAATTCAGTTTCTTTCATCGACCAGTCAATGGTTTGAAAATCAACCTTAATACCATACTGTTTAAATACGGCCCGGGCCAAGTCAATATCATATCCCACAAGTTTACCATTTTTTTGCCGGAATCCCATTGGCACAAAACTATCATCCAGACCAACTGTGACCTTACCTCGCCGTTCAATCTTGCTCCACGTATCCGTTGTGTGGGCACGCTTCGTAACACTTTCACAACCAGAAAGTAGTACCGTTGGCACGAGGATCACAATTAAGAGAAGCCATGTTTGCCATTTTTTGATCATTTTCTCTCCTCCTAATTGCGCTTATTTTTGGTTCAACTTATCCAGCGAACTAACCTCTAAGATATCATCCGCAATATTTTTAGCAAATTCCATATCATGCGTCACAACAAGCTGTGTCATGCCATCTTGTTTTAATCCTAAGATTAATTTTTCAACTTCCCGACGTAAATTTGGATCAAGCGCCGAGGTTGGTTCATCGTAGCACAGAATCTTCGGATGCATTGCCAACGCCCGTGCAATCGCGACACGTTGCTTTTGTCCACCAGACAATTGGAAGGGATAGAGATCGCCTTTTCCCTTGAGTCCGAGTTCAGCCAGCAAATTCTCAGCTTCCGCCTTGGCTTCATTCTTGTCCTTTTTTAAAACCATAGTTGGTGCCAACGTAATGTTATCAAATACAGATAAGTGCGGAAAAAGATTAAAATCTTGAAACACAACACCGATAACACTGTCTGACGTATCCGTTCCTTGTGGGTTGAATGATTGACCATCAATTAAAAATTCGCCTGAATCTGCTTTTTCCAATCCAGTAATGCATCGTAGCAAGGTTGTTTTTCCAGCCCCTGAAGGCCCAACAATACTCAAAACTTCGCGATCCTTAACCGTCACATTCATGTTGTCCAAGATTACTCGGCCGCTGAAACTCTTTTTTAAATTCTTAATCTCTAACATATTCGGATCCTCCGTTTATTTATAGTATGAATATCGTTGTTCGACCTTGTGTAATAGATACGTGCAGATCCCGACCAGAATCAGATAAATTATTCCGACTAGTAGTAGCGGAACCAACGTCACATCACGAGAAGTAGCCACATTACCAGCTCGTAACAGGTCACCTAACCCAATGACGTAGACCAACGATGAATCCTTAACAAGGTTGATAACCTCGTTTCCCACTGATGGCAACACAATCTTAACCACTTGAGGAATCACAATTTTACGTATCGTTTGCCAATAGCTTAACCGTAATACGCGAGCACTTTCGTACTGGCCGTTATCAATTGACTGTAACCCACCACGGAAAATTTCCGCGAAGTAAGCACCATAGTTCAAAATAAATGCAAATACCGCCGCATCATAACGATGGAACACAACCCCGATAATTGGTAGTCCGTAGAAAACAAAAATCAATTGGAGCAATAGTGGTGTGCCACGCATCAACCAAACATAAAAATCTAACACCCAACGAATTGGTTTAATATTCGAAGTCAGTCCTAAACTGACGACAATCCCTAATGGCAACGATCCAATTAATGTCCAGAAAAATAGCTGAAGTGTTAAACTAGCGCCCTGAAATAATGAGGGTAAAATTTCGGATATATAACTTAATGACATGAGTTAACCTCCCAGTTAATGAATTAGTCTAATTAATAGCAAACAAAAAGCGTCCTTGAGTTATTCACTCAAGAGGACGCATTATCGTGGTTCCACCTCTGTTTGTCCCTACTTCACAGCAAAGACCTCATTGAGTTTATTAATAAAAAACGCCCCCACAACCACTAGGGCTGTGAGGGCGACATCCGCGGTTCCACCTCAACGTTGTTAAGTTCTCGCGAACTTAACCTTAATAAGTTTATTAACAAACTCAACGTGGTAACGGGACTCCCCGGATTCTCCTACTAATTTCAGAAAATCAACTCACAGATGTGATTCCAATAGCAACCGTGCTTTCTTCTCAGCATCGAAAACTCTCTTTAACCGTCTGACTATCGTACTATTCTGTTCACCGTTTTTTATTATCGGGTACTATCGTAATACAGCATAAATTAATTGTCAATCACTAATATTAAAATTTCATGAGCGTGGCTCAACATTGTAGTGGGCATATAGCAATGAAATGGGGAAATATAACACAACGAAGTACACTAAATTCAGTGCTAACGTTGGCGCTAGTGTGTACAACAGAAAACTGCTGAAACTGGCATGTGCAATTCCAATAATCATATAAGCCAAATAATTCGCAAATTCAAAAACCGCTAAATCAATAAAATAAATCATAATCGCGGTTAAAAACGTAGGTGAGAAATATTTGCCAATTGCCCGAGTCAATCCAATGATTAATGGAAATAAAACCATGAACAGACCCAAAATACCGGAATAGTATAAATCAAACGCGATTCCCGTCACCACAGCAAATCCAGTCAGTGGAATTTGAACCTCATTTTCAAAGAAATATCCCAGTACCAGCCATAACAGCACCAAATGACTGACCATCGAATATGGGTAGCTAAAAAACGCACCACTAAACACGTTGCTCAATGCCCCATCCAAGAAAAAGGCGATCAATAAACCAATTGGAAAAACATATTTCAATTTTGATAATCTATACATTCAAATTACCTCTATGAATCAAGTTCAGCAACCGTCACAATATTAATATTGTTAAAGTTGGTGGCTGGTTTAATATAAATCTTTTTAGCTAAGCCGTAGTCATCTTCACTAACCTTAGCGACCTTTCCAACGTAAAGTCCCTTCGGCGTTACACCGCCCATTCCGCTAGTAATGACTTTGGTGCCCTTAGTAACCTTCACTTTTGAAGTCACATGACCCATCAAGAGTAATCCAGTTGATTTTTGATACCCGGTAATAATACCATTCACCGTTTTACCACTCTTATTTGAAATCTGAATTGCAAACCGGTTTGAAGCCTCATTACTGTCACTCAACAATTCAACTTTACTATTGGTCTTATTAACTTCGGAGATTCGGCCAACTAAACCAGAGCCAGATAACACTGGCATGTTCTTAGTCACACCAGATGTTTCCCCTTTATTGATAATCAGTTGGTTTTGCCAAGATGATGGCGTCCGTGTCATAACCGAAGCTGTCACTGTTGTGTAATCAGTTAATGAATGGTTCAGCTTTAATTCTTTCTTCAACTGCTTATTTTCTTCAGTTAAAGTCTGGTTACGTACCTTAACTTGAGCGAGTTCCGTTACCTGTTTCTTTAATAATCTGTTTTCTTGATAAGCATTCGTCAATTCCGACAAAGAATTGACTCCTGATTGAAAGGCGTTCACTGGATAAGCGACAACCGTGCTGGTAAACCCAACAATATCGTTACCAAACTGTTGAATCAATGGCGGTGTAGACCGTCGATTCCGCAACGCGACGGAACCACCCATCAGTCCAAAACACAGTACCAAGATTACAACAATCATCACTAAACGCTGATTCGAAAAAAACTTGCGCATTATTATCCTCCAATGAAATTGTGGATTAAATCAACGGGGTTGGACAAAACATTAGTTTTGTGACCAACCCCGTCCCTGAAAACTCATTTAAATGTGAGCCTTACGGCTAATATCCACCCGGAATTACTTTTTCTTCATTACGTCGATACTCTTCAACGACTCACCAGTCCCGATTGCAACACAATCCAATGGTTCTGAAGCAATGAATACTGGCACTTTGGTTTCGTCGGCAATGACTTCTGGCAAATGCTTCAATAAAGCACCACCACCCGTAAGCACGATACCGTGATCAATCACATCAGCGGCGATTTCTGGTGAAGTCTCCTCCAAAGTTTCCTTGATGGCGGTAATAATTTCTGAGACAACATCTTGTAAGGCAGTTGACACATCGACGGCCGAAACTTCAACAGTCTTTGGTAACCCAGTTACCAAATCCCGTCCCCGAATTTCAGTACTGCCCATATCGTCAGCTTCATCAATTGAAGCAGAACCTGCATCCCACTTCAATTTTTCAGCAGTTCTTTCACCGATCATCAAATTCATGTGTTGGCGAACGTATGACATGATCGCTTCGTCCATCTTGTCACCAGCCATACGAATTGAACGACTCGAAACAATCCCACCAAGTGAAATTGTAGCGACATCAGTTGTACCACCACCAATATCAACAACCATACTACCGGTTGGATCCATCACTGGCAGCCCCGCACCAATTGCAGCAGCAAATGGTTCTTCAATCACATACGCATCACGGGCACCCGCAACGCGAGTAGCATCAATGACAGCACGCTTTTCAACTTCGGTAACCCCACTCGGGACACAAACCATCACGTATGGCTTACCACTGTTTTTACCAAGCGCTTTTTCGATATAGTATTTCATCATTGCAACCGTTGTATCATAGTCGGCAATGACACCGTCTTTCATCGGTCGAATTGCGACAATGCTTGATGGCGTACGGCCGATCATTTCACGCGCAGCTTCCCCAACCGAGATGACCTCTCCAGTTTTCGTATTTTTGGCAACAACTGACGGTTCGCGTAAAACAATTCCCTTACCATCAATGTACACAATCGTATTGGCAGTTCCTAAATCGATGCCAATGTTTTTAGTTCCGATTCCAAGCACGTTGTTTCTTCCCTTCATCATTTCAATCTGTTAAATTCTCACAATAATATTAGTATTATAACATAGTGTCACCACGCTGTGATATACCTTTCTTACACACAATACAGCAAATGAAACTTTTTCAAAATGATTGTCACGTAACTTAATGAATTATTTACATTTAATCCATTAATTGTGCTTCTCGCATGCTCAAATAATCGTTCTGCCCAATCACAAAACTATCCAGTAATGTAACCCCCAACAGCTGGCCGCACTGATTCAGCCGTTTGGTAAACGCAATATCATTTTCAGAGGGTTCCGTCACACCGCTGGGATGATTGTGCGCCACGACAATTGATTCCGCATGACAGTCAATGGCAATCGAAAAGATCTCCCGTGGATGCACGGGACAAGTTGTTAGGGTTCCACGAAAAACCACCTGTTGACGCAAGATACGATGTTTCACATCCAAACAAATTAAACATAAATTTTCTTGAAAATCGTCCTGAAATTCATCAATCAGAATCTGCCCAATTTGACGACTAGAAAAAATTTTTCCCAGTACTGGTCGGGAACTACGAGCGACTCGCCGGCCGAGTTCAATCCCAATCAGCATCAACTGTAATTCTTCAACACCCGAATTAACTAGATCTAGACGCTGCTGTTGACTAGCCCCTTTAAATTCACTCAATGATGGAAAAGCCGTTCGAAATTGCTGACTAAGTTCCGGTGCCTGTTTTGGATTTAATTTTTGAAAAAAAGATGTGATTAGTTCCTGATCACTCAATGCGGTGCCTACTTGCTCATTATTATTCATCGTTCATCCTCCCCATACACAATTAAAATACGGGAAAAACGAAGTTAATCCTTAAAATAATGTCGTACATCCGAAATAAAATACAACGATCCCGTAATAATCAGGATATCATCCCCGGATAACTGGTGCGCTAATTGCGTCACCCCATCTTGCCAAGTTGGTACCGTTTGAATTTGCCGTTTATCTGGCCGATCAGTAATTAATTGTTCAATCGATGCACCAGGTCGTTGTTTTTTGGGACCGGCAAATGTTGTCAATACCAGATGAATCCCTGGTATTGCACGAAGCTCATCGATCATTTCATGCGTCTGCTTATCGGCCAACATCGCTACCAATAAATAGACATCTCTTTGGCTAAAGTTGTGCTCAATAGTGGCCCGTAACGCCTTCATTGCTGGTAAATTATGGGCACCATCTAAAATAATAGCCGGCGTTTCATTGACCAATTCCATCCGACCAGGCCAGCGCGTCGTCTTTACCCCCTGTCGAATGGCACTCCAGTCCACTGGAATTGACTGACGGTTCCAAAATGCAATGACAGTCGCTACGGCGACGCCTGCATTTTGGACCTGATAATCGCCAAACAAACTAATTTGAAGCTTTTCTCGGCCAACCTGCGCATCACTAAATTCAAGCTGAGTCATTAGTCCCTGATGCTCAAGTAAGGTTACTTGATAATCGACCTCGGGTTGAATAAGTGTGGCATTTTTGTGTTGAGCATCCGCAGAGATAACGGTTAGTGCCTCATTGGGCAATTGGCCGATCACAACTGGTACATTGGGCTTGATAATACCGGCCTTTTGGGTCGCAATCTCTGTCAAAGTGTTGCCCAGAATATTCATATGATCATAACCCACTGTTGTAATGGCTGACACCGCAGGAACAATGATATTGGTTGAATCATACAAACCACCAATTCCCACTTCAACAATCACCACGTCGGGATGAACATCTCGAAAGTATAAAAACATAATTGCGGTCACAATTTCAAACTCAGTTGGGCCGCCTTCCGGCAAAACTTGGTCCAAATGATCCACGACCGTTTTGACCCGCTGCGTATATGTCACCAAGTTTTGATCATCGATCGGCTGGTTGTCCAAACTAATCCGTTCATTAAATCTGGTAATGAATGGTGACGTAAACGTGCCCACATGATTACCGGCCGCCATCAGTATTGATCGTAAAAAGGCCACGGTGGAGCCCTTCCCATTCGTACCAGTAACATGAATCATGGTCAGTGTCTTTTGGGGGTCCCCCAGTTCCTGCATCAATCGGCGCATTCTTTTCAATGTCGGAATTTTTTTAAATTGTGTGCGCCCGTGAATAAATTGCAGCGCTTGTTCGTAATTTTGAATCTCCATATGTGCTCTTCAAATCCTCTCAATTCAGCAAAAGGACGGAACCGAACCCTCACCAGAGAATTTTGTTCCGTCCTTTAACACTGACGCTACTTTATGCGTTTTGAATCGAATCAAGTCGTTCTTGGGTAGCACTCAATTTCTGTTCCCATTCGGCTTGTTTTGCGCGTTCTGCAGCAACCACTTCTTCAGGAGCATTGGCCACAAAGCGTTCGTTTCCAAGCTTCTTGGTTGAGCGTTGCACTTCTTGTTTCAACTTGTCAATTTCTTTAGCCAACTTAGCCTTTTCTTCGTCCAAATCAACTAATTCAGCCATTGGAATATAGACCTCGGCGCCCGTAATAATTCCTGTTAAGGCTAATTTTGGTGCCGTAATTGCCGTTCCAATCGTCAATTCTTGTGGATGACAGAACCGATCGATATATTCCTTGTTATCACTAAACATGGACCCGAGCGCTTCATTATCAACTTTAATCAGCATATCCACCGGCGTTGCCATTGGTGCCCCAGCTTCATTGCGGATATTTCGTACCGCCTTAATGAGTTCGATTAAATGTCCCATTTGTTCCGATGCACTGGCATCTTCTAATTCAGAATGAGCAACCGGATATGGTGCGGTCACGAGTGATTCCCCATCGTGCGGCATACTTAACCATAGTTTTTCGGTAACAAATGGCATGATTGGATGCATCAATTTTAAGGTCTGATCAAGAACATAAGCCAAAATATTACGAGTATCGCTTTGTTGTTGCGCGTCACCACTATTCAGCTTTTCCTTCGACATTTCGATATACCAGTCACAGAAATCATTCCAAATAAAGTTATATAGCGCACGACCAGCTTCACCGAACTCAAATTTCTCGAATAAGCGCGTAACTTCCTTCACCGTATTATTTAATTGGTTAAGGATATAGCGATCCGCCAAATCCCACTTACTTTGATCTGGTAACTCAGGTTTTTCCATTTCACCCAAGTTCATGATTACGTAACGACTTGCGTTCCAAATCTTATTAATGAAATTCCAAGCCGCATCCATTTTGGTGTAACTAAAGCGCACATCTTGTCCAGGTGTTGAGCCAGTGGCCAGGAACCAACGCAATGCATCAGCACCATATTTTTGAATCACATCCATTGGGTCAATTCCGTTCCCTAATGACTTGCTCATCTTCCGGCCTTGTTCATCACGAATTAAACCGTGAATCAACACATTCTTAAATGGTCGCCGTCCCGTAAATTCGGTACTTTGGAACATCATCCGGGCAACCCAGAAGAAGATAATATCATAACCAGTTACTAAGGTATCCGTTGGGAAATAGCGTTGAAAATCAGCACTATCCGTGTCCGGCCAACCCATCGTTGAAAATGGCCATAGTGCACTTGAGAACCAAGTATCAAGAACATCACTATCCTGTTCCCAATTTTCAGCGTCTTCAGGAGCTTCCATGCCAACATAGATTTCACCAGTTTCTTTGTGATACCACGCTGGAATTTGGTGTCCCCACCAGAGTTGTCGTGAAATAACCCAATCATGGATATTTTCCATCCAAGATGTAAAGGTATTTTCAAAACGTGGCGGCACAAAGTCAACTCGATCATCAGAATCCTGGTTTTTAAGTGATGCCTCTGCCAACGGCTTCATCTTCACAAACCACTGGGTCGACAAACGGGCTTCAACTTGAACCCCAGTCCGTTCCGAGTGACCAACCGAATGCACGATTGGTTCAATTTTTAGCATGTACCCTTCTTCTTGTAGATCATGAACAATGGCTTCACGTGCTTCAAACCGGTCCATACCTTCGTATTTACCAGCATTGGCATTCATGGTGGCATCTTCGTTCATCGTGTTAATGCGCTTCAAATTATGCCGATTACCGACTTTAAAGTCATTAGGATCATGAGCAGGGGTAATTTTAACCATTCCGGTTCCAAAATCTGGTGTAACGTATTCGTCAGCGATAATTTCCGCTTCACGGTTAACTAACGGCACCATGACTTTCTTACCAACTAACGCCTTGTAGCGTTCGTCACTTGGGTGCACAGCAATTGCCACATCCCCAAACATCGTTTCAGGACGAGTAGTCGCGATTTCAATATAGTCCTTGCCATTGTATGTGGTACCATCGGTGAAAGGATACTTAACATGGTAAAAGGCACCTTTATCGTCTTCATGAATAACTTCAATATCAGACAATGCAGTCCGTGCCTGTGGGTCCCAGTTAATGATATACTCACCGCGATAAATGAGTCCTTTATTGTATAGATCAACGAACACCTTCCGTACAGCCTTATTTAGGCCTTCATCAAGGGTAAAGCGTTCCCGATCGTAGTCCAATGATAATCCGAGCTTAGCCCATTGCTGGTGGATAATATCTGCATATTCATCCTTCCAATCCCATACCTGTTGAACAAACTTCTCACGACCAAGATCGTAGCGTGAAATTCCTTGATCACGGAGCCGTGCTTCAACTTTAGCCTGGGTGGCAATCCCAGCATGATCCATTCCGGGTAACCAGAGCGTATCAAATCCTTGCATCCGCTTTTGGCGAATAATCATGTCTTGCAAGGTCGTATCCCAAGCATGTCCTAAATGGAGTTTTCCAGTGACATTCGGTGGCGGAATCACGATTGAATACTTATGTGCTTTCTTATCACCATTTGGTTTAAATAGTCCTTGATCAAGCCATTCTTGGTAACGACCTGATTCAACGGCTTGTGGATCATATTTGGTCGACATGTCTGTTTCTTTTGCCATGGAACCACTCCTTTTCGCTGAATATTTAATGTGCATCAATACAAAATAAAAAACCCATCCTAACTGAATAGGACGAGTTTCTCGCGGTACCACCTAAATTGGGAATTATCCCCACTTAAATCACGTTAACGGATGTTATCCGGGCCACTCAACACTGCTAAGTGACCAGCTCGCAAGCTACCTTCAATGCATGTCAGCCAAGGATCTTTCACTAACGTCCTCTCTCTGGAGACTGCCACACACCTACTCTCTTGTTCGATGCTTATTGACGTATATCATAGACAATAATTGAATGCGAGTCAAGCACTCAAATTAATTTTTTCAATGCATTAATGGCGGCTAAATAGTTAGGCTCATCAGTTTGTTCTTCAACGATTTGCCGATAAACAATTTGGCCCTGTGCGTTTACAAGAAAAATCGACCGTGCAAGGACGCCAGCATTGGGGCTGAGTAGCTTCATTTCGTAGCCAAACGACTCCTCGCTGTCAGACATCATTTCCATCTTTTCGACATCCTCAGCTGCACACCATGCTGCTTGCTCTTTGATTGTATTGGTTGAAACGGTAATAAAACGAACATTCGGATACTGATCCACCGTTTTATTAAATTTCTTAGTTTGAATGCTGCAAACTCGGGTATTAATATCTGGTACAACACTAATTAATAGCGGTTGACCAATCAACTCCCGCGTTTTCACCTTCTGATCTTCGGCATTAAACAACTTAAAATGTGGTAAATCCTGGCCCACTTCTGGCGGATTACCGACTAATGTTTCAACTTGACCCTGGCGTGTTATTTCCACAGTCACGCACTCCTTCCTAACGCTTTTGCCCATAAAATATCTGGGGTTGTAATAAAACTACAACACTTTGTTAACCTTTGCAAGCCGTTAGACTACGAATTGATAATTGATCACTTAGAGTAATTCGGCAAAGGCATCCGCTTCCTGGTTCAAAAACTCTTCCCCTGCGTGAACTTCGACAATTTTAACGCCGTCGAGAGCCCGTTGCATCAATCCCTCAACATCTAACCGAGATTCATACACACGTGCCCGTTCAAGGTTGGGCTTTGTTTTAGGACTAGGTGGCGCAAAAATTGTACAGCAGTCTTCAAAAGGTAAAATTGATAATTGGTACGTATCAATATCTTCGGCAATTTTAATAATTTCTGTCTTATCTAGTGAAACCACCGGCCGTAAAATCGGTAGTGTGGTGACATCATTAATTGCCAACATGCTTTCCATCGTTTGCGACGCAACTTGTCCGAGGGATTCCCCATTAAAAATCGCAAGACCATGCCGTTTTAATGCCAAGGCCGCCGTCAATCGTAACATCATGCGCCGTTGAACCGTCATCAAGTAACCTTCAGGAACCTTCTCCTTAACAGTTTCTTGAATCTCCGTAAATGGTACCTGTAAGAATTGAATCGTACCACTATACCGGGCTAACTTACCCGTCAACTCTTGCGCTTTAGCTAACGCCTGTTCGCTTGTGTATGGTGGGCTAAAGAAATGGACCATTTCCATGGAAACACCCCGTTTCATCCCCAAATAACCAGCAACGGGAGAATCAATCCCCCCAGAAAGCATTAGCATGCCCTTGCCAGAAGTTCCGACTGGTAACCCACCGGCTCCTTGAATCGTTTGACTAGAAAGAAAAATACCATTCGCCCGAATTTCAACGCGCACAACCAAATCTGGCTGATGAACATCGACACTTAGTTCAGGAAATGCCTCAAGTAAATATTCACCAAGGCGCGTATTCATTTCGTTAGTATCAATCGGAAACTGATGATCTGATCTTCGAGTATTCACCTTAAAAGTTTTCGTAGTTCCGAGTTGTTCCTTAACCATTTGAGCCGCCATTTCGGCTGTTGCTTCAAACGTTCGATCCACCTTGACGGATGGCGAGAAGTTTTGGATACCAAATACCAACTTCAGCCGGTCAACAACTTGATCACTATCAGCCCCATTCAAGCTCACATGGAGTCGGTCACGATTGGCTTGAATCTTAACCTCTGGTAAATCATGTAATACCTTCCGAACGTTTGATCCTAAACGATCAATAAAAGATTTTCGATTCTTTCCCTTAGTCGATAACTCACCGTACCGCACCATAATTTCACTATATTGCATAGTAGCCTCCCTTCTAATTACATAATCTTCTTAAATTCTTGATAAAGTGTATCAAACACATCGTTAAATTCAGCAGCTTCTTCAAACGTATTTTGATCACCAAGGCTCACCCGAACTGCGCTGGTGGAGACAGCTTCGGGCACTCCCATTGCCGTAAGGGTGCTTGACGCCAAGTGTTTTTTTGACGAACATGCACTGGTGGTGGAAATATAAATGCCATGCTGCTCAAAGGCGTGGACAATCGTTTCTCCACGTACCCCTTCGATTGCAAAACATAGAATATGGGGGGCAAACAAGGCACTATCCTTTGAAAAGATTGTGACGTTTTCAAACTGTTCGATATGGTGTAAAATCGTTTGTTTGATTTGCCGTTCCACTTTAATACTTTGCGCTTCTTTATCTAGCAAGACCCGCAGTGCTTTAGCCATTGCCGCGATAGCGGGTAAGTTTTCAGTCCCGCTTCTTAGGTTTCGTTCTTGCCCACCACCAGTTAACAGCGGTGCAATCTTTCGACCTTGTTTTTTATAAATAAATCCCATCCCGCGTGGTGCGTGGAACTTGTGACCAGAAAACGTCACAAAATCGACCCGTCCATTAAAAATCAGCGATTGAATTCCCTTGCCAATTCCCTGTACAGCATCGATATGGTAGTGAACCTTTGGATAATCCTTCAGTACCTCTGCAACTTCTTTTAGAGGTTGAATCGTCCCAATTTCATTATTCACCGCCATGACGGACACCAGAATCGTGTCAGCCCGGAGCGCCGCTTTGAGATCCTCGACCGAGATACGCCCATTTTCGTCAACAGGTAAGTACGTCACATCAAATCCCAGCTGTTCCAGTTGTTCCATTGAATTATGAATTGCTGGATGCTCCACGGCGGTCGTTATGAGGTGTTTGCCAAACGACCGTTTTTCGATCGCGGTTCCCTTGACCACCCAGTTATCACCCTCAGTACCGCCACTAGTGAATAGAATTTCACTAGGAAGTACCCCAAGTAAACTCGCAATTTGTGCCCGTGATTGCTCCAACAAGTGCCAAGCCGATTCACCAAAATTATGCAAGCTTGACGGGTTACCCCAAATTTTCTCGCTGACGGTTTGGTACGTCTGTAGCACCTCGGGTAGCACCTGCGTTGTGGCACTATTATCAAAATAAATCACAATTATCCCTCTTTAATATGGCATATTCCCCACAGATGAGTGGTTCCCATGCAAGATAGTGTTGCCAGTGCGGATAGCGGCACTAGCAACGAGTTCGACTCAATTTAAACAGCTCCCTATTATAACAGACAGGGTACTGTGTGAACAGTATTTGCATTACAAAAAAGGTGGACACCAAAGTGCCCACCTCTTTGAACAGATAAATCGCGATATTACAACTTGTTGTAGTATTCAACGATAAGTGATTCATCAATTTCTGCATCCATATCTTCACGTTCTGGAATACGTACCAATGAACCTTCAAGCTTGTCAGCGTCGAATTCAACGTATGAAGGACGACCAACAACAGCTTCAACAGCGTTCTTGATGATTACCAAGTCTTTTGACTTTTCACGGACGCCAATTACTTGACCAACAGTAACTTCGTATGAAGGAATATCCACACGCTTACCATCGACAGTAATGTGACCATGGTTAACCAATTGACGAGCTTGACGACGAGTAGTAGCCAAACCTAAACGGTAAACCATGTTATCCAAACGACGTTCGAGCAAAGCCATAAAGTTGGTACCATGAGTACCTTCTTTAATCTTGCCGGCACGAATGAACAAGTTGGCAAATTGACGTTCTGTCATGCCGTATGTCATACGGAGCTTTTGCTTTTCTTGTAATTGCAAACCGTATTCTGACAATTTGCTACGACGATCGCGACCATGGTCACCAGGAGCGTATGGACGACGAGCCAATTCTTTACCAGTACCTGAAAGTGAAACGCCAAGACGACGTGATAAACGCCAGCTTGGTCCTGTATAACGAGACATATATAGTTCCTCCAAAAAATTAATATGGAGTAAAATAATCCGATTGTAAGCTTGGTATTCGTGCAGGTCAATTTGCAACGTTCGCCTTTGCAGCCTCGGTTACTAGTTGAACCAAATGGCATCTCCCTGTTGACGAGCTTACCCACTTACTGCTGCATTATTTTACACAAAGAGTAGTATAACGCGTTTTATGAAGCTACGTCAAGGTGCGTCATCAAAACGGTCGCGAATTCTTTTAACTCTTGTTCGTCCTTAGCTGAAAAACGATCATAGTTAGTTGAGTCAATATCAAGTACACCAATTTTTTGACCATTTGCAGTAATTAGTGGAACGACGATTTCAGCATTGGACTCACTATCACAGGCGATATGTCCTGGAAAGTCATGAACATTAGCAATTCGTTGCACCTGCCCTGTTTGAAGTGCCGTACCGCAAACCCCATTTCCGTTTTTGATGTGCATGCACGCAACTTTCCCCTGGAAAGGTCCCAAGACAAGCTCATCATTTGAGTCGTTATATAAATAAAAGCCCGCCCAACTGATTTTATCCCAGCTTTGCATCAAGAGTGCCGCCGCATTTGATAAATTAGCGACGTCATTTGATTCATTGAATAACAGAGCATCCAATTGTTGTCCCATTAGTGATGTCATCTTAAAAGCTCCTTAATTACCAACCGATTTAACGTGTTGCCATGATTGGTCTATGTTATAATTTTGAATAAGATGATTTTATATTTAATGTAGCTAAATTGCAATTGTAAAGTTTGGTACATAAGGGTGGGATTTCGAAATGTTGCAGGTTTTAATCGGTATTGTTGTCATTGCGTTAGTGGTTGCTGGTGGTCTTTATCTTTTTCAGCGACGGGCAATTAATCGTGTGAATGAGCTTCAAGCACAAAAACAGGCACTAGTGGCTAAGCACATCGAAGGAAAAATTAGTGATGGTGACCAGTTGAGTCTCACTGGTGATTCATTGGAACAGTTTGAAAAATTAAAACACGATTTTGAGCAGGTTCAGCAGCAACTGTTCCCCAAAATCGATGCACTGATCGAAGCGATTCGGAGCGATGCACGGGGCATCAATTTTATTCTAACGAACCAAAAGCTTGCTGAACTCACCGACCTCGTTCAGCAAGCAACTGATCAGATTCACACTGATCAACAATCATTGCAGGAACTCCAAAAGATTGATCAAACACATCGTCACGCTGTTTCTGAATTAGAAAAAAAATATCAACAAATTCGTAAAAAACTGCTCTCTGAAAACTTTCGCTTCGGAAATAGTATTGATCAGTTAGAGGACCGTCTTTCTAAATTAGAGGACGCTTTTGATCAATTTAGCCAACTCACAATTGAGGGTGATCACTCTAATGCACATGACGTTTTACTTGAATTACGCGCGCAAACTTCAGAACTTGATAAAATCATCGCTGCTGTACCAGATCTATATCAAAAACTGGATCTCACATACCCGGAGCAACTAAAAGAACTCGCAAGGGGCTATCAAAAATTAGCCCAGCAAGACTACCAATTTGTGGATGCCGACATTGCGATGGAAATTGACAACATTAACAAGCAACGTAAAGAAACGCTTGGTAAACTGGCGCAGCTTGAAATTGATGCCGTTCAAAAGGCCAATACCAGCATTGAACGCCAAGTTGATCATCTGTACGATGTCATGCAAAAAGAAATTGATGCCCGTCCCGAAGTCACCAAACTCATGCCGGAAATTTCTAAGTTTATTATCCATGCTCAGAATCAAAACCATGAACTGCTGATTGAACTTGATCGCCTCAGCCAAAACTATACATTGGATCACGCGGAGCTTGAAACTACACGGGGATTGGGCGAACAAATTAAGGCCATCGAGAAGGATTATCAAGATGATATGAGCGCCATTCATAAACACACCGCCATCGACAGTCAAATCTTGGAACGTCAAAAAGCGGCCAATGAAAAACTGGTTCAGATTGAACTGCAACAGACCGAAGTCAACGACAGTGTTGCCGGGTTACAAGAAGACGAACAAAAAGCTAAGGAAACCTTAGCCCACTTTGCAACTGAAATTCACGCCATCAAGCGACAGGTTGAACTCCTTAATCTTCCCGGTCTCCCCAAAGAATACCTAGACTATTTCTTCGTTGTCAGTGATGAAATCACCAAGTTAGATGAAGATATTAACCGAATCAAGATTAATATGGAAGAAATCACCAAGCAGCTATTAATCGTTCAAGCTGATCTTGAAACTTTGCAGGAAAAAACAGATGACATTCGTGACAGTTCTCAACTCACCGAACGGCTATTACAATATGCAAACCGATTCCGTGAAAACCATCCTGACGTCGATGAAGCCGCACAAAAATCACAGCAGCTATTTGATCAAGATTTTGACTATTCCGCGAGCCTTGAAACAATTGCGACTGTCCTCGACAAAGTCGAACCAGGCTCATACAAACGGCTTGAATCGAGTTATTATGATAGTATCGAACAAAATAAGTAATTCTTGGTTCTCCGCTTACAGTAGTGGAGAACTTTTTTTACAACCAATGCCGATATATCGGCATTACCGCATCAACCGTTGCTTCAATAGCCGCTAACTGTTGATTGGCGTCCAATGCCATTAATTCCGCCTGTGACCATATCCGTCCGACCAAAAATTCACTTTTAGGATGTTGTTCAAATTGCGTTAACGTCACCGCTAGATGCTCGGTGTCGTTGACCACGTGATCTGCGGTAGTGTGATCGTTACTCAACTGCAATTGTGGCCTTCTTTGAATCTCCGACTGGCTCCGTACAACACGGCTGATCAGTGTCTCATCGTTTTGCTTACCTTCTTGCAACACAACTAGCCAGACAAACAATGCGTGTGGCCACAGTCCAATTTCGAGGTGTGGGTCCTTTTTATATCCCCGTTTTTGTGGTCCAAAGGCGATCCATGTATCAACTGGTGGGTTAACTGTTCGTCGCATGTGTTTGGCAACGTGCGGATACAACATTACCTGCTGCCGTTCAAATATTGGTTCTAGGCGTGTGGCCAGGGACAAGAATTTAGGATCAATAATGGTCTTAATTTTGGTCATTCGCCCGGCTAACGTGTCATCTTTAAAGACTTCAAAGTCCTCATCTGTAAACACTGCAAAACAACCCCTTTACTCAATTTAACTTCGTATAAATGTTATAATATCGTCAGTGAAAAAGAAAGGACTACTACCAATGTCTGCAAATTCTAAAATTCCTGAAGACAAGCATCTTCAAAGTGCACTATATGGCACCCCGAAAGTTAATCCTGACGAGCAACGCCGCTACTTAGGAACCTTTCGCGAGCGTGTTTGTCTCACCGTCAGCATCGAAGAGCTAACGCAAGACGAATGGACGCAAGGCTTTGCCAAGGAAATTGCTACCGAGCAAGCTGAAATTATCTTCTTCAATGGCAATATCGATCAAAGTAAATTAAGATCCTATATTCTAACAGCCACCAAATCGGGGGTTAATTTTACGATTAAAACTAATCCAGAGTATCGTACCAATCCGGACAACCTGGCCATCGTCGTTGCTTCTAAAAAAGCCATCTATGTCCAAACGGTAGATATCGCTAAAAAGCACCAACCAGATCAAGCTGGCGATCAATCAGCAGCGCCTAAAAAAAAGTCATTTTGGTCTCGTCTTTTTAAATCATAAGTCATTCAAAGGAGTCTTCACATGCAACAACCTTTAGCCTATAGAATGCGGCCTACCAAACTTGAAGACATCGTTGGCCAACAGCATCTCGTTGGTCCTGGAAAAATCATTTCCCGGATGGTGACCGCTAAAATGTTATCTTCCATGATTCTTTACGGGCCACCGGGAACCGGGAAAACCAGCATTGCCAGTGCCATTGCCGGCTCAACCAAGTATGCCTTTCGTATGCTAAACGCCGCCACCGACTCCAAAAAGGACCTTCAAATCGTGGCGGAAGAAGCCAAGATGAGTGGAACCGTAATCCTACTTCTAGATGAAATTCACCGACTCGATAAAACCAAACAGGATTTTTTGTTGCCCCATCTCGAAAGCGGCCGAATTGTCCTAATTGGTGCCACAACTGAAAATCCATACATCTCAATTAATCCCGCCATTCGTAGTCGAACCCAAATCTTTCAAGTATATCCCCTTACCGAAGCTGAAATGACCGCTGCCGTGCAACGAGCACTCAAAGATTCCAAAAACGGCTTGGGTAAATTGGATATCGATTTAAAACCCGAAGCACTGTTACAACTTGTCCGAGCAACCAACGGCGATCTTCGAAGTGCGTTGAATGGTCTAGAATTAGCCGCAAAATCTACACCGCAAAACGAAGCCGGTCAGATCGTGCTCACGCTCCCCATCATCGAGGAAAGTGTTCAACATAAAGCTCTTTCCGCAGACAAGGACGGGGATGCCCATTACGATGTTATCTCCGCTTTCCAAAAATCAATTCGAGGTAGCGATGTAGATGCTGCACTTCACTACCTCGCACGACTCGTGGAAGCTGGTGATTTACCGATTATTGCGCGCCGATTAATGGTAATTGCGTACGAAGATATCGGTTTAGCTAATATGCCCGCCGCCAACCGCGCTGTCACAGCCGTCATGGCCGCTGAAAAATTAGGTTTCCCAGAAGCCCGTATTCCATTGGCAGATGCCGTTATCGAATTATGTCTCTCGCCAAAATCAGATTCTGGCATTTCGGCCGTGGATGCCGCAATTGCTCGCATTAAAAAAGGTAACTTTGGCGATGTTCCTGCCCACCTCAAAGACGCTCACTACAAAGGGGCCGAGAAGCTCGGGCATGGCGTCGACTACCAGTTCCCACATAATTTTGAAAATGACTGGGTCCAACAACAATATTTACCAGACAAAATTAAGCATGACCAGTACTACCTGCCCAAAACGAATGGTCGATTTGAAGCGGCACTGGCCAACCAATACCAACAATTGCTTAACGCGCAGGGGATTAAAAAGAAAAAGTAGTCAAATTGATTGCGCTATCATAAACAACATGCTAACATGTATATAGAAACTCTAAAGTGTACGCGTTGTTCATACTACAGTTTTGCCTTACAGTCTTACGACATCGGGACTAGTGTTCGTTATATGGATAACATGCCTTATCGCTTGGTAGTTAGAGATATAACAACCGTGACCCACCTGTTTTTAACACAGGTCAACACTGACGAACGATTAACGGCACCGTTGAGTTTCTTTTAATAGAATATTAGCTTAAGTTACGACTTAATTGTCGTAACTTATTTTTTTGCACTCAAAAAGCGTATCTGCATACGCAGATACGCCCTTAATGTCTAATTATTTACGATTTTTTACATTCTTGACAAAGTGGTTGTCCAAGTCAGTCCGAACAACTAACACGTCACAAACTGCAGTTCTAGTAACATACTCTGTAATCGAACCAATTAATAGTCGTTCTACTGCGTTTAACCCAGTAGCACCGATCATGATTAAATCAGCTTTCATTTCCTTAGGTACGTCATGAGCAATAATTGTCTTTGGTGCACCATATTCGATCGTGTAGCTGACATTCGTCACACCTTCGGCCTTGGCATCATCAATGTACTTATCCAGCGTTTTCTTGGCCGTCTCCGTAACTTGTTCAACCATTGAGGTATCAAAACTAGAGATATTTTGAAATGCCCGGGTATCCACAACATGGAGTAACCGTAATTCCGTTTCAGAACCGTTACGCTTAGCCACCGCAATGGCCTTTTTAAAAGCTAACTCCGCTTCCTTGGATCCATCAACTGGAACGAGGATATGTTGATATTGTTGTAACATAAATATTACCCCCCTACTTTGTTTGTATCTTCATTTTACGTTATTTATGAACAAAACACAAAGCAAATCCCTAATAAAGGCAACATTGTTTTCGCTTTCATCACTTATGATTTAAAAACCATACAAAAGTGAACGAAAGAAACGTCCCAGAAAAACAACCGACACTCAAGATTGCCACGGTGAAGCCCGTCGAACCCACAAATGCGGCCGTGAGTGCCAACGCACCAACCACCAACATTTCAATTCCCCAAATCAATACTGCCCACTGAAATTTAACGCTTTTTCGCGGATCAAAAATCAAAAATGGTTTGTGCCTGTGGGTAACCAAGTAGTACCCAATATAAAGTGCAATTATTGCAAATAAAGTCGTTAAAGCTTGAATTGCCATTCATTTTTCCTCTTGTTCTTATGAGTTTCACTTAACAGCTGTCAATTATAACAAATTTTTCCCAGCAACAAAACTCTCACACTCATGATAATTTGAGCTGCTGTTGTCGAATAACACTTAGCAGCTTGGGATGTTGACACACAATTCCTAAGCTTTCAGCGATTCGGAGCGTTTGTTGTCCGGCAGTCACATCCCCCATGGTTAATTGAGTCACCGCCAATTGATAGAAAGCCTGATCGATGCCAAATAGCGTTTCAAAGTGCCGACAAAGTGCTACCGCTTTTTTTCCGTGTTGCAGACTCACCGCCAATTGATCCAATTGCCGATTCAGCTGAGTCAATTTCAAATTTAACGCAATTAACTGCCGTGCGGTTGCCCCTACTAATTGTCCCGTAGTCATCTTTGTTGCTTTTTGGGCTAGCTGTTCCGCGGTTGACGTATCCCCATTTTTTAAATATGCGATGCCGGCCGCAACCGTTGCCATTACTTGATAGATATCAGTTTCGTTGGCAGCAAACTGCTTTAAAGCGAGATTAAAATTAAATAGCGCTTCTGTCGGATCACTTTGTTGCATGAGTTGAAGCATCCCCAAAAAGTAATAGTAACGTTGCTTATCGTGACCGGTCCGCAACTGTTTAATTCGAATTGTGTTCAATAAGTTAGCCGTGAGTTGTGCGTCATCCGCCAAAACGGCATTATCGATCCGCTCAAAAATGTCGGTCAAACCATTATTAGTGGTTTCCAACACATCCGCAACGTCAACGCCGAGCCGCTCACAGATTTGAAATAAGATGGGCATGCTTGGCAATTGATTATTCTTTTCAATTAAGCTGACCGTTGCTTGCGTACAGATTCCCTGGGCCAACTCGGTTTGTGATAATCCGAGTTTTTTCCGTAATAACCTAACTTGCTCGCCGCGAATTTTCAAGTTTTATCGCCTCGCCTCTTAAATGATTTGCCACAAAAAATTCTCCGCCTGATACATGATGCCATTGGTAACGTGCGCCAAGTGGGTTTTAACCAGACTAGTATCATCGGTAATAATTCCATCGACCCCCGCGGCCACCATCCGTTTAGCGGCTACCGGCCGATCCACCGTCCAAGCGTAAACTTTAACATGATGATCATGCAAATAATTCACGTACGCCCGATTAACGGCACGGTAGTCAATCGAGTAAAAATCAACCCCGGTCGTTTTTAAACGGCTAATAATAAATGGTCGAATCAGTCCCAGTTGTTGGTGCTTTACATGCTGTCCGAGCTCTTCAATAATTGCATCATCCACAGAATGTACGGCGAACTGATCTGTCTGCCATGCGTGTCGATAACGCCGCACAAACTCCCGGGCCGATTGACGAGAATTAACCCCCGCTTGCGGCTTAATCTCAACAATCAGTTTTACATGCAGACGCCGTGCAGCTTTTAAATAGGCATCAAACGACGTCAATTTTGTTTCTTGCCCATGTTCCCTAACGTGCACCTGCATTAGCCGAGACAATCGGTGATCTTTTACTAGGATATTACGGTGCGCCAGATGTGCTAAGTTGGGGTCATGCAGACAAACAAACCGGTGATCCTTAGTCTCTTGAATATCCATTTCCATTCGCTTGGCGCGGTTGCTTGTTTTTTTTAAACTTTGCAGTGTATTCTGCACCCCATTATGACCATCAACTCCCCGATGAGCGATCAAAGGAATCGTCGACGAACGTGGGAAGCTAGGCTGAACGACCATCCAGCAAATGGTACATCCTAAACAAATCACCGCCAAACTTCCGGTAAAACAGGGTTTAAGAGTCCCTACCTGATCAATCCTTAAATAGCGGACTAACAGCCAACTGGTCGTATTTGCCGCAAACAGTGTCCCAGCAGCAACTAAGATCACCGCACCACTACGATTATTGAGAAAAATTCCCCCAGTTGCAATTAACCCCAAGCCTAGACTTTCCATCAGCCAGATACTAAATGAACGCCGGCGAGAAAGACTGGCGCGTGCCAATTTAGTCGGCTGAAGCCAGTGCAAGGTCATCGGTTGGACACTCCACCAACTTCCTAGTAGAACCAGATACGTTAATACTGCAATTATACCTAGCAATAAGCGATGCAGATAAATAAACTGCAATCCCAGTTCAGGAACTGGCAGGGCCATCAATAAATAGCTCGTAAGCCCTAAACCGCCCAATGGTAAGATCAATATCCAATTGATGATAATTAACACGATCAATTTTACAACCGATTGTCGTGTTCGTAATTCCAGCCGCCGTGCTAGCCACCACGTGACCACCCCGAGACAGCCTCCGAGCCAGAGCCATTTAACTAACAGACTTAAATCGGTCGTCCAAAGCCAGTTGTTTGTCATAATGGCGAGCCATAAAATTACCGTTAATTCATGCCTTTTCACTAAAATCACCCGTTGTATCAAAAAGGCACCTGCCTTATCTAGCACGTGCCTTTTGCATTAGTTGGTTTGATTATACTTCTTTTCACCAACATGTTCAGTACCTAATTCTTCAAAATCATATTTAATTTGCTGATTACGCTTGTACTCGGCAAATCCATACTGAATAATTTCATCAATCAAATCCGAGTAACTGATGCCTGAAACTTCCCACATCTGCGGATATAAACTAATGTTGGTAAAGCCTGGTAATGTATTGGGTTCGCTTAGATATGGTACACCATCCTGATCGACTAAAAAGTCAATTCGTGATAGTCCCTTCATTCCGAGCGCAACGTAAGCCCGTAACGCCATATCAGTAATTTCTTTTGTTAATTCATCCGATAGGACAACCGGTAATTCAAACACCACACCGCTCGCATCAACAAACTTATTTTGATAGTCGTAAAATGCATCCGATTCGGGTACCCGTACGGCCCCGAGCTTCGATGCCCGTGGTGCTTCGTTCCCTAAAATTGAGATTTCAATTTCTTGTGGTTTCACAACCGCCTGCTCAACTAAAATCTTAAAATCATAGTTAAAGGCATCTGCTAGCCCTGATTCATATGAAGCCGCATCCGTTGCCTTATGAATACCAACTGAAGAACCTTGGTTAGCCGGTTTAATGAAGACGGTGTCGCCCAATTCCGCACTAATTTTAGCCCACGTCATCTCGTCCTTGTTTTCAGGCGTGACTAGGAGATACTTCGTGTTGCGAACCCCCGCCTGATTGAGGATGCGTTTCGTCATATCCTTATCAAACGATGCTGCAGACGCTAAAATTCCTGATCCGATATATGGCTTTTTAAGTAGCTTGAAAAGTCCTTGAACCGTACCATCTTCGCCCAAGTTACCATGAATGACTGGGTAAAAAATATCAACATCCTGAATTTCTCCCAAGGCCATGATTGGTGCCAATGGGTTGCTCATGTCAATCTTTGGATATTCATCGGCAACCACTTGGTCTTCATCTTCACCATTAAAAATTCGTTGTGATGCTTGATGACCTAACAAAATACCATCTTTGGTAAACATGAATAGACTAACATCATATTTCGTCTTATCCATGGCGTCATAAATATTATGTGCTGAACGCTTTGACACATCGTGTTCAGAAGAGTTGCCTCCAAACAGCAATGCAACATGAATCTTCTTTTCTTGCATTTTATCTCACACCTATTCTCCGATTTATAGAACCCTAAGTATAGCATGTCAGTAAGATGTTTGAAAATGCTTTACTTAGAAAATTCATTATTTTCTAATTTATAAAATTCTGACCACCAGCGATGTACTTAATAATTTCATCATCAAACCCACCACTAATTAGGATCGCTTGCATCAGCCGCATATGATTAAATACGACAGTCCACTGTCCTTCCGTTTGAGGCTGATAATCGCTCATGATTTGAGATCGCCAAGCTTTTAGTTGCAACAGAAAATAACTGCTATAAAGATGGTTCTTCTTGGTTAATCGTGATAAATACGCCGTTAATCGCTGAGATTCACCAAAAATTAATGGCGTTTCAAGCCGCTTATACCGTTCAATCAAGACCGTCATCAAAAAAATCTTATCTGAGCGCGCAAGATCGTCTCGTTGTGATAACTCGTCGAGTACGTTACCAATGTGGGTATACGCATGGGCCCAGCCATTACGCTTGACAAAGCCACGGGTATCCGTTTCTAGCACAATATAAACAGCCATTTGATCGACTAACCGGTTTAACATCTCACTATTCAGGAAAAAATAGCCCGCTCGATCGCCGTACAAAAGTGTCGAGAGTAATAAAACAGCAAAAGAGCGTTGAAAAATACCATTATTTTTCCGCTCTTCAATGTGATCAAACATAATCTCATCCGATAGTAAATAATTAAACGTCTGGGTCATTTGATCCTTGGTCAGAATTTGATCCTCTAACAAGTCGTTGAACAAGAAGTAAACCCCTTGATCCCGGACCGCTGAATTAGTGGATCCAATATGACTTAGCAATTCAAACAACTGTTGGTTTGTAATTGCGGTCAATTCATTTTTATTCAGTTGTTCGCGTAACTCCTGCAGTAACTCTAAAACGTCACTTTCATCTGCTGGTTGCTCAATTTTCGTTGAACGCTGGCGTTTCACGGGGTCGATGATCTTACCAACTTCATCGCCTAGTGACTGGAAGATCTCCCCTTGATTCACCTTAGAGCGTAACTCTGAAAGTTGCTGTCTTAATTGTTGAATTTGCGTCATTCGGATTCCTTCCTTACTCTATTAATTAATAGCTCAATCTTATCACAACCGGATACAATTGAGGATCGAAAGAATCTCGTTTTACCAAATTAATCTCGCCGTAATTTCATTTTGCTACTAAAGAAAAATGACAACAACAGCATCACAACCAGCCAGACTAACACGAAGAGACTAATGTTAAGTGGATTCATCATCCCCGTTTTGTCTGAATAACCGATAATAGCTTTCAATACATTAGCGACCGCTTCTTGATTCTTCAGCATTGCTTTGACCAGTTGCACGAGGAGAATGAGCCCCACAATCGGAACACCAATGATTACAGTTGCTTTTCCACGCTTGCTAAGAAGCGCAAGGCCGTATCCAACCGCCAACGCTGTGGCAAATAAGCTCAACATATTCATGAAATCAAAGGCCAACGCAGCGCCCCATTCTGCTCCCTTAGGCGTGCCGAATAAGCCAGCATATAATAAAGACCCATGATCCACCAACGCATCAATTCCTTGAACAATGACTATGGGCAAAGACAGTAACAAAATTCCCTTCACGCGTGCCAACCAAGCAGTTCTTCGCGATATTCCATTTTGGATGGTCAATTTAAAATTATTGTAATTGAAGAACAAACAGTCCGCAATGGTGTAGAAGATGGCGACCGCCAGCAACTCACTGACAAAATTACTCCACGTCATTCCAGACATATTACTGCTGACAATGAGCGAGATGAGCGTTGGCACAATCACGACGATGGCAAAAAAACAGATATAGGTAGTCCCTAAATGAAACAGTGAATTTTTAAAATTATAAATGGCTAATCGATTACTTTTAGTGTTCATTTTGCTGATGCCTCCCGTTCGTCAGGTATACAAATAGTTTTTGTAAGTCTAAATGTTCAATCGTTACTGAATCTGGAATAATTCTTGTATCATCGAGGGTACCAAATACATAGTTGGTTGTAATTTGGCCAAGACTCTCTTCCCCAACCACATTGAGTCCTTCAGTGTAGGCTAACACAGCCGGCCGTGGCCCAGTGATCGCATACGATCGAGCGATAAGTTCCTCGACGTCTTCATCTGCCAAAAGTTGGCCGTCGTCGATCATGAAAACATGTTCCACTAAATTAGCAATTTCTTCGATCAAATGTGTCGAAATCACAAATGTACGTGGCCGTTTTTCATATGCTGCCAATAATTCTTGATAAAATAGCTCCCGATGATTTGCATCTAATCCGAGTACCGGTTCGTCCAAGAAAATATAATCCGCAGGAACACACAACGCAATAATGAGTTTAACAATGGAATGGTATCCAGTTGATAACCGGCCAAATCGTTCCTCTAAGTTAACCTGAAACTTACCCGCTAATTCATGCGCAAGTGGCCAATCAAATTGACCATAGCTCATCTGTACCAAGTCAAAAATCTTTCGAACCTTCAGTCGTTCAGCATATAAATTCGCCTCACTCATTAGGTACATTTTTGAGAGACAATCATCATTTTCAAAAACTTCTGTATTATCAAGCATGACATCCCCGCTGCTTGGGAATATTCGGTTAGTAATTATATTTAGCAGTGTACTTTTACCAGCGCCGTTACGCCCCAGCAATCCATAAATCTTTTGTGGTTCCAACGTCATCGTCACGTCTTTTAAAACCTGATGTTTGCCAAAATGCTGTGAAATATGATTAACGTGTAGTGTCGTCATTTTGATACCCCCGTGAAATCAGTTGTTCCAATTTATCCTGCGTTAAGCCCAACTTCTGAGCTTCTTGAACCAGGTTCAACACATAATCAGAATAAAAACTTTCTCGTCTTTGATGCATAATTTTATCCTTCGCTCCTTGTTTAACAAACATTCCCAGCCCACGCTTTTTCTCAATCAAATCCTTAGCCACCAGTAAATTCATACCCTTTAATACCGTGGCAGGATTAATATGAAACTGCTTTGAAATTTCCGTTGTCGAAGGGACCTGATCATCCTCATTAAAACCACCCGTAAAAATTGCCTCTTCTAATTGCGCGGCAACTTGTTGGTAAATCGGTTCAGTACTATCAAAATTAAACTGCATCCTCTCACCCCCGCTTCGTGTCTTTCAAAACCAGTTGTCGATAAATAACGACCGTTACAACGTAGTACACGGCGTAGCAACCAACAAACATAAGGCTCGCCATACCAAAGGTATGATATGGACTAAGCATCAATTTGGTAAACATCCGCAAGCCCAATGCAACATAACTTACCCCAAGGACGGCTGGAATAATAAACAAGGTTCCAATTTCAGTCACCAGTGCCCAGTCTAATTGCCGCTGACTAGCCCCAATATTATTCAACACGTGATAGCGTCGTTGGTCAGCGCGGGTCCCTGATAATACTTTAAACATCAAGCAACTTGCAAGCATTGTCAAAAAGGCAATCCCCAAGAAGAGGCCCATAAATTCTAACCCACCAAACATGGAATTAGCGACTAAATACATGTTGTATCCGTTACTCGTCTCCATCCCACTTTGCTGTGCCGCTGTTTGATACTTCGCTAGTTTCTTCAGAACTGGCAGGCTGGCATGCAAATCTTTAACCCGGATTAACGTCAGGGCTGCACGCTTACCCGTTTGTGCTTTAAATTTAGCGGGTGTCAAAATAATGATTTCTTTATTCCGAACACTCGGATCTTGCAGCTCCTTAAACATCGCCTGTTCAGTGCCCGATTGAATCAACTTTTCGTTGGGAATGTTTCGGTAAGTTGGTGCCGAAACACTGGTCGTATCTTTGATAGTTCGGACCATCTGAAACGGCTGTTGCTTCAATTCTGCCTGATTGTAATAAACATACTTTCCTGCACTAATTTGATGGTACACAACCTTCTTTTGAACGTTCAACTCTTTGATCAATTTTTGTGCCTTCGTACTTGGATTCGTTAAGTTCATCGTATACGCACTGGCACGTTCACTGACAACCGGGATCTGTTGGTAATAGCCCGTTCCGACGGTAATGGCTCCCAGTGCAAGTGAGAAGAGAATCGTCACCATGGTTAAAATTCGTGTATAACTTCCAATTCGAAATTCCAGTTGACCCATCGTGAACTTGCGTAAATTTTTGGATGAAAAACTGGTCTTGCGCAGTAGTCGAATAATTAGAGTGAACAGTGAGCCGATAAGCAAGTAACTACCGAAACAGATTGTCACTAATGCAATAACAATGGCCATCAACCGTAGCTGCTCAATGCGATCCATTGCAATAAATCCGACTGCTAATAACACGATGCCGACGATTACACCAGCGAATAACTTATTTGTCGTCACCATTCGTTGGTTAGCTTGTTGCTGCGCATGAATAATTTGGGTCAGTGGTTTTCGATGGATCGAAATAATCGACGTAATGGCGCAAAATAGCGCTAAAATAAAGAAAATTACTAACGTTGTTACAACGGAAGTCACGGACCCTACATTCAACCCCGTCAATTTGAAATCAATCATCTTAGCTAATGCACCACTTGCAAACTGGGTCAAAACTGCACCCACAATAATGCCGATAATCGTTGACCCAAACTGAATGACAAAGGTTTCGATCATAATTAACTGATCAATTTTGGAGCGCCGTGCACCGAACGTCAGTAGCATTCCATAATCCTGTAGCCGCATCTGTAACAGAAACGACTGCGCGTACCAGACGTACACAATCGCAATCACCGTCAACAAGACAACCCCAAAGTAGAAGACCTGCGTCACTAATGAAATGCTAATATTTTGTTTCAAAAAATGCTCGTTAGTCGCAATTGACATAAAAAGATAAAAAATGGCTGAGCTAATGATCAAGCCGGAAAATAAAATGAGATAGTCCGCCAAGCGACGACGAATTCCGGTAAGTCCTAATTTTAATAACATTGATTGTTCTCCTTATCTATAGGTGCCCAGATCAGATAGGATTGACTGATAGAAATCATGGCGCGGTTGGCCATCTCTTTCAATCGTCTGACCAATTTGACCATCCTTAATCATTAAAATCCGTTCGCAATACGAAGCTGAGAATGGATCGTGGGTCACCATCAAAACGGAAACATGATCTTCCTGGTTGATTTGTGTTAATAACTCCATCAAATCACGCGCATTGTCTGAATCCAATGCCCCAGTCGGTTCGTCCGCTAAAATTAACCGTGGTTCATTTACCAATGCTCGAGCCGCGGCTACCCGCTGCTTTTGCCCACCAGATAATTGCGCCGGATATTGGTCAATAAACTTTTCAATCGATAGTCGGCGACTGATTTTTTCTACCTGAGCTCGCGATTGCTGCTTGTTTACCCCTTGAAGATCTAATGGCAATGCAATATTTTCAGCCGCGGTCAGATTTTCCAATAAGCTAAAATCTTGAAAAATAAAGCCTAACTGTTGGCCCCGAAACTCGCTTAACTGTCGATCCGCAATTTGGCTTAGATCCTGATCATTAATTTTAATCACACCACTTGTGGGACGATCAAGGGTTGCCAGTAGGTTCAATAGCGTGGTTTTACCCGAACCAGAAGCACCCATCACCCCAACAAATTCACCAGCCATGACCTGAAAATTAATGCCCTTTAGAGCCTCATAACTAGTTGTTTGTTGACTACCATATACTTTATGAACGTCTCGTACTTCAATAACTGACGCGGTTTGTTTTTTCATAATGCCCTCCATAGATAACTGGTTAATTACTTATGCAACTAACTATATATGGTTAATGCTTATTTGTCAAACAAAAATTCCAACTCCCGTTATCGCGGTCGTTGGAATTTTTGTTTTTTATGGTCGGTTCAACCCATCAAATTTTTGCTTAATAAACTCAGCAGAGCTCTTTAACTGTCCGTCTTCCAGTTCCGAAAGCTTTAGGAAAACCAATGATTCGATCCCATTTTTACCAACAATTGCTGGTTGCCCCACATAGGTCCCGAGTCCAGGATGGTAAGTAGATACTGGAGCTGCTAAATGGGCATCGGCAAGTACTGCGCGGGCCAATTTAACTGCGCACGTTGCAATGGCATAGCACGTATACCCCTTACCATTGAAAATATACCATCCTCCACGGCGTGAATCTGTTTCAAGCTCCTCGTAGTTAATCCGGTAGTCCGCTTCAATTTCTCCAACCGGGCGACCGTTAACCGTGACCGTTGACCAAGCTACAAATTGTGATTCACCGTGTTCACCATACACATAGCCACCAATGTTTTTCGGATCGACCCCTAATTTATTGCCCAATGCTCGCTGTATTCTCGCGGTATCGAGAAACGTGCCGGTCCCAAAAACTTGGTTGCGGGGTAATCCTGTCAACTCTTGATAATAGGCTGTTACCACATCACACGGATTACCAATGTTAATCAAGACCCCATTAAATCCAGATGCTTTAATCTTAGGGGCAATCTCTTGGACCGCGGCTTCGTTGAATTTTAACTCACCAAAACGATCACCATCTTGTTGAATCACATTGATATTCCCCACTGCAGAAATGATGACATCGGTATCTTTCAATGCCGCATAATCCTGCACCACAATCTTGGTCGACGTATCTAATCTCGCAATGGCATCCATTAAATCATACTGTTCGGCAACGACCTTATCCGAATTCGTATCAATCAACACGAGTTCATCCGCAATTCCCTTTGTCACCAATGTGTATGCAACTGTGGCGCCAACATGTCCCAATCCAATCACTGCTATCTTGCGCATTCCATCACCCTTTTTCTTTAATACCTTGATTATATTACAAAAGGAGCCGTCCCACTATCGTGGAATCGACTCCTTTTTTAGTGATGCTAGTTTTTTCCGTTTGGATAAACAGGAACAACAGCACCCTTATAATGCTTAGAAATCCATTGTTGAGTGCTCTTAGATTGCAGTGCCTTCATCAACTTTTTAATTGCTGGTTTATTCTTGTCACCCTTACGTACAGCAACAATGTTGGCATATGGTGATGAGTTCTTTTCAAGGGCAATCGCGTCCTTGGTTGGATTTAACTTCGCCTGTTCAGCATAGTTAGCGTTAATAACAACTGCATCGCCTTCACCCTTTTGATAGAATTGTGGCATCAATTTGGGCTCGAGATCCGTCTTAAACTTGATATTACGCTTGTTGTCTTGGATATCACTAAACTTGGCAGTCGTAATATCCGTTCCCTTCTTCAAAGTGATTAATCCGGCATCCTTGAAAAGGGTTAGCACACGGCCATAGTCAGAAACGTTGTTACTTACCAATACAGTTGCACCATTTGGTAAGTCCTTCAAACTCTTGTATTTCTTAGAGTAAATACCGATTGGTTCCAAATGAACTTTTCCGGCACTAACCAGTGTGCCGTTATTTTCTTTATTCCAGTTGTTAAGGAATGGTGTGTGTTGGAAATAGTTGGCATCCAAGTTCTTATTCGCCAAATCTTTATTTGGTAACACGTAGTCTTGGAATACCTTAATTTTCAGGTTGATTCCTTCTTTTTTCAGTTGTGGCTGAACATGCTTCAAAATCTGTGCGTGTGGAATGTTTGATGCTCCCACTGTCAAAGTTGTTTCCTTTGTTGATGATGACTTCCCACAGCCAACCAACAACAGTGCCACAGCTGCAACACTTGCTAAACCTGCAATCCATTTTTTCTTCATTATAATTCCCTCCATAACATAATTTGACTAACGCTTATCAATTCGCTTGACAGCAAAGTCTCCCAAATATTGAAATACAAACACAATCAGCACAATAATCACAGTTGCCATTAGTGTAACTGCGTTATTGGATGCTTGGAAACCATCCAAGTAAGCTAAATTACCCAAGCCACCAGCACCAATCGCACCGGCCATTGCCGTATACCCAATTAATGAAATTGCAGTGACGGTAATGCCCGAAACTAACGCTGGCATGCTTTCCGGTAGCAGAACCTTCAAAATAATCTGCCACTTGGTTGCTCCCATCGCTTCAGCTGCTTCGATGACCCCGTGATCAATTTCATGAAATGCAATTTCAACCAAGCGAGCGTAAAACGGCGCTGCCGAAATGATCAACGACGGTAATGCAGCTTGTGGTCCAATAATCGTCCCCATAATCAACTGCGTCGTTGGTAGTAATAAGACAATCAGGATAATAAATGGAATCGATCGAAAAATATTTACAAATGCTGCTACAATCCAATTCAAGATTTTAATCAAAATTGAACTACTACCATTGGTTTCAAACAAAACCAATCCTAACAAAATGCCAAGAATCGTGACGACAATAATTGAAACGACCGTCATCCAAACGGTTTCCCACGTTGCTTGTCCCATGTTCGCCCAGTTCACATTACTAAACTGAAAGTAGGACGCAAATCCGTTACTGTTCACGCTTAATCACCTCTGTTTCAACACGCATGGTATTAAAGTACTCTAGCGCTCCTTGGAGACTATCATGATGCTCGCTCAACAACTGGATATAAAGTGAACCCAAGGCACCTTCTTGCGTTTGATGAATATTACCCTCGATAATACTAAGGTCGACATCCGGAAATTGTCTTAACATTTCCGAAACGATTGGCAATTTAGCTTGGTCACCATGGAAAGTCAGTCGAACAATCAATCCATTTGGATACTTCTCCAACAATTCGCTGACGACCACCGTTGTGTCATCCAAACTTGCACTCGAGGTTTCTTGATTAACAAACCGTTTCGTAATCGCCTGTTGTGGATTCTTGAAGACATCCAATACTGGGCCTTGTTCCACGATCTTACCAGCATCCAGAACGGCAACATGATCACAAATTTTACGAATCACATGCATTTCGTGTGTAATCACAACCACCGTTAAATTCAGCTTCTTGTTAATATCAATCAGCAGATCTAACACTTCATCCGTCGTTTGTGGATCCAATGCACTCGTCGCTTCATCAGAAAGTAAAATTTCTGGGTCATTAGCTAACGCCCGAGCAATCCCGACCCGTTGTTTTTGTCCACCAGATAATTCAGAAGGATATGCATTTTCACGGCCTTCTAGTCCAACTAGCGCAACGAGTTTTTGTGCTTTTTGCCGCCGTTCTTCTTTAGCAACTTTTGCAATTTCCAACGGAAACTCGATATTTTCAAGTACCGTCCGTGACCATAGTAGGTTGAAGTGTTGGAAAACCATTCCAATTTTAAGACGCTGTTCCCGCAGCTCTTTGCCCTTTAAACTACTGATTTCACTACCGTTAATTGTCACGGAACCGGTGGTCGGAAATTCCAACCCGTTTAACATTCGAATAATGGTACTTTTACCGGCACCAGAGTACCCCACAATTCCATAAATTTTACCATCTGGAATTGTTAGATTCACATCTTTAACAGCGTGAACGGTGCCTTCTTTGGCAGTGAATGTTTTGGAAACATTCTTAAATTCAATCACCGCTGAATCCCTCCTTTAAATCAAAAAAGCTTTCCATCCTGAATCGGCCTAAAAACCGATTCGGGACGAAAAGCTTTGCTTTGCGTGGTACCACCCAACTTTTTAGTAATCTTGTAATTACTAACTCAACGAGTCTACTGACTCCCGCGCGATAATGGGCACGACCATTGCAAATTCATAACTCCCTTGAGTTACTTATTTACAAGTTAACAACCTCAAGACCATATTCGGTACCGTAACCTATTTCCTTTCACCAACCGGAAACTCTCTACCAGATTACTAGAACCTACTCATCCTGATTAACTTATACAACTTAAATGATGCTGAACATGATTATACTAATTCCAAAAATGAATGTCAAGTTCAGGGTCATCATTCAAAATCACATTTCAGCCTAGCTTTGAACCGTTAAAATCCAACGACTGCTCTCCACGTCACCATTTAAATCATCAGTCGAGTCAACCAAATTAGGATTTACAGCCACCACTTCGCCGGTCACCGGACTAGGAATATCCGTAACCGCCTTTTCGGCTTCGACAGAAATAAACTCACCATCTTGCGTTAACTGCGTACCCACATCCGGTAAATCAATAAAATTAACCTGTCCGAGCTCACTCACACCATTGTTATTAAGCCCGATCTTTACTTGCCCATCTGCAACGGGGGTTACCCAAAAATAACGACCTTCTTGTGCCATAATGACTGCCTCCTAATCACCTAAACTGTTCTTTATTGCTAAACATATACGAACGTTGATGGAACCTCATCGACATGATCATGCCAATTCCCAACATGTTCCCGATTAATGATGACCCACCGGCACTGATAAATGGCAATGGAATCCCAGTTAACGGTAACAACCCAATGTTCATGCCAATATTTTCAAAGACGTGGAACAAGATCATCATGATTACGCCGGTCGAAATATAAGCATAAAATTCGTTTTTCGTATCAAAAGTAACACGAACCATTTGGTAGATCAAAAGCAAATACAACAGTACCAGTAACGCACCACCAACGAACCCAAAGTTTTCACCAATGACGGAGAAAATCATATCAGATTCTCGCACAGGTACGTAGACATTGGAATTATTGAATCCAGTACCAACAATTCCACCAGATCCAACCGCCTTGATACTTTGCCAAAGTTGATACCCATTATTCGACGTATCCTGCGACGGATGCAACCACGTATCAACCCGCGCAAACTGATAGGCTTGGAATCCTAAATGCTCCAAGATTGAACGGCCCCAACTTGTCGTAACAAAGGCAAGTGCAGTCCCCCCAATCACAGCAACTGCGGTCACACCCGGTACAATTATCCGCCAACTAATTCCGGAAACCAGCAACATTCCCGCAAAGATCGCAGCAAACACTAACGTCGTCCCAAAGTCATTTTGAAAATGCAGAGAAATGACGATTGGTAATAACCAGCCAATCATTTTCCCAATCAACGCAAAATCGGATTCTAATGTATGATTAGGATATTGCGTATTGTGATTTGTTATGACCCGCCCCATCATCAGAATATACGCGGGTTTCATCACTTCAGACGGCTGAAAGGTAATCGGACCAACCGCAAACCAACTTTTAGCACCGGTACTAACATAATAGGATCGACTGTAAAATACTAAGATTGCGAACATCAAAAATATTCCCAACCAATATGCAATCGGTGCAACCTTCCATAACTGTTCGGAATCAAATTGCATCACGATAATGATGGCAACCGTTCCAATCACGTACCACATTAACTGAGAAATAACGGCCTTCATCACACTGGTACTTGATTTATCATGGTTAGCGGCAACATAGATTGAAGCTAGGCCAATTAACGCTAATAACAGTACACAAAAAATGATACCGTAATCAATTCTCGAATTTTCTTCTTTTACGTGTGCACTTCGCTGCATTACAAACTCCTTTTAACTCTACCGATTAAATTTTGTCATTCATGACTAGTTGTGTAAGTTATACTGACGCAACACTAATTCGATACCATCATCGACGGACTGCGCTCTAAATGGCTCTTCGTTAATTACTGCTTGAAACTTGCCTTGATCGTCAATCACCTGACCAACCACATTTTTACCAACTAAGACTTCGGTTATGTTTTTTGCACCATCTTGAACATCACGAATTGAGACTTCAATTGTTTTATTTTTTTTAGACACGACTTCACCTTAAAATTTATTTTGTTGATTTCGTAGTAACGTGAAATGATCCGGTACCGGATCATAGCCCCCCTTAACAAAAGGATGGCACCTTAAAACGCGGGCAATGCCCATCAAAATTCCTCGATATCCAAATCGTTCAATTGCCTGCAGCGTGTATGTTGAACAGCTTGGGACATAACGACAAACGGGTGGCCGTTTGGCGGACACCCCTCGCTGATACCAGACAATTAAGATTTTGATCAATTTAAGCACGTTTATTTTCTCTTTTTACCTGTTTTTTGCATCCGTTCAAGTAATTCACCGGCGCCTTTAGCAACATTATCCAGTGGATCTTGAGAAACAACAACGGGAACCTTCAAATGTTCACTAAACAACTGGTCGATGCCGGCTAATAATGCCGTTCCTCCAGTTAACATTACACCACGATCGATAATGTCAGATGCTAACTCGGGCGGTACTGTTTCTAAGACGTTCATGGCAGCATTAATGATCTGTTGTAGCGTCTCATGAAGCGCACTTTCCACTTCATTGGCATCAATTTCAATTGAGCGGGGCATTCCACTAACTGCATCGCGACCACGAACTTCCATTTTCTTAGGGTCATCAACACGGAGTGCAGTTCCAATTTCCATCTTGATATTTTCGGCCGAGTGTTCACCAATAATTAGACCATGTTGTCCCTTGATGTAACCCACAATATCGCTGTTCATCTTATCGCCAGCAATTCGTAATGATTGGCTGGAAACAATATCACCTAATGATAAAATGGCGATATCACTTGTACCACCACCCATATCAATGACCATGTTTCCACTAGGCTTGAAAATATCTAAGCCAGCACCAATTGCAGCCACCTTAGGCTCGTATTCAAGATATACTTTGCCGCCACCAGATTGTTCGGCCGCTTGCATAATCGCTTTACGCTCAATTTCAGTAATGTTTGTCGGTGCGCAAATCATAATACTTGGCTTAGACATGAATCCTTTAACGTTTAGTTTGTTAATAAAGTACGTGAGCATTTCTTGCGTCACATCGAAATCGGAAATCACACCATCCTTAAGTGGACGGATAGCACGAATATTGCTAGGAGTCCGTCCAACCATCCGGTAAGCCTCTGATCCAACGGCCAAGACCTTGTCCGTTTTTGTGTCTACAGCCACCACAGATGGTTCGTTCAAAACGACCCCTTTTCCTTGAACGTAGATTAAAACGTTCGCAGTTCCTAAATCAATTCCAATATCCCTTGCCATTATGTTTCTCCCTTCAAATTTTTCGTTCGTATTATATCATATAATGATCAACTAGTTTGTGTTTCTAGCTGGATTATTCATCGTGAACGTTGTCGTATCGTCAACATCACCACGGTAAATGTCGGCCCCGAGGCGACTAAGCTTCCCGGTAAAATCATAGTAGCCACGATCGAGGTATTTTAAATTCGTTACTTGGGTATAGCCATGTGCAACCAGACCAGCTAAAACCAAGGCGGCTGCGGCCCTTAAATCCGTTGCGGCAACTTGAGCGCCGTTAAAATCGGTTGGCCCTTGAAGCATAGCGGCTGAGCCTTCGATTCTGAAGTTGGCATTCATTCGCCGCAGTTCGTTGAGATGCATAAACCGATTTTCAAACACGGTTTCTTCCAACACTGAAGTCCCATGCGCACACAACTGTAAAATCGAAATCTGTGGCTGCATATCCGTTGGAAATCCGGGATGCGGCATTGTTTTAACATTTGCCGGCAAGATGACCGACGTTCCAATCACACGCACGCCATCATCCTGACCAATTACTGTAACGCCCATTTCACGCAGTTTCGAAATTAGCGGTTTATTATGCTCAGGAATGGCATCCGCAATAACCACATCACCATTCGTCACGGCTGCTGCAACCATAAACGTCCCGGCTTCAATTCGATCCTGAACCACGCTGTGTTCACAGCCATGAAGGAAGGTAACCCCTTGAATCCGAATCGTTTCTGTTCCAGCACCGTGAACGCGAGCCCCCATTTTGTTCAAGACATTCGCTAAATCAACAATTTCTGGTTCACGGGCCGCATTCTCAATCGTTGTAATTCCATTAGCCAGTGTTGCCGCCATCATGATGTTTTGGGTAGCCCCGACACTTGGAAAATCGAGATAAATATTATTCGCTTTTAATTGATCAGCAAAGGCCTCGATGTAGCCATCGTGCTGTTCAATTGTTGCGCCAAGGGCTTCGAGTCCCTTGAGGTGTAAATCAATCGGCCGTGAGCCAATTGCACAGCCACCCGGTAACGCCACCTTGGCATGACCACAACGCGCCAACAATGGCCCCATCACAACCATAGATGCTCGCATCTTCGAAACATATTCAAATGGTGCTTCCGACGAAATCTTCTCAGAAGCATCTAAAATCAAGTCATTGGTGGCCTGATTAAACTTCACGTTAATATTGAGAAACTTGAGTACACTGTTCATTGTAAAAACGTCCGATAGTATCGGTACATTATGTAATTGGACAATCCCAGTCGAAGCTAAGATACTGGCCGCTTGAATCGGTAAAACAGCATTCTTAGCGCCCTCAATTTTGACGCGTCCTTCAAGTCGTTTGCCGCCCTTAACAATAATTTTATCCATGAATATTTCCTCCGCGGTTCCAAAGTTACTTGAGTAAATAGCCTAAGTTTTGTAATGAACTGAAAAAGCTCATGAAGAAGCTCGCACAGCCATAGCCAATTGCGATCGACAAAAGAACTTTCATCAGTGGTAATGCCTTTGGTACCTGACGAAATAGTCTCTCAAAGTGAAGTTCTTGGAGACCTTTGAATGTCACCCAAATAAACCCCAGTTGAACAACAATCGTTATAATTGCATCGATTCCAATCTGTTTCATGTCAAAAACTCCTTTGCAGTCATCATCCATAATACCATATTCATACTGCGAATGTCGCCGCCCTTTAACAAACTTTAATAGTCCTTACAACACAAAAAAGACCAGATTATTTTTCAATAATCTAGTCTTTTAAAGTCATCACAGCGACTATTTTTCAGTTAAACTCAATCGGTTCAAGGCACGTCTTAAAGCAACCTCTGCCCGAGCTAATTCATCCTTATCGGATACTTCCTTAGCATGGGCAATATGTTCCTCGGCACGTTCCTTGGCACTTTGAGCACGTTGGACATCAATATCTTCAGGCAATTCCGCACTATCGGCAACAATTGTGGCAAGATTATTTGAAAATTCAACGAATCCCCCGTTGACGGCAACTTGATCTTCGCCATCTTCGAATTTGACTTTAACAGCATCGATCTTAAGACCGGCAACCACGGGAACGTGATTAGCCATAACCCCGATGTCACCACCGGTAGTCTTCAAAACGATCATCGTTGCGTTTTTTTTGTCGTACACACTTCCATCAGGAGTAACAATGGTGACGTCTAATGTATGATCAGCCATTTTTATGCCCCCTAGTTAGTCTGTTGCATTTGTTCAGCTTTTTTCTGTGCGTCTTCAACAGTTCCGACCAGACGGAATGCTTCTTCGGGAAGATCATCATACTTACCTTCAAGAATTTCCTTGAAGTCTTGAATGGTTGTCTTCAAAGGTACATAGGCACCTGGTAAACCAGTGAATTGTTCGGCAACACTAAAGCTTTGCGACAGGAAGTTTTGAATGCGACGAGCACGACCAACGATCGTTTGTTCTTCGTCAGACAATTCATCCATACCAAGAATTGAGATAATATCTTGTAATTCACGGTACCGTTGCAAAACGTGTTGTACGCCAGTAGCAACTTCATAATGTTCTTGACCAACAATTTCTGGCGTCAAGGCTGTTGACGTTGAGGCAAGTGGATCAACGGCTGGATAGATCCCGATTTGAGTCAGGGCACGATCCAAGTTAGTCGTTGCGTCCAAATGCGCGAAAGTGGTAGCAGGAGCAGGGTCGGTATAATCATCGGCAGGAACATAAACGGCTTGAATTGAGGTAATTGACCCCTTCTTCGTTGACGTAATCCGTTCTTGCAACTGACCCATTTCAGTAGCCAACGTTGGTTGGTAACCAACGGCGGATGGAATCCGACCTAACAGAGCTGAAACTTCTGAACCAGCTTGAGTAAAGCGGAAAATGTTGTCAATAAACAGCAACACATCTTGACCCTTAACATCACGGAAGTATTCAGCAATGGTTAGCCCAGTTAAGGCCACCCGCATACGTGCGCCAGGCGGCTCGTTCATTTGACCATAGACCATGGCCGTTTTTTCGAGAACCCCCGATGCCTTCATTTCAAAATACATATCATTTCCTTCACGAGTACGTTCACCGACACCCGTAAAGACAGAGATACCATTGTGTCCCTGTGCGATGTTATGAATCAGTTCTTGGATCAGAACAGTCTTACCAACACCGGCACCACCGAACAGACCAACTTTACCACCACGAACGTATGGAGCTAGTAGATCAATAACTTTGATCCCAGTTTCCAAAACTTCCGTACTGTTGTTAAGTTCGTCATAGGCTGGTGCGTCACGGTGGATTGGCTTACGTTCAGCATCTGCGCCGAATTCAGCTCCACCGTCAATTGGTTCACCTAAGACATTGAACACCCGACCTAGAGTATCGTCACCCACGGGAACCGTGATTGATGATTCAGTGTTTTCAACATCCATACCACGTTGAAGACCATCAGTACCATCCATGGCAATGGTCCGAACGACACCGTCACCCAATTCAAGGGCAACTTCGACAGTCAGACTATTGCTATCAGATAACTTAATCTTCAAAGCAGTGTTGATATCAGGTAATTTACTGTCTAAGGGGAACTCAACGTCGACGACTGGTCCGATAACTTGTACAACTTTACCAGAACTCATTTAGTTGTTTCCTCCTCTTCCTGTAGATTTAGTAGATTTATTCAAGGGCAGCTTGACCACCAGTGATTTCAGTAATCTCAGTGGTGATGGCAGCTTGCCGGGCACGGTTATATTGCAACTCAAGAGCTGCAATTAAATCGTCAGCATTATCTGAGGCCGACCGCATCGCATTTGTACTTGAAGCGTGTTCAGATGTTTTGGCATCTAGAATCGCGCCATAAACCAAGCTTTCAGCGTATTGTGGCAAGACGACGGATAAAATATCTGTTTCTGAAGGTTCAAATTCATATTCTGGACCCACTTGCTTATCTTCTGCTGATTCCTCATCAGAAACATCTTCAAGCGATTCTTCAGAAATAGGTAACATCTTATAAGTCTGAACGCGTGATGAAATCCGGTTCAGAAAATGGCTGTACGAAAGATAAAGTTCATCAAAAACCTCATTTCCATACATCTCTGTTACCGTTTTGACGATTTCACGAACTTCCACAAACTTCGGCACATCGCTGACACCACTATACTGGTACGCAATATTCATACCACGTTTAGTAAAGAAGTCCGTTCCTGTGTTCCCGACCGTCAAAAATACCGTGTTATCCTTGTTTAGGTTGTGCTCACGCATGAAATCAAGCGTTTGCTTAATGATGTTACTATTGTAACTACCAACCAACCCACGATCAGAAGTGATCACAAGAATCCCAGTCTTTTTAACTGGTCGCTGGACAGCAAGTTGAGAAATCGACGAATTTTCACCAGCAGAAACGAGACTGAAAATGTGAGCTTGTGCTAGATGTGCAACAACGCTTTCAACCTTCGATGCATATACACGATACGTCTGCGTGTGCTTTTGAATCTGGTTCAACTTAGAAGATGAAACCATCTGCATGGCACTCGTAATTTGACGTGTACTCTTAGTAGACGCAATCTTATGTTTAACAGCTGCTAATGATGCTGGCACTTAATCTCACCGTCCTTTCCTACCGGTCAAACTATTTATTTGAATCTTTAGAAGCAGCCTTCTTGTCGGCACTACCTTGGAATCCAGCAGCAAATTCCTTCACTGCGTTATCTAAGCTATCACCTTCAGGAAGCTTTTTTGTCTTCTTAATTTCGTCAAAGACATCTTGGTGGTTGGCAGCGATGAAATCAAGTAATTCACTTTCGAATCGTTGAATATCATCCACTTCGATACTATCAAGGTATCCATGAGTCAAAGCGAACAGAATGGCAACCTGTTGTTCTGCGGCCTCTGGTTGGTGAAGTCCTTGTTTCAAAACTTCAACCGTTCGACGACCACGGTTCAACTTAGCTTGCGTTGCTTCGTCCAAGTCAGAACCGAATTGAGCAAATGATTCCAATTCACGGAATGAAGCGAGATCCAAACGAAGGGTCCCAGCAACTTTCTTCATGGCTTTGATTTGGGCATCCCCACCAACACGAGAAACTGAAGTACCGGCATCAATGGCTGGACGAGTTCCGGCGTAGAATAAGTCAGAATCCAAGAAGATTTGACCATCAGTGATGGAGATAACGTTCGTTGGGATATAAGCAGAAACGTCCCCAGCTTGTGTTTGAATAATTGGTAGGGCAGTCATTGAACCACCACCCAATTCATCAGACAATTTAGCCGCACGTTCCAACAAACGTGAGTGGGTATAGAAGATATCACCAGGATAAGCTTCACGACCAGGAGGACGACGAAGAATCAATGACAGTTCACGGTAAGCATCCGCTTGTTTAGTCAAATCATCGTAAACAATCAAAACATGCTTGCCATTGAACATAAATTCTTCACCCATTGCAGCACCGGCATAAGGCGCGATGTAAAGCAATGGAGCTGGATCAGAAGGACCCGCATCAACGACGATGGTGTAGTCTAAGGCACCATAACGACGTAATGTTTCAACTTGATTTCTCACAGTTGATTCCTTTTGTCCAATTGCAACGTAAATACAGATCATATCCTGATCTTTTTGGTTAATAATCGTATCCATGGCAATTGAAGTCTTACCAGTTTTACGGTCACCAATAATTAATTCACGTTGTCCACGACCAATTGGAACCAAGGCATCAATCACCTTAATACCAGTTTGAAGTGGTTCGAAGACACTTTTACGTTGCATAACGCCCGGTGCCTTCCGTTCGATAGGACGTGTCTTATCAGTATTGATTTCACCTAAACCATCCAATGGACGACCTAGTGGATCAACAACACGTCCTAACAGTGCATCGCCTACGGGAACTTCCATGATCCGACCAGTACGTTTGACGCTATCGCCTTCACGAATACTAGTAAAATCACCAAGAATAACGATACCAACATCGTTACTTTCGAGGTTTTGGACCATTCCGTAGACACCATTATTAAATTCGAGCAACTCACCAGCCATAGCATTGTCTAGACCGTGCGCACGAGCGACACCATCACCAACATACGTAACTGTCCCAGTTTCTTCAACTGACAGTTGATCTTGGTAGTTTGCTAATTGTTGCTTGATGAGTGAACTGATTTCCTCAGCCTTAATGCTCATAAATGTCTCACCTCTTTATAAGATATTCATTATTTAACAAGTAAACGACGTATCTGTTCAATCTTTGAGCTAAGACTACCATCCCACGTTTCATTATTAGCGTGAATGATTACCCCGCCTAAAATCGAGGGATCAACTTGTTCAGATAACATAATTTCATTGGCATCAATTTTTTTAGCCAATGTTTGTGACAGTTGATCTTTTTGTGTCGCATCAAGCTTAACCGCTGTGACAACGTCGGCATGAACTCGTTTTTTCTTTGAATCATATCGCCGTTCAAACTCATCAATAATTGCGACCATATCATCCATCCGGCCGTAATCAAAAACCATCATAATTAAGTTCTTAACTACTGGTGTTGCACCATCAGTCAAGATCTTAAGGATTGATTGCTTTTCTTGAAGTGATAATTCAACACTTGTTAACAAGTAAGCTAAATTATCGTTGGTTTGAAAAACATCACGTAATTGTTTCAGTTCTTCAAACGTTGAGTCAAGCTGATCTTGTTCAACGACTAATTCAAACAATGCCTTAGCATAGCGGTTTGCAATTGTCATTTTATCAAGACTCATCTTTTCCCAACCCTTCAATATAAGAATCAATCAAGGCTTTTTGATCATTGGCATTTAATTCTTTGTGAATGATCTTGGAAGCAATCTCAATAGACAAGTTTGCAACATCGTTTTGAGCACTATTCAAAGCGTCTTGACGCGCCTGCTTAGCATCTTGCTGAGCATTTTCCTTAAGTGCTTGCGCATCATTTTGCGCCGATGCAATAATTTGAGTACGTTGCTTCTCACCGCTTTGCTTAGCGTTGCTAATGATCGTTGCAGCTTCCTGACGTGAGTTTTGCAATTCGACCTGACGCTTTGACGCTAAATCACTTGCTTCGTTGCGTGATTGCTCAGCACTATCAATATCATTAGCGATTTTTTCTGCACGGTCATGCATCATCTTGACAACAGGTTTCCAGGCAAATTTCTTCACTAATAACATCAAGATGATGAATGAAATTATGTAGAAGACCATGTCACCTACGTACAAACTGTTTGATTCAGCTAGAACACTTTGTGCAAACATCTATCGGCACCTCCCTATAAATGAATTTATTAAAAGCTTTGATTACTTGTTCATTACAAGGAAAGCAATAACAATTGAAATAATAGGCATAGCTTCAACAAGACCAACACCTAAGAACATGGTCCCACGAAGTGAGCCACCTAATTCAGGTTGACGAGCCGTACCTTCAATTGTACTTCCAATAACAACACCGTTACCAATCCCAGCACCGATAGCGGCACCAGCAGCGGCGATTCCTGCAGCAATTGCTCCCATTATAAAATCCTCCTTAATGTGTGTTATTCCTCCGTCGAGACCTTCGAAGAAATATAAACCGTCGTTAATGTTACAAAGACATAAGCTTGGACCCCACCAATGAAGAACGAGAACCCTTGCCAAACAACTTCAAGCGGCAGGCTCACGATCATTGTCGGTATACCATGTGAAAAGGCCATCTGAGCAAGCAGCTTCAATAGCAATTCACCGGCATAGATATTCCCAAACAGCCGCAAACCTAACGTTAGGAAGTTACTGAACTCTTCAAATAAGTTGATCGGTAACATCGCGGTATATGGTGTGCAGTATGATTTAAGATATCCGACAAAACCATGTCGGGCAACCCCAGCAAAATGTGTCAATGTCATAATAACCAACGCAAGCGTCATTGTGATGATTGGGTCAGCTGTTGGACTTCTGAGTAATTCGTGACCGCCCCAGCCGAATTGGAAAATTAAACCAAATTCGTTGGCAATCAGAATAAATACGAATAACACAAACGCCATAAAGTTGTAATGTGGGGCTTCGTTAGCGGGCATTTGACCACGAACGATTCCGTTCGTGAAGTCAATCATCCACTCCATTAGATTTTGGGCACCTTTGGGCTTCATTTGAAGCTTTCGAGACAACCCATATAATAGACAAAAAACAAGTACAAAGATTACTAATCCTGAAATCAAGTTCGTCCAGTTAAACATGAGGCCCAAAAACTTAAATGTATAAGCGTCACCACCCATGTATATTCCACCTCTTTTCTTTATAACAATTAATTTGGTTGCGTTGTACACCGAAATGTCTAAAAATACGTAACAGTATCCACGACACTCCAAAATACATAGCAAAATGATACCACCAATTCAAACAAATATCAAAAAAATTTCAAAAATAAAAGTATTGTTAGTAACGCTAACAAACCGCGTTATAGCAATACTTCTCGTATTATTTTACTGTTCACTATGGGCATTTTTCGGTAAAATTAAATTTAAAAGGATGCCTAATACCGCGGCAACAGCGAGTCCTGAAAATTGATACTGACCAATTTGTAAATATGCATTCCCAATTCCGATCACTAAAATTGTAGATGCAATCATTAAATTCCGTTTTTGATCAAAATCAACTTTCTTTTCAATCATCACTCTCAGCCCACTGGAAGCAATCACCCCAAACAGAAGAAACGAAATCCCCCCAATAACTGGACTAGGAATTGATTCGATCAAGGCGCTCAACTTTCCAACAAAACTGAATAAAATCGCAAAGAAGGCTGCCCCGCCCAGGACATAGACACTATGAACCCGGGTGATCGCAAGAACCCCAATGTTTTCGCCGTAGCTAGTCACTGGCGGGCCACCGACAAAGCCAGCAATAATTGAAGCTGAACCATCCCCCGCCAGGGTATGACGTAGTCCAGGATCCTTGAAGAAATTACGTCCGGTTAACTGATTGAGCACCATAATATGGCCTAAGTGCTCTGTCATCGTGACAAACGCAATGGGGGCCATACTTAAAATCGCGCCCCAGTACAGATGTGGATGATAACTCACAAATGGAATTTGAAAGGCCGGTAAACTAAACCAAGCAGCCTGTTCGACCGGCTTAAAATCAACGATCCCAACTGCCACGGCTACCAAGTACCCCACGACAATTCCCAGTAGGATTGGAATCAATCCTAAAAAGCCACGTAAATACATGTTGAAAAAGATCGTAACCAGCAATGTAATCAAGGCCACAGCAAAATATTTAATTTCGTAAGTTCCTGCCGCGTTAAGCGTGGCATCCTTTGCTGCCGTTCCAGCAAGCGAAAGACCAATCACCATGACAATCGGCCCAACGATGACAGGCGGTAAAACACGGTCGATCCAATCTGAGCCAAACAAACTCACAATTAGGGCCACAATTAAGTAAACCACCCCAACAGCAATCGTTCCCTGTGCGATTGCCGGATAACCAATCGTCTTCATCATGGCCATCATGGGTACGATAAATGAAAAGCTCGAACCCATATAAGCGGGAATTTTGGCCTGGGTAATTAAAATATAGAGTAACGTCCCCACCCCAGAACTAAATAATGCAATTCCAGGATTCAATCCGACTAAGATTGGAACCAACACCGTTGAGCCAAACATTGAAAACATATGTTGAATTGATAACCCAACCCATTGCGCAAACTTTGGTCGTTCACCAATGTCCAATACGACATGTCTTTGTGCCATTTACATATTCCTCCAAAAATGAAGCCTTAAACTAGGGGTCCAGTTCAAGGCTTCATAAAAAGAGTTCGGATAATGCTTATCCGCTATTTAACTCCCTTGAGGCCTCACTGGACCAACTTAAAAGGACTTCCAATTCAATTGATAGTAGTTTAATCGTTTTTCGATGAACTGTCAACGACCACTTTATCTTTACGTCGCGCCATTACCAAGGATGTAATCGGGACTGTGATAATCACACCAACAAACGAAACCAACACCATAATTAATTCTGATACAAAAATTTTGTTATTAATAATCGAACTAAAGGAATATCCTAACCCAACGAACCAGATAAACAAGGCTAAGAAACCACCAAAGAAACCAAAAAACAGCGTATTAAACGTCGTACCAATAATATTTTCACCGATTGATAGACCGCTATGGAAGAGCTGCTTTCCAGTAGATTGCGGGTGATTTTGCAAGACCTCTGCCAGACCAGCCGAAATGGCCATCGCTGCTTCGGCAATGGCCCCCAGCGTACTGAGAACCGTCGTCGTCACCGTCACCTTTAAAAAGTTAATGCCAATTAAAATCGACATACCTTCCAAATCCTCGGTGTCTTCCTCACCAAATCCTTGGACCATTGCCCAGTGTTCTACTGGAATAATCAGGAGAATTAATACAGCTAATACGATTAAAGACGCGTAAAATGCCGTCTGCGTAGTCAATAAATCATCCTCACCCATAAAAATCGTAATCGCTAGGATCACCACGCCGGTAAAAATGGTGACGGCAAGGGGCGGCAGATGGAACGCAATTAAAATTACAGCAAAGAAGAGAAACCCAAAATTTAAAATGATACTTAAAAACGATTTCCACCCCTGCTTTCCACCAACTAATACCATTAAAACCAACAACACTAATCCTAATCCGGTAATTGTACTCATCTATGCACGCCTCTTTCCCAATAATAGTCCCGCAAAGGCACTCGCAACGGGGATTGCCAGCACGATACCAATCCCACTGATCAAGCTTTGAACCGTTCCTAACCCCATATTCATCGCAAACGTATAGCCCCACGAATTACCATTCTTAATGTATAGAAGGCTTGAGGTGAACGTGTCTGCCATAAAAATCATAAATAAGACGTTAATTAGTGGTCCCATGATTGACTGTCCCACGCGTCGACCGGATAAAAACAAGCTTTTAGCACTAATGTCGGGATTGAGGGTCTTGAGTTCGAAAAGTGTGGAGACGATGTCCGTGGACTCGTCCATCACGGCCCCGAGAGAACCAAGTAGGGTTTCAGCTAAAAATAAGGGTCTTGCAACCTGAGTAACATACTGCATGGATTCATAGTACATTCCACGCTCATGGGTCCACGAAAAGACTAGTAGGCTGATCACCATTGATAATACGGTACCAATCGTTGTTGCGCCCAGCGTTGCCATCATCTGTTTGGTTGGTCCTTGCACAATTAGCAATGTAACCACCGCAAATACAAAGGCCAGACTCCCAAAGATCCACATCACATGATTCCCCTGAAAGTTTAAATCAAGTTGAATCGAAATAAAGAAAATGACTGCATTTAATAGGACACTTAAGAACGCCAGAGCCCCCTTAAACTTCATAATTAAGAGCAGCAAACAGACAACGAGCCAAACAAGAAAGACCAGTACCCGGTCTCGTTTATATCCTTGAATGGTTGCTGATAAAGCCCCGTGTCCACCGCGTTGAATACTTAAAAAGACCTGATCCCCAACCCGATACCGCTGATCCATCGCATGGGAATCGGTAAATTCATTCGTTACCTTGATGTGTTGTTCCTTGTACTTTCCGTTAACGACACGTACGGTAACAACCTGAGATGTCGTGTGGTCAACGTTATCAAACGTATCTTTTTGTTTCTGTGGTTTGCCATTCTTAACCGCTACGACTTGCCCAATCGGTTCACGATAAAACGCCTGATTGTGGTTCACAAAGTACATCGCAATTAATCCCGTTACGGCTACCAGTAAAAACATGGTCAATGTTCGCCAATTAATGATCTTTTTCATTCTCATGTTTCCCTCTCCAAATTATTTCCATCCATCATTTTAATCCAATCAGCGCTCATCGACGCTGATGATTTAAATTCTTTAACAGATTATAACTTGAAATAAAAAAAGAAGATCACTTTTTTGTGATCCCCTCATTAATTCAGTTCTATTTGGTACCAAATAGCCGGTCACCAGCATCACCGAGCCCTGGAACAATGTAGCCATCTTCATTCAGCTTTTCGTCCAAAGCAGCGGTGTAGATATCAATATCAGGGTGAGCTTCTTGCAAAGCTTTAACCCCTTCCGGTGCCGCAACAAGGCACACAAACTTGATATTAGTAGCGCCACGTTTCTTAAGCGCATCGATTGCCATGATCGCTGACCCACCAGTTGCAAGCATCGGATCAACGACAAATAATTGACGTTGATCAATATCTGAAGGCAACTTCACGAAATATTCGTGGGGCTTGAGCGTTTCTTCATCGCGATACATTCCGATATGCCCCACCTTAGCAGCAGGAATCAGTTCAAGAATGCCATCTACCATGCCCAAACCGGCACGTAAAATGGGAATAATCGCTACTTTTTTACCAGCCAACTGTTTCTTGACAGTCGTTTGAATTGGTGTTTCAACCTCAACATCTTCAAGCGGCATATCACGCGAAACTTCATATCCCATCAGAGTTGAAATTTCATTAACAGTTTCCCGGAAAAACTTAGTACCGACGTTCTTATCACGAATTAACGTTAACTTATGTTGGATCAGTGGATGATCAAGTACTTCAAACTTGCCCATGGCAAATAAACACTCCTTTAAGTTTCTTAACTATTGTACCAAATATCACGAACTAATACCCATTTCTAATTAAAAATTAATCAACTTTATGAGCGTTGGTCAATTCATGCACTTTGTTGGCAACAGCCTGCATAACGGCATCATCATCACTATGATGAATAACCTGTAAAATTAGCCGTGCGACTTCGGCTGCTTCGGCTTGCTTAAATCCCCGACTGGTAATGGCGGGCGTCCCAATTCTTAATCCGCTCGTTACAAAGGGACTAAGTGGTTCATTTGGAATTGATTCCTTGTTAGCCGTGATCATTACGCTATCCAGCAAGTTTTGTAGTTGCTTGCCATTTAAGTCTGTCTTAGAAATATCAATCGTCATTAAATGATTATCCGTCCCACCAGACACGACATGAACCTGTTCGTCAGCGTTAAACACCGCCGCCATTGCCTGTGCGTTAGTTACAACCTGATTGATATAGGTCGTAAAGTCAGGTTGCAACGCTTCATAAAAGGCTTGGGCCTTCCCAGCAATTACGTGCTCTAATGGGCCGCCCTGTGAACCGGGAAAGACAGCTGAATTTAACTTCTTGGCAAATTTTTCCTGGCTCAGAATCATCCCCCCACGTGGACCGCGGAGTGTCTTGTGGGTCGTCGTTGTGACAACATCTGCAATTCCAATTGGGCTCGGATGTGCACCAGTGGCCACTAGCCCCGCAATATGGGCCATATCCACCATTAAGTAGGCGCCCACTGCGTCCGCAATTTCACGGAATTTTTGCCAGTCAATAATCCGGCTGTAAGCAGAGGCTCCGGCAACAATTAGTTGTGGGTGAACTTCTTGTGCCTGCTTTAAAATCGCATCGTAGTCTAGACGCTCCGTTTCCGGATCAAGACCATACCCATATGACCGATAAAATTTACCACTGAAGTTAACGGCGGCACCGTGAGTGAGGTGACCACCAGAGTCTAGTCCCATCCCAAGAATGGTATCGCCTGGTTTTAGTAATGCTTGGTAGACCGCAGCATTAGCTTGTGAGCCTGAATGGGGTTGCACATTTACGTATTCAGCCCCAAATAATGCTTTCGCATGGTCAATTGCTAATTGTTCCACTTCATCAATATACTGGCATCCCCCATAGTAACGCTTTTGGGGATAACCCTCCGCGTACTTGTTGGTGAGCACCGTTCCCTGAGCTTCACGGACCGCGTCAGAAACAATATTTTCAGATGCAATCAACTCGATGGTGTCTTCTTGCCGTTGGACCTCTTTTTGGATCGACTGCCATAAGACAGGATCTTTACCTTGATAATTCACGTGCCTCACTCCTTTACTTTAAAACTATTGTAAATGAATTCAGTTAATTAACAAACCTTTTCGACTACATTTTGTCATTAAAGTGGGCCCCACCGGCCGACTTATCTAACCGGTTCATGTAAGCTATTCCGAGTCCTTGTTGACTAAATCCCTGGGCAAAGATGACGGTTACTTCGGGGTGTTCATCAGCACCACGTAATCCCGCAAAAAGATGGGCACTTGCTTGTTGAACCCCTGTGCCCAGCGAATATTGCACCACATTATCCGGCCAGTTAATGGCTGTTAAAATAGCTTCTTCTGCTAAAATCGCCGCCGGTTGCGAATGATTTGTCAGCCACCTTGCCACTTGCTGCCAATCCGACGTGTGATCGACAATGTAAACTTGGGCACGTGGTGCGTAGTGCTTGTACTTCATTCCGGGAGCCTTGGGTGTCTCATCCTTGCCTACGTGGTGATGGTTGATATTTATCGTACCGATCACCGCTTCAATTTGCTCTTGCGTGACCGCGCCAGGTCGCAGAATCACCGGATTGTCCGTTGACATATCAAGGACCGTTGATTCAACCCCCACTGCGGTCGGACCATCATCTAAGATGCCAGCAATTTTTCCTTGTAAATCATGATAAACATGCTGTGCTGTCGTCGGACTCGGCTTACCAGAAGTATTCGCCGATGGTCCCACAATCGGACATCCTGCCTTTTTAATAAGGGACAATGTCGCTTGATTGTTAGGAAACCGAAAAGCAGCCGTTTGTAAACCGCCCGTTACCGTTTTAGATAGTACCCCCGGCTTTAGTTTAAAAATCATCGTCAGCGATCCCGGCCAAAAATGCGCCATTAATTGACGTGCGGCCGGAGAAATGGTTGCCGCATACTTTTCTACCGTTGCCACATCAGCAACATGCACAATTAGCGGATTATCACTGGGACGCCCCTTGGCAGCATATACCTGTGAAACCGCCGCTTCATTAGTGGCATCGGCGCCCAGTCCGTAAACCGTCTCCGTTGGAAATGCAACTAATTGACCAGCAGCTAACTGCGCGGCGGCCGCATCAATTTGTGCCACCGTATAAATTTTCGTATCCAATTCACTCACTCCATTTCTTTCTGATTTAATCGCACCCGAACCATTCTCATTAGGCCATTAATATCATGTTTAGTATCCACTGTTGCTGTGGGAAGAGATTGGTGAAACAGTGTTTGAATCGCTTTTTCTTGTTGAAACCCGGTTTCACCAAATAGCATCCCGTTATGCGCCAATCGATTCTCGAGGTGCAATGCAATTTGTTCATAGATTGCCAATCCTTCATGATCAGCAAATAGCGCCATTGCCGGTTCGTATTTGAGCACTGCCGTATCCATTAGATCACGTTCCGCATCTGCTATATATGGTGGGTTAGTCACAATCACATCAAATGTCGCATCAGGAGGTAACTGATCGAAAACATCACTTTGATACAACGTGACCTGAGCCCCCAATTGTGCTGCATTCTGCCGAGCCACCATTAATGCCGTTGGTGACAAATCGCTCATGGTAACCTGCCATTGAGGCCGTTCCAGTTTCAGGGTAATGCCGATCACGCCACTGCCCGTACCAAGATCTAAAATACGGACCGGCCGTTGAGCGGGAAGCGTTTCGAGCACCCATTCGATAAGCTCTTCTGTTTCACTTTCAGGAACCAGCACTTGATCATTCACGGTAAACGAGCGGCCATAAAACGGGGCCTTGCCAACGATGTATTGTGCTGGTTCATGCGCCAAAATACGGGGCACCGCCTCCTGCAAAAAAGCGAATTGCTCTGCTGGAATGCGGTGGCGCCGGTTCAGTAACCAATCAGTCGTGGACCAATCATTTAGCATCGTAATGATAAACTGTGGTGCATTCTGATCTACATTTTTTCCCTCAATACAAGAAGAAGCCCAACTAAGGGCTTCCTGGTAAGTCATTGTGTTATTCATTACGGAGTTGCTCCATTTTTTCAGCTTGATCCGCAATGACGAGTGCATCAATAATTTCATCTAACTCGCCATTCATAATTCGATCCAATTTATTCAGCGTTAAGCCAATTCGATGATCGGTTACCCGGTTTTGAGGATAATTATAGGTCCGAATTCGTTCCGAACGATCCCCCGTACCAACAGCAGATTTCCGTTGTTCATCGTAGGCACTTTGTTCTTTTTGCTGGTAGTAATCATAAACCCGCGCCTTTAGAATTTGCATTGCTTTGGCCCGGTTTTGTTGTTGTGACCGTTGATCTTGCATCGCCACCACAATTCCAGTTGGTAAATGCGTCATTCGTACAGCTGATGACGTCTTGTTGATATGTTGACCACCGGCCCCAGATGACCGATAAACATCAGTCCGAATATCCTTTGGATCCAAATCAATATCAACATCTTCAGCCTCGGGCATAACCCCAACAGTCGCGGTTGACGTATGAACCCGTCCCGCCGATTCGGTCACTGGCACCCGTTGAACCCGGTGTGCACCGTTCTCGTACTTCAGCTTCGAGTAGACACTGTTCCCAGTAATCATCAGGACAATTTCCTTGAATCCACCAACCTCGGTTTCGTTTTTATCAACCACCTCAGTTGTCCACCCCTGCTTTTCGGCATATCGGGTATACATTTCAAATAAGTCACCAGCAAATAGGCTCGCTTCATCCCCACCAGCGGCCCCATGAATTTCCATAATAATGTTCTTATCATCATTTGGGTCCTTAGGGAGTAATAACACCCGTAACGCCTGTTCAAGTTCTTCCTGTTGGGCTTTAGATTCTGCTAATTCTTCCTTCGTCAACTCTTCCATTTCTGGATCTAGTTTTTCGCGGAGGAGTTCCTCATCATCGCTCACCTGCTGCGTAATTTTTTTGTACTCGTTATACTTTTCAACGGTTTCCCGTAAGCTGCCTTCTTCTTTTGACAACTTCATAAATTTTTGCGTATCCGCAATAATATCTGGATCACTAATTAATTCGTTTAATTCGTCGTAACGGTCGGCAACCGACTGTAACTTATCAAAGATTTCGTCCATCATAATCTCCTTTATTGCTTAGTCTAACTTGGGATGAAAATAGTGCTTTCGGCATACCGGGTAGTAGGATTCATTGCCACCAATCATGACCTGTTGTCCTTCATAGACGGGCTTACCATCCAACACACGCAAATTCATAATCGCCTTTTTCGTGCAGAACCAACAAATGGTCTTCATCTCTTCTATTTTATCAGCGTAAATCAACAGGTATTTAGAACCCTCGAACAACTGATTGCGAAAATCGTTCTTTAATCCAAACGTCATGACTGGAATATTAAGGTCATCGACAATCTGGGTCAATTGGATAATGTGGGCCTTCGTTAAAAACTGCGCTTCATCAATCAGCACACAAGCAGCCTGCGTGTTAGTTGTCTTCACGTAATCGTACACGTTGGTATCTTGCATCACCGGTACTGCAGCACGTTGCATGCCAATTCGGCTGGCAATCTTGCCCACACCCGCACGATCGTCGACACCACTAGTCAAAATAATGACCGACTTACCCTGCTCTTCATAATTATGAGCCACTTTTAAGATCTCAATTGATTTTCCTGAATTCATTGCACCGTATTTAAAAAATAGCTGGGCCACTTGTGTTCACCTTTTTCTTTGCAGATTCTTTTATAGTATAACAAATTTAGTTCTCCGAACAAATATTGTTTTCTAATTGATTTCGCTTACTTCCCAATAATTATCTGTTTTGACAATGGTTATCACATAATTTAAACAATCTTTAGCTTATTTCTAAAATAAAATATGATAGATTATGTAGTGGTAACCTACCGAAGTCATGTAATATTTGTGATTTAGGTGAATTAACGCTAAAATAAGGCGTTAAAATAGTTTTTTTACATTAAATACGACTCAACCATTGGAGGAAAATGTCACATGTCAGTTAGAAGTACTTTGGCCACTGCCGCCGGCAAGTCAAGTTACTGGTTCTTGCATACTTTTTTACACGGTGGAAGCTCCCTACCTGGGAAAATCACTACCGCCATTGATCCTAATATTTTAAAAGCGTTCGGCAAAAAATATGATGTGGTCATCATCACCGGTACCAATGGCAAAACGTTGACCACTGCTCTGAGCGTTCGCGTCTTGAAACAAAAGTATGACAACGTTCTGACCAACCCCACTGGTTCTAACATGGAACAGGGCATCGTAACGACGTTCATCACGGCTCAAAAATCAAAACGGGGTAAGACCCTGGCCATCCTTGAAGTTGACGAAGCTAACGTTGTGAAGGTCACTAAATATATCACCCCCATCGCCTTTGTCTTTACCAACCTCTTTCGGGATCAAATGGATCGGTATGGTGAAATTTACACGACTTATGATAAAATCTTGGCCGGTGTGAAGCTCGCACCTGAAGCTACCATTATTGCCAATGGTGACGAACAAATTTTCAACTCGCGAGAACTACCAAACCCAATCATCTATTACGGCTTTAACCATCAACTAGCTGGTGATATCAAAGCGCCGGCTAACACAGATGGGTTGCTTTGCCCCAAGTGTAACCATATCTTGCACTTCGGGTTTATCACTTACGCTAACTTGGGTGATTACTTCTGTCCCCACTGTGGCTTTAGACGGCCCACCCTTAACTATCAAGTCAACAAACTGACCGAATTGACCCCCACTAGTTCGACGTTTGAAATTGACCATCACGAATATAAGGTCATGATTGGTGGTATGTACAACATTTATAACGCACTCGCTGCCTACGCCCTCGGTCGATTTTTAGACGTTTCTCAAGATCAAATTCAAACCGCCTTTGAAGCCGATAAGAAGGTTTTCGGACGGCAAGAGGTGATTAACGTCGACGGTAAACAGGTCACCTTGATCCTGGTTAAAAATCCCGTTGGCTTAAACCAAGTGCTAGATATGATTCTGACGGATAATGATCCCTTTTCGTTTGTAGGCCTCCTCAATGCCAACTACGCCGACGGAATTGATACCAGCTGGATTTGGGACGGTAACTTCGAAAAACTGAAGGAGCATGCAATTCCTGCATTTATGACGGGTGGCGAACGTTATAAGGACATCACCTTTAGACTCAAAGTTGCCGGTATTGACGATCCAATCACCGAACCCGATCTGGCTAAAGTGGTCGATAAGCTCAAAACACTGCCCACGAAAAAGGTTTATATTTTGGCAACCTACACAGCTGTGTTACAATTGCGCAAACAACTAGCCGAACAAGGCTACATCAAGGAAGGAATGGAAGCATAATGGCAACATATTCATTACACTTAGCCCATTTATATGGCGACCTTCTCAACACCTATGGTGACGTTGGTAACATTCTAGCACTCCGCTACTATGCCAATTTAATGGACGCCGATTTAACTACCAAAGTCATCAGTATTGAACAATCATTTGATCCTGATCAGTTTGATCTTGCCTTTTTCGGTGGAGGTCAAGACTACGAGCAAATGATCGTGTCGAAAGATATCCAAACAAAAAAAGATGGCATTGTTAAGTTTATTAATGATGACAAACCAATGCTTGCAATCTGTGGTGGATATCAACTTTTAGGCCACTACTACATTGGCGCAGATGGTGAAAAGATTCAGGGAATTGGTGCCCTCGATCACTATACCTTGAGTCAGGACCATCATCGTTTTATTGGGGATATCACCATAAAAAATGAACAAACTGGCGAAACATACCATGGCTTCGAAAACCATAATGGCAAAACCTACACTGGTAAAAGTGAACAACCCCTCGGCGTTGTCGTTGACGGCCATGGTAACAACGGTGAGGATCATCAAGAAGGTGCCATTTATAAGCAAACTTATTGCTCATACTTCCACGGCCCCATTCTGACCCGTAACGGTGAACTCGCTAAACGAATGCTGCTTAAAGCACTCCACAACAAGTATCCCGATGCTGATCTCAGCGCACAAGAAGCACTAGAAATTAAACCAACTTTTTAAAGTTGGAAAACGCTAGCGCAATTTAAACGAACTCGGCAACAGCCGCGCTTCGCGGCCCTGACCATTACAATTTATAGTCATGAAAAAGGCTGGACAAAACTCACGTTTTGTCCAGCCTTTTTGCCTATTTTTCTTGTAGATACGTTTGAACTAATTGATGACGACGCTCAATAAACTCGGGGTTATTAGCGCTCGGGTGTACCCGATTAGAAAGCATAATAAAGCCCTGTTTAGTTTGTCGATCTAGTATCATCCAGGTTCCTGTGTACCCAGTGTGATAAATAACCATGTGCGGCTGATTGTCACACGTCGGTAATACACGCCAACCAAACGAACGACCGTGATAACCAGGCATCGGTGTTTGATCGACAAACAGATGATCCATCGTTTCGTTCGTCAATATTCCGGCTAAATTATCAGTGACCATTGCCTGACCAAAACGGGTTAGATCGCTCAATGACGAAAACAGTCCCGCACACCCGCAGTGTTCTCCTAAAATATAACCTTTTGGATCATGAGTACTTCCGCGAATCAACCCCCGCTGTGGTTGAATCTCCGTCGGTACGCACTGTGCCGCGATCGGTTGAAAGGTACTCTGATCCATTCCTAAGGGCGTTAATACTGCCTCCTGAATTACCTGTTGAACGGGACGGTGATAAAAATGTTCAATAATCCACCCCAAGTAAATAAATCCGATATCGGCATACTTCACCCGTTGGTTAAAATCTTCACCAACATGTAACCCAAGAAGGGCCTGTGTTAATTGATCGGGGCGTAACTGATTCCGGTTCGGAATATATCCCGTAATTCCAGATGTGTGGGTCATTAAATGACGAATTGTAACCCGTTCATCACCAAATGTTGGTAAATAACGGCAAATTTCATCGTCAACGGACAATTTGCCGTCTTGCACCAATTGCATCATAACCGTGGTCGTACCTACAACTTTGGTCAAAGATGCAACATCGTACAAGGCCCCCTGCCATAGTGGCTGAGTCGTCGGCTGTAGTTGACTAGCGCCAAAAACTTCCTCAGTCTTTTCTTCACCGTCAAAAATAGTATATGAAACACCTGGAACAACCTGATCATCTACCAGTGCGTGCAACTGAGCAATTGTTTTTTGGTAACGCACAACCATGCCTCCTAAATTTCATTGCCTAAAAATTGACTATTGTAAAGATCCGCATAGAACCCATCTTGAGCCATCAGCTCTTCATGATTACCGGTTTCAACAATCTGCCCATGATCCATTACAATAATTTTTTCGGCATTTCGAATGGTAGAGAGCCGGTGTGCCACCACAAAGCTGGTTCGGTTACGTTGTAGATGACTCATCGCTGACTGAATCAGGGACTCCGTTCGTGTATCAACCGAGCTTGTCGCTTCATCTAAAATTAAAATCTCAGGATCCGCAACAAATGCCCGTGCAATTGTCAGCAATTGCCGTTGTCCCTGCGAAATATTAGACGCAGATTCATCGAGAACAGTCTGATACCCATCTGGCAGCTGTCGAATAAAGCTGTCAGCATGCGCATCCCGAGCTGCCTGACACACTTCTTCCTCTGTCGCAGTTTCTCTTCCGTACTTGATGTTATCGTAAATTGTTCCGGTAAACAACCACGTATCCTGCAATACCATCGCAAAATGCTGTCGAACCGCCTCTCGACTCATATTCCGCGTTTCTTGACCATCGAGGTAGATATGTCCGCCTTGAATATCATAAAATCGTTCCAACAGATTAATAATGGTTGTCTTACCAGCCCCCGTCGGCCCGACAATTGCCACCATATGATTTTGCTGGGCGTTCAGACTAAAGTCTTTAATTAATGGCGTTTCATCGTAACTAAAAGCCACCTGGTCAAAGACAATCTTATTTTCCTGAACAGCTTGCTGTTCAAATTGTTGCGTCCCATCAATCATCTCCGGTTCGTCTAATACACTAAAAATCCGTTCGGCCGATGCGATCGTCGCCTGAATGGTATTAGTAAGGTTGGCAATCTGGGTGATTGGCTGAGAAAACTGATTCGTATACTGCAAGAAAGCCTGAACGTTCCCGAGCGTGATTTGTCCGTGTGCCACCTGAATTGTTCCGAGAACGGCCACCAACAAGTAACCGATATTTTTAATGAAATTCATCATGGGAAAAATCAGGGTTGAAAAGAACTGGGCCTTCCAAGAGGCTTTGTAGTAAACCGCATTTTGTTGTTCAAATTCATCAACCGCATCTTGTTCATGGTTAAACGTCCGAACAACGGTATGGCCGGCATAGGTTTCTTCAACCTGATCATTAATTTTTCCCAACGTTGCCTGTTGCCGGGCAAAGAGCTTTTGGGAATGCGGTGCAATGACCCCCACCACTAACAAACTCAGTGGAATAATGACTAATGAAACCAATGTTAACTTCCAACTGATCGTCAGCATAATATACAGCACACCGAAAAACGTTAACAAGCTCGTCACAATTTGAATCAAACTTTGTTGCAACGTCCCCGCAATATTATCCATATCGTTAACAGCACGACTCATGATATCACCGTTAGAATGCGTATCATAATAGCTGACCGGAACCCGCTGCATTTTCGCCTTAAAGTCCTTCCGTAACTGATAAACAACTCGTTGTGAAATACGAGTCATCACGACCTGCTGCACCACGCTGAACAGCGCGGAAAATCCATACAGTAACGCCACAACGATCATAATATGAATGATTTTATCAAAGTCAATCGGTAACTTGGAGACATGCAGCCCCATCTTCATTTCCCGGTAGCCCTTCATCACCCCGCTAAAGATTTCAGTCGTTGCCTTCCCAAGAATCTTAGGTGCATTGATCGACAAAATAACCGAAGCGCCCGCCAAGATAACGGACAATACAATTCCTGGAATCCATTTATTCATATAACGAAAGAGACGAGCAGTCGTTTTCCAAAAGTTATGTGGCGTATCAACGACACCCTTTGGTCCATGATTATGCATGTGCGCCATCTCCTTCCTGAATTTGTGATTCAATAATTTGCCGATATGTGGCATTGGTTGCTTTCAACTCTTGGTGGGTACCTTGGCCGACCACTTGACCGTCTTCCAGAACCAAAATTAAATCAGCATCTGCGACCGTTGAAACCCGCTGTGCAACAATCACGGTCACAGCCTGTTGAACCTGCTGATCTTGTTTCAATGCCAACCGTAATTGGGCATCCGTCTTAAAATCAAGTGCAGAAAATGAATCATCGAAAACATAAATACTAGCAGGCTTGATGATCGTTCGTGCGATTGCTAGACGCTGGCGCTGACCACCAGAGAAGTTCCCGCCATTTTGCTCAACAACCGCGTCTAGTCCACCACTTTCCTCGACAAACGTTTTGGCCTGTGCAATTTCAAGTGCTCGCCACATCACCTCATCCGTTGCCTGTTCATACCCGTACTGCAAATTCGATCTAATGGTTCCTTTAAACAGCACCGCTTTTTGCTGCGTAATTGAAATCAGGTCGTGCAAATCATGCTGTGCGACTTGGTCAATCGATCGACCATTGACTAAAATCTCCCCTTGATCATGATTAAACAGTCGCGGAATTAAATTAACTAATGTTGATTTACCAGATCCGGTTCCGCCGATGATCGCTACCGTTTGTCCAGCATGTGCTGCAAAATTAACTGCCGTTAGCGCATTTTTTTCGGCGCCACGGTACTTGAAGGCGACATCCTTAAAAGTTAGTGATGCCGGCTGCGTTGCGTCAAACTGCTGTTGCTGTTCAACCGGAACATCGCTCACCGAGCTTGGGCGAGTCAAAACTTCATTAATCCGTGCTGCAGAAGCAGACGCCCGCGGGACAAACACGAAGACCATCGAAAGCATCATAAAGCTCATCAAAATTTGAGTAGCATACGTCATGAAAGCAACCAAATTACCAACCTGCATTTGCATATCGGCAATTAAGTGCCCGCCTAGCCAAATAATGCCAATGTTCGTACCACTTAAAATCAGGGTCATCACTGGAAACATAAATGAAACCAGCGTATAGGCCTTCATCGCCGTTTTCGTATAATCTTGGTTAGCACCATCGAAGCGATCCTGTTCAAATTGATCCTGATTGAAGGCACGGATTACCCGGACCCCCGTTAACCCTTCACGAAACACCAAGTTAATCCGATCGGTTTTCTTCTGAATACTTTTAAAGAGTGGCACCGCGAAATACATAATCACAATCACACAAATTGCCAGAATTGGCAGTGAAATTAAGAAGACCTTTGTCAACCGTGCTTCCCGGTTAAACGCCAGTACACCAGCCGCAATCAGCATAATCGGCGATTGGAGCATCATCCGTAAAATGGTAACCATCACATTTTGAATTTGGACAATATCGTTGGTCGTTCGAGTAATTAGCGATGCATCGCCAAAATCAGTGAACTCACGACTAGCAAAGTTAACTACCTTGCTAAACATTTGTGAACGTAGCTTTTGGCCCACCTTCATCGCTTGAGTCGATGCAAAATAGACGTTTCCGCCAGCCGCAACTAACCCAATGACCGACACCAGCATCATCTTAATTCCTTGCTGCCAAATATAGGCGGTGTCATTTTTGGCAATTCCCTTATCAATTAGATCTGACGTAATTGTTGGCAGATATAAATCACAGCTCACCTGGACCAACAGAAAAGCGACGGCTAAGGTCACCGCCCACCAGACTAAATTTTTGCGTGCAATTTTTATCATTGACCATCGCCTGCTTTCTTAATTTGTTGCTGTAACGATTGAGACATTTTTTGCAAGATCGTCGTCATCGTTTGGATCTCACTTCCCGACAAGCTCCCAAACATCGTTGCTTCAATCTCTCGGCGAACTTGAATATTTTGCCGTACGATTTGTTGCCCCTTCTCAGTAATCGATACCCGCACCACCCGTCGATCATTTTGATCTCGGGACCGAACGATCAACTGATCACGTTCCAATTTTTCAAGTAGATCCGTTAACGAAGCTGGGCGGATGTTGAGCCATTGGGCGAGTTCTTTTTGCGCAACATCGTTATGCTTCATTAACATGCCTAAAACATGCCCTTGACCATGATGAATCCCATGTTGAGACTTCATTTTAACGAGGCTCATTCGCCTCATCGTTTGCATCAGATGAAACATCTCCTGCGATAAATCACTATATTCATCGTTCATAATTGACTCCTTTACATAAACACTTAGGTACCTAACGGTTTCTTAACTTACACTTTTACTTACAAAAAGTCAATCATATAAAAAAGCGTGCATCTTGAGGAAGATACACGCTTTGAGCCGAGTGCAATTTACTTGGCTATTTAACTTTATAAATCCAGCCTTCGGGAGCTTCAATATCACCAAATTGGATCCCGGTAAGTTCATTGTATAGTTTTTGAGTAATTGGACCGACCTCAGTCTCACTGTAAAAGACATGCAAGTCATCCTTGTACTCAATGCCACCAATTGGTGCAATTACGGCTGCGGTTCCCATCGCACCAGCTTCCTTGAACCGATCAAGATCATCGATAAAGACATCGCCTTCTTCTGTTTCCAGACCCAGTCGATTTTTTGCAAGAAACAGTAACGACCGCTTTGTGACACTTGGTAAAATAGAATCTGATTTTGGTGTTACAAATTTATCATCCTTAGTAATACCAAAGAAGTTTGCAGAACCGGCTTCTTCAATCTTAGTATGGGTTGCCGGATCGAGATAAACCACATCAGAGTAACCCGCTTTATGTGCTTCATCACCAGGAAGCAAGCTACTCCCGTAGTTACCACCCACTTTGCTTTGCCCCGTACCATGAGGCGCAGCACGGTCATAATATGAAGTCGTAAAGTTTGTCGGCTTAACGCCACCCTTGTAGTAGGCCCCAACCGGCATTGCAAAGATCGTAAAGATATATTCAGGTGCAGCGTGAACCCCAATGGTACCACCAACACCAATCATGAGTGGTCGGAGATAAAGCGTGCCACCAGTACCATAAGGTGGTACAAAGTCTTCATTTGCTTTAACCACTTGCATTGCTGCATCAATAAAACGATCAGCCGGCATCGTTGGCATTAACAGCCGCTTACAACTGTTTTGCATCCGTTGGGCGTTTTGATCGGGCCGGAACAATTGAATTTCGTTATTCTTTGTCCGGTAAGCCTTCAATCCTTCAAAATCTGCTTGCCCATAGTGGAGTGCTGTCGCACCCTCACTAATATGTAGTGTTGAGTCTTCTGTCAGCTCGCCTTCATCCCACTGGCCGTCTTTCCAATGAGCTAAGTAGCGAAATGGTAAGTCCATGTATTCAAAACCTAAGTTCTTCCAATCAATCGTTGACGGTTCTGGTGCTTTTGTCATAAATGATGCCTCCAAAGAAATATGTATTGAACTCTCACAATTCTAACGAGAATTTAATAAAAGTCTAGTCACATTAGGAGAAGATGTCAAGTAAGTTTTCAAAAAAATGGACATGATACTAATGGTGCTATTTCAAGCCCGTTGTATAATTTAAATTTTACATATTTCGCTTAATATCTTCTCATTTTTTGAAAACTTTCCCAACAGCTTACTTTTAATCAGGTTTAGCATTCTATTGTCAACATCTTTGATTTCTTTTCAATTAGGGCGACTTAGTCGTAATCTGAGGCCCAGCTCGCCATTGATATAATCTGTCAACATGGACCAATGACTTGCTATATCAAGCTTTAAAGGATAAAAAAAGAGCTACCAGAAAACATCTGGTAGCTTGAATATCACCCGCACGGGGATCGAACCCGTAACTCCGCCTTGAGAGGGCGACGTCTTAACCAATTTGACCAGCGGGCAAAAATACAATAAATAGTATATCGATAATAGGAGACAGTGTCAAGAATTATTCGAAAGATAATTCAACTAAGTAACGTCCCTTAGCGACCAAGTGCGACGTTGTCACCCACACATCATGGTAGTTAGGAATCTCCTGCTTTGTCATGTCATAAAAGAAATCCAATAACTCCCCATTTTTTGCGACAAAATCAACACTCAAGCGGTTAACCATTAACTTTTGATCGGGAAAATAGATATCCGCGTCCGCGACCTTAAATGTATCTGGAACACTTAGTGTAATGACATTACCATACCGGAGAGGTTCAGCCGTAAATAGCTCAGGTTGGGATTGCATATGCGTCAGTAGATAGTAAATTGAATCAGAATTACTTGCCATTTTGTACTTCCTCCTTAATTCTCTCCCTGTCATTGTACCAAATTAGACTTATTTTGGATAATTTATTATTTTTTCAAAAAGAATGGTTGAATCTGGTCGAATGATTTTGTATAATTATTATCGTTCGTTAGCGATAGCGAAGAAAATCATTGGGCATTCGCCAAATTGGTAAGGCAGCGGACTCTGAATCCGTAATTTACTGGTTCGAGCCCAGTATGCCCAATTGTAAGTTGATCTCGGAGCCTTTTGGCTAGTGATCGACTTTTTTTATTTAGTCGTTATATATATTTTAAGAATGTTTTACTTGTAATTTTATAATTATTGGTATAACATCTCTTACAATAATCATAACTGCTTTCTCCCAGTTTGGTTATGTTAATTGAGTTTGTCTTAAGCCATCTTGCCAATGATATTTTATATTTTTGGAATATTGTTTAAGAAGTACTATCCTATACCCCTAATAGCGAAAAAACGATCCCCATTCAACTGAGGATCGTTTTTTAGTATCCAATTGTAAGTAAAGCACCCTCATGTAGTAACGAGACCAGCGACTGAGTACTGCTGAGTTCGAGGTGTAGTGACAGCATAACCGGCACCGAGACAATGGGAATGATGATCAATGTCATCAGGGAAAACCAACCCAGTCGGTTTTCGGCAGCCTCTTGCGGACCGATCGTTCTATCGAAGGTCGGCGCCATCAACTGCGGTAAAGCAACGATTCCGCGCTCAATTGCGTTGAATATTGCATGAACGACCGCCCAAGTCCCAACAACCAAATAGATGTTAAACCATTTATTGCCGACGACGGTTGGTGAAGTTAATAGGTCCGGACGTAACAGCCACAGCACAAAAATAACGACCAATACGCCAAGCGATATCATCGCCAACATCCATTTCTTTGTCATTGTTGATTTTGCAACCCGCTCCATTATCCGACACCCTCTCACCGTTAGAATGTCCAAAATTATAGCATAAATATTTTGACGATTAAACAATAAAAATAAGACTTTTTTATAAATGAAAACATTGTGAAAACTTATTCGTATCCGTTTTCACTGCTTCTTTCATTTGTCTGGAAGCGGATTAAAACTAATAATATCAATTAATTCCATCCACCTAATTATGTCATTATTTTTATTTCCACCACAAAATGTATTCCCTTTAGTGCAGCAAAAAATATTTTTTACACAAACTAGTCTTGCTCACGTTTCATCAAGTTAGTCGACACAGAAACATTAGATTTTTTTCATTTTCTAATTATTTTGCCATTTACAAATCTTACTTTCAGGCGTATGCTAACGACATCAAATTGATGTTAGGAGTCCTGATAAATGAATTTAACCAGCGTACAAGTTAACATTATTATCGACCATACAATTACCAAGTGTGGGCGATAGTTTTGATTGTCCGCACTTCTCCGCGGACAGCGTTGGTTTCGCCAAGAGCTGTTTTGTTGCTCTTGGCTTTTTTATTTGTCTAAATCACTAACATCACCCTCTAGGAGGCGAGGATCGCAAATCATCGATCAGTTTTTTATTGTACTTAATACCAACGGCATACATAATTGAGGAGTGAATTATATGGAAACAGTTACACCTACAACATTACATACGAGTCAAACAACCAAACTCAAGCGAGATTCCGTTAAAACCGTCATCCTAGCATCTATGATTGGGACCGCGGTTGAATTTTACGATTTTTACGCCTATGGGACCGCGGCAGCTGCCTACTTTCCCAAAGTCTTTTTTCCAACTATGACCCCCGCAATTGCGGTGTTACTTAGTTTGCTGACCTTTGGTGTTTCATTTGTCGCCCGACCGTTAGGATCCTTTGTCTTTGGTCATTTTGGTGACAAAATCGGTCGAAAAAAAACGTTACTAGTTTCACTAGTTCTCATGGGATTTTCAACTGTCCTCATTGGCTTTCTTCCCGGTTACGCGACTCTCGGCTTTTCAGCCGTCCTACTCCTTTGCCTTTGTCGCTTCGTACAAGGAATCGGTCTTGGCGGTGAATGGTCCGGCGCCGTACTAGTCGCCACAGAAAACGCGCCCAAAAGAAAACGCGCGCCCTATGGATCATTTCCAGAACTCGGTGCACCATTGGGCTTTTTCCTCTGCAATGGCCTGTTCTTCGTCTTGGAATCATTCTTAACCCCCGCACAAATGCTAAGCTTTGGTTGGCGAATTCCTTTTCTAGCCTCGTTCGTGATGGTTGCCATCGGCCTATGGGTTCGTGAAAAAATGCAGGAAACACCGCTTTTCCGACTAGCACAAGAAAAACAGCAAGTTACAAAATCACCATTGAAAGATGTCTTTAGAACTAGCTGGCGTCAAATTCTCAAAGGAACCTTTATCGTTTCGGTAACCTATACCCTTTTCTATACCCTCTCGACTTGGTCATTGACCTATGCAACAACCACCTTAGGCTTCTCTAATCGTGCTTATCTCTTACTACTCATGACCGCAATCGTTGTTTTTGCCGCCATGATCTTAGCATCATCATACTTGGCTGATTTCTGGGGTCGCAAAAAGATGCTCATGACCATTTCCGCTGCGCTCGTCGTCTTTTCGTTTGCCTTCCCTTACCTCCTCAGTGGTCAGCATAACACTGGTGGGGCACTCACATTTCTCGTGATTGGCTTTTTCCTAATGGGCTTCATTTACGGACCTGTCGGGGCCTTACTTCCCGAACTCTTTTCCACCAAGGTTCGCTACTCGGGGTCGGCACTCGCATACAACCTCGCAGCAATTATCGGTGCAGCCTTTGCGCCAACAATCGCTACTTGGCTCGCCGATACTTGGGGTGTCAAGTATGTTGGTCTCTACCTTGGTGTAATGGCCGTCTTTTCCTTCGTTGCCTTAGCACTGACCAAAGAAACGAAAAATATTGACTATACTAAGTAAATTTAAAACGGATGTTGCATCTTCTTCATGCAACATCCGTTTTTTTATAACCAGTATCCGCCCGCCAGTAGAATGCACCCACCAACATACGTCGCAAAAACGTAGTAAAACGCCAAACGATAGTAGTGTTGCTTAATTAACACCACCGTTTCCAGACTCAATGTTGAAAACGTTGTAAAGCCACCACAAAATCCAATTCCCAGAAGCGCATACCAGCCAGTGGTTGCATTAAAATGACTTGCCACTACCCCCAAAATCAGGGCTCCCAGCCAGTTAATCAGCAGGGTGGCCACTGGAAACGTACTGGCACGCTGCTGCTTGATCCACTTAGTCGTATCATAACGGGCAATGGCACCAAGAGCAGCGCCACCGCCAACTAACACGCCACTAATCATCGATTGAAGCCTCCCGTCTTTGATTCGAGCCTAACCACATTCCTGCGGCCGCCATCAAGGTTCCACCGATAATACTACTTACTATGTATGTTAATGCCAACCACCAATGCTGACTCAAAATAAGATGGTAAACATCCAGTGTCAACGTTGAGAATGTTGTGAACGCGCCAATCATCCCCGTTCCAAGTGCTAGGCTCAGAGCCGCCGGAATTTTCAACCGCCGCACGATATTGCCAGACATCCAGGCCAACAAAAAGCTTCCCACTAAGTTGATCAAGAGTGTTGTCAGCGGCCACTGACCAGTTGGTAGTAACTGACCCACCAGCCATCTCAAAACGCCACCCACAATTGCAAACAGGCCAATTAATAATTCGTCCATCTTTTCCCTTCTTTCCTAATCCCATCAGTCTATCACAACTCCTCTCAGAAAACACACCCAGAAAGCGCGCCACCAACTATCGGTGACGCGCTTTTTAGATTGTTCATTATAGATGATTAGCAACGTAGTCACCAAACCCGCTGGTTGACAGGATGGTCGCTGTGTCGTCGGTTGCGAAATCTTCTGTCACGTGATGACGCTTAATTGCGGATTGGATTCCCTGTCGAATCAGTGTCGCGACCTCTGACCAGCCGATGTAGTCGAACATCATCGCACCAGATAAAATAATCGAAGTTGGGTTTAATCGATTCTGCCCCGCAAACTGCGGTGCCGTACCATGAGTGGCCTCAAAGATTGCATGGCCGGTTTCATAATTGATGTTACCACCAGGTGCAATCCCAATTCCGCCAACTTGAGCTGCCAATGCATCTGAAATATAGTCACCATTCAAGTTCATTGTTGCAACAACCTCAAAGTTTTCTGGTCGCAACAACGCCTGTTGAAAGAAATTATCGGTAATCACATCGTTCACGATTACTTTCCCCGCTTGTTTGGCGTTAGCTAAGGCCTGATCTGCTGCATCAGCACCGGAATTTTGTGCGATCTGCTCATACTGTGGTGTTGTAAATACTTGTTCTGCATACTGATTCTCGAGAAAGTCATACCCCCATTTTTTGAAACTACCCTCGGTCTTTTTCATGATGTTGCCTTTATGAACTAGCGTCAGGGTATGGCGCTGATGGTTCAGGGTATGTTCAATGGCCGCCTTCACCAACCGCTTCGTCCCCTCACTCGAAATTGGCTTGATCGCAAATGCCGCGGTCTCGGGGAAGCGCACCTTCTCGAGTTGTCCCTGAGATGCAAGTAACTGCTTAATTGCCTGAGCTGCTGGCGTTCCCACATCCGCTTCAATTCCCGCATAGATATCCTCAGTATTTTCACGAAACACGTCGATATTGACCCGTTCAGGATGAATCACCGGTGATGGCGTGCCTTCGTAATAATTGACTGGCCGGAAACATGCGTATAGGTCCAATTTCTGCCGCAGCGTCACGTTAATTGAGCGATGTCCCTCACCGATGGGCGTTGTCAGTGGTCCCTTAATGGCAACCAGATCCTCTTTTAATACCCGTAGTGTATCATCCGGAAGCCACTGGCCCGTTTCCTTAAATGCAACCTCTCCTGCCAACAGCGACTGCCAGCTAACACGTCGCGCCCCCTGATACGCCTTTTGAACTGCCGCATCAAATACTTTCTGGGCTGCTTGCCAAATTTCCGGTCCAATACCATCCCCCTGAATGTAGGGAATCATGGGATTGTCTGGTACCATCATCTTCCCGTTGACCTTCGTAATCTTCTCCGCTGTCATTTTTTTTGATTCTCCTTCTCATGTCCTGGATAGTGCCGACCAGTCGGTCCCACATACTCTGACGATGGCCGAATGAGGCATCCATCACTTTGTTGTTCCATAATGTGTGCCAACCATCCCGCCGTTCGACAAGCCGCAAACATTGTCGTAAATGTTGACTTATCCAACCCCAAACAATGGTAAATTAATGCCGTATAGTAATCTACATTGGGATGCAGATGTGTTTTTTCAAACATGTAATCCCGAATTTGCTCTTGGAGGTTGAAATACACCGAATTATTGGTCTCGTCTGCAATCTGTTCTGCAATTCCGCGTAAAATTTTGGCGCGGGGATCACCATCCTTATAAATTCGATGACCAAATCCCATGATTTTTTTACCGGCCGCAATTCGCTTGTTGACATAGTCAATGGGCTTTTGTCCGGTATGACGAATCTCTTCTAACATCTTGAAAACTTGCTCGTTAGCACCACCATGCAAGGGGCCCTTGAGTGCACAAACGGCCGCAGTTAAACAAGAATAATAATCCGCTTGCGTGGATGCCACGACACGTCCGGTGAAGGTGGATGCGTTAAATTCATGATCCGCATGCAACACCATCACCGTATTGAACATGCTGACCTGACTCGGTGTTGGGCGTTTGCCCGTAAATAAATACATGAAGTTTTCCACAACGCCCCATTGTGGATTAACCTTCATCAGCTCCTGATTGTCCCGCAAGCGGATGATTGCGGCAATCGCAGTTAACATCTTCGATAAAATTTTGAGTGGCTGATCTCGTCTAACATCATTATGGGTGGTCCCGAGCAACGATACCGTCGTTCGTAAAATACTCATTGGGTGTTGGGGCTCCAGCGCCACATACTTCATTAACCGAATTGTTTCATCCGGTAATTTCATTTCATCAACCAACTGGTGGCGCACCTCTTTGAGCTGTGATTCAGTTGGCAATTTCTTATGCCACAGCAAGTATACGACTTCTTCAAACGGCGCATCCTTGAGTTCATTAATTGGGTAGCCGGCATAGGTGAGAATTGCGTCCTTGGTTGAGCTAATTTTAGTCTCAGAAATGACGACCCCTGCCAGTCCTTCTGGTAATTTCATTCATACACCTCCTCGTACTGTTCACCTAAGCATTCAACTTATCATCCACAATTAACGGTAGGATTCCACCATGCTCGTAATAGGTCCAGTCAATCGGGGTATCGAAACGCACCCGCGTATCAAACTTAACCTGTCGCGTAGCAGTCGTTGCAGTCACGTGCGCGATCTGCTTATCCAACTGAATCGTATACGTTTCGGTTCCATCTAGCCCGATTGTGGCTGCCGTTTCTCCTGGCAAATATTCTAGGGGAATAATGCCCATCATGGCCAAATTAGACCGGTGGATTCGCTCAAAGCTCTCGGCAATAATAACCTTCACCCCGAGCAACTTAACCCCCTTGGCGGCCCAATCACGAGACGATCCCATCCCGTAATCTTTGCCGGCTAAAATAAGCAAGGGTGTCTGGTCATGCAGATATTCACGTGAGGCTTCAAAAATTGTCGTGGGCTCGTTTGTTGGTAAGTAAGTCGTGAATCCACCCGTGGTTCCAGGTGCTAATTCGTTTTTGAGACGGATATTGGCCAGGGTACCACGCATCATAACCTCATGATTTCCCCGTCGCGATCCGTAGGAATTAAAGTCCCGCACTGCAATTCCATGATCTTGTAGATATTTTCCAGCAGGGGTCTTAGACCCAATGAACCCAGCCGGCGAAATATGATCAGTAGTAATTGAATCTCCCACTTTCGCCAATACTCGAATCCCTTGAATCTCCTCTGGTTGTTGATCTGCCGTTTCAAAGAACGGCGGTGACGCAATGTACGTAGATGCAGTATCCCAATCGTACGTGGCAGACGTTGGTGCTTCCAATTGATTCCAAGTTTCATTTTGTTGGAAAATCTGTTGGTAATTTTCAGAGAATTGTTTGGGTGACAGGTACTGACGCGTTAAATCAGCAATCAAATCGTCTGAGGGCCACAAATCCTTCATGTATACCGGTTGTCCGTCACGCCCCGTTCCAACGGGTTCGGTCGTCAAGTCGATGTCACAGGTTCCCGCCAGCGCATAAACCACGACCAATGGTGGCGAAGCCAAGTACGTATCCTTCACGAGTGGATTAACCCGTCCTTCGAAGTTTCGATTACCACTTTCTACCGCCGCAATTGGATACGCATCTGCACTGAGTCGCGATTGAAGCTCTTCGAGAAGCTGCCCAGAGTTCCCAATACACGTCGTACAGCCATAGCCCACTAAGTTAAATCCAATTTCATCCAAATACTGCTGTAATCCAGCCGCCTTTAAATATTCCATGACGACTCGTGAGCCTGGTGCAAATGAGGTTTTAACATAGGCCGGTACCTTCAATCCCAATTCAACCGCTCTTTTGGCCACTAAAGCCGCTGCTAAAAGTACCTGAGGATTAGAAGTATTTGTACAACTCGTGATAGCGGCAATTCCAAGCGACCCCGGCCGTAACTCAAACGACTGCTCATTAACCATCACCGGGTAGGCCGGCATGTCGCGACGATCATCAAACTGCTGTGGCATTTGCGCTAATTTCACTAAATCCTGTGGTCGATTAGGTCCAGCCACACTACTTTCTACGGTGCCTAAATCTAGGGTTTCATACTCACTATACTGCCGTTGATCATCTTGACCAGACTCGTAAAATAAGTGGTTTTGATGCGCATATTGTTCAACCAACTCAATCAGTGCCGCTGGCCGATCAGTCAATTTTAAGTAGTCGAGTGTCTGCCGATCGATTGGAAAGAACCCACAGGTCGCACCATATTCTGGTGCCATATTAGCCACCGTTGCCCGATAAGCCAACGGTAAATGATCCAATCCCTCACCGTAGAATTCAACGAACTTTCCAACTACTTGATGTTGTCGCAGTAAATTCGTCAGCGTCAACGCTAAGTCAGTGGCGGTCACACCTGCTGCGAGACGGCCGGTTAATTTGACGCCAACAACCTTAGGAATTGGCATAAACGAATTTTCCCCAAGCATACTTGCTTCCGCTTCAATTCCGCCGACACCCCAGCCAAGCACACCGAGGCCGTTAATCATGGTGGTGTGCGAATCGGTTCCGACTAAGGTATCCGGAAAGGCTTCGAAGCTCCCATCACTTTGTTGCTTGGTCATTACGACCGTTGCCAAGCGTTCCAGATTCACCTGATGAATAATTCCGGTATCGGGCGGAATAACTGTTAAATTATCAAAACTATTCTGCGCCCACTTCAAAAATGTGTAACGTTCATGATTACGTTCAAACTCTTTTTGAACGTTAAACGCAAACGCCGTATCATCCCCTGATCGATCAACTTGAACAGAATGATCAATCACCAAATCTACTGGCACTTCGGGATTGATCGCCTGCACATCGCCACCCTTTTTAGCAATCGCATCGCGCATCGCCGCCAAGTCGACTAACGCGGGGACCCCGGTAAAATCTTGTAAAATTACCCGTTCGGGTTTGTAAGCCACGTCAGCATCGTGTTGGTCATCCCAGTGGACTAGCGCAGTAAGTTCATCACCTTGGGACTGATTGTGATTATGCCGTCGAACGGCTGCTTCTAGTAGGATGCGAATTGTATACGGAAACTTATCGACATCCACCTGATGCTGAGCTAAAAACTCGGCAATATCGGCAAATCGATAAGTCTGATGATTCAGTTGAAAACTATTTTCATACGTGGTATTCGTCAAATTTATCACCATCTTTCGCCTTAATTGAAACCCGATTTACATCTTCTAATTTTTCTCTCATTTAAATCGGAATAGTCTCAATCTAAAGCAAGTAAAGGGTTTCGTCAAGTTAGACGATGTAAACCAGTTGCATCTTTTCTAATTAAAATTTAATTATAGATTAGTTTTACAAACTTTTCTTAAGTGAAAATCCCCTCCAAGTTTATGAATCAACAATATCTCACATTTTCATGTCATCGTTATAAATTTTTTTATACTTTAACGCAAAAAAAGAGGAAGCCAGTGCTTCCTCTTTTGCCAAGTCTGATTTGACTAGTTCAATCGTGCCCGTAATTTATCACCAATTTCTTCGAATCCTGGTTTGCCCAATAGGCCAAACATATTGGTCTTGTAGGCTTCTACCCCTGGTTGGTTGAATGGATTAATACCATTTAAGTAGCCAGAAATACCAATCGCCACTTCAAAGAAGTAAATCAGGTATCCTAGTGTGAATTCATCTTGTTGTGGAATATTAACAGTCATCACTGGTACACCACCGTCAACATGGGCCAAAACAACGGCTTGGTACGCCTTGGCATTAACAAAGTCCATTGTTTTTCCTTCTAGATATCCCAAACCATCGAGATCTGTGTCTTCACTTGGAATTTCAACATCGTGTACTGGTTGGCCCACTTTTACCACGGTCTCCATCAAATTCCGCTGACCTTCTTGAATATATTGCCCTAGCGAATGTAAATCGGTTGAGAAGTTCGCAGATGATGGGTAAATGCCCTTTTGATCCTTGCCTTCTGATTCACCGGCCAGTTGCTTCCACCATTCGGCAAACATTGTCATCGTTGGCTCGTAATTCTCTAACAATTCAGTTGTGTAGCCCTTCCGATATAAAATATTACGATAGGCCGCATACTGGTATGCTTCATTTTGACTCAAATCAGGATTACTGTAGTCATTTTCAGCCGCACGAGCACCAGCCATTAATTGATCGATATCGGCACCAGCCGCTGCAATTGGTAGTAATCCAACCGCAGTCAATACTGAGTAGCGCCCCCCAACACCGTCAGGAATTACAAAGGATTCGTATCCTTCAGCGTCTGCTTCCGTCTTTAACGCACCTTTTTGACGATCGGTTGTGGCGTAAATTCGTGTCTTCGCGCCAGCTTCCCCATATTTTTTAATTAACAATTGCTTGAAAATCCGGAAAGCAATTGATGGTTCAGTCGTGGTACCAGACTTCGAGATAACATTCACAGAAAAATCACGATCGCCAATCAAGTTGATCATGTCATAAACATATGATGAGCTCAGTGAATTACCTGCAAACAAAATTTGTGGCGCTGGACGATCCTCATCCTTTTGAGCTTGGAAGAAGGCCGTGTTTAAAAAGTCAATGGCTGCACGAGCTCCTAGATATGACCCCCCAATTCCGATGACAACCAAAACCTTTGAATCCGACTGAATTTTCGTAGCAGCCTTCTTGATCCGCGCAAATTCGTCCTTATCATAGTCGGTTGGGAGATGAAGCCAGTCGATATAATCGGCACCGGCACCCGTTCCCTGACGTAATTGATCGTCAGCGGCGTTCACCATTGCTTGAAGTTCGCCAAGTTCATTGTCATGAACGAACGTTTTTAAACTGCTACTATCAAATGAAATATGTGTCATCTATAAAACCTCTTTCTTTTCGAATAATTGGTATAGATATTATCAAATTTACAAGATTCGCCTTACAAAGTAATATTCTACCGCGGTTATTCAATTTTCACAACCGAAAACGGAACAAAAAAAGATAATTGGTATACTTAAATACCAACTATCCTTTAGAATTATTCAACACTTTGATGTTTTGCATGGTCCCGATCAGGGAAGAATACAGTAAACTTCGTCCCCTTACCAGATTCGCTATCGACCTTAATCGTCCCACCGTGCAAATCAACTAATTGATGCACGATTGCCAGACCAAGCCCCGATTCGCCATATTTGGTGTTCATCCGTGAACGATCTGCTTTATAGAACCGTTCCCAAATATTTTTAACCTGATCTTCTGTCATGCCAATTCCGGTATCTTGAATACTAAATTCACTTCCCGTATCGGTTTGACGACCGGTAACCGTAATCGTACCATTTTCCGTAAACTGGATGGCATTTTGAATAATATTAAACAAAATTTGAACAAAGCGATCGTAATCGGCATAGGTCATCACCGTCGACGGCGTTTCAATTTCAATTACGTCTCCCTGGGTTGCAGCCTTCTTTCCTAGTTGAGCACTCAAATTGTTCAACACATCAGCAGCATTAAAGACCTTCCGGGACATAGAAATTTGGTTCGTGCGAATTTTTTCATAATCTAAATTATCATTGACCAGCCGGATCAACCGTTTCGTATCATTTTGCATTAGCTTGATACTATTCGCCTTATCCTCTTCTGGAATTGCATCATAGGCTAAGCCCTCTAGCAGTCCGTTGATGGTCGTCAACGGCGTTCTCATCTCATGGGCAGCGTCCGCCATAAACTGGCGTCGACGCTCTTCTTGCCGCTTAATTTCTTCTTGAGATTCCTGCAACGAATCCGCCATTTTATTGAAATCAGTAGACAAATCACTCAGCTCATCGCTACCTTGGACAGCCAAATGCACATTATAGTTTCCCTGAGCAATCTGATGCGTTGCTGAGCGCATCTTATCAATTCGCCGAGTCGTCGAGCGGGCCAAAAGGTAACTCAAAACCAACGCGATCAACGATGAAATCACAAACGCAATCCATAGATTACTGCGAATTTGCTGCATATTTCCTTGAATATCGGACACAAACGATCCAATCGACACAACTGCAACTAATTTACCCTTGTAGAAGTACGGTCGCAAGACATCCGTCATTAATGGTCGACTACTACTCTTAGTCGAGCTTGATTTTTTCGGTTTTTGACTCGATTGCTGCTGATTGGTCGGTCGTGACAAGCGATCCTCCATCTTATGAATCGTCTTACCAGCCTTTAGCTTTTTCCAATCGGCACTGGTCAACACCGCAGAATAGTTTGAGCTGGAATAAATGACCTTGTCCTTGGCACTATAAATCGTAAAATGCACGTTTTGACGCTGTAACAGCTGGGCATTATTTTCAAGTGGCACGGTTGTGAATCCTTCAAACTGTTGCGTTGCGGTATCATAACGCATCGAATCTTCAATCAAGCTATCAGAATAACTCTGCAGTTGCTTCCAGGTGTTGGTGTAAAGCATTCGACTCGTTACGTTGATGAACAGCACACCAACAATCACAATTAAGGTTAAAATAACGGCAAAGAAACCTAACATTTGCCGATAAATTAGTTTCATTGTGTCACTCCATTGTCATCAAACTTGTAGCCAACACCCCACACAGTCTGAATCACCTGAGGACCCACTTTTTCGATCTTTTGACGGAGCTTTTTAATGTGCGCGTCAACCGTCCGTTCATCACCATAGTATTCGTAATCCCATACGAGTTGCAATAGTTGTTCACGTGAAAAGACTTGGCGGGGCTTTTGCGCTAAGGTCTTCAGTAAATCAAATTCCTTCGGCGTCAGATCTTGTACCTGTTGGTCATTCAGGTAAACCTCGCGCGTCTTAGTATTTAGTTTAAAGTGGTCAGTAATCACGTCAAACTGCTCGTCGTTATTTTCATCAGTGACGTTACCGATCGTATTCAGTTCACTCCGGCGGTACAGAGCTTTGATTCGTGCAATCAGAGTAATTGGACTAAATGGTTTGGTAACGTAGTCGTCAGCGCCCATTTCCAGCCCCAACACTTGGTCACTTTCCGAATCACGTGCAGTGAGCATAATAATGGGAACCGTTGGAGACAGGCGCCGTAGTTCTGCAGCCACCTGCATTCCGTCCATTTTAGGCAAGTTTAAGTCAAGGGTGACAATATCCCACCCTTTCACATCGTCTTGAAATTGTTGCACGGCTTCTTCACCGTCATACGCAAAGTGGGCGTCCCACTTTTCCTTCTTAAAAAACATGGCCATCATTTCTGAAACTGACTTATTATCTTCAACCATTAGTATTTTCATAAATTATGCTCCTCCCGAAAGCGGATTATCTAAGTTTTAGTATACGGCTTTTACGCCTCTTTTAATAGATCATTACTTTAACAATCATCATTTTACTAAACACTTATAATGATTTATTGATAAGAATGTGAAGAAAAAACGATCTTTACTTCGCCCGCTCTATTGTAATCGATAGGTCAAATTACGTTGAATAAACCGTGCAACATGGTCCCGATAATCTGCTGGATCGATCCAAAAACTCTCAGCATGGGTCGCGTTTTTGACAATCCACTTCTCTTTTGGCCCGCGCGTCGCGTCAAAGTTAGCTTCCACCATGTTAAGCGGCACATATGCATCCTTTTCACCGTGAATAAATAAAATCGGTCGATAATTATGGCGAAGCTGGTTAACTGATGACACCTTTTTTAGATTGAATCCTTGCCGATAAATGTTGATCGCACTGACTGCTGGTAAAAAAGGATATTTGGGTAAATGAAAAGTTTTCTTGAGTAAGTAACTCATCTCATCATCAATATTTGAGTAACCACAATCTGCAATGATACACCGCACTTGTTCTGGTAATGGTTCACCACTCAACATTTCCATCGTCGCCCCACCCATTGAAACACCAAACAAGACAATTCGAGCGTCTACGCCAGTTTCTTGAATCACCCGCTGAATCCAGTTTTGATAATCAAGTCGGTCTAACCAACCGAATGAAATGTACTCACCGCTTGAATGCCCGTGGGCCCGATCATCCGGTAGCAATACGTTAAAGCCTAGCTCATGAAACATGTTGGCATAGTTAGCCATAGTTTCACCATTGCCCTTATACCCATGAGCCACAATCACCGTATCCGTAGTTTCCTCTGCCGCCGGAATATAGGTGGCACTTAGTTTTAATGGCCGATCAAACGCCTCAATTTTCCAATTACGCGTTGGTTGTGTCTTGAGCCAGTTCACATAATGGTAGTATTGATCCGCATATTTTTGCTTCTCAGCCGAAGTTTCAGGAACCTCATCAACCCGATGAAATGCAAATTTATATAGTTTCTCTGCTGCTCCCATCGTTCCCGCAGCAACAAAAAGTGGCGCCATCAGGCCCATTGCAGTTTTCTTTTTCATTTTCGTCTCTCCTATAATGTTGCCAACATCATCATTTATAACTAATCATTCTACTATAAAAAGTTGATTACCGTCATTCAATCGTCTTCAGTATTACTAAAACATAATATTTGCACGCAAAAAAAAAGGATACCATCGCTGATATTCTTAACTGTGTCACCTACGTGACCCATTATAAATGGAGATGGCGGGATTTGAACCCGCGTCCAAGCATATCGCCATTCCAACCTCTACGCTCATATCTCAACTATTTAAGTTTCGCCAATCAAAACGCCGCTGATCAGGGCTTTCAAGATTCGCTAGTCCGATTAGTCTCTTCTGATTGCTCCTGACTGAAGCTCACAGCGTAAGTTCACTAAATTTAGGACCCAGTAACGAGCCGTGAACAAGCCCGGCTGGATCTACACCCGCTACTATTTAGGCAGCTAAAGCGTAAGAGTTGTTATTATTTTTTGCAGTTATAATTTAAACTGAGCGTTTTTACGAAGACGCAACCTTCGAAGCGCAGTTGAAACTCGACCTATACCTGTCGAATCCATAAACATCCCCATGTCTACAGCTGACATTGTAACATAACCACACCTAAAATACCCCATTTTCGCTCAAAAAAGGCTCCCCACTAATCGTGAGAAGCCTAGTTAATCTTTAATTTAAATTTTAGTACCAGCCATTAGCTACCCAGTGTGCTTTGGCAGATGACCATGAACCATAACGGCTCGTTACGTACTGGTTAGCAACCCGCTCTTGGTTAGCAGCAGAATAATCACCATGCAAGTAGCTGGCGCTCAATTGGTACTTACCAACGTACTGTCCGTTACGAGCACCGTAGTTTCCACCTGATTCGCGTCCGGCAATCCACGCCTTGGCAGAAGCATCCGAACCACTAGCAGCAGCTGTCGTACTCTGCGTTGTCGTGCTTTGAGTGGTGGTTGTTTGCGTGTTAGTTGTGGTAGTGGTAGGTGTTGAAGCAACTTCGGACTGTGTTGCTTGCTTGATCTCACCATTACTCTTGATCAATAATTTTTGACCAACATAAATCACATTAACATCATTAATTTTGTTTTGTTGCGCAAGGTCATTCACCTTGTTCACATCATGTGCGTAAGTCGTGGCAATTTCTGATAAAGTGTCGCCCGCTTTAACAGTATAAATTTCATCAGCGTTTGCTTGAACTGTAGTGGCAACAACGCCCAATGCTGCGGCTCCCAATGCTGTTGCTGAAATCTTCAGGATGTTCTTTTTAATATCCATAATTTATATATCCGCCCCTAATTTTTAATACTTCTTTTCTTATCAACGGTGCATATAATAACGCATAGATATTACTAATCTGTAACATAGAGATTTCTTTTTACATTAATTTTGTCATGTTGGTAACAATTAGAAATACTTTTCGATAAAATCTGCCACCCCATCGTCATCATTAGAAAGGGTTACATCGGTTCCAAGCGCCTTAATGTCTGGTTTACCATTGGCCATGACCACACCGACCTGCGCCGCTTGTAACATACCACTATCATTTTCAGCGTCGCCAAACGCCATCAAATTTTCGAATGTCCAACCATAATGTGCTAATAATGCTTTTAACCCTACCGCTTTATCCATATCATGATCTAAAAATTCAAGAATTTTAGGTTGCGAACGAACAATATGATATTGAGCTGCCATTGCCGGTGTAATTTCCTGAGTAACATGATCTAAAATCTCGGAATCAGTTGCCATGACCACTTTACTGTATGGTTGTTCCTTCAAATCTGCATACGATTTTGGAACAAAGGCAATGTTAGCGTTCAGCATTTTCTGATAGACCGACGGCGTCAAGTCAGTTAAGGGATAAACTTGTTCGAAATCAAGAACATCAAGCGGATATCCTCCTTGAACGCAAAAATCATGCAGTAACGCCAAATTGTCCTTATTCATTCCCTGCTTAGCCAATACTTGCCGATCTGGGTTCTGAATTACCAACGCACCATTAAACGTAATGGTGTAGTCGTCGGCACCGGTCAAGCCAAGCTGTTCAATATACTTCCAAATTGCATTAATTGGACGTCCCGTGCATAGCACAACTTTAATTCCCTGCGCTGAAAGTTGTTTAAGTACCCGTTCATTTCGAGCGCTAATTTTCTTATCTGTGGTCAGTAACGTACCATCTAAGTCAAGTGCAACCATTTTTATCATTGTCTGTCATCCTCCATGTACCTAAATTTAACATCATTTTTAGAATAAAAAAAGAGCTGTCACCAACTTTAGTTGGTCCGCAACTCTTCCTATCTTCCACTACTTTAATTCAGACGATGCCTGTTGTTCAATCTTATCTTGATTTACAATGCGCCGATCAAAATCTTCCAGAAAGTCTAAAAATTCCTGTGCTTTTTCTTCACCGAAAATTTGAACCCATCCCGTAAAACGATCAGTCACATCCTGACTAATTTCCGCTTCTACGCGCTTGCCTTCCTTCGTCAAATGAAGGAAGAGTCGGCGCCGATCATTGGGGTCGGCCCGCTGGTACACGTATTTGTGATTGAGTAACACTTTTATTTGTCGCGAAATGGCACTTCTCGTTACCTGTCTTTGTTCGGCAATATCCATCAACATAATCTTTTTTTGTGTCGCGATATCATGTAAAATTAAGTACTGTTCGAAAGATAAATAGTACTTCGCTGCTGGTTCAGAAATGAAACTGTCAAGAGACTTTAGCGTCGACATGTACAAACTGATTGCTCTGTTCAATAAATCATCAGAAGCCATTGTAATCACCTTTTTTCCGATCATCAAAATTTAGAATTGAACTCATTCACTATAGAATATGCTACACTTTAACCAATCTGTCAACTCATTAATATTTAGGGGCGTTAACTTTTGAATCTAAAACCAATCCATCAAATTGAACTTAACCTATTGGAAACTTTTATTATGCTTTGCCATCAGTATTCGCTTAACTATTTTCTAATCGGTGGCTCATTACTCGGGGCCGTGCGTCATCAAGGATTTATTCCCTGGGACGATGACTTAGATGTTGGCATGCCACGTGAAGATTACAATCGCTTTTTAAAAGTTGCACCAGTTGTGTTATCTCATAGTGCATATTTCCTTCAAACACCATTTACGGATCGTAATTACGGCCTTAGCTACGCCAAACTGATTGACACTGAAACCCAGATTGAAGAATACAATAATATGAACCATGCCAAAAAAGGCCTTTTTATCGATATTTTTCCCTTCGACCAAATTTCTCCATCGTCCGGTGAACGGACATCACAGATGGCTAAACTCAAACTCCTTGATGGTTCTATTCTGGTTCGCCTCGGATATCACATCGTTGAGACCCCACTTTCCCAGATGGCGCGTCCCTTAACGGTCAAACAATATAATGCCGTTCGAACGCTCAAGCATAAACGTGAAGCACTCATGCAAGCATTCAGTGCCCCGCACCAGTCCGATGCAGCATTTAAAAATCTGGCATCGCAATACGGCTACGATAAAGAAATTTTATCGGCTGAAGAAATGACTCATCTAACACCACACCTTTTCGAGCACTTAACCGTTAATATTCCGACAGCCTACGATGCCATTCTGACACGGATGTACGGCAACTACCAGCAGCTACCTAACGCAAATCAGCAAGTCCCGAAGCATTTTAAGCATGTCAGCATTAATAACAATCTATTATTTTAATGATTAAAAGAAGCCCCGGAGAAACCATCTCCGGAGCTTCTTTGCATTTCTAACGCACAACGATTACTGAACAAGGGGCATTTTGGGACATATAACTAGCCTGTGAACCAATAAAAATACTACTTTTATCTTGTGTTTCCGAACCGCACACCAACAAATCAGGTTGAAATTCAGGAATGATCTCACGCACAATCTGTTTCCCGGGTTTTCCCTCCCCTAAGAACCGACTCACATCATCCACCCCAAAATCTTGAGCCTTTTGAACATACGCATCCACCGCGGCCGCCATCTCTTGGCGTTCCTTTTCAAGCACATTAGGTTGTAAGCTGTCGTAGACGCTTAAATCGCCAGTTTCAAGGATCGTCACAATTCCTAATGGTACCTTATATGCATGTGCCAGTGTCACGGCATAACAAAATGCCTTTCGCGATGAACTAGAATCATCCTCATCAACCGCAACTAGGATCTTCTTAAACGTCATTGGTTGCACATCGAAATCAATCTCTGTTTTTTTCATTATCTCGCTACCTGTCTTTTAAAATTTGCGTCACAATTAGTCGTGTGTAATAGATATTTCCTTTATCACTGGGATGAACATTATCACTGGCAAACCAGCTCGTATGCCCCTTACTGTAACTGTACCAATCAATAACATGCACATTTTTGTGGGCTTGAGCAGTTTTTTGAATCGATTTATTGACCGTATTTTGCCAATTTTTAGTCGGAACATGGGCCGTGACCCAGTATAACTGCCGCTTACTGCCGACTGCCGACAAAATCTGTTGAATCGTTTGTTCACTTAAGGCCCCATTTGTTCCCAAGTTGATCACAACCACATCATTCAAATGCCCTTTGTTGGCAAGTTGCTTAATCAAGGCTGGTGCCTGATACCCCTGACGTCCCACCTCAGCATTCACGTATGCATTGGGCACAACCTCTTGTAAATCAGCAGCACCATCGGCCAATACCGAATCTCCAACTGCTGTTATTTTGAGTGTCTGCGCTTTCGTTGCTTGTTTCTTTGTCAATCCATACTTCTTTTCAATGGACTGCTTTTTACCGGATGGATTAGGTACCGGTTGACCCTTTTCAATTGCATCATTACGTGCTTTAACTTGCTTGGAACTCTTCTCAATCTGAGTCTGCACGTGATTAGGTTTGGGTGGTTGTGGCTTCAGGACCATTCCCACCACAAAAACGATACTAAATGCAGCGGTGATCGCCGCACCAAGCCATTTTTTCCAGCCAGCATTGCGATCAAATACATGCCTTACATCGGACATTGCATGGTGCCAATCATAGTGCAGCAAAGGTTGTTCAATCCAACGGTACGAGGCTTCACTAATCAGGAGAATAATAATTAATTCAGCCAACGCATTTAACACGGGATGGTCACCCATTGATCGAACGCGGGATTCATAAAAGACCATCACTGGGTACTGATAAACATAAATGCCATACGACCGTTGTCCAATCCATTTAAATACCGGATTGGTGAGCCAGTCGTTCATATGGCCTCCCGGATGAGCAATTACCGCCATTAAGATCATGGCGAACAGGGTAAACACAAACATGCCACCAAAATAGGTAAATGGCGCCTGCCCCTGCAATACAAAATATAACAACAAAACCATTGCCAGACAGACGATTCCCGTTACATCCAAAATGCGCGTCGAATTCTTCGAAATCTGGCTTTTTAAGCGATCTACCGGCCATACCATTGCCAACCACGCACCAAGAAAAATGGCAAAGCTCCGTGTATCACTACCATAGTAAGCACGATTAATATTAGTTGGATCATAAAAGACTGCCATTAGAATGGCTGAAAGGATGGCCAGTCCAAAGACAATTCCTTGAATCAATGATTTTCGTTTAACTAACATTACCAGTAGTAGTAGCAAAATGGGCCAAATTAAATAAAATTGGCCTTCGATACTCAGTGTCCACATATGCGTAAATGGCGACTCACCCGCAAATCGATCAAAATAGGATTGCCCATGACCGATCTCCCACCAATTATAAATCCACAGCAGGTTTGTTACGACAATACTTCTTAAATCCTTTAATAGCACCCGTTGAAACAACGTAATATACGTCGTACTCAATACCAACATCGCAATGAGCACCGGATACAAACGTCGTAATCGTTTCAAATAAAACTTAATCAGGTGGATTGTTCCCGTTCGTTGAACTTCTTTCATTAAACTGCCAGTAATTAAATACCCAGTGAGCAGTAAAAAAATCGGAACCCCGAGATAGCCTCCCTGAAGGGTTGCCGGTAGTAAATGATACACAATTACCCCAATCACTGCGAGTGAACGTAACCCGTCGAATCCGGTAATATAGCGTCTTTTTCCCAACTGCTGCTCCTCAAATGATGGATGCATTCTTGCTCCCCCTAAAAAATAATTCCGCTTCATTATACTTCACTTTTACAGGGATTAGTAGCAAAAAGAGCACCGTCATCATTGCTGATTAGCGCACAAAAAAACACTCTATTTCTAAAGTGTTTGCTAGCTGCCCCGGTAGGGTTCGAACCTACGACCTCTTGATTAACAGTCAATTATTCTACCACTGAACTACGGGGCAATACTATTAAATTATAAAACAGGTGCTCTCACACCG
>NZ_AYYY01000063.1:7448-150674 GCF_001436295.1 Paucilactobacillus vaccinostercus DSM 20634 | reverse complement strand
ACCTACGACCTCTTGATTAACAGTCAATTATTCTACCACTGAACTACGGGGCAATGAAAACACATAACTATGAAATTATAACCGGAAATCACAAAATTGTCAAAGACTAATTTCATGATCAACTAAATTTGAAGAAACGTTTGATTTCTTCAACTGCCCCGGTAGGGTTCGAACCTACGACCTCTTGATTAACAGTCAATTATTCTACCACTGAACTACGGGGCAATGTTGTTAAACAACATCAATTATTATACAGGATCATTTACTGACTTGTAAAGCATTTTTTAAGCAATATGGTTTTCTTTTAAAATATTTCGTACAACTTCCTCTGCTTCTTCCGTTTTCTTCCATTCATCCCAATGATCCATCGATTCGTCTTGCATCACATAGTGTTCATTGACGTAGTCCTCATATTTTGCAACATTTTGGGAATGCGGGATATTGAGCTGTAAAATGCGCACTTCTTGAATAAAACCTCGTTCAGCAGCTAGCTCTGCCCGTCCATTCTGAACCATGTTACCAATTTCAAAATACGTTGATCCATCTTCGCGTGTAATTTCTTCGATCAAGTCTAATACTTCATGCTGTGCCATTATTCATCCTCCTCAATCTAAACTGCCACTCTATTTTAGAGAAGTTAGTGATACTTGTCAAAAACACAAAAAATCACCGTTCGGGAAAAACGGTGATTGGCATAAGAGAGAAAGAGAATTGATTAGAAGGTAAATACTTAATACCTTACGTCAATTATAATACCGCTTACTGAAAGCGCTGTCAACACTAATCCTCAACTTTTTCTTTTTTTATTTGATCAGCTGCCGCTTCATCAACGATAAGTGTGACGTTGGGGTGTTGCTGCAGAATGCTTGCTGGAACGGCCGTCGTTACCGGCCCCAACACCAGCTTTTTCACAGCTGCTGCTTTTGCTTTGCCATACGCCATGATAATAATCTGTTTAGCAGCCATAATTGATTTAATTCCCATTGAGTACGCAGATCGCGGAACATCAGTGGATTGTGCAAAAAAGCGCGCATTCGCCGCAATCGTCGACTCCGTTAACTGAACCTCGTGGGTGGTACTCTCAAACGGCGTTCCTGGTTCATTAAACCCAATGTGCCCATTTTGACCGAGTCCCAGAATTTGTAAGTCGATTGGATACCGGTCAAGTATTTGATCATACCGCTGCGTCTCCACCGTCGCATTTCGATTCATACCATTCGGAATGAAGGTTTGCTGAAATGGCTTTTTACTAAACAGATGACGGTTCATATAATATGCATAGCTTTGTGGATTTTCTTGATCAAGACCAACGTATTCATCGAGATTAATTGCAATACACCGGCTGAAATCTAACTGACTTGCGCTAAGTAAGCGATAAAGAGTCTGTGGTGTTCCTCCCGTTGCTAACCCAAATACTACCTGTTCATGACAATCTTTGAGTGTTTGTTGAATCATCGCAACTCCCTTATTAGCTCCCTCAACTGGCGTCTTTACAATCCAAATTTTCATTACGCTCACACCCCTATATGGTATAGTCCAATTATAATTTGATTCAGTAATTTAAGCAACTCCAACGACTGACGTGCCTACTTCCCTTACAGTCCCTGACTAACGGCAACTAAAAAGACCTCTTTTGGTCGACAAATTAACCAAAAGAAGTCTTTTTAACGCATTTATTAATGCAAAATTAAGTTCAAGAATAGGACCATTAACAGTCCGGTGATCGAAATCAAAGTTTCCAACACCGTCCAAATCTGGAACGTTTGTTTAACACTAAGTTCGAAGTATTCCTTAACCATCCAGAATCCAGCATCGTTAACATGTGATGCGGCCAGTGAGCCGGCACCAATTGCCAACGCAATCATGACAGGATCCGCACCTGTTGATTGCATCAATGGAATCACAAGACCAGAAGCTGTCATCCCAGCAACGGTTGCTGATCCCAGTGAGATTCGCAGAATTACAGTGATTACCCATGCTAAGATAATTGGTGATAGGTTAACATTGGCCATCAATTGTTGAACCGCTTTACCAACACCACCATCAATCAAAACTTGTTTGAAGGCAGCACCACCACCGATAACTAAGAGCAACATAGCAATTGACTTAACAGCATCACCGATTGAACCACTGATATCTGACATCGTCTTACCACGATGGAAGCCCATTGACCACATTGCAAACAGCAATGCAATTACCATCGCAATCATTGGATTCCCAACTAATGTTACGAAAGCAGCAAAGCCATGAGGATGAGTTGGTGTTTCGCCACCCTCAAACGCAATCGAATAAATTGTGGCAATAATCATGAAAATAACTGGGAAAAGTGATGTTAAAGCTGAAATACCAAAGCCTGGCGTTTCTTCCAGCTTGTATTTCTTAACAGTAATTCCGGGTAATGATTTCTTAATTGTAAATGCAGATGGTGCATACATTTGCGCCAACTTAGTAAATAATGGTCCGGCAACGATCACACACGGAATTGCAACAATAATCCCGATCATCAATACCTTCCCAATTGGGGCACCTAAAGCCGATGCAACGGCAGTTGGTGCTGGTTGTGGTGGTAAAAATCCTTGGGTTGCAGACAATGCAGCAGCCATTGAAATTCCAAGATAAAGCATTGGTACTTCTGCTTCCAGTGCAATTGAAAAGACAATCGGAATCAAAAGAACTAGCCCAACTTCGAAGAACATCGACATCCCGATGATAAACGAAGCAACCACAACGGCAATTTGAAGCCGTTTTTTACCAAACATATCAATTAATGTTTTCGCGATACGGTACGATCCACCGGCATCTGATACCAATCGACCAATCATGGCACCAAACCCGAAGACAATGGCAAGTTCACCTAACGAACTCCCAATCCCGTTTTTGATTGACACCGCAATTTGTGCTGGGTTCATCCCCAATAAAATCGCTACCAAAATTGAAGTTACAATTAATGACACAAACGTGTTCATTTTAAATTTAATGATTAGGAACAGCAAAAAGATAATTCCTAACAATAAGACAAGAAATTGCATGTTTTTTCTCCTTCTAAATATCACTCTAAAGATCGTTTCGCAATACGGCCAATTATAGCAAAACGCTTTCAAATTTCAACAGAAAAATGTAAAAAATTTAATTGATTCTTGCAAAAACATGTAAATTATTTTCGCAAACGCCCTTGGTGATAGGATTTAATGACTTCAAAACTTTTTTCGAAAAAATAGTAAAAATTTACTAAATTCCAATTATTTCTTGCGATTTTATAAAAAAAGACGATTCTGATTTGTATAAACCAGGACCGTCTTTGTGTATATTTTAAAGTACTATCTTATTTAGAAATTAGCGTTCAACTATTGAACCGTTACCGATTTTGCTAGGTTACGTGGCTTATCAACATCTAAGCCCTTCCCTAAGCTAGTGTAATAAGCGAGCAACTGAGCAGGTACCACACTCAGCAAAGGTGTTAATAGTGGATCAACATCTGGTAATACAATCGTATCATCTGGCTGTGCTAAATGTTTAGCCGCAATCGTTAACACACTAGCTCCCCGAGAAACCACTTCTTGTAGGTTGCTCCGTGTCAACCCAGCTGTTCGATCCTGCGTAATAATTCCAATTACTGGCGTATGTTCTTCAATCAACGCAATTGTGCCGTGCTTTAATTCACCAGAGGCAAACCCTTCGGCCTGAACATATGAAATTTCCTTTAACTTCAAGGCTGATTCCAATGCAACAGACCAATCAATTCCTCGGCCAATGTAAAAGGCATTTCGTGGTTCCGACAAATACCGTGACGCAATTGACTCCAATTTTTCCTTGCCGTCAACTAATGCTTGCATCCCCACCGCAACAATTCCTAATTGTTGCTTAAGATCAAATTCAGTGGCTGCTTGCTGATCGCAGGTCATACCCAGTGCCTTAGCTAGAATAGCTTGTAATGCAACTTGGGCAGTATAGGCCTTCGTTGAAGCAACCGCAATTTCTGGTCCGGCATGTAACAACAACGTATATGAAGCTTCACGAGACAAGGTGGACTTTGGTACGTTGGTAATCGTCAAACTTGGCCAGCCCTGCTTCTTAATATTAACCAACACTTCACGGCTATCAGCAGTTTCTCCACTTTGTGTTAAGAAAATGAAGAATGGCTTTTCAGACATAATTGGTTGTTCATAAGCAAATTCAGATGAAATAAAGACTTGTGTTGGAATCTTAGTCAATCGTTCAAACATTCTGGCTCCAACTAAACCGGCGTGGTAGCTGGTCCCGGCACCGATAATATAGAGTCGATCGGCTTTTTTCATTTCATTCAATAATCCTGCTTCAATGGTGGGACGTCCATCTTCATCCAAATATTCCTGGACTAATTTACGCATCACAGCAGGTTGTTCGTCAACTTCTTTTAACATGTAGAATGGATAAGTTCCCTTATCAGCGGCACTGGCATCCATATCCACACGGAAAGTATCACGCTTCATTTCATTACCTTCAAAATCATGGATCGTCACCTTATCAGGCTTAACGATGACAACTTCCTTATCTTGAATTTCCATAAACGTATGCGTTTGTTTCAACATTGCCACAGCATCAGAAGCGACTAAGTTGAACCCATCCCCAATTCCAACTAGTAATGGGCTTTTGTTTTTTGCGACATAAAGCGTGTCTGGTGTTTCGCGATCCATCAGCACAAAAGCGTACGATGAATCATCGTTAATTAAGTGCAGTACCTTAAGAAAAGCAGATTGAGTATCCATCTTGTAGTCAACGACAAACCGATCAATCAATTGGGCAATTACTTCGGTATCAGTTTGACTGACAAAGTTAACATCAGCAAGGTATTCCTGCTTTAATTGTTCAAAGTTTTCGATCACACCGTTGTGAACTAAGTAAAAGCGCTCGTCAGCTGAAAATTGTGGATGCGCATTGACTTCGCTCGGAACCCCATGAGTTGCCCAACGTGTGTGGCCAATTCCTGCCGTCCCCGCAATGTCATCAGTCAGGGCATTTTTTAAATTAGAAATCCGGCCCACTCTTTTAACGAGGTAGTCATTTCCAGTTTGATCATTTACATAAATCCCTGCTGAATCATATCCACGATATTCAAGCCGTTCGAGGCCTTCAATAAGTACAGATACGCTTTGCTTTGTTCCGGTAACACCAACAATTCCGCACATTATGCTTACCATCCTTTTTTCGTAAAATAATTGGTTTGAGTCGTTAATTGGTATAGATCGTAAAGTTAATTTTATAACACTTGACAACTACATATAATAAAGATATTTATCATCAATGTCAACGGATTGATAAATTGGTCTATAACGATGGTAACTTTTTTACTAGTAAAAAAGTGTTCTGTCAGAATTAACCGACAAAACACTTGTTTTAACCCTATTTAAGAACCTTTTTGGCAACCTCAGCAATTCTCGCAACGTACTGATGAACACTCTCTTTTGTTGGAGCTTCCGCCATAATTCTCAGAAGTGGTTCTGTTCCACTTGGTCGAACCAAAACCCGACCATCACCGGCCATGTCTTTTTCGACTTCGGCGATGATGTTCAATAAATCTTCATTCTTCAAGGCAGCTTGCTTGTCGCTAACTTCAATGTTAACTAGCTCTTGCGGATATTCAGTTACTTCAGCCGCTAATTCTGACAACGGCTTACCCGTTTGCTTGATCACTGATAACAATTGAAGTGCGGTTAACATCCCATCACCGGTGGTATTGAAATCCAAGAATATAATATGCCCTGATTGTTCACCACCGAGGTTATAGCCATTCTTAACCATTTCCTCAACAACGTAGCGATCTCCGACCTTGGTCTTAACACTGGTCATTCCCGCTTTCTCAAGCGCCTTGTACATCCCCAGATTACTCATAACGGTCGTCACCACCGTGCTCTTCTTTAGACGGCCTCGTTGATCCATGTATCGGCCACAAATATACATGATCTTGTCACCATTGACAATTTCACCCTTTTCATCAACCGCAATACACCGATCGCCATCACCATCAAAAGCAATTCCCACTTGGGCACCCTGCTCAACCACGAATTTTTGTAATGCCTCAGGATGGGTTGAACCACAGTTTAAATTCGTATTTAACCCATCAGGTGACGTTCCAATTGTTTCAAAATCAACGTCCATGTCAGCAAGCAACGAAGAAACAAAGCCGCTTGTTGCCCCATTAGCAGCATCCACGGCCACCTTTAATCCAGACAAATTGTCTGACAGGGTCTGCTCGAGGAATTGGGTATAACGCAACGCACCCTCATGATAATCCGAAACGCGCCCGAGACCTTGTGCACTTGGCCGTGGTAGGTCATCGCCAGGCTTGTCCAAAAGCACTTCAATCTCAGCTTCCATTTCATCAGATAACTTGAAGCCATCATTGCCAAAGAACTTAATACCATTATATTGAATTGGATTGTGTGACGCAGTCAACATGACACCCGCATCGGCTTCCTGAGCGCGAACTAGATAGGCCACACCAGGGGTCGTGACAATTCCTAGTCTCAATACTTCAATTCCGACCGATAGGAGTCCCGCAATTAGTGCACTCTCCAGCATCTCTCCCGAAATTCGTGTGTCGCGTGAAACCAACACTTGTGGTTGTTTTCGTTGCGAATGTTGTGTTAACACATATCCTCCGGTACGTCCCAACTTAAACGCCAATTCTGGACTTAAGTCCTCGTTTGCTACGCCTCTAACGCCGTCAGTTCCAAAATACTTTAATTCCATAATGTTTTTACGTTCCTTTTCTTTTTAATAAAATGAAGTATCAACTAATTCGAGGTTGAACTACTGCTTATTGATGAATGACTATCCTCACTGCTGTTACTATTGCTGCTACTCTGATCACTACTACTGCTACTGTCATTATCGCTATTATCACTTGTAGTACTATGGCCACTGTCACTGCTTGAACTGCTACTTGAACCAGCTGCACTATTTTGTTTGCTAATCGGAATCTTGATCGTAGTCGTTTGTGGTGTAATCACGACATTGACCGTATTGCCATTCTTATCAACGGCCTGTAAAGTGACCTGCTTAGAAATATTTGTCTTGTCTTTCTTTGACAAGCTAACAGATGCGACGACATGATCGACCTTATTAACTTCGGCAATGGCACCGGTAATTTGGACATTGTCCATTGAAGTGGTAGCTTTCCCCGCCTTATAACCATCGGCTAGCTGAGAAGTATCCACTTTCGTCTGAACGGCCATTGATTCCGTCTTCCGTGACTGAATGAGTACCGTAAACTGTTTAGGCTTAAAATGATACGTTAAATCATTGTTCAGTCCCGTCTGTTTTGGTTTCACAACATGTTTGCCCGGTCCCAATGAACTCAAGTCAGCATATACCTTAAAATTCTGTGTATTCGCCGTTGCTGTCACCAATGCCGCGGGACCTGATACCGTAACCTTCACATTCTTGGGATATCCGGATACGATATAACGATCACTATCCACTGTTAAATCTAGTGGCATCGTCAACGTTTTTTTCTTGGTTGAGGTTAATGACGTTGTTTCCGTATTTAGCTCCGTTTTATGCGTATTGCCAAGTTTTTCTCCATTGACATAGATGAAAAGGAGTACGGCTAAAACAAGCGCACTGATTCTGAAAAACCACCGGGAGTTAAATGGATTTTGCGGTTTATTATTTTTTTGCATTCCGCGACCCTCCTTTGTTAAAGAAGCCCTCGAAAAACTCAGTAACTGCATTTCGACTTTCGGTTTCCTTAACATACAGCTGATCACGTAAGAACTTCAAATAAGCCTCGCGATCCATGCTCCGTAGTAATTCGTTGTTCTTCGTAATTGAAATCTCTCCAGTTTCCTCGGAAATCACAATCGTGAGTGCATCGGTGACTTCACTAATCCCGACAGCTGCGCGGTGCCGGGTACCCAACTCTTTAGGAATCAGATTACTTTCAGACAACGGTAAATACGCAGCGGCAACCGCAATGCGATTATTCTTGATGATCACAGCCCCATCATGTAGCGGGGTATTTGGAATAAACGTGTTAATTAATAGTGCCCCAGAAACTTCGGCATCCATCGGAATTCCAGTTTCAATGTACTCCTCTAATCCCGTTTCCATCTGAATCGTAATTAATGCCCCGATTCGGCGCTTCGACATGTATTGAAGGGCTTGGTCTAACTGATTAATCAGAGCCTCTTCTTCCTCATTTTCGTGCCGATTTCGGGTCAGTAACGTTCCGCGACCAAGATGCTCAAGTCCTCTTCGAATTTCCGGTTGAAAGATGACCACAATCGCGATCACCCCCCAGTTAATAATTTGATCCATGATCCAAGAAACTGTCCCTAAACCAACGTACCAACTCACCAACTTAACGATGATGATCACGATGATTCCACGGAACAGCTGTACTGCTCGCGTTCCACGCAACATCATAATCAATTCATAGATTAAAAACCAGACCACCAAGATATCTACTAGGTGGATCAAGTTCTGCCACGTGAGTAGTGAGCTCCAACTAAATGCCATAGCACTACCTCCAAACCAAACTCAGTTAACATTATAGCATGTCACCAATTAAGTTTAAAAAAAACATCGTTTCCTATTTATTAATTTATTCATAAAAGTAATCACATCGGTTTTTATTACCTATTTTTTTGTTAAGCTAGATGAGTATGAGGAGGAGTTTTATGCATAAAGTAACCATTAACTGGCAAATTCGATTCTTTTTTCTGATTTTAATGATTTTCCTACTACTATTTGCCAAATCACCCTTTAACTTTTTAATTTTAAACACTATTTTAGGATATATTCCCATTGAACTGGGATTTCATCTACAACGCACTAACTCTTCAAAATCGCTCTTTTTTTGGTTGGTGACCATTATTTGGTTGCTCTTTTATCCGAATGCCCCCTATCTGCTCACCGACCTCTTCCACTTAGCACTGCTGAATCCCCATATTGGCAATTCAGGACTCCTTAAATCTGATCCCACAATTTGGTTCAACTTCTCACTCCTGCTCACAAGTGCCCTGAGCTGTACTTTAATTGCCATGAATCAAATGATTGATTTTAGTATTCGCCTGCAGAAGCTCTTGCTCCCCAAACTTCGATTTTCCGCATGGGGATTTATCGTGGTCATGTGCCTGTTGAGTAGTATTGGCATCTATATGGGGCGATTTCTCAGAATCCACTCCCTTTATATCTTGCTTACACCAACATGGTTTACACACCAAATTCTCACCATGTGGTCCATGAACATGGTCAAGTTCACCATTTTATTAACCATCTGCCAGCTTGTTATTTGTTGGTTGTTGTACACCATTCGATATCAAGCACAAAATGCTACTCGTCTTCGCTGACGAGTAGCATTTCATTTTCCGAATAATTCACATAGGTTCGTAGTCGTTGCGCTGTCATTTTGGTAATTCGTTGTTGGCCGACAAGTTGTAAAATGCCATTTCGTTGTGCTGCTAATGCTGCAACTCGAAGACCTTCAAGTTGTTGTTGATAAACTTCCTGTTTCTTTTGTTTAGGATGTTTGATGCGCTCAATTCGATTGCGATAACTGACGATCAAATGATAAATAGCCTGCCGATTAACTTCTTCGTCGTTCTTGGCCGCCACTGCCACATGCTTAGACAGGGCATTAATCGCGGCCTTCGCCGTTTCAATATCAATTCGCTTCTGTTTGACTGAATTAATGTTATTGTAACCGAGCCACCACTTCACCAAGCCAACTAGATTATGACCCCACAGATACAGCCGCTTAATCGACCACCAACGATCCTTGGCGTTAAATTCATGCGCTAATCGTTTTTCCAACTGGTCAATGTGTTTTAGTGCTTCATAATACTCATCAGTATTAATAAATTTTTTCTCTAGCATCTTGATAAGCGCATCACGCTCACCTTCAAAGGCCACTTGCCGCAGGGCCATTTCTTGTGCAAGTAGTTTGTGGAGCACATCATCTGGTTGTGATTTCAGCTGCAATCGCCGCATGAGTAATTGGTAGCTCAGCATCAAATCATAGGCTGCCTGCTGATTTTCTTCCCGTCGATGCTCTTCAATTGCCTGCACAGCCAGCTGCATCAAAAAGTATTTAGCTTCACTATCCGTTAAATACCGTTGATCCGTGTCTTCCTCTTGTTCTTCTTCTTCTAAATCCTCTTGTTCAGGGTCACTGCCCCGCGTCAAAAATGAAAAATCAGCCTGCGAAATTAACGGTAATAAAATGGCCGCTACTAAGAGACTTAAAATAATGACGCCCGCCGCGATAAACAGCATTAATGACCGTTCAGGAAAGGCCTTGCCGTTTTCCATCAATAATGGCACTGACAAAACCCCAGCCATCGTAATCGCACCTCGAACCCCCGAAATTCCAGCTAGGAATGCCGAACGAACGCTAACCACATGTTGATGATCCTTTAACTTACGGTAAGATTCGTAAATTAAAATCCAAATAACACGAATCGAAAGTAATACTAACCACGCAATAATAACATCCAAGAATGCGGTCCAATTGCTGATGTCGCCACTTTCAAGCGAATCCGTCATGGCAATTGGTAATTCGATTCCAAGAATCACAAAGACAATTCCGTTAAGTAAATAAACAATAATGTCCCATGTCTTTTCGGTAACCAACAGTAACTCGGGCATTTCCTCCAGCACTTGCGTATTGGAATACGTATTTGACACAATTCCGGCCGAAACCACCGCAATCACCCCGGATGCATGAAATAACTCTTCAACCACTAAATAAACAACAAACGGGGTCATGATCTTGTACGCAACGTTAAAAATGACGTCGTTAATGCCCTGATTGCGTAGAAAATCTCGTACCAGTTGGATGACAAACATCACTGCTACCCCGGCAATTAACCCAATTCCGGCTGTATATAAAAAGTCTCCCGCTGCCTGCGTTAGCGAAAAATAACCGGTTGTAACGGCCGCCACAGCATACTTAAACCCAATCAACCCTGAGGCATCATTAATCAAGCTCTCACCACTCACGAGGTGCAAGATGTTATCATCTAACTTTGCCCGTTTGGCAATCGATTGAACGGCCACCGGGTCCGTTGGTGACAAAATTGCGGCTAACGCGATCGCCACGGGTAATGGAATTCGTGGCACAAATAAATAAATTAAGTAGCCCCCAACAATCGCGGTCACAAAGACTAAAATAATCGCATTCGCAAAAATTGGGCCTCGCAGTTTCCATAACTCCTGTTTGGGAAATTTACGGCCATCATTAAACAGTAACGGTGCGATAAACAGCAGTAAAAACCAGTCTGTCTCCAACGGAATCTTAACGGCAAAGATTAGCGCCACCAATAATCCAAGCGCAATTTGAATTAAGCTAACTGGGATCTTTTTGATGTAGTGACTACAAACATTTGATAGCAGCACCAGAACGATTAATAAAATAATAGCTTCTAATATCGGCAAACGTTTTCTCTCCTTATTTTTTTACACTGTGAAAAAAATGAGTGGCTTTCACGCCGCTCATTTTACTGACGTCCAATCACTCGGACTTCCGTCTCTAATTGTACTCCAAATTGTCTTGACACTTCATGTTGCACATGATGAATAACGTCGACATAATCCGTCGCCGTTCCACCACCAACGTTAATAATAAATCCAGCATGCTTCTTAGAAACCTGGGCACCACCAGATGTGTAACCCTGTAATCCAGCGTCATGAATGAGCTTACCGGCAAAATACCCTGTGGGGCGTTTAAAAACACTGCCACACGATGGCCATTCTAAGGGTTGCTTAGCGGCACGGCGCGCATTTAAGTCATCCATTTGGTTCCGGATCGTATCATAATCCCCAGTCACTAGATCAAATTGTGCGCTCAAAATGATATCCTGCCGATCTTGCACGCTGCTGTGTCGGTAACCAAACTCAAGTTGCTCGTTGGTCAGCGTCTCAATCACACCCTCGCGAGTCATGACGGTCGCACTGACAATGACATCTTTGGTTTCACCACCGTAGGCGCCGGCGTTCATAAACACGGCTCCCCCAACACTACCAGGAATCCCAGCCGCAAATTCCAAGCCCGTTAGTCGTGCTTTACAGGCCGCTTCGCTCACCGCAATAATGGGTGCACCAGCTTGTGCGGTAATACGATTTTCTTGAATTTCAATGCGGTTCATTGCTGTTAAAATAATCACTAAGCCCGCAATTCCCTGATCACTCACAATTAGGTTGCTAGCATTGCCAATCACCGTGAGTGGTAGTGCAATTTGCTGCGCATAGTCAACTAACTGTTGAACCTGTTCAACACTCGTTGGAAAGGCCAACCAATCCGCCGGCCCGCCTGTATCAGTATTTGTATAATCGGCGAGCGACGCATTCTCCAGCAGCTTAATATCGGGAAATAATTGATCAATTTTTTTTAGGTTACTCAATTTACTCAATCCTTTTTCATTGTTAGTATTATTGTAACATGAAACAGGGGTTCGAAAAAAGAATCGTTCCTTTGCTTATTTTCCACATAACTATTAAAATACATCAATATGGAGGCAATATCATGAATTTTATTTCGTGGAACGTTAACGGCTTACGTGCCGCAGTTACTCACGGCTTTATTGATACATTTAATCAACTAGATGCAGACTTTTTCTGTCTGCAAGAAACTAAATTGCAAGAGGGGCAAATTGATCTTGATCTGCCCGGCTACTACCAGTACTGGAATTACGCCGAAAAAAAAGGGTATTCTGGGACTGCTATTTTTACCAAACACGAACCATTATCAGTGCACTATGGGATTGATGAGGATGAATTTGACCATGAAGGCCGCGTCATCACATTGGAATATCCCGAGTTTTACCTACTAACATCGTACACCCCCAATTCTGGCCAACAACTAAAACGGTTAGCCTTTCGCCAGCGTTGGAATGAAGCTTTTCTCGCCTATATTAAGCAGCTCGCCGCGAACAAGCCACTCATTTTCTGTGGGGACCTGAACGTCGCCCACACCGAAATCGATCTCAAAAATCCCAAAAGCAATCACCATGCTGCTGGATTTACTGATGAAGAACGGCAGGATTTTTCAACGCTCCTCTCTAGTGGGTTCGTCGATACCTACCGGCACTTTTACCCCGATGCCAAAGAACAGTATTCGTGGTGGACATACCGGTTTCACGCACGCGACCGGAACGCCGGATGGCGCATCGACTACTTCGTCACTTCAAACAGCTTGACCGATCATCTTCTGGATGCCAAAATTCACAACGAAATTTTTGGATCCGATCACTGCCCCGTCGAACTAGTCACTGATCTTAGTCTTTAACATAATGGAGAACGACAATGAACTTTATTGCAATGGATTTTGAAACGGCAAATGCCAAACGGGCCAGCGCTTGCTCCCTTGCCCTAACTATTGTGAACAACGATCAAATTGTGGATGAATTTTATTCATTAATTAACCCTCAGGATGAATTTAACTGGCGCAACATTCAGGTTCATGGCATTCACGAGCAAGACGTTGCAGACGCGCCCACCTTCCCCGAACTTTGGGCGCATATTGGCAATCTTTTCGGCCCACAACAACTAGTGGTCGCTCACAATGCTTCCTTCGATAACAGCGTTTTACGTAAAAGCTTAGAACATTACCAGCTTCCCGCGATTAACTATTTAACGCTCGACACAGTTAAAACATCCCGACAACTTCTTCCAGGATACGAAAACTACAAATTAAACACGGTTTGTCGAGAATTAGATATTGAACTAGAACATCATCACAACGCCCTAGATGATTGTCAGGCATGCGCCAATATTCTAATCTACCAGTCCCAACATTTCGGATTTGAACCATTAAAACCATTTATTAAACCTTTCTAAAAAACAACGGCACTGATTAAACCAGTTAAAACTAGTTTAGTCAGTGCCGTTTGCTGTTAAAATTTAATTTCCATTTTGAGTGCCGGTAGTTGAACCTGATCTCGATTAATGCTTATTTCGGTCATCAATTCAAAACCTGTTTTTTGGTACAACTGAATTGCGTGCTGGTTGCTTGCCAATACCTCAAGCATAAGGCCATCCAAGGTACTATAATGCTGTCCCCAATTCAAGGCCTCTTGCATGAGGGCCGTCCCTAACCCTTGGTGCCAGTATGCTTTACGAACTGCAATTCCGAGTTCTCCGACCGTCGCATTAGGAACTCGCGAAACTGTTACAATTCCGATTGGGGTTTGATCCAACCACGCAATCAAAATTAAATTATCGGTTGTTTGTCCTATTTGGGCAATGTTCGTTGCTTCAGTATCCACGGTTAAGGTAGCAAACTCTGGAGAAATCGTAAACGTATCCGATTCAACTTGCAAGAGTCTCAGCATCGCCAAAATGGCAGCTGCATCTTCTTGGTGCGCAACATCTAAATAAACATCAGTCTCATTGTTCACGGTTGCCACCAACTTGTTGCAGAATTTGTTCAAAATGAGGCCCGTGTGCAATCAATTCTAGTCGCCGAACATCATCAATTTCGGTTCGCTCAAAACGAACTTCTAAAAACTGAGCCGGAAGCTCATCGGCCACAAACTGGGCCCACTCGACCACGCTGACCCCGTCACCATCAAAATACTCTTCTAACCCCAAATCACTACCACCGCCATTTTCCAGACGATAAACATCCATATGATACAGGGGCAAACGCCCATTCTGATACTCGCGAATAATCGTAAAAGTGGGACTCTTGATAGTTTCATCGATCTCCAATCCCAGCGCTAGCCCCTTCGTAAAGGTTGTCTTTCCAGCACCCAGATCACCACTCAAAACAATGACATCCCCAGCCATTACCAATTTCCCAATTTGTTGTCCGAGCTGCATTGTTTGTTCTCGATTCTCTACCGTTATTCGCATTTTTTCACCATACTTTATTTTTTTAATCTAATGCCTGTGCTGCAGTAACCAACGATACTTTATAGACGTCTTCTTCATTAGCACCACGTGACAAATCCGAAATTGGCGCATTCAATCCTTGTAAAATAGGTCCGATTGCTTCAAATCCACCAAGGCGTTGTGCAATTTTATAACCAATGTTTCCTGATTGTAAGTCTGGGAAAACGAAGACGTTCGCATGACCAGCCACCTTTGATTCAGGCGCTTTCTTCGCACCAACACTTTCGACAAATGCAGCATCAAACTGCAGTTCACCGTCCAAATCCAAGTCAGGCGCCAGTTCATGGGCCAAATCAGTTGCCTCAGCCACTTTAGTAACCATGTCACCCTTTGCAGATCCCTTTGTCGAAAAGCTTAGGAGTGCCACACGTGGATCGATGCCAAAGAGCTGTGCCGTATGTGCACTTTGGACAGCAACTTCTGCCATCGTTGGCGCATCTAATTCAATATTAATGGCACAGTCAGCAAAGAGTAACCGCTGATCACCTTTTTGCATGACAAAAGCGCCACTAATGCGTTTATTGCCGGGCTTTGTTTTCACAATCTGAAGTGCCGGCCGCACCGTATCACCAGTCGCATGAACCGCACCCGAAACCATGCCATCCACCTCATTTAAGTAGACTAACATGGTCCCAAAGTAACTCACATCTTCAAGCATCTTAGCTGCTTGTTCAGGGGTATTTTTCCCTTTACGACGAGCTACCAGCGCGTCTAACATGACTTGTTGCTTATCTGCGGGATAAGTCTTTGGATCAATGATTTGAATACCAGTTAAATCAAATCCATTTTGTGCTGCATTAGCTTCAATTTGAGCTTGATCACCCAATAAAACAGGGATTACTAGACCATCTTTTTTCAATCGAACTGCTGCACCCTGAATTCGTTCGTCTTCACCTTCAGGAAATACTAACGTCTTGTTTTGTCCTTTTACCTTTGATGCTAAGTCTGCAAATAAATCCATAACTTGCGCCTCCAATTAATTAAATCACATCATGCGTATCTTCAACCGACACCGTTTCCGGCAGTTGCCAATCAATTGGCGTCTCTCCCATCGCTACAAGGGCTTCGTTAGTTTTTGAAAATGGACGGGAACCAAAGAATCCACGATTAGCCGAAAGCGGGCTCGGATGTGGTGATTGCAACACAATATTTGTATCAGTATTAATCAGGTTGATCTTAGACTGCGCTGCTTTTCCCCATAAAATAAATACGACCGGTTGCGATCGTACCGAGAGTGCATGAATCGCAGCATCAGTCAGTTTCTCCCATCCCTTAGCGCGATGAGAAAATGCTTGACCATCGCGAACTGTCAAAACGGAGTTGAGTAATAAGACCCCCTGCTTGGCCCACTTTTCCAAATAGCCATGTTTGACCGGCGGATAACCAAGATCATTTTGTAATTCCTTATAAATGTTTTGTAAGGACGGCGGAATTTGAACGCCAGGTAACACAGAAAAGCTAAGACCATGGGCCTGGTGAGGACCATGGTACGGATCCTGACCTAAAATAACCACTTTAACGTCACTAAAGGGTGTCCAGTTAAACGCTTCAAAAATATGATGCATCTCTGGATAAATGGTCTGATGTTGATATTCTGATTTTAAAAAATTGTGTAGCTGGGCGTAGTAAGCTTGCTGAAATTCAGGCTCTAACACGTCCCACCAATCGTTGTGAATAAATGGTTTCATAATTACAAAGCACCTCGGTTCTATTCTAGCATATCCACATTCAAAATGGATATTTTCTGTTAATTGAATCAAAACATGGTAAGATAGGCATAGTAAATTCGTAATTTTTTGACCGTAGCCAAGGGAGGGATTCCAGTGCGAACGCTGTACATTCATCAACATACTAGTGATCTGCGTGGTGCAACAACCGTGAAGGATGACCAAAACCAAACGGTCTACCTATTGGTAGGAAAATGGGGACTGCGTCAAGACGTCCTCTCACTATACGCCGTCAGTGGCGAACTTCTCGCTGAAATTTGCCAACTGACACTGGGAATTCTCCCCAAGTTTGCGATCTATCAAGATCATCAACAAGTCGGGGTGATCGGAAAATCACTGGGCGTGTTTAAGGAAGTTATTTATATCCGCGGTTTAAATTGGATCATCGTCGGGAATATGCTCAAAGAAAGTTATCGTGTATATCACGGTACACAGCTCATTTTTTCCTTTCAATCACAAACTCAAGGCGGTCAAACTTTTGGTATTCTAGAAGTTACAGATGAACGGCTAGAGCCTATCTCAATCGTCATTTCTGGGGTGCTCAGTCACTGGGCGCGCCGTTCAGATAAACTCACAATGCCCACCAAAAGAGGACTGCGCTTTAACGACAATCCTAGTATTGGTTAGTCCTTTGATTAATGAAATCTAAAAACACTCATCAGATTTGACATCCGATGAGTGTTTTTATTTTCTGGTTAATAATGCTTCATAACCCGTTCGATTTGACGATTTTGCTCTCGCCGTTTAATCGTCTCACGTTTATCATACTCGTGCTTTCCTTGAGCCACACCAAGTAATACCTTAGCGTACCCATTTTTAATATACATTTTTAATGGTACAAGGGTAATCCCCTTGTTTGATAACTCACCGCTCAATTTACGAAGTTCCTTTTTATGGAGCAGTAACTTACGATTTCGGAGAGGATCATGGTTAAACTGGTTTCCTTGATCATATAAACTGATATGCACATTCATTAACCACGCTTCACCGTTCCGAATTTGGGCAAATCCATCTCGGAGATTCACACGCTTGTCCCGGATTGATTTAATCTCAGTGCCCGTCAAAACAATCCCAGCTTCATAGGTTTCTTCGATCGAGTAGTCGTGACGCGCTTTTTTATTTTGCGCAACAACATTATCATTTCGCTCCTGATGATGTTTAACCACCGTTAATCACCTCATTATCTATGATTATTATGACTACCATGTTGAGATGGTTTACTGCCATCCCGACGACGGGCCTGCCCCCGATTAATTTGACGATTATTCTTGTGACCATTGTCTACACCATGGTGATCCCGATTTCGATTGCCGCCATTACCACCACGGCCGCGGCCACCACCATTACCACGACGATGATCATCGGTGCGTGGTACCCGAAGCTTTGTCGTGGGTGCTGATTTTGGATCAACTAGCTCAAAATCAACTTCCCGCTGATCTTTATCAACCCGGATCAATTTCACTTGAATTGGTTGGCCAATTTGGAAGATTCGGTGGTAACGACGTCCAACCAACGCCATGTGCTTTTCAACATATTCATAGTAATCATCTTGCATATTGCTAATATGAATCAGGCCTTCAACCGTATTTTCAAGAGATACAAACAGGCCAAACTTCATAACTGAACTGACGACCGCGTTGAACGTCTCGCCAACATGTTCTTCCATATACTCGGCTTTCTTCATGCTATCAACATCGCGTTCCGTGTCAATCCCACGTCGTTCCGTTACGGAAGTATGTTCGGCAATTTCAGGTAATTGTTCCTCATACTTAGCTTTGGCTTCCTCACCCGTGCCGTGTTTAGCATACCATTTGATCAAGCGGTGAACCGTTGTATCCGGATAACGCCGAATTGGCGAAGTAAAGTGTGTATAGAAGTCGGCGCCCAGTCCAAAGTGTCCGATGGATTGGTCAGAATACTTCGCCTGTTTCATGCTCCGGAGCATCATCGTTTGAACCATTTGTTCTTCCGGTGTCCCAGCAACATCCTTTAAAACATTTTGCAGCATCTTAGGCTTCAAATTATTGATGTCACCGTGTACGGGGTGTCCGATCACACTTAAAAATTCAAAGAAAGATTTAACTCGTTCGCCATCGGGCGTTTCATGTGTCCGATATAGGAATGGCACATGAAGCCGTTTGAAGTGTTCAGCAACCGTTTCATTAGCCGCTAACATAAATGATTCAATCATTCGTTCTGATAAACCGCGATCCCGCAGCACGATGTCTGTTGGGTGTCCCTCTTCATCCACAACAATCTTGGCTTCTGGTGCATCAAAATCAATGGCCCCACGATGTTTCCGCATCTTCAACAGAATTCGATGTAAATCAGCCATATCTTCGAACATTGGGACTAAATCACGATACTGAGTGCGTGTCTTTTCATCATGAGCTTCAACAATGGCGTTCACCGCTTTATAAGTCATTCGTGCATGTGACTTCATCACACTTGGGAAGATTTTATGATTAACAACCTTTCCTTCATCGTTAATTTCCATCTCACAACTCATTGAAAGACGCTCTACACCGGGATTTAATGAACAGATACCATTGGATAACCGCCGCGGAAGCATTGGAATGACACGATCAGTCAAGTAAACTGACGTCCCTCGTTCATAGGCTTCTCGATCAAGCGGAGTACCTTCTTGGACATAGTGACTCACATCGGCAATGTGAACCCCGAGATGATAATTACCGTTGTCCATTCGCCAAACAACAACCGCATCGTCTAAGTCTTTTGATTCGATGCTATCAATCGTGACTAATGGTTGGTTTGTAATATCAATTCGGCCTTCTTTTTCCTCTTCCGTGATTGATTCTTCAACATTGTTAGCTTGCTCAACGACGTCTTCTGGAAATTCATGTGGTAGGTCATGCGCATAAACAACTGATAAGATATCAACACCGGGATCGTCTTTATTCCCAATCGACTCTTTAGCAATCCCGACCATCGTCTTAGGCTCATCATCAGTTGGATAACGGGTCACGTCTGCCGTAACAACTTCGCCATCGGTCGGATGAATCCCCTTATCGGTTACCATGAACTTATATTTCGAAATTTTCTTATCTTTAAGGACAACTTCCCCAATGTAACCATTTTCGGCAGCCATCTTAAACTCACCCACAACACTTTCATAATGGTGAGTGATAATTTTAGTCACTTGTCCTTCAGGTCCCTGCGATCCATCCGGTTTTCCAGGACGTAAAATGTCGACCTCTACTTCGTCACCATTTAGCGCATGCATGGTATGATCCGGGTTAACATAAATATCGGGTTCATCTGGATCATACGCCACAAACCCAAATCCCTTATCATTACCGTGAAAAATACCAGATAAAACGGGTTTTTTGGGCACCGCCTGAAATTCTCCCCGATCGGTAACCTGAACTTCCTTTTCACGCTCCAACTGTGCCAGAGTTTGGATGATCGTCGTAAACTGATCAGCTCCCTGTAATCCTAGTTGAGCCGCTAATTTTTCTGCAGAAAAGCTAAGTTCACTATTTTCTTGTAAGTGCTGTTGAATTTGTTCTTTTAAATTAATTGTCATTATCTACCTCAAAAATTGTCGTTAAGTAACTTAAAACATCTGTCTCTAACTGTTGATGCGCGGTATTAACCGTAAGTACATGGGAAGCTGTTTCATAAAAATGATAGTCCACCACCTGCCCAGTTTGTTCGAGAGCCTGCTTCAACTGCAGCCCTGACTGCGCGCTAATCATCTCATCTTGCCCGCCTTGGGCAATAAAGAACGGCGATTTGACATGGTTCAGGTTAGCTTGCACACCCGTAACAAACTGATTAATTTGGCCGAGCTGGATAGGTAACTGCTCACGAATCCACGCCAATCGCGTTTTGATTTGGTCTTCTGAAAGGTCCTGCTGTCGATAAACATGCCGCGCCATCCGTGGAAATTGTTGTGGTACATTTGTATGTTGATTAGTAATAATTGGTGATGAAAAAACGCCACCGCCAACTAACTCCTGATCAACTTCCAGGGCCTGAGTTGCAAAAATGCCACCTAAAGACAGTCCGAATACTGCGATTTGCTGATAACCAGCCGCTCGAACAGCTTTAATTGCGGCCTGAGTATCTCGCCACCATTGTTCGGGAGATCCCTCACGTAAAATATCACGAGGATCATCGGTCGCGTGCCCGGTAAAAATTGGTGCATAAACCGTGTAATCATGACGCTGTAAAAAGCGCGCTAATAGGCGCACATCGTTGCTACTTCCCGAATAGGCATGCAGTAAAATTACTGCTTGTGGTCCCTGCTCGAAGAAAAACGGTGTTGGTTGCCGTAACACGTGACCATCCCTCCTTTAAAAGCAAAAAGCCCCCTGTAAGAAATACAGGAGGGCAGCCTTCTTTAATGTGATGAAATATAAATCAACGTCAGTGCAAGAATGAAGAAAATCGCACCGCAAATCGTTGTCGTAATTTGCATTACGGCTTCAAAGCCCCGGGCTTTCCGTCGTGAAAACAGATCGCCCGCACCACCAGTCAAAGCTGACATTGCATCGTTATTATTCTTTGCTGGTTGCATCATGACACATGCAATGATAACAACACAAAGAATCAAAAAGATTGTTAATAGTAAATTATACAAGGAAAAATCCTCCTAATTTTCACCCGTCATACATCTCACTCATTGTATCATAGGTCAATGGATGATTCTAGTTGTTTGCTACTTATTTTTTTCAGTCCCCTGCGCCGCCGTTATAATCTTTACAAACGCACTATGGCGCATTCGGGGGGCCACCGAAATTAAAAGCGTATCGCCGGCTTTAATTTCGGTATCTCCGTGAGGAATCAATTGCTGTTCCCCACGATGAATAGCATACAATAAACAGCTTTTAGGCCAATTAAAATCTCGAACCTGCTTACCGTCTAGTAACGCGCCGACAAATACGGTTGTATGAATCACGTCCTGTGATTTATTCGCAATCAATTGTGGTTCTCGTTGCAACAGTTTTTCTAATAACGACGCATAAATCGGCGCACCATTTAAAATATCCACCACAACGTACGCCACCAATGACACAACGGCTAACGGCATTAAATGCCCCAGAGACCCAACCATTTCCGTAATCAGAAGAATTGCGGTGAATGGGGCCTTACCAATTCCAGCAAAGTACCCCGCCATCGCATAAATAATAAAATTGGCAATATAGACACTAGGCAACAATCCAACGGCATGCATCGCAGCGCCATATAACCCGCCAATCACAGCACCTAAAGTCAAAATGGGGAGAAAAATTCCGCCTGGTAGTTCTGATCCGTAACTCACCATGGAAAATAAGAATCTAAGGAGTAATAGCCCGCCAAATAACAAGACTGATGGATTCATTCGCGTCAAATTAACGATAAGCGAGTTACCGCCGCCGAGTGTTTGTGGCCAATACCAACCAATAATAATGACTAATATGAATGGAACTACTGGATACACAAAAGCCGGTAATTTTAATCGACCATACAATCGGCCCATATTAAAAAGACTAACCTGATACAATCGCCCTAATATTCCCAAAATAATTCCCAAAATGAGTAAATGACCATACTGATTCACCGGTAACGAGTGTGCATAGGTAATGTGTAAAACCGGCGTTAATCCAAAGAAATTCAGCGAAATAAAATCCGCGCTAAGCGCACTGACAAAGGCAGACAACCAAACAACTGGGGAAAAATTATGGTAGACCTCTTCCAAGACAAACATCGTACTGGCAATTGGCGCGTTGAAGGCAGCAGATAATCCAGCTGCTGCACCACTAGCAATTGAAACGCGTCGTGCTAATGGTTTATCATGCCGGAACTCCGCAAATCCTTGTCCAATAGTTGCGCCTAACTGAATCGACGGGCCTTCACGCCCAAGAAATAAACCAGAACCAATAGCTAGGACACCACCAATAAATTTACGCCAAAGTACGGGCCACCAAGCTTCTTCGTAATCACCAGCCAATTGTCCCTCAATCTGGGGAATACCAGATCCCTTAATTGCTGGATAACCTTGCGTTAGTTGTCCCAATCCCAACGCTAACAACACTGAAATTAACACCCACGCGACCAAATATCCTGGCTGCTGATGCAAAAATTGATATCCGATCTTAATGAGTTTCAATTCCCATTCAATTAATAATCTAAACGTACTCACAACAAACCCGGCCAACGCGCCAATGATTATGCCTCGCAGTAGCTGGTTGGTCTTAGTCCGGTCAATGTTCACTTTCATCTTCTCACCCACAGTTTTCTATGTATCAAAAAAGCTCGGCCACAATTGCAGCCCAGCTTCTTTGAATCTCATAACAAATTACTTGTTGATAACGTTGTTACGAGCATCTTCGCTCAAGTTATAGAATGAGTTGATTCCTTTGTATTGAGCAACTGATTCAGACAATTGATCTTCGATACGCATCAATTGGTTGTACTTAGCGATCCGATCAGTCCGGCTCATTGAACCAGTCTTGATTTGACCTGCATTAGTAGCAACAACTAAGTCAGCAATGGTTGTGTCTTCAGTTTCACCTGAACGGTGTGAAACGATCGCTGTGTAACCAGCTTCTTTAGCCATTTCGATTGCTTCCATAGTTTCAGTCAAAGTACCAATTTGGTTAACTTTGATCAAGATTGAGTTTGCAGCACCCATCTTGATACCCTTTGCAAGGTAGTCAGTGTTAGTAACAAAGAAGTCGTCACCAACTAATTGAACCTTCTTGCCAAGTTCGCTGGTAATTTCAGCCCAGTCTTCCCAGTTATTTTCATCGATTGGATCTTCGATTGAAATAATTGGGTACTTAGCAACCAAGTCTTCGAGATACTTAACAAATTCTTCAGTAGTCAGTTCTTCACCAGTTGACCAACGAAGCTTGTACTTCTTGTCTTCGTCGTTCCAAAGTTCTGATGAAGCACAGTCGATGGCAATGGCAACATCTTTGCCTGGCTTGTAGCCGGCTTCAGTGATGGCCTTTACCAAGTATTGTAATGGTTCTTCGTTGTTTGCGAAGTCAGGAGCAAATCCACCTTCGTCACCAACAGAAGTTGCCTTGCCGTCAGCAGCAAGAAGCTTCTTCAATGTGTGGAAAGTTTCTGAACCCATTCGGATAGCTTCCTTGATTGAGTCAGCACCAACAGGCATGATCATAAATTCTTGGAAGTCAACCTTGTTGTCAGAGTGAGCGCCACCATTGATAACGTTCATCATTGGGGTTGGCAATACATGTGCATTGAAACCGCCAAGGTAGTTGTACAGTGGTTGTTCAAGTTCATCAGCAGCAGCACGGGCAGCAGCGATTGAAACAGCCAAAATAGCGTTCGCACCCAACTTAGCCTTGTTTTCTGTACCGTCTAACTTGATCATGGCCTTATCGATAGCAACTTGGTCAGTAACTTCGTAGCCAACGATTTCTTTAGCGATAATGTCGTTAACGTTAGCAACGGCCTTTAATACACCTTTGCCACCAAAACGGCTCTTATCACCATCACGTAATTCAACAGCTTCGTGTTCACCAGTTGAAGCACCTGAAGGCACGATTCCGCGACCTGCGCCGCCAGCTTCTGTATATAATTCAACTTCAACGGTTGGGTTACCACGTGAATCTAGGACTTCGCGTGCGTAAATATCTGTAATAAGTGACATTTGATGATTCTCTCCTCTGATTTTTAAATTTGGAAAGCAGTTCCTGTTTCATTGTATTATTTTGTGCAGTTAAATACAAGTTCTTTTCCATGAGATAATACGGTTATTGGTAATTAACCAGCTGTAAAAATGATTGGGCATCAAGACTTGCGTTTCCGACTAGGGCCCCGTCAATATTATCCTTAGCCATGAGTTCGCCAATATTGTCCGGATTCACACTGCCACCATACAAAACGCGAATCTGATTGGCAAGATCATCGTTATAAACGTCAGCGATGGTTTGCCGGATCAAATAGCACCCCTCTTCAGCTTGTTCAGAACTAGCACTCGTCCCAGTACCAATGGCCCAGCTCGGTTCATAAGCAATGGTGACCCGTTTGACTTCCGTTTCACTCAGCCCTCTAAGATCTGCCATAATTTGGCTAACGACCCAATGAATCTTGTCACCAGCAGCTTGACGTCCCATTGTTTCATCACAACAGACAATCGGATCAAGGCCTGCTCGAATAGCGCCATGCACCTTCTTATTGATAATTTCATCCGTTTCATGGAAATAAAGACGGCGTTCTGAATGACCTAAAATTACATAGTTCACACCCAGTTGTTTGAGTGCGATTGGACTTGTTTCACCGGTATACGCACCAAAATCCTCGTAAAAACAGTTCTCACCGATAATATCAAGATCCGTCGCTTGCGTTCTAGCCGCCATCGCTTGCAAAAAAAGCGCTGGTGCCGCAATTGCACTCTGAACCTGATCTTGCGGAGGTAAATTGGGGATTACTTCATTAATAAACTGCAGTGCTTGATCAGCAGTCTTATTCATTTTCCAGTTTCCAGCAATGAATGGCCTTCGCATGTCTAATTTCCTCCTTTTTTAGCTAACACTCACATTGTAGTGAATATGATGCAAAAACGCTACCAATTTGAGTAAAAACATAACCATCACATGCTTCGATTTTTCAACTGAATCCGATGCCAATAATCACTCATATTAATTCCACTTTTCAGTATTTCATTAGTGAGCCCCTGGAATAAGATGGTCAACCAGTGTCGTTATGCCGGCTGGGTTAACCTGCAAGATACTTCTGTCTTGAACAGATTTACGCAGTCTCGACCACCCAACTAATGCCAGCACATAGGTTACTGGCACTAGCCCCAACATAAAGCTACCATCGCCACCTTCAGAAATTAATAACACTATCAGAAAGCTAAATTGTGTCAATTGTAAAATTCGCATCAGAGGCGAAGTATCTAGAATACTCAATAACAGTCCTAAAGTAATCATTATCCAAAAGACCTGTGCAATCGTCTTATAAATCGTAACGTGTTTGTCAAATTTGAAAAAGAATGAACGAATAAACTTAAAATGGGCCGTTCCTTGAGGCTCATCTAGCAGCCCTGCAAACGTTCCGTCACTAGTTGTATGATAATTCTTTTGTACCAAGAATCGAACATACCCTAGCACCCCAAACTTTTTTAACCGCTGCTTGATTACCTTGGTATTGGCTGCACGCTGCGCATTTCGTTTAGTAAAACTCGCACTGTACTGTTCATCAATTTGCGAGTAGTTGCCCATCGTCGATGCGTTCATCCCCAACATGACATAGTAGCTAGGTAATAATTTTAGTGCCGAATTGTTAGTTATAATGGTTTGCTGTGTCGTATTTTTTTGGTTAATCCCAGTCAATCCACCAATTGTTAAGATCAAAATTAGTGCTCCCAGAATGATTCCCTTGATAAATTGAGCATTCTTGTGCTTACGTTTTCCAATTGCTACCAACATTGCTACTAGCAAAACTAACCCCAAAATGAATGAACTGGGTCTAGCTAGGTAAGCCATGAATCCCCCACACCCCAACATCACATTGGTTAAAATTATTTTGACATAATTACTAAATCCTGAATTAAATTCAATAATTAATAGCTGGGCCGCAAAAATAACTAACGTAATCGAAAATAATAATAGACTGTCATTGCTAAACACAACCAACCGTGGACTTAACAAAATACAGATGGGGACCAATCCCCAAACACTCATTCGCTTTAAAGAACGTCGTAAAATCAGGTACAATATCGCCATTGCGCCATCTATAAGAATAATATTTAAAATGACGAAAACTAAATTGAGATTTGTAATTCCCATTGATCTTGTCACATGGTAAATACCACGTTCTATCAACATCAGTGAAAAATGATTTGGATATCGGACGAAATCATTATACAAATAGCTGCCTTCAGAGAGGGTATTGCTTGTAACAGCCCACTTAATCAGTCCCGAATTAAATCCATTTACGCCCATTAAGGAAGTCACTAACGTTAGCTGTAACACCACCATTAGTCCAAGCGCAGTCCACCCTTGCTTAACGACCAGCCAAACTTTTTGTCCAACGGTTACATAGTTGAACTTGAAAAGATGCCCAAATAAAATTAACGCTGAAACAACAATTAAAATAATCATTAAAAGTGTCCCAATAACAAGCCCATTCAAATTACTGGTCGTCAGCGTTCCAACAAAGACAAGCAGAAACATAATTAAAATTATTCGGTTAAATAAAAGTTTCGAAAAAGTTTTCATAAAATGTTCCCCCACTATCTACGTTTATTTGACAGGTTACTTGAACTATCCAGATGCCATTCCAGTATCCGAGGTAAATTCAAAGCTTTGAGTTTAGACCAGCCAATCATTGAAAGCAGTCCGATAATTGGAATGAACTGGAGCATATATCTGGAACGACCACCTTCGAAAATCAGTAAAAACAATAGTAACCCGATAAATGACATTCTTAGTATCCGTGCGAACAATGAGCTGTCCAATAGACTAAGTACCACTCCGATCATAGTAAAAATCCACAAAATTTGAGCAACAATTCTAAAATAGGAATATCGAGATCCATACGGATGTAACAGTGAATATAGCACCGAATGTTTTTTCACTGAGACTGAATAAAGCGAGCTATCATTGGCCCATGCTAACGTCCCGTCACTTGTATTTCTGTAATATTTCAGTGCTAAAAATTTTAAGTACCCGGTCACTCCAAAATTTTTTAATCTCTTCTTGATCTTTCGAATATTCGCACGATCTTCCTCACCCTGACTATGCTTTTGGTCGCCTTTAACCGCATACTTTAGGCTGTAGTCGTAGTCCTTCATAGAAAAACCACCTTGCGAATCCGTACTCATACCCATCATGATAAAATGGGTCGGTGTGAAACTGACGTTTTTATTAATATTGACCAGTGTTTCATTTTTGGTCGCGTAACTTTTACCAATTTGAAGAACACCAAATAAACCGATTACCGTTGCCATGCCGACAATGATATATAACAGACATTGTCGTTTGTTCTTCTGTTTTCGTTCCGTTAACAACAACGAAAACAGGACTTCGACACCAATTGCAACGACTATAATTAGGATCGTCGGCCTAAGCTGATATGCAAAAAACAGCAACCCACCAAAAGACAGACCATTGATTACAATCGCTTTAATGGTCAATTGATGTTTTTTTACAAGCTCAGTCACATTTTGAATTATCCAAAGCAGGCAAGCTAATAAAGGTAGCATAAAAGTGTCAGAATAGGCAACGACGACCCACGGTGAAATAATAAATGTTACCGGTAGCAACGCCCAAATGATTTTTTTATTCGTGTACTTCCTTAATATCACTGACATCATCAAAATGGCACCATCAATAAATACTAAATTAACAGCATTAAGCATATAACTAAAATTATGAATTCCCAGTATTTTACTAATTATAAAAATCAATCGTTCAAGGTATAACAAGCCTAAATTGTTCGGATTAATCGAAAAATACCAGTTACTTCTTACCCCCATTGCCGCTGCTCTTACAATTCCAGCATCGTACCCTGTCTGAAAAGAAAAAAATCGAATCAAAATCAATTGATATACGATTACCAAAGCCCAAAAAAGCCAGGCTTTATGCGTTAAAAGACTCAATTTTTTGAATTCTTTTAACACAATATCATGTTCTCTCGCAAAAATAGTAATTATACCGGCGATAAAGAATAACCACGCCACTACGAGGCCGAACTGCTGTGTATCTGTAAAATTCTTAGACGCAAAAGTGCCCGCCAATATTAATATAAACAACCCCAAAATAGTAATATCAATTGCATTTCTAATCCTATTTCTCATATTACATTCACCACCCAATTCTCATCATTTCACGCTTTATTCTGACGCCTTGCAAATCCAACTTTAAATAATCCACCAAGAAGGCGGTAAGACTCTTCCGCCACCAAGGTCGCCATTAATAAAAAGATTGGCAGAAATTGAATTAAATACCGACTTCGACCACCTTCAAACATAAGTAAAAAAAGCATTCCGCCGATAATTGCTAGTCGAAATAGCTGAACTACCATTTGCCGATTACGCCAGCTGAAGAAAATCATTCCCAGCCAAATAACCCACCAAAACTGTGCTAAAAATCGAAAATCGCCAATATGAGTTCCATACAAATAAACAAACTGTCGGAGGCTGCCAGCAAAGCCACGGTGTGCTGGATGAGTCACACCATCATTAATAAAATGACCTTCTTTAACCCAGGCAAAGGTGCCATCCGCAGTATTATTGCGTTGCTTTTTCAGTAAAAACTTTCCGTATCCCAAGACCCCCATTTTCTTCATTCGCGATACTAGCATGTTCCTTGAGTACGCTACACGAGCTTCTTTCGTAGGTAATTCGGCCATTATCAATGCATCATGGGCATTATATCCACCTTCTCCAGATACTCCCATACTCATAAAATGAATCGCCGGAATTGCCCGTTGACGATTAACAACAACGTAGTTCTGATTATTTAAATAATAGTTACCTCCAAAATACGCGCCTCCCAATGTCAGCAAAACAATCATTGGGATCATCATCCGAAATGTTAAAATTCGATCGATTCCGTGATTAATCCTTTGAATTGTAAGTTGTCTGAACGTAAATAATTTGATTGTATGATTTTGAATCCAATATAATATTTCAATCAAAATTATTGCAATTACTGGAATAATCGCAGAAGGTTTCATAAAATACGCACCAGCAATTGACAGACCTAACAAAAATGCTACAAAGTATGCTGACCTAAATCGTAAATGACCAAAGCGCAAACTAAAATAGCAAAACATGTAACAAGATACTAAAGGCAATACCCAAGTATCCGTATAGGGCACAATAATCATCGGGAAAATCGAAAGCCATATTGCATGAATATAAATGCCTAATGCCGTCTTTTGTCGATCTATAATGCGAATTGAAATAATATTTAGTAATGCTGAAAGATCAACGACGATCATGGTTACCAAATCCATTGCTAACCATGAAGTACTATGTAAGAGCTGTGCCACTCCATGTAATATCAATAGTAACGGTAAGTTATTAGGATTAATACTGAAATAGGCTTGAAGTTGACTATTCTGGGGTTCTATTAATCCCAGATGAATTGCACCAACATCAAACCCAATCGCTGGATGAACACATATTATAAACAGCAATTGCCATGCCATTACCACGCCCATTAATAAGCTCGCTGTTAACAGTTGATGCTGTACAAAAATCCGCCACGCTATGTGACGGATTTTTGGATAAACAATGATTGCAACGACAATCGTGACGACAAAAATCAAGAACATCGTGGTTACAATAGTCGTTCCCGCACCTGTTGTTAAATTATCACCAACAATTAAATTAGGAAATGTGACTGCACAAATAAACGTGATACCAAACAAAAAATTAAAAAGATATAAAATGCCCCGATTGCTAATGCGAAACAACTTCTTATTCACGGTAAAAAACTCCCCAACCAATCAAATTAAAATCTTTTACTTCCGAGTTTCTTTGACTCGCTGTAAATCCTCTTTGAAAACAGATCGGACACTTCCAACTTCATCATCAAATTTTTTCGTGTTCCAAACAGCCATCTCCGTCATCGTATTTAAAATTCCAACGAATCGAATAAATGCAACAACAAAATTATAGATTGGTAATGTCAACGCTACCCAAGCAAGTCGCGTATAAAAGCGTCGTTCTTCTGTAAAATCACGCAATAACATCCGCACACATACATAATTAAATAGTGCGACAACCACATAGAGGATATAAATAATAAAGTATGACATTGCCATCATAATGACTGAATATCGAAAAAAAAGTAACGCAATACTGGCAAAAATCCAAATCATCTTAGGAAACAAAAATGTATGATCAATAATCATGCGTCGAATTAAGAAATTACTAAAGAAATTTTTTAATTCAATATGCTTTGAATATTCCTGCGAAACTTCAATTTCTCCTCGTTGCCATCGCTGACGTTGTGTATATAATTGCGACAATCGATTAATTGGCTCAATATAAAAAATTGCATCCGAACAAATAACAACCTTTCGTTTTAGTTTTTCACGAATTTGAAAGGTCATATCGGTATCTTCGCCAACCGTTGAAGTGCTATACATAAATGTGTTGAGTAATGCTTCTTTTCTAAAGGCTGAAAAGGCACCAGACATTGTAAACATTTGGTTACTATCGGACTCGATCACTCTGCCAGACAAAAACGCCTGTGCATATTCAAAATATTCGTTTTTATTCAGTATTTTTCTAAAAAATCCCTTTTGAGTCTTAATTTGTTCCTTTTGAGTTAATATTGTGCCAGTCATCGCTGCTGCATCATAGTCATTTTCAAAACGTAGCACCATATTCATCAGTGCGTGCGATTCGAGGACACCATCGCTGTCTATGTTAAATATGTAAGTCCCAATGCTTTCATATATCGCCGAGTTAAGTGCTTTAGCCTTTCCTTGCTCGGTATGAATCAACTGCATATGCATATCACTAAAATGCGAGTGAGCACGGCTGAACACTTCAAAACTACTATCTGTACTCTGATTATCTGCCAAGATCACCTGCACTAACTCCGTTGGATACGTAGAATCATGAATTGATTGAATACAACGATACAGCGTATCCTCGGAATTGTAGACGGGGACAATTACAGAAATAAATGGCATTTTATCAGGCATCTCTAATTTTTTGTGTCGCAAATTTTTCAAAAAGAGTCTAAAAATCGAAAAAAAAGCCGGTATAATTTCAACCACGATTGGAATTAAAGCCCAAGTAAGCCAGAATCCCATTTTAAATAATGTTAAATTTAACCAGTATTCCATATTGATTTTTTACTCCCTTCTAAATCGAATCCTATGCATTCGCGCTTTAAAATTATTATATAAGCTATGCGAAATTTGTGAGTAAGTAAAAACGTTATAATACAATACGATCACTAAAACATAAAATACCATTCGTCCTATAACTGAATGAGCCAAAAAGAATAGATTGCCACCACCAAAATGTGTGATTGTAATCACAGTCATCAGACGAATGACATTTGCCAAATAAATCCATAAAATTCCCCATAAAACAAAGAAAACTTTCTCAAATTTGTTAAATAGTGGGTAAAAGACCGCCAAACTTATAAACGCAGTAGTTTCAATAATCCCTGAACATTCATAATCAATCGACATCATGACTGGGGATGTCGGATTACTAATGCTCACTAACCCATATTTGGGCATAATCGTGCTCATATGAGTAAGTCCACCCAACCATCCAATGCCATGAAGAACGGCATGTGTAAAAAACCAAACCCAGTATGGATCACTTAACGCAATTAAGATGAAAAATAGGCCCCCGCTTCCAACAATAAAGAAAAAAGCGGATAACTTTGACCGCTTTAAAACAGACAAAACATATAGCCATATAATTGTCCCAACTATAATGTATACGTTCATGGTTTTGTCACCGTATATCTCTTTTTCTTCAATTTATCACCCGTCAATCCCGTCATTTTGATAACTGACATAGATGCGATCACAAAACCAGCACCCGCTAGTACGACGGGGCCAGTGCTTCCACCAGTTGTCTCCAATGTGCCATCCCAAATAGCGCCATGACTAATCTTAATTGTCTGATCACTAGTATCGGAAAGTCCCTGCAAGCCAGATATGGGAATATCAAATTCAAGTTGTTGACTTGCATCTCCAGTACTGTCCATTAATTTTTGATAAATTTCGGCCTGACCACCGGCAACCTTGTAGTAAGACCCATCACTATTGTCATAGACCCAGATATCAGCCGTTACATTATCTCCCGATTTAATTGAATCAACATCGATCGCAGTTTCTGTTCCAGGATACACTAAATTCACTGTAAATGTTTTACCACCGACATTTAATTGGTAGTTACCGGGTTGCACCCTGTAATAACCACCTTGATGTACCTCAGAAGTATCCGGAGCCATATTCAGATAAAAGTAGATACTCTTACTATCCGCTACCAAAGCCCCTTCTTTATGATTATAGGTATCACCATTTGAATACAAATTCGACTTAGTTAAATTTGCCCAGTCATCATAATCTCCATCAATCTTAATATCAAGTTTCCCAGAAGCATTATTGTTTTCAGCCAGACTCGTTTCGGTGTTAGCATCATCTGTTGACGATTGACCAAGTGCTTGCGAAATAGCGCCACTTCCTTGAAGTGCACTAGATAAATTCGTATTAATTGTATCACCAGACTCATCACTTACGGCCGCACTATTAAATGCAGTCGATAAATCAATATTCTCTGACGTTGCATCTGGGCCACCTAATTGATTATTTGAAAAAACGACCGTCTTAACTGCAGAAGCCGCTCCAAGATCAGAAAATGATACATTCATTTTAATCGTATATGTACTGCCAGTTACCGTAATTACAGCTGTTCCAACAATGGCAGAAGTTCCATTTGATTCAACTTGTACCGTTTTTGTTTGTCCATCACTAAGATTACTAACATTTTCACTCAAAGATAAGTCATATGTTTTTTCACCAATTTTAACAGTATATCCATTATTGGGAATCCACCAACTGCTAGTTGCATAGATATAGACATTGTTAGCATCATTAGCACAAGCATATGTCTGACCGTTATTACCGTTTTGTTTATCAACACTATTCCAATAATCATCACTATTAGTAAATGTCTTGTCAGTTGAGCTCGACGATGAACTACTGCTTAGTACACCACTTGCAGAACTGCTCAAAAGCGCCTGCAGTGAACTCTCAGAAGAATTATTACTTACAGAATTATCGGACGAACTTGAAATGGCATTATTGGTTGACGAACTACTGGTTGAAACTTTTTTATTCGAAGAACTGCTCGACGATACATTATCTGAGCTTGAACTAGAACTAGAACTTGAACTTGAACTTGAACTTGAATCTAATGTTCCGTCACTATCAGCATGAATAGCTGGTGTAGCTATCGACACCACCCCCAAGCATGCCATTAGCATTATTAGTGAATTTTTCATATTACTCCCCTTACAAATCTTTTGATAACCAAGAATATCTATCTGTTAAATTCAGCCTACTTTTTACGCCATTATACATTTATAACAAATAACAGTAAATACGCTGCCACCCTTTGTCATATTTCCGTAACTATGTGCTTACTTCTATATAATACATGTGCTACATTAATTTCGATATACTTTAACGTTATTTTCTAATTTTATGTAAGAAAAAAGAGAGTCCAAGTGGATTCTCTTTTTTGAATGTATCTATTTTTCAGAAATTGAAGCAATTCCTGGTAATGTCTTACCTTCAAGATATTCAAGTGAAGCACCACCACCGGTTGAAATGTGAGTGAGGCTATCAGCAACGCCTAATTGTTGAACGGCAGCAGTTGAATCTCCACCACCAACAATGGTTGTTGCATCGCTTAAAGTACCCAAGAATTTACCAATTTCAAGTGTTCCGTTGGCAAAGTTGCTCATTTCGAACACACCCATTGGTCCGTTCCAAACAACCGTCTTAGCATCCTTCAAAACATCTTTAAACAAGTCAACTGACTTAGGTCCAATATCAAGGGCCATGTAGCCATCAGGAATATCATTATCCACGATCTTGCTTTCAGCATCGTTATTGAATTCCTTCGCAATCACAGAATCGATTGGCAATACTAACTTATCGCCGGCCTTTTCCATGATTTCCTTGGCTAAATCAATTTTGTCTTCTTCGACCAATGAGTTCCCAATCTTAATACCCTTAGCAGCGTAGAAAGTATAAGTCATTCCACCACCAACGATCACTTTATCAGCCTTGCTGAGTAAGTTGTTGATTACACCAATCTTATCAGAAACCTTTGCACCACCAAGAATGGCAACAAATGGGTGAACTGGGTTATCAACGGCGTTACCGATAAACTTGATTTCCTTTTCCATTAAGAAACCAGCAGCGGCTTGGTCCATGTTTGAAGCAATTCCCACGTTTGATGCGTGTGAACGATGAGCAGTTCCAAAGGCGTCGTTAACAAAAACGTCGCCAAGTGATGCCCAGTATTTGCCCAATTCAGGATCATTCTTTGATTCACGCTTAACATTCTCACCATCAACAACGTCTTCATAACGAGTATTTTCCATCACCAATACATCGCCATTGTTCATGTTATCGATAGCATCTTCAAGCTGTTTGCCTTCTGTTACAGGAACAAAAGTCACTGGCTTATCGAGAAGGTTTGAAAGACGTTCAGCAACTGGACGCATTGATAATGCAGGCTTGTCTTCTTCCTTCTTGATCCGGCCAAGATGTGATAACAGGATGGCACGGCCACCATGTTCCATTACATACTTGATTGTTGGGAGTGCAGCAACGATTCGGTTATCGTTACCAATCACACCGTCTTTGATTGGCACATTGAAATCAACGCGCATTAAAACTTTTTTGCCTTCTAATTCAAGGTCTTCAACAGTTAATTTAGCCATTGTATCTCTCCTATAATTAATCGATGTTTGATATTAAAAAAGTGAGAGGAGTTCTCCTCCTCCCACCTAGGTGAAACTAATCTAAATTAAAGTGTAGCAAAGTGTAACAAAGTACGGATCATGTTACTTGTGAAGCCGTATTCGTTGTCATACCAAGCAACAGTCTTAACTAATTGAGTGTCCCCAACAGTTGTAACTTCTGTTTGTGAAGGATCGAATACTGAGCCGTGTGTGTTACCAATGATATCGCTTGATACGATTTCATCTTCAGTGTAACCAAAGGCATCGTTGCTGTCTGAAGCCTTCTTCATTGAAGCATTGATTTCATCAACAGTAACCTTCTTGTCCATAACTGAAACTAATTCAGTCAATGAACCGTCAACAACAGCAACACGTTGTGCGTGTCCTTGTAACTTACCGTTCAATTCTGGGATAACTAAGCCAATAGCCTTAGCAGCACCAGTTGAATGAGGAATAGTGTTGACACTAGCTGTACGGTTGTTACGCATCTTCTTGCCACGAGGTCCATCAAGAATCATTTGAGTTGATGTGAAGGCGTGGATAGTCGTCATAGTACCAGCTTTGATACCAAAGTCTTTGTTCAAAAAGTATGCCATTGGTGCCAAGCAGTTAGTTGTGCATGAACCAGCAGAAACAATCTTGTCGTCTGAATCAAGGATGTCTAAGTTAACACCTGGAACAACGGTCTTGATGTCACCAGCTGGTGCAGAAATCAAGACACGCTTTGCGCCGGCGTTAAGGTGAGCTTGTGACTTTTCTTTTGAAGTGTAGAAACCAGTACATTCAAGGACAAAGTCAACGCCGTCATTCTTAACCCAAGGAATATCGTTAGCATCGCGTTCTGCGTAAACTGGGTATTCTTTTCCGTCAACAACGATTCCATTATCAGTGGCGCTAACTTCGCCAGGGAAGGCACCGTGTGTTGAGTCATACTTGAGTAAGTATGCCAACATTGAAGGTGTTGTTAAGTCGTTGATTGCGACCACTTCAATATCATTTGACTCTGCGCCCAATTCGTGGATGCGGCGGAAAGCTAAACGACCAATACGGCCGAAACCATTAATACCAATTTTTACAGTCATACTGCAATTTCCTCCTTTAGGAAAATAAGTTTTAGTTTAAAAACGTACTTGTTAAGTATATCACGTCATCACAAAATATAACAGGTGCAGCCAAAAAAATCCATAAACTACTCACCAACAATATCCGTACGGCGTTCCAACAGCAAGTACAATTAACACCACGTATATAATATATGAAAAAACGGCATTAGTAAAATATATTACTCAAATTTGGCAAAATTATCGTTCAAATTATAATTTTTAGTTACTTTATTGGAATTTTATTGGCTTAGTGTAATTTAACTCTTGTATTTTCATGTATTATTCGGTATCATATTACTTTGTTAGGCGCCCTTAGTGTAATGGATCGCACGTGAGATTCCGGTTCTTGAGATCGGGGTTCGACTCCCCGGGGGCGCATCAAAAGTTTTGCAAGCCATATGCTTCGGCATATGGCTTTTTTGTACACTCGAAACAAAAAAACATGCTGACAACTTTCGTATCCGTTATCAGCATGTTCTGCTTTAATCTGCTTGATAGGTAATTTGATCAAAATTATCATTTTGATGTTGTTTAACGAACGCGGTCGCCTCGCGATTAATCCGCTTCAAATCGACGCCCTGTTGTCGGGCCGCAAAGAGGCACCCACAATAGCATTGCCGATAAACATCATATTCCGCACACATTTGAACGGAGCGACGATACCCACCCCGTTTTTTAAAATCGCTTGGTAAATAAGAAACATCATACATATGTTGAACATCGAGTCCTAATCGATTAATGATCTGGGCATTTTTATGGGGACTGATGGTGAGTGCACTGCCGAAGTAATCAAACTGCCATTCTTGGGCCTTCTGAGCCACGCGATCAAGTCGATAATTGTAACACAGTTGACACCGTGCACCACCCTCTGGTGCGTCTTTTAAATCACGAACAACTTCCAACCACTTGCTAGGTTCATATGTCGCACTGACAAACGTCACCTGGTTCCCAGTTTGCGCATTAAAATCTGTAATAAATTGCTCCTGAACCAACTTGCGCCGCTCGTACTCCATTCGTGGATGAATATTAGGATTATCATAGTACACCGTTACATCCGCAAACTGCGTTAAATATTCCAACGTATACGTACTACATGGTGCACAACAACTGTGGAGTAATATTTTGGGTCGCCGCGCTTCATCTTGCCATTTTTGAACTAATTTTTGCAAGACCAGATCATAATTGATTTTCTGTCCCTTTTCAAACATCCCCTGAATTTGCTCGTATTCAAGCACACTATCATCTCCCAAGTTCAACTTTAATTTTAATTATACACGATCGCTAAACACCTATCTAACCCATCGCGTAACTAAAAGCACAAATCACCAAATTATTCTGGACTTTTTCAAATGATGATCGCTAACCGTAAAAAACCCAGTTTTCAATTACTTGGGTTGTTCATGGTCACTATAATACTCGGGCCGTGCTGACGTCACGGGGTGTTGTGCCAACCACTCACAAATTTCATCCGCTAATCGGTCACTCATTGGTGCTGAGGCCGCAATTTGATTTTGTGTAATTTGATTGACATGCACCCCCGCCAAAATCGTGGCACTTCCAATCAGGTGGGCTTGAATGCGTTGCGCAATTCGGCGAGAAATAAAATCATCCTTGTGAAACCGGCCATCGTGACTCGGGTACCGAACGGTTTCAATTTTAGTCTGTTTTGTCAGTGTAGTTACGACCCCAATATGCGGATTATCGCCACCCGTTACTGTAATTAACAGATCCGTGCCAATTTGGCGTAAATCAGCAGTGATCGTGTAATTTTCCTGGGTCGTTGTAAATCGTGCAGTCGCCATACAATCATCCTCCATACTTATGCGTTTAGGCTTTCAGTAACTTTCATTTGTATAAAATCGGCGGAAACTTGTAACTTAGCAAGTTCATCTTTCGTTAAGTCTAACTGAACGGGTGCAACAATCCCATCAGCGCCAATAATGGCTGGGTACGATAAGTATGTCGCATATTCAGGACGAAAATTTGAAACAACTAATTGACTATGCGCGTCCGTTAAAATCGCATTCATCAATCGAACTGCCGCAGTTGCAATCCCGTAGTTCGTATATTTTTTGGCATGGAAGACCCGATCGCCACCTAAAATCGATTCTTGCTTGATTAATTCCAAGTCAAGTCTCCGCATCTGTGCAACTTGCGTCATCGGGCGCCCTAAAACACGGACCGTTGACCAAGCAGTAAATTGCGAATTGCCGTGTTCGCCGAGGTTGTATCCGGTAATTGATCGTGGATCAAGGCCCAAAGTTGTCGAAACGGCCCGCTTCATACGTGCAGAATCCAATAATGTCCCGGTGCCAATCACGTGCTTTTGTGGCAACCCAGTTACTTCTTGAAAAATAGAAGTAATCACATCCACTGGATTCGAGATAACAATCATTTTTCCGTGAAATCCACTCGCCTTAATCTTCTCGGCAACAGAACGGGCAGCCTGTCGCGTAAACGGCAATTCCGCAAACCGATCATCATCAGTATTATCTTGCAATTGAATGTTACCCACTGCAGAGATAACAATATCGGCATCTGCAAGTGCAACGTAGTCATTAACCTTAATCTTGGTATAGTGCGGTAAATTCGCCATAGCATCCTGAAAATCAGTAGCTTCAGCGATCACCTTCGCCTCATTGGTATCAATTAGTACGAGTTCATCCGCAAAATGGTCAGCAATAATATAGTGTGCAACCGTCGCGCCAACGTGTCCAATTCCAATAATTGCAACTTTTCTTGGCATCCTCAACATCCCTTCAAGTTCAATTAACTTCTATTTTTTAAAATCAGAGGTATTTCTCAATTTTTTCTAACAAAAAAGCCCTTCACCGAGGTGAAAGGCATAAACATCATTACTTAGCAGGTTTTTGCTTTGCCCATGCTCGTAATGCTTCAATTTTCTTTTCTTTTTTGGCGCGATCGTACTTAGGAGCTACCGGACGGCGTCCTTGTACACCATGTGGATGTGCTTTACGCATATGAATATGCCTCCTTCTACTTCCTCTTCATTAATAATCAACATTCCAATTATATCGGTCTGCCCTCGATAAATCAACCTTTTTTAAAATCCAGCGTCATTCTCATCGAATTATGATCTATACCAATTTATAAATTATATTTTAAATTTGTTTAATCAAAAGGCTTTACAATGTATACCAATATCATTATAATGAATCTGTTGTTAAGTTACTGATCCTTAACGAAAACCATGGGAGGTGCACGATGTCAGAAAATGATACCAGTTCACTCAACCAGTTAGACGCTTTGAAAGACTTTTATGCACATGATGATCGCGAAGAGCTCGATCAATGCAGTGTTCAAAAAGAACTATCTTGGTTAAGCGAATCACTCAATCAATAAATTAAACACTAAAGTATAGCAACCTACGCTTATCATCTTGACTGGATTACGCAGCGTACCGATTATTTTAAAGTTGCTATGCTTTTTTTGTGCCCTCATATGGTAGACGGCACTCAAATCCATTATAATCTAGACGAGGTCATCATGTTTCATCTGTGATGCGCGAGATTTGAGATAAATCATTTGACCTTTATTGACCAACGCGTTAAACTACATTTACACGTTTAGCAAACGTCCTAATCAAGTGCTAAAAGGAGGCAACATTTATGAATTTAGTACCAACAGTCATTGAACAGTCATCACGTGGTGAACGCGCCTACGATATCTATTCACGACTATTAAAAGATCGTATCATCATGCTTTCTGGTCCAATTGAAGATGACATGGCGAACTCAATCGTCGCACAACTTCTCTTCTTGGATGCCCAAGACTCAACTAAGGACATTTATCTCTACATTAACTCTCCTGGTGGTGTTGTCACATCTGGGATGGCCATTTACGATACCATGAACTTCATTAAATCAGATGTTCAAACAATCGTGATTGGTATGGCCGCTTCGATGGCCAGTGTCTTGGTTTCTTCAGGAGCCAAAGGCAAACGTTTTGGGTTGCCACACTCACAAGTTCTCATTCACCAACCATCTGGTGGTGCCCAAGGACAACAAACTGAAATTGAAATTGCTGCAACTGAAATTTTGAAGACTCGTAAGATGATCAACCAAATTTTAGCTGACAATTCCGGTCAATCAGTTGAAAAACTACAAGAAGATACTGAACGTGATCACTATTTAACTGCTCAAGAAGCCGTTGATTATGGATTACTTGATGGTATCATGTCAAGTAACGACCTTAAAAAATAATGATCACCATCTAAATAAGCCACGACTCTCCAAAAGAGTCATGGCTTATTTTTTAGGCTGAAATTTCCGCATTTGGATCCGTACGTAACTTCTCAGCATAGGCATTAATTTTTCTCAATCGATGGTTAACACCAGACTTGGAAATGGGACCTCCAGGAATCAGTTCCCCCAGTTCCTTTAGGCTCACTTCTTGGTGTTGCAGTCGCGTCTCGGCAATCTCCCGCAGCTTAGGAGGAAGGACCCCCAACCCAACTGTTGAATCAATTAACTGAATGTTTTCAATCTGCTTATTTGAAGCCGTCGCAACTTTGTCCATATTGGCATTTTCACAGTTCACCAGTCGGTTAACCGAATTACGCATATCCCGCATAATCCGCACATCCTCAAACCGGAGCATGCCGCTCGTTGCTCCAATTAGTGACAGAAAATCGGCAATCTTTTCGGCTTCCTTGAGGTAGACAATAAACCCGCTGCGCCGGCTCGTTACCCGCGCATTCAGATTATACTTGTTCATCATTTCCGCAATCATCGTATTATGTTCTTCATATAATGAATAGATTTCGAGATGGTATCGTGACGTTTCCGGATTATTAACAGACCCGCCAGCTAAAAATGCGCCCCGCAAATACGAGCGAATCATGCCATCGTCACTGAGCAATTCAAGCGGTACATGCTCCTTAATCTGTAATCCTTGCAAGATTCCCAAATCATCGAGAATCTCAGCCGCATCATACCGCAGCCGTACCACGTACAGATTGTTCTTCTTTAATTTCATTTTTCGCCGCACCACCAGCTCACTTTCAGCCTGGTAAAAATCTTTCAACAATTGATAGATTCGACGGGCAATGGCTGGATTCTCGGTTTGTACATTCAATACTAACTGATGATTAGCAATATTTAGGCTGCCGTTCATCCGAATAAGGGCCATCAACTCGGCTTTGGCGTTGTTGAGATGGACTTGCAGCCCCGTTAGTTCTTTTTTAACTTCACTTGCGTATGACATCTCATCATCCCCTAATCATGCGATTGTTGGAGTCGGTTCATGAGTTCTTCAACGACTTTTTCGCTGTCATGAAACGCCCCATTATCCTGTAACTTCAAAAAATTAGTTGAAATTACGCATACATCTTGTTTTCGTAATCCTTGAAAATCATGGCGAACAGGCTTAGATAGTTCATTCCACCGCTGAAAATCCATGTAATCTTCAGGGACCGGTTCGGTATTGACTAAAATCGTATTCACAAAATTATGACCGAGATGACGATTTAAAATACGTACATGATCGGCATCAGATAGGTTATCTGTTTCACCCTTTTGCGTCATGATATTACAAATATAAATGACTTCCGCCTTAGTCTGACAAACTGCTCGACCCACATTTTCAATCATCAAATTCGGTAAAATGCTGGTAAAGAGACTACCGGGTCCAATTACAATTTGGTCAGCGTTCATAATGGCCTCAATTACTTCTGGCACGGCTGCCGGTTGGTGCCCATCCTGATCATCAGATGGTGTTACCCACACACGCTCGATCGGCTTATGCGCCGCGGTAATTTCAGATTCACCACTCAACGTCGTTCCATCCTTGAACTCGGCATTGAGTACTAGAGGTTCATTCGTCACCGGATAGACGTGGCCTTGAATATTCATCATCTGTGAAAGTTCTTGAACCGCCCCAAAAATTCCGGAATGCATCTCAGACAAAGCCGCAATTATCAAATTTCCAATGGCGTGGCCCGCTAAAAACTTATCAGAACTTTCAAACCGGTACTGAAAAACATCTAATTCTAGTTGCGGCAAGTCAGACAACGCAACTAACACGTTCCGAATATCTCCAGGTGGTACCACGTTAATATAATTTCGTAGAATTCCGGATGAGCCACCGTCATCAGCGACCGTCACAACGGCCGTGATATCGACGTTTTTATTGTGTAACCCCCGTAAGATGACGGGGAGACCTGTCCCACCACCGATCACAACGACTCGGGGTTGTCTTCTTTTATTTTTCATGACCGGTTGGTAGTCTCCTTTCTCTTTGCAACGTCCCGGTGGGTAACGTTTACGACGTATTGCTCACGAACGTCCTGTGCAATTTGATTGGCAATTGCAACCGACCGGTGTTGACCACCCGTACAGCCAATTGCGATTGTAAGATTTGTTTTTCCTTCCTTAACATAGCCCGGAAGGATATTCAAAATTAAACTCTTAAATTGATCGTAAAATTGTTGTGCGCGGGGCTGTGCAAAAACATAATCACGCACTGGCTGATCTTCACCCGTCAACGCCTTTAACTCGGGGATATAATACGGATTTGGCAAAAAGCGGACGTCCATCACAATATCCGCATCAAGCGGTAGCCCATACTTAAACCCAAACGACATCACTTCCACATGAAATGTCGTCGCATGATCCTGATTAAAAAACTCCCCGATTCGTTGTCGCAAGCTTCGTGGTGTCAGATTGGACGTATCAATTGTGATCGTTGCCCGATCCCGGATCTCACTCAACATATCACGTTCTTTGATAATGCCTGATAAGACCCGTCCCTGTGGTGCCAGTGGGTGTGCCCGCCGCGTTTCTTTATATCGTGAAACGAGTTCTTCATCACTTGCTTCAAGAAATAAGATCTGTAACGCCGTATCGGGTCGATTCTTCAACTTATCCAACGTTGGCACTACCAAGTCATAGAATCCTTTTGAACGAAGATCCATAACGAGTGCGACCTTCGAAATATCCCCATCTTCTTCAATAATGTCTAAGAACCGTACCATCAAATTCGGCAACATGTTATCCACAACAAAATAACCTAAATCTTCAAAACTTTGCACAGCGACGGTTTTACCGGCACCACTCATTCCCGTTACAATTACGACTTGTAGTTTTTTTGCCACAATTTTGCCTCCCGAATTAACTCATTCGTTCCATTGTATCATACCAGGCGTGTCATTTCTCATTAACACCCATTTAAATCAAAAAAAACAATCTAAGATTAGTTCTGATATGAAATGATAGTAATCATTTCATATCAGAACTTTTTGTTTACACTGAAAATGAAGTTAAAACCGTCCATACTCTCTGGGACTTCGAGTTCGTAATATAAAATGGTTTTCGTCATTTTCAACGCATAAATATGATTTAAGATTGAGGGCCCTAGAGGTCGTGTATAGGAAATGATATGTCGTGTTGAATGTGATGAGTAATAACTTCAAATTTTTTAAAGGAAGCGATATTTTGTCAGATGTAATTGCACTAGATGTTTCAAAAAATCATAGCTATGTTGTCTGGTATCGAAACAAGCAGTGTATGGATGAGTTCGATTGTCTTCATAATCAGGTTGGGTTTAAACACCTTAAAGCTGTTACAGATTCTGCAGATAATCCGGCAGTGTATTTTGAAGCAACCGGGGTTTATTCGCGTCCAGTAGTTCGTTTTTGCCAGGACAACCATTTACCTTATACTCAACTTAATCCATTGGAGCTACACCTTCGGTCTGAAAATTTACGACGCGTAAAAACAGATCAACTGGACGCTCATAAAATTGCCCGTTCGGTCACGGAAAATAATTATCGTCAAACTGAAATATGGTCTAGAGATTACCGACAGCTTCGTGAACTGACACGGTTTTGCGATCAGATTACTAACGATATAAAACTAGCGCAAGGCAAACTATACACTGCGCTTGAACAAACCTTTCCTGAAGAAGAACAGTTATTTAAGAATAAAATTTCCAAACTAGCTTTAAATGTGATTCTTCTGTTTCCACATCCTGATTCCGTACATGGGCTTTCACGGACAAAATTAAAAAACAAATTGATGTCGCAGACTGATAAACGGCTATCGAAAACCAAAGGTTTGAAATATGCCGAAAAATTAATAACATTCGCGCAAATTAGCTATCCAGCCTCTGACATCAATAGTATTCAAGTACAAGAAGTTCGGTACTATTGTCGGCAGTTAATTGATTTAATTAAACAAAAAGAGATATTAATTGATCAGATGCGGATGTTATCTGATCCTTTACCGGCATATCAAATTTTTATTTCGATGCCCGGTATTGGGCCGCTATCGGCATCCCAACTATTAGGTGAGTTAGGTGACATTACCCGATTCGACGACGCCAACCAACTTAATGCCTATATTGGAATTGATTTGAATCGTTACCAGTCAGGTCAATATCAACGTCAAGACCACATTAATAAACGTGGTAATCCTCATGCGAGAGCGCTTGTTTACTTGATAGTTCGTAATATGATTCGACAACAGGCTTCGGCGCCTAACCATATCGTTGATTACTATTACAGACTAAAAAAACGACCTATCCCCAAAAGAGATAAGGTCGCCATAGTTGCCTGTATGAACAGGACACTGAAGTGCCTCTATGCCATGACAATGGCTGGCACTAAGTACGTCTACGCGTACACGGACTCGAAGTCCAATAATGTTCAGGAGTAATAGATACTCCACAGTTGCATAATAGCTCATTCTTCAATATTTTTAAAGAATAATATTGAGGTTTATTTGGTATATGCAATTTTCAAAACTATCCAGCAATTTACCCACAGTATGATCTACGACGTTAAGGCGATACTGAAATTCAAAATAGGCTCTTGACTAATCGTAGGAAATGAGAGTGGGCAAAAAGGCGTTTTGACTTCGAGCATAGCCTAGAAATCCGAATGATTCGTACTTTGAATCGTTTGGTTTTCGTAGCTAAGCGGAGAAGTCAGCCTTTTTTCCCCGATTTCGGCTATTAAAGTTCGGAGACAGAAAGAGGCTGGGAGTTTTTCCCCAGCCTCTATGACTCGAAATCGTTTTAGTTGTGCTCATTAATTAATTGCTGTGCCCGTACTAAATTTTGTTTAATTTGTGCAAACCCGGTTCCACCGAGTGAGTTACGTCGCTCAACAGCAACCTTACTCTCCAGATCATGATACACATCTTCTTCAATCAGTGGTGAAATTTTTTGATATTCAGCCAACGTGATGTCTTGCAATCGTTTACCAGTCTGCAAGCCTTCTAGCACTAACTTACCAACAATTTCATGCGCTTGCCGAAATGGAATCCCCTTGCTGGCCAAGTAATCGGCTAACTCAGTGGCGTTAGAAAAATCATTTTGTGTCGCCTGCTCCATCTTTTCCTTATGGATATGCGCGGTTGCCAACATTTCCGCAAAGATTTTCAGACTGGGCATAACGGTCTTAACTGTATCAAAAACGCCTTCCTTATCCTCTTGCAAATCCTTATTATAGGCCAGTGGTAACGACTTCATAACCGTTAACAGCCCCATCAGGTTTCCAATCACCCGACCACTCTTACCACGAATTAACTCTGCCATATCAGGATTCTTCTTTTGCGGCATAATTGAACTACCTGTCGAATACTGATCGGATAATTCTAAATAGTTAAACTCATAACTACACCAAAGGATAATCTCCTCACAAAACCGCGACAGATGCATCATCATAATGGCCGAATTACTCAGAAATTCGAGCGCAAAATCACGATCAGATACCGCGTCTAAACTGTTGTGATAGACATCGCCAAAGCCCAATTCTTGTGCACTAAATTCTCGATCAATTGGAAACGTCGTACCAGCTAAGGCAGCTGCCCCCAACGGTAAAATATCAGTATGTTTTAAATTGAACTGGAACCGCTCAACATCTCGCTGGAACATATCAAAATAGGCTAACAAGTAGTGTGCATACGAAATTGGTTGTGCATGCTGTAAATGCGTGTATCCGGGCATAATGGTTTCCACATTATCTTTTGCCAGGTCAACCAATACCTGCTGTAAATGCGTTAATTCATGAATTACCTGAGGAATTTGGTTCTTGACGTAGAGATGAAAATCAGTTGCCACTTGATCATTTCGACTTCGCGCGGTGTGTAACTTACCAGCAACGGGGCCAATTTGGTCAGTTAGAATCTTTTCCAGATTCAAATGAATATCTTCATTTTCAACCGAAAATTCTAGTTTGCCCGCGTGTAATTGTTGCACAAGGCTCTCCAAACCAGCCACAATTTTATCAGCATCCGCTGCTGATAAAATACCAGTTTGCTTGAGCATCTTAACGTGTGCCAATGATCCTTGTAAGTCTTCATCAGCTAATTCTTGATCAAATGGAATTGACGCACCAAATTCGTCAACCCAGTGAGCGGCTTTTTGGGTAAACCGACCACCCCATAATTTCTCAGTACTCATAGATTAAATGCCGTCCTTTTCCTGTTTTGCCTTCTCTTGAACCTGCGCGTAAACCTGTGTTGGTAGGCCCCAAAGCTTAATAAAGCCAACAGCAGCTTGTTGATCAAATTCATCGGCAGACGTGTACGTTGCCAAATTCTTATTATAAAGTGAATTTGCCGATTTCCGTCCTTGCGTAATGACATTGCCCTTGAAGAGTTTCAAACGAACGGTTCCATTCACAACCTTTTGGGTATCCTTTAGGAACGCAATCATGGCTGACATGAGCGGTGAGAACCATAATGCATTGTAAATGGTGTCCGCCAGCTTTTGTTCGATAATGGGCTTAAAGTGCGCTAAATCCCGTTCGAATGTCAGATCTTCCAAATCTTTATGAGCGTGCATCAATACGGCTGCCGCTGGTGCCTCATAGACTTCACGAGACTTGATGCCAACTAACCGGTTTTCAATGTGATCAATTCGTCCAATACCGTGCTTGCCAGCTAATGCCTCGATCTTAATAATTAAATCAGATAAGGCATACTTTGTCCCATTCAGCGCAACTGGCACACCCTGTTCAAAATCAATTGTAATTTCATCGGGTTCGTCAGGTGTATTTTCGAGCGCATTGGTCAAATCAAATGCATCTTCTGGTGCAGCAGCCCAAGGATCTTCTAGGACGCCACATTCATTGGCACGTCCCCACAGGTTTTGATCAATTGAGTATGGGCTATCCAAATCGATCGGAACGGGTACATTGTGTTCCTTCGCATATTCGATTTCTTCTTCCCGTGACCAGTGCCAGTCACGAATCGGTGCTTCAATTTTTAATTCCGGTGCTAAAGCATGAATGGCGACTTCAAAACGAACCTGATCGTTTCCTTTTCCAGTACAGCCATGGGCCACTGCCGTAGCCCCCTCCTGCTTCGCAATTTCTACCAACTTCTTTGAAATCAATGGCCGTGATAGTGCTGAAAGCAATGGATAAATGCCTTCGTATAACGTATGACCTTGAAGTGCGATTAATGCATATTCATTCGCAAATTCTTCACGTGCGTCGATCACATACGCTTTGGTTGCGCCAACTTTCAACGCTTTATCATGAACGAAACCGTAATCTTTGCCTTTTTCACCGACATTGATACAAACTGCTACAACGTCATAACCCTTGTCCTTCAACCATGGAATCGCTACTGATGTATCTAACCCGCCTGAATAGGCTAAAACTACTTTTTCATTTGCCATAATTACTTGCTCCCTTATTCGTCATTTATTATGTTTCATATATTAGCATTGGTTTCATTAAAAAGCAAGTATTTATACACTATTTACAATAAAAAAGTTATTTTTATTCAGTTAACAGGATGAATTGAATTTTATTTTGAATAAAATCGCAAAAAAATACCGCGAAAACGAATGTTTTCACGGCTTCTTTGGCTATTCCTATTTATACAAGGACCCGTTTAAATGGATCTGAAGAAATTTTTTCTGACAAAATCTTCTTTGCCCATTCCTGTGCGGAAAATAGTGAATGGTCACGATAGTTACCACAGCTCTCGATCGTTGTTCCTTGAACATCTGACCACTTAGCAGTGGAAATAAATTCAAGTGACGATTTCAGCGCTTTAGCAACTTCCGTGGTATCATGCTCACCCCACATAATTAAATGGAACCCTGTCCGGCAACCGAATGGTGAGCAGTCAATTACGCCATCCATCCGATCCCGCAACAATCCAGCAAGCATATGTTCAATGGTGTGCAGTCCTGCAGTAGGAATCGCATTTTCATTTGGTTGGACTAATCGTAAATCAAAGTTTGAAATTTTATCACCCTGTGGGCCTTCTTCAACCGTGATTAATCGTACGTATGGTGCTAATACCTTTGTATGATCTAACTGAAAGCTTTCTACCTTTGCCAAAATAATCACTCCTTAAAATATTTTACGTGACTCATTCTACCACTATTGAGACTCACAATCATGATTTTACCTGTCGCTGCTTATCCCGTTCCAAAATTGGTTTAAGATATTGGCCTGTGTAACTTTCACTCACTTCACCAACAGTTTCCGGCGTTCCAGTGGCCACAATTTGCCCGCCGCCTGCACCGCCTTCCGGTCCTAAATCGATCAACCAGTCTGCCGATTTGATGACATCCAAGTTATGTTCAATGACAAGCACCGTGTTACCGGCGTCGACTAGTCGCTGCAAAACGTCCAGCAAACGCCGAATATCATCCGTGTGAAGGCCCGTCGTTGGTTCATCTAAGATATAAAAACTTTTACCGGTAGACTGTTTGTGCAGTTCGGACGCCAATTTCATGCGTTGTGCTTCCCCACCGGATAGTGTGGTGGCCGGTTGTCCCATTTTGACATAGCCCAGTCCCACATCAACAATCGTTTGCAACTTACGCGTAATTTTTGGAATGGCCGAGAAAAATTCCAATGCCTCTTTAACCGTCATATCAAGGACGTCGGCAATATTTTTACCCTTATATTCCACTTCCAGCGTTTCTGAATTATAGCGTTTGCCATTACAAACCTCACAGGGAACGTAAACATCGGGTAGAAAGTTCATTTCAATCTTCAAAATGCCATCCCCGTGACAGGCTTCACAGCGTCCGCCCTTCACATTAAAACTAAATCGGCCCTTTGAATACCCGCGCATTTTGGCAGCATTGGTTTGTGCAAAGAGTCCCCGTATATCATCAAAAACGCCAGTATACGTTGCCGGATTACTGCGTGGTGTCCGACCAATTGGTGCCTGATCAATATCAATTACTTTTTCGATGTTTTCAACACCGCGAATAGTCTTGTACTTACCAGGTTTCTCAGAATTATGATTCAATTTTTGTGCTAGAACCCGTTTAAGAATCGAGTTGACCAGGGTTGACTTACCTGATCCAGATACCCCAGTAACCGCCACAAACTTACCTAATGGAAAATCAACGGTAATTCCCTTTAGGTTATTTTCCGCCGCACCAGTTAATGTTAATTTCTTGCCATTTCCCGCTCGTCTTGTTTCAGGGACTTCGATAAATTTCTTCCCTGATAAATACTGACCCGTTAGTGACTTACGCGATCTGGCCACCTGTTTCGGCGTTCCGGCAGCCATTACTTGACCACCATTATCGCCCGCACCAGGACCGATATCAACGATATAATCCGCGGCCCGCATCGTATCTTCATCATGTTCAACGATAATTAAGGTGTTCCCCAAATCACGCATTTTCTTTAACGATGCAATCAGACGATCATTATCTCGTTGATGTAACCCAATTGAAGGTTCATCTAAGATGTACATCACCCCTGATAAATTTGACCCAATTTGGGTAGCCAACCGAATTCGTTGTGCTTCACCACCGGATAAAGTTCTAGCCGAACGACTCAGCGTCAGATATTCGAGACCCACGTTTTGTAAAAACTCTAATCGATCTACGATTTCCTTGATGATAGGTCGAGCAATGACTTCATTTTGTTCCGATAATGTGACCTGTTTAAAGAAGGGGAGTTCGTCACTCACTGGTTCGTCAGAGATCTGGCCAATATGCAATCCGTCAATTTTGACACTTAGGGCCTGCCGATTGAGCCGGTATCCATGACAAGTTTGACAAGTTAACTCAGTCATATATTTCCGCATTTGATCGCGAGTGAAATCCGAGTTGGTTTCCTTATAACGTCGTTCAACGTTATTCACAACACCTTCAAAAGTGGCATCCACATCACGAACCCCGCCAAATTCATTTTCATAGTGAAAATGAAAGGGTGTTTCACCGTTCCCATACAGTACCATTGATTGTTGTTTTTGTGGCAGATCTTCAAATGGTGTATCCATGTCAATGTCATTTTGCTCAGCAAATTGGCGGAGCATTTCAGGATAATACTGTGACGAAATCGGATTCCAAGGTAGTAAAGCCCCTTCGTTAAGGGTCTTATTACGATCAGGAATCACGAGATCTTCGTCCACTTCCAACTTCATCCCCAGGCCTTCACATTCAGGACAAGCGCCTAATGGTGCATTGAATGAAAACAACCGCGGTTCCATTTCACCAACCGTAAATCCACAAATTGGGCAGGCATAATGCTCCGAAAAGGCCAGGGAATCTCCGCCAATAATATCAGCAGTCGCATATCCATCACTTAACCGCAAGGCCGCTTCAAATGAATCGAATAGCCGCGACCGAATCCCAGATTTCACCACGATCCGATCAATCACAATATCAACACTATGCTTTTGATTTTTATTAAGTTCTGGTACCTCATCAATGTCGTAAATCTCACCATCAACTCGAACCCGAATAAAACCCTCACGTTTAATTTTTTCGAAATTCTTCTTTTGACCGCCCTTTTTATCTCGGACGATTGGTGACAGTATTTGTAGCTTAGTTCGTTCGGGTAGCTCTAGGACCCGATCGACCATTTGTTCTGGTGACTGACTCGTAATCGGAGTGCCATCATTAGGACAGATTGGCGTTCCAACCCGTGCCCAAAGCAATCGCAGATAATCGTTGATTTCGGTAACCGTTCCAACCGTCGAACGCGGATTTTTGGATGTCGTTTTTTGATCAATCGAGATCGCTGGTGACAAACCGTCAATCGAATCGACATCCGGTTTATCCATTTGCCCCAGAAATTGACGCGCATACGCAGACAGACTCTCAACGTACCGTCGTTGTCCCTCCGCATACAATGTATCAAACGCCAACGAACTCTTACCAGAGCCGGATAAGCCCGTTACCACAACCAATTTATTTTTCGGAATCGTCACATCAATATTTTGTAGATTATGTGCACGAGCCCCGTGAATTTTAATTTTGTCGTTAATTGCCAATCGATTTTTCCTCCTGATGTTGAATCAGTTTTACCATTAATCCATCTGTGTCTTCAGTTCCATCACCGTGTCTCGAAGAGTGGCTGCTTGTTCAAAATCCAGCCGTTTAGCAGCCGCCTTCATCTGCTCTTCAAGTTGGTGCACCATTTCCTTTTGGTCATCCTTAGCCATATCGGCAAAGTCCTGTTCCGTAAAGTCATCCTTTTGACCACTATCATCGGTTTCTTTGGTAACCGTAATCGCCTCACGAATGTCCTTCTTAATGGTGTGCGGCGTAATATGATGGTCCTGGTTGTACTGCTCTTGAATTTCACGCCGACGCTGGGTTTCATCCATCGCCGCCTGCATCGAATCCGTAACATGATCTGCGTACATAATCACGTGCCCATTTTCATTTCGGGCTGCCCGTCCAATTGTTTGAATCAGCGACCGTTCATTACGCAAGAAGCCTTCCTTATCCGCATCTAAGATTGCAACTAAGGATACCTCAGGAACATCTAACCCTTCCCGCAACAGATTAATTCCAACCAAGACATCAAATTTGCCAAGACGTAAGTCACGGATAATCTCAGTTCGTTCCAACGTCTTAATGTCACTATGCAGGTACTTGACCTTGAGCCCCAGATCCTTTAAGTAATCACTTAAATCCTCAGACATTTTTTTAGTCAATGTCGTAATAAAGACCCGTTCATTACGCTCAATACGCGCATTAATTTCACCAACTAAATCATCAATTTGTCCCATCACCGGCCGAACCTCGATCGTAGGATCCAATAAACCGGTTGGTCGAATAATTTGTTGCACAACATGATCCGTTTGCTCTTCTTCGTACGGACCAGGAGTGGCCGACATGTAGATGATTTGATTAACATGTTGCTCAAACTCTTTCAACTTTAGCGGCCGGTTATCCAACGCACTTGGTAAGCGAAATCCATAGTCTACCAACATTTGCTTTCGTGATCGGTCACCGTTGTACATGCCTCGAACCTGTGGCATCGTTTGATGGGATTCATCAACAATCATCAAAAAATCCTTTGGAAAGAAGTCCAGTAGTGTATATGGTGGTTCACCAGGCTGGCGCCCATCCATATGCCGAGAATAGTTTTCAATTCCTGATGTATATCCCATTTCACGAAGCATTTCAATATCGTATGTTGTTCGCTGTTTAAGGCGTTGGGCTTCCAATAGCTTTCCAGAATCGTTTAATACTTTTAGACGATCTTCTAGTTCCGCTTCAATTCCGTCAATCGCCTGCTCCATCATATCTTCATTTGTCATGAAGTGAGTGGCTGGGAAAATTGAGACGTGGTCACGATCACCGATGACTTCACCCGTTAAGGCATCTACTTCTCGAATTCGGTCAATCTCATCCCCAAAGAATTCGATTCGAAGGGCCCGCTCATCTCGCGAGGCGGGAAAGACTTCCACAACATCCCCATGTACACGGAAGCGGCCCCGTTGAAAATCAATATCATTCCGTTCAAATTGAATATCAACTAAATCAGTGAGTAGCTGATTACGCTCAATTTCCATACCGACCCGTAATGACAAAACATGATCCCGATATTCACGTGGATCCCCTAACCCAAAAATACTGGAAACTGACGCCACGACAATCACATCGTTACGTTCCAAAAGAGAGCTCGTCGCGGAATGCCGTAGTTTATCAATTTCATCGTTAATTGAAGAATCTTTTTCAATATACGTATCACTTGAAGGAACATAGGCCTCGGGTTGATAGTAATCATAGTAACTCACAAAGTATTCAACGGCATTATTCGGGAAAAATTGCTTAAATTCACCGTATAGTTGTCCAGCTAATGTTTTATTATGCGACAAAATCAAAGTCGGTCGATTAACATTTTTGATAACGTTAGAAATTGTAAATGTTTTTCCCGTCCCAGTTGCACCAAGCAAGATTTGAGACTTAGTCCCATCCTCAAGTCCCTTTGTTAATTCCTCAATTGCTTTCGGCTGATCACCGGTTGGCTGATAGGGTGAAACTAAATCAAACTTACGATCTGGTTGACGATAAATCACAACTGTTACCTCCTCATTGCGCGACACTAGCATAGCAAAAGAAACGGTCCTGTCATTCAATCAACACTTTGAAACCGTCTCTATTTTTTTAATTATTTTAATCGTTCACATGTCCATTCATACTATCACACGAACATGCATTCGTCTAGTCACTTGCTTACTTTGCTTGATTTTCAACAATTTGGTTCGTGATCGATCGCAACTGATCCCGATCACCGGCACTGTCTTCAATCAAATCAGGCAAAATTTCATGCAAGTAATATTGCACACTCGCTAATTCACGAAAATCCATCATTGTTTTTAGACTTTCACGATAAATATCAACGTACACCGTTTCTGGATTGCCCTTTTGAATTTCACCAAAGGATTCGTACATTAAATCAATTTTATCAGCTACCGATAAAATTTTTCCTTCCAGTGTGTCATCTTTACTTTCGGAAAAGCGCCGGCGATAGGCCGCTTGAAACTCGGCGGGAATATCATCTTCAATGAAATTTTCAGTCATTGATTCTTCTACATCGGCTAACATTTGGCGTAATTCCGGTGTTGCATACTTAACCGGTGTTTTGATGTCGCCAATAAACCGTTCAGTGTAATCATGATTCAGTGCTTTTTCGTACAATGCTCGCCAATCAACGGTATGCCCCGCATTCTCTTCAATATCTCCGAGCATCTGGGCTGCTTGGGCGACCTTAAACGAGTGTGCCGCTACCGTATGCTTTTCTAACTTAAAGTATCCGGGTGCCCGGTTCATCATTTCCAAATTACTTAAACTTTTTAAATATTGATGCATCCCCATTATAAATTCCTCCCAGATACACAAATGTCTGGGACACCATTATCCCAGACATCTCATGTAATTATTATGCAATAAATTGAGTGAGTGCTGCTTCAAAGTCGGCTAATTTTTGGTTAGCAGCCGCCAATGAATCGGCATTCGTCCCAACATAAAACTTCAATTTAGGTTCCGTACCGGATGGCCGAATTGCAATCCAGGTTCCGTCATCCAAGATGTACTTCAACACATTAGCCACCGGTAAGGACAATTCGGTCGTCTTACCATTAGTCGTAGTGGTTTGCTGACTAAAGTCTTCGGTCGTCACCACTTGATGACCAGCAAAGGCGGTTGGCGCTTCTTCCCGGAATTTCTTCATCAAGGTTTTAATCTTCTCGGGACCACCAACACCCTCGTACAACTGTGAAATTGTCTTTTCACGGAAATAACCATATTCCTTAAATAACTCTTGCAGCCCATCGTACAACGTCTTGCCCTGGTGGCGGTAGTAGGCTGCCACTTCAGCTAACAAGACCAAAGACTGAATGGCATCCTTATCATGTGCAAATGGTTTAACCAAGTAACCGTAACTTTCCTCAAAGCCAAACATGTAGGTGTGTTCTCCGGTCGCCTCAAAATGCTCAATTTGTTGGGCAATGTACTTGAAACCTGTTAACACATTGATCATTTCAACACCGTAGCTATTAGCAATCTTAGTGGCAAATTCAGTTGAAACGATCGACTTTACTACAGCAGCATTGGCTGGTAAATCGCCCGCCTGTTTGTGTGCCTCCAAAATGTAGTGTAACAGGACAGAAGCAATTTGGTTGCCAGTTAACAGTTGATACTCACCGTTTGGTTGGCGAACAGCCGTCCCCAAACGATCCGCATCGGGATCAGTGGCGATTAAAACATCAGCGTCAACTTGCTTACCAAGCGCAATCGCCAAGTCAAATGCAGCTGCATCCTCTGGATTAGGTTTCGTAACCGTTGGAAAGTCGCCATCAGGCTTAGCTTGCTGTGGTACGATCTCATAATTCGTGAAACCAGCATTTTGCAATGCCTTTTCACCCAACATTTGTCCAGTTCCGTGCAATGGTGTAAAGACCAGCTTCATATCCTTGCCCTCTTCACGGGCTAGGTCGGCATTAATGGTGACCGTCTTGACGTTTTCTAAGTAGGCTTGATCAATATCGTCACCAATAATAGTCATGGTTTGGTCAGCCTTCAATTGTGCTTCGTCTGCCACCGGAATAGCAAACAAATCCGTGGCTTTCCGAACATAACTTGTAATTAAATCTGATTCCTTCGGTGGCATTTGACCACCATCTTCGCCATAGATCTTATACCCGTTATATTCCTTTGGGTTATGGCTAGCAGTAATCATGATACCAGCATACGTCTTCAGATGACGAACTGTGAAGGACAACTCTGGTGTTGGGCGTAAGCCTTCAAACACAAAGCTCTTAATACCATGTTGGCCCAGTACCCGTGCTGCTTCATGGGCAAACTCCTGTGAGTGGTGCCGTGAATCGAAACTAATTGCAACACCGCGATCTTTCACCTGCTGATCCAACGTGTCCATAAAACTGGCAAGCCCTTCAGTTGCCTGGCGCACTGTGTAGATATTCATTCGATTAATACCAGGACCAAGTAATCCCCGCATTCCTGCCGTACCAAACGATAATGGTGCGTAAAAAGCGTCTTCTAACCGATCATCCTGACCAGCTAGTTGATCGAGTTCCTGCTTTAATCCAGCTTCAAGATTTGATTCGTTTAACCAAGTTTGATAAGTTTCTTTCCAACTCACAACTAGTTTCCCCCATCCGTTTCTTTTATCTCTCTCAGTATACCGCACTCTATTTTTAGGTGAAAGGAAAACCAAAAAATAGCTCCGGTAAGTTTTTACCGGAGCTACTTGTATTTCTTATGCACGCGCTGTTTGTGCTTTTAAGCTTTCAATGTAGTTGAAAACACCCTGTCCAGCGACACCACCGTCGCCAACAGCCGTTGTAATTTGACGCAACTTTTTATCACGAACATCCCCAATTGCAAAGATGCCAGGAACCTTAGTTGCCATCTGAGTATCCGTTTCAATCCAGCCTTGATCGTCTAAAATGCCTAAGTTTTGGAATGGTGTGGTCATTGGTAATACACCAACATAAATGAAGACGCCGCTCGCATCAAGTTGCGTTTCTTCACCAGTTTGGTTGTTCTTAACTTTGACGCCGGTCACCTTTTGCTCGTCACCCTCAATGGCAACAACATTACTATTCCAAACAAAATCCATCTTATCGTTGGAAAATGCCCGATCTTGAATAATCTTCTGAGCACGTAATTGATCGCGCCGGTGAATAACCGTTACCTTATCCGCAAGTTGGGTCAAATAAAGGCCTTCTTCGATCGCGGAATCACCACCACCAACAACGATCACATGTTTATTTTTGAAAAAGGCACCGTCGCAGACCGCGCAGTACGAAACGCCACGGCCACCGTACTGTTCCTCGCCATCGACACCGAGCTTCTTATATTCTGAACCCGTACCAATAATGATAGCCTTCGTTTCGTACGTTTCCATATCGGTGGTTACCATCTTGGTTGCACCATGGTCTTCGATTTTTTCCACCGTTCCAAAGGCGTATTCGGCCCCAAACTGCGTGGCACTATCATACATTTCCTTCGATAAATCAGGTCCTAAAATTGATTTGAAACCAGGATAGTTTTCGATTGCTGCCGTGTTATTCATTTGACCGCCATACACACCCCGATCAAGCATTAATACTGATAAGTTTGCACGTGACGCATATAGTGCCGCTGTCATTCCACCGGGGCCTGCCCCAATCACAATGACGTCATAATTTTTGGCCATAATTCAAGCCCTCCTCATTAATTTCGATAATGCGTATAAGATACACTGAAACAGCTCGTTTGTCTAATGTTTTGTTTCAAAAAGTAAGTGAATGTCCTTCATTCGTTCTCACAAACAAAAAGGCGTTTCGCGAACTCGAAACACCGTTTAGTTTACTGATTATTTTGATCCTCATCAACCAACCGGGCACTCAATTGTTTGAGATACTCACGTAATTGATCCTTAACTTCAGGGTGTTTTAACCCGTATTCGATGTTCGTTTGAATCCACCCAAACTTGTTGCCAACGTCATAGCGGGCACCCTTAAACTCGCGGGCAAAAACCCGTTGCGTCTTATTTAGCGTATTAATGGCATCTGTCAGTTGAATTTCGCCACCCTTGCCCGGCGCCGTCTTTTCCAGCACATCAAAAATTTCGGGCGTCAGCAAATAGCGGCCAATAATGGCCAGATCACTGGGTGCATCAGCCGGATTCGGTTTTTCAACAAAGTTAGCAACATTGTAAAGACCGGGTTTAAAAACGTTAGTCGGATTAATGACACCATATTTTGCGGTATCTTCATGTGGCACCTTCATAACGGCCAGCGTGGAGGCCCCAGTATCACGATAACTATCCATCAGTTGGCGTGTAAGTGGTACCTTATCTTCCATCAGATCATCCCCAAGCATCACTACGAAGGGTTCGTCACCAATAAACGCCTTAGCAGTTAGTACAGCATCCCCCAAACCGCGTGGATGAGATTGCCGAATGAAATATAAATTAATATCCGTTGTTTCCTGCACCATTTTAAGCATGGCATCTTTACGCTTTTGTTCCAAGTTGGATTCCAACTCAGGATTAGAATCAAAATGATCTTCGATTGAGCGCTTGCTCTTTCCGTCAACAACCACAATATCTTCGATTCCCGATTTACGCGCCTCTTCAACAATAAATTGAATTGTCGGCTTATCTACAATTGGTAGCATTTCTTTGGCAAGTGCCTTAGTTGCTGGTAAAAAACGGGTTCCAAGTCCAGCAGCTGGAATAACGGCCTTTCTTACTTTTTTCATCGTGTTGCTAATTCCTTTCGTCTCTTATAAGTCGATATCCTATTCAACTTCAGAAGTTACTTCACGTTGCATTAATCCGTTAATCGCCGTTTTGACGTCGGCTCCCTCATACAAAACCTGATAAATGGCCTCCGTAATTGGCATTGAAACGTTACGTTGCCGGCTCAGTTCGTAGGCTGCTTTAGTTGTATAGACCCCTTCAATGACCATTCCCATGTCATCCATCACTTCTTTAAGTGATTTTCCCTGACCAAGTTGGTTGCCAGCTCGCCAATTCCGCGAGTTCACGCTCGTCGCGGTCACAATTAAATCTCCAACACCTGATAATCCGATGAAGGTAAATGGATTAGCGCCAAAAGCCACCCCTAAGCGCCGAATTTCTGTTAATCCACGCGTAATTAGTGCGGCCTTCGCATTGTCATGGTAGCCTAACCCATTAATAATGCCGGCCCCAATCGCAATAATGTTTTTCAGCGCTGCGCCAAATTCGGCACCGATAACATCGTCATTTGTGTATACTCGGAAATAATCGTTACTAAATAGTTGTTGCACCTTTTCAGCACCGGCAACATCATTGCAGGCCGCTGTGACAGAAGTCAGGTCCCGTCGAGCAACGTCTTCAGCGTGGCTTGGCCCTGATAGAACAACAATGCCAGAGCGGTTTTCTGCTTGAATCTCTTCAGCAAGCATCTCTGATGGACGTTTATAAGTCTGTTGCTCCAGCCCCTTAGTTGCATGCACAATCAATGACTTCTGGCCCAGTTCGTTTAATAGTTGGCCGAGTCGGCCTCCGACCTCTCGAATTGCTTTAGTTGGTACCACAACCAATACCACGTCGGCACCCGCGACTGCCGATTTCATGTCACTAGTAGCTTTCAAGGCTGTCGAATAGGTAAAATCTTTGATGTACCGAGGGTTTACGTGCTCTTCGTTCAATTGACGTACTTGCTCTTCCTTATGTGACCAGAGCATCACGTCGTGACCATTTTCTGCTAATAAATTGGCTAAGATACTCCCCCAGGAGCCGGCCCCTAGCACTGCTACTTTTTCCGTCATAATGACTTAATCCCCTTTCACAACCTTCAACGATTTATCTTGGCACTATCTAAATACCATGGGTGAGACCGTGTTTTGCGACGAACACCCCATATGATGATGGCACCAACAAACAGCACCACCGATAATAACTGTGAAACCCGTAATGTATTGCCAATCATCAAGCTATCCGTCCGCATTCCTTCAATAAAGAAGCGGCCTGCCGAATACCAAATCAAGTACGTGAGGAAAATCTCTCCACGCTTGAAAAGATGTTTACGATGGCGGATCAACATAATCACAATAAAGCCCAGGAGGTCCCAGCATGATTCGTATAAAAATGTGGGAATTCGATAATGCCCACCAATATACATTTGATTAATAATTAAATTTGGTAAATGTAGGCTCATCAAGAACGCCTTACTGGTAATTTTACCGAAGGCTTCTTGATTCATAAAGTTCCCCCACCGGCCCATTGCTTGAGCCAAAATAACCGTTGGTGCAACCACATCTAGCATAGTCCACATCGAAATATGATTGTACCGGCAGAAGAAATACATCACCGCAAACGCACCGATAAGCGAGCCATAGATGGCAATACCACCATCCCAGACGGCAATAATTTCACCGGTGTGTTGTGAATAATAAGGCCACTCAAAAATGACATAGTACGCCCGTGCACTGATAATTGCGATCGGCAACGCCCACAAAATGTAATCATAAAAATGATCAGGATCAATGCCTCGACGCTGTCCTTCACGAACGGACAACGTCAATGCCACCAACACGGCGCAGGCAATAATCACACCGTACCAATGAATTTCGATTGGTCCTAACCGAAGTGCGATCGGGTTCAGAGCAGCCACCACAGTATTTGAAAGCATAAAAAGTTAGTCCTTCTTCGAATTTTCTTGAATCAACCGATTCAGATTATCATCAAATGTTTCGGTTGCGTCATATCCCATCGTTTGAGCACGATAGTTCATGGCCGCCGATTCAATGATAATTGCTAAGTTTCGACCAGTTTTAACTGGAATTGCGACACGTGGTACCACCACGTCTAAAATTTGTTGGGTATCTCCCCGATCACCGAGACGGTCAAACTGAACATCAGGCGCCCAAGTTTCTAGGTGCACGATAAGATCGACATCGTCTTCTTGCATAACCGCGCCCGCACCATATAGGGTCATGACATCGATGATCCCGATCCCACGAATTTCCATCAAGTGCTCCAAAATAGCGGGTGCCGATCCGACCAGTGTTTGTTCATCCTGTGCATAAACTTCAACTCGGTCATCTGCAACTAGTCGGTGCCCCCGTCGAACTAATTCCAGCGCAGTTTCGCTTTTCCCGACACCAGAATCACCGGTGATCAGTACGCCAACCCCGTTAATATCGACCAGAACCCCGTGGACAGATTCCCGCTTAGCCAGCTTACCACTCAGGTAAAATGTCATATTACTTAAAATTCTGGAAGAAGTTAACTTGGTCCCTAAAATAGGAATTTTGGTTTCTTCAGCCGCTTGCTTCAGCTCTTCAGGCACTGGTAAATCGGTCGACACCACGAAGGTTGGTGTTTCTGGTGCACACATTTTACGCATGACCATCAGTAATTCATCGTGAGTCATATTTTTGGCAAATGACGTCTCCGTAATTCCTAACAACTGAATTCGTGGTGCTGGATAATACTTAAAATATCCCGTGAGTTCGAGTCCAGGACGTGAGATATCGCTAGTAGTCACCGGGCGATCCAGATAATCCTCACCCTGTAGTACCTTCATGCGTACGTTTTTTACTAAGTCTGCTACCGTTACTGAATTTGCCAAAATAATCTCCTCCTTACCAACCACCTAGCTAGCCACGTCGGTTAACAAAATGACTGGAAATAATTGCATTACATACTGAAATGATAATTGCGACAATAATTGACACGCCAAATGACGAAAAATGAAAATTATTAGCGCCCACAAAGTACGATGTTAATTGCAACATAACTGCATTAAGAATAATACTAAATAGCCCCAGTGTCATTACCGTGATGGGCAGTGACAGTAGAAACAAAATCGGCCGTACTAGTGCGTTCAAGACGGCTAATACAAGACTTGCCAAAAAGGCCGCCCCGATTCCGGTGACATAAAATGCACCGCTTTGAGATAGGAACCCTGCAATTGCAATGAATAGCACCGTGTTGACGCAGATTCTCGTCCAAAACCCCATTAATTACTTATCCTCCTTATCGTCGTTTTCATCTACATCGTGCAGAACTTTCCGTCCCGACTGCCCCTTATCGGGCGTCGATTGATGATTACCAAAATTTGAAAAGAAGCTTGTCCAACTTGTTTTATTGGGATCCGCAGGCATTAAAATGGCCAGTAGAAGATACACTAAAATCCCTGGAAATCCACGTAGTAGTACGGCTAATATCACAAAAGCGACCCGCAGGTAGTTTGCATTGATTCCAAAATAGTCACCTAGGCCACCCATGACGCCCGCAATCATTCGATTACTTGCTGAGCGGGTTAACCGCTTTTTTTGTCTTGATCCCATACTTATTCCACCTTTAATTTACTAGGTTTATCTTACTGTTTTACCGTCACAAAGGCAACCGAAAGCGATATTTTTAAATTGATCTCAACTATTTGTAACTGGTCTTGAAAACAAAAAGATCGTTATTTTTTTCAAAATAGGCGACCTTTAAATTAATTATTCTGGATTTTTTTGACTCAACCGCCATTGAAGGTAAGCATCAATGAACGGATCTAAATTACCATCCATTACGGCATTTCCATCATGGGTCTCGTAATTCGTTCGGTGATCCTTAACCATCGTGTAAGGATGAAAGACGTATGACCGAATCTGTGATCCCCACCCAATATCCATCTGTTCTCCTTGAATTGCCGCCCGCTGTTTAGCTTTCTTTTCTTCCTCTAACTGGTACAACTTAGATTTCAACATGTTCATTGCGGTCTCCCGGTTTTGCAACTGTGACCGTTGAGCCTGTGACGAAACCACAATTCCCGTTGGTAAATGAGTGATCCGGACAGCTGACGACGTCTTGTTTATGTGTTGACCACCCGCCCCACTGGAACGAAAAACATCTACCCGCAAATCGTCACTGTTGACTTCAATCTCCGTCGTGTTATCCAATTCTGGCATCACATCCACAGAAGCAAACGAGGTATGGCGTCGACCGGCCGCATCAAATGGTGAAATTCGAACTAGCCGATGAACCCCCTTCTCCGAGCGCAAGTATCCGTACGCATTGTGCCCATTGACAAGGACCGTTACACTTTTAATTCCGGCTTCATCACCAGCCTCATAATCAGCGACTTCAACTTGAAATTGGTGTTGTCCAGCCCAACGTGTATACATCCGCAGCAACATTTCACCCCAGTCCTGCGATTCGGTTCCACCAGCACCGGGGTGAATTTCTAAAATCGCATTGTTGGCATCATAGGGTTCGTCCAGCAGCTGTTCCAGTCGGTACTGCTCCAACTGCTCACCCACCCGTTCAAGATCATGGTCAAACTGTCGTTGCATGTCTTCATCGGGTTCCTCTTGGAGTAGGCTTAATGTCACTTCTAGATCTTCAACGCCATCACTAAGGTGAACAAAATTATCCCGCTTAGCCTTTAATTGATTCGTCGTTTCGATCAGTTGTTGTGCTTTTTCACCATTATCCCAAAACCCAGGCTCAGCCATTTGTGCTTCGCTTTCGGCAATTCGTTCATCTAACGCATCGAGGTCAAAGCGACCTCCCGAAGTTAGCAACTTCTTGTTGCATGTCTTCTATTGTTTTTTTGACTTCACTCAGTTCCATAATTTCCTCCATTTAAAGCAACAAAAAGGCGTAGAAAGATTCCTCCCCCTATGCCTCTTTATTCAAACTACCGTGCAACATTTTGTCGAATTTCCGACTTCATAAACAGGCGGGTAGCTTCGTACTCAATATCTGCAATCATTTCTTCAAACATGTGGAATCCAGCAGTTTGATATTCAACTAGCGGATTTAGTTGGCCATATCCACGTAGTCCAACCGACTGCCGGAATTGATCCATTGCGTCGATGTGATCGGTCCAATGTGAATCAACCACCCGCAAAACAACTACTTTTTCAAACTCCAGCATTTGGGCCGGATCATAAAGCTGTTTTTGCTTCTCGGCATAGATCTTCTCCGCAAAGCCCATCATCTTATCAAGCATTTCATCACGAGAAAGACCCTTCAAATCATTTTCGGTCAACTCACCGGGTTTGGTTAATACCGCTTCTGCAAACGCAATAATATCAACCAAGTTCCATTCTGCTTGGCTCCCCAGCGTATGCATGTCAATCGTCCGCTTGATTGTCCGCTTCACCATCGGCATCAGAACGTCTTTCAAGGATTGCTTTTCAGTAATTACCTGTTGCCGTTCCTTGTAAATAATTTCACGCTGCTCACGCATAACATCATCATATTGTAAAACATTCTTCCGAGAATCATAGTTATTTCCTTCAACCCGTTTTTGAGCTGATTCCACTTGCCGGGAAAGAAGGCGACTCTTAATGACCGCATCCTCATCGTCAACGTTCATGCGTTCCAAGAAGGCTTTAATCCGATCGCCACCAAAGCGACGCATCAAATCATCCTCTAAAGACAGGTAGAATTGTGAAATTCCCGGATCCCCTTGACGGCCAGAACGGCCACGCAGTTGGTTATCAATTCGTCGTGATTCATGACGTTCAGTCCCAATCACGGCTAATCCGCCGGCTTCAACCACGCCAGGGCCTAATTTAATATCAGTTCCCCGACCAGCCATGTTGGTGGCAATTGTAACGGCACCCTTTTGACCGGCATTTTTAACAATTTCGGCTTCTCGAGCATGGTTCTTGGCATTCAAAACAACGTGAGGAATATTTTCTTCGTCCAACAAGTTGGCCAAATATTCTGACGTTTCCACGGCTACGGTCCCCACTAAAATCGGTTGTCCCTTTTCATGAAGATCTTTAATCCGCTTCGTAACAGCCGCGAACTTACTCTTTAAGGTTGGATAAAGCAGATCCGGTTCATCCACCCGCGCAACCGGCTTGTTAGTCGGAATAGCAATCGTTTCCATGTTGTAAATTTCACGAAATTCTTCTTGTTCCGTTTTCGCGGTCCCCGTCATCCCGGCCAGCTTCTTATACATCCGGAATAAGTTTTGATAGGTAATGTTCGCCATCGTTTTGTTTTCTTCTTGAATTTCAACGTGTTCCTTGGCTTCAATCGCCTGATGTAATCCATCGGAGAAACGACGGCCTTCCATGATCCGTCCGGTAAACGAATCCACAATCAAAACTTCCCCATTTGAAACCACATAATCCTTGTCAGCAAGCATGATGTAATTAGCGCGGAGGGCTTGATCTAAATGGTGGGTTAAAGCCGTATTATCAGTATCGTATAGGTTTTGCAGATTGAAATACTTTTCGCCCTTTTCAATCCCCTTATCGGTTAATGAAACCGTCTTTGACTCCCAATCAATCTTATAGTCGTCTTCTTCTTTTAATGTTTTAACAAACCGATCAGTTCGTTGGTACAACTGTGACGTTCCCGTTCCGGGACCGGAAATGATCAGTGGTGTCCGGGCTTCATCAATCAAAATGGAGTCCACTTCATCGATGATCGCAAAGTTAAGATCCCGTTGTACCTGATCTTCTTTATAAACAGCCATATTATCACGAAGGTAGTCGAACCCGATTTCACTATTGGTGGAATACGTAATATCACAGGCATACGCCGCACGTTTTTCATCTGGTGTACTTTCGGCAAGGTTAACGCCGACACTACAGCCCAACCAATTGTATAGTTCCCCCATTTCGGTTGCATCCCGTTGTGATAAGTATTCATTCACGGTAATGACGTGGGCGCCTTTGCCACTAATTGCGTTCAAATAGATCGGCATCGTCGCCGTCAGGGTTTTCCCTTCACCGGTTTTCATTTCAGCAATGTTACCTTCATGTAGCACAATGCCCCCCATGATCTGCACATGGAAGGGATACAAGCCTAAGACACGCTTAGCACCTTCCCGACTAGCTGCAAATGCTTCTGGTAAGAGGTCATCTAACGTTTCTCCTTGCTGGTAACGTTGACGAAATTCATCTGTTTTTGCTTGTAACTGTTCATCGCTCAATTTTGCCATCTGGTCAGCAAATGCTTCAACCTTGTTGGCAATTTTATTGATGCGGCGTAATTCATGGCGATCGCTTTCGATCCATTTTTTAAGTATGTTTGCCATCTATTAATCCCTTCTACACAGTTCGTATCTCTTAAAATAGCTCATATGACGCTTGATTTTAATTTATTTTACAGTATCAAATTGTATTCTATCATTATTTGTGATCAATGAAAACAAACAAGTCCATAAAAATCAATGTAAGCGGGCCCTAAAAAAGCTCGAAGCGATCAATCGCCCCGAGCCCTATTACATGATTAACTTAGTTTTCGCTTGCTTCGATCAGACCATAACGGCCGTCGTTGCGCCGGTACACAATGCTGGTACCGTTGGTTTCTGCATCTTCGAATACGAAGAAGTCATGGCCTAACATATCCATCTGTAAAATAGCTTCTTCATTATCCATTGGCTTCAAAGATACCTGTTTCGTCCTAACGATCTTCAGTTCTTCGTCATTACCGTGTTCTTCGGTTTGCTCGTTAGGCGTAAACTCAAGATTTTTATATCCCTTTTCACGGGATTTACGGTTAATCTTTGTTTTATATTTCCGAATCTGGCGTTCCAGCTTATCCGTAACCAGATCAGCACTACTGTACATATCAGGTGAAGTTTCTTCGGCCCGCAAAGTCAGATATGGTAATGGAATCGTAACTTCGACCTTGGCGTTCTTATTGGAGTAAACCTTTAAATTAATATGTGCCGTTGCTTCGACACTATTTTCAAAGTATTTTTCCAGTTTGCTAATCCTCTTAGTTACATAATCGCGAATTGAATCTGTAACCTCGATGTTTTCACCACGAATGTTGAACTTAAGCATAGAACATCTCTCCCTTCAGTACAAGTATCCACTTGTCTGATAAACTAAGGATCGCTATTGCATTTATCCTTACATTTATTATAGATTAGTTTGCATTTATAAACAATGAAAAAGCAAACGATTTCACAAATTATTTAGCGTGCCAACGTTATACTTTCAATTTGACTAGGGTGATACGACCGACATAGTGCTGCCGCGTGATACAACGTTCGTCCGGTTGTGTACACGTCATCAACTAATAACACCCTTTTCCCATTAATGGGTGTCTGTGCCAATGCCGCCCCCACCATTTCAAATGGTTGCTTGGTAGCCAATCGCTCCTGCCGATTTTTATGTGACTGTCGTTCTTGTTTATGATGGGCGCGCGTTTCAATTAGTGGTTTCCAGTCACAATGAGACAACATCCCCGTTACTTGATTGAAGCCCCGTTCTTTCCAAGTGGCCGGGGTGACCGGAATTGGCACGATAACATCGGCACTAACAGTGGCAATCATCGCCTGGAGTGGCGCGGCAAATACTTGGCGTAACCGGTAGTCTCCCACAAACTTGTACTGCTGCATAAAATCATGAAGTGCTTCATTGTAATGCAGTAAACTCCGGTTAACGAGTAAGAACCCCGTTTGTTGCTGCCATTCTTGACACTGCCCACATAGTTCAGTGGTCGTTTGTGGATGCCCACAGCCGCGACATGCTGCGCCTGTAATCCATTCAAATCGTCCCCAGCATACTTGACAGACCTGATGATCTTGAACTGGCTGCCAAGCTAATAACTGTTTCAATGTCAACTCATTTTTGATGCCACTACCACATAGTAAGCACTTCATCGTTGTAGTCTTCGCCCCTTTCGATTAACAAATTTAATCTGTTGCTGTGCCCCAGTTACGTTTTGGGCAGCACTGCCCACCCAAAATAAGACATCTCCGGTCGGGCGAGATACCGAGCGCCCCGCGCGGCCCGCAATTTGAACCAGCGCCGCGGTCGAAAAAACGGCATCGTCCGCCCCAAGAACAAGCACATCAATCTCTGGAAAAGTAACCCCCCGCTCTAAAATAGAAGTCGTTACTAAAAAGTTAATTTGCTCGTCTCGCATCGCTTGGACCTTAGCCAGACGATGATCATCCGCGGCATGCACCGTCGTCACTGGGATTCCCAGTTGCCGTTCTAAAACGGTTTGAATCGGCGCTAAGTCTGCAACGTGTGGCACAAATAACAAAAAGCGCTGATGTGAATTAAGTCGTTTCTTCATGGCTCCAATCAGCGACTGCGGCAATCGTTGCCGACCTAATTTAGTACGCCATTTGGGCACTAGGCGAACTTTGATTTCGGGCAACAAATGGCCGTGATAACGAAGTGGCAAATAACTAATCGTGAGTTGTTTCCGCCGCACCCGTTGTAGCAAAGCTTTTCCTGGCGTAGCTGTTAAGTATAGGCAACCACCGTCCGGTTTAATCGCCTGTTGTGTGGCAAAATATAACTGTGGATTACTCGCATATGGAAACGCATCAACTTCATCAACAATCAAATTGTCAAAAGCGTGGTAAAATCTTAGTAGTTGGTGTGTCGTACAAATCGTTAATTGCCGATAGGTGTAGGGTTCGGTTTGTCGGCCGTGTAGTAAGCAAATTTGTTGGTGACCAAACGCACGTTGCAATCGTGGATACAATTCTAAGCACACGTCCACTCGTGGTGAAGCTAAGGCAAGTCGCTCACCGCGCCGAATAGCCGCTGCAAGCGCACGAAACAGCATTTCTGTTTTACCGGCTCCCGTCACCGCCCACAGTAGGTGTTCTTGATGGTGTGCTAAACACTGGTCAACTTCCCTAGCACACGCTTCTTGGAGCGGAGATAACGTTCCCTCCCAAGTGAGTGGCTGACGATCTGACGGAAACTGGTTGGGCTCAGGAAGATGATAAAAACTGGCCAGGGTTGAAACACGTCCAAGTGTCAGGCACTGTGGGCAAAAGAATTGGCCGCGAGGTAACAGCGCCTCAGTTTTGTTGGTCACCGTGTTACACCGCAAGCATCGAACGTCGTGGTCCTGAATTGTCATCGTTGCCATCTCTTCAACTTGCTGTGGGGGCACAAACTCGGCTGGTAACTCTTGTCGTAGTAGTCGACGACCATAAAGTAATTCTTCCATTCTTGTTCACCTCTAATGACAAGATACGATAATTAACACCCATTTCATTTTAAAAGGAGTCATTATGAATCAGCCTTACTTAACCATCGCAGACAATCACACATTTGAACAAGTTATTAAAAAATCCCGCTTCATTTGTTCACTAGGTCGAGTTTCATCAGAGGCGGAAGCCAAACAATTCCTCGCAACGATTTCTAACCAACATGTTAAAGCTAACCATAACTGTTTTGCATACCTATTGGGCGACCACGATGAAGTTCAACGCGAGAGTGATAACGGTGAACCAAGTGGGACCGCCGGTGTGCCAATCTTGCAAGCTCTCCAACACACGGGCGTTCACGACACAATTGCCGTTGTTACGCGCTATTTTGGCGGGATTAAATTAGGCACCGGTGGCCTAATTCGGGCCTACAACGGAACCGCTGCCGCGGCAATTCACGAAGTTGGCCTCATTCAGCGAATTTTACAGGATACTGTCATCATTCAAGTGCCATACCATTTGCACGATCAAGTTGTCTATGCACTAGCACAGGATCAAATTGCTGTGCACGATCAGCAGTACGGCGTTGACGTAACGATGACTATTTTTGTCAATCATGATCAACGTGACGTCATCATTTCAAATTTGACCAACCAGTTTCACAATCAACTCACCATTCAAATTGGGGATCCCCGATTCAACGAAGTCCCCTACCAGCCGGAAAATTAAAAAGTGTCCGCATCCCTTGCAAAACTGCTTGGGTGCGAACACTTTTTTACTATTCTTTTAGATGGTAATTATAGGTTGAAACAATAATATTTTCACGTGAATTCAATAACGTTCGAAGTCGCAAACTCGTCTGGTTATGCAACGCCATTTGCCATGGTCGTCGTGGCACGAATTGCGGTACCAAAACGGTCGTCGAATAATTACGGGCCGTTGCCCGCTTAGCGATGACGTCAACAAACCGTAACGTCGGTGTCGCAATTGAACGGTACGATGAATGAATATCAACAAACCGAACATCGGGAAATTCAGCCTTAAATTCGTTCGCCGTTTTATGCTCTTTCCCCGGATTTTCATCGAAGGAAACGTGCATGGCGATGACGTAATCCCCAATTGAACGGGCATAGTTGATGGCCCCGGCCGTTACCCGTGTCACGTTGCTAACCAGCACAATGACAGTAGCACCCTCAAAGTCCTTAATCTGAACTTGTGTTTTACCAGCGACCCGTAATTGACGGGCCACCTTCTCGTAGTGCTCATGAATCTTGTGGAACATGTACAACAGGATGGGCATGATAATCAAATAAGGCCAAACGTTGGCTAAATGTTGCCAGAACAAGAAAACAACTAGCGATAACGAAATTAATGCGCCCACTAAGTTAATCAGCGACTTACCAAACCACCAACCATCGCGCGTTCGGAACCAATGAATAATCATTCCCGACTGTGATAGTGTGAATGGCACAAAGACCCCAACAGCATAGAGCGGAATTAACAGCGTTGTTTTCCCATGGAAAATAAAGATCAGGGCAACAGCCCCCAACGCTAACACGATAATCCCGTTCGAATACCCGAGTCGATCACCACGATCCATAAAGGCATGGGGCATAAACTTGTCCTTGGCCAAGTTGAAGGCCAAAATTGGGAACGCCGAGAAACCTGTATTTGCTGCAACTGCCAAAATCATGGCCGTTGATAGTTGCAAGAGATAGTAGCCAACGCCATGACCACCGAAGACTGTTGAGCCAATCTGTGACAGCACGGTGACGTGACCATTCGGAATAATTCCTAAGTAATAACTCAGGAAGGTGACCCCAGCGAAGAAGCTGGCAAGAATCAAACACATAATAACCAATGTGTTAGCCGCATTTTTCGCACGTGGTCGATTAAAGTTTGGTACCGCGTTACTAATGGCTTCCACCCCGGTCAATGAAGATGACCCAGCTGAAAACGCCCGAATAAAGAGTACCGCGGACATTCCAGAAACAGCACTCCCAACGGCTGCGGGGGCATGATACTGGATATGGCCGGTAACAATGTTAAAGAAGCCCCAAACGATCATAATAATCATCATGATCACGAAAAAATAGACTGGAATTGTCAAAAAATTAGCACTTTCACTCATTCCACGTAGGTTCATTGCCATAATTAAGAAAACAATGACCACCGAGATAATCACTGAATGCTTGTACAGTGCAGGAACCGCCGAGACTATCGCTTCAGTTGCCGACGTCGTCGATACGGCAACGGTCAACATGTAATCGACCAGCAATGAGCCTCCCGCGACGAGTCCACCATCACGCCCCCAATTGGTACTGGCAACCACGTAGGCGCCCCCACCACTTGGGTAAGCATGAATAATTTGTCGATAAGATAGTGTAATTGCAAGCAACAAAATTAAAACAACGGCAGCAATTGGCAATGAATACCACAGCGCTGCAGCAGACAACGTTACTAACACCGTCGTAATTTGTTCAGTACCATAGGCCACTGATGATAACGCGTCAGATGATAACAACGCTAATGCTTTAAATTTAGTTAGATGTTGGCCGCCTTCATCAAGCGTCTTTAAAGGCTTGCCAATTAGCAAGCGTTTCAGATAGCGCCACATAATTATTCTCCCCTCAATTAAAAAACAATCATCAGTCATTGTACTACATTAAAATTTTGAATACTACCACAGATTTAATCTCTTTCGAAAACAAAGTTCAACCCTTTACCCCTCAAAAACAGAAAAAAGCCTGAGTACAAAACTCAGACTTTCTCCAACTACTTACTATCTTAATTACATCATTCCGCCCATACCGGCACCAGCAGCTGGTGCAGCAGGTGCTGGATTATCTTCTGGTTTGTCGGCAACAACGGCTTCGGTCGTCAACAATAATGCAGAAACGGAAGCTGCGTTTTGAAGAGCTGAACGCGTTACCTTAGTTGGATCAACAATTCCGGCAGCAACCATATCTTCAAATTCGTTCGTTGCGGCATTGTAACCAATGCCTGGTTTTTCATTCTTCAAGTGTTCAACAATCACTGAGCCTTCAAAGCCGGCATTCTCAGCAATTTGGCGAACTGGTTCTTCTAGTGCGCGCTTAACAATCTTAACACCGGTAGCTTCGTCGCCTTCGGCTTCAACAGCGGCCACGTCGTTAATGGCATTAACAAGCGCTGTACCACCACCAGACACAAAGCCTTCTTCGACAGCGGCACGAGTAGCATTTAAAGCATCTTCAATCCGATACTTCTTTTCTTTCAGTTCAGTTTCGGTTGCGGCACCGACACGAACAACTGCCACACCGCCAGCCAACTTAGCCAAGCGTTCTTGTAATTTTTCTTTGTCAAAGTCTGAAGTCGTTTCAGCAATTTGACCCTTCAACAAATCAACACGTTCTTGAATTTGTTCTTTGGCACCAGCACCTTCAACGATCGTGGTGTTTTCCTTTGTCACAGTAACCTTGTTAGCTTGACCAAGTTGAGCCACAGTTGTGTCCTTCAAGTTCAAACCAAGGTCATCGGTAATGACAGTCCCACCAGTAAGGATGGCAATATCTTCGAGTTGTGCCTTCCGACGATCACCGAAACCAGGTGCCTTAACAGCAACCACGTTGAATGTGCCACGCATCTTGTTCAAAACAAGGGTTGGTAAGGCTTCACCAGTAATATCATCGGCAATAATTAGAAGTGAACGGCTTTGTTCAACAACTGATTGTAGCAATGGCAAAATGTCTTGAATGTTACCGATCTTCTTGTCCGTGATCAAAATGTATGGGTTGTCGAGGTCAGCTTCCATCTTATCGTTATCAGTTACCATGTATTGTGACATGTAACCACGATCAAATTGCATTCCTTCAACAACGTCCAAGGTTGTATCCACACCACGAGATTCTTCGATAGTAATGACACCGTCGTTACCAACCTTTTCCATGGCGTTAGCGATTAATGCGCCAACTTCTGGGTTAGCAGCTGAAATCGATGCGATTTGTGCAATGTCGTCCTTTGTCTTGACGTCGTGTGACATCTTATGGAGGGCATCAACAGCAGCCTTAGTTGCTTTTTCGATCCCGCGACGGATTCCAACAGGGTTAGCACCAGCCGTGACGTTCTTCATTCCTTCGTTGACAATCGCCTGTGTCAAAACAGTTGCGGTTGTCGTTCCGTCACCAGCAATATCGTTAGTCTTTGAAGCAACTTCTGAAACTAACTTGGCACCCATGTTTTCAAAGTGGTCTTCCAAGTCGATGGCTTTAGCGATGGTCACCCCATCATTAGTGATCGTTGGTGAACCATATGATTGTTCAAGGACAACGTTACGTCCCTTTGGTCCAATTGTGGTTTTAACAGTGTTTGCTAATTTATCAACACCCTTAAGCATCTGTGCCCGAGCGTCTTCAGAAAACTTTAATTCCTTTGCCATAATTTATTTCACCTCATAGATATTGTTTAAATTAACGTTTAAGATTAATTAGATCTGATTAGGTCTTCCCAAACTAGTCGACGATTGCGACAATGTCTTTTTCATGGACAACCAGGTACTTAACCCCGGCGTATTCCACTTCACTGCCGGCATACTTATCAAATAAGACGCGGTCGCCTTCCTTAACTGAAGGAGCAAGCTTTTCACCGTTATCAAGGACACGGCCCTCACCAACGGCAACTACTTTAGCAGTAGTTGGCTTTTCTTGAGCATTCGATGCTAATACAATCCCACCGACTGTTTTTTCCTCTTCTTGTTCAGCTTCTAGAACAACGCGATCTCCTAATGGTTTTAACACGTCTATCCCTCCATCAATTTTAATATTTTTAGCACTCGAACACTTCAAGTGCTAATCACAAAATCTACTATATCATTTTCTGAACCAAATGCAAGAAATAACCACTTAAAAAAACGAGGTTTTCGTTGATGTGCGAAAACCCCGTTATGGCAATCTTATTCTGATTTTTTATCGTCCGATGATCCATAATGATCGATGAAATAAATTAACGTTTGGAGTTCGTTGGTCAAATCGACATTTTGAACCCGCACACTTGCTGGTACTGCTAATCGGAGCGGCGTAAAGTTCATGATCCCCCGAATTCCGACTTCAACCAGTTGGTCCGTGACCGTCTGGGCAGTTTCGGAGGGCACCGTCAAAATAACAACATCAATTTGTTGTTCCTTGAGTTGCTTGCTCATCTCCGACATTGCGTACACGGGTACGCCACTTTGAACCGTGTTAATAATATCATCATTAACATCAAACGCGGCGCTAATCCGCATATTACCATTTTGATGAAAATTAAAATTAAGGAGCGCGTGGCCCAAGTTACCAACCCCGACTAGGGCAACGTTCGTCAATTTATCTTGGTTCAAAATATTTTTGAAAAAGTCCAAGAGGTCCTTAACATCGTACCCGTAACCTCGCTTACCTAATTCACCAAAATATGAAAAATCACGACGTATCGTGGCCGAATCAACCTGAATAGCTTCTGAAAGTTCCGTTGATGACACACGTTGTTTATTCGAGCTCAATAAAATATTTAAATAACGATAGTAAATCGGCAACCGCTTGGCCGTTGCCCGGGGAATCTTGCGATCTGTCATTTTTTCTCCTTCTTCCCAACTACTTTGTGAATCCCAGTCTCTTACTCATTCTAGCATAATTTAATACATTGTGAAACGATTTTCAAAACAAAGCGTGGTTTCAAAGCGGAATTGCATCAATTTGTGCTACAATTCTACTTATACTATATAAAGGAATAAATCAATGCTACTATTACAAACTAACAACGTGGCGCGCCGTTTTGGCGCCGAAACATTATTTCATAAAATTAACTTTCAAATTCAAGATCGCGGGCGAGTGGCGCTCGTTGGCCGGAACGGGGCCGGCAAAACGACACTGCTCAAAATCATTGCGGGGATTAACCCGCCCGATGATGGGGATGTCTCGATGCGCAAAGATTGTCAAATTGGTTACCTGGCACAAGACCAGGGACTCAGTAGCGATCAAACCATCTGGGATGAAATGAATGCCGTTTTTGCCAAGCTGCACCAACAAGAACGTCAAATTCAACAACTCGAACAACAAATTAGCAGTCTCGATCCCCAAGCTGCTAACTACCAAGATGTTTTAAATACCTACGATCAAGTTCAAAATGCCTTTTCTCAAAACGGCGGTTATACCTATGAAGCTAAAATTAAAAGTGTGCTCCACGGGTTTCATTTTGAAGCTGATCGCTACAAAACCGTGATTAATACCCTTTCTGGTGGTCAGAAAACACAAATTGCACTCGCAAAGCTCCTGCTCCAAGAACCCGATCTCCTCATTTTGGATGAACCGACTAACCACTTGGACATGCAGGTACTCGCCTGGCTCGAAGATTACCTGAAAAGCTACGATGGTGCTTTACTGCTGGTTTCTCATGACCGTTACTTTCTAGATCGTATCGTCAATGAAGTTTTCGATCTCGAAAATCAAACATTAACTCATTATTCGGGTAACTACTCTGCCTTTACCACTCATAAGCAAGAACGCCTAAAAGCGGAATGGAAACAATACGAAAAACAACAAACCGAGATTAATAAGTTAGAAGACTTCGTTAACCGCAATATCGTGCGGGCTTCAACCACGAAACGCGCTCAGGCACGTCGTAAACAACTGGAGAAAATGGATCGCCTTGATCGTCCAGAGGTGGATGACTCGTCCATCCATTTCACCTTCAGTGCCGATCATCCTAGCGGCAATATTGTTTTGGATGTTGCGGATGCCACCATCGGTTATCCAGACAAAGTCTTGGCCCATCCGGTAAACTTTGAAATCCGAAAACACCAACGCGTTGCCATCATTGGCCCTAACGGTGTCGGAAAATCGACGTTGCTTAAATCTATTTTAAATAAGATTTCGTTACTTGGTGGTCGTGTTAAAACTGGTGCCAATGTTCAAATTGGTTATTATGATCAAGAGCAACAAGTTTTACATCCGCAAAAGACCGTCCTTGAAGAAGTCTGGGATGACTATCCCACCGTCGATGAAAAGGATATTCGTTCCTTGCTGGGCAGTTTTCTCTTTGTCGGAGATGACGTTTTTAAACCTGTTAGCGCCCTCAGTGGTGGTGAGAAGGCACGCCTTCAATTAACCAAGCTATCATTTGAACACGCTAATTTCCTCATTTTAGACGAACCCACTAACCATCTGGATATTGATAGTCGTGAAGTTTTGGAACAGGCAATCAATGAATTCGATGGTACCGTTCTCTTCGTATCGCATGACCGCTACTTCATTAATCAAGTCGCAACCGATATTTTGGCACTCGATCAGACTGGTGCGCAACATTTTGTTGGTAACTACGACGATTACCTGATCGAACTAGCTAAGCAGGCTGGAGCAGCAGATGATACCGTAACCACCACCGTCTCCGTTGAAAAACAGCACGCCCAAAAATCTTTCCAACAGAGTAAGGAGCAACAAAAACAACTCCGAAAGCTGGCACGTGTCGTTGAGGAATACGAAACTCAAATGAATGAACTAGAGACTCGGCAAACCGCCATTGAAACCGAAATGGCACAACCCGAACTCGCTTCCGATGGTGTCAAATTGGCTGATCTACAAAAGGAACTCGATCACTTGACCGCTCAACTTGGTCAAGTTGAAGAGGATTGGACAACAGCAGCTGAATCACTTGAAATATTTCAAGAAGAACTTGATCAATAATTTAAAGCGGTCGTACGCCCATCTCCATTAGTCAGGAGATATGGCGTACGACCGCTTTTCAGTTACTATTTACTTTTAATTAAAACGATAATCCCGGCATGGCATTCAAACTCATATCGGCACGCTGACCCTTTCGATAGGCCACCTCACCCGCCGCTCCAATCATTGCCGCGTTATCACCGCATAGTTTTAAGGGCGCCTTTATCAAGGTTACCGTTGGAAATTGACGCGTTACATCTGCTTCAAGCCGCTCCCGGAGGCCTTGATTGGCAGCCACACCCCCAGCTAAAATTAATTGCTTAACTGGGTACTGTTGCAGCGCCTTGAGCGTCTTTTCCACTAATACATCTACCACACTTTGTTGGAAGCTGGCCGCTAAGTCATTACGATCAAGGGTTTCGCCACGTTGTTCAGCATTATGAAATGTATTGATAAATGCACTCTTTAAACCGCTAAAACTAAAGTCATAGTTGTGGTCTTTCTCCATTGCACGCGGAAAATGAAATGTATCGTGGCCCGCGTGAGCCCACTCATCGATCGTTTTCCCCGCTGGATATGAAACGCCTAGGACGCGGCCAATTTTATCGTAGGCCTCTCCAGCCGCGTCATCACGCGTTTCGCCAAGAATTTCAAAACTGTATTCGTCCTTCATGTAGACAATCTCAGTGTGCCCACCGGAAACGAGTAGCGCCATCTGAGGAAAAACAAATTCATTCACAAACCGTGCAGCATAAATGTGGCCCGCCATATGATTAACAGGAACCAACGGTAAGTGGTGCGCCCAGGCAACCGCTTTGGCGGCAGATACCCCCACTAATAGTGAACCAACTAATCCCGGTCCATACGTGATAGCAACCGCCTTTAAATCATCATAGGTTACGTTGGCTTGATCTAGGGCTTCATCCAAACACCGTGTGATCTGCTCAATATGATGGCGACTGGCCACTTCCGGCACAACACCACCAAAACGTTGATGACTGTCGATTTGAGTGGCAATAATATTAGACAAAATTTTATGACCATCTTCTACTACGGACACACTGGTCTCGTCACAGCTTGATTCAAACGCTAAAATTAAATTTCTGCTCGCCAACTTTATTCATTTCCCTTCAAGTAGTTTAAATTAAGTTGCATATCTAATGCATCCTCACGGTCACCAAAATAGTAATTCTTTTTAACCTTTCCAGGTAAAAAGCCCATTTTTTTGTAGAGTCGTTGTGCATCAACGTTACTGATTCGGACTTCTAAGCTCATTACTTCCATATCGAGTAGCACCGCCTTACGCATCATCTTACGGATTAAGAAACGACCAATTCCGTGACTTTGGAATTCCGGAACTACTGCAATATTGGTAATATGAGCTTCATTTTTAGTATAGCTAAACGAGCACCCCGCAAAAGCCACCAGACGGTCATTTTTACGTACGACCAAATACAACCGATCCTTGGTTCGGCGAATCTCCTGACTAAAGGCACTTTCATTCCAAGGCGTCGCACCGTAGACCTGTTGCTCAACCTGTAAAATTTCGGGAATATCCGTAATCTGCGCGTGGGCAATAAAGTATGTCTCTCCATTAATCTTTTCTACCGCATTTTTAAACCGCATGACATCTGCAATTTTTTGGCGCTGTTGTTGCCGCTGATTGTTTAAAAACCACTGCTTAAACTTCTCGAACATATGATTGTTTTAACTCTCCTGGGTGCTTTTTTTGCCAATTGGCTTCCGCTTCCGTAATTCTAAGATAGTCCGGAACAAACTCATCAAGTTGTGTTACCGGCTGGGCGCTACGCCCCAAGATGGCCAAATCATACGCTGAAGGAATCGCGTAGTTCGCTGGTAATCGCGTAATGAGTGAATGGGCGGGCGATTGTGCAACCTGTTCATCAAATTGTGCATCGAACTCCCCAACCATTGAAACTGCTTCTTGGCGTTCTTCGACCAATTGTAACAGGTCTTCAAAGCTCATATGTTGTTGTGCCAGCCACTCGTTCATTTGACCTTGTTGTGCCTGATATCCAGCCGCAAACACATTATTTCGACGAGCATTGAAAATCACAATGGTTGGGCGGCCTGCCTGTAATTGCGCTACATGAGCACCAATAACCTTCAAACTCGAAACACCAACTAAATCAATCTGCAACGTATCAGCAAGTGTTTTAGCCGTCGTGACCGCAATCCGAACACCGGTATAGGATCCGGGACCCTTAGCAACTACAATCCGATCTAGATCAGCTGGTTGCCATCCCGCAATAGCCACCAATTTTTCAATAGTGGGCATCACATAGATACTATGATTTTTGGTCAAATTGAGCGTGGTTGTCGCGATCAATTGATCATCATCCGTAATTGCGATGCTTAGCGGATGATTTGAGGTATCAATTGCTAAAATTTTCATGTTTCTCGTCCCTTCAACTCAGGTCTATCATTATTTATCCGTTCTATTTCGAGCCAGTATTCATATTAACACAATCACCGACGCAATCAATATTTTAATCCGTTTCCCGAAACTAAAAAAGCCGTCCGAATTTTTTTAATTCGAAACGACTTGTTGAATTATATTATGCCTGTCGATCGTCATAGCCGTTTGGATGGGTTGAATGCCATTGCCAAGCGGTCTTAATAATATCGTGAACGTCGTCAAATTGTGGTTTCCAGCCAAGAATTTCACGGGCGTTCTTACTTTCAGCTACCAACGAATCCGGATCACCGGGACGCCGTGGTGCTAATTTTGCTGGAATTGGTTGACCAGTCACTTCACGCGCTGCTTCTAACATCTGCTTATTTGAAAAACCAGTTGACGAACCGAGATTAAATGCCCGACTGTCGTTTCCTTCAGCAAGATACTTCAAAGCAAGGATATGAGCATCTGCCAAATCCATCACATGAACGTAATCACGTACATTAGTCCCATCCGGCGTATCATAATCATCGCCGAAAATGCTTAACTCATCGCGCTTTCCTTGAGCTACTTGCATGATAATAGGAACAAGGTGTGTTTCAGGACCATGATCTTCACCAATCGTTCCATCCGGCTTAGCCCCAGCAACGTTAAAGTAACGCAATGCAACAAAGCGAATGCCATAGGCGACATCCGCCCAATGCATCATTTTTTCCATTAGTAACTTACTTTCCCCGTATGGGTTAATTGGTTCCTGTGGATCAGTTTCCTTGATTGGAATTGATTCTGGCACACCATATGTGGCAGCAGTTGATGAGAAGACAATCTTCTTCACATCATGATCATGCATGGCTTCAAGTAAGGTAATCATACCACCCGTATTGTTATCAAAATACTTAAGTGGTTTTTCCATTGATTCTGGTACGATAGAAAATGCTGCAAAATGAACAACTGCATCAATGTCTTCACTATCAAATACTGAATCTAGAAATTTTCGATCACGCACATCACCTTCATAAAACTTAGCCTGTGCGTTAATTGCCTTTCTGTGCCCCGTTGATAAATTATCTACTACGACAACGTCTTGTCCTTGTTCAACTAAGCGAGCAACCATATGAGAACCAATATAACCAGCCCCGCCTGCTACTAAAATTGACATACTATCCCTCCAACCAATTGATAACACCAGTGTACCACAAAAAGCAAGTTATGCGTTTTCATTCCACCAACAATTTGCTTGAGCGTGCAATTCTTGATTGACGAGGATTTGATGTTTAGTCATGACTTGTCCCTGATCACTGCTTATCGCCGGCGTAACCTGACTGGTTACTAGATCACCATAACGCACTTCACGCTCATATTTAATCGACATTTTGGTTAGCGTATGGGTCTTCAAGAAATCAGCATCCAGCGCATCCAACATCCAATCGAAATAGTGGGCATTATTAACGTGCAGATTCGCATCAATATCAAAGTAGCGTACTTGGTACTGCTTTTGCGTCACCGCTTCTTCAGTCTGAATCTCATCCGGTCGATGCAACCGGGGAATGCGTTTTACGGGTGCCGAATGATACGGATAAATGACTTCATCCGGAATTCTAACCATCTTTCGGGTGGCCATATCCATGAAGACAAACACCCCATTAATGTGGGCCAACTCATTACCCGCCAGATCCTTAACCCAAAATTCACGAAACGCAAAATACTTATTGTACGACGTTGCACGGGTCCCCAGTAGGACCTGCTCTCCAATCTTTGGAAAATGGTCAACAAAAATATCATAGCTAGTGATCACCCAGCCACCACCAACTTCTTTCACGGCCGCCTCACCAATTTCAAGCGCTTCCGACTGCGAACCAGATGCCAATACGGCCAAGTTAATCAGCATTCCGAGGGTCAAATAGCCCTTTGGGTCACACTCGTAGTATGTAATTTGGTGCTGCATTTCAAACTCGTTGTCCTTTAAGACCATTTTTTCACCCCTTATAGTTCATGGTAGTCTCGATAAACGTCCTGCCGATTCAGGCCATTTTGTTTCGCCACTTCTTTAATCGCAGCATTCACAGGCTTCCCGGCTTCAATCAGTCGATCAATCTGTTCATTGATCGGCAACGCGATCTCCGGACTAGCTGATAAAACCTGATCGAAACCGGCCACCATGATGACAAATTCACCACGAATTTGGGTATCCTGCGTCCATTGTTTGATCTCACCAAGCGTCCCCCGAATAAATTCTTCGTATTTCTTCGTTAGTTCACGAGCCAAAACAACTTGATGGTCATCACCAAAAACGCTCGCCATATTACTAATTGTTTTTTTCAACCGATGCGGTGCCTCGTAAAAAATCATCGTCTCTTGATGCTGCTTTAGGGCTTGCAACTCATCGACTTGCAAACTATTCTTACGATCTAAAAAGCCATAAAAGTAAAACGGCTGTGGCACTAATCCCGATGCGATTAAGCCGGTCAAGCCAGCATTAGCCCCTGGCAGTGGCACAACGGCAATTTGGGCGGCCACACAAGCCGCCACTAATTCCTTGCCGGGATCGGAAATTGACGGCATTCCAGCATCACTCACCTGAGCAATCGTGGTACCAGCTTGCATTTTCTCGATGAGTTGTGGAATCCGTTGCGCAGTATTATGTTCGTGAAAACTAATTTGTTTTGTCTCAATTTCAAAATGATTCAATAGTTTTTGCGTGTTGCGCGTATCTTCCGACGCAATTAAATCAACTTGTTTTAACGTTTCAACGGCCCGGTAGGTCATGTCACCCAAGTTGCCAATCGGGGTTGGCACCAAGTACAGACAACCCGTGGCTGTTTTTTCAAAGCTTTTCTGTGACTGCATATTTTCCTCCGAAACGGCTAATTACCACGGCGACCAAAGATTGCATCCAAGCAAAACGTGCACGATTCATGGTGATCCAACCGTTTACCATAGTATTCGTTGCACACATGAAATCCCTGTTCGTACAACTTTTGCAGGTTTTGCCGGGAAGTCGAAAGTTCATTAGATTCTGATTCTTGGTGACTTTCAGTGATAATTTCGTGTAGATGTTCGTTTTCAATTGAAAGTTCCGCATTTTCCTCCAGAACTTCCGTAATCTGAAGCTGCAACTGTTCCATTCTATCCAACAAATCCTTTGTTTGTCGGGTAACCCGTTCAAAATGATCATAGATCTGACTCTTATCTAACTTTTCACTCATTTCACACCTCCGAACCACCACTAAGTTCATTAATGATTTTAATCGTTAGTTCTTCTACAATATTCTGAAACCCAATATTTTGATCAAGCGCTCGTCTGGTCTGCAACGTCAGCTGGGCGGCTCCCGTAATGACAGCACCCGAATACTTCTGCCCGATTTGCTCAATGGTTCGCGCCGCCATTTTGAAACTCACACGCTCGGTGTTTTGGTTCACCGACATCATTGTGTCCCGCCATACCAACATCAACATGTCCAGAATTGTTTGCTGGTGATCCCGGTTATCGGCAACCGGCATAATTTGCTGACCAACGGCAATGAACGCCCGCATATCACCAATTGCAACCAGCCGATACCAGTCCAAAACTGCAGTCTGAGCCTGCTTTAACCAATCATTTTCCATCCACTGCTGGACCATCTCAAGCGAATTAGTCAATCCACTCGCGACATCAATCACTTCACGATCAATACCGTTAGCTGCCAACAGCTGTTTAAACTCCGCTAGCGGCAGTGGTGGAAATTCAATCACCTGCGTTCGCGATTGAACCGTCGGTAAAATCGCCCCTTTGTTTGTGGTGATTAAGAACGCCACAAAACTACTGGTTGGCTCTTCTAAAAACTTCAGCAAGCTATTAGCAGCACTAGTTGTCATTTTATCGGCTTCTTGGACGATAAACACTTTTTGATTACCTTCCACGGCACTTTTACTGAATTCTGATTTCAAAAACCGAATTTGATCTACTTTAATCTGTCGACCATCCGGTGCAACCATAATCACATCCGGATGAATTCGGTGTTTGATCCGTTGGCACTCTTCACAGGTCCCATCTGGATTCCCGTGATCATCCACATGCAGACAAAAAAGACGCATTGCCACCCATTGGGCTAACTGTGTTTTCCCCGCACCAGATGGTCCCACTAGCAGATAAGCATGCGCTAATTCTTGTTGACCGATCGCCGCCTTAAATCGCGCCACAATTGGTTGTTGCAACGTCACTTCATGTTCTTCTTGCGTACTTGTCATCTCGATCACACTCTAAAATTGATGAAATTGTTCAACTGGCAAGACAAACACCGTTGCGCCACCAACCTGAACCTCGACCGGATATGAAGCCGATGCATCCATTGACGCATCCATTCCCACTTGAGGGGTCATAAATTGACCACGTGAATGTGATGTCGTTTTGATAATATCCAAGACTTCTTCAACCCGTTCATCGTCGACACCAACTAAAAACGTCGTATTTCCAGACCGTAAAAAGCCGCCGGTACTCGATAACTTCGTTGCACGAATATTAGCCTCAATAAACGCGTTACTTAATACGTTACTGTCCTTATCCTGGACAATTGCAATGATCATTTTCATCACTTATCACTCCCAACGTTTGACTTAATTAAAACAGGTTCGGATATTTTTGCAAGATTGTTTTTTTCACCATCGAGATTACAACGTCTAATGGTTGACTGGCATCAATCAGCTTAATTCGTTGCGGATAAGCCCGTTGTAGATGCAAATATGACTGCCTTACCCGTTGATGAAATTCAAGTTGTTCCACATCGAGGCGGTTGATCTCCCCCGTCCGGTGTTCCATAATCCGGCGAATGCCTTCTTCCGACTTAATATCCAAGTAGATGGTTAAGTCTGGTTCTAGTCCATCAATCGCAAACTGGTTCATATTCCAAACCTCTCGTTCGCCAATTTCTCGACCTGCGCCTTGATATGCGATTGAGCTGTCAACATATCGATCACATAACACCACTTGGCCTCGATCAAGCGCTGGAATAATCTGTTCCACTAAGTGTTGTCGACGTGCTGCGGCATATAACAGGGCTTCAGTTCTCGCATCCATTTGGGTGTTTTTAGGATCCAAGATGATCTGCCGAATAGCCTCTGAAATCGAATTACCACCCGGTTCCCTCGTTAGCATCAGTTGGTTGCCTAACTTGGCTTGCAACTCATCACCTAAAATTTTGATCACACTCGTTTTGCCGGCGCCATCGGGGCCTTCAAATGAAATAAACTTCCCTGCCATGTTATTCTCCCAACTACATTACTGTTTAACAGATATATTTCGTTCCAACTGACCATGCACCTGTCGCCGGCGTGCTTCACGAAACAGGTACAAAAACTTTTGTTCCTGTAACTTAGTTTGCATCACAAGTTCAGTATTGACATCACTTTCGTAAACCGCCAGTTGTGTTTCTTTCGCATGATCCCAGTCGGCCTTCACCGCATAGATTAAATCTAATAACTGTTGATCGTAAGTTTCTTTTACTTTTCGTGCCCGCTTTTTAAACATCCGTTATCTCCCTAGATCTCTGTACGTCCTTCAACGGCCTTATATAATGTCATTTCATCGGCATAATCAATATCGGCACCGACCGCCAAGCCATGGGCCAACCGCGTCACTTTAATCCCCGCTGGTTTGATCAGCCGTGAAAGGTACATCGCGGTTGCTTCACCCTCAGTTGAGGCATTAGTGGCCACAATAACTTCTTTGACTTCATCGTTAGTTTGCAAACGCGTCAGCAAAGATGAAATATTAATATCTTCTGGGCCCGTTCCTTCAATTGGCGATAGCACCCCATGTAACACATGATAAAGGCCGTGGTATTCCTTCATTTTTTCCATTGAGATAACGTCTTTGGACTCTTCAACCACTAAAATCGTACTCTGGTCGCGCTGCTTGTCGCGACAAATTGAGCAAGGATCTTCTTCCGTCAAATTGCCACAAATACTACAAAAATGCAGATCACGTTTCGCGGCTAATAATGATTTAGCAAAATTGGTCACATCATCACTATCCATACTAACCGTATAAAAAGCTAGTCGGGCAGCTGTTTTGGCACCAATCCCTGGTAATTTCATATAACTATCAATCAATTGTGCAATTGGTTCTGGATACTGCATCTAACTACCTTCTTCTACATTCCTGGAACGCCTTTAGTGTACTTTCCCATCGTTTGCTGTGTTGCATTGTCGATCTTTGATAGGCCATCATTAACAGCAGCCAATACTAAATCCTGTAGCATATCAACATCATCCGGATCAACAGCTTCTGGGTTGATTGTTAAATCTTTCAACTTCTTATCACCTGTAAATGTTGCTTTAACCATATCGTCTGGTGCAACCCCCACAAATTCTTGGGCGTTCAAAGTTTCTTGTTCCGCCATCATCTGTTTTTGCATCTTTTGTGCCTGCTTCATCATTTGTTGCATATTTCCCATACCACGCATCATAATTAATTTCCACCTTTACTTTTTATTAGTCGTCTTTAACTTCTACCAGGTCATCACCGAAAAACTTCTTTGCTTCATCTACCATTTTATCATCGATCGGTTCTTCTGTGCCGGGATTGTCATCGTCTTCATCATTTCTTTTTAATTGGTCTTCTTTTGCAGCGTCAGAATGGTCACCCAAGTGATGTTGATCGATAAAATCACGACGAATCGTTGGCCATTGCTCCTTGGGAACAAACACAACGGTCCGTTCCGACCCACTCAATCGATTCAAGTCTGCTTCCATATCATCTTCAAGTGACTGATCATCGGCTGCCTTTTGATATAGCAAACTATATTCAAAGGCCACAATCACCCCGTCGTGACTTGCTGCTACCGGTTGCGAAACATGCAGCAATGCTCGCTGAGGCACAGATAGCATGTTCAACATGTCATCCCACAGATCACGAAGATTGACCAAATCGTCCTTCGTTGCCGCCTCCAAGATTGGATAAACCTTAGTCAGGTTAACCTGAACCTGACGGGTAGTAGCCTTTTTCTTTGGCTTTCGTTCCGTCGTCTCGTTACGCCCAGTTGCTGGTCCCTGTTGCAGTTGCTTAACAACTTTTTGTAGCTCTTGAACTTGTTGCTGTAACGCAGTCACATCCGGCGTAGGTTCAGTTGGCGCAACCACGGGCGTCGCCGTTTGGGCACTGACCGTTTCACCGGTCAGTTGCGCTAATTTGACCGTCAACACTTCGAGGTAAACGTCCGGATGGGTCGTAAAGCGCATTTCCTGTTGAATATCATTCAATTGATCAATCATCAGGTAAATTTTTTCGGGACTGGCCAACTTTGTCAAGGTTTCAAATTGTGCTTTACTCATCCCCGTGCTTGTCAGATCAACCATTTCGGGTGCTTCTTGATAAAGAAGTAAATCACGCGCAAATGAAATCAAATCTTCAATAAAGCGTTGTCCATCCTTACCTTCATCCAAGATGGCCTGCATTGTTTCCAACGCCGCCGCACTTTCATGTTGGTTGATTTGGGTGAAGTATTTTTGCAGCAAGTCTTTCGTCACACTACCGGTTACGAGTAGCGCATTATCTAACGTCACTTCATTATCACTAAATGATAATACCTGATCCAAGATACTTAGGGCGTCACGCATTCCACCCTCTGCCGCATTTGCAATCACCCAAAGTGCCTGTTCATCATACTCGACCTGCTTTTCACCCAAAATGAATTTCATCCGCTGAAAACTATCATCAGCAGAAATTCGGCGAAAATCGAATCGTTGAGTTCGTGAAATGATCGTCAACGGAATTTTATGGGGTTCCGTTGTCGCCAAAATAAAGACCACGTTAGCCGGTGGCTCTTCCAAAGTTTTTAAAAGGGCATTAAAAGCCCCCGTCGAGAGCATGTGAACTTCATCAATAATATAGACTTTGTAATCTGCCTGAGTTGGCGCGTACTTGGCCTTATCCCGAATATCACGAATCTCTTCGACACCATTATTGGACGCAGCATCAATTTCAATAACATCGTTCATTTGCCCCGCAGTAATTTCACGACAGGATTCACATTCATTACATGGTTCACCATCTTTAAGATGATGACAGTTAATTGCTTTCGCAAATATTTTAGCAGCTGACGTTTTACCCGTTCCCCGTGGACCGGTAAACAGGTATGCATGACTCGTTTGGTGGGTCATCAATGCGTTTTTGAGTGTGGTCGTGATAACACCCTGTCCCACAATTTCATCAAAACGCTGTGGCCGCCACACGCGATATAGGGCCTGATAACTCATGTGATTACTCCTTTTTAATAACGTCTATTATTCGTAATATTACCCATTTAAATTCAATATGCATTTAATATTATCACATTTTTGAACAACTCTGAATTAAAAACTAAGCTATGAAAAAGGACCGGCAACAATCTGTGATTGTCCCGATCCCGTTATTAACAATAAAACTTAAGGCACAAGCTACATCAAACTTAGTGCTGCTTCCTTCCGGACCTGACACAATTCGTAAGCATAACCTTGCCTTAAGGCCTTGCGGCAATAACTATCATACTATATTTGTTTTGAAAAAGCTAGTCATCACTTCGACAATCTTTTGGCAGCTCTTCTTTTTTGACGAATTGCCCGAAAAAACTGTTTAAGTAACTGGCTGCACGCCTCTTCCATTAACCCTGATTCAACTCGAACCTGATGATTAAATCGGTCATCGTTTAATAAATGATACAAACTATCAACCGTCCCTGCCTTGGGATCTTTGGCAGCATAGTAGACCGCCTCAAGACGGGCATTAACAATTGCGCCACTACACATCATGCAAGGCTCCAACGTCACAAATAACTGACAGTCTTCCAACCGCCAGCTATGCAACGCCTCACACGCTTCCGTAATGGCTAACATTTCAGCATGGTAGGTCACATCCTGGAATCGTTCACGCATGTTATGGCCCCGTCCGATGATTTGACCATCATGGACCACCACCGCGCCGATTGGCACTTCACCAACCGTTTTGGCCATCTTGGCTTCTTCAATCGCCGCAATCATGAACGTCCGCTTTTGTTGTTCTGTTAGCATTAACTATCTATTTCCTTTACGCTTTTCAAAATATAGTAGCCTTTATTTCGTTGTACGACTTCGCAATTACCAAAAGTTTGCGTCATTAACTTCTTTGCGGACGGTGCACCCTGCTTTTTTTGTAGTACAACCCATAACGTGCCGTTATTAATCAAGTGATCATTAGCACTGGTAATAAACCGGTCAACAACTGATTTCCCTGCTCGTACCGGTGGGTTCGTGACGATTGCAGCGTACTGATCCGTCACATGCTCGTATCCATCGGATGCAAAAATTTGAACATTTTCAATCTGATTTAATCCCGCATTTTCGCGTGCCAGTGCCATCGCAAGTTCGTTAACATCTACCATATCAACATTTCGATTCGAATACTTCTTAGCAAGTGCTAGGCCGATTGGCCCATAACCACATCCTAAATCAAGGATCTTACCCTTAGGTAATTGATCAGTCTCGAAGCATTCAATCATTGTTCGACTACCAAAATCAACTGTGTGTTTTGAAAAAACACCGTTATCAGTCACAAACTGAAATGATTGATTCAGTAATTCAAAGGACCACGTTTTTTTGTCGTGTAAAACATCTGGATTTTGTGTATAATAATGATTGTTCAATTGATTTATCTCCATTTCCTAGTAGTTCCATCATATCGTATTACGGAAAGAAAAAAAATAAAAAAACTTGGCAATTACAAAAAGCCGTCTTATCACAATATATAGTAGTCAATGTTAAAGACACCACAAGATAGTGTGCCTTCAGCATTGATTTTTTTATTTGGCGCTGTATACTAATAGTCAGTAATCAAAGTAAGTGAAGGTGAATCACATGGGAAAGATAACTGTATTTTCAAAAAACAACTGCATTCAATGCAAAATGACAAAGCGTTTCTTAACGGAACACAATGTCGACTTCGTGGAACACAACATCGATGAACAACCTGAATACATTGACGGCCTAAAGCAGGAAGGGTTTCAAGCAACTCCTGTTATCAAATTAGCCGATGGACATGCATTTTCTGGTTTCCGTCCGGATGTTTTGAGAAAACTAGCAATGTAATTGCTTGGGGCTGAGACAAATCCAATTTGTGCTCAGCCCTTCTTATTTTGTCAGGAATCATCGTTTAAGAAAGTGAGTGAAAAATTTGTCATTAAAAAATTTGGGTAAGGTTACCTATTACGATCTCAACAACGAAATCAACATTCCCGTTGATAACCAAATCCCGTTGAACAAAGATCAAGAAGCACTGGCCGCCTTCATTCAAGAAAACGTCCAACCAAATACCAAAAAGTTTGCAACGTTACAAGAACGATTCGACTTTTTAATCGCACATAACTATATTGAGCGCGAATTCATTGAACAATACGACTTTAGTTTTATCGAAAAACTATATCAGTACCTTAAAGATCAAGATTTTCACTTCAAGTCATTTATGGCTGCTTATAAATTCTATGCGCAATACGCCCTCAAAACCGACGATAATGAATTTTACCTTGAAAACTTCATTGACCGTGTGGCGATGAATGCCCTTTACTTTGCTAACGGCAACGAACAACTCGCCTTAGATTTAGCAAACGAAATCATTCATCAACGCTATCAACCCGCAACCCCTTCATTCTTAAATGCCGGCCGTAAACGTCGTGGCGAACTCGTTAGCTGTTTTTTAATTCAATCAACTGACGACATGAATACGATTGGCCGGACCATTAACTCCGCGCTCCAACTATCCCGAATTGGTGGAGGAGTGGGTATCAATCTCAGCAATTTACGTGGTGCTGGTGACCCCATTAAGGGAATCGAAGGTGCAGCTAGTGGCGTCGTTCCCGTCATGAAATTGTTAGAGGATAGTTTTTCTTACTCTAACCAGCTTGGTCAGCGACAAGGTGCTGGTGTGGTTTACCTGAGTGTCTTCCATCCCGACATTATTCAATTCTTGTCGGCTAAGAAGGAAAACGCTGATGAAAAGATTCGGCTTAAAACCCTATCACTTGGCGTAACAGTTCCTGATAAATTCTATGAACTAACTCAAAAAAATGAAGACATGTACCTCTTCAGTCCTTACGATGTTGAACGTGAATACCATACACCATTCTCATATGTCGATATCACTGCGGAATACGATAATATGGTAGCCAACGATCAAATTCACAAGCAAAAAATTAACGCTCGTGAGTTGGAAGATGAAATTAGCAAGTTACAACAGGAATCTGGCTACCCGTACATCGTTAATATTGACACTGCCAACCGGGATAATCCTATCGATGGTAAAATCGTGATGAGTAACCTCTGTTCCGAAATTATGCAGGTTCAAACGCCCGCCACCGTCGATAATGAACAGCATTACCAACAGATGGGAATTGACGTTAGCTGTAACTTAGGCTCGACCAACATCGTTAACCAGATGGCTTCTCCAGACTTTGGTCACTCAATTGAAGCAATGGTCCGTGCCCTCACCTTCGTAACCGATACCTCTAACATCGACGTCGTTCCAACCATTCAAAATGGGAATCATCTGTCACACTCGATCGGATTAGGGGCCATGGGCTTACACAGCTACTTCGCCAAGAACCACATGACCTATGGTTCAAAGGAAGCCGTTGAATTTACCGGAGTTTACTTCATGCTCTTAAACTACTGGACGCTCAAAGCTTCTAATGATATTGCCCGTGAACGCCAAGAAACTTTCCACAACTTTGACAAGAGTGATTACGCCAATGGATCGTACTTCGATAAGTATCTGACAACCGATTTTGGACCACAATCAGATAAGGTTAAGACCCTCTTCGATGGTATCTTTATTCCAACGGCGGCAGATTGGGCTACCTTAAAGGACAACGTTATGAAAGACGGTCTTTATAATCAAAACCGGTTGGCTGTGGCACCAAATGGCTCAATTTCCTATATCAATGATACAACTTCAAGCTTACATCCAATCATCAATCGAATTGAAGAACGTCAAGAAAAGAAAATTGGTAAAATTTACTATCCAGCACCATACCTATCAAACGACACAATTCCATACTACCAATCAGCCTATGATATCGATATGCGTAAAGTAATCAATATCTATGCTGCAGCTCAAGAGCACGTTGATCAGTCATTGAGTTTAACACTCTTTATGCGTTCAACAATCCCCGAAGGACTCTACGAATGGAAAGACGGTCGAACTAACAAAATGACGACTAGAGACCTCAACATTCTTCGTCATTACGCCTATAATAAGGGTATAAAATCCATTTATTATATTAGAACCTTTACAGATGACCAGGATGAAATTGGTGCCAACCAATGCGAAAGCTGCGTTATCTAAGTTAAAGAGAGGAAGACACCATGGCAAAAAATTATAAAGCAATTAACTGGAACCAAGTTTCGGACGCCATTGATAAGGCGACTTGGGAAAAGCTGACAGAACAATTTTGGTTAGACACACGGATCCCAGTTTCCAACGATTTAGGTGATTGGCGAACACTTGATACCGATCATCAATGGTTAGTCGGCCATGTTTTTGGTGGTTTAACCCTATTGGATACCGTTCAATCCGAACAAGGAATGGCTGCTCTTCGGCAAAACGTTCAAACACCCCACGAAACGGCAGTATTGAACAACATTCAATTCATGGAATCTGTTCATGCCAAGAGTTATTCAACTATTTTCTCAACCTTGAATACTCCCGACGAAATTGATGAAATTTTTCAGTGGTCCGACTCAGAAGAATACCTTCAAAATAAGGCGGTTAAAATTGCCGGAATGTATATGGACAATGAAGTTGATCCACTCAAGAAAAAGGTCGCTAACGTCTTCTTAGAGACGTTCCTCTTCTACTCCGGCTTCTTCACCCCTCTCTATTATCTTGGCCATAACAAGCTAAACAACGTTGCCGAAATCATTAAGCTGATCTTACGCGACGAATCTGTGCACGGAACCTATATTGGGTATAAATTCCAGGTTGGTATGAAGCAATTAAGCGAAAAGAAACAGCAAGATATGAAGGATTGGATGTACAACTTCTTATACGAACTGTATGATAACGAAGAAAAATACACTCATATTCTATACGACCAAGTGGGCTGGACGGAAGAGGTTCTCACCTTCATCCGGTATAACGCCAATAAAGCGCTCATGAACCTTGGTCAAGATCCACTCTTCCCCGATACCTCAGCCGACGTCAATCCGATCGTCATGAACGGTATTTCGACATCTACGGCCAATCATGATTTCTTCTCCCAAGTTGGTAACGGCTATCGGCTTGGCGAAGTTGAAGCCATGGAAGATAGTGATTACACGATTAGTGATCCAAACGATTAATTTACAATAGCTAGTCTAAAAAAGACAGACTTCAATTAAGAAGCCTGTCTTTTTTTACCTTTCAGACAATAAAAAAACTGTTTTGGATCGTAATGATCCAAAACAGTTTTTTAAACTGACGAAATTACTTGATTGTAACACTTGCGCCAGCTTCTTCAAGCTTAGCCTTGATTTCGTTAGCTTCGTCTTCCTTAACGTCTTCCTTGATAGATGAAGGAGCGTTGTCAACAAGACCCTTAGCATCCTTAAGACCCAAGCCAGTGATTTCACGAACTGCCTTGATAGCCTTAACCTTTGCGCTACCTGCTGAAGTTAATTCAACAGTGAATGAATCCTTAGCAGCAGCACCGTCGGCACCTGCAGCACCTGCAGCTGCAACTGGAGCAGCAGCTGAAACGTCGAATTCTTCTTCGATTGCCTTAACAAGGTCGCTAAGGTCTGAGATTGAAGCTTCTTTTAATGAAGCGATGATTGAATCTTTATCAAAAGCCATTTTATTTTCCTCCAATAGTTGGTTTAACTGTTTGTTTAAATATTAAGCAGCTGGTTCGTCGTTTTCTTTGTCAATAACAGCGTTAATGGCATAAGCAACGTTGCGAACTGGTGCTTGCAATGTTGATAACAACATTGAGAGTAAGTCTTCGCGACTTGGTAATGTAGCAAATTCGTTAATCTTGTCAAGGTCAGCGATTTTCTTTTCCAAGAAACCACCCTTGATTTCAAGAGCATCGAATTGATCTGCATACTTCTTCAAGATCTTAGCTGGGGCGATTGGGTCTTCGTCAGAGAAGGCCACGGCTGAAGGACCATTAAAGACGTCATTCATTTCACCATAACCAGCAGCTTCAGCAGCCCGTGTCAACACCTTGTTTTTGATAACAGACATTGAAACACCGGCTTCACGTAATTCGGCACGTAGATTGGTTACTTGTTCAACAGTCAATCCACGGTAGTCAACTACGATTGCTGATTCAGCATTCTTGAAACGTTCTGCAGTTTCTGATACTAATTGTGCTTTTGTAGCAATTGTTGCTTCACTCACAGATATACACCTCCTATATTATTTGTAAGATAGGATTTCTCATAAAAAAATCCCTATGTCCACCAAGACATAGAGAAAAAATTTAACTTCCTCGGCAGGTTATTTGAGGCGCAAGCGCCACCTGAGTCTTAGGTGAATATTTAATTGAACTAAAACAGTATAACAGTCTGACGAGAAAAGTCAAGATTTAGAACGAAGCTAAATCAAGGTTGATACTTGGGCCAAATGTTGATGCCAATGAAACATGCTTGATGTATGTTCCACGAACCGCTGCAGGACGAGCCTTAGCAACAATTTCTTCAATGGTCTTCAAGTTTTCAACTAACTTAGCATCATCAAATGATACTTTACCAGCAGGTACATGAACGTTACCGTCACGATCAGTCCGGTAAGTAACCTTACCAGCTTTTGATTCAGAAACGGCTTTTGTAACATCCATTGTAACCGTACCAGTCTTAGGGTTTGGCATTAAGCCCTTAGGTCCCAAGACACGGCCTAAACGACCAACTTGTGCCATCATATCAGGCGTTGCAATTGCAACGTCGAAATCTAGCCAACCGTCTTGAATCCGAGCAACCAAATCATCGTCGCCAACAACATCGGCACCGGCAGCTTGCGCGTCCTTAGCCTTGTCGCCTTTGGCAAATACAATCACAGTTTGTTCCTTACCAGTACCATTTGGTAAAACAACGGCACCACGTAATTGTTGGTCAGCCTGCTTTGTATCAACGTTTAGGTTAAATGCAATTTCAAGAGTTGCATCAAACTTTGCGAAATCAATTTCTTTTACCAAGCTAACTGCTTCGTCAACGCTGTATAACTTTTCAGCATCAACTTTCTTAGCAGCATCTTGGTATTTTTTACCTCTTTTTTGAGCCATCTGTGTTTTCCTCCTTGCAAATGTGGTCGAACGGAGTTACCTCCCACTTGGTACATTCACTTTTATGAAGTACCCGACCGCTACGTTAATTAGCCTTCGACAACGAAGCCCATACTACGTGCAGTACCTTCAATCATGCGCATAGCTGATTCAACATTAGCTGCGTTTAGATCTTGCATCTTAGTTTTAGCGATTTCTTCCACTTGTGCCGATGTAACTGTGGCAACTTTCTTAGTGTTAGGTTCGCCAGAACCGTGTTCAACACCAGCGGCCTTCTTTAATAGTACTGAAGCAGGTGGGGTCTTAGTAATGAAATCGAATGAACGATCTTCATATACACTGATCACAACTGGAATAAGCATACCTGCTTGATCGGCAGTACGTGCATTGAATTCCTTTGTGAATCCCATAATATTAATTCCTGCTTGACCCAGCGCTGGTCCAACCGGCGGTGCTGGGGTTGCCTTACCGGCAGGAATTTGTAACTTAACAACATTAGCTACTTTTTTTGCCACGAGACAAAACCTCCTTAAGTCCGTGTTGTGGTAATGATGGAGCCTTAGATTTGCTCCTCCCACGTATATGTCGATGACATACCTTGAAATAGTATCATAAAAAAAGCATGGAGACAAGACTCCATGCAAATATTATTAAACTAATTTGTCAACCTGGTCGAAATCTAACTCAGTGGAAGTCTCACGGCCAAACATTTCGATGTTAACCTTCAACTTCATCTTTTCATTATCAATTTCGGTAATCTTACCAGTTAAATCAGCAAAAGCCCCTTCAACGATCTTAACAGTTTCGCCAACTTCAACGTCGAGATCCTCATGACGCGCACTCATACCTAATCGACGCAAAACCAGTTCGACTTCGTCTGGTAACAATGGTGTTGGTTTTGAGCCTCCACCATGGGACCCAACGAATCCAGTAACACCTGGTGTGTTCCGTACGATATACCAAGCCTGATCCGTCATGACCATTTCAACTAAAACGTAGCCAGGGAAAGTCTTTTCAATCTTATCCTTAGCTTTACCATCTTTAACCTCACGAACCTCTTCTTCCGGAACGACTACTCGAAAAATGAAGTCTTCCATTCCCATTGATTGGGCCCGTGATTCTAAGTTACTCTTAACCCGATTTTCATAACCAGAATACGTATGTAAAACGTACCATTGTTTTTCAGTTGATTCCACGATTAAATCTCCTAAGCTTTTACCTTTAATTTCATCAAAATAAAAAAACCTCGCGCAAACGAAGTTCCAACAAAATCAGTATATCAAACTTTAGTTCATTTGACTACGATTATCTAACAAAAGCGAGTAACCCGGCCTCGATTAGCCAGTCAAATAACGCAAAAAATAAGATGAAGAAAATTGTCAACGAAAGAACAATCGTGGTATCACGACGATTTTCACGTGCAGTTGGCCAAACGACTAACTTCATTTCCTTGCCAACATTTTTAAAAAACCGAAATAAATGCATGAGACAACCTCCTAATGCTACCTAGTCTCCTGATGCAACGTATACTTTTGACAGTGTTTGCAAAATTTTTTAACTTCTAAGCGTTTCTGTCGATCCGAATTAGCGGCGATGGTGTAATTTCGTGACCCACAAACAGAACAAGCTAACGCGATCTTTTTTTGTGTCAACACTCCACCCCCATAGTCCTAAGTATCTTATCACGAATTAAAACAGCTTGTCAATTGAACGCTTGTGAATGGTCATTAAATTCTAAATCGCATCATCCAAATAGTTCGTTAAGCTTCTTGCGACACCGATCAAGTGCACTCGTGACCTTTCTAACATCACACTCTAGCTGATCTGCAACTTCTTGTGCATTACAGCCTTGATGGATCAAAGCAAAAATTCGTCGTTCAAATTTTGAACACGTCGATAGAAATTCATGAATACTTTCCTGACATATTGTCCAATCATCAGGTGGACAACTGCCAGGATCGGCCAGCTCATCTGTAAATGATTCGTGATCAATGTTGATCCGTTGATCGACTTTAATGCGTTTAGCGGCATTTTCACGGCGGATTAGATCATAGGCATGATTACGAAGATTCAATTTAAAAAAATAACAAAAAGCAACACCTCGTGATTTATTGTAACTTCGAATCGTACGCCACATAACAACACGAGCTTCTTGCTCCCAGTCCTCATCATCGACATCCTGAAAATAATATTGTCGCTTCATCTTTCGAATAAGTGGTAAATAACGACCATACAGTACTTTAAAGCTATCCGGTACGTGTGCCTTAATATCATCTAATAGTTTCTCATCTGTCAGATATTCTCCCAAAAGGTTAGTCATTTTTTAACTCGCTTTCCAAGACTAAGTAAAACGCTTTACTTAGCTGTTTTCTACAAATATACGTGATAATCTGAACAGATCAAGCAAACATATGTTTATATTGGTATAAAACCGAAAAAAGTCGATCAATCATTAAGTTATAATTAGCATTATAAAAATTATATGGGAAAAATGATCAGTTGCTCATGATTCTGCCATCATTTCCAGGGTTAAAAGATCGAGGACATTAACTAAATTGCCACAAAAAAACAAGATTCATATTCGAATCCTGCTCTCTTAGCACTTATAATGGTCGTCTTGAATTGAATCCTTGATAAATTAAGAGACTAGCAGCAACACTCGCATTTAAGCTTTGAACATGCCCGACCATTGGAATTGTCAACATTTCATCGACCGTTTTCTTCATTAGTGTTGAAATTCCCTTACCTTCATTCCCGATCACCAAGGCTACAGCTCCCGTTGCATCCCAATGCCGATAGTCCGTGCCGTTCATATCGGTTCCAAATAACCAAACGCCACGTTTTTGAAGTTCCTTAGCAGTCTGAACTAAATTAGTAACCCGTGCTACGGGAACATGTTCGATCGCCCCCGTTGAAGTTTTCGCAACAACTGAAGTCAATCCTACGGCACGTCGTTTTGGAATAATAACCCCATGAACCCCGGCGGCATCAGCCGTTCGAAGAATCGAGCCCAAGTTGTGTGGATCTTCCAATTCATCTAAAATCAGGAAAAATGGCGCTTCATCTTTTGCCGCCGCGCGATCAAATAGGTCATCAATTGTTGCATATTCGAACGCTGCGACAGCGAGGACAACTCCCTGATGGTTTTGATGGTTGGTCATTAAATCGAGTTTACTCTTTGGAACGCTTGAAACCACTAACCCCCGTTGCTTCGCCAATTTAATAATATCGCCAATTGTGTCTGATTTAAGGCCCTCTTGAATAAATGCTTTATTGATCTCTTGATCTGATTTCAGCGCCGCCACGACTGGGTGACGCCCCATAATAAAATCAGTCGATTCGTTAGTTGTTGGTTTCATCTTTTTCCGTTCTCCTTGCTTCAACCTGTTCAATACACCACTGGGACAACTGGGCAAGCCGATCTGTCTGTTCACTGAGCTTCAAGTACCCCATCAATGCTTCAAACCCTGTTGATACGCGATACGTTAAGACCGACGTGTGCTTAGCGTGGGTATGACTATTTGCATTGCGCCCCCGCTTGTAGTATTCCCACTCTTCATCCGTTAATAGTTGATCTTCTTCCATTAAGGCGATCAAAGCTGCTTGAGCCTTCGCGGACACATAGTGGGTTGCCAAATGGTGTAACTTAGTGGGCTTTGTCAGCCCCTGTTCAATTAAATGCTGTCGTATATATACCTCGTAGGCAGCATCTCCTAGATATGCTAGGGCAATTCCATTAACCTGCTTAAAATCCATTTCTGCCATGCTATTCCTTTCTATAACGCGTTCCTTGCGGCGTATCTTCAAGGACGATCCCTTGCGCCTTTAAATCGTCTCGAATCTGATCACTCAATGCAAAATCGTGGTCCTTCCGCGCTTGATTACGCTGCTCAATTAACGCCTTGATCTTGTCATCATCCAAAGACTGGTCCGTTTCAAGGATAATTCCAAATACACTCATTAAGTGTGCCATCGTTTCCTGTAATTCGGTCACCGATACTTGTTGAACCGTCGCTTGCTGTGCGTAGACATTACTTACCTTAACCAACTCATACACGGCAGCAATTGCATTTTGTGCATTAAAATCATCATCCATAGCCTGCTTAAATTCAGCAACCAAGCCCAAAACTTGTTGATGAATTTGATCATCACTGCCAGCCTGAGCATCTTTTTGTCGATACGTTAAATTATCATAGGCGGTCTGAATCCGTTGTAAGTTGTTGGTCGCGTCCGTAATATTCTTTTGACTATACTGAATTGGCCGCCGGTATTGGGTAGTGGCCATCAAAAATCGTAAAATTTGAGGATCAAGGGTTTTGATAATATCATGGACGGTTACAAAGTTTCCTAGTGACTTGCTCATCTTTTCGTTGTCGTCACCAACGGTCACAAAGCCATTGTGCATCCAATAGCGGGCAAATGTCTTTCCCGTTTTAGCTTCGCTTTGGGCAATTTCGTTTTCGTGATGTGGAAACGCAAGATCTTGTCCCCCGCCATGAATATCAAAAGTATCACCGAGATACTTGGTTGACATAACCGAGCACTCAATGTGCCAGCCTGGTCGTCCCGGCCCCCACGGCGAATCCCAACTAATTTCACCAGGTTTAGCGGCCTTCCATAGCGCAAAATCAATTGGATCTTCCTTCTTATTAAACTCTGCTTCATCAACGTGCTGACTGGCGCCCACTTCCAGATCATCAATTGACTGGTCTGAAAGCTCACCATAGTGCTTAAATTTACGGGCCCGATAATAAACGTCGCCCGCGGCGGCGTAGGCGTAGCCTTTATCAATTAAATCAGACACAAAGGTAATAATTTCTGGAATATTTTCGGTTGCCCGGGGATGCTTTGTTGCTGGTTCAATATTAACAGCTGTTGTATCCTCCATAAAAGCCGCAATATACTTATCAGCTAGTTCGGGAACCGTAATTCCCTGTTCATGTGCCGCCTTAATCATCTTATCGTCCACGTCAGTAAAATTTGAGACGTAATTAACTTGATAACCACTAAACTCGAAGTACCGTCGAATCGTATCAAACGCAATTGCACTTCGGGCATTACCAATGTGAATGTAGTTGTAAACCGTTGGACCACAGACATACATGTTAACAACCCCATCATTCAGGGGATGAAAATCTTCTTTTTGTCGTGTGAGAGTATTGTACACTTTTAGCATTATCAAGGCTCCTTCTCGTCGAATTTCGTCAAGCTATCGCCCACGCCGAACCCGACAGTCTTATCTTAAAATCAGTATCACTATTTTACCACACTGCCCCAACTTCATCTGATCGATCTCATGATTCCGTTGATTTTGTTGCCGAATTAGTTAACATTAAAAAAAACGTCACATTTTATTCACAAACTCGTGCTACTATTACCACAGTAGCAAGGAAGATGATTTCCTGTTACACAAACCTATATTTTTCAATTACTCCTCCCAATAGTAACCGAAAAATAAGTTACGAAATCCCCCCAAGATTTTCGTAATACTCCTCAAAAGATGGCTTCCCCGCCATCTTTTTTTGTATAATCAATTTATGAACATAACTCAATAATGGGGGCATTACTAATGGTTACACCTAATAGTATTGAAACACCAAATGATGGTTTTCTAAACGTCCAAGCACTTGATCCGTCAATTATTGTCGACTTAAAATACGCAACACCCAATAATTTCACCGGATCTCGAATTTATGATTTTAACACTGCAATTGCACGGGCTGGCACCGTTCGCAAATTGACGCAGGCCAGTCACTTACTCAAACAACAGGGATTTCGCCTCAAGATTTGGGATGCCTATCGTCCCGTATCGGCGCAACAAAAACTATTTGACGTCACCCCAGACCCAACATGGGTGGCCCAACCGGATCCGAACTTCAGTCATCAAAAGGGGGTTACGTTTGATCTAACCCTCTGCGAACTGGATGGTACTGAAATCCCCATGCAGAGTGGTTTTGATGACTTTTCAGAAAAGGCAACCCGTCATTATCGCCGTAAACCCTATCAGGAACATAATTACCGTCTCTTAGACACAGCGATGCGCCAAGCTGGTTTTGTCGGATACGAAAATGAATGGTGGGATTATCGAGATACAGATATGGATACCTATGGCCCCGCCCAAGCCGATCCAGATGATTATCAACTTTCGTAAAAAACAAGTCATGACTGGCAATAACCGCCAATCATGACTTGTTTTTTTATCTTATTTTTTTAATTCATCGATCATTTGCTTCAAATACTTCAGTGTTTGTTCGTACCCGATTAATTCGATACTTTCTGGCAACTCTGGTCCGTGCATCTCATGGGTCACTGCAATCCGGATTGGCATCCAAAGCTTCCGTCCCTTAATCTTAGTATCCTTTTGAATACTCTTAATGGTCTTCAAAATTTGAACGGTGTTCAAGTAATCCAGCTTTTGAATTCGTTGATAAAATTCTTCAATGACCGTCAATGCTGTTTCTTCTTGCATTTCAGCCCGTGCATCATCATCAATATCTGCACGTTCCTCAAAGAATGGTTGTGCTAACGGCACAATTTCACGAGCATAACTGATTTCACGCTTGAAGATACTGATGAGCTTACGTGTCCATTCAAGCTTTTCAGCGTTAGGCTGTTTTTCAAGTAATCCAGCTTCGATCAATTGTGGCAAAGCTAAATCAAACACGGCATCTTCATCGGCATTCTTCATGTATTGGTTATTAATCCATTCAAGCTTCTTGCCATCAAATGCAGCTGGTGATTTACTCAGCCGATTTTCATCATACATCTTGATGAATTCCTTGCGCGTAAAGATTTCATCTTCCCCAACTGGTGACCAGCCAAGTAGCACAATGAAGTTTAGCATGGCGTCAGGTAAGTAGCCTAGTTCACGATACTGTTCAATAAACTGTAAGACTGATTCGTCCCGTTTGCTGAGTTTCTTGCCAGTTTCGGTATTGATAATTAAGCTCATATGGCCAAATTGTGGTGCTTCCCAGCCAAAGGCTTCGTAGATCATTAATTGTTTAGGCGTGTTCGCAACATGGTCATCACCACGGAATACGTGGCTAATCTTCATTAAATGATCGTCAACGACCACGGCGAAGTTATAGGTCGGCATACCATCCCGTTTTTGAATGACAAAATCGCCACCAATTGTATTGGCATCAAATGAAATATCACCCTTAACTAAGTCATGCCAAGCATACGTTTCATCCGGAACACGGAACCGAACAACCGGCTGTAACCCTTTTGCTTCGGCATCCGCTTGAGCCTGCTTAATCTCATCGGCACTCATGCCTTTGTATTCATACTCGTAGTGTGGCATGATTTTTTTGGCTTTTTGTGCTTCTCGATCGGCCTCCAGTTCGTCCTCAGTCTTATATGACTTGTAGGCTTTTCCTTCATCCAAAAGTTGTTGAATTAACTTAACGTAAATATCTTTACGTTCTGATTGACGGTAAGGACCAAAATCACCGCCAACATCAGGACCTTCGTCCCAATCGAGTCCCAGCCACTTCAAGTTATCGAGCTGACTGCGTTCACCATCGGCGATGTTACGTTTAGTGTCCGTATCCTCAATCCGAATGATAAACTTACCCTTGTTGTGACGGGCAAATAAGTAGTTAAACAATGCTGTTCGAGCGTTCCCAATGTGTAAATGTCCTGTCGGACTTGGAGCATAGCGCACCCGAATGTTATTTTTAGCCAAAATTTTACGCCTCTTTCATTAATAATCTCAAAAGTTGTCATTTATAGTGTACAGGTCTTGTAAGTAAATTTAAAGTCTATTTACTTTTTGTCGTCATTTCTTTTGGTGTCACCCTCATGGTGATCATTAATTCCCCGTGGAGAATGAACTGGTCTTGCAAAAATCATCCGACCGGCATCCGTTTGTAAGGCACTCGTCACCTCAACTTCAATGTGGTCATTCATGTAGTAACGACCATCTTCGACAACCACCATCGTGCCATCATCCAAATAGGCAACGCCTTGCTGCCGCTCGGTTCCTTTTTTAACAACCATGACATTCAGCGTTTCACCAGGAATGACCCGTGGTTTCAGGGCCTTTGCCAAGCCATTAATGTTCATAACTTCAACATTTTGAAACTGGATCACCTTATTAAGGTTGTAATCATTCGTCACAATGACGCCATCGACTTCCTTAGCCAAGCGAATCAGTTTACTATCTACTTCTGGAATATCTTCGAAGTCCCCTTCATACATTTCAACGGGAACGACTTTTTCGCTTTGCAGCTTATTTAAAATATCCAATCCACGCCGGCCACGAACTCGCTTAATGCTATCACTAGAATCCGCAATGTATTGTAGTTCATACAAGACAAAATTAGGAACTAATAGGGTTCCCTCAATAAATCCCGTTTTGACAATATCGTAGATTCGACCATCAATCAAAATATTAGTATCTAAAATTTTATAATGGTGATAGTTTGCATCCTGTTTGGCCATAACCCGGCCATCCTTGCTCCCTCGTGAACGACGGAGCTGAAATAAATTACGCCACTCGTCCAATCTTGTTGTTCCAATCCGAAAGCCAAAGTACCCAAATAATAGCATCAAAATCACTGGTACCACGTTATCGAGCACTGGCACATGTGAGTTCCATAGCGGGGTTGACACCAGCACCGCAAGGACTAGCCCAACAATGGTCAACAAACTCCCAAAGAACAGATAAACTGGACTTTGCTTGGTTAAGTAAGCTTCAACTTTGTTTACAAACCGATCGACGGAGCTGGCAAGAAGATAGGATAATAGCAAAAACACAACAGCGCCGATAACCAGGTCACTTGCAAACAAGAGTGTTCCAGTCAGTTGAATATTAAATGCATTCCACAAAAGCGGCAAATAGTAAAACCCAACAGCCGCACCAACAATGGCAAACGCAATTCTAATTACATGCTTTTTCATGTCGTTTTTCCTCCCTCTTTTTAATTTAAGGCTCGTTTTAAAGCCTCTGACAATGTCGCCACTCCGACAACATCAATGCCGGTCGGTGGTTGCCAACCTTGCAAATTATTTTTCGGAATGAAGATGCGCTTAAATCCTAATTTCTCAGCTTCTGCCACCCGTTGCTCAATACGATTAACTCGTCGGATTTCACCGGTCAACCCGACTTCACCAACGAATGCGTCAGTCGGTTGCGTGCCCTGATCGCGATAACTGGAGGCAATGCTCATCGCAATTGCTAAATCAATCGCCGGTTCGTCCAGTTTAACTCCGCCAGCAGCTTTCAGATAAGCATCTTGATTTTGTAGCATCAAATTAGCACGCTTTTCCAGCACCGCCATCAATAATGATACCCGGTTACGGTTCAACCCCGTTGCCGTTCGCTGAGCATTACCAAAAACGGTGGGCGTAATAAGCGCCTGAATTTCCACTAAGATCGGCCGCGTGCCTTCCATTGAAACAACAATGGCCGATCCAGTCGCGTTCTTTAGTCGTTCCTCTAGGAAAATTTCCGATGGATTTGCGACCTCTGCTAAGCCTTCCTCTCGCATTTCGAAAATACCAAGTTCGTTTGTCGAACCAAACCGGTTTTTCACTGATCGCAAGATTCGGTAGGTATGGTGTAAATCACCCTCAAAGTAAAGAACGGTATCCACCATGTGCTCCAAAATTTTAGGCCCCGCAATTGCACCGCCCTTAGTGACATGCCCCACAATGAAGATAGTAATTCCGTTGCTCTTACCAATCTGCATCAAATCTGCTGTCACTTCTCGGATTTGGGACACACTCCCGATTGCCGAACTCACATCTGGTTCCGACATAGTTTGAACCGAATCAATCACGACGTAGTCCGGTTTAACATCTTCAATCGTTTGCTTGATCGCGCCCATATCGGTTTCGGGATAGACGTAAAAGGCATCCCCACTGACATTCAGCCGATCAGCACGCATCTTAATCTGCGTCGCACTTTCTTCCCCAGAGACATAAAGAACGGTCCCCCCAACCTTGTTCAGTTGGCCGGAAACCTGTAGCAGTAACGTGGACTTGCCAATTCCTGGGTCACCACCAATTAAGATTAACGATCCGGGAACAATTCCCCCTCCGAGCACCCGATCCAACTCACGAATCTTGGTTTGCGTGCGCGGCGTTTGGCCCATTTTGATCTCTTTAATCTTAGTTGGTTTAGTCTTAACGCCTGCTAAGCTAACCCGACTGCTGCTTGTCGGTGTCGCTGATTGCACCTTTTCTTCGACCAAACTATTCCATTCACCACAGTTCGGACAACGTCCAAGGTACCGCGAGGAGCTATAACCGCAATTTTGACAAACATACTGTATTTTTGCCTTTGCCATTTTCGACCTCCATTCCGTTTAAAATTATTGTAGCACACCTGTTAATTAATTCTGTTGATAACGACTAACTCGGCTTACTTTTTCGTCGAGCCAAATCCACCCTTCCGTTCACTAGTTGGTTGCTCATCATTATCAGCTAATAAGTAGGGAATAAAGATTCCTTGACCGATTCGTTCACCCTTCTTAATGACCACATCTTTAACCCCAAAATTAAGTAGTTGAAAGAAAATTTCCCCTTCATTACTGTCATTATCGTAGTAATCAGCATCCACAATTCCCACCCCATTAGGGAGTACGAGTCGCCGCTTCAAAGGATTGCTTGACCGATTAGCCAGCATTAAAAATTCATTTTCTTTCATATATGACTTAATTCCGGTGGGAACTAAAAATGGCTTTAAAACCTGATTGGCCGCTTCGTAATCTTCATCATGCAATTCTTCATGATGAAGTAATCCCCGAATAATTTTGACGAAATTAAACTTCCAAATCGATGGCAACACGAAATCTTCCGAACATTCAAAATCGTATCCAGCCGCCTGTTTCGTCTGCCGCTTAGGTAAATTAAGCTGCTGATCCTTTTTTCCTGAAACTACTGCAAACCCACGTTCCATCTTATCCACCTCGTTTTTTAGTTAACTGCCTAATTATAAAATACTGCTCCCTTTTTTGATACTAGTATCCCTTCCCAATTGCAAAAATTAAGGGAAAATCTAGAATTATATTTCATCATTTCTTTTTTCTTCATAAATAGCAACATCGCATCCTAACAATGCGAGTTGCAGTGGGGTCATACTGACCAAAGCTGGCACTTTTCCGCCACGTCTGATTTGCTTATCAAGCGCCTCAAATTATCATTGTTCGTCTAATTATAGTTATCGTCTAATTGCAATTGCCGCTGGTCATTATCCATAGTATTCTTATGTCGATTAGGAGTTTTTATTTTAGCACCAAAGTTTATATTGGAAGCGTTTTTATTCAAACGCATTACTAATGTTACTAGTGGGAGGAATTAGTTATGAAGAATAAAAGCAAAAATATCATTGCCACTTTAGGGACTACGCTGTTAGTAGGATGTGTAACATTACCGGTTTACGCGCAATCTACGACTGATTCTTTAAGCAATAGCCAAAGTATTTCCAATGCAGCCACCCAAACAAGCTCTGCAAATATGGCATTTACCGATTTATCCAGTAGTGCTTCCAGCACCAGTCCATCTGCTGGAACTACCGTCACGGCTGATAGTTCCGAGACTGATCCAAAAAGTACCCCTGTTATTCAAACATGGTCAATATCGGATAACAGAAGTACGAGCTCGAACATCCCGCAACCGAATACTTTTGAGGTGCCAGACGAAACGAACGTAGAAAAATTAAAACAGCTTGATGTTCCTGGATTTAAGATAGATCTCGAAGCTTCTTATTTTTTTGAAATCGACCAACAATATAGTTACAGCAAAGTTTTGAACGGGGTCGGGATCACCAATTTAGATGAACTTATATCAGCATTAAACCAGCGGCCGATATATGCCGTTGACGGCGGTATTCTCAAAATGCATACCGTTCTCATACCAAATCCTGAATCCATTGACATTAGTTATGTTGATAGAAGCACCGGCAAAATACTGGCAAGCACCCAAGTTCAAACAAAATTTGGATACACTGAAACCATCGAGCATAAATCATTTGATGGGTATGATCTAGAGCCCAACCAACCCACCACTTTTCACGTAGTCGGTGATGGTGAAGGAACCAATAAGGTGACTGTTTATTACACGGCAAAGACAACATCAGGAAGTAATTCGAGTGCGCCATCTGAACATGAGCATGCTACAGCGACCTCAACCACCGTTCCAGCAGCTGCTGCTTCGACGGATTCCAAAACTTCTGGCAATAATACCAATACCATAACAACTAGCAATGCGCCCAAAGAAAATGTCTCAGTTGCAGTAACACATCACCATCTAATCAAAAGTAATGATTCAAAATTACCTCAAACTTCTAATAGGACAGAAAATTGGGTAACCGGCATTGGCCTATTCCTGATCGGCGCGCTTGGCTTGGCGAGTGTCCAACTGTATGTTAAAAAAAAACCGTGAAAAAACTATCCGATAAATATAAATAACAAAAGTACCTTTGAAAATTTCAAGGGTACTTTTATTTTGGTTACCGTATTCAGTTATCAAATTTTTTCTGTAACGTTATACCCTTCATTTAACCAATAATGACTTAATGCAGTCACTAACCTATAGTTTAGGCTGAAACGTTTGATACATCTGTATTTCGTGATAGTATATCACCATTAAGGAAAAAGTTTACATTCAATGCACAATATTTGCGAGGAGGAATTCAAATGAACTTTCAGCATGAAAACAACCGAATTTATACAACAGACCAAGATGGTACCCTGTTAGGTGAAATTGTTTTTCCAAATGTCCCCGACGTCGCTGATACCGTCGTTGTCGAACGCACATTTGTCAATCCAATTATGCGTGGACAAGGTTTAGCCGCCCAGTTAGTAGAACAATTTTATCAATATGCCAAACAGCAGGGACTGCATGTTCAACTCCTATGCCCATACGCGAAAAAGGCCTTTGATCAAAATCCCGACTATCAACAACTGCTTGACCGTTAATTTGATTGCGGTCACCTCACAAGTTGACTACAATGGAAGTTAACTACTAAAGGAGTGATTTTTTTGAGCCATGCAATAACAAATGAACAACTTACAGGATTTCAACAAGATCTCGCTAAACGGCCTGAAGCACCGGTCAATGAACGTACCGTTACTAAAAATGGGATTCTTGCTAGTAGCTATGACTGGCATGCAGTTAGTGAGTCGACACCTGTTTTTTCGATTGATTTAGATACCGGCGACGTCGCTAACCAAAAACAATCTGGTCGCTGTTGGATGTTTGCCGCTCTCAATACCATGCGGCACGATATGGCCAACCGCCTGGGCCTTAAAAAGTTTGAACTATCACAGGCGTACACCTTCTTTTGGGATAAGTTCGAAAAGGCCAACTACTTTTACGAAAATGTGTTAAAAACTGCTGATCAACCAGCTGACAGTCGTGAAGTTGCTTGGCTGATGACGACACCCCAACAAGATGGCGGCCAATGGGATATGTTGTGCGCCCTTATTGAAAAATATGGGATTGTTCCGCAATCCGCAATGCCCGAAACCTATAATTCATCTAAGTCCAATGAAATTAACACGGCATTAAATAAAAAGCTACGGCAAAACGCGATCGAATTACGACAATTGGTCGCTGATCATGCTACTGATGACGATATTGATGCTGCCCGTAATCAAATGCTCAACGATGTGTATCGGATGTTAGTTTACAGTTTCGGCCAACCACCACTGACATTTGACTTCGAATATCGCGATGCTGACAAACATTTCCATCGTGATACCGACCTCACACCAAAACAATTTTATGATCAATACGTCGGCTGGAATCTCGCCGACTACGTCTCAATCATCAACGCCCCGACGGCTGACAAACCTTATAATCAAACCTACACCGTCGACATGTTAGGGAATGTTGTCGATGGCCGTGCGGTTAAACATCTTAACGTTACAATGGCGGATTTTAAAAAGCTGGCCATTGCGCAGCTTCAAGCCGGGGAAAGTGTTTGGTTTGGTTGTGATGTCGGTCAAAGTTCTGATCGTCAAAAAGGGATCATGGATCTCAACATCTACGGTCAAGACGATTTATTTGCCACTAGCTTTAAGATGAGTAAAGCACAGCGCCTCGACTACGGAGAAAGTATGATGACGCATGCCATGGTACTTACCGGTGTCGATCTCGTTGATGGTCAACCAACCAAGTGGAAGGTTGAAAATTCATGGGGACCAAAAGTCGGGGAAAAAGGATATTTCGTCATGTCTGACGCCTGGATGGATGAATATTGTTACCAGATTGTGGTTAACAAACAATTTCTACCAGCCAACCTGGCTCAGGCTCAGGCTACAGAACCAACCGTCCTTAAACCATGGGATCCGATGGGAGCCCTTGCATAATAACGTCAACAAAAAATGGTACCAAAGCCCAATGCTTTGGTACCATTTTTTCTATGCAGTTTGTGCGGTCAACGTCTTCTTTGTGGATGCCGCTAATTCTTTTTGCTTCTTGATCTCTGCTAAGTGAACTTCATGGGTTAAGAAGCGATGCGTTTTGGCATCATACCCATGCTTTTGTCCTAGTTTAACCAAGTATCCGTTAATGTAGTCTACCTCTGTTTTACGGTAGTTATGCATATCTTGGTACATGGAAGGATAATGTAACGGATTGGCTACCCGGCTCACATACTTAACACTTTCTAATTCTTCCTGCCGGCTATTGATCATCTTGACGCCATCCCGTTCACAGGCGTCATATGCTTCGTCAATCAACTGTAACGACATTTCTTCGAAACCTTCATAATCGGCAAACTCACCCATTGTCATTTCAAACATGGTGCATAAGGTGTTCACAACCGAGTTAAATACCACCTTGGCCAACAATGTTCCCCGAAAATTGGTCGTTAAGTTGGGATGGAACTGAGCTTTGTCCAACTCATCAACCACTTGATGGGTAAACTCATCAGGCTTTTCAGTATAGTTGGCCAGATTCATCGTTCCTGCACCACGCTTACCGATAAAATCAACATCTCCAGGCCCGTTCAAAACCGTCGCAACTAGGGCCGTTCCCGCTAACACCTTGTCAGGCTTGAAGTAGTTTAATAACTTATCCACATGTCCCATGCCATTCATGCATGTCATCGCATATTGATGCGGCTTAAAGAAGTGTGCGCACCGTTCCAATACTCCCGCCAGCTGCATCTGTTTAGTGAAAAAGATATAACAGTCTGGATCACCTTGGTAATCCTCTGGATATTGCATCGTCATCTTAACTAAATGACGGCCTTGACCGTCGCGTGAAACATAAACGCCACCCTGACGACGTACTGCCTCAACCTGTGGCTTCCAAGGATCAACAAAGTCGACTTCATTTCCTGCATCACGTAATAATAAACCATAGCGTAACCCCATGGCACCTGAACCAACAACTGTAAATTTCATATGTATTCGCGCTCCTCTATGTGTGTTCCTATGTAAACCAAATATGTATGTGTGTCCGATCAATTACTTAAATTAAGTTAAATGATTAAGACACCTATTATTCTAAACTCAAAATGTGAAATGTCAAATACTTTTCTCATTATATTCTCATTTTCCTTAATTGAACCTCCGCTCATACCTGTTAGTTCCCCTCTTTTAACCAATCAAAAAAGTTGAACCACCCATTCTCGGGATGATCCAACTCCACTCATTTACGTTAATTCAATTTTTTTCATGACGTTCAGTTGCGCATCAAAATCATACATAATGGGGGCCCCATTGGCAATTTCAACGGTATTAATTTGATCGTCTGGAATTTCATCCAAATACTTAACAAGTGCCCGCAACGTACTACCATGGGCCACAATGAGCTGGTTATGCCCAGCCAACAATCGTGGTGCAATTTGATCGATCCAATATGGTAGCAGCCGTTCCTCTGTCATTTGCAGACTTTCACTAAGTGGGACCGAAACACCAATCCGATCATAACGGCGGTCATGGTCAGCTTCCGTCAACTGCGGCGGTAAATCCCGATAACCTCGACGCCACTTGCCGACCTGTTGCGTACCAAATCTCTGCTTGGCGACGTCTTTATTCATGCCTCGCAATGCACCATAGTGGCGTTCGTTAAGACGCCAAGTCTTATGAATGGGCACATATAACTGGTCCAACTGATCACAAATCAAATTGGCCGTCACAATTGCGCGCTGTAAATAAGACGTATGCACGTCATCAAATTCAATGTGATGTTGCAAAATGGCCTGGGCCGCCTGATGGGCCTGAGCAATCCCATTTTGTGTCAACGGCACATCGGACCATCCCGTAAAAATGTTATCACGATTTGCCTGACTTTCACCATGTCGTGTAATGACTAGCTTTACCATGTGATCCTCCCTCTCATGCCCTTAATCATAACGCATTTATTAAAGGTTGAGCAAGCATCATTGATGATCGCTAATAACTTTCAACTTTAGTTCCAGCATTCGCGCCGTACACAATCGTTTGCACCTTTTTGGCGATTTTAGCAATCTTTGGAAATCCACTAAATCCACTCTGACCATGACCATGCGTCATAATCACTAAAATATAACGTTGTCCATTTGGCATCGTGACAATGGCGGCATCATTGTTTGTATCATTCAGGAATCCGACCTTGTCTTGTACCGTAGTCCCCTTATTAGCCGCGGCGACCCCGGTTGGGATACCTGTTCGATAAACTTGTTCTCCCATTAATTTCAAAATTTTACTTCGATCAGATTGGTTAGTGAAGACGCCGGTTCCTTTCGCTAGATCTTTCAGTAATAGTTCCAAACTGTAACTCGTAGTTGTCGCATCCTGACCGGAAACGAAAACAGGTGAATACCATCCCTGTGTTTTAATGAACGCATCAATCGTGCTCATTCCATAGCTCGTCAACTGACTCTCGGCGTAGTCATTTTCACTATTTACAATCATAGAATAAAATCCGTTCGTATTTGTCGTATTCCACGTAAAGTTACCATTTAATTTTTGCTTCATCAGAAACGCTGTAATAAATAGTTTATATGTGCTGGCAGCTGTTTGTGCGGTATGAGCGTTGGATTCCACCTCTAAGCTCCCTTCCTTGTAGACATCCGCATATTTACTCTTAGACGCCGTACTGCCACTAGTCGCACCCAAGTTATAGAAACTCACACTAACGGTACCATCTTTAGTTACCGAATTAAGATAATTCGTCAAATTTTTCTTAATGACTGTTTGCCGTCGTTTGACGGCTTGCGACGTCGTATTCGTACTACTTTTCGCCGTTTTAGTGCTGCTTCCATTGAAATGATGCCATAAAAAAATGGAACATAATCCAATGGCTAAAATAATAATCATATATTTTTTGAGTTGTCTTACTATTGTGTTTTTCATCATGTCATTCATGCTACAGACGAAATATTGCATTTCTGATGATTTTATGTGGCCTGAAAATGAATAAAATATGATTTTTTTATTTTTATGGACATCCCGATACGCCATATGTACGCAAAAAAGCCAACCCCACTGAGGAGTTGACTTCATAATTAGCTTATATTAACGAGGCATTACGTAATATGATGGTGTGTAGTACTTCATTGAAGTAACCTTAACAACATCGCCGGTCTTAGGTGCATGAGTAAATGTTCCGTCACCGTTTGAAATACCTACGTGATATGGTGCACTTTCAGGTGCACCGTCACTAACGAAGAATACAAGCGCCCCTTTAGGTGCACTGTAAACGTTGTAGTTGTGAGCGCCGGTAGTTTGTTGCGTGTAAGTTGTCCGACCGTTAACACGGCTTCCGTAGACACGTTGAACAAGACCTGAGCAGTCTAAGTTACCGTAGCTGTATGCTTGGCCAAGGTATGCGTTCCAGTTGCCAGTTGCAGTACTTGCTGAAGTAGCAGCTGGTGCTGTACTTTGTTGTGTACTACGTGCAACTGTGGTGCTGCTACTCTGCGTAGTTGCAGATGCTTGAACTGTACCAGTTTGAGTAGTTGTTGATGATTGAGTTGCAGCTGATTGCGTTGTTGCGGCTGAGCTAGCAGCAACACTTGAAGTAGCTGCAGAACTAGTAGCAACTGCTGAACTTGCTACGACTGCTGAGCTGGTAGCAACAGCACTAGAAGCAGTTGCTGAACTGGCAACCGTTGCACTAGTAGCAGTTGTCGATGTTACGGCAGTGCTGGCTGCTGAAGTCGTAACTGCTGAACTAGCTGCTGAAACTGAACCAGTTTGAACACCGGGGATGTTAAGGCTTTGGCCGGCAACGATTAAGTTTGCGTCGGCTAACTTGTTTGCCTTGATAATTGAATCAATTGAGACATGATACTTTTGTGAATATGCCCAAACAGTATCACCTGATTGAATTTGTAATGAGTCGGCTTGAGCAACTTGTGTGCCCCCAACAAATAAGGCTGCGGCACCCAAAGTCCCAATTAAAGTTTTTTTCGCTGCTGATTTAATGATGATCACTCCTGTGTGTTTTTTATGTGTTTTAGTTTTTATTAATAATTTACGAAAGTAATTGTATCGCTATAAGATTGCAGTTTCGTCGCACTATAATTACATTTAATTACAAATGTTACATTAAAGTTACAAAAAAGCAGCTATCATGCGTGGTTACGCGGTTCTTAATAAAAAAAAGATAAGCAAAATTTCACATTTTTTTGCTTATCTTCATCAAATATTCTAACTTTTAGTCTTTTTTGTCTTTTTTTTGAAGATCTTCTTAAGATCAAATCGCTAATATTGCAGTTTAGTAACAATTATTCGACACGCATCTTACCTGTCTCACGTCGTTTATTACCCATAAAGGTGACGACTGAGCCAAAGATGATAATCACGATGCCAATCACGGTAGTCACTGCAATTTTGTCACCAATCAAGAGTGCCGCAAAAATAGGGGCTAATCCTGGTTTGATAAAGAACACCAGTGAAGCCGTCGAAACATTCGATGTCTCCATTGCCAAAAAGTAAAACGCAAAACCACCACCGGTAACACAAACGCCCACAAAAAATAGAAACCAGAAATAATGTAAATTCACATTCGTAAATAGTGGAATCGCACTGAACTGCTTCAACCACCCGATATGTGAGAATGCCCGCGCAATTCCAGGAATATTGGTAATTTCTACCAGCGCCAATAATTCTGCTGACCCGACAAGGAACGTAAAGCAGGTCATGACAATACCATTGTATCCCCGACGAACAGACCCGTATCGTGAAATAATACTGTACAGGCCAAAGGTCAACGCGGAAATAATAGCTAGCGTCAATCCCAGCGGATCCGTTAAATTAGCCGGGTTAACAATCACCAACAAGCCCACAATCGAGATAATGACCGCAATTAAGTTGGCCCGTCCAAGACGTTCATGCAAAATCAAAAATGAGAAAATAAGTGCAAAAACAGGGTTCGCACTAAACACAACTGCGACCGTCGAAGCTTGCGTGTACCCAATCGACAGTTGAAAAAGTGTCATACTGACCACCAGACACATGAACCCAGTGAGCGCAAATAATCCTAAATCCCGCCAATGAATCATCATCCCCTGAATTCTTAATGTCCGAATTGCAAATGGTAGAAGCACCACCCCACCAATAAAGAATCGAATTAAATTAATCTGAATTGGATTAAAGGCGTCTCCCACTGATTTCAACGCAATTTCCATTAAACTAAAAAATATTGTCGACAACGCAATATACAACCCTGTTTTCTTCACAACAATCTCCTTCTCTAAACTAACGACTTAATAATGACCATTAAGATGGGCACAACAATAATGCTCAGCAGCGTTGTCTCCGTGACCATGATCGCCGCATAATCCGCGTCGGCATCATAGAGCTTGGAAACCACTGGTGCATTGGTCATTACGGGCATTGCAGCCTGCAAAATGAAGACCTGCTTCATCAGTGTATCCATGGAGCTTGGCAACACAAGAAGTGCCATTAGCACTGGTGCACAGATGAACCGCCCGAACAAAATTCCCAGCGCATCACGATCAATTCGTAAGCGCGAAATTCCCGCATTAGAAACCGCGATCCCAATAAATAACATCGACATTGGAATCGTCAAACCACCCACATAGTTCAGATCACTCATAATAAATGAAGGTAGCTTAATATGTAGGACAACAAAAATTATTCCGACCACAAATCCCATGAGGGGCGGTGAAAAAATCTTTTTCAACGTCGCAATAATATTAATTTTGGCACTGCCCATCCCATCTCGCTGGATCAGCCAAACCCCTAACGTCCAAAAAAACGTTGTGTTGGCCATATAGTACACCAGCACGTAGGGGAGCGAACGGTCACCAAACAGTGCGAGGTTAATCGGTAGTCCCACAAACACCGTGTTAGAGTTAAAAAACATCGACTGAAAGAGGCCCTTATGCTCCGACTTGATATGGATGGTTCGCGTAATCAGGAGTGAAAACACGAATAAAATCAACATTGAAATGACGGGATACCGTAAATCCGGCAACAACGTTTTTAGCTCGTTAGCTGTAAAATCTTTCATGATCGTTGTCACCATGTAGGCAGGTAATGCAATTTGCGTTACCAACTTGGAAATCATGCGGGTGGATTTTTCATCAAACCATCCCCGCTCGTTTAATATGTAACCAATGGCCACCATGACTAAAATGATGAAAACACCGGAAACACTAGAAAGAAAAACTGCCATCTCTAGGCCTCCTAAAATATGTAATACAAGAATTATAGCACACGAATAAATGGCGTAAAGTGCCGGAATCCGGTGCTACGCCCGCTTTCAATAAAAAAAGCGGTTACATCGTAACCACCTCATAGTCGCCGCCATTGCGCCAAAAATTGAATAAATTTATGTTGTCGTTGTTGCACCAATTGTTGACCATTCACAGTATCAAGCTGTTCCAAATGCTGTTGCAAGGCGCGCCGAAGATGACTAATTAACTGGTCATCTTCAGCAATGATCTGATCAACCAATCCTAATTTTTTTAGAGCAGTGGCCGTCATAGGCAGATCATCACTAATATCGTGATCCGTCGTCACAATGGCCGCGACTGCCTCAGGTGAGGCAACGGAAAAAAGGGCGTTTTCGAGCATCAAAATACGGTTGGCATTAGCAAACGCTAGTGCTCCACCACTATGTCCTTCACCCAGAAAAACGGCCACATTCGGAACTGTCAGTTGTCCCATAGTATCAATCATGTCGGCAATTGCCTGACTCTGTCCGTGATTTTCAGACGACACACTCGCGTCAGCTCCTGGAGTATCGATCAAGCTAATGACCGGCCGATTAAATCGCTGAGCAGCAAGTACTAACCGGCGTGCTTTCCGATAGCCGCTACTGGCCACCATGCCACCGTTGAACCGTTGTCGTTCCTGCGGACTCTGGCCCCGATTGATCGCAAGGACCGTCACCGGTCGTCTGGCAAGAAGGCCAATTCCAGCAACCAAAGCGTGATCGTCACCGGTTACCCGATCACCATGAATTTCGACAAAATTGGTTAAAATACTGTTAATGACATCGTTAGCTGAGATATGATCAACTGCTCGAATTTTGTTTAATTGATCTTTAAGCAAAATGCGGCCCCCTTTGGTGTAGTAATAGAAGGTTACCAAGATAGTCTCGTATGTCTGGTCGACTCACTTGATCATCAATTAAGCCCTTTGTATACAGGTCATCTGCCAATTGAAAGTGATCTGGTAACTGCTCATGCCCCGTCGCACTAATGACACGAGGACCAGCAAATCCAATCTGAGCCTGTTTTTCTGCAATCACAATGTCGTTTTTAAACGCAAAGCTAGCTGAAACCCCACCCATTGTGGGATCTGTCAACACACTAATCGATACCTGCTCCTGACGATCAAACTGCTGCTTGGTCGCCAAAATGGTATTCATCTGCATCAACGAAAAAATTCCCTCTTGCATTCGTGCACCACCTGATGCGATAAACAAAATAAGGGGTAACTGTCGCTGACCAGCGACTTGATAAAGTTGCCGTAACTGTGCGCCAACTGTCGTATTCAACGTGCCCATCATGAAGTGACTGTCCATCACCCCAATCATCGTCGCATACCCCTGAATGGTTCCCTGACCGGTCACAATGGCCTCATCTAACCCACTTCGCTGTTGATTTTTCGTTAATTTTTCGTCATAACCTGTAATTTTAAGCCGATTTTGCGACCGTGCCGACGGTAACGACTGGAACGAGCCTTCATCCACAGTAATCGCCAAGCGGTCCTGCGCACTTAATCGTTGGTACCGTCCGCACCGAGGACACTGTTTAATTTGTCCCCATTCCAGCTGGTTGACATGTGCTTGGCAGTAAGGACACTTACTCCAGGTTCCCTCAGTTGGCAAATGACTTGTCATTTTTTAACCTCTCATCTAATGTCTGCACCGAAAACTTGCCGTTAAGATACCAATTAGTGGCTACAATTTGACGTAATAACGTCAGGTTGGTGGCCACCCCGGTCACTTCAACCTGTGCTAACGTGGCCTGCATTTTCTCGACCGCTTGTCGGTGAGTGGGGGCTACCACAATAATCTTAGCTAGGAGTGCATCGTAATAGGTTGGTACCTGATCACCACTCGCATAGCCGGTGTCAACTCGCACATCCCTTGGAAATTCAAACTTGGTCAACCGATTCTCACCGGTCGCTCCCGTCATGTTCAACCGACATTCAATCGCGACTCCCTGCCCCTCAGGCACTTGATGCCCGAGACGCGCTTCCCGACTTGCCAGTTGTAACTGTAACATCACGATATCTAATCCAGTTGTGGTTTCGGTAACCCCGTGTTCAACTTGCAACCGCGTATTCATTTCAAGAAAGTAAAATCGATCCTCACTGAACAAAAATTCCACGGTTCCGAGTCCTTGGTAACCCACGCCATCCAGTAACCGATGGACCGCAACCACCAATTCACGACGTTGAGCAGCCGTAATAAACGACGCCGGGCTTTCTTCGATCACCTTTTGTCGCCGAATCTGCATTGTACAGTCTCGATCACCGAGCACTAAGATACGGCCATCCTGATCGCCAATCACTTGCACTTCAATATGGCGGGCATTTTTAAGCACTTTTTCTAAGTAAATCGCGGTACTTCCAAACGCCGAATCAGTCTCTCGCTTGGCAACCATTAGTTGCGATTCCAACTCATCAGGATGATTAACAATGCGAATTCCCTTACCGCCGCCACCCTGACTAGCCTTGATCAGCAACGGATACCCCATCTTACGAGCCGACTGTTGCAGTTGCTCAATATCTTCAAGAACATAGGTCCCCGGAATAATGGCGATACCACGACTTGCCGCAAATTTTCGGGCCGCTGCCTTGTCCCCCATTAAGGAAATGAGCTTGGGTTGGGGGCCCAGCCAGGTAATCCCGCATTGCGCGCACATTTGCGCAAACAACGCATCTTCTGCTAAAAAGCCGTATCCCGGATGAACAGCATCCACGTGCGCGAGAATCCCCGCCATCAAGATGCCTTCCCGATTCAGGTATGACTCTGAAGAAGCTGCCGGCCCAATACAGTAAGCTTCATCGGCCATCTGAACAAATTGAGCTGCTCGATCGGCCGTGGAATAAACCGCAACGGTTCGAATATTCAGTTGTCGACAACTAGCCATAATTCGACAGGCGATTTCGCCACGATTCGCAATTAATATTTTCTTGAACATGACGCCTATGCTCCCTCACGAATCTCGATCAACGGTTGATCATACTCCACGGTCTGCCCATCTTCGCAAAGAACCCGTTCCACGATACCGCTAGCGGGACTGGTCACTTCATTAAACAACTTCATACTTTCGATTTGACCAACTGTCATCCCCGTCTCAACACGTTGTCCGACTTGTAACGGTGCTTCATTAACATGAAAAATACCAATCATGGGGCTCTTGACCACAATAACATCCCCACGGGTCTGCTTTTGCTGCGTAAACTGACTGGTCGTGTCAGGCCGCTCCAGTTCCAGTTCAAAGTCATCCAGCTTAATTTTGGCATGGACAAAGTCTAACGCTGCTAAATCCGTAATCAATTGTTTTAATTGTTGTTCGTTCATGGCATACTCCTACAATTTGATGACCATACTTCCATAATCTAATCCAGCCCCAAAACCACTTAGCAAAATAAGTTGAGTCTGGTCTGCAGAGGGCGTCAGTCGGGCCAGCGTCAGCGGAATCCCCGCAGAAGACGTGTTCCCGTAGCGCTCCACCGTATGCATAAACCGATCAAAGGGAAGATTAAGTTTTTGACAAATCGCCTCAATAATTCGCAAATTGGCCTGGTGGCAGATCACTTTATCCAGTTGGTCGGGATTAATTTGTGCCGTTGCTAACATGGTTCGGATCTGCTGAGGAACCGTATTTGTCGCAAATTCAAAAACAGCGCGGCCATCCTGGTAAAACGCGTCGGTTGTCGGATAATTATCACCGGCAATCGTCGTCAATGGCTGAATTTGACCACTATGGATCGTGGCAGCTTGACGACCATCCGATTGAATTTTTTCGGTCACTAAAAATTCTTCTTCTGGCTTCTCTGTACGGGTCAAAATAACACCGCCCGCAGCATCGCCAAAAAATACCGCTGAGGTCCGGTCTGTAAAGTCCATCATCTTGGAATTAACTTCGGCACTAATGATCATCGCGTGCCGGAACGTGCCGCCAGCCATCATCTTATCCGCAATACTCATTGCAAACACAAATCCTGCACACGCTGCACTGATATCAAAAGCTACCGCGTTATCCGCCCCTAATTTTCCCTGGACAATACAAGCCGTTGATGGCGTCAAGGCATCCGGCGTAATCGTCGATACAATGAGTAAGTCAATTTGATCTGCCTCTAGCTTCGCCTGTTGCAGTAATTGACGTCCTACCGCGGTTGCCAAATCAGACGTGTTTTCACCATCCATAGCGTAGTGCCGTGTGTGAATGCCCGTATGTGACACAATCCAGTCATCACTGGTCGGCATCACCGCAGCCAGTTCGTCGTTTGTAACAACCCGCTGTGGGACGTATCCAGCAGTAGCACTAATTTTTGCAAAGGCCATCGTATTCCCTACTTTCTCGTGAATTAAACCACCCTATTTTAGCCGAGTGATCATCAAAATACTAGCAAATAACATTTAAAAAAGCATTAAAAAAGAGTCTGGTGAAATCACCAAACCCTTCAGTAAGTATGCGGCGAAGAGGACTTGAACCTCCACGGTCATAATTGACCACAAGATCCTTAATCTTGCGCGTCTGCCAGTTCCGCCACCGCCGCATCAACGAATAATATCATAGCAAATTATTCGTTACTTGACAAGCCTATTTTACAAATCAATGTTAATTTCTGTTAATTTTCCACCACAACGGCCACAAACATAACGCTTAGTGTTCAAATGACGGCTTCGTGTAAACCGCATATGACAGTTTTGACACTCATAAATCACATGTCGTTGTACTGTTGCCACTGGTGGTGCATATCGTAACCCACCGACTTGTTGCAACAACTGTTTGAAAGCGGCACTTCGATGATGGTAATCAGCCCCCATGAGGTGTAAATGGTAATGGCACAGCTCGTGCAAAACCACTTTTTTTAAATTTTCTTCGTCGAACTGATTCAACATCAAGGGATTAATGTCAATGTGGTGGTCCGCTAAATGATAGCGTCCACCCGTCGTTTTTAACCGCCGATTAAAAAATATTTGATGACTAAAGGGACGATGAAAATACTGTTGTGACCATTGTTTTGTTCGTTTCTCTAACTCTTCGTTAGTCATTTCCAACCGGTTTCTTAGGTGCCACCATCGTTAGCTGAATTCGTTGCCGATCAAGGTCAACGGATTCCACCCATACCTCAACGATATCCCCTACGGCCACCACTTTGCTTGGGTCAGAAACGAATTTTTGACTTAGTTTCGAGACGTGCACCAAGCCGTCATGCTTCACGCCAATATCAACAAACGCCCCAAAATCGACCACGTTACGCACGGTGCCTTCCAGTTGCATACCAGTTTTTAAATCTTCAATCGTCAAGACATCCTGCCGCAGTAGCGGTGCCGGCATGTCATCACGAAGGTCCCGACCTGGGGCCTGTAAACTCGCCTTAATATCCATCAAAGTTTCTTTTCCCAATCCAGTCGCCGTCATCAATTGGACACTATCAAGTGCCTTGATTTTTTGACTCTCAGATGGCTGCCCCAAACGATCTGGTTGGACGTCCGCCATCTGCATCATTTGCTTAGCAGCACTATAACTTTCTGGATGGACATCTGTATTATCTAGCGGATTCTTACCGTCGATAATGCGTAAGAATCCCACTGCTTGTTCATATGCCTTAGGTCCGAGACGAGGGACCTTTTTCAGTTGTGCACGAGATTCATAACGGCCGTTTTCATCCCGATACTTCACGATATTTACCGCGATTGTCTTGGAAAGTCCCGAAATATGGGTCAAAAGCTGATAACTGGCAGTATTCAAGTTCACCCCGACTTGGTTGACCGCCCGTTCAACGACCGCGTCTAGCTCCTGACTTAAATCCTTGGCTGGTAGATCATGTTGGTATTGACCCACCCCGACAGACTCTGGATTAATTTTAACCAATTCGGCTAACGGATCTTGCAGGCGGCGCCCAATACTGATCGCACTCCGTTGTTCAACGTGTAAGTCAGGGAATTCATCACGAGCTTCCTGACTCGCCGAATAAACCGAAGCCCCCGCTTCATTGACGATCACATAGTAGACCGGTCGCTGAATTTGTCCGAGTGTCTCCGCCACAAATTGCTCGGATTCACGACTCGCAGTCCCGTTTCCAATCGCAATCATTTCCACCTGATAACGCTCAATTAATTGTTTCAACTCACCCTGTGCCGCATCCCGTTTTTTCTGTGGTGCAGGCTTATGAGGATAAATCACCGCCTTATCTAAAAACTTACCGTTTTGATCAATAACGGCCAATTTACAGCCCGTGCGGTAGGCAGGATCAAATCCTAGCACCACTTTGCCCTTCATTGGCGCCTGCATTAATAAGTGATACAGATTTTCACCAAACACCTCAATGGCCTTTTCTTGCGCATCCTGAGTGAGCGTATGTCGTAATTCTCGTTCGATTGAAGGCCCAATAAATCGTTTATAGGCGTCCTCGTAGGCCGCCTGCACAAAGGACACGGCCGCTCCCTGTGCCCGATGTCCAATCAACCGGAACCGTAAGTAGTTCAAAATTGGCGTTTCGTCAATTTGAATTTTGACGTTCAAAACCTTTTCTTTTTCGCCACGGTTAATTGCGAGGACTTGATATGAGGACAGTTTTGCCAGCTGTTCTTCAAATTCATAGTACTGCTCATAAACCCCCATTTCGTCCTGTTCCTGACCCTTTTTCTTGACGCTGGTTACCAGCTTACCGTGCTGCATCGTGAAATTACGAACCCAGTTACGAATGGTGGCCACTTCACTAAACGTTTCGGCCAAAATTTCATGAGCGCCGTCCAATGCATCTTGGGCAGTGACAACTTCCTTTTCGGGTGCTACGTATTGACTGGCCTGAGCCGTTAGGTTACCCGGCTTAAATGCCATTAACCACGCAGCTAACGGTTCAAGCCCACGTTGCTTGGCAATCATCGCCTTTGTCTGCCGTTTTTGCTTATAGGGTAAGTACAGATCTTCAACGTCTTGAATCTTGTCAGCCTGTGTAATTTGTGCCTTTAGTTTTTCAGATAGTTTTCCCTGTTCGGCAATGCTATTTAAAACGGCCTGTTTACGATCTTGTAACGTCGTCACCCGTTTATATTCATTTTGGATAGCTAAAATTTGGACTTCATCCAAACTACCGGTGGCCTCTTTACGATACCGGGCAATAAACGGAATCGTATTGCCCTGATCTAATAGATCAAGTACTGCATTCACTTGATGATTTGAAATATCATTTAGTTGGTGCTTAACTAACTTCACTAATTGTTCTTCCATGACCTAAATTCTCCTACCTATTTAAACACACCGGCGGAGCATTTCTCGTTGAAAAATGCTCCGCACGTTTAAGTTCTATTGCCACCACTCATCGTAAACACTGATCGGTAAGTGACGTTTATGTTGCGTTCTTGTATACCACGCTTCAATTTTTTGTGCTGCCTGCTCGTCAATTTCGCGTCCTTCTAAATAATCATCGATTTGATCATACTTAACGCCGAGTGCGACTTCATCGGGCAGTGCTGGACGATCGTCTTCCAAGTCAGCAGTTGGGACCTTGATATACAGATTTTCGGGTGCTTGTAAAGCTTGCAGTAATTGCCGCCCTTGGCGCTTATTCAGTCGCCAAAGAGGCGTGATATCGGCACCACCGTCACCAAACTTCGTGTAAAATCCGGTCACAGCTTCCGCTGCGTGGTCTGTTCCTACCACTGCGCCCCGCGTTTGCCCAGCAATGCCATACTGAGCAATCATCCGTTGACGTGCCTTAATGTTGCCCTTGTTAAAATCGCTAACGGTTACTTGATTAGCTTCTAAGGCGGTCACCATCGCATCGGCAGCTGGCTTAATGTCTACCCGCATCACCTGGTCAGCATTCATAAACGCAATGGCTTGCATCGCATCTGATTCATCTGCTTGATTGCCATATGGTAATCGCACCGCAATAAACTGATACGCTTCGTCTCCAGTTTGTTCTCGGAGCCCCGTCGCTGCCAACTGTGCTAGCTTTCCAGCTAGGGTTGAGTCTTGTCCACCAGAAATTCCCAGTACCAACGTTTTGAGACCCGTTTTACGCAAGTAATCCTGCATAAACGTCACACTTCGGTCAATTTCTGCCTGCACATCAATCGTTGGTTGCACCTTTAATGCCTTAATAATCGTTTGTTGTAATGGTCGCATAGTTCGTCCTCCTTAAAATTTCAGTTGGTTAACGTAATTGCGAACCCGATGTAAAATCGTCATCTTATTATCATAACAAGCTTGTGAGAGATCGACAGGATAGATTTGTGGATTCAAATCACGCTTATATTCATCCCAAAGACGATCTAAATGTTGCTTAGACGATTCACGAATTTCGGTCAGCGTTGGCACTTTATACACCAATTTCCCCTGTGCATAAATTGGCTGTAATACCGGCCGTGCCTCAAAGTTGACCACCGTCTTATTAATGTACGTGTAGTCTGGGTTAAACATATAGAGATCTTTCTCTTGCCGGGGATCCTCGTCAAGGAGCGTAATGTAGTCGCCTTCCGATTTACCATCAGCTTTATCAGTAATTCGCCATACCTGCTTTTTGCCTGGTGTTGAAACCTTGACAGCGTTACTGGAAACCTTAATCGTATCGACCATCTGACCGTTAGCATCTTCAAACGAAACCAGTTTATACACGGCTCCCAACGCTGGCTGATCGTACGCGGTGATCAGTTTTGTTCCGACACCCCAGACATCAATCTTTGCCTTTTGCATCTTGAGGTTCATAATCGTCTTTTCATCGAGATCGTTTGAAGCATAGATCTTCGCGTTCGGGAATCCAGCTTCATCAAGCATTTCACGCACCCGTTTAGAGATATATGCCATGTCACCGCTATCGATTCGAACTCCCTGAAAATTAATCTGATCGCCCATTTCTTTGGCGACGCGGATCGCATTGGGAACCCCACTTTTGAGAGTATCAAATGTATCTACAAGAAAGACGCAGTCCCGGTGCGTTTGTGCGTAGGCCTTGAAAGCATCGTAATCGTTCATGTAGGCCTGAACCAACGCGTGGGCATGGGTACCACTAATCGGAATACCAAATAGCTTACCCGCTCGCACGTTACTCGTGGCATCAAATCCACCAATGTATGCCGCCCGGGTCCCCCACACGGCCGCATCCATCTCCTGTGCTCGGCGCGTACCAAATTCCAACACGGGGTCATCCCCCACAACGGACTTGATTCGCGCTGCCTTAGTCGCAATTAGCGTCTGGTAGTTCACAATATTAAGGAGGGCCGTCTCCAATAGTTGGCCCACAATCAATGGTGCATCAACTTGCATCATCGGCTCGTTGTTGAAAACCAACTCACCTTCCACTGCACTATTGATTGCCCCTTCAAACTGGAAGTTACGTAAATAATCCAGGAAACCATCATCAAACTGACCGGTTTGCTTTAAATAAGCAATGTCGGCATCCGAAAATTTAAGTTGTTCCACGTATTGAATAACACGTTCCAACCCGGCAAAAATTGCATAACCGTTGCCAAATGGCATCTCCCGAAAATATAATTCAAAAACTGCCCGGCGATTGGCTAATCCCTTCTGCCAATATGTCTGCATCATACTAAGCTCGTAGGCATCCGTATGAAGCGTTAAGCTATCGTCTGGGAACTGGTATGTCAATGTCTTTCTCCCCTATTCGTTTACTTTTCTAGCACAAATTCAAAGCGACTACCCACGTACTGTGTGTGGGTGTATTCAAACGGTCGGCCATTTTGCAAGTACGAAATCTGCCGTAGCCGAAGCAAGGCTTCCCCCCGGCGAACATTCAGATATTCAGCAATCTTTTCGGACGCTGACATTGCCGACACCGTTTGAATTGCCCGACCAGGATTCAGCCCGGCTTTTTCTTCCAGTGTTTTATAAAAAGAACTCGTGACTTCTTCCTTACTAAAATCAGCGATTAAATCTGCAGGTACTGCCGTCACCTCAAAACAGATGGGGATGCCACTTCCGTAGCGCACCCGTTCCATTCTGAGTACCTTCGTATCTTTAGACAACTGCAATCGCTCAATTTCACTTTGCGATGGTGTCGTAATATGGTAAGAAATGGTCTTACTCGACGGCGTTTTGCCGGCTGCCTTCATAAGCTCGGTAAAACTGGTGACCCCGGACATTTTTTCCTGGACCTTTCGGTTAGCCACAAACGTGCCCGACCCAACGTGCCGCTCCAAAATACCATCATCCACCAATGTTTGAATTGCCTGACGTAGCGTCATTCGGCTAACCTTGAACAATTCGGCCAGCTCACGTTCAGCAGGAATTCGTTGTCCCACCTGCCATTTGCCATTTTCAACATCTTGTTTTATTTGATTATGGATTTGAATATAAACTGGTGATGCCATCACGCCGCTCCCTTCGTCAACCAAACATGTCTACTTTATCTTAATTATCAAATCGCCGACCATAGCTGTAAACCCGTTGCAACTCTAGATCCCCATCAAATACGTTCAGATCAGCATCCTTCCCGATTTCGAGAGTTCCTTTGCTGTCTAGTCCAAATTCAATTGCCTGGTTCACAGACGACATGAGCACGGCCTGGGCAATCGAACAGCCGGTGAAACGAATGGCGTTCTTAAAGGCGTCATCAAAAGTCAGTACTGACCCCGCGAGGTTACCTGATTCTAACCGGGCCTGTTTGTCCTTGACGATCACCTTTTGACCACCCAATTCACTAATACCTTCTGGCATCCCCTTGGCCCGCATTGAGTCCGTCACCAGATCAATTTTATGTGGTCCTTTTTGATCAAAGGCCAGCTTGATCATATCCGGAACAATATGGAAACCATCGCAGATTAATTCACAGTATAGATCGTCTTCAAGCATTGCATGACCGGTTACCCCAGGCTCACGATGCTTAAATTCACGCTGGGCGTTGTACAGATGAGTCACGTGGGTTGCCCGACTACTCAACATCTGTGCCCGCGTAGCATTGCTATGGCCTACCGATGGAACAATCCCGTGGGCAAGACAATAGTCTTCAAATTCCCGTGCCCCATGATCTTCAGGCGCATAGGTAATCAGTTTAACCCGATTACCAGATAGCCGATTCCATTCATCTAATAACTCAACGTTAGGATCCTGAATATACTTTCCAGGTTGGGCACCCTTATAAATTGCCGCAATAAAGGGACCTTCCAAGTGAACGCCTTGAATGACGGGATTCTTTTCAGCCGCCTGCGCCACTCCGACCATCGCATGGGCAATATTTTCATTTGATTGCGTCATCGTGGTTGGAAAAATACTAGTGATTCCTTCATGAATCATCCGGTTCACCATTTGATCAATCTGGTCAGCATCCCCGTCCATAGTATCAAACCCGTAGCCACCATGGGTGTGCACATCGATAAAGCCCGGAACAATGACACGACCATTCACAAATTCAACTTGGTCACCAGCCTGAGCTCGAAATTCACTCATCGGTCCCACTGCTTCGATTTGTTGGTCAAACCGAATAAACCCATCATCGATAACATCTAATCCTGTGTAAATCTTGGCATGCTTTAAAACAACACTCAACTTTGATCTCTCCTAATATGTCTAAATAATTAAATTAATTTTTGTTTACCGTGGCGTCAATTCCTTTGACCACCGCTGTCGTTAAGCCGGCCTCTTCCATTGCCAGCAAACCGGCCACCGTACTACCACCAGGGGAACAAACCGCATCCACAAAGTCCATTGGTGTTTCATCCGTGGCACGCAATACCATTTCTGAAGACCCCTGCACGGTCATGGCCGCAATCTTCGTCGCGTCCTTTTTTGTAAGGCCATACTTTACTCCGGCGCGACTGAGGGCATCGATAAAGTAATCAACGTAGGCTGGCCCACTTCCGGCAATCGCACTAAAAATGGCAAATTTATCTTCGGCCTGCCAACTCACATCACCAATTGCCTCAAATAGGGCCGTTGCTTGTTCCAACCGCGCCCCGCTAAGCGCATCATTAGCAGCCAGCGCCGTCATGCCGACGTTGCCGGCAACATTAATGTTCGGTAATGATCGTAAAATCGGCAGCGCCCCGCCAACTTCCTCAAGATGGGCAATGGACATGCCACCGACGATTGAAATTAACGTCTTCCCAGCTAGTTCGGCTTTCACTTCACGTAATACTGCATCCGCGTAATCTGGAATCACTGCTAAAACAACCACATCACTATTGACGACCACATCCCGATTGGTTGCACAAGCACTCAAATGATACTGCTGCGCAAATGGTTCATAACTGGTCTTGTGGGCACTATGAATCAAAATGTTTTCACTAGCCACGTGTTTAGCATTAATGAGCCCCTTAATAATTGCACGGCCCATCTCTCCGGCACCAATAAATCCAATTTTCATGCTTTGCTTTCCTCCTGCACCTTTGCTCACGATGTAATTTATTAATTTCCCTTAATGATACAACAAAACCATTTCTACCGCTGTATTTTCAGTTAAAATTATCGAGAATTCCCAATTTTTTAACGGTTCTCTACTGTTTCCCGGTTTCTAAAAAAAGGGCCTGCTGTGCCGCCATTTTGACATAATTCACCGGTTGGTTGTACCGTGGATGAAAGAACATATCAGTAAAGGCCAGATCCACAATCGTATTTTGATTTTGAATGGCAAGTGAAACAATATTAATTGACTGGGTAACATCGTGCTGGCACCTGATTTGGGCCCCGAGAATTTTCCAATTATCAGCGCGATAAATTAACGTGACCGTTACTCGAGCATTCTTCGTCATAAACTGCGGCCGATACCAGCCTTGATACGTAATACTTTTCGCTGGAATTTTTAACAATCGGGCCCGATGCTCCGTGATTCCAGTCATCGTATAGGTATGATTAAAGATGCTTAACGCCGTCGTTCCTTGGGTTCCACGACTCTCAATCGGTGTCCCACAAATATGGTAAGCAACAATCTGGGCCTGCCGAATGGCATTTGTCACCTGTGGTAAATACTGAAATTCCCCCGTTGCGTTTTGATGACTATTTCTATCATCACCAGCCACATAAACATTAGGATCCGATGTTTGCCCATATTTATTGGTGATTATGGCCCCGCCCCGATCTAGCTCAACCTGTCCTTGGACCAAATTAGAGACCGGCACAAACCCTGTACAAACAATTGCTAAATCGCATTCTTTTCGTAAATTACGCGACACCACTGTTAACGTATCGCGCGTCTCGGTAAAACTTTTCACGGGTTCGTTCACACATACATGAACCCCGTGTTGGGTCAGTAACTTTTGCACGCTTCGCGCCATTGGTCGATCGTAGTAGTTATCTAATAAATAACTCGCACTGTGGTAAAGCGTAATATCATGCCGTTGGCAAAGGGCCTCGGCCAGTTCTACTCCAATATAGCCACCCCCAGCAATCACAATTGACTGTGCATGCTGAACAGCACCGGCAATATCTTTCGTCGATTGATAATCCTTGACCATTAATACGCGATGATTATTAACGCCGTAGAGTGGCGGCACGACCACAGCAGATCCAGTCGCCATCACCAATTTGTCATAATGATCCTCAAACTGTTCATTTGTGATTAAATTTTGCACTAAAATTGTCTTCGCCGTCATATCAATTTTAAGGACATCATGCTGCATCCGCATGGTTGCCCCAGCGTGCGTGAGCGTCGCCACATCCATATTGAGGAGTTCATCAATTTTCGTTACTTGCTGGCTGAGATACAAGGGCACGCCCGCCCCGATAAATGCCAGCCGACTGCCACGTTCATAAACGGTCACGTCAACCGTCGGATCTAGCGCCAATATTTGAAGTGCAGCGACCGTGCCCGCGTGTGTCGCCCCCACAATAATTACTTTCACCGTTTCACTTCCCATCATCAATCTCATTTCTTCCTATATCATAGCGCTTTTTAAGGTATAATAGAGATAATTCATTAACGACAAGCGTTTAAATTGAGGTGGAATTATCAATTTGTCAGAAGAACAACCCTTATACCGTTATTTTGCACAACCAAAAGTTAATTCATACCTCAGCTCTATCATTGGGTACGAATTACTACTAAAAGTTTATACACCCCATGGATGGCGAATTCCAGACAATTTCAATCTCATTCCGAGCCGCATCATTGCGCAGCGCCTCGTTGAAGCAACTGAAAAACTGGCCTCAAAAATTGGTAGTGTCTCCGTTAACCTAAGTTCAATTCAGCTGATCAATCCACTCATCCGAGAAGCCTTGCTCCAAGCGCAGGCCAACCTCCGCCCCGTTCGCCTTGTAATCGAAATGATCGAGGAAAAAAATGGGGTCTCAATTCATGATCACCGTGTGCTCGCCGCCGTCAAAGATTTTACAGATCAAGGCATGAGCTTTTCAATCGATGATGTCGATACTGGTCAAAATACTTGGGACAATATTCAGCCCTTAATTCCCTACGCCACGGAAATCAAATATGCCTTGCAAAATCGCCATGAACATCTTGACGATCCCGTCGTTCGTGAACGACTCATGCTTTGGGCCCAACGGTGTAAGCAGCTTAATATCCACTTAATTGTTGAAGGAATTGAGGATCCCGCAGACGTTGAATGGGCTGATACCTTAAAACTGGATTTACGCCAGGGGTATCATTACGGCAAGCCCCATTTGGTGCGCTTAAAAGATAGTGATCCAGACTAAATCCTAAAGAATAGACTGAGAAAAATGATCAAACTTTTTCTCAGTCTATTCTTTTACACTTAATTTAATCGTTGAAATCGTGGTAGCGATCCCTAATGATGCCCCAACGGCCTCGCTTTTCAGCCTTTTTGTTGCTGCAAATATTGTCGTGCGGCTTCTAACATATCCTGGGTTTGTTGGTTTAAAAGCGGCGGTAGCTGATCAAAAGGAAAGTATTTAACACGCACTGTTTCGTTGGTTGCATGATCTAGTGCTTGACCCCCAACTTGGCGAACCAAAAACAACCCCGTGATGGTTTGCGTGACATCCCCATTGGGATAATGAACATCGCCTTCATCAAAAATATCAATTCGATTGACAATTGCGACATCAATACCGCTATCTTCCTTATACTCCCGCACACAGGCTTGCGCGTATGTTTCACCGTACTCCAAATAACCACCTGGTAAACTCCAATTACCAGTGTCCACACGCTCATTCAATAGGACTTCTTGCCGAGCATTCACTAAAATCCCCGCAGCCGTATTCATAATGATTGGCCGGTGTCCCACTAACTTTCTAATTTCATGCACATAATCAGCCATATGCTCACCCCTTCATCCTTATATCATAGATACTGCAATAACATATCGGTCACTTGGCGGCCCGAATGCACACCAGCAAGATGATTGACAATTTGGCCGTTTCGTTTGATTAAGACCAGGGGAACGTGTTGAATTCCCAGAGCTGATGCGACTTCAAAATGGCGGTTAACCGTAATTGACAAAAATTTCACGCGGTTGTTTAGCCGTTGATCATCCGCCACGTCAGCCAAAATATGATCCATGGCCGTACAAGGGGAGCAAAAATCCATCCGAAAATCGATCACTGCCAAGCCATCCTTGGTTGCTTTTGCATACATTTCATCACTAATTGGTTTGATCATTTTTGCACCGCCCTCACGTTATGATTAGTATCAATCTAGCGCGGACAACGGGGGATGTCAATTATTTTTGAGATGACGCCGGGCAACGAATAACCGCGATACCGCGACAATGAACGCGATCAATGATAAGAACGCCGCAAAAATAAACACGTGGCTAAAAGCTCGCATAAAAACAACACCGAGTTGGGGTGTGATGTGATTAACCCCGGGGAGTTGTGCAAACAGCAACACGGAGGCCATGCTAATGCCGATCGTCATCCCGAGGGTTCTAGCAAAAGAATTAAACGAGCCGGCAATGCCTGATAGTTGCTGTTCAACCGTCCCCATCGTGATGGCATTATTCGGGGATAAAAAGAGAGCCATTCCCAAGCCATTAATCATGACTGGTACCAAAATGCGCCAGTAATTGATCGTCTGTGGGTAACTGACATACCCGATTTGCGAAATCAATAACACTAAAAGGCCAATGCAGGTGAGTACATTTCGATCCATTCGATCGGCTAGATATCCGGCAAACGGGGTAATCACTAGCATCGTGGCCGACTGAACAATCATAATTAATCCGCTATTGAAGGCTGAAATACCCACAAAGCTCTGCAAGTAAAACGGCAGTAGAATATTGGACACCGCATTCACGAGCATGACCAGAAATAAGACACTGACCGATACCATAAATGCTTGGTTTCGTAAAATACGGGGCGCGATCCATGGACTTTTCGAGCGATTATCCTGAATAAACGATCCCACCGTGATCAAAACGCCCACCAATAGTAAGATTGTACCCCCGAGTTCATGGCGAGTGTGGCTGGTAAATAGCATACTACTCAAAAAGAAGATTAAAATGCCGACTGTAAATAACCCTTGACCCACCCAATTCGCCGTTCGTATTTTTTCCTTGATTGCCAGCCAAGACTCACGCGGGATGGGCAGAGCATGGCACCCAAATAGTAGTATTCCGAGGCCCACGGGGACGTTAAGGAGAAAAATCCAACGCCACGATGCGATCGACAAAATAAACCCACCGATGGCCGGACCAGAAATCGCGCCAATAGAAATAAATACAGAAATTGCAGATAACGCCTCCGCACGATTTTGGTCCGTAAACTTTTCCGATACAATGCCCATTGAATTCGCCATAATCATCGCGATACCGACCGATTGGATGACCCTTCCGATAATTAATATCGTAAAGGATGGCGCAATCCCGTTAATCAGTGACCCGATAATAAATATCGCACCACCATTGATGAAAATATAATCTTTAGATAGAATATCACCAAAGTGACCAAACAAAACTAAGAGTACCGTCGTCCCAATGAGTCCCGCCTGAACTACCCACGTGGCTAAACTATTTGAAATATTCAAACTGGTCGAAATCTTCGGCAATGCTAAATTAATACTAGATCCCGCTAAACTTGTTAAAAATGAAAACATCCCTAAAACGATTACGGTCTGTATCCGTTGTGTCTTCATTTACGATTTACCTCCCTAACATCACTAAAACTGCTCGGTATTACCAGATCAGTAACACCGAGCAGTTCCTTTTAACTTCCTAAACTGTGGCAAATTTCTGAGCAGTGCGGATCATATTTGACACAAACCCGTATTCGTTATCAAACCATGTTGCCGTTTTAACAATTTGATGGGTTCCACTAGTGGTTACTTCTGTCAGTGTTGGATCGAATACCCCGCCGTGGGTATCACCAATAATATCGGATGAGACAATCTCCTCATCGTTCCAGCCATACGACTCGTTATCAATCGTGTGAGTTTGCATTGTCTGGTTGATTTGTGCCGCCGTCACACCACCGGTCTTTAAAACGGAGACTAGCTCGCAAACCGACCCATCAATCACCGCTACCCGTTGTGCATGCCCCTGCAAATGTCCGTCAAGCTCGGGAATCACTAGGCCAATTGCCTTCGCAGCTCCCGTAGAATGGGGGATTGTATTCGCTGATGCAGTCCGGTTCGGCCGTAATTTGCTACTCTTTGGGCCATCCAAAATCATCTGAGAACTCGTAAAGGCATGAATGACCGTCATAGTCCCAACTTCGATACCAAAATCTTGATTTAGCCAATAGGCCATTGGTGCCAATGCATTCGTCGTACATGACCCGGCAGATACAATTCGATCATCAGCCGTTAGCGTGTCATCATTGACATTGTATACAATTGTCTTAATCGGGCCTGCTGGTGCCGAGATCAATACTTTCTTCACTCCGGCATCTAAGTGGGCCTGCGATTTTTCTTTTGAAGTGTAGAACCCTGTGCATTCCAGAACTAGATCAACACCATCGTTGGCAACCCATGGTATTTCAGCGGCATCGCGTTGCGCATATACCCGGTATGACCGCCCATCAATAATGAGGGCATCATCCGTTGCTGAAACATCATACGGAACTGTGCCGTGTGTCGTATCATGTTTAAATAGATAAGCTAACATCGTGGGCGTCGTCAAATCATTAATTGCCGTCACCGTAATTTCGCTACTATTCAATTCCAAGATTCGTCGTAGTGCCAATCGACCAATTCGACCAAAACCATTAATCCCAATTTTTAACATCTCACTACCTCCGTAAATCAAACGATAAGCATCATGAAATTGCTTACATATTATCACAATTACAATTCAGTTGAAAGCCAGTTAACTCAAGTACTGTACAACGCGCCATAAAAGCGATTCACACCGTTCAATCGTGCATCAAAAGAGCTCCGTCAAGCGATAAACGGAACTCTCAACCAAAAGTAACGGTCGTTGGCTTGACCGGTAGTGGCGCATGAGACTGTCTCCTTGAGAGACGTTGCTATCTTATCATTTTTCTAACGACTCCACGTATGAATCAATGATGGAAATTCCGCCATTTTAACTGTTTTTCAAAATTTAATCGAACAAAAATAAGGAATGCCATTATGATTTGGCACTCCTTATTTCTGGTTACATATTTCTTAGCTAAGCCATTGCTAACGTTTCAAGATAATCCCCAACGGCCACCCGTACTTCATGTAATAAAAATTTCTGACTTTCCGGTCGTGCATAGTCTGAAAAACCAGTAGCAGTCAAGGCATCATCTGCACGTTGCTGTGATTGTTGATACTGCTTTAAATCTTGCTTGTGGTGAACACCGTACTCGAAATTCTGGTATCCAAACCGCCAGCCACCAAGAACAATTTCAAATAAATCTTCTAAAGTTAGTTTACTTTTTGCTAGATCATATAAGTCATCCCAGCACTGCACCTGATTGCGTCGCACGATGGGCGTCGAAATCGTATCATCCATTGTCATGAATTCAACACTGTCAGCTTGGTTTAAAAAACTAATTAGTTGATGAAATAATCGATTTTCAACTTCGTTCATGTTCTGATCGTCCACTTTAACGGAAACGACTGGATTAGCGGAAAAACGCATTTCACGATCATTACTGGCAGCATGGATGCCGTTACGCATCCCCGCCACAAATAAATTCGCAAGTGGTTCCAACCACTGATCCACAGCTTGTTGCTCTAAACTTGTCGTTAAACTGCGCACCTCATTTTCCAATCTCTTCAATTGGACTTGTTCAGAATCAAACTGCCGTCCGGCAGGCCCAAAGAATAAGTTCATGTCGTTCCCTCCTATAGTGACTCAATGATCACCGGTTCATTTAATAAATCGTCTGCTATCCCAATTATGCCTTAAATAAAATGGCCCGTACTGGACGCCTAAAGGGTCCAATACAGGTCGTCTTCAAGCTACGAAGTAGGCAATATTAAATTAATTTACATAGGAAATTATAGTTCCCCCACTTAACAAAATGTACTTATTTTCCATTTTTTCTCCATAAATCCCATTTTTTCCCACATATTCTCTAAAAAAATAGGATTGATTAAGTTTCCTCAATTCTATTAACAGTCAGGCACTGATTTTGCGTATCCCGATGGAATCGTTTTTAAAACCTTTCATCGAGAGTGCCCGTCTAATGTCATTATTAATATCACACAAGTCATGATCAGCACTTTACCAATGAAAAATGAGAACAAAAAAACATCATCCAGGACTTGAATGTTAACATTCAAATCCTGAACGATGTCATGTCTTAATATAATATGCTTATTTAACAGCATCCTTTAAGGCTTTACCTGCTTTAAAAGCTGGTACTTTGGTAGCAGCAATTTCAATTTCTGCACCAGTTTGTGGGTTACGACCCTTACGAGCTGCACGTTCACGAACTTCGAAAGTACCAAAACCGATTAATTGCACTTTTTCACCCTTAGTCAGTGCATCAGTTACCCCTGCAAAAACTGCATTGAAAGCTGCTTCTGCATCCTTTTTTGATAATCCAGTTGACTGTGCAACTTCGTCGACTAATTCTGCTTTGTTGGCCATATCAGAGTCACGCTCCTGTTTAATTTATTCTGCATCTTCATGCTGCATTTGCTATGGTAAGCTCTAAACGCCCTGAAAGCAACCATTTCGTGGATGAAAATCAATAATTTTATTAATATGTACAAAAAAATTCGCTATTTAATGAAATTAATCATCAAACAGCGAAATTCGTTAAGGCGTAACGATTGGGCTAGCTGGGTTCGAATACCAGCCACTGGTCATCCAAAAAGCAACCTGTAGTCCTTGTTATATCAACGTTTTTCAAATATTAATACTTTTATATTTTGAGTGGTGCCCTAGTTGGTGCCATGGTTTTTCACATTATGAATAATTAATATCTGATGTTTAACCATTAAAATAATCATTTTATGGCTTCAGCTCGAAAATCCATGTTTAAATCTACTATTATATTACCTGTAGTATAACTCTTTTCAATCAATGACACCAACTATATCGTTTTGAGACTAATCGTTACTCCAACCTTGGGATGGGTCCTTCTCAAACGCTGATCGTTTTTGACTAAATTTTACTCGATCTTCCTCACTCATGGGAATTGCTTCCGCCAAATTTTCGTCTTTTGCCTCGGCCACAATAATTCGTGCGGTTAACTCGTTAGACTGGGACGCTGTACTGTGCTTGAATAACCACATCCAGTATCGGACATTAATACTAAACATCATTTTTTCCGAAATCTGGTTGGCCTCCGACATCTGAAACGTCTGATACTCCATCGTTTCCCACATATCGTCAACATAGTTCAGAAACTTGAGCACTTTCTGATAGTCCATATCCTTCTGATCTAATTCCGGTTTGATCATATCAATCATTTGTTGATCATACTGTCGGGCTAATTTATCTAAATAGTTGTACCGCTCGGCACTAATCACAACTGCATGCGTATTTTCATCTTTTGATTCAGGATCGGGCGCTTCAATTTGATACACCCGACGATACGCACCGGCGGACCCTAAGATTTTATCCTGATTTTGCAAAAATTCTTCCGTTGTATACTTGGAATCCCAGTAGTAATCTTTTTCATTAATTTCTGGTTCAATTTTCATTTTTTATCCTCGCTTGTATGTGAGTGCTAAAACGACTTGGACATTGTTGCTAACATTATATAGCTTATTCAATTCCTTTTCATCTTCGTTATATTTTCCGTCTGCGAAGTAAAGGTCAAAAATTTTACCTAATGACATTGCCTATATTTACTTTGATTTACATATAGATGTACATATACATATAAATAATTTAAAAACAATTTAAATTGAAAGTATAAATAGTGTTTATTAAACATATAAATATATGTCTAATAAACATTCAGAAAACATATATTGGCTCCTAGTTGATGATCTTGTCACTTCCCCTTGTATCTGAAATTAGGACCCTGACGATTCTATGGCACTCACCAAAATTATTGGTGAGTGCCTTTATTAATTACATCGTGATTGTCATTAATGCACTTGATTTTGTCGGCTGATGCCCTCACCGGTTATAAACGGTGAGGACATTTTACGTCATCGCAATCGGGAACCTGATCAATCGTTCGATTGAATTAGGCGATTGCGATGATGTCAGTCGACAGTGAGCCAACAATTAATTAGACGTGAAACGCTAATTAATTGGGTGATTACATGAGAAGCTTTGGCAGAGTTTGTTGACCAACGAAATCTGCCATTGCGACGATTAAATGAGGCTGGCTGACAACAGTCAACCAGTCGAATAGTTGCCCGCGGCTAGGCGGCCGTTCGGTGCAACCGGCCCTCGGCGAGCGAGTAAGTATGGCAGATGAAAAATCTGCCATACACATACGAGAGTCATTTGTGTGTGGCAATTTGTGACAATTTGGATTTTGGCACCTTTTTAGTCCTAAATTGATGGCTAGTCAAGGCGATTGAATAATGAGCATCGACGGGTACCAAGGACTATTTACCCGCTAAAATTGCCTCCTCAAAGCACGACCGAGTAGGAAGTACTTTGAGGTATTTATTTATTAATATCATAAATAATTTTTTATTATTTACATTTATCTGTCGATCTGTTTTTTGCCCTTCATACGTCCTGTTAATCACTCAATCTCTTGTGATTAAATAGACCCACGCTTAAAACTCCACTGCCAAAACACGACCGCATAGGAAGTATTTTGACTCATTCACAATAAAGGATCTGATAAATAATGTTAATCGAAGCTCCCATAACTCAATCCAGTAGCTACAAATCGTCAGACAAAGACCTCGGTGACAATCACTTAGCTAACCATGCAGATGAACGTAACTGGCGTCAATATGATCCCGCCGATTCAAAGGACATTACTGTTCTTGAAGTTTACAAGGACAGTGACACTTTACCGTCAAAAAATGCGAAAAATATGTTAATCGAAAACGGATTTTTAGATGACCAGGCCATCAAAGACCACGACGCAAAATTACCACCATCGAGAGCCAATCGTGCTTATGGTGACTGGGTGGGCTACATGACGGCAAAATCATCAAAAATTCGTAAGGGCTTAGAAAATAATTTGAAATTGCACAACGAAGATCGCGTAAAAGATGCGAGCTACCAACTAGCTAACTTTCATAATAATGATGAGATTCCAATCACTTCAACCTTACTGTATCTTGGAAATACAGATATTTACGATCATATCTTGAAAAATTATGGAGCCAAAGTATTAACCGAATTCCGCACTGCTGAACGTGAAACTTTCACACAATATCATGCATCCCATCCTTTTCAGGTCATGCACCCTAACGTCCTGTGGGCTGAAATTGACAGCGATGAAGAAGGCGCGCAACATCTCCAAATGTCCGACCTGCAATTTGATAAAGTAGCATTCGCGACAACCAAAATTAAGAGACAGGTTATTCAATCTACTTTCGGTACGGACGCTTTGACGGAAGATGGAAAATTAAATCCAAATTACGCCGAAGAATGGCATGAAAAATTATCACACTACGAAACTGACAGCGGTAAAGTCATTAGTGCCTATTACACGGTGAAGGACCCAGAAACAGGAGAAAAAGTTGAAAAATACAACGGCCGTAGTGAAACCGCAATCGTTAAGGGCATGTACCACGATCTCGAATTAGAAATACTAGAGGCCTACGCCGTTAGAATTATGAAAGAACATGGAATCGATTATCAACGGATTAAAGGTGCTTCAAAGGGATCCCAGCGCTCTGTCAAACAATATAAAAAAGATAAAACACACGAGAACCAAATTAAAGCGCAAGAAGCGGAACTTCACGTCAAAAATGAAAAACTCGATACCAAAATAGCTGAAAATGACGCTAAAATTGCTAAAAATGAAGCAAAATCAGCCGAATTAGAGAAAAAATCACAACAACTCGACAATTTTACGGATGATCTGACAAATTCCCTAATTGACAACATCAAGGAGATCGAACCAGAGGCTAAGGCGACCAAGGACTCCAAGCACCCGATTAGTGACGACGAAGGTAAAGCTGAATTTAAAAAACAACCTTTACATGATTTGTTCAGTACAGTATGCCATCTCATACAGTCATGGCGCGACAAGCTTTTAAAACGTGAAAAAGAAGTCCAAGACCGTGAGGATCAGGCCGCAGCCAAAGAATTGAAAAATACGGAAGACGAGCAAAAGATTATCAAACGTGAAAACGCAGCTGCTTTAAAAGAAACTCAAAACGAGCAACGCAACAACGAGTTAAATGAACGTGAATCTGGCTTAAAGCAACGCGAGAATGCGGCCGAAGCCAAAGAATTGAAAAATACGGAAGATGAGCAAAGCATCATCAAACGTGAAAACACAACTACATTACAAAAAACGCGAAATGAGCAACGTGACAAAAAGTTAAATGAACGTGAATCAAGCTTAAATCAACGCGATGATGCATTAGACCTGAAATCCGACAATATCGACAAAAAGCAGGATGCTTTAAATAAACTTGAGACCCGTGTCGGCAAAAAGCAATCGGTTTACAAAATCGCCCGTGATCGCTTGCTAGCGGTAATGGGCACAGTGAATACCAAATTACATCAAGACGGCTTCGATGCAGCAGTTGGTGTCCAATTACAACGCCAGAATCCCGAAGCAACCCGGAAAATTAGGCATGACCTAACCTATGGTACTGACGATGCTCAGCCATGGCGCGCAACCCAATTGCAGATTTCCGAGCTGAAAACTCTTCGTGCAGAACAACAGCAGGAGCAACAAGAAATTGAACAACGCAAGGCTCAAGAAGCTCAACAAGCCCGCAGTGAATACCAGCGACTGTATGGGGACAAAATCAATGGTGTTAGTGACAGCAACGAACACACTAAAGATACTGGCTATGACTATGACCGTTAGGCACCCTCAATACATGTAACACGGCTTTGAGTTGATCGACTAATAATAGGCTTTTGATGCAAAAAATATCTTGTTGATCTCAACTAGTTCTCATGATTATCACTGTTTCACCTACTATTAGGTATCAATCAACTTTTAATGACTAATTAACTATTGCTGCCGTTTTATCCCTATGTACTACTAAAACAGTGGTTCTATAATATTGATTAATGGCATGTCACATATGTGGATAAAATAACAATTTAAACTAGTTTTTCACATTTTTAAAAGATAGCTTAAATTGTATTTATCTCGTTTTAGATTTAATGATTACTGTCGCTGCTGGGACTACTCGCGGAAGTATCAGCTGACTGAGGTTTATTCTTCAGGTATCGATCTTCAGCATTTTCGCGTGCTTCTACCGCCTCATCAAATGTTTCAAAGGTTTTAAGTAACACATAATGGCCGTCATACATGAGCCGCGATACCCATCGATTCGTCTTTTTATCGTATGAAACACCGACATGCCCACTCTTATTGCGTTTTGAACGCCTAATGCTGGCAAATGGCACCCCATCCTCATTAAAAAAATGCGTCGAATTACCAACATTTTTCTGAAACTGTTCATTCGTTTGCGCCACTTCACGACTTTGATCACGTCTCAAACATCCGCAACTGCGTGTTTCACCTCTCCTTAGTCGTTGACCGTCAACCTCAATATAGTTACCACAGTCACATCGGCATAACCAGATTAAGTTACCCTTTGAACTCGAATGGTCTGCTGGTTTAATTGCTACCAGTCGACCAAACCGTTTACCTGTTAAATCTATCCTCTGCATTATCGAAAAATGCCTCCCCTCAATAATTCAGATTTTGCATTCAATTTTTTCATTAAACTCCTCAAATTCATCATTAAAGTAGAGATCTAGTAGATGTGCAATAATGGCAGCACCCGTCGTATCCTTCTGCGCAGCTTTAATTTTTAGTTCCTTCACTAAGTCTGCATCAAGTGTTGTCGTGAACTTCTTTTTCATTTTATTCGTCTCCAGTATCATAATTTAATCGTTCATTATCCGGTCATAAATCTTGTATTGCCCCAAAGTCTCCGCCACACGCAAGAGTTGGTTATTTTCAAACTGAATCACCAATCCCGAGAAGACGTGATCATTGGTCAATGATTGGACTAGTCGAGACGCTTGATCCGAATCATCCATTATATATTTAATAATGATTTCTACGAGGCACCGATTAATTCGTTTAGGCATACCGTGCATACGATCATTGCCGTTATACAACCGGAATAGCTGTCTCGTCTTAGTAACACTCGCTGATCGATAAATCTGGATTTCGCCGTCCTCTTCTTGCGCATAATAGTAGTGTGCGGACTTCAAAGAAGCCAGTGAAAAATGTTGCTTTTTCGTTGTATTTTCATCATCGATTTCTTGCTGAATGATCCGCATAATTTGTTCTGCAGTCGTATATAGGTCGCATAAATCACAATTGTCAGGCTGCGATGCCAGCGAGTGCCCTTTCACATCATGGTGATCCACAATAATCTGAGTCATAAGTGCACTAATATCACTTTGATAAACTTGTAAGGTTCTCAGTCGATTTAACCGACCGTTTTCTGGAATGCAAGTATCGTTGTTCTGCTTGCTTTCGTAACTCAACTGCTTCTTCAAAGGTTTCCACCGCCCTATTCAATACGTACTCATGATGAAACATCAACCGTGCAACATACAGATTATTTGACTTGTCAAACGAGACTCCAATGACACCTGTTTTGTTCTTTTTAGATTTATGCAAGTGCGAATATTGAATACCTTCTTCATTAAAAAAATTTTTGATGCTCCGGCTGCCGGCTAATTTCGGATTTGTTAACATCTTCTGGCGACTTACTTCACGTCGTAGGCAACCACAACTGCGCGTCGTCCCATGTTTCAAATTCTGCCCATCTACGATCACTTGATTGCCACAATCACACTGACACAGCCACCTTGTGTTCCCGTTTTTAGGGTTCCTTTCCGGTGCCAACGTAACGACGGTTAATTTGCCGAATCGTCGTCCCGTCAGATCGACCAGAGTTGTCTTTCGTTCCTTTTCTACTCCCTGCGCCATTATTTCCCCCACCATTCACTAATCCTCATTATTGATATTCTTCTCGAACGTTACTATCACTTCTGTGTGGTCCACGTCATGATACTGTCGACGGGCCTGCTCCCATCTACGTGGACCGATCTGTTGTTGCATTAAGACCTGAGTTTCTGCTGATGTCAGTCTTTTAAGTTCTGCATGCTGATGCTGAATTTGAACTTTTAAATCTGTGAAACACGATTCTGCATCTGTTTTTGAAGGTGAGACGATGATCGACATATACCGGTTATCAATACTACCAAGATAGTAAAACCCTCTACGTAGTGGTCTTAGTCCCGTTTGGCGTTTTGATCCATCTAACACAGCTAACCGTTCAGATTTCCTTTTTACCGTATTGTACTGACAACATACCGGACACTGTTCATCTGTCCCAATGGAATGTTTTTGATCAACTGCACTATGTTGAAGGATTAAATTTGCTTCTTGCGCCAACAAACGCCCTCTCACCTTTTTGATGGAATAATGTAGTTTCTGCTGTTCGTGTCTAATATGGAGCATCTGTTCCCGATCAGTCATCTCATCACCTCGTTTCAAAACTTACCTACTAATTAATGTTGCTCTCTAAACCGCCTAAATCCAGGCAGTTTCTTATTTCTATATTCCATCTTGATCATCCTTTCATCTAACCGAGACAACGATTTTCAATAAACAGCCTTAGCAGCTGTTTGATAATTTATTTGAATTATTTTTAATATTTCTACCTTTATATTTATTATGTGTGCGAAGAATTTCGCTAATATTAGGTTCTATGTAGCAAAACGCGATTAAGGGAGATGACCCCAAATCGCGTTTCGCGTTTAATCAATCATTAATCACTTGTTGCTATGACTAATCATCTTCGTGCTTCTTCTTGCGTCCAAGTCCAAATACTGAGATTAATCCCATCATGGCTACTCCGATTTCAGCCAATAGGCTCTCATTACTGTTGTCAGTTTGTGGAAGTCTATTTGCATTGGCCTTTTGAGTAGTATCACCTGTGTTTGTGTTACCAGAATCATTCACATAAGTGGTCTCGGTTGCCTTAGGTGTTCCAGTCGTCCCATTACCAGTGTTGGTAGTTGTGGTCGATGGTGTTTCGCTTCCATTGGTATTTGGTTGAGCAGGCGTTTCACTACCATTATTAGTTGGTACATCAACGTTCCCGTTGCCATTATCATTACCATTGTTAGTATTTCCACCGTTATCCACATCACCGCCATTGTTGGTTGGTGGTACTGGATTACCATTATTATCAGTATCATCAGGTGCAGCAATCTTAGTCATCACTACCTTGAAGATTTGATCTGTATCGTCGTCGTGATCATACGTTGCGCCTACGGTGCCATCGCTTGTCAGGTTGTATCCTTGGTTAATTACCCCTTGGATTGCCGTTGCGATTGTGCTGTGATCAACCGCTCCGTCACTGACACCTTCTACATTAATCGTGTCGAGCTTCTTACCGTTTTGATCAACGATTTCAACCGTTGCACGTTGCTTGTTTGGTGTGTAGACAACATTTACGTCACCGCCATCCGTTGGTACATCTGGAATGTCAGTCGTTGGTGTGTATCCTGGCACAGCTGTCGTTTCAACAGGATCGCCTGGTTTACCAACATGGCTTTCACCCGTCGTACCTGGGATTGGGTTACCTTCTGGATCAGTTGGAATCGTCGTGTATGGCACTTTGTTTTCGCCAAGTTGAGTCATCACTACCTTGAAGGTTTGATCTGCATCGTCGTCGTGATCATATGTTGCGCCTACGGTGCCATCGCTTGTCAGGTTGTATCCTTGGTTGATTACCCCTTGGATTGCCGTTGCGATTGTGCTGTGATCAACGTTCGCATCACTTACTCCGGTAAGGATGACCGTCTTCAAAGTGTTGCCATTTTGATCAACGATTTCAACTGTTGCACGTTGCTTGTTTGGTGTGTAGACAACATTCACGTCACCGCCATCCGTTGGTACATCTGGAATGTCAGTCGTTGGTGTGTATCCTGGCACATCTGTTGTTTCAACAGGATCGCCTGGCTCACCAACATGGCTTTCACCCGTCGTACCTGGGATTGGGTTACCTTCTGGATCAGTTGGAATCGTCGTGTATGGCACTTTGTTCTCGCCAAGTTGAGTCATCACTACCTTGAAGGTTTGATCCGCGTCGTCATCGTGATCATACGTTGCGCCTACGGTGCCATCGCTTGTCAGGTTGTATCCTTGGTTAATTACCCCTTGGATTGCCGTTGCGATTGTACTGTGATCAACCATTCCGTCACTGACACCTTCTACATTAATCGTGTCGAGCTTCTTACCGTTTTGATCAACGATTTCAACCGTTGCACGTTGCTTGTTTGGTGTGTAGATGACATTCACGTCGCCGCCATCCGTTGGTACATCTGGAATGTCAGTTGTTGGTGTGTACCCTGGGACGTCTGTTGTTTCAACAGGGTCACCTGGCTTACCAACATGGCTTTCTCCCGTGGTACCTGGGATTGGGTTACCTTCTGGATCAGTTGGAATCGTCGTGTATGGCACTTTGTTCTCGCCAAGTTGAGTCATCACTACCTTGAAGGTTTGATCCGCGTCGTCATCGTGATCATACGTTGCGCCTACGGTGCCATCGCTCGTCAGGTTGTATCCTTGGTTAATTACCCCTTGGATTGCCGTTGCGACG
>NZ_AYYY01000063.1:0-7438 GCF_001436295.1 Paucilactobacillus vaccinostercus DSM 20634 | reverse complement strand
TGATCAACCGCTCCGTCACTGACACCTTCTACATTAATCGTGTCGAGCTTCTTACCATTTTGATCAACGATTTCAACCGTTGCACGTTGCTTGTTTGGTGTGTAGGAAACTACCATCTTTGTGCTCTTTGGTGTTTCAGTTGTCGGCTTCAATAAATCTTGATTAATTGTCGTTTGTGTAGTTTGATATCCGGAAAAGCTAGGAGAAACAATAGCTGGATAAAATCCTTGTGGTGTATATACAGTCTCACCACTTACTTTATTTGTTTCAAATTTATACGTTACCTGCTGAACAGTATCGGCTTGCAATTTCGATCCATTTATTTTCTCGTAACTAATCGTACGATCAACCGTTACTTCACCGTGAACGAGTGCCGGAGTGTAGTTAATCGTCACAGTCTGATTAGTTGGTGCAGTAGTAGATGGTGCTAACGCTTCCTGATCAACTTTAGATTGACTAGCCGTATAATTTTCAACATTAGGAACAATATATTCATAAAATGCTTCTTGCGGCGTATACACAATTTCTCCCGTTACTTCATTCTTCACGGTTTTGTACGTGACTTCTTGAACTTCAGGATTTGGTAATACCGCGCTGCTATCTGAACTAGTAAAATTTATTGTTCTAGTAACAGTTACTTCACCATAATCTAACTTTGGCGTATACATGTAGTACACAACCCTATGCATTTCATCGTAAGTACCAGATGTCATACCATAAACTCCAAGTAACCGATATCCCTGACTCTCAAGCGAGGATTGTTGCTCATCATTCACCACACTTGTATCATAGTTTCCAGATGGAATAACACCGTTCGCTGGATCAAAATCTCCCAAAGACTTAGTCAACAGTACTTTACCAGTGGAATCGTCTCCAAATACCACTTTTACAGGTTGGTTTGGAATATATGATGCCGAACTACCCAAATAAGTTTCTGCAGAAGCACTAAATCCAGTAGCTTCGACTAGAGTATAATTCTGATATTGCGCTGGAGTCGTACTGGTAGAATTGCTAATTTTAATTGCCGTTGATGGCAACGAAGTACCGTTAAAACTTACTGACGGATTATTATCACCACTCCCATTAGAATTAGAATCACTAACTGGTTGGTTAATAACGCCAGTTAAATATAATGCCCCTTTGTTAATATCTGATGTTGTCTTTTTGTAGAAGACCTTTACAATTAGCGCTTGCCCGTCCGTATCATCAATTGACTTAAATGTGCCCTTCAAAGTTGATTGATCCGTTTTACTCGAATCATAGGTATACCCCCATAGTTCGGGAATATTATAGCTAACATCATAACTAGATAGTCCACTGGCTCGCATACCTGGTTTGCTTACATCATATATATTCTGGTAAATAATATCCGATTCATCATCTTCATTGACATATTGGACGATCAACGGTGCTAGTTGCTCATAATATGCAATAATCGTTTTCGTTTCACCAATAGGAACAAAAGTAAAATCTGTAGTATCATTACCTACGAATTTATAACCCGCAATTGAGGCTTGTGCATATTTTGTATTAACTTTCATTTTAGTGACACTTGCTGCACTGATCGTTGTCTTAGCAATATAACTACCATTGACGACTGTACCCGCATCAGCTGTTAATGAGGACTGACTCTGATTAAATGTAATTAATTCTCCAGTATCCTTATTAACATAATTAACAGTCACTGTTCCAGTAGTCTCCGCCACTGGCGTAGTAGCTGCTACTGCATTTATTTGTTGTGGTTGCCCAGTTTGTTGATAACGTTCACTTGCCGCACTTTGTGCTACAGTAATTTCATCACTAGAAGGATTACTTAAGTTTGTTACCTGTACATTGTTTGAATTACTTGTAGCCTGAATTGTTCCCGTTGATGAATCTTGTGCTGTTTTGCTCACAGCGCTGCCAACTGATGATGCGCTACTTTCAGTTTGAATTGACTGACTAACAGTTGCGCCTTGATCTTCGTGTGCACTATTGTCAACATTGCTACTGCTACTGGAAGTATTCAAAACAACCGCTGAACTTGCATTTAACGCACTAGAATTTACCGAGCTTGTAGCTTCCGATGTTCCCTGTTCAACATTGCTTAAATTGGTACTGGCGTTAACTTCTTGCTGACCACCAATAACTGTCAATCCCAATACAGCAGTTGAAAGTCCCGCAGCAAGCCACTTCTTGCCGGCCTTATACATCTTTACGTGGCGCTTCATATCTATCGAAGATCCATTCAACTGTTTGCCATTTATACCTCTATTTTTCCCAGTCATACAATTATACCTCCTAAAAGTAAGTGCTAGTCTATGTTCGTAGTTTTTACTTAATCAGTTAAATTGGGTAACGTACCATAAAAAAACAAGGCGTCCCTTCTGAAATCCTTAACACTATTAAAATGCTTATGGGTACACCCAAAAACACTATTTTTAATTCGGAGGTATTATCTATGAAGTACGGTTATGCCCGGGTTAGTTCGAATACACAGAACTTAGCCAGACAGATCAAATTATTGAAAGAAAATGGCATAAAAATTATTTTTAAAGAAAAAGCTTCGGGTGCTGATATTAATCGTCCGATCTTAAAAAAGGCAATTCAAAAGTTAACTAAAGGAGACGAACTAGTCGTAATCAGTTTGGAAAGACTAGGCAGAGATCAAGATCACTTGACTAAAGTTATGTTTGATATTCATTTAAAAGGTGCCAAACTGCACATTTTAGACATTCCAAGCTTTGAAGAAGTTCAAAATCAAAACGTCCAAAAGCTACTGAAAACTTTAATGATTGAACTAAAAAAATTTACCGCAGCCGACGAACTTGAAAGAATTACTGAAAGACGTCGCCAAGGAATCGAACTAGCAAAAAAACGTGGCATTTATAAAGGTCGCGCCATAAAATATGGTCCAAACTCAAAAGATGAGGATGCAAAATCAACCTATTACACAATTGTAAAAATGATCAAGGCTAACTATAAAATAGTTGAAATCACTAGAAAAACTGGTGTTAGCAATAGCGTGGTTTATCGGATAATTAACGAACTTCGTTCAAATTAATTTATCCATTTGAACAAATATTGACTATATATTGATATAAAAGAGAAAAAAACATGTTTTTTTTATGAATGAAGATGTTTACATCTTTAAAATTAATGGTACACTCTAATCAAGTATTAAGTATCATATGTTAATAGTTGCACGTATACTTATCAGTTGAACATTGTATCTATGAACGTTACTAATCGTGTTTTTGGGTGTACCCATAAACACGATTTTATTTTCCCAAATTTCCCCTAATATCAAGGTATCATGATCTATCACAAGTGTAGAGAAATATGTACTCGGCAATACAAAAAACGCATATCACAATGGTTTCTGCATTTCAACATATGCAATCTTTGTGGTATGCGTTTATAATATTTCCAATTCTAGATTTTAATCCTAACTGGTTCATTGCATGAATGAATGCTTATAAGGTTCGCCGATGATTAATACTATTCAGCTACCACATTAAATAATCAATTATTCGATAGCTGAATCTGTTAAAGCGCCAAACTTTTCAATAAATTCATGATAAAGGGTTTCGTCTAATTCCGCCACATGCGTAACCCCCATATCAAGAAACATTGGATCTGTTTCGTTAGGACCCGTGACAAGCGGCCAATAGCGATCTACGAAATCTGGTAATGTCGGATCAGTAATATGGGTTGTGACGTAGTAATCGATCCGGTGGGCCACTTCGTCCATAGTCTTAGATTCACGGAGACCGTCGTCAATCGTTACCTTAAGGGACTGGGCCGCCGCGTTGCGATCTTCATCCGACACACCATCATATGAAATTTCCCACAGGAGCCAAGCGATGCCGTCCCAAAAATCACCATCTGAATCAACTTGCACCTGCATCCCCAAAATCTCGGAATACGGCACAAAGTCTACTGCGAACACTGAATCATCACTATACTCGTTTTCTTGGAACGGGTCATAAATGACGGGATCCCAGTGATCGTCCCATCCGTCATCATCTACCTCTTTACGGTATCGGGCCCACAGATACTTGCGATCATCTTGAATTTCCGCGTCTGGCAATAGACGACTCATCTCATGAATTTGGGCATAAAACATCTCTATGGCTTTTTCATAGGACCAGTCATTGTAAAGGTCGCTAACGGTCGTAGCCATTTTATTCAGAAATTCAGGATATTCAGCAACTTTTAACAGATCATGCCAGTCGTAACGTTTGGGAATCTCGGCAATAATCGTGACTGTCTCCTGTGTAATTGCATATTTTTGACTGTAATTCGCCTCATCTGTTGATAATGGTGACCATACGACTTCGTACTGTTCGGTATGATCCATAAATTTTAATGATAGTTCGTCGATATCGGCTTTAGTCTGTAGCTGTTTCGTTAGAATTGTGACAATTTCATCGTTACAATCTTCCAAATTGATTGAAAGAATGAGTCCTTTAAGCCGGTTTTCGGACTCCGGATCAGCTTTAATTTCTAATTCTTGGACACAGCGGCTTGGAATTAGAATATCAGCTTGGTCCTTGAAATGTAATTTTGCCTCCTGTAACTGTGTGACATCTACTGGTGTGCTTACCGTCTTGAGTCGTGTAACTTTGTCTGTCATTTCAGCATTTGTCAGTCGCTGGTCTGGTGTTGGTTGTGAGTTCATTTGGCTACCCCGCTTTTCAAGTTCCAACCATTACATAATGGTTAGGCTCCGTAGTAGAGCTTTACAGAGTACTACTTTTATAAATTCTTTACAAGGGTTAACGTTGAAGTCAGTTATTCTTCTATGTATAAACACATCTTTCTAGATAGAATCTACGCCATAATAAAGTAACCTAGCATATATTTCGAGACATGATAGGACCAGGTACTCACATACCACAGCTATATCGTTTGAAGTTGGCGATATTACAATGACGACTACTAAAAAGTTTTATTGGAATCGTTGTTTGTGTACTCGCTGCCTTCCACACGATCGTAGCACGCTGGCAGGAGTTCCCATCTGGAAATAACACTATCGAATATTAACTTCTTTATTGATAACAAGGCTGTAATACCGTATTGTTAAAGGGTACCAAGGAGGGAGGTGAGCCTCCCATGAAAAGGATAATAAAAAAGCCTAAAGAATTTAAGATTGACCTACAAATCAATATCTTAATCTTCAGACTTCATATATACCTAGCATGGTAACTCACTAGAGGGCGAATTAGGCCTCGCCCTCTTTGGTACTTTTATTATAACATTAGGCCATAAAAGGCTCAACTTAAAGACTTATTTTAAGGAGGCTATGCAAGATGCTACCAATAGTAAAACGCTGGAAAAAGGGAAACCACCATGGGTATATGGTAATTCGCAAACCCACTGCAAAGGAAAAACACGAGGATAAACTAGTCCTTGAAGGTATCGTTATCGGTGCTGTGGTGACTTCTATTATTTGGCTCTTAGTCACAAAGTAAGATAACCATTTGAATTTATTGCAATAATACCCACGTTCATCTTGTAATCAGGTTACTTTGATGGATAATATAACTGTGATGTTAACCCCATCACACGTCTCTTGCGTTGCCTGGCACCTCCGCGAGGCAACGCTAGCCATGCTACCCGTTATCGCATGGCTTTTTTTGTACTTTCAAATCAACTAGTCCTGCTGATAAATAGCTGCTTAGTAGCTATTCCATAGTACACTTATATTTATCTGCATGTTTAATATTACCCACTAAAAGCCACTTCGCTTATGAAGTGGCCTTTTTGCTATCGTTGGATGAATTCTAGTTTTGCATGTGAATTCTTAGCTAGCTTTCCACTGCTTCTTTATTTTCTGAATAATCACTCGAATTGAGCCGGCGTTACCATTGACACATCGCGCAATTTCTTTCACCGTTAAGCCTTGCAAGTACATTTTCCAAATTTCATCATAATCATACTTATGTTGTCGCATCGGCTTCTGAGTTGCTACTTTTTCAATAGTTTCAACGGATGTATCCAATGTGATCTGGCCTACTTGCACGTTACCAATCGGTGCTGGCGCGCTAATGGTCATATCTGGTCGTTGGATGAAGTCTTTGAATTTCAACAACGTTTCATGAATCGTGGCAACATCCCATTGGGCAACATGCTGGTGTGGGTTATGCACTCCGAGTACAATAGACACTTTCTGGAGTGCCGATGGTTGGCTATCATCCAGTCCCTGTGACTTTTTCCAATCGACAATATAGCGCTCTAGATCAAAAACCTCGTGACGTCTGTTTAAAATTTCAATTTCATCAGGTGTTAACTGTTCACGATAATACTTAGCAGCCGCTTGCAAATGCTTTAGATCATTACTTTGGTCATAAAAAACTAAGCACAGATTTTGGGCTAAAACTTCGTTGATAAACTTTTTAATTACCGACAATTCATTAGCCTGGTCCTGAAATGTTTTGAAGGTTTCATTGGTTTCTTTCAGACTGTTCAGAATCGTGGCGTCCATATACCGATCATCATAAACATAATCATTCAGAAAGACGGATCCTTGTTCATCACCGTGGTAACTGATGGCCGCAATTTGCTTAATGCCAGTGCCCAATTCATTCTTTTTATGGCTTTTACGTGTGGCAAACTCACAATCTACGGCAATGTATTCGCTTGGGATACTTTCTGTCCGTTCATCAATATGTTCCAAAATTCCAACTCCTTCAATCAATTGTTGTTCCTTCTGCACTTTTTCTAACGTGGGATACTGTCGATCAAGTTCTGTTCGTAAATATCGATGTCCAATTTTCTTAGCTGCAAATAGAAATTTGTTGCCTCCAGGGTTATAGACGGATAGACCATTCACAGTAACCTTAATCCGGTCAACTTTCCCAATGTCACGAAATTCAGGTGCTGGAAGTAACCTCGTTTTATTAATTTGAAACGGTGTATACCCCGCCACCAATAAGAATTGCATCGAATCATGTTCGACTTGAAATCCCACATTGCGGTAGTCGGCCTGTGGCTGGAAACAGTCCATATCACCCATACTAGCGAACCGATTAATAACCTCGTCAAATTCGATATGCCGTGATCTACCAGTTATGAAATTCACAGCGTAGTGATTCCCGTCCTTCGCTATTCCACTCACACTACCATCATACTTGTCTGAAAATCCTAAAATACCGTTTGTATCGTTGATCAGAAGCACACGCCATCCCAGAAAAAATAATAGCCGTTCATCCTCAATTTGGGCTTCGATGCCTTTAATGTTTGTTATATTCATCGATCCTGTACCTGCTCTCATTCTTAATTTAAATTCGATACAGCAGATATTACCGGCTCTGAGAGAGGTTTGCAACTTAAGAAAACAAAGTTTTTTCGGCTTAAAATAAACATATATGTTTATTTAATTTAAACAGTATTTACATTTGTCAATAGCGGCGATAAAATGTCGTTTTATGGCGGTTTAAAATTGTAGGTTTTT
>NZ_AYYY01000062.1 GCF_001436295.1 Paucilactobacillus vaccinostercus DSM 20634 | reverse complement strand
CCTGCTTGCAGGCAATCGCTGTATCTAAGCAATTTGTGGTCGTTGCACCGTTAGGTACGGTTCTCACAAGCTTCCGACTTTAGTCGGGAGTGGTTGACTTGTGCAGCAAATGCTAACATGCTCATCCCTCCTTTAGTTTAACTTCAGCATGCCGGAATCCGCGGCATTTGACAAGCAATTCAGGCCGTTTAGGCCGCACTATTCTACCGTGCTTTGCACAACCGGTAGTAGCAAGTTCGTGTCTAAGCCTTTATTGACCACGGCTTTAGTCGGTTGCGGATCGTTGTGCTCTTTCGATTGCTATCCGAGACTGCCACTGAGCTATTTTTTGCTCAATCGCCTGCCAAACGTCCGCAGGCAGGTGTCTAATTTCGATCTCGGCACCCAAAAACATCAACCAATCAGCATACATGGTTGCGCCAGCTCCCTGATCGTCCACGTAGTCCACGAACTGGGCCGTTTGCTGAAACGAGTCTAAAAAGACAAGCCGACTTCCGGGTTGGTGCAGTCTTAAAAAAGTAACCGTCCCCTCAATTTTTTCACAGTACCCAAGCGTTACACCGCAAAAAAGCTGGTGTCTTCCGTCATGGAAAGACACCAGTTTTTTGATTTTTATTCCGTTGCCGCGAGGCGCTCTAACGTGTGCCCGCGAAGGGTTATCGCATTACGCCCATTATACTTCGACGTGTATAAATACTGATCGGCGCGCTTATAAGCCTCCAAATAGTTAGCGTCCGTCTCACTCACCCGTTCCTCACCCAATGATAGTGTAATGCGCAGTTGTGCATCGAATTCCAGCCGTAATTGGGCGACCGCCTGTTGTAATTCCCGCGAGATAGCCTCCGCCCGCTCGGAATCGTCCTGAATATCGCGCAGGATCACCGTGAACTCTTCTCCACCCGTTCGATAAATGCGGGCCCGAAATTCAAGATTGCTCACCACTTGATTGAGCTGCTCGGCAACCTTTTTTAACACGACATTGCCTGCCGGATGGCCGTACGTATCATTAATCCGCTTGAAATGGTCAATATCCATTTCATAAAGTGCGTAGCGCTCGCCCGTTGTCCGAAACTGCTGATATAGGTGTTCTAGGTCATGATCAAAAGCACCAAAATTCCGTAGCTTAGTGAGCTCATCATACATTGCCCGGTGCTCAAAAAGATTATTCAAAATCATCCGGTTGATGAGTGCTCTGCCGTATAGGTAACAGAAGAGGTCGAGAATCAGAAGCGCACTAATTTGTCGCAGCCAGCTGTAAATATCTTGGTGCGCGTATATCAAAGTCGCGATGACAAACACCAGCACCGCCGCTACCCAGAAGCCGAGTTGGTAGGTCATCATTCCCTTTGTCAGCCAACGATGCCCGACGTAGATACAGCCTTCAACGATCACCAACATGGCAAAGACCGCAACGGCCGGCCAACTCCAAATTTTCATATTCATAAAGAACCATAGTCCCGTCAAACCAACGGTACTGGCAAGCTGCCACCGCGATGAATTTTCCAGCGTTAAATTATACAGTGCTAAAATTTCCATATTCAGATACGTCCAATGAAAGCCGATCAAAGCTTGCGATAAATGCGCATTAGACCAAGCCTCGGTATGAATGAACAGCAGAAAGGCAACGCCCAATACGGCTAAAAAGCCACCACGATGTTGTTTTAACCAACGGCTATCCGTTTGCTCCTTAAACCATACAAAAATGGAGATAAAGCCTAACAGAACAATTAAGTTAGCCATCAGTGATGATAAATATGAAATGATAATTAAGTTAGTATCCATAAGTCCTCATTTGTCGATTTAATTGATTGTCAGTTTAATATCAGGCATATTTTTCAAATTATTAATAGAAAAGCATGCCAATGGGTTTATTTATGGTTCATTATACATTACTCTAAAGTGCATAGTATAACTTAACCATTTAATTTCTAAATTATTTCAACTAAAGCTATATCTTAAACACTTAGATCGCTATAATGTGAATGTTATAACATGGTATTTATTATATTATGATTACTTAGGAGGTCGGCCGTCAATGACAATGTCATTATTTGGTATCCATATCAGGATGGTTTTACAATTGGATGCGCAAAGTGCCCCATTTGGTTCGCCCAATTGCTTATCTCAATCTTTTTCATCTCTGGCTTTATTCGCTACTATCAGTCTCTGTACCAGTACGCCTTTAGCGACCATAGCCACCCCACGTACCCCATCGGCGCACGGGCTTTGCTGATGATCATGTCACTGGGCACGGCGTTCATCCTGCATTTCATGGGTTACATGGTCCATAATGATGCCCTAATGTTCCATAATATCGGACTTTTTTTACTAGTTTTTCCGCTTTTGGATGCCGCCATTAATAAGCTCGAGCTCCTTATTCGGTTGGCGGGGGCCGTTTCGGTCTGGTTCATGCATCACAACATGCATTTTGACCGACCGCAATTCGTAATTTCTTTGGTATTATTGGCCTTCGGGGTGATTTTAATGCGCAAATACCCTCGTCAAATTCGGGATAATATCTGGGCCAGTCTGGCGCTGTTTGCCTATATCGCCGTCATCTTCTGGGCGCTTTTACCGCCCTACGCTGAACATCCCCAAGACGCAATCTGGATCACCGTCCAAGCCGTAACCATGTTTTTGGGAATGGCGTGGGCCGCCTCTCTCCTGTGGATTCGGCAGTACACGGAAGATGCGAACAATGCCCGCATGAAACAACTCGCAAACTATGATCAGCTGACCAATGCTAAAACCTATTCCTTATACCAGCACGATGTCACCCACATGTTTAATGAGGCGCGGGAAAACAACCAACCGCTCACCCTCGTATCATTAGATATCGATCATTTTAAACAAATTAACGATCACTACGGTCACCTAGCCGGTAATGCGATTCTGATTAGCGTGGCCTCTAAACTAGGGGATGTGCTCAGTAAATACGGGCGTAATCACCAGATTTACCGAACCGGTGGTGAGGAGTTTAATGTTGTCTTTTACGGGCAAACTCCGGCCGATATTCGCCCCATCATCGTTGAATGTTGGGATACGATTCGCAAGAATAAGTTCACCTACCAAGACTTTGACGTGACCATTACCATTTCGCTCGGGGTCACCGCCATGCGTACCACCGACCACTCCATTGACGACACCTATAAGCGGGCCGATGATAATCTTTATCTAAGTAAGCACGCCGGTCGTGACACCATCACAATTGAAGGTGAAACCATGCATAACGATGCGCAACATGAACTCGTTGCCACATACACCTTCTTCACCCAAGCAATCATGCACGTCACGGACTTAGATCACACCAACAGACACCGCAGCGAACTCCTCTTGCGGATGTACGATCACGAACACGATCGTTGGGTATTGCCCGAATTATTTGATATCTCAGTCGAAACCCAGATTGATTTAATGCGTAAAGCACTCGCTAATTCACCGACACGGCGGCTCGCAATTAACCTCACCAACGCCCAATTCATCGATCAGTCGGTCGCCCTTGCCCTCACCCAATTTTGTAATAGTGAGGATGGGCCTGATGAACTCACCGTTGAAATTACCGACGTTCCTGACATGGTCACGACGCGCAATATCACCGCTATTTACCGAGCGGGAGGAATTCGCATTGACATTGACGACGTTGGTAGTGACAATAGCTTCGAACTTGTCCAACACCTTTTGCCTTACGTGGATGGCGTCAAGTTTGCAATGCAAAATCTACGGCACAATAATGACGAGGCCATGTTACAGGAACGGATTCGTTTCTGGGCCGATGTTGCACAAGAACACGGCTTAACCTTCATTCTCGAGGGGGTTGAAAACGCCGCGGAAGTCACCTTCGCCCACGACACACTCGGGATCGATTTATTCCAAGGCTACTACTTCGACAAGCCACAATTACCTTCGTTATAGACCAACAGCGTATTCCATCAATCGGAATACGCTGTTTTTGGTTGCTAGCCCTAGTCTAACTTCTGTTGTGCAGCCTGTGGAATTTGGTTGAAGGCCACCCGTTCGTAACTTTTGACCCCCTTCGCTGCTGACCAGGTCACCTTTAAATAATGTCCCTTCGCCAGCCGTTGACTGTTAAAAGTTTGGACGGATAAGTGCTTGGCCGCTCCCTGCTTGTTGTAACCGACCATCCGGTATGTGCGTACCTGATTAGCCGTCTTTCCGGCATTCTTATCCGTTCGCTGGCTCGCAACGTTTCCCACCCGCGCGTAATAGGCCACCCCGTGATATTTCTGGTAAGCAAGCGCCCCACCGATTAGCACAACTACTGCGACAATGATCCAAACCCACTTTTTCTTCATGAGCATCCTCCCGCAATGATTTTCCATGTCATCATTATATCCTATTTATTCGCCGATTGGACCCCAAAAACGCCCCACGACTCATCCGAAAGTCGTGGGGCGCTCATTTTGTTTTACTCAAAGTGCGGTTGGTTACTCTGTTTGTTCCTGATACTCGAAGTAATCAAAGTCGGCTGGCAACTGACTACCCGTCAAATCGGAACTAAAGACGCCCGTAAATGCACCGGTAAAGAAGGCGTAGCCGCCATAGTTCATTAGAATGTAATCATCCGATAGCTTTAATGAATCGAAGGTTACCGGAATAGTCTGCCATTTCTGTCCATCAAACGAATAGGCATATGTGTAGTTCTCATGACGCACAACGGTTTTAAATTAAAAAAAAGGCCGTTTTCGCCGGTGTTTTCCGATATAATGATCAACAACTACCCGGTTAATCACCCGAAAGAAGGCCGAATCTATGCCATTAGCTAATCCAGATTACATCGCCACTCGCATCTTCCATCTTGGCATGATCGAAGGCGACTACGTTGCTGAAAAGCGCCAAGAATGGGGCTTAAACCGTGACCAAGGGCGTGCCCTCGCCTACATTGCCACCCACCAAGAGGTGCAACAAAATCAGCTGGCAAAAATTCTTCATAAAAGCGAAGCCAGTACGACTAACATGCTCAAAATTTTGGAACATCGCGGCCTGATCACGCGCATCATCCCCGAAGACAACGCGCGCATTAAGCTCGTTTCCATCACTGAAAAGGGCATCGAGATTGATCGCCAAACCGATGTTTACTTCGATAAAGTCGAACAGCAATTAAAAGATCACTTCACCGCTGCTGAACTAGACCAATTTCAGCAACTACTGGCAAAGGCCCAGCAGGTCGTGACGAAGCTATCCTGACCATTTCAGCAGTGTCAAGACAACTATAACCTCTCAATTATCTAAAGTCCTAGTTGTAATTAAAATTTCATTACAGTAAAATTAAAGCAACATAAGTTTCTATTTGTTTAAATCTTTCGTTCGACATCAGCAGCAACATAACTTACTGTTTAAGGAGTGATCACCATGTTGGCATTTTTTGGTCAACCGAAATTTGCACTCAATGCCACAGACTACCTCCCTGTCGGCTATGAACTCTTTATCCGTGAACAGGCAGCGTCAGCGTGGCATCTTCCCGATGACTTCAACGCAATTACCGTGGACCAGTTCTACCAACTCCTCCTGAACGTTACTCGTAATTTACCCAGCAACGTGCAATTGCTATCCTTTAATTTAGAACAACAACAATTTATCCAACCTGCTTTTGCTGATATGATCGAAGAGGTGCAACACCAAACCGCACTCAATATCTTTACGGAACTTACCGAACGAAATGATCCTCTGGTCAGTGACCAACAACTTTTAGCGGCGGCACGAGACTTTCATCGGCGGGATCTGCTGGTTTGTATTGACGACGTCGGCACCGGCGAAAACACCTCCGAGATGGTGCTCAAACTTGATGATTACGTCGATGAATATAAGTTTGCCTTTCAGAATTTCCGGCCGTTTACCAGTATCCATACCATTGAACCGGAACTGAAATTTTGGGCCGACCTGCGCCGACAAAACCATAAAATACTGGCCATCGAAGGGATCGAAACAGCGGCAGAACTCACATTTGTCCGGCGCCAATACCCGTGCAACCTCATTCAAGGCTACTACACGGGCCGCCCAGAACTACTCGCAACTAGCTAATCACCAGTACCCACGACGGGGCTGTGACGACTTAATCGTCATGGCCCCCACTTTATGCCATTTTTTTAGAAAGGTTCCTGCATTATGCAATCACATCAGTCATCTAAAACAACGCTTGGCGTGCTACTCGCCAGTAGTGCCGGCGTGGCCTGGGGACTCTCAGGCGTCGCTGCCAGCACCCTTTTTTCACACTATCCCCAATTCACCCCGCTTTGGATTAGCCAGGTCCGGATGGTTAGTGCCGGCATCATCTTGCTACTACTGAGCGGTCTTCGGCACCAGCATCCCCTCGCAATCTGGCGTGAATGGCGGAGTGCCGGACTCGTGATCGCCTACGCACTCTTAGGACTGATCCCCGTCCAATTCTTTTATTTTCTGGCCGTTCAAGCGGGCAACGCCTCCATCGCCACGATTCTACAGTACCTCGGCCCATTTGTGATCGTTATCTATTACATTTTGCGCTACCGGCAGGCTCCCCGCCGTGCAGAAGTGGTGGGGATGCTCCTCGCCTTTTGTGGTACCGCACTAATCGTCACCCATGGGCACCTGACCTCCCTCTCAATTTCCCCACTGGTCTTACTATGGGGTGGTCTTTCAGCAGTCGGCGTTGCCACCAACGCCCTTATTCCGCGGGCCATTTTACCACGGTTTGGTGCCCTCAACTGTACCGGTTGGGGGTTGCTGCTCGCCGGTTTGGCCATGAACGGCTACCATCCCGTTTGGCGCCATAGTGTCCCGTTTTCTTGGGGAGCGATCGCCTTAGTGGTGGCCATCGTTTTGGTTGGTACGGTGCTCGCCTTCATTCTTTTCACGAGCAGCTTTAGCTATATTTTGCCAACCACGGCCAGTTTACTAGACGCCTTTGAACCACTCTCCGCCACCGTCTTTTCGATCCTGCTTCTCGGGACCCCGCTGACCGGCTTTGATATCGGTGGCGGGCTGCTCGTCATTCTTGCCGTCATGTGCTTGACCGTCGATTTCAGCAAATATTTACGGCTACTTGGCCAAAGAAAAGGGTAAAACAATCTAAGATTAGTTCTGATATGAAATGATAATTATCATTTCATATCAGAACTTTTTGTTTACACTGAAAATGAAGTTAAAACCGCCCATAGCCTCTGGAACTTCGAGTTCGTACCAAAAAATGGTTTTCGTCATTTTCAACGCATAAATATGATTTAAGATTGAGGACCCTCGAGGCCGTGTATAGGAAATGATATGTCGTGTTGGATGTGATTAGTAATAACTTCAAATTTTTCAAAAGGGAAGCGATATTTTTGTCAGATGTAATTGCATTAGATGTTTCAAAAAATCATAGCTATGTTGTCTGGTATCGAAATAAAAAGTGTATGGACGAGTTCGATTGTCTTCATAATCAGGTTGGGTTTAAACACCTTAAAGCTATTACAGATTCTGCAGATAATCCTGCAGTGTATTTTGAAGCAACAGGCGTTTATTCGCGTCCAGTAGTTCGTTTTTGTCAGGACAACCATTTACCTTATACTCAACTTAATCCATTGGAGCTACACCTTCGGTCTGAAAATTTACGTCGCGTAAAAACAGATCAACTGGACGCTCATAAAACCGCTCGTTCGGTCACGGAAAATAATTATCGTCAAACTGAAATGTGGTCTAGAGATTACCGACAGCTTCGTGAACTGACACGGTTTTGCGATCAGGTTACTAACGATATAAAACTAGTACAAGGAAAACTATACACTGCACTTGAACAAACCTTTCCTGAAGAAGAACAGTTATTTAAGAATAAAATTTCCAAACTAGCTTTAAATGTGATTCTTCTGATTCCGTACATGGGCTTTCACGGACAAAATTAAAAAATAAATTGATGTCGCAGACTGATAAACGGCTATCGAAAACCAAAGGTTTGAAATATGCAGAAAAATTAATAACATTCGCGCAAATTAGCTATCCTGCCTCTGACATCAATAGTATTCAAGTACAAGAAGTTCGGTACTATTGTCGGCAGTTAATTGATTTAATTAAACAAAAAGAGATATTAATTGATCAGCTGAAGATGTTATCTGAATCTTTACCGATATATCAAATTTATGTTTCAATGCCCGGTATTGGGCCATTATCGGCAGCACAACTATTAGGTGAACTAGGTGATATTACCCGATTCGACAATGCCAACCAACTTAATGCCTATATTGGAATTGATTTGAATCGTTACCAGTCAGGTCAATATCAACGTCAAGACCATATAAATAAACGCGGTAACCCTCATGCGAGAGCGCTTGTTTACTTGATAGTTCGTAATATGATCCGACAACAGGCATCAGCACCTAACCATATCGTTGATTACTACTACAAACTAAAAAAACGACCTATCCCTAAAAGAGATAAGGTCGCCATAGTTGCCTGTATGAACAGGACACTGAAGTGCCTCTATGCCATGGTAATGACGGGCACTAAGTACGCCTATGCGTACACGGACTCGAAGTCCAATAATGTTCAGGAGTAATAGACACTCCACAGTTGCATAATAGTTCATTCTTCAATATTTTTAAAGCGTAATATTGAGGTTTATTTAGTATATGCAATTTTCAAAACTATCCAGCAATTTACCAACAGTATGATCTACGACATTAAGGCGATACTGAAATTTGAAATAAGCTCTTGACTAATCGTAGGAAACAGGCTGGGGAAAAACTCCCAGCCTCTTTCTGTCTCCGAACTTTAATAGCCGAAATCGGGGAAAAAAGGCTGACTTCTCCGCTTAGCTACGAAAGCCAAACGATTCAAAGTACGAATCATTCGGCTTTCTAGGCTATGCTCGAAGTCAAAACGCCTTTTTGCCACTCTCTTTTACTGAAGCACCTGTTCACCAACGCCTTGAATCGCCTGCTTTGTGAGTACCAGCGGCTGCAGGCGCGCCTGTGCCCGCCGCGACACGAGATAAAAGTGCCGCCGTTGGTGCGGCACTAGTGGTATCGCACGCACATGTGGGAGGTGCGCTGGAATTGCAATTCCAGGGAGTACGCCGATCGCAAAATGGTGTTGCACCGCCGCGCGAATAGCCGCGTAATCCTGAAAAGTCGCCACCTGTCGTGGTTGATAGCCGGCATCCTGACATAACCGCCATAACCGGTCGGTCAGATATGCGCCTTGCGGTTCCATTGCCCAGTCTTGCTCCCGTAGATCAGCAATCGAGACGCCCGTCTGCGCAGCAAGTGGATTGCGGTCATGCAAGAGTACCTGTAGCTGATCAGTCCCCAGTTCAATCGCGGTCAGTTCATCTGGAATTGTCATCAATTCCCCAATATAGCCAATAATCGCCAAGTCAATCTGATGCGAACTCAGCGCAGCCAGACTTTCTGGCGGTTCCATTTCCGAGAGTACGAAGGAAATGCCGGCATGCTGATCCTTAACTTGGGTCACCGCAGGAACCACCAACGTCTGCAGGGAACTTGAAAAAGCCCCGATGCGAACAATCCCCCGGTCATCATTGCGTGGCGCATTTAGTGTTCGCTCCACCTCTTCCAGTTCATCTAAAATCGGCCGGACCTGCTTAACGAGCTGTTTACCGGTTGCCGTTAACGCCACGTTACGCCCCACCTTTTCAAACAGCGTTGAGTTGGTTTGTGTTTCCAACAGCTTCAGTTGGGTTGACACCGTCGCCGTCGTTACCGCCATGACCTCCGCTACCCGGTGCATCGTCTTCAACGTATCAAACTGCACCAGTAACTTTAATCGCCACACGTCTAGCATCTGTTGCCTCCATTCGTTCAAGATCATTAAAGTAATTGTTAATAATCATTTGATTGTTATCTATTTTCGTTAGGTTATCATGAAGTATATCTTGGGATGACGAACCCGTCAATCCCACTTCACTATTAATGGAGGTCATTTTATGTCAATCGTCACAGAACCTTTAATGCAACACTATCCCTTACTTGAACCCATGAGTCACTACGACCCGATCAACTGGCAGAACCCCGAATTCGGCGACGACGCTGAATTGCCGTTCACCCAAGCCGACGTCTTTGATGCCGCCGCACGGTTCCAACGCTTTGCGCCATATCTCGCCAAAGCCTTTCCCGAAACCAGCGCCACACACGGGGTTCTGACCTCACCACTGATTTCCATTGACGCCATGCAACAACAACTCGAACAGGTTGCTGACACGCCAATTCCAGGGCACGTCTTCCTAAAGGCCGACAGCATGCTACCAATTTCTGGATCGATCAAGTCCCGGGGTGGCATCTACGAAGTCCTAAAATTTGCAGAAAAAATTGCCATGCAAGAAACTCATCTGACCTATGCTGATGACTATGCCGTGCTGGCATCACCAGCATATCATCGCCTATTTGCTCACTACGGCATCATGGTTGGTTCGACCGGTAACCTCGGGCTCAGCATCGGCATGGCTGCTGCCAGCTTTGGGTTCCAAACCACCGTCCACATGTCCGTCGACGCTCGCCAGTGGAAAAAAGAATTACTTCGTAAAAATGGCGTGACCGTCGTTGAACACAACGACAGCGTGTCAGTTGCGATCGCCCAAGGACGGGAAGAAGCCGCCAAAGATCCTCACACCTACTTCATCGACGACGAAGGGTCGCGCGATCTCTTTCTTGGTTACTCGGTCGCCGGCATTGAGCTCCAAAAACAACTCGCTGACAACGGCATTTATCCCAGCAAACAGTCACCCGTTTTCGTTTATCTACCAACTGGCGTTGGCGGAAGCCCCAGTGGCGTTAGTTTTGGCCTCCAAATGATGATGCCCGAGGGCATTTACCCCGTCTTCGCTGAACCGACCCATGTACCATCCGTGACGTTGGGGATGATGACCCATCTCTACGACCAAATCAACGTGATGGACTTAGGAATGGATGGTAAAACGGTCGCCGACGGCCTTGCGGTACCCAAGTCTTCCAAAATTGCCGGTCGGGTTATGCGGACCCTTTTATATGGCTCACACACCTTCGACGACGATGACATCTATCGCTACCTGACCATGCTGGCTGATACTCAGGACATTCGCGTAGAACCTTCAGCCGCCGCTGGGTTTACGGCCATTGTTCCGACCGTGCAGCAGTTTGCCGATCAGAATGTCTTAAAAAACGCCACCCACATCGTTTGGGCCACCGGTGGTAAACTCGTCCCCGCCGACGAAATGCAACGCTACTACGATAAGGGCCAACAGCTTCTTGCTGATTGGGCCTAATTAAACCCTAATTTATACCAGTAAAAAGGCGACCATTAAGCGGGCCGCCTTTTTACTATTCTTGATTCTGTTTTTTGTCGTGTGCCAGTACACCGTGAATGACCATCACTTCGCCGTCTTCGGTTGGTGCTTCCAACCAGTGAAACTCCATGGGTTCCATCACGATTGCTTGGCCGGGAACCAGTGTAGTCTCCTCGTCATCGGTATGAAATACAATTTGTCCCTTAATGGCCACCACCGTGACCGTCATTAGTGACCGATGGCGCTTAATGGTTGTGCCTTGGGGAATGACTAACCGCACCAGACTGTAAAACTTTTTAGCAAATAGCCGTTCCGGTCCCTGTTTAATTTCTGGGTTTCCTGAAAATACCTGCATGCTTTGACCTCCGTTAGTGGACCCGTCTGACAGATCCCGAGTATGTACGTGGTACCACGAGCGATAGATATAGAATTTTAATAAAAAAATACCATCATTTTATATAGAAAGCGTCGTTGATTCGATTATAACGGGTTTTTAATAATTTTCAAATGTCTTTTTAATCTTCTCTGACAACAATTAGATTAACACGATGTCAAGCCCTTTTATCACCCAACTTTTCTGGTATGATTAACATTAGGAAATCTACTCAATGAGGTGAACCAGTGTGAACCATACCCAAAATTTTCATGAAAATCAGATCCTGCCCGTCTGTGATGGGATTGGGGATGGCCTCTACCTTGTCTTATTGGGCGCCAGCGATGTCCCCGCGTATTTTCCGATCAGTAATGAAGAATTAGTGCCCGGGGACTACCTTAAAATTCTCCGGCAACACATTGACGATGTCGGGGGGATGCTTAGCGCTGTTCATTGGGTCTTGTATGGTGTCATCACAAATGGCCGCATGCAGCTCGTCAATGTCATTAACATGCTGGCAGAAGCCACGGTTTATCCCAATTTTTACGCCATGCCCGGCCGAACGGTGAATGATGGTTACTACCTCGCCCTCGTCAACCTTGATCGCCCCACAATCCAGTACTTCCCTATTGACGGGCAACAGCTTCTGGAAGGCGAACACGATATGTTCAAGCTCCTATCAGAGCACGTAGAAGACGTGCGTAAAGAATTGCAAACTAGCGACATGTTCATGATTGGGCAGGCCAAACATAACTATTTTCATGTGATTCAACAAATGGAAATTAATGATTTTTAACTGAACAAAAAGGCGTCCAACTCATCATTCAAAGCTGAGTTGGGTGCCTTTTTTAGATCAAAACTTCTTTACTAATCGCACTATAAAATCAAACCACTTCAAGTACATAAAGACCTTGTTTGGTCATGTTTTTCGGATCTAATTATTCGCAATTTTGGCAAAGCCACGTTGTAAATCTTGGTTTTCAGTTTGGGTAAAGTTGTGCACAGTACTATCCACATCCTGTGATACTAGCACTTCTGGTTGTTGGTTGTGGAAAACATACAGATAGGCAATCATCTTGTCTGAGCCGTTTTCCACATGTGAGTAAGCCGCAGCGGCCACGACCTGATATTCAGCATCCGTATCCGCATTCGGTGTCCATTTCAGCGTCGCATCCGAGCCATCAATCGTGATTTTACCCTGATACTGATTATTCTTAATATCAGCTGGGAACGTAATTCCATCGTCTTCCACGCTATGACCATCATAGGTTCCCAAATAGGATTGGTTCATCGTTTGCTCCCACGAAGCCATGAAGGATGATAAATCCGAATTTTTGCTAGCTGACCAAAGCGCCGGTTCACTGCCAGATGTGCTACTCTCACTCGTGCTCGTCGTTGCTGACTGCGAGGAACTCATTGAGCTAACTTGAGACGAGTCACTTTCCTGATGTTGGTGATAAAAATAGTAGCCCACACCCGCGCCAATCACTAACACCGCAATCAGAATACCGATCAATATCGGGGTTCGTTTAGTATTATTTGGTTTATGAGGTTGCCCCTTTTTCTGCGGCTGCGCTGTCCGACTAGGCGTTGTGGCTGTGGGCTGCGCTACACGTGTTGATCGTTGTTCGGTTGGCGGTGTCGTTGATGTGACCGGTGTTAAACGCGTTCCACAATTACTACAAAATACCGCATCTGAATCATTTTTCGTACCACAGTTTGGACAAAACATTATCTTTCCCCCGCTTTTTCATTATCTTCCTTTAAGTAATACACTATTTTTCCGTTGCTTCGTAAACTTGAGTGGCCAGCGTCGCAATTTGGGCGTCTGTCCAACCATCCGTCATAATGGTCAACGCAAACTGGTGCTTTCCCAACACAATCGCCGCATCATTATTCGCGGCACCATTAATTCCGATCTTGTGCGCTACCTTCACCGGTAACGTGCCAATTTTATCATGGGCCCAATCGGTATTTTGAAGCCAGTTCGATGCCTTTTGATTTTGTTGCCAGACAGTCATGATCGCTCGGTTGGCTTGTAGCGCACTCATCTGCTTACTATAGTTACTCATCCCCATATGCTGGTGCAAATACTGCGTAAACGCCGTCTTATTTTGCAAGGCTACATGGTACAGTAGTTGGTTGCTAGCCTGATTGTCAGACTGCTCCACCGTCCGTTGCAGGAGATCGGCCACCGCATAAGTCTTCCCTTGATGATTCTCGTTTTGCAGGGTTCCCGTTCCGCCGCTCACCATCGCATTCGGCACTTGGTTGGCGGCATCCGCGTACGGAAAAGTGGTGGTCCAAGTGAGTTGCCGCATCATAATGGCCTGTTGTACGTAAGCCACCACGGGTAATTTCGCCACACTGGCCGCATAAAAAGTGGTCTTCCCATGCAGCGATGCCGACGCGCCCGATGTTAAATCAACATAGGCCACCCCAATATTTTTCGTCCCTCGATAGTGATTTAAGACGGTCTGCACCGCTTGCGCCCGTTTGGTTCCTGCCGAAGATCGCGTTGTCGCTGACGACGTAGTACTGCTAGCCGACTGCGCCGGCCGCTGATGCGTCGTTCGCGTCCCCTGCTGGTGCAATTGTGAAAATCCATAAGCACCGCCACCAACTAGCAGGAGCACGATCACAATAATCCCAATTCGTTTTCCCCGCATTGTTTCCCCCATATAATTCAATAACACTTATGTTTTATAAAGTACCTTCTATAGAATAATACGAATTGGCTAAAAAAGCGACAGACAGACCAAAAGGACCCACCAAATCACTTTCACACGAAGTAATTTAGCGGGTCCTTTAATTAGACTCTAGTATAAGTACCTAGCCTATGGTAATTCGTGACCGGCTTCAAAGTACAGGTCGTACCATTCCTGCTTGGTCAACGTCACATCGGAACCGGCGGCACTTTCCTTCAAGTGTTGTGGGTTCATCGTCCCCAAAATCACTTGTGTTTGTGCCGGATGCCGTAAAATCCAAGCCGTTACAATCGCATTCTTGGTAACCCCTTTTTCGTCGGCCATCTTGGCTAACAACGCGTTTAGCTCTGGGAACTTAGGATTATCCACAAATGGGCCTTCAAAGACCCCGTACTGGAATGGTGACCACGCTTGAATCAACATGTTCTTGCGACGGGTATATTCCATCAAACCACCATCATGACTAATACTATCTGCATCGGCCATGTTGGTATGCAGGCCAAAGTCGACCATGCCGGTGTGCATCAGCCCAAACTGTAACTGATTCATCATTAAGCGTTGGTTGATCCCACTTTGAACGAGTTCGACTTGTTGTGGATTAAAGTTCGAAACCCCAAAGTGTCGAACCTTACCACTAGTTTGGAGTTCATCAAAGGCAGCCGCAATTTCGTCAACTTCCAGCAACGGATCTGGCCGATGAAGCAAAAAGGCATCCAAGTAATCAATCTTCATCCGCTTCAAGATACCGTCTACCGCATCTAACAAGTGCTGCTTTGAGAAATCATACCGTTTTCCCAGAACAATATCATCGTGACTGCGATCCTGATCAATCACAATGCCGCCCTTAGATTGAATGTAGAAATCGTCCCGCGTGAATCCGGCTTCTTTCATCCCCGCAGCAAAAGTTTCTTCGGAACCGCCCATGCCGTAAATATCGGCTGAATCGATATAGTTGATGCCTGCCTCTTTGGCCGTTGTCAAAACTTCAGCGGCTTGCTTGGCACTCAATCCGTTCATGCGCATAATGCCTAAAGCGACGTTTGAAACGGCTAAATTAGTATTTCCTAGTTGCACTGTTTTCATTAATATCATTCCTCCAAGACTTTATTAAGAATTCGCTTCCAGTATATCGCTTGAAGTATGGTGCAAGTCAATTACTTTGATTGCCAACTTACTATCTGGCCCAAGCTATCGGTTCCTAATCCTCAAGTGACGGACTGTTAACTGAAATGGTCGCCTCAATCACATAGTGGCGAATGTGATCGTGGGCATAGGTTAATGCTTGATCAAAGTAGCGAAACAGATCCTCCACCGTCCCACTAAGTGCCGTCGCATAATGCATGCTTTGCGGCTTCAGTCCGGCTTGGGTGGCTAAATCCACAATATGCACAATATCTTGCATGTAGTCCGCATCCCCAAACGCGTAGAACGAATATTTACAATCCACATGAAAGTTTTTTAATTCCGTGGAGACAATGACCGGCTGAATGGCTTCATTTAAGTAACGGTCCGCGTCAACATCCCCCGGACACCCCTTGGAAAAGGTTAGTTCAAATACCGTGTGCACGTCATCATGGTAAGCCAGTTGACAGGCCGTCTTAACTACATTGACCACATTTTCTTGGCGGCCACGATACGTGGTACTAAACAAATCTGTTTGAGACCAGACCGGTAGCTTCACCTGATTCAGTTGATTGACAGCGCCTAAAATAATATCCACAAACTGATCCTTCATCGGGTAAATGCTCAACTTACACCCCGTTACATCAACAGAACCATCTAAATTACAAGTGATATTCATGATTACCTAGCCTTCTTTCTGTGAAATTGAGTGCTTTAACACATGGGCCTTAACTAATAAGCGCTGAACCACCGTCACCACACCGACGGAAAAGACCAGATTTGAAATTAAGCGTGTGATGAAGAGCGCCAGCAACATCGACCAGTGCAACTTGATATAGCCGTGAATAAAGAGTGCTGATGCAAATGTAATCACGGTCGAAAAAATAGCGGCTAACGTTAATGACCGGACATCGAACCGTCGGTACCGGTAGCACGCAAAGCCTAGTTCGCTCCCAATACCTTGAAAGAAACCAGCCACTAATGCGACGACCCCAAATTGACCGCCAAAGGCACTTTCCACAAGTGCCCCGACAATTTCACCATATAGCGCCGCGCCAGGGAGCCGGACAACCATAAAGGCCAGACTGCCACCCATGCACCATAATCCAAACAAAATTTCACCAACAAATGGGCCAATCCCGACCAACGACAATAGGCCGTATACAAAGGTATACAGCCAATCTGACAGTGTAAAAATGCAGCCTAATAACACCGCAATTAATGACACACTGATAATCTCTCGAATATGCCACCGTGCAACAATTTTCTTCATATGCCCTCCTAAATAAAAAGACTCCCAACATCAGAATTGGGAGCCATTAAGATGCATACATATGTATTAGCCAAATAAATATGTCACCTCTATTAATGGTGAAAAAATCCCTTCGCCGGTGTTAACCGTATCAGGTTCAGTGGGTATAATCTCAGCACAATGGCACCCCAATTCTTCATAATCAGATTACTATCGTCGCTCATCCAAGTCAACAGTACATTCGGTAATATCAAAAAAGCCCCAACGTTGATGCACGTTAACCGTGCTACTCACCGTCGGGGGACCTTGTTGATTACGATTTAGTTTTGTCATCCTTTAATTCATCTGCTGTTTTAATATCATTAATGTGAAGTTCAAATTCAACGAGCGATAATCCCGTCATTTCTCTTAGTGCCGTCTGAACCTTGGCGACAACTTCATTAAAAATCTTACGAGTATCCTTACCATAGGCGATAGTGGCATCCATTTTAATTGAAACTTGATGTTCACCAACATCGGTTTGAATGCCCTTTGTTGGATCAGTGCCATCAGTAATCCGGTCGGTTAATTCACTAAACACATTGCCATCGAGGGACACAATCCCGTCTACCTGATTAGCCGTAATGCCGGCAATCTTTTTAATTACTTGGTCATCAAAAGTTAGGTTAGTCTTTAAATCTGCACTTGTTGTCATGTAAATTCCTCCTAATCACTTAAACGATTCACAATTTTTTGGAGCCAGGCTCGGATACTAAACTGACGAACATCCAGCCACCAGCCAATGATCAGCCCTAATACGACCGCTAAAACACAAACTAGCATGGCGAAAAATCCCCACTGAAGCCAAGATGCGACAATGATTAAAGCGCCAATCGCACCGGTATATGTCCATTTCAAGATTGACCACCTCCTAGATCAGCGTACTTTAATTTTATCGCGACGAGAAATTGGCTGAAGATGGATTTTGAGTTTTCCAACCGGTATACCAAGGGTTTGCTCAACATTGGTCTTAACAGCTGTTTTCATAGATTCCACCACTTGACTTAGCTCCTGTTCAGCCGCCAATTGGGCCTTAATCTTAACTTGCGCCCGCCGCTTACGTTTGACCAGCGTCACGGTCACCCGCGGATTAATCGCATCAAACTCGTGAATCAAAGTTTTCTCAATCGACGCTTGGACCGCCGACCGATCAATCGAAAGCTGGTTCCCGAAATGAGACTCGATGATCAACTGGTTGGTCACTCCGCGGCGAAAAATAGCCGCTAACAATAGTACCAGGGCGTTGAGGGCAATTACTAAGTAACCCACCATCATCACGTACTCCAGCCACGTCAATGTTTGGAAATGGTGATAATATTCCGGCCGCTGCCAAAAATACTCAGCAACAATCGCTAATTCAAGTAGGCCAACAATCAAATAAATCCCGCGCTTTAGCTTCGTCATACACCATCAACCCTTTCGCTTCATTCCCGATAGGATTGCGGAAACGATTAATACAAAGACAACGGCACCAATGATCGATGGGATAATCGCTAAGCCGGCCAAACTTGGACCCCAAGATCCAAGTAAGCTTTCACCAATCCACGACCCCAGCAGTCCGGCAATGATATTACCAATCCAGCCTAGTGGCATATCCCGGCTCGTGATGGCACCTGCTATGACACCGATTAGCGCACCAATAATCCATACCCAAATCAAATGTAGCATCGTACTCACTCCTTTCAATGATGTCAGAAAACAGCTAATGCTGTATGATTATTATTATATATTCGATAATATTTTTCAAATAAAAAGGACTCAAAATTCCTAATTTTCGCTGATTAGTTTCAAAATAAAACGGAAAAATATATCTGGTATAACAAAAGGACTCATCTATGTGAGTCCCTTCGGCAAAAATACTAATTAAATTGAATGTGTCGCTTAGTAGCCCGTTACACCTAGTGCAAAAGCAAGAATGTACAGGAGCCAAATGTGAGTCGGATAGAAAATGTAAAAGAACCATTTATCGCTCCGGCCTCGTGCCCCATTGTAAAGCAGAATGGGGATAATCGATAAGATTAACATCCATTGAATATTGGTCGTCAATAGTCCTACAAAATTGAATCCCGTGGCAGTTAATCCGATCAAAAGAATTGACGCCACCTGACCAACCCGATTTTCTTTGAATAGGTACAGTAAAATAGCTAACGCGATGAATAGTGGACCACCCTCAGTAATCATAATGCCTGGGAAAATCATTGAGGCCACTGCTGCTCCCTGTCTCAACATGAGATTTGGGCTGAAAAAAACAAGGACGGTCAGCATCGACCATAGTAATTCACCCACGATGATTGAAATACCAAGCCATAATTGTTTCTTATTATGATCTTGGTGACCATTCTGAATCAGGTAAATCCCCAACATCATTAGTACAGAAATGAATAGTGTGCCAAAAATATTATTGGCTAACCCATAGTGACCGTGATCTAGCGGCAAAAATTTTTGTAAAACATATGACCCACCGCCCATAATCCAGTAGCCTACTAGCAACCTTGTCAAATAACGTCGCTTGCTGCGGGTATGTGTGAATCCTTCCACCGCGATGAAAATAAACATCGGGGCCACAGCGCGACCAAGCATTGTGAACCACTCCGGAATTCCCAATGGTGCAAACATTTGATGGACATGATCCAATACCATCAGGACAATTCCTAACATTTTAATTTGAAATCCTGTCATGCCAATGGTCTTATGACCGCTTTCTTCCGAATAAATCATTTTCTTCCTCCCTAGTTAGTTACTCAACTATCTAACTAGTATACATGGCACGTTACTTTTTGCAAGCTCTTCTCTCTGGTACTTGACCGTTTCAACCGATAGTCCAATATTATTAATCACAACACACTAAAAGTTGTCGTATCGTAACTATTTTATATTTAGCAGGCGATAAAAAAAGCCTGGGGAACCCCCAGGCAAAAGACAATATAACCAAGTACATTCTCATGGTACGGCACACAATTTTTTTTTAGCAAGCGTTCACCTAATCAACTGCACGTTAGCTGGCATTAGTCTATTTGCGTCACGAATTTAACGGCCGTTCCGTAAGCAACCACACTTTGCATATCGGTCCCGATTGAACCTGAATCGAACCTCATCATGACAACTGCATCACCGCCAACTTTACGGGCCTCTTCCTTGAGACGCGCAATCGACTTTTCACGTGAGCTATGCAGCATATCCGTATAGGCTTTAATTTCACCACCCACAATATTCTTCAAGCTCGCCCCAATATTGCTAAAGACGTTCTTAGACTGTGTCGTTAACCCAAACACCTCACCCAGCACTTCATAGTGTTGCCCTGGAATATTTTCAGTCGTGGTCATTAATATTTCTTTCATCTTCATTGACCTCCGATCAATCATTTAACTTAATTTTAATCAACATAATAATGAGCCCTAATAAAATCATTAAAATGCCGACGATGTTGGCCCCCCTATTTCGACTTTCGTAATGCCGGAAGAACCAGCCATACCGTACGCGCGTATTCAACGCAATTACAAATAGACCAAGCATGAAAAGGCCACCACCAATTGCAATAATAATATCCACTATTCAATCTCCGATCTTGAACGAATTAACAGTCCACCGCTTACCGCCGGCGGTACTCATCCATTTTCTTTTGAAATATTTTTTCAGTTATCCCATAAGCGGTATAGGATATCGCATTCGCACCGGCGTCAATCGTGGCTTCGATCTGCGCATCGCTTTGCCCGCCGGAAGCAATTATCGGGAAATACCGGTATTCATCTGGCAGACGATTCCGAATTTCAGCGATGATTGCAGGCGTATTTTTGCCACCCGCAACGTTAAAGACCCGCGCACCGGCATCAATTCTTGCCAACAAATCATCTTGGAGCTGCGTCACCGTGTAGATGATGGGAATATCAACCGCAGTTCTCACATCCTTGATCGTTTGGACTGTCGCCGGCCCGTTTAAAACAACGCCCGAAGCGCCCGATTCTTCGGCAAAAAAGCCAATCGTGGCCGAACGCAATCCTTTCGTCAAACCACCACCAATTCCAGCGAGAATTGGTTTATTAGCCACCGTCGAAATTGCCTGTAAAATTTTAGTATTGGGCGTCCACGGATATACAGCCAAGACAGCATCGGCATCACAATTCGCAATCACCGCGACATCCATGGTATAGACAATGCTCTTGATGAGCTTACCGAACAGTCGAATTCCGGTTGCCTTTTCGATAATTTTGGGCATTTCAACAATATCATTCCGTAGATCTGTCGTAATATTTGGTACCACTTTTTTAGAATCCACTTTATCCACCTCCGCCATTTAATACCCCTTTAATTGCAAGAATAACAAGACCGCACCCCAGTCGGCAACTATAACGACCAATGTGTTATGGGCAACTTGATTAATCCTCAGTGAACTGCATTTAAAACTTCTCTTTAATAATATTGAATTCTCCCTGCACAATTAAACTGCGATTGAATTGAGCCATATGCCATTATGGTCACATTAACACGGAACCGCATAATGCCTCAATAACCATATACCACGATAAATACACAGCTTTAAATTTAAGTTCAATAATGATTAAATTACGACCTATGGTGACCGCTAAATTCGGTTACTGAACTAGCTAGTAAGTTAAAGCAGCCTGATATTTCATTCCTTGCAGTTATGTGTAATGCTATTATAAATCACGCTAAATGCCACATATACTTTACATTAAATAAAATGTCATATATACTTTACATAGAGGACTTTTTAATGAAAAACACAAAAATGAAAGCTCAACGAAAAAAACAGCATCTATCACAAACCGAATTAGCACAAAAAGCAAACGTCACTCGTCAAACAATCGGTTTAATCGAAGCAGGTGAATTCAATCCTTCTCTGAAGCTATGTATCGCCATTTGTCATGCTCTAAACGTTACGTTAGATGAAATATTTTGGGAGGATCAAGATCATGAACTGGAAAACTAAACTAGATGAACGGCAGGAACAAAAATTACTCAAAATCGAACACTACGGTTTTTGGTTGCTTTTTGGGTTAATTTTTATCGATGTTCTCCTGATGCCATTCTTGACAAAACTAAGTAGCATGGCCCTCACAGCCGCAATCTTCCTAATCGTATGTTTCTTCATGATTATCGCTTGCGCCTGGAATGGTATTTTCGATCGACATTTTAAAATGGGATGGAAAACCACTCTTGGTACAGCGCTCGCCGCCGGTATTGTGGTGACGGTCATCATTAGCATCCAAAATCACCTACTGTACAATAGTGATTGGTTTCACGCCCTCATGGCCGGGATCTTTACGGGAATTTTCACTGGTCTCTTGACCGGTATCATCATGCTGATTCTAACGGCTAGTATCAAAAAGCGGCAGCGAACATTAGAACAAGAACCTAAAGACGAGGACTAAGTTACCCCTCCCCATCATTACCCAAAAATAAGCCTCAACCAAAGTAGGCGCTGCTCCGTGTCAAGTAGACAGATCAAATAATTAAAGTGCCTATGCACTTA
>NZ_AYYY01000061.1:248228-322159 GCF_001436295.1 Paucilactobacillus vaccinostercus DSM 20634 | reverse complement strand
AAAAAATGGAGCCAAAATTCTAATAATTCTAGAATTTTGGCTCTATTTTTCATCGGTTGGTTAGTTTTTTCCCAGCCTCGTTTATTTAACGTTTCTTTTTCTTCTTTTTACCCCGTTTTTTCTGACTAAACGGAATCACCTTCCGGGGTTGTTTTTTCCCCGCTGTTGTTGCTGATGCGGGGTGTTGCAGATTTTCGTTGTATTGTGTTATGAATTGCTGCACAGCCTGCTCATCACTTGGATCAATGCCAGCCTCCATCAGCTGCATGCCTAATTGTTTCGCAAATCCCCACTGTTGCTTATCTTGTGAGTTTGAAACAACCTGATCCGCCGCCTCATTGACCGCTTCAAGCACCTGATCCCCAAGAAAGATCGCATCCGCATCAATGGCATAGGTCACAAATTGCCGCATAACGGGGATGACATGGGTAAAGTAATCGACCGTGGCAGTCGTCTTGGTTGGAATATAGTACGTCAATACATCAAACATGGGGGTTGGTGACCAATCGTCGAGAATTTCTTCGGCCGCGTCAATCATCCAGTCGGCCACCGAAGTGACGATCGACTGTACCATTTTTTGATCACCAGCAGTCAATTCTTGGTACTGCGCCGACTGCTTAAACTGATATAGCAACTCTAGGACCGTGTCTTGATTTTGTTGCTTCAATTGATCCAGCTCATCTGCGGTCAGTTCGATATCATCCTCGTCATCGTCATCGATTCCAAAAATAACGTCTTCGGCACTAAGTTCTTCTTGTTCGTCATCTAGCCAGGGTTGCATCCACGTCATGTACGTCAAAACTTCATCTTGATTTTGCGTCACAAAATCCATCATGCTCGTCATGTCGTGAAAATCGCCCTTCTTATCGGCCATCATTCGTGCCAGCGTCGCGGCATGCCGATCAATGTTGTCTAATGAGGCCATGTAATCCACGCTCGGCCGTACGTCACTAATCATCGCCAGCAACTGTGCTGCGTGCTTCACCGTAATCTGGTCGGTAGCGGATAAGTAGTTCACCAAACACCGAATGACCGGTACAATCACCGCTGCGTCTTCCGGTAGCAACCGCATATCTAACGGCAACATCCCCGTCAGTACAACGCTGACACCCGGATTGCTCCACTGCTGGGGTTCCTGTTGAAACCGCAGTGCCATCGCATCCACAAACGCGTCCACAATCGTCATCTTGGCCTCTTGGTCGGCATCAATGCGCTTAAACTCGCTCCGAAATTGCAATTCCATTTGCAATTTAATCTTAAATCGCGTGATCACGTTCTTGCGTTCATAATCGGCGACCAGCTGTTCCAACTCATCGCGCTGCTGGTTCAAGTCATTCAGGTGATATGCCGCTATCGCCCGCCGTAATGCGTCCTGCATGGTTGCCCGATTTTCATCCAGTGTCCGTGTGATCACCGCCAAATTATTCGGCTGTAAAAATTCTTGGTACGCCTTCAAAACCGGCACCACGGCCACTTGAAATTTACGATCAACCACGTCTTGATCAGTCGCAAAATCTCCCAGCATAACGGCTTTCACACTCTTCGCCGTCCAGTGCTGATCATCACGGTGCTCATCTTGTTGCATGAACTGATTAAATCGTTCAATAATCACGGCCGCATGCGTCTGCTGGTTAGCAGATAGTTTACGATAGTGTGCCGACGCCAAAAAAGCCGTCGCATGGTGCTGATTTTGTTCATAATTCATTTCTTGCATGGTGGTCGACCGCCCTCACTTTTTTCTATTATGATACCCGATCACACACTTCAACGGGATCCCAAACACAAACTAAGCTCAATCACTCAGTTCATTGCGACTCTGCTTATTTATTCCGTAGATCCACGACCGAGTTACGAATAATCGGGATGGGTTCTACCGCATCGCGGACCTTTGAGCGCACGGGTAACTCACCTTTGAGCATCTTGGTCAGTAGTTTAATGCCCTTGCGCGCAATCAACTCGGTAGGCTTATTAACCGTCGTCAACGCCGGTAATAGATATTTAGAATACCGCGTATCATCATACCCAGAAATCGAAATATCTTCCGGCACACGATATCCCAGATCCGAGCAAGCCCGAATCGCCCCAATCGCCATTTCATCGTTTGAACAAAAGACGCAAGTCGGGTGCAAGCTACTCGACAGAATTTCGCGCATCGCCGCGTAACCACTCTTAGGAAGATAGTTTCCATCGGCAATGAACATCGGATTCACCGTTAACCCATGTTCGGCCAGTGCGTCACGGAAGCCACGCTCCCGCTCGTGACTCGAAGCAAATTGTTTTTCACCACGAATCAAACCAAAGTCTTTATGCCCCAGCCGAATCTCGTAATCCGTAATCGCCTTTGACCCCACGTACTCATCCACGATAATGTTCGGCACATCCCGGCGATCAATGGGGCGGTTCAAGACCACCATCGGCAAGTTACGCTTAAAAATTTCATTGATGGCTCGGTCATCGGACTTCGCCTGGCTCACCACCAACGCGCCGTCAAATTTTTGGACGGCCGATGACCGATCACCATCCTGCATGCTGTTAATCGAAATCGAATATTCAGAGGGGAGGTTGTTGTTAATTTCGTGCACGACGTCGGACAAGAAACTATCAGAAGTCCCGACATCCAAACTCGTGAAAAACACCCCGATTAAGTACGTTCGTTGACTTGCAAGCCCCTTGGCATTGATATTTGGCACATAGCCGAGTTGCTCGGCGATTTTTTTGATCTTAAACTTAGTTGCCATCTTGACTGCTGGACTGTCATTCAGCGCCCGCGATACCGTCGTATGTGATACACCGGCAATATTGGCGATGGTGCGAATAGTGGCATCTTTCTTACTTGAGGCGATTTTAGTCAACTCCCTTACCCGTTCATAGAATTAATTAACTTAAATTATAGTTTAAATGAAGGCGTTTTAATAGTTATTTGCCATTTTTATGTAAGCAAAAGAGGCTGCAACAAAGTCACAGCCTCTTAAACTAGATGTCGTTAACGACCATCTTCAGGTTAATCAAATTTAACGCTCAATCCCAAGCAACATGACCAATTTTCAAACTGACTTATCCTGAACAACACGTCATTAACGCGCATCCGATTGCGCGATCTTATTTGCCAAATAATTCTTCTGGAGTGGCATCGTTGAAGAAGCCAAAGAAGTTGTAGGCGTTGTTGTAAGAAATATCTTGCACGATCTTGCCAAGGTACTCTTCGTCATCCGGCACACGACCCGCTTCTGCTAATTCACCGTAGAAGTTACATAGCACGCGACGGAAATATTCGTGACGTGGGTATGACAAGAAGCTCCGTGAGTCGGTCAACATCCCAACAAAGTTTGGTAATAAGCTTTCTTGAGCAAAGACCCGTAGTTGTTCGTGCATGCCTTCGGCAGTATCGTTAAACCACCAGCCGGCACCTAATTGCATCCGTTGAACGCCGCCTTCAAGGAAGCAGCCCATCATTGTGGCTAATTCCATCCAATCGTTCGGGTTCAATGAGTAGAAGATACTCTTGGGGATGTCTTCGGTGTTGCGCATCTTCGTGTAAAGCTTTTGGATGTGCAATGCGATATCTGGTTGTGTCCCCACAGCATCGTAGCCGGTATCAGCACCTAATTGATCGTACATTGGGCGGTTCAAGTCACGAACTGAGTTAACGTGGAACTGCATGGTCCAATCAAATTCCTTATTGTACTTCATGAGTTCTTCAAGCAAGGCCGTCAAGTACTTGTCTTGTTCGTCGTCCGTCAATGGTTCGTTCTTGATTCCTTTTTGCATAATCGCGTTGATTTCATCTTCGCCTGCTTCGATAAAGTGGTAGGTCCACAGTGAGTGATCTGAGAGACGGCCACCCATTTCATTGAAGTATTCAAAGCGTTGGTGAACAGCTTTCATCATGCTCTTGAAGTCGTTGATTTCCACACCGGCTGCCTTGCCTAACGTTTCCAGATATTCGCCGTAGTTTGGTTTGAAAATTTGGATCAAACCGTCTGGACGCATTGCTGGTAAGACACGGAAGCCATTTTCCTTTTCTTCTGCCTTGAGTAACTTATGATACTTCAAGTCGGAAGCCGGATCATCGGTCGTGCAGACCGCTTTAACATTAGAATTCTTGATTAAATTGCGTGGTTTGAAGGCGTCGGTTGCCAATTCGGCGTTTGCCTTTTCCCAGATTGCAGGTGCAGTTTGGGTGTTGAAAGTTTCGTTGATACCAAAGAACCGCCGTAATTCAAGGTGTGTCCATTCATATAATGGGTTCCCAGCAGCCTTTTCAATCGTTCCAGCCCAAGCAAGAAACTTCTCGTATTCGTCGCCGTCGCCAGTGATTAATTCTTCTGGAACACCATTTGCCCGCATTAAGCGCCACTTGTAGTGATCACCATAATGATCTTCGTTAATCCAAATCCGTGTGATATTTGGATAGTTCTTGTTCTCATAAATTTCCTCTGGGTTTAAATGACAGTGAAAGTCAATGATTGGCATATCCTTTGCGTAGTCGTTAAACAGTTTAACGGCCATGTCATTTTTGAGCAAAAAGTTATCATCTAGTAATGCCATGAAATACACACTCCCTTAAATTTTTGGCGATACTTGGTACTGAGTTATAACAAAATGTTAGAACTCACTTTCAAATGACGATAAGCCTGCCAATCCGATAGGAATGACCGACTTATCCGATTAGTAACTAAACGTTACCCTTATTTTGGTTCGTACTTAGCCCGTACTTCATCACGAGATGCAGACTTGCCTTGTAATAAGTCAATGTGTTCTGCGATGTGACGGTTCAAGTAGTCATCGTATTGATCTTGGTGCTTCTTCAAAGTATCGAAGAAACGATCACGGAAGACATAACGGAAGCTTTCTTGGTATGTCAACAGGTTCCCATACATCGTGTGAATGATTTGACGTGGGTTGTCATCGGTTAACAATGACATTACGTTATCATCGGTGATGGTTTCTGGCTTAGGTGAGTTGTCCTTGTCAGCAGTGAAGACGTAGAATGGTTTAACATCCTGAAGGTTGTTGTAGGCATATGAGTACATTTCCTTCATCAATTCAGGATCAACCTTAGCGATCACACGCATTGCTTCGAGCCAGTTAGTCCCGGCCGTCTTAACGTGCCAGCCAGTACCGTCGTCCAACTTGTGCACGATTGGGTATACTGACAGCTTGTCAGAACCTGAGTGAATACTTACACGGTAGCCAAAGTGCTTAGAAATAGCTTGGTGAATCTTGTATTCACGTTCGAAGCGGTCCAAGTCACCAATGTAATCAATGGCTTTTTGGAATTCACCATAGAACTTAGGTGCCAATGTTTCTGGAGTAATGCCACGAACATTCAATTCGTTACCGAAGAAGTAGTGGTTAGCTGGCGTTGTTGGCACAATGGTTTCATCCATTGAGATTTCAAAGTCCAAACTGTTTGGTTCGATGAAGCGGTGATAGATATATTCGCCATAGAGAACGGCATCGAAGAAGATTAATACTGATTGTTCCATATCCTTCTTCGTGAAGTGTACTTCGGCACCGTCGCCAAGATCAAAGGTCTTGTCAAGGTATGTGTCGGTAAAGTACTTCACATAGTCATCATCCAAAGCATTGAACTTAGCATCCAATTCTTCATCAGTAAGATCAGCGATTTCGTTGTGAATCTTCTTCGTTGCATCCAAAGTGATCATTGTGCAGCCACTTTCAACGGCATATTCAACTTCGTAAGGTTCCTTAACGTGGTCACCATCGGCGCCCCAGCCTTCAGTCCAGCCTTCTTCGAAGATGGCCCAAGCAGCTGATTGCACAACATCTAATTCAGTGCGGTCTGTCAATAGTAATTCACGAATTGATTGTTGGCCCAGGATAGGGAAGATTCCACGGCCCTTGAATAAACGGAGATGGGCGTTTGAGGCGTTGCCTAAACGATCACCAAGACCGAATGTGTACTTGTAGCCGTGACGTGAAATTGGCTTTAACCATGGGAAGCGTTTGCTCAACGCATCGTTGTTAACCTTAGTTAATTCAGTAACCAGCAACTTCTTGCCAGTTCCTTCGCCAACTTCTGCTGATTCAACAGCATCGAAGTCACCAGTGGTGCTTCCTGTTTCATAAACAACCAAATGCTTGTCGTCATTAGCATGTGAAATGAAGTAAACATTTGTACGGTCAACTTGAATTGATGGAACGTATACATCCTTGTCGCTCAGGTTAGAATAATCACCATTTGCGGCTAAAATCTCTTGTGCGTCATCAATATACTTACTTGTACTCATTAAATTACCTCCATAAATTTTTTTAATCGTTACTTACGATTATTTTTCGTCTTGATCACCGATGGTTCCTTTTTCCCACTTGCCGGCATCCAAGTCAGTCGCAATTCTTTCGAAGTGTTCGTCGTTCAACTTGTAAAGTAATCCGATAACGATAGCGGCAATAATCATACATGCGCCAGGATAAAGCGTCATCGCACCCTTGATACCAAGCAAAGTGCTTGAAGTTTGGTGAGCATTTGCAACATAACCAGTGATGGCAAGAATACCAGCACTGACGATAGCAGCTAATGATTGCGCGATCTTACGTGAGAAGTTGAAGGCAGCATACGTAATTGCTTCTTTACGCATCCCAGTATGCCATTCCCCGTAGTCAATAACGTCAGAAACGAAGGCCCATGTAATCCCATTAGGAATACACATTGCAGCATAACCAATTGTAACCAGAACAATAAACGTCGTTGGGTTAGTAGGCATTACAAAGTTCAAAAGACTTGCAAGTCCACTAATGACCAAGCAGACAACCGTGGTCTTCTTCTTACCGAAGAGCTTTGTCAAGAATGGGATTGAGAAGATCGCAATGATCGAAACACCCATCATGATTGAGTTAACCAATGGTTGATAGTTAATGTTACCTAAGTTGTATTGCGCGAAGTAAACCATCATTGTGTTGTTGGTGTTCATTGCTGAAATCGTAAACAATGTCATCAAGATAATGGTAAACAGAGGACCGTTCGTAAAGACAACCTTTAAGTAGTCTTTTGCGGCACTACCAGAAGCACTCTTGCTTGCCTTTTTACGGTCAATCTTAACGTTTTCCTTTGTTCCTAAGAAACAAACGAGGAACATCAAAACACCAACGGCGGCAAAGATTGCAGCTGCCCAGAAGTAACCATGGCGTTCGTTTGCAGAACCCATACCACCACCAAGCAATTCCATCAGAGGAATAAATGCAACACCGGCGATGAATTGAGCCCCAACGGAACCAATTTGACGGGATGTCGCCATGAAACTACGATCTTGCGGGTTACGTGACATAACCGAAGCAAGTGACCCATAAGGATCATTGGTAAATGAATAAACTAAGCCCCAAATCATGTATGCAGCATATGCGTAAATGATTCGGCCGCCGCTGGATAAGCCCATCGGCATGGTAAAGGTTACAACGGTCATAATTCCTAAAATAATAGCTGAGAGCATCATAACCGGACGGAACTTACCTTGCTTACCAATATTTGTCCGGTTATCAATTAATGATCCAGCAATTGGATCCATAAATGCATCAAAAATCTTTGTGAAAGCAAAGATCCCAGCAACGACACCGGCGCCGATACCAGCAGCATCGGTCCAGAACTTAGTCAAGTATGCTTGTCCTAAGTCAAACATGAAGCCGTTACCAAAGTCACCAAACCCATAAGCGATCTTTTGGCTTACCGGAATCTGTTTGCTATAGTTAGAATCGGTCATCTTTTGAGCCAGTGACGGTTCGCGGTGATGCCCTGTACTTGGATTGTCACTCATAATTAATTTCACTCCCTTTTTTCACAAAATGCACACGGTAACATTTCGTTCAAAAAAAATATAAACTCTAAACACCAAAACAAACCAACGATTTAACAAGAATAATATGTCACACGAAGCGCTTCGGTTTATTGGCAATGAATTATTTTTGTTAACGGTTACATTGTAGACCATATCCAGCTTTTGTCAACTTGTTTTTTTCGCTGTTTGGTATCCAAACCGGCGATTTTTTAGTAAAATCAGCAACACGCTAAGTGAGCTGTCATTTTTGGTAAACCGGTACAATCGGCGATATTAGGCGCTTTTTTAGCGTCATAATGTGACCGGTAACATTTCTTTTTTTACTATTTTTTAACTAAGCAACTTTTTTGTTAATTTTCGTTTCATCCTTAAGATACCGCGGATCTGATGAAATATGATAAACTTAAAGGGATAAACAAATCCATGACGCCGCGCATGGCCGGGAGGTTCAACTGTGGTCACTATTAGAGAAGTAGCAAAATTAGCGGGGGTTTCCATGACGACCGTTTCACGAGCTTTCAATCCGAAGGCGGTCATTAAGGAAGATACCCGTCAGAAAATATTTAAAATCGCCAACGACATTGGCTATGCTCCGAACATCAGCGCCCGGGGACTAGTCACCAACAAAAAATTTGTAATTGGCGTCTTTCTTTCTAGTATTCACACCAATATGTCTACCTATTTGTCCGATATTTTAAGTAACATCCATGATGCCCTTCCCGACAACTACCTCCTATCCGTTGAAGGCATCGATCGAATTGATAACATCGAGCAAAAGGTTAAAAACCGATTCGACGGAATTTTGGTGGTCAGTCAATCGGCGGCCGACAACCAGTTCATCTATAAAATGAAAACGAACCATATTCCAATGGTCGTCGTCTTGCGAAAAATGGATAATCCCGAAATTGATAACATCTACCCCGATGACGAGCGGGCCATCTTGGATGCAGTCAATTATATTGCCGACCAGGGCCACCAACGAATTGGGTTTATTGAAGGACGGCCCGAATTTGAAGCCACCATTGCGCGGCGCCGGGGCATTGAGATCGGCTGTGCTGCCAATCATTTGGTGCTCGTTGACGACGCCGTTAAAGTGGGAGACTTCAGTCCAGCAGCTGGTAAAAAATTGATGGCCGAAATTTTGCAACTCCCCGCAGCAACCCGCCCCACCTGCGTTATCTGTGCCAATGATGACATGGCGCTAGGCGCCATGCGGGCGTGTTACGAACGGGGCGTCAAGGTCCCGGATGACATTTCCATCATGGGATTTGATAACGTGGCCTATGCCCGCTTGAGCACGCCTTCCCTCACCACTATCAATAACCCGATTCAAGAAATGGCCAGCGCCGGTATCAAACGGTTAATTTCAATCATTGATAATCCCCATCAAGAACGACTATCGATGGTCATGACGCCAGCACTAGTGATCCGTGAATCAATTGGTCAACAAAACTAACGGATAAGTTTCCAACTTAATCACGATAAAAAAGCAAAACCACCCTTAATTGCAATGTCGCAATTTTGAGGGTGGTTTTTTGACAGCAATTTTCATCGCACTCCGGTTCAACACTAATTTACGTTTTTACGTAAAATGTTAACGTTAACACTTTAATTTATTTTCTTAGCTCGTCAAAACAGCGTCATTACTGTAATCGCTTACCAATCCACTGTATCAGCTTATAAACTTGTTCTTGTGTTTTATTTTTTGATATGTTACTGTGTGATTGTCAAAAACATGTTAACGTTAACATTTCTTGTTAACCTGTTTTGATATCTCTTAACCATTGCAATGGGGATATTTTTTTGCTAATAATTGAAAGCGCTTTTGTCGTTTGTTCTATCAATCATGTTGTTTCAACTCACAAGGAGGAGTCGTCACATGGACGCTAGTTCTAAGAAGATTCGCCCAATTGGTCAAATCTCAGTCGGCGAAAAAGTCGGGTTTGGGCTCGGTGATATGGCCTGTAACCTGGTCTATGCAAGTATCTCTAGTTATCTGCTATTTTTCTATACCAATGTTTTTGGTATTAGTGCTGCAGCTGCAGCGTTAATGTTTCTTATTGTTCGTTTTGTTGATGCATTCTCGGACCCAATCATGGGATTCATCATCGATCATACTAACACCAAGTTCGGTCGTTACCGGCCGTTCCTACTGTACGGTGCCATTCCGTTTGCCGTGTTAGCCATTCTTTGTTTCTCAAGTCCATCATTTCAGGGCGCCACAAAGTTAATTTACGCTTACGCGACTTACATCTTACTTTCCGTTTGTTATACATTCGTCAATGTGCCTTATGGTGCCTTAACGGCCGCCATGACAAACGACCAGCAAGAATCTGTTAGTTTGACAACGTTCCGGACTTTCTTAGCCAACGTTGGTCAAGTTATCGTTGCCTTCGGCGTACCATTCCTCGCCGATGCTATGACTAAATCCGTGGGACTATCACGGGCATGGCAATTAACAATGGTCATTATGGGCACAATCGGTGGTGTCTTGTTACTAATCTGTTTTGGGACCACCCACGAACGGGTGAAGACCCCCGCCAAGCATTTGAAGATCTCTGTTAAAGACGTCTTCCACCAGTTCCACGTGAACCGGCCATTGGTTGTCCTTTGTATTTTCTTCTTTGTTATCTACGGCGTTAAATCCGTTGTCAGTTCTACCGGGATCTACTACGTGACCTACTATGTGGGCCGTGCCGACTTGGTTAAATGGTATTCACTTGCCGGAACGCTGCCTGCTCTGGCCTTCATCCCCTTCATTCCATGGCTTGCCAAAAAGCTATCGAAGTTCCAATTGATCATTTTGTCCGTTTCTGCCGATATCATCGGGATGGCCGGTTTGTTCTTCTGCCGGCCAGAATGGATCGCCCTCATCTTCATTTCTCGGGGAATTGCCTCCGTTGGGAATGGGATGATCAGTGCCTACATGTGGGCACTCATTCCTGAAACCGTTGAATATGGTGAATGGAAGACCAATAAACGGATGGGTGGTATGATTTATGCCATTATCGGCTTCGTGTTCAAGTGTGGGAACGCGCTTGGTGGGATGTTACCCGGCCTAGTACTCTCCATGACGGGTTACGTTGCCACTGCTCAACATCAAAGTGCTGGTGCCATTCACGGTATCGTCATGGCCACTACCATCTTACCAATCATCATCTACTTCATCGCGATCTTCTCAATGAAGTTCTACAACTTGGACAAGGAAACCTACGCTAAGATTTCTGCCGACCTCCAAGCCCGCAACGCAAAGGAATTAGATTCCGAAAACTAATGCAATATTTTGTAAACGAAAAGAGTGATTTCATGGTAAAAGTTGCTAACCCAACGCTCCAAGGGTTCAACCCCGATCCATGCTTGTTTAGAGGAAAAGATTCCTATTATATTCTCGTCTCCACGTTTGAATTCATGCCCGGAATTCGGGTTTATCAATCAGACGATTTAGTTAATTGGCGCTACGAAACATCAATTCTCACCGATATCGACCTCACCGGAAATACCCGGGGATGCTCCATCTGGGCACCTTACGCGGCCTATCATGACGGTAAGTACTACGTCATTTACACCGATGTGAAAAGCACTCGGGTTCCCTACAAGGATGTCAATAACTACATCATCACCGCTGATAGTATTAACGGCCCTTGGAGTACGCCCAAGTACATCAACAGTTCCGGTTTTGATCCCTCAATCTTCTTTGATGACGACGGACGCGTTTACTTCCTCAACGAATACTGGGACTACCGGTTAAAAACGCACAATAAATCAGCCGGGATCCTGATGCAGGAACTCGACGCACAAACCCTTGATTTACTGGGCACCCCTCAAATTCTATTTAATGGAACAGCGGCCCAAAAGACCGAAGCACCAGAAATTTACCGGCATAACGGCTACTACTATCTGTTAACGGCCGAAGGTGGCACCGAAGCCGGCCATCGCGTGACTGTGGCCCGATCCAAGGCGATCACCGGTCCTTATGAAGTGGATCCCCAAACCCCAATGTTGACGTCTAAGGACGACCCAACATTGACCCTTCAATGTTCCGGTCACGCCAGCATCGTGCACGATGACGATGACAACTGGTACATGGCGCATTTGACCACCCGACCACTACGCGATGATGTGACGCTGCTTGGACGTGAAACCGCAATTCAGAATGTGACTTGGACCACTGACGATTGGCTTCGACTGAGTAACCAGACTAACCAACCGGCGGACTACTACGAAGTCCCAGTTGACACACCCGTCATACCGATTCAACACGCCTTTGATAATGATTTTGGTGGCCCCGAGCTCAACTTTGAGCGCTGGAACACGCTTCGCAAGATGCCGACTGCTGACTGGCTTCAATTTACGGGGACCGGTCTTGAAATTGCCGGTGGTCAGTCACTGCAGTCCGAGTTTGATCAGCACCTGGTTGCAACACGGCAAACTGATTTTAACTTCACGGCCACGACAACCGTCGCATTTAACCCCACCACGTATATGCAGCTGGCCGGGATGGCCCTGTACCTCGATATCGATAACTATCTCTTCTTAGCCGTTACCCATGACGAGCAATTAGGGCGTTGTATCACCGTCTTACAGGCACAAAAGGGCGATTTTCAGATTGTCACCGACCCCATTGCCATCCATAGCCAAGATATTACCCTGCAAGTGACGGTCAACGGCTTAACTGGTACGCTGGCCTTTACCGATGGTGAGCAGCAGATAACCGTTTTAGACAATGTGGCCCTCGACTTTCTCTCCGGTGGCTTCACGGGAAACTTCATTGCCCTCGATACCATCGACATGGGACAATATAACCGTGCCAAAGCCCAATTCAAGTCATTTCACTACCAACCTAAATAACCCATCATTAACCCTGGCCGGTTTGCGGACACGGAAAACCAAATCGGCCTCACGTGTTTTACCCTTTCTTTCACAACGATAAACAAAACCGTCCCTCATCATATCGTAACGGATTGCGTATGATGAGGAACGGTTTTGTTATGTGCTCAATTTTAAATTATTCGCTATTAGGAAGCGTGATGTAGATCAACACCTTGATCGTGCCATGCAATCATGCCGCCGGCGACGTTCACGGCTTGAAAATGGGCCTCACGTAACTGCTCACATGCTAACTGCGAGCGCCGGCCCGAACGGCAAATGACGTAGTAGGTCGTCTCACGATCGAGCGTCGTTTGCCACTGTGCCAAATCCCCGAGCGGTAGGTTAACCGCACCATCGATGTGAGCCGCATTGAATTCAAACGGCTCCCGCACGTCAATCAGCTGGATATCATGGTGCAACAAATCTGCGAGTTCGGTCACATTAATTGTCTCGACCATTAGTTAGCCTTCACTGAATAGGGTGTCTCTGCCAAGGTTGCGTTGAGCTGTTCAAGCGTCGCATCCCCATTAAACGTGGCACGTTTCCCCGCCAAATCAACGTTGACGTCGCTAACCACCGTACTTAATTTCTCTGTTACTGTTTGTGCACAACCATCGCACATCATGCCTTCAACTGCTACTTGTTTCATCTTAACTTCATCCTTTCTGTTTGTTCTTTCTTTGAACCGGTTCAATCGCAACGCATTGAGCACCACCGTTACAGAGCTAAAGCCCATTGCAGCCGCCGCAATCATTGGATTGAGGAGCGGCCCGCCAAAAAGATATAGCGCTCCGAGTGCCACGGGAATGCCCAGTACGTTGTAGAAAAAGGCCCAAAATAGATTTTCCTTAATATTGGTCATCGTTTGTTGGCTGAGCCGTCGCGCGGTTACCAACGAACTCAGATCCGAATTCATCAAAATCACATCCGCACAATCAACCGCAACATCCGTCCCATTGCCAATCGCAACCCCGACTTGGGCCTGCACGAGGGCCGGTGCATCATTAATGCCATCCCCCACCATCGCGACTGCCTGCTGTTGTTGCAACTGGGCAATAGCCTGGGCCTTGCCATCTGGTAAAACATCACTAATTACATCAGTAATCCCAACCTGCCGCGCAATGGTCCGTGCCGTCTGTGCGTTATCGCCCGTCAGCATCACCACTTTTAAGCCTTGCTGCTGCAACTGGGCCACCGCTTGTCGGCTATCATCCTTAACGGGATCCATGACGCCAATCACACCCAGCACTTGTTGCGCGTAAGCCACGTAAATGACCGCATTCCCTTGATCAGTAAGCTGACTGACTGCTAAGCCACTTGTATCGAGTTGGGATTGCGCCATCAGCTGGGCATTGCCCACCAATACTAACTGGCCGTCTACTTGACCGGTCACCCCTAATCCGGGATGTGTCGTAAAGTCGTCCACCGGTACGCGTTGGGCCTCGTTGGCTTCGATCACCGCCGTTGCCAACGGATGATCTGAATAATACTCCAAACTGGCTGCCAGTTGCAAGACCCGTTTTTGTGACGCACCGGGTTGCAACAAAACGGTCGTGACCTCTGGCGTGCCCTTCGTGATCGTACCGGTTTTATCGAGCACCACCGTTTTCACCTGAGCAAGCTGTTCCAGCGCCGTACTATTCTTAAATAGGATTCCATTTTGCGCACCCTTACCAGTGCCCACCATAATGGCGGTTGGTGTCGCCAACCCCAATGCACAGGGACATGCGATCACCAGTACGGATACAAAGATCGTTAACGAGAAGGCTAATGACTGACCACTCAGTAACCACGCGAGGGCGCCAACCACCGCAATCGCCATGATCACCGGCACAAAGACGCCCGACACGCGATCGGCGAGCTTAGCAATCGGGGCCTTCGACCCCTGAGCATCCGTCACCAATTTAACAATGTGGGCCAGTGCCGTATCGCTCCCAACGTGCGTTGCTTCATACGTAATCTGTCCGTTTTTATTCAGGCTGCCTCCCACCACGGGGTCACCAGCCAGTTTTGTAATCGGCATGCTTTCACCGGTTAACATCGATTCGTCAACCGTCGTCTGGCCCGTCAGTACTTGACCGTCCACCGGAATTGTCTGACCCGATTTGACAAGTACCCGGTCGCCAACTTGTAGCGTCTTCACTGCCACTTCACGTACCGAACCGTCGGGCATGAGTTGGGACGCCGTTTGGGGGATTAGTGTCAGTAGTGACGTCAGTGACGCCGTTGTTTTTTGTTTCGACAATGCTTCGAAGTACTTACCGAGCATGATCAACGCTAAAATCATTCCACTCGCTTCAAAGTACAGTGCTTGTGGCCGACCGGTCGCCATCATGAGGCCTAAATTAACCAAACTATCCACAAATGCGGTCCCAGTCCCTACAAGTACTAACGAATCCATATTGGGATGCCACCTGACCAGGGCCTTACCGCCAGCGAGTAGGTAATCGCGTCCCAACCATAAAATGGGCAGTACCAAGAGCAGTTCGACCACCGCTGTCGTCACCGGAAACTGCATGTGATTCAGCCATGGTAACGTGGGTAAGTGTAGATCTCCCGCCATCGCCACGTACATGAGCACCGCTGCAATGATCAGTGTTGTCACCACCACGTTACGCTGATGCTGGAGCGCGTGGTGCTTGACTTGACGTTCTCTTTGCGCACTTTCCTGCGTCAATTCCTGGGCCAGTTCCGCACCGTATCCCGCGTGAACAACAGCTTGGATAATTTGGGCTGGGCTTAATGCTTGATCACTAAACTGAACTTGCATGCGTTCGGCCGCTAAATTGACGTTTGCTTCATTAACACCGGGTAACTGGCTGACGGCCCGCTCGATGGTCTGGGCGCAGCTCGCACACACCATTCCGGTAATTTTATATTGTTGTGCAGCCATTTTCAGCCTTCTTTCCGTTAATCACAGTGACACTCATCCGGTAAACAGTCGCAGGCCACCTGAGCTGGCGCAGTCGTTAATTTGGTTGCTAATAACTGTTGTAGCTGCTTAATGTCTGCCTGACTCAGTGTGAGGTGGTCAATCAGGTGGTACAAAGTAGCTCCCTGCTTCATCGCACATAAATGGTCAAAGAGCTGTTGTGTCGTTTCATTCATCGCGTCTGCTTCGGAGACCAACGCGGTGTATTTAAACCGGCGATCTTCTTTTTCAGTGGTGAGTAATCCCTTTTTGACCAACCGGCGTAACAGCGTCTTGATCGTGGATTCGGACCATTCCCGTTTTTGTTGCAGTAATTCAATTAGTTCCCGACTATAAATCGTTTGCTTCGTCCAAACAATCCGCATTAATTCCCATTCAGATGGTGTAATTTCACCAATTTTGGTCTGTGTTTCTGTCGTTGCCATCCGTGCGCCTCCGTTTACAAATGTAATTGATAAATCTAATCTACACCTGTGGTTTACAATTGTCAACTCAAAAAAAAACCATCCGCAATCGCAGATGGTTTCTATTACTCACATTCTGGCCTATAATCAACCTGTGAAATAACGGCGGTTAATCCGCCACTATAAATTCGAGGTAATTTGATGCAACCCTATTTTAATAAAATGACCGCGACCGGCTACCAAGAAATCGAAACGGAAATCGAAGCTCTGAAGGCCGATCGGCCGGCCAAAATCAAACAGCTACAGGAGGCCCGCGCACTTGGTGACCTCTCTGAAAACGCGGAGTATAGTGCCGCCAAACGGGATCTTCGTCGACTAGAGGGCCGGTTACGGTTTCTCAATAAGCAACTCCAATACGCCCAAATCGTTCAACCAAGTGATAATCAGATCATTGAAATTGGTAAACAAGTCACCATCGAGTTTCTCGATGATCACTTTCAAGAAACTTATACGATCGTTGGTAAACAGGAAGCTGACATCCAACACCAAAAATTATCCTTTGATTCCCCCCTGGGCCGGGTTTTGGTTAATCACACCAGCGGTCAGACCGTAACGGTGGTCGCTCCCGATGACCGTTATGATGTTAAAATTATTCGGGTAACCGTCTAACGTTGATCACTGATCACTACTTTTTGCGCGAGGTTTTCCACTGACTGTGCTTCGTTTTCGCTGTTAAGGTAGTCCACAATTTGTGTGAGGGTGGTCGTACTCATTGGTGAGATTTCACCCTCTTCATCCCCGTAAACCGTGTACAGCGCAACGGTCCCGTTCTTCAACGTATAGCACAGCATTGGCGAGGTGCCATTGTCACCTGCTTGAACGTCGTAGCGCACGTTATCCTGCCCTTCATATGAAAGATCGAAATTGTTCGTTTCAATCGCAACGTTCAAATGACTGGCCATGCCGTCACTACTGATAGCTGGCCAAATGCTGACTCGATCCGCGTAAACCGCAATTGCGGCCGCTGTTTGATTCGGCGTCATCGTTGCTTTAACAAGCTGATCGTCGCCAGTTATTGAGTCACTGCTGGCAACACTAGCCTGTTCCTGCTGACTGCTACTTGAGGCGCTACTGTGCTGTGAACGAGAACTCTGATACGTCGCCGACTGGCTAGACTGTGCCGACTGGTCCGAATCGACACTAGTCTCGGAAACCGTCTTCTTAATGAGATACCCACCCACAATGACTAATATAATGACCAGCGCAAGTAAGATCACGATGATCACGCGCTTCTTTTTATTGTGCGGTCGTTTCGGGGTTGGTGCCTGATTCGTCGTCCCCATCGATTCCCCGGATACCGCATCATCCTGGTTTTGAGTCAGTTGCAGCCCACATTTTGGGCAAAATTTGGGGTGCCCCGTTAACTTCGTCCCACAATTTGGACAGTACTGTTCTTTTTCTGCCACCTTTTCTCCTCCTCCATTGTCACGTTGCTTTCTCACCATCCGGGGGTGTCCGTACCCGAATCCGCACAGCAATCATCTAGTTAACACTTTCAAGTGTTTTGTTCAGTAGATCAGTAAACAATCACCAATATTACCAAAATATGCTAATAAGAAATTTTTTTATTCCCTTAAATTCATTATTGTAGCAACGTCTCATCGGCCTTATCGAATGATTATTGAAAAATATTGGCATTGAAGGTTTTATATAACGTGTTATACTAGAAAACGTTGCTAATTAGTAAACACAACATGTTGTGTCATTATAAAATAAAAGCCACTACATACACCATATATTGTGGTTAATAACGTTGAGGGAGTTGCACTTATGGTTAATTATTTCAAATTTTTGGGCCACCAACTAAAAGGTTGGCCACAACAAAACTACTATTTATTCTACTTTAGTCTTGGGTGCCAAATCATGACATTGGTCAGCACCAAGATCACACCTTTAACGATTATAACATTTATTGGAACCACGTTAGGTGTTTTATGTGTTCTCGCCATTAACGCTGCCAAGTCAATCAATGGTTGGTTAGGAATTTTGTCAGCTATCTGCTTTATCATTACCGGATTCGCTGCTAAGAACTACCTTTCAATTGGTGAACAACTGGCATACGTTGTTACTTTGGACATCCCTGTCTTATTAAGTGCCAGTTGGAACGTCAACATGGCCTCAAAGATTCGGAAGTTTACTGGTAAAACATGGGTCATCGCGCTGGTCTCAACTGCCATCGTGTACGTTGTTTCTGGTTACCTGATCGGGGCCTTCACTGATGATCCTCGTCCTTGGGTAGACGCTATCAGCTTTGCAATCTGCTTAACAGCCGGTGTCATTTGCTTCATGCGGTTCAACAACCAATACATTTGGTGGGTTGCCTCCGGTGTTGCCCAAATGGTTCTCTGGTTCATCTCATTCCGTCAAGGTTCGGCCACGTTAGCCATGTTTATCAACAGTTCCGTTTACTTGATCAACGACGTCCTGGCCTTCACCGTTTCACCATGGTACAACAAGAAGATCCGTGCCAAGGTGATCGCGGAAGAAACTGAATACGCCGCAAAGCTAAGCACTACTAGCAAGCACACTAGCGGTTTACAACATTCATCAATCTAAGCACTCATTTAAAAGGCGCCTCCTTCACTCCCTGTCTGGGTGAAAGAGGCGCCTTTTAAGGTCTTCTCAATAATGATCCTTGGCCGAATATATCACGACAGTCTCTTCTTGCGAATCAATTTCGTAAATTAATCGATCTTCTTGTGTAATTCGACGTGACCATTTTCCCTGTAACTCGTGCTTTAGCGGTTCTGGTTTCCCAATTCCTTCAAATGGATGACGATCAATATCTTTAATTAACCGATTAATTTTTTTGACCGTCGCCCGATTGCCCTGCTCATACCAATATAAATAATCGTTCCATGCATCATCAGTCCATGCCTTAATCATCCGGATCACCATCATCATCTAACAATGGATGTTGGTGGGTCTGATTGTGATGATATTGTTCTTCGCCTCGCCGAATTTTTTCCATCAACGGCCGATTCGACAAAATTCGTAAGGTTTCCTGCATCGCATCATAATCACGCTTACTCATGACCACAATATCTTCTTGCGTACTTTGACTTGTAACCATCAATGCTTCAGCGTCTTCATTGACTTGCTGCATATAGTTTTTCAGATTTTTGCGAAAACCACTGTATGAAACTGCATCCATCACGCATCCCTCCAAAAATTAATTGATTTCATCATCATTGTACAATGGTTTGTACAACAATTCAATTAATTCACTTGTTCAAACTTTTTTCACTTATTCGTGATCACGGCTTTACCTTTGCGTGTTCAGTCACCACAAAATCGAGGTTCTTGTGTATTTGCTCAAAGAAATCTATCCGCTCAGCATTGTCGGCACTCCTTGATCCAGCAACAGGTTGATTCGGGCAATCGGCTGGATACCACCTTATTTCACCAATATGACCAAAAAAACATGACCCGTCACCCACCGTAACTTAATCCGGTTTAGGTAACTAGTCATGTTTTTTTAGTAGCTTAAAATTCAACGTCGTGACTCCGACTAGCCTGTTGATACCGTTTAATTGCCCGATTCAGCAGCACCACCATTACGAGTGCAATCAAGGCAAAGACGCCCGCCCCGAAACTGATATTGTGCACGCCGGCCACATCGACCATCGTTGATGATGTCGCGGACCCCAGTGAAATACCAAAATTGAAGAAGATCGAGTTCAGCGACGACGCCAATACGATCGATTGCGGGTAATCTTGCTCTGCCACGTTTAAGAAGTGCAGTTGAATCGGTGAATTGAGGACCGAGGTAATCAAACTCAACACGAGTAATACCACGAGGCCGAAAATAGCCAGATGTAGCGTAAGCGGTAGGATAAACAGTAATGCAATTTCCAAAATATACACCTTAGGCATGTGTACCAGCCCACCATGTGAGGCCAGTTGACCAGATAGCTGGTTGCTGAAAATACTCATCAAGCCCAGTAAAAACAGTAACCAATTGAGTGAGGACAAGCTGAAGCCCAGTTCAGTCGTTAAAAGCGGCCGAATATAGGTGTAATACCCATACATCGCAGCGGCGCCGAACAGTACCAGCACCACCCCGTCGTACACCCGTAGGTCCTTCATCAGTGACAATTGCTTACCTAGCGAGCTAGTCACCTGCTTAATTTGCCGGGGCAGTAGCCAGAATAGTAGTCCGAGGGTGAGCACACTAATCACGCTAACAATTAAAAACGCGTTGCGCCACCCGTACGCGGTACTGATCGCCGTGCCAATCGGAACCCCAAAGACAGAGGCAATGCTGAAACCGGAAAAAATCCATGAGATCAGCGCCGGCCGCTTATCCATGGGGGCGACACTACTGGCAAAGGTCATGATCAACGAAATGATCGATCCCGCCACGGCCGCCGTTACCATCCGCGCAACAACCAACATAAAGTAGTTGGGGGCCAGTGCCGTCGCTGTATTGCCAATCAGGAAAACCAGCATCAGTACCATTAACGTTTTAAACCGGTTAAACCGGTTCGTAAAAATCGTGATCAACGGTGTGCTAATCGCATAGACCGTCGCGAAGATGGTCACTAGGTAGCCGACCACCGCAATTGACACGTTAAACTGGTGTGCGATATCGGAAATAATCCCGATCATGATAAACTCGTTGCATCCCAGCATAAAGGCGGTCAATACGAACACAATCGATTGCAACCTAAATTTATTCATGAGAAGTCCCCCTTGCCATGTGACGTTTAATCACCAAATTAAGCAACAGCGCAAACGCCAGCGTTCCTAACGCATACATTGCTGAAATATACGCCAACTTACCGACACCGGTGAAGTCGACCGAGGCAGAAGCCGTGGCCGATCCCAGCGAAATTCCAAAGTTAAAGAAAATCGAACTGAGTGACGAGGCAAGAACCAGCGACTGTGGGTAGTCCCGTTCGGCCACCGACAAAAAGTGGATTTGCAGTGGCGCGCTCAGGAGCGTGTTCATCGTCGACAGCACCATCAAAATGATCAAACCAAGCCATTTGAGCGTCAACGTAAATGGGAAAACAAAGAGTAAGATTGCCACACTGATATAGATCAGTGGGATCGCTTTGAGTCCCTGGTGATCCGCCAGCCGACCGGACAACTGATTACCCACAATATTCATGATACCGATCAAGAACAATAGCCAGTTCAGGTTATGAATACCAAATCCCAGACTATCGGTCAATAACGGCCGAATGTAAGTATAGTACGAGTACAGGGTGGCGGCTGATAATAACACGAGCACGACACTGACGTAAATCCGGCTATCCTTCATCAGGGTCAATTGCTTGATCATCGTACTTTTGACCTGTGGCACCGTGTGTGGCAGTAGCCAAAACAGCAGCGCATAGGTGATGATCGACACGACCGAAATAATGATAAAGGTGTAACGCCAGCCGTAGCTTGTACTAATAGTGGTTCCAATCGGCACCCCAATAACCGACGCGATGCTGAAGCCCGAGTAAATCCATGAGACTAATCCGGCCCGCTTATTGCGTGGAGCAATCGTACTTGCAAACGTCATGATCAGGGAAATAATCGCCCCCGATACCGACGCGGTGATCACCCGTGAAACGATGAGCGACAGGTAATTCGGGGCAAAACCACTGAACGTATTTCCAATTAGGAAAACCGCCATAAGCACCATCAGCGTTTTAAAACGGTTGTATTGACTGGTGTACACCGTGATAAATGGCGTGCTGACCGCATATACCGTTGCAAAGACGGTGACGAGGTAACCCACCGTGGCGATTGAAACTGAAAACTGGCGGGCAATGTCTGACAAGACCCCCACAACCATGAATTCATTACATCCCAACATAAAAGCCACCAAAACAAACACGGTGACTTGCAAACGATATTTGTTCATTTTTCTTTCCTCCCCCGTTAATTCCTCTAACATCCTACTACATTTACTCCCCCACTGGATAGGGCCATTCACAATTTGACAAACTTTTATCTGAATTGCTAAAGAAAATGGGATCATCATCGTCAAAATGGCGCTTTTGATAACTCACGGTGGTCCCGCTTCTAATAATTTAATCTAATTCTAATTTTATTCGTTTACTCGTTGCTAATTGCGGTTATAATGGTCAGTATAGTTACTATCTAGAGAGAGAAATGGGGAGACAATTATGGCATCTAGTTATTCTGTTAAGCGCGTCATCATTCCGGCAATGCTTGTGGCAGTCACCGTCGTCATCGCGCGCGTCTTTATTATTCCAATTCCAATGACTCACGGTAACATCAACTTGTGTGACGCCGGTATCATCATTGCGGCCTTCTTGTACGGGAAACGAGATGGACTCATTGTGGGCGGTTTGACCGGATTCTTACTGGACTTAATTTCCGGCTACGCACAATACATGTTCTTTTCACTCATCGTTCACGGGTTCGAGGGCCTCATCTTTGGGTGGTTAGGTTATAATAAAAGCCGCAAACTTCAAATTATCGCCCTCGTTGCGGGGGTCATAATCATGGTTGCGGGCTACTTCATTACCGATAGCATCCTATATAAGGTGCCAACCGGTCTAATCGGGATTCCAACCAACCTTCTTCAAGGCTTCGTCGGCGCAATTATCGGAATGCCAATCGCACTGCGGCTCAAAAAATCCCTCAAAATTTAGGTGCTTGACGGTCTACTATGCAATTAAATTAATTCGTATTCACAAAACGAGGAGAGTGGAAAAAAAGGCGGTCTGACTTCGAGCATACTCCGTTGTCCACGCAACTAAAATCGCTAAAGCGATAAGTTGCAGTGGCAGCCTAGGAAACCGAATGATTCATACTTTGAATCGTTTGGTTTTCGTAGCTAAGCGGAGAAGTCAGCCTTTTTTTCCCGATTTCGGCTATTAAAATTCAGAGATACAAAAATGGCTGGGAGTTTTTTCCCAGCCACCTCATTCCAATCTCTACGCTTTCAATCGCAGTTTTCACTTAATTATCTAAGGAGGTTCTCGCATGACCCGCGTTTCTGCACCAACTCAATCCCCCGTCCTCGTTGCGCAGGATCTTTCGGCGGTGAGCGCTATTTCGATGGGCGTCGCCGTCCCGCTGCTAACCGCCTTCGGTCAGCAACTGGCTATTTTACCCACAAGTCTTCTTTCAACCCAAACCGAGGGCTTTGGCCAACCCGCTAGTGCCGACTTAACCACGTGGCTGCCAGCCACCTTCGCTCATTGGCAAGCCCAACAAATTCAAACTCATGGTGTCTTAACCGGCTACCTAGGCCGCAATCAAATTGTCGATCAGCTGACTGAATTTATTCAACGGCAAAACGAGCAGCTAGTCGTGATTGACCCCGTCATGGGTGATCAAGGAGCACTTTATCCCGACCTACCAGCCGATTATCCAGACCACATGCGCCAGCTCGTCCATGCCGCATCGGTCATCGTGCCTAATCTGACCGAAGCCGAATTTTTGACTGGCCATCAGGTCACAGCCACGGACACTCTTCAGTCATTACTCCCGATTCTTGATGCCCTCCAGGTACAACTTCAGCCGGACGGTCACGCCATCATTACTGGTATCACCCTCGCAGACCAACAAGGATGCGTCTGGCTCGATGACCACCATCACGTTCAATTCATCGGCCGGCCTATTTTAGCGGGTCACTTCTTTGGCAGTGGGGATGTTTTTGCGGCCCTCTTAACCGGCTTTTTGCTTCATCGCGAACCCTTAGACCGCGCCATCGCACTCGCAACCCGCGGTACTTTTTGGGCGCTGCTAGATACCAACAACGCACCACGCGAACGGCGATACGGCATCGTCTTGTCATCCGTCATGGCCGCCATCGCCAACTACCAACAAGTGGGCCAGTTTACTCCCCGTCTAAATTAGCGAGTGCAGCTTGGTAAGCAGCGAATGTCTGCTCATCGAAACACACCATCGTGACATCTTTGACGACCTTAGCAGTTTCCATAAACTGATGAATTTCGTTGAGGGCCAACGGTGCAGCCTGTTTAATCGGATAATTATAAACGCCGGTACTGATTGAAGGAAACGCCACCGTTTCACACCCATTTTTTTCAGCTAACAACAAGCTGTTACGATACGAATTCTGTAAAAATATCTTCTCATGCCGCGTTCCCCCGTGCCAAATTGGTCCGGGAGTGTGAATCACGTACTTAGCTGGTAATTGATACCCCTTGGTGATTTTAGCTTCTCCAGTCGGACAGCCATGTAATTTTTTGCATGCTGCCAACAGTTCTGGACCTGCCGCCGCGTGAATCGCACCATCCACACCGCCACCACCAAGTAACGTGGTATTGGCCGCGTTCACAATTGCATCTACCTTGCAATCTGTAATATCATCCATCACAACACTGATCGTCATTCAATCATCCTCCTTGTTTTCGTTGAAACGAAAACCGATGTTCGATCAGGCCCCACGGCCCGGTCGATCACCGAATCTTTGCGGGCGTCACACGGTATGCGAATCATCTCGCAACACCTTGTTTGGTCCTATCCTCATTTTATTCTAATTTTGTCACCGTTTACATCCCTTTATTTGAATTTTTCTCTTGTTTACGTATTTTTCTGGTGTTAATATTCAGTTACAAATTAAAACGCAGTTGCCTATATAATGCCGCAATACGGGCGGTAAGTTTCTACCCAAAGCCGTAAACTTTGGACTATAAGCAGATTGAGGATGACTCTATTTGCCTATGCAGATAGAGTTTTTTTAGTTGCTTGAATCGCGCTACTCTTTCATTTGACTAATTAAACTGCACAAGGCAGATTCTGAGGAATAATCACCTTGTTCCGCATCCTTATACTACAGACAATTGCACATAGGAGGATTATTTTGAAAGCTTCAGTTACTCTTAGTGCTAAAGATACCAAGACCAAGGAAACCTCAAACTGGAAGGCCGCCATCCTAGGACTTCAACACTTGCTCGCCATGTATTCTGGTGATATTTTGGTGCCATTGCTCATCGGGGGAGCCTTACACTTTAACGCCGCTCAGATGACCTACTTGGTTTCCGCCGATATCTTTATGTGTGGAATTGCCACCCTCTTACAACTTCGAACAACTCCCCTGACTGGGATTGGGTTACCAGTCGTATTAGGCTGTGCCGTTCAAGCGGTTGCCCCCCTCGAATCAATTGGGGGTACCCTTGGGATTACCTATATGTACGGGGCAATTATCTGTGCTGGGTTCTTCGTCTTTTTAATCGCCGGCCTTTTCGCCCGCATTAAAAACCTCTTTCCTCCCGTTGTTACCGGATCCCTCATTACCATCATTGGTTTTACCCTGGTTCCTGTGGGCTTTCAAAACCTTGGGGGCGGTGATTTAACGGCAAAGTCGTTCGGGAGCTTCTCCAACCTCGCCGTTGGTGGGATTACCATTGTGATCATTTTGCTCATCAGTGCCTTCGCAAAGGGCTTCATTCAATCCATTGCTATTTTAATTGGGATTGTTGCCGGTTCCTTTATCGCCAGTGCCTTTGGTCTCATCTCACTAGATCCAGTGGGACAAGCATCATGGTTCCATCTGCCCCAATTATTTTACTTTGGAGTACCAACCTTCAATACATCTTCCATTATTACCATGATTCTAGTCTCGCTCACCACCATGATTGAATCAACCGGTGTATTCTTCGCTTTGAGCGATGTAACCGGTCAAAAAGTGGGAACCAATGATTTGAAGCGCGGTTACCGGGCTGAAGGAATTGCGGCGATGCTCGGGGGCGTCTTCAACACCTTCCCATACTCAACCTTCTCACAAAACGTCGGTGTGCTGAAACTATCCGGGGTTAAGACCCGCAAACCAGTTTACTACGCTGCTTTCTTCCTTATCATTTTAGGTCTGTTGCCAAAATTCGCTGCCGTTGCCACAACAATTCCCTCTGCCGTACTAGGTGGGGCCATGATCGTGATGTTTGGGATGGTCGGTGTGCAAGGGGTTCAAATCTTGAAGAAGGTCGACTTCAGTAAAAACAGTAACCTGCTAGTCGCTTCGATGTCAATCGGTTTAGGACTTGGCGTAACCGTCTACCCTCAAATTTTCCAACACATGTCCAACGAATGGCAAATTATGCTAAGTAATGGTGTGGTCGTTGGTAGCGTCACCGCCGTGGTATTAAACTTAATTTTCAACCACGATTCATTTAAAAAAGCCGCTAAATAAGCTAAATTTCTGGAGTGTGATTTAAAATCACGCTCCTTTTACTTTTGAAAATTCATTTTCCTTTGCGAAATTTCCAAAACAGCATACAATCATGACAACCCATTAAATTAGAAAAGAAGGTCCGCGATTATGAAAATTGGGATTATTGGTGCTACCGGTCGAACTGGTAGCGCACTTGTTCAAGAAGCACAGGCTCGTGGTCATGAGGTAACTGCGATCGTTCGCAATCGTACCAAAGCCGAACAACAATTTAGTGCCGCCACCACGATTTTGGCAAAAGACGTTTTTGCGCTGACTTGGGATGATTTAAAGGATTTAGACGTTGTCATCAACGCATTTGCGTCGCGTGGAGATGGCTATCAACACCTCGACCTCGCTGCTAAATTAGTCACCATGGCGCGCAACCAGCCCCAACCACGTCTCTTCTTCATCCTAGGGGCGGCCTCTTTGAAACAGGCCGATGGCACTACGCTGCTCGCATCAATCTTGAAGGCTGCCGCCAATGAGCCTTGGGTGGACACACCACTACAACAAGCTCACGAATATGAATACCTCCAGTGGATTCATAACGTCAACTGGACGGCAATTTCACCCCAACGTGACTTTGTTCCCGGGCCAAAAACAAGTTACCACCTTGGCAAGGATCAAGTGATGTTCAACAGCGAGGGGCAATCGACGGTCACCACTGGCAATCTCGCCAGTGCTGTACTAGACGAAATCGAACATCCAACACATCCGCGCGAACGGTTTACTGTTGTGGATAATTAAACAAAAAAATGGTGACTCCTCATGGAATCATCATTTTTTTAGGTTAATCATAATTTAATTATCTCTCCTCACTGATTGCTTCTTCCGTTTCTTTATCTGAATTGATGAGCACATGACTTTCCGATAGTCCAAGTGCTTCAAACATCCTGATTAATCATTAACGTCCATTTTTCATCAATTAACGTTTGACGTTAATCGACAGCTAATGGACGTTAATATTTTTTTAGATTTTCAATTTGAATTATATGGCACAATGAAGAAAAAAGGAGCTGATCCAATGAATGAAATGGTATGTTAATAATCAATTCTACAAAAATTTTGATTTCTGAGCGAGCTTTATATTCGTATTCAATCTATACGTAGTCCCGTTTAACAACGGTGTCACTTTTCCGTGGTGACGCGTTTTAACTATCGGTTATCTTGACGATTATTCGATACTTCGAATCTAATTTCACCACGACCCATTATTCGTTACCATTGCCATCGCCTCTCGGACCCTTTATATTAGTTGATAGTAAAAACTTTTAATTCGAGGAGTGTGTCATGTTGGTGATTAGTTGTTATCTGTAGATTGGACTGAGGCCCTATTGGTCATTTTTGTGCAGGCGTGGACAACCCTGTGGTTAAGTTATTGTTTGGTAAATCGTCATTATCGGGGATTCGTGCTCTTGCGAGACATCATCCTTGCTAGTGGCATTGCTGCTGCCGGTCTCTACATTCAAGATACCATTTGGCTGCTAGTACTTGCCGGTGCCATCATGTTTAGCTTAGTGAGTCACCGATTTGAAACCGTGAACTACATACCAGTAACCGCCTTAATTATCGCGTGCATGGTCCAAATCGATTTTGGCTTCATCGCCACCTATCTGAGTCGTCTGATTCTCCTTATCCGCACCCACTCCTTCAACCTTCATACTGCCATGCAGTACAGTCACCCCCTGATTATCATCATTGCGGTAGCTGAAATCGGCGTAACGCTCATCTTAGTTACCCTTGTTCGCCACTACTGGCAATTTCTCAACCGACTCACGACACTCATTACCGATCTACAAGTTGAAAAACAAATCTTTTTCATGACGTTAGGGATCTTCGTTGCACTCGAAACCGTCCTCATTATCAGCGAACTACTCGCCATTGCCGCCATCATCCAAGGTGTGCTGATTGTCACCTTCTCACTGATCACCATCCTTATCGTCTATCAAATGGTAATTTTTGTGCGCGCCTACGCGGCGCGCCAAAAGGTGACCGCTATGAGCCATCAAAATCAACAGCTAGAAGGCTACATGACGAGTATTGAGCAGCAATACACCGAGTTTCGACGCTTCAAGCACGATTATAATAATTTACTACTGTCGCTAGAAACTATGATCAATAGCGATGACTCCCAGCAGTTGCGTGCATACTACCAAGAGTTACGACAACAATCAATTGTCACCCAACAAAATAATGCCCAGATGATTGTGGCCGCTGACCAAATCACTAACGAACCCGTTCGCGGCCTATTAATCCAGAAGTACTTTCGGGCACGCAACGCTGGTGTGACCCTCACCATTGAAGTCATGGGCCACCACCTGACGATCCCCAACCATGTGGTTCCCATCGTTCGCATTCTTGGAATTCTGCTCGATAATGCAATTGAACACGTCACGGCCACCGACAGCCACCAGCATGTCACTTGTGCTTTCATCGACCATCCCCATTCGATTGAAATCATCGTTGAAAATCCGGCCAGTGCTGATCTAGACATTGAGCGTCTCCTGACACTCGGTGCCACAACCAAGGGTGACCATCATGGCATTGGCCTAGCCAACGTTCAAGATCTCGTCTATCAGCTCCCCAACCTCTACTTTAATACCGCACTCGATCACGATAATCTCCAAATGAGTCTCGTGATCACCAAGGAGGACTAACTTGTTTCCCGTTTTACTCTTAGAAGACGATCCCATTCAACTTCAATTTTACAAACAGACCGTCGAAAATACCATTATGATCAACCATTACGCCATGCAGATAATCACAGCCAGTACCACCGTGGCCGATTTTGAACAACAACTCCCTCATATTAATCAGGGCCTATTTCTGCTCGATATGGAAATTGGAACCGATATTCAGGCGGGACTTAAACTGGCAATCAAAATTCGCGAGACGGTACCGTTTGCACAAATTGTCTTTATCACGACCCACGATGAGTTATCCTTTCTCACCCTCAAACGGCGGGTCGCCCCGTTCGACTACATTCTCAAAGACGAGGGCGGAAGCATAATCAAACAACGCCTGATCACCGATACCTCCCTAGCCTACCACGTCTACGAAGCCGAACTGTTTCACCACACAAGTCTCTTTCGGTACCAAATTGGCGATCAATACTTCTCGGTGCCGATGAACGACATTACGATGCTCATCACCAACAAACAACAACCTGGCACTGTCATTTTATATGCCGACCGTTGTCATGCCACCTTTCCCGGTAACCTCTCCGCCATTGAGACCGAATATCCCCATTTCTTTCGCTGTGACAAAAGCTCACTCGTCAACCTCGATCACATGGCTAGCTTTAACCGAACCAGTCGTCAATTAGTCTTCAACGACGGTAGCACCTGCAAAGTTTCCTTTCGTAAAACTCGTGAATTGCGCCAGCTACTAAAATAGGTTATTTGTGTCGTTACAGGCCATTTGCGTTATAGTGGACACGAACTATCCCAAAATAATTGGATTGGAGCGTTCAAAATGAAAACTGTTTTAATTCTTGGTGCTGCTGGTCAAATTGCGACCGTCCTCACCGAAACCTTACTGACACAAACTGATTACCATTTGAAGTTGCTGGCTCGACGGGCAGACCGGCGCATCACGGTTACCGATCCAGAACGCGAGACCGTGATTACTGGTGATTTTAGTGATCGGGCCACCCTTGATCAGGCGTTGACAGATGTCGATGCCGTCTATCTAAACGAAATGCGCGATTTAGCTGCCGTGACAACGGTCGTTAAGGCAATGGAGGCCCACCATGTTCAGTCCCTAATTGCCGCAACAGTTCTCGGCATTGAAGATGAAGTCCCCGGTAAGTTTGGCGACTGGAACACTATGATGATCGCTAGTTCCATCGCGAAACGAAAGCAGACGGCCGCCGTCGTCACCCAATCATCGTTGGACTACACCCTCCTACGACTAGCCTGGCTCTTCAACGATCAACATCAGTTAGCCTACGAAACGACCCAGAGTGGTCAGCCATTTGGTGGCACCGAGGTTAGCCGCGAAGCCGTGGCCCAACTCATTACCGCCATTCTGCAAGATCAAACTGGGCAATATGCTCGGCAAAGCCTGGGCGTTAATCAACCCGGCACGCAGGGCGATAAACCTTCATTTTACTGATTTCAAAAAAGTGGTATGACAATTTCTGTCATACCACTTTCTTTTACTTTTCAGTTGTTGGTGCCGGTACAACCTCCTTGTCCGACTGGTGACCAAGCTTGTTAGTCAGCAAGAACGCTGGGATAATCACGACGGCAGTGCAGGCCACCGCCCAGATAAATCCCTGTTGGTAGGCGTGCGCCACAGCGGTCAAATGATTAGCCATCAGTTCATGCGTGTGGCTAGTGAGATACGCCGACGCAACCGTCGCCATCAATGCTGAGCCAAACGCACCACCGACATTTTGTGTAATCCGCCCCGCAATCGAAATTTGGCCAGAATACTTGGAATCTTGGCCGACAAACGAATCGGTCATGAGCGGACTGATGATGGCTCCGGCCCCGATTCCCCGGACAAATAAGACGCCCATCAGCAACCAGAAATTAGTGTGCTGATCAAAGGACATGAACGGCACGGTTCCGATTAGGGTCACTAACAAGCCGACAATCAGAACCCACCGCGCCCCAATTCGATCAATGAAGCGGCCAATGATTGGTCGGGCAATCAGCATCCCGATTCCTTGTGGAATAAGAGATAATCCCGCTTCAGCAACACTTTGACCACGTAGATTTTGGAAAAACAGTGGCAGTAACAGCATTGGTCCGTTATTCACAATCCCCGCCAAAACTAGTCCAATCATTGAACCGGTAAAGTTACGTCGTTTGAACAGAAATAACGGCACCACTGCCTGACTCTTACGGAAAATAGCGTAAATCGCGTAAATCACCAGCAAGGCAATTCCCACACCCACATAGCTTAACGTCGTACTATTGTTAAAACTGGCCTTTGAGCTAGCCTTAACAATGCCGTAAACAATCGCTGCCGAACCGCCAGCCAGTAAGCTTACTCCCGGCCAGTCAAATTTAGCGGTCGGATTCTTAGGGGCAATTGCTGGTAACTTCACCCAAATGAGAATTGTGGCGATGATAACAACGGGAACATTGACGAAAAAGATCCAGCGCCATGATAGATACTGGACGATCACGCCCCCAATTACAGGGCCAAAGATCGGGCCTAGCATGATGGGTAATCCAACAATGGCCATGATCCGCCCCATCGATCCGACTCCCGCCACATCAACTAACAATGTTGTCAACAACGGTGTAATCAAACCAGCACTGAATCCTTGCACAAACCGAATACTAATCAGCATGGTGACATTGCCAGACATCGCGGCCACCAGTGAAAACAAGCCGAACAACACTTCGGCAATCAAGAAGACCTTTTTACCACCAATCTTGTCATTCAGCCAGCCGGTAAAGGGCACTGCCACGACCATCGCCAATAAGTAGCCCGTGACCACCCATTGAACGGTACTTAATGATTCATTAAAATCTGAAGATAATTTGTTGAGGGCAATGTTGACCATTGTCGAATCCAGCATGGGTGCAATCGCGCCCAGCACGATGATCCACGCCTGATTAACGATCGCGCGTGGTAACGCACTTTCTGTTTTTTTGTTAGTTGCCATTGTGACACCTCCGATAATGAGTTAGACTATTTTTAAGGAACTTTAGTCTCTAATTTTAGGTACTCAAGTACTCTATATCTTTTGATGTCGATTGTCAACCACCCTTTTAAAAAAAATTCATGCTATACTGCTTAGTAGCAACTTCGTCCGAAAGGAAGTCATTTCATGGCAAACAGCCCTCATGATCAGCAAGGTTCATCAAACGCATCGACCACCCAGCACCGCCGACGGGGAAAAGAACTGGAAGCTGATATTCTCGCCTCAACCCTTAATTTAATCGAACAAACAAAATATGAAGCGATCACGATGGACATGATCGCTAAGCACGCCCATACAAACAAAAGCGTCCTTTACCGGCGTTGGGACTCGAAGGCCGATATTGTGCTGGCCGCTTTGCGCACGCAAACAACTGGCCTAGCCGCAAAAATGAGTCAAGCTCCGGATACCGGCTCTTTGGAAGGCGATCTTCGAGACTTGTTCGATCGGATTGGCACGCTGCTAACCAGCATGCACTACGCCAATATCATTGGCCTCATGCGTGAACGGTTGGGCGGAATCTCGATGCGCGATTATTTCGATAAATTTGCGCGTAAAAACTACCTCAGTCAAATGGTGCGGACATTTTTTGAACACGCCTCCGAGCGGGGCGAAGTCGATCTCACGCACTTTGACGAGGCCCTTTACGACCTCCCAGCATTGGTCCTCATGGATGCCTTCTATGCGACGGACGATACAACGATAGATCGTTCACGCCTCGACCACATCCTATCTGACGTCTTGATGCCAGTGTACCGGCCATTTTTAACCGCTGGGAATGGAGAAACTAAATAAATACATCAAATTTGATGCCACACAAAAACCAGAATTGCCGACACACAAGCAATTCTGGTTTTTTAGTCTATCTAATTATGGTAACTGGTAGGCAGAGATTTCAACATGCCCATCACGGTACTCGGCTAGATAAACATCCTTGAGTACCACGCGCTGTTGTCTCAATTGCGCCAGTAACCACGCCTCATCATGATTAATTATCGGCAACACATCTTGATTTATCTGGCCATCTGTAATCAACGGGAATTTAATGGCATCATCACCAAACACGGTTACTGTAAGCTGTCCATTTTGTTCTAATACTGCTCGCTTGACGTCTTTCACTGAATACACCCCGTTTTGTCGAAGTTTAAACATTAGATCGGCCGCTGACAAACCGCTACGAAGAACCGTTTTTAGCGCAATTTCGCCATCTTTAATAACTGTTTGGGGCTGCCCGTCGATCATTCGTTTAATCACTCGATTATGTTCTTTCGCATACTTGGTAACTAAAACCAGTAATGTCCACAAAACTAGAATCAAAAAGAACTGAAAAAGTGTAATATCACTATTAAACATGGCACCACCAATAATGCCACCTAGAACAAAATTTTGTACGGAATCCATAGCCGAGGATGGTGCTAAATTTCCTTTCCCCGTTAAGTTTATCTGAGCAATTAGGCATACAAAACCCAATGCCAATTTTAAACCCACATCATAATAAATTTGCACGTTACTCACCTACTTAACATACTGGACATCGTGATTCATCAGATTGACCTTTGTTAATTCGTAGCTTAAGTACGAATCATCAAAGTGCACCCGGTATACCTGATGTTTGATTTTCACAAGCATACCGTCCTTCAGACTGGTAGAACTTACTGCCACCTGATGCCTGTTAACTCCGCGATCATCGCGTATTCGGTCAATAAACTGCTTCATTTGTGTTGTCTGATTATTCACCATTTTGACCTGCTCAAGATTACCAATTTGTGTACCGATAATAAACACAATCAACAACGCAACAATCAGAATCAAATCTCGATACTTAGTTGTAATTCGATTTTGAAAATACCGCACTAAGAAAAAAACTAAGAGCACGGCCAGTGCAATTGCCACTCCAAATCCAAGATACTTACTAAAAAAATTTTGATGGGTAAAATAACTAGCAGCATAAAATGTCACGTTGATTCCCCCTGTGTTACTTGAAACTAGTTGGTCTCTTACTAGACCGTATTTTGCCGCTCGGATAAAGCGTCAACCCACATTTTAAAATCCTACCAAATATTCACACGATCTTCAGGCGCCAGATACATCGCATCACCAGACTGAATCCCAAACGTGGTATAAAAGTCGGCTAAGTTTTGTACCTGCACGTTGGCCCGTAATTTTGCGGGAGCATGCACGTCAATCGACAGTAGCAATTGCATGTACTGGGTCGTAGCCTTCATCCGCCAAATCGTAGCCCAGTTAACAAAGAAGGCCCGAATATCGACGTCTTCTTCCGACTTGGCTGCCTCTAATGCACAGCTCAAGCCACCACCATCGGCAATGTTTTCTGAAACGGTTAGTTTGCCATTCACCTTTTGACCGGCAAACTCCAACCCATCAAACTCGCCAATCATTTTTGCGGCTAACTGTTTGAACTGTTGTGAATCTTCATCCGTCCACCAGTTATTTAAGTTCCCGTATTCATCAAACAACGCACCGTTGTTATCAAACGCGTGTGAAATTTCATGGGCGATCACGGCCCCAATTCCGCCGTAGTTCTGGCTACTACTCTGTTTCAGACTATAGAAGGGCGCCTGTAAAATAGCAGCGGGGAATACGATAATATTTTTGAACGGATGATAGTACGCGTTAACCGTGGCCGCGCTCATTTCCCACCGATTACGATCTACCGGCTGATTCCACTTGCTGAACATGTCTTCGGTCGCCACCCGGGTCATACTAATGGCGTTTACCAACAATGACTGGGTTGGATCAACATGCAATTTTCGATACAACGGATCAAGGTCATCCGGATAGCCGACTTGAATTCCCAGTTTATTCAGCTTTAAAATCGCCTTATCACGGGTGGCTTGGCTGAGCCACGTATTGTTAGCCAGTCGGTGCTGGTAAACGCTAATCATTTTTTCAACCATGTGGTGAACGTCCGCCTTCGCGGTTTCCCCAAAGTACTTGCGCCCATAATAGTCACCAACAACCTGACCGAACATCCCCATCGCCAGATAATAGGCAAACTTTGGCCGCTTCTTGGCAGCCTTACTGCCAGACAAGGCTCGACTGTATTCGCCAGAAACAATACGGAGTTCATCCGTCAGGTAACTGCTCAACCCGTAAACCGTCTTGACGATCATCCAGCCCTTAAAATCATCAAAGTGCTCATCACTCATGATGTCGTCAAAGGCATCGAGGAATTTCGGTTCCATGATGATGAGTTTCTCCGGCTGAGCACCCACCAGGCTTTCAACCACCGCGCCGAGGTCCAACTGCTGACTGTGGGCGGTAAACTCTGCAAACGTCTGTGGATTATACATCTTGCTATAATCCGCCGATTCTTCGGCACTCTTAACGTGTGGCACTAATAGCCGATCGAACGCTAACGCTTGGTCAATCAACCGTTGGGCCGCGATCTCATCATAATCCAGTGCCAATAAGAGCTTCTTCATCATGGCCGCAAATAATTTTAGCAGTTGGTCTGCTTGTGGATTTCCCTCGGCATAGTAGGTTTTATCCGGCAAAATCAACTTGGGTGCAGCGATAAATAGGGCGTTGATTTGGGCATTCTTCATGTCGGCATCAATATCAAACCCGAGTGGGCTCGGCATCCCTGAAATCAGCCAATCCGCCCAATTTTTCTGAAAATCAGCGTACGAGATCATGGCCGTCAGTGGTGCTAACACTTGTTTCAACGGGGTTGTTTGTTCCCGCTCACGACGGTCAAAATCAAGTGCCAGTCGATAATACTTTAAAAATTCCTGCATCGGTGCTGATTCAGTCTCTGCATGCTCTTTCAGGGTGTCAAAATCCCCCATCAACTGTTGATCAATTTCATCCACGAGGTCGTTAAAGCCCCCCGTTGCCGGTTTATCATCGGGGATGGTGGCGGTCTTAATCCAGTCACCATTCACCGCTTCGTATAGATCATCTTTAATTAACGCTTCATTAATTGCCATATTGATCCTCCTTGGTTCCTTTTGATTGTCAATTATACGCTCACGACTGGGAATTTACTGCTAATTCAACCTAAAAAATGACGGCTTTATTTATTCGGATTCTGCGGTACAATAATCAAAACTGTGAGAGGCGGTGAAACCATGACTAAAATTGCAACCGTTGCCGGCATGCGGTGTGCCCGTTGTCGAATGAAAGTTACCCATACCCTCCTTGATTTAGACGGTGTGTCAGCCGCAACTGTCGATTTACAAGCTGGACAGGCCACCATTGAAGGCACTGATTTGACTCAGGAGCGGCTCAACGCCGCATTCGAAGGGACAAAATTCTCAGTTACTGCAGTCCGAGACAGCCAGTAGGCCTCTATACGTCAAAACGATACTAACCGCCAGTAGGCAAAATTAGTATCGTTTTTATTTTTTAAACGCATATTGTCACAATACGCTAATTATTCAACATTTAAAATCCACATGAACCCGATAAAAATAAAGAACAAGAGATACATGATTGGATGAACTTCTTTTCCACGTTTAGCCGCAATCATAGTGATTGGGTAGACGATAACCCCCAGTGCCAACCCATCAGAAATACTATATGTCAATGGCATCCCCAAAACAATCAGGAACGAAGGAATCGCAATTTCCATGTCACTCCAGTTGATGTGCTTCAATGATTGGGCCATCAATACCCCAACAATGATCAACGCTGGTGCGGTTACCTGCGTCGTCACAACTGTCAGTAATGGTGAGAAGAACATCCCCAAGATAAATAGAATTCCCGTAAAGATGGCGGTAATTCCTGAACGACCACCCACCGCGATACCGGCTGATGATTCCACGTAGGCACCCACAGGTGAAGTTCCCAAAATCGAACCAGCCAACATGGCTGTCGAATCAGACATCAAGGCTTTCCCCACACGAGGCATCTTGTTATTCTTCATGAAACCAGCCTGTTGGGCCAGTCCCACCAATGTTCCCGCAGTGTCAAAGAACGTCACTAGCAAGAAGGTTAGAACCACCACCCACATTTGAACGGTGTTAATTTCACCGATGTGGCTAATACCAACGGCAAACGTTGGTTTCAAGCTTGGTGCTGAAGCAATAATTGAGCTTGGCATCTGAATCAAACCAGTCACCAATCCTAAAATTGAAGTCAAAACCATCCCGATAAAGATGCCACCGGGCACTTTTCGAACCATCAGAATGGCCGTAACAATCAAGCCAAAAATCGTTAACCATGTTGTGCCGACCGATAATGAGCCAAGGCCCACCACCGTTGACTTGTTCGCCACGATCAAACCACCATCGTTCAAGCCCAAGAAAGCGATAAACAGACCAATCCCACTTGAAATGGCATACTTCAAGTCACTCGGAATCGCATCAATAATTAATTCACGAAGTTTAAAAACGGTAATCAATAAGAAAATGACAGAGGCCACAAAGACACCGGCCAATGCCGTTTGCCATGGCACCTTCATACCAATCACAACGGAGTAGGCAAAGAAGGCGTTGATCCCCAGTGCCGGTGCCGTTGCGATTGGGTAACGGGCTAAGACACCCATCAAGATACAGCCCAACGCACTCGCAAGGGCGGTCGCAGTAAAGACCGCGCCCTTATCCATTCCCGCAGCGCCGAGGACGCTTGGATTAACGAATAGAATATAGGCCATTGAAATAAACGTTGTGAACCCCGCCAATAATTCCCGACGGAACGTTGTATGTAGTTCGTCTAATTTAAAGTACTTATTGATTGATGACACTTTTCAGTCCCCATTTCTCTCTTTTATAAATATACGAACAAAAGAACGATATTTATCTTATAATATTCGTGATTGAATGTAAACCCTCAAAGTTGACTTTTAGTAATTGAAACCGGATCCAAATTTACATTTTAGATCAAACCGTCAGATCGACTAAGTCCGTGCCAAAAAACGCCCCCGAATTGATTTTCCCAATTCGAGGGCGTCTGCTAATCAAAATCTTTCAATAATTCATTTTTAGCCGCCGGCATCAGCCAGTCATCGTGGGCAATAATAAACTTTTGCGCCCCTTCATACGTCGACAAATCATGCTTGCCACGAATTAATCCAGCCCGCTGTAACTTACGGGCCCAAATAATGTCACTGGTCTTAATCCGATCACTAAATAAGTGGTTGTCTTCCGTATCCCAGTTTTCCGAAAGTAGACGTACCGCTCGGGTATACGAAACATCATGAACAAGCACCGACTGCATATCAGCTGGCGATAAGTATTCCTGCATCATAATGGTCTCCTTTAATCTAATTTGTAGTTTTAATCTTTTGATAATTAGGATCGTCCGCCAGCGAAGCCACGCGAGTCTGCAGGTTAGTGACGGATAACTCGCTGCGCTCGGTCGTCAGCACCCACAGCACATTACTAAACCGGTAGGACTCTAACTTTGCTTCCCCCCAACCATCCGTTAGAATGACCGCGAGGGTATCGTTGTTCGTTGCGTGCTGCTGATGGAGAAAATCGAAAATACTTTGAAACCGGGTGCCCCCACCACCGATCCGTTCGAACCGAATTTGAGTCGCCTGCTTCACCTCGTAGGCTTCCTGCGCATGAACCTGCGTGTCAAAGCTATACACCGTCAGTTTAGCATCATAAACCTTCATAATTGCGCGAATTTGAGTGAGGAGGTAACTGATTTCTCGTTCCCCCATCGACCCCGAATTATCCACAAACACGGCCACGTTAACCACCAAGTTTGTAATCTGCCCCGGTAAATCCATTCGGAGCGGTTGCCGCCGGTTAAACCGCGCGTAGGAGTCTTTTTTGCCCAAGGGCATTTTCCCAAGGGATTTTTTCAGTAGTTGTCGCCAATTCAGTCGTGGTTCATCATCGACTGCTTCCAGTTGCTGGTAAACCTCTCCCGGTAATAAACCGCGCTGCTTATCTGGTGTATTTTGCCATGCATGGGTCAATAATTGCTGCAAATTGGCCGTTTGCAGACTCTCATTGCCATCTTGATCGGATTCCCAGCCCTCATGCGTATCTGCCTGCTGACCGGTATCATCTCCTGGTTCGGCCTGCGACTGATCGGCATCGACATCACGATCCAGTTGCGCATTGGCGTCCGATGGTTGCTGATCATCAGGGTTCAACCCGCTGCGTTCCACAATATCGAGGTAGCGTTGTGAATCATCCTTCGGGGGCAATGATTCCTCAAGTAGCGGCTGGAGTTTGCCTAAGGTCATCGTGCCAACCGGGGCCGCCGATAAATACTGGTTGACCGCAACATCAGTGGCAATACCGACGTTATGTTGGTGTGCGGTTTGGCGATACCGTAGGGGATGTTGCCACACAATATGAAGTACTTCATGCTTGAGTAACGTTGGCAATTCATCGCTAAACTGGAGCTTCGCCAGCCGCAGGGGATTAATCGTCAATCGCAAGCCATTATCTTGCCAACGAAGGCCCATAATTCCAGTTAATTGCGCATCGTAAGCGCGTGGTAGTTGCAAGAGCACTTCACCATATAACCGCTCATTTTGTAAAAGATCAATCACCGCCGCGCTGACCAATTTTTCGGCTAACTGATTCGCATTGACCCCCGTTGCTTGGCGCAGCTGCTCCATGAGCTGCTGAAACTTTTGTTTGTCCATCTGTTAACCTCCTTGGCGACTATTTGCGGCTGCTCGAAATCTAATCGTCTCAGTCCACACCCTTTTTTAGTTGGGTTCCCTGGAGCAGAAGGCTGTGCTTAACCCAATTATCACAATCATTCCCAAGTTCAGGAATAATCGTGATAATAACGTTAATGCTCGTCTTCTACCGCTCCAGTCCACACCCTTTTTTAGTTGGGTTCCCTGAGACAAATTCCTGTGCTTAACCCGATAACCATCATCATTCCAAGCCCAGGAATAATCATGGTTATCACGTTAATGCTCGAAATCTAATCGTCTCAGTCCACACCCTTATTTATCATTTCTTGTCGCGATCACCGCCAAGTATCGGTACAATCTGGCGACTGCCGTTTCGTCGTCTTGCGTTGCCTGAATCTGGGCGTACATCGGTTCTAAAATATCACGCTGGTGTTCAATCTGGCCGATCGTCTGCACGATCGCATACTGGCCGTCATCGCTGAGTTTTTGCAACAACTCAATAAAACGCCCCGCCGTCTGTTCATCCGCCAACGAATACTGGTCTGTCTGGTCGAGACACTGTTTTAACACGTGCTGCTTCCGTAGTTCATCCGCCGATTCAAACGCCTGAATGACTTCACTAGCATCTGCCGTGCCGAACAAAGCAGCCACGGTTAGCTGATTATTTTGTTCCCGAATGAAACTATTGAACGCGATTCCCACCTTTTGACCAAGATCCCCCTGTAACAGGTCGAGCTGAATCATGGCCCGTGCTGTCTCATCCAATTGATCGAGTTCATAGAGATTATCCGAAACCCGTTGCCAAGCCCGAGGCGTCGGATATAAATCCTCTCCATGGATCGTGGGATGTAGCATTTCAGGTTGTTCTTGAATATAGCGCCGCACCAAATCATGCACATTGGGCCGATCGTGCACACCAGTTTGGGCCGCCCAATCAAGCCAGTCCGGTACATCGACACGCATTACTAGTCGTACGGTTCGGTCCTTGATGGCCGCATCACCGGCCGTGACACCGTAGTTTGACGTCTCAAATCCCGCCATCGTACTATCAGGGTTTTCCGCAATGACAATCTTGACTTGCGCGGGGAGCTTCAACGAATTAATCTCACGCTGCAAGACCAGATTCATGAGTTCACTTTGAACCGCCTGCGTTCCCCGGTTAAATTCATCTAAAAACCAAATAATCGCCTGATCGGGATGGGCCTCAGCGTACTGAATAATATCGACCAATGTTTGCGAGTATCCAAATTGCACGTTCGCCAATGTACCGTAGTCTTTCGTCTGCACAAACGAATCCGACGTTAATGGCGGCACGGGGATTGCCAAATCGCCCTTTTCGGACAAACTCACAACGGTGGTAAATAGCTTGGCCTGCATCTGTGTGGCAACGCTCGTCACCAGCGCCGACTTACCGATACCGGCTTCCCCAACGATGTTCGGTACGTTACCAGCTCGCAGAATCAGCGGCACTGCAGTTAATAGGGATTGATATGAGAGTGACATTTGCTTCCGTCCTTTTAAATAAGTAGTTTCTTCAACTTTAGCACGAATTATCGCAATTGCAATTGATGATCTGCACCAATTAATCCGATCCCTTTTCCGACCGAAATATCATGTTTGGATTGTCACCAGCAATAATATAGAGTAAAATACCTGCAATCATCATTTAAAGTTTTACAGAATTCTAAGGAGCGTGACGCGATGTTTGATGAAATTGGAAAAATTGTCTTTGATAATGAAATCATTGCAACAGCTAGTGATTTCAACATGGGTATCGAAGTGGAGATGCACCGCGTTGATCTGACCGGTCATTTAAGTAACCGGCCCTACCCCAAAGCAATCGGAAACCAACGTAAAAATAAATACATAAAAAATGATTTTCTTCAGATGCAAACTGAAATCATTACCCCCACCACGGCGCATTCCTATGATGCCATGCACTACCTGATGCAGCTCAACGATACGCTACGCAACGCTCTGGCACCCGACGAAATCTTGTGGCCCCTCAGCATGCCCCCGGCACTACCCAAGGATAAACGGGAGATCCCGATCTCGGACGTCTCTGCCGATAAAAAAGCCTACTACGAAAAATGGGCTCAAATTCATGGCTACGCGTCCGGAATTCCGACCGGTGTGCACCTGAACATTAGCCTAAACGATAACCTCGTTAACACACTCTGGTCGGTTGCTGAGCAGCGGGGCTGGCAAAAAGCAGCCTTCATTAACCACCTCTACGAAAAAATTGTTCAAGGGATTATCTCCTACGAATGGCTCATTACCTACCTTTTCGGCAGTAGCCCGATCGCGGAAGCCAACTTCTTTGAAGACGGTGATCAAAAACCAGACGGTCCCGTTCGTAGTCTGCGCGAATCTCACTTTGGCTTAGGCAATAAACTTAAGGGCGACTATTCATCGGTCAAAAACTACGTTGCCAAGATTGAACAAGGTATTCAAAACGGGGAACTGCTAAACGAAGCAGAATTTCACGGTAGCGTGCGGTTTAAAAAAGCGGGTGCCCCAATTGAAGATGCTCTGACATCGGGCGTGGACTATATTGAACTTCGCATGCTGGATCTCGATCCGGGGACCGCCCTTGGTGTGCGCACCTCTACCATTCGGTTCATTCGGATGATGATGACCTACTTTCTGCTCACCGATGAATTAACCACTAAGGAACAGATGCAAGCCCATCTTGAGCGGAGCATGACCATGAACGAAACGGTGGCGCTAGAGAATCCGAAGGTTAAAACCATCTTCCATGACGAGGGCCAAGATTTGCTGAATAAGTTACAAGAATTTGGCGCGACGATTCACTGGGGTCCCGAATACCAGGAAGTTTTAGAAATGATGCAGGCAAGATTTGATAACACCAACCTGACGCCGAGTGCGGTGCTGTGCGACCACATGCAAAACGGCTCACTCATTCCACGGGCAATGCAGATGGGCGCACGTTACCAAAATCGGGCCCACAAAAATCCAACTCCCTTCACCGGATTTGAAAACTACCCCGATATGCCCGAATCACAGCTCCGTCATCAGCTGTTCGACAAATCAGCACAACCACAAATTCACAAGAATTCGTAATAATCAAAAGATGATCCCAACCAAGTGTTGAAAACTGGTTGAGATCATCTTTTTTGTATTTTATTTTAAAACGCCCCACCACCGGAGCCACCACCAAAACCGCCGGAACTACCGGCACTAAAGCCACCCGAGCCACCGTCGATACTACTCATTTCCGAGTTCACAACGGAGCCAAAGTCGCTATGGAACTGGGTCGCAAACGTCTGATTACCGAAATCACCGTAAAAGAACAGCGGATAAACCAGTGGCAAGCCAACGGCCAATTCTTCATCCGTAAAGTTGGCTTTGAGGCCCTTCACGACTTGTTTCGCAAGTCCAAATGCCACCGCATACGGTAAAATTTGCTCCCACAAAATTAAATCACCAACCTGTGACCGTTCAAAGTGTCCCATGTCCTTTAGCATCAGGCGAAAGCCTTTAATGCTCATCGCGACTTGGTTACCCGCTTCGGTGTAGTGGGGTAAGTGCCGTAATCGTTGACCGCCCATCACGACGCTCACCACTAACAGGGCCAAGCTCAAAGCAAACCCAAGCCAGGTCAGCCCATTGCCCGGTAAGAACGGACTAATAACGAACATCCCCACTGCCAAAATCGTGTTCGTCACGATCAAGCCCCATGCGTGTGCTTTAATTTTGGGACTTAGTTGGTCAAAATAGTTGAGCGCTTCAACGGTTTCGAACTGGTCATCCTGCCAATCGCTAAAGTGGGTACTTAATAGTTGATCGTCATCATCGTCATCACGAGCTTGATACTGTTTGATCTCCATCAACGTAACCGTTGGCTGCTGTGTTTCTTGATCAAGCCGACCAATCCGTTCAAAAATAAACTGGATCAACTGGTCATGGCGGTGCGCATCCGTCATCTTCGCCGTTTGGGTTAGGCGATACGTCTTGAAGACGCCGGCTTCAGGGGTAATCGTCAATTCACCCTGAGCCGCGAGTTCCATCAGCCACGCACTAAACGCCTTATTATCGGGCTTATCACGGGTTAAGATGCTCTGGGCGGCTGCGGCAGGCACTTCAGGAATGTCCCACCGGTGTACCAATGGAATCTCGGTCACATGACCAGCTCGGTGCTTACTAAACCAGCGGTACTGAATCCATAGATGCCCCACCCCGACGAGTAACAACGCTCCAAACAGGGCCAGTAACACGATTCGCCAGATTAAACGTTGCTGATTGGCCTGTTTCGCTAGCTTAGCTTCTTGTTGCTGCGCTGCCTGCAACCGATCGGACTGCTTCACACGACTGTTAGTTGGTGTGACCGTAGTCGGAAAGAGCACATGGCTTTCCACCGCCACGTTGGCCGGCACCTGTTTGACTTTCATCACCACTGTTCCACGGGTTTTCGACACGGTTGTCTGACCACTGGTTGGGCCATGGGTCCATGCCTGTAGCTGAGCTATTTTTTGTGCCGGTAACTGCACCTTAATTGCGACGTTATGCAGCGGTTCATCCCAAGCCTGCCCGATAATCTTCCAGTTCATCTCGGCCGTATCCTGATAGTTGGTGATCACGCCCAGCAGCCGGTACCGGTAAATGAACGTCACGGTTTCGTCACTGGCCGGATAAAACACCTTCATCTTGTAGTTATCATCTTTTTTCGTTGTCAAAAACGTGTTTGCCTGCTGGCTAGTACTCTGCGTCAGCTGCGTCTGTTGCCCATTTTTGACCACACTGACCGTGGGATCGGCAAATCCTTGAATCCCGTTCACATCTTGGTTGTAGTACACCCCGTGGAAGGTCCCATCGAAGTCATAGGTAATGCGTTGTTCCACAGTTGCATCCCCATTTGGTTGCACCTGCACGTTTACCCGATATTTATCGATCGTATAGTCCCGCGCCTGTGCCGCCCGCGTCGTCATGACTAATCCCAACACCAGTGTCATGAACACTAACCCAATTATTCGCAATCCCCGTTTCACGTGAAACACCCCTCTGGTTTCGATTATGTTGAGCTAATTGTACCATGCAGGGACGCAAATAGGATATGGAATGGCGCCTTAGGAATTCGATCAGCAATCAATTAAAAAACGGCCAATCTATAAGATTAGTCGCTTTTGTCATCCCCAAGCACGCCCATCTAGTTCACCCTGGGCCTGCTCAAGTCGTTTAGTTTGTTCGATTAATAGGTCTTGCAACGCGAGGTAAAAGGCCTGATCCTGATACGTCGTCGCATGAGCGCGTAACTGGTCAGTGGCCTGTACGATCCAATTGGTATCATTCATCGTCGTCACCCGCATCCTTCATCAATCGCAGATTCATCTGTAAGTCGTCTAATGCATCCCGGTTATCCGTCAACTGCGTTAGTAATGCTTGAACCTTAATCGCATCATCGCCGGTTAGGCCCGCCAGCTTGTGCGCTAACTGCTCCTGTATCCACGCACCCCGGCCCGCCAGCGTTTGAAAAGTGGGGGCCGTCACGTACTGTTGATAATTGACCAACAACCGTTGCTGCTCATCTGGTGTCATATAGGCAAATTGGTGCACGGCCAACGGTGGTAGGTACGTCATTTGCACACGGTGCGCGAGCGCTTCAAACGGCCGCAACAATTCATCCATCGTGAACGGTTCTACTCGGCCAGCGCCAAAATCGGTGGCCGCCGTGGCCGTGGTTACGACCAGTCCCAGCTCCTTTTCTTGGAGAACATAGCGGGGGGCTAGGGCAAAGGTGTCCCCAAATACCGTATCAATCCACTGCTTCAATTCGGCCGGCGCACTGTACCAGTAAAGGGGAAATTGTAGAATAATGCGATCGTGTGCCATCAGCAATTGGCGCTGCTCGGCAACTGATTGCTGCTCATCAACCGTCATCCATGTTACATGGTCAAATTGTGCGAGCCCTTCTTTAAAGAACTGCTGGGTGAAGGAATCCTCGCGTCGGGGATGACCAACCACTACGAGCGTCTTCATGCACATCACCTTTCAATTATTAATTCAATCTGCCCTTTACGGGTCGCAAAGTTAACCCCCGAAATTTCCTGTTCCAAAATCTTGCGGTATTCTTCCAGAACTTCGTCGGGCAACGGGGTGTGGTCACTAATGGCCGCCACCAGTTCCGCGGCGGAATAGGTCTCGTTAATGTCGACAAAAATATTGATACTATTAATCACATCGCGCAACAGATCTGTCAGCAGGCCATTGGGTTTCCCCGCTTCATCCGTGACCACGACCTGCGCATTACTGATATGGCGATGATTGACACTAATCATTTTAAGCATCGTAAAAATTGTGTACATTGTTCCACCCCACTTAATTAGTTGTTAAGAATATACCACTCTTCCGGGGGATGGGGCAAACTTGCCTATTCCCGCGTTACTTCAGTAGCTTCAATCCCTGTGCTACCATGCCATCACTAATAAACTCGGTCGTAAACCGCTGTAATGGTACCTCGCTATGCCGGTCTTTGAACGCCATTTCCTCAACCTGCAAAATCGCCACCAACAAATTATTTTCAGTCAGTAACAGTTGGCCCAAGCGTTGGTATTTGCCCTTCGTGTGCTTTCCCGTTCGCCAAGCATGGGCCTTGGCTTCACCGTGCGCATCCACTTTAAATTCATAGCCGCCCGAGTTGTCCATTTCGACCGGTAATCCCGTATAGCGATGCACTTCGTACTTATCTTTTTTGTACTTATCTTTTTTTGCCATTTTTTCTCCCCTACAAAGTGAGGATTGAAACCAATCATCTCGGTTTCAATCCTCGTCATGTACTAACTTGGTTGGCTAGTAGCCTCCGTGTTAATAATTGCTTTTGAAATTTGGTATAAATATCCTTCTTGTAAAGCCCGTGCCCAACTACCAGCATCGACTTCTTCAGCCGTTGCGATCAGGGACATCATGGCCCAGCTTAGTGCGGGGTCCTTGGCCAGCATTACTTGACCAATCGTGACGTGGTTCATCTTGACCCGAATGTGCCACTTCCGTAACGTTTTTTTGTACCGCGGATCAAAATCAGAACTTTCCCTAAACTCACGAATAAATTGCAGCATTTGCTCATCATACTTGGGATACCCCATTTGCAAGATTCCATCTTCACCGTCCATTGATGTCCACGGGATCTCACGGTTTTGCATTTTCTTGAAATATTCAACATACTTTTCCAAGTCCATCTGATCACCGCCTATCTCACCATTTATCTTAATTGATTTCTTACAAAAAGTCATCTAAACGAGCCATAAAATTATTATTCCATTTCAAATTCGTGCTATGATGGCGGTAGATATGCAGGATTTCGCTTACCGTCGTCAATCAAACTACTCATTGGAGATGACACGCATGTGCACGAGCCTCACAATTACCGATGCCGCGACGCACTTACTACTCGGTCGAACGATGGATTTTCCCACCAAGACCCCGTGGCAACTAACCTACCTTCCCGTCGACTATCACTGGCAGCCCATCACCGCACCCACCGAGTTTACCTTTCAGTACGCCGTGCTCGGTGGTATGCGCGCCACCCACGGTCACTACCTGATTGGTGATGGCGTGAACAGCGCCGGGTTAGCGGTTGCCGAGCTTTATTTCCCCGTCGAAGCCCACTACTACGACCAGCCCGTTTCAGGCAAGTTGAGCCTCTCACCGCAGGACTTCACCTCTTGGCTACTCAGTCAAAATAGCAGTGTCGCTCAAATTGCGCAACAACTGCCCGAGATCGCCCTGATTGGTGTTCCCTGGTACGATCAAGAAGCGATTTATCCCTTTCACTGGCTGATTGCGGACGCGACGGGGACGTACATCATTGAACCGACAACACACACTTTAACGATCACCCGCAATCCGACGGCCGTGCTCACCAATACACCGAACCTCGCCAAGCAAACCGCTAATCTCAACCGGTTTCTTCATATGAATCCCTCCGATCGGCGCTGGTTGACCACCCAGCTTGCACTGCAAGCGTACCATGGGGATGTGCCTAACCGGACCATCCCCACCGACCGCTTCATCAAAGCCACCCTTTGGCGGTGGCGCGATAGCCCCGACACGCTGGTCACCCGAAGCTGTCTCACTAAGTTTCTCCAAACGATGACGATCCCGAAACAAAATGACCACCACGACTACACCCACTACTACGGGGTCCTCGACGTCGACGCGCAAGCCTACCGTTTTAAAGGGATTGCGCACCCCACAGTCACAACGGCCAAGTTACCCGAACTAATGCGCCGTTCGACCAATCCCATTATTTTAGCAAAGGAATGACCCTGATGAGTAAATTAGTTACTGCAGCAGAAATGAAACATTACGATCAATTCACCATTCAAACCATTGGTATTCCGTCATTGGTGCTGATGGAGCGCGCCTCCCTAGCCGTCCGCGACGTGATCCTTCACGACTACCCGGACGCCCAGCAGATCAGCATTGTCACCGGTTCTGGCAATAACGGTGGCGATGGACTTTGCCTCGGCCGCCTCCTTCAAATCGCGGGTAAGCACGTCACCATTATTGAAGTCGGCAACCCCGCGCACCGTTCCGAAGAGCATCTGGCCCAAGCTCACATTTGTGACTACTACCATATTCCCCAGGTGACCAGCCTAGCGTCGCTCGCAACCGCCGATCTGATCGTCGATGCCATCTTCGGCATTGGCATTGATCGCGAGGTCAAAGCCTCATACGCAACCACGATCGAAGCAATCAACACCGCTGCAGCTCCAGTAATTGCCGTCGATGTGCCTTCCGGAATTAACACCGATACGGGGGCCGTCATGGGGGTCGCAGTGAAGGCGGATTCAACCGTAACGTTTGCCTTTAACAAAGTCGGCCTGACAACTAAAAACGGCCAGCAATATGCTGGTCGTGTGATTGTTGCGGATGATATGGGCACCTATGAAAATTAGACTCTTTTTCCGAGCACCTATTTAATTATGAATAATATCATGTAACACTCCGGCACGCGTTTTGGCGTGTCTTTTTATTTGGCGATTGAGGCGTGCAATTGAACTGTCTGGAATTTCTACCGAATAGTCCTTCGATAACAACTGCCACGTCGAAATAATCAGCAGTGCCGACACGAAGATCAATGGGAATCCCGCCACCGAACAGATTGCCTGAATCGTCTTAAAGCCACCAACAAAGACAATCCCGAATGAGAAGATCATGAAGATCGCCATCCAGACCAAGCGGTTAACTAAACTTGGCTGTTGTGTGGGCTTCAACTTCGTGCTGGTAAAGGATGACACGATGTAGGCCGACGACGAAATCGTGGTTGCTAAGAAAATAAAGCACGATACCGCGTAAACCACCAGCATGACGTACTTAAATGGCAATGTTGAAATGACCTGCGCAATGGCCATGGCTTGGCCCTGAGTATTCAATGTGTGGATCAGGTTAACCGCCCCACTTTGTTGCAGGTACAGCGAGTAGCCCCCTAAAATGGCGTAGAAACTCATACACCCGAGGGCGCCGTATCCGAGCATTCCTAAAATGACTTGGCGAATCGTCCGGCCACGCGAAATTCGAGCAATAAAGAGTCCCATAAATGGCATGTACGTTAACCACCAGCCCCAATAAAAGATCGTTTCCGACTTCACTGGGTCGATTGCATGACCAACACCGGAAGCCGTTCCAGTACTCATCGAAACGAATCGTTCAACTAGTAGGACGAGACTGTTTCCTTCAGACTTCAAAATATACATGGTGGGGCCCACTAAGAGCACGATCAGTAAGAATCCAATCGCGGTCCAAATATGAGCAGAACTCAAGCGGTCGATCCCACCTTTAATCCCCTTAAACATCGTCAAAGCAAAAATGGCAAACAGGATAACAAACAACGCTAGCTTTAGAACAATCGTATCTGCAATTCCTGTTAATTGGGCAATAATCTTGGACAGCACGGGAATTTCCATCCCCACGGACGAGCCAATGCCCCCCATAATTCCAAAGACCACTAAGAAATCGATAATCTTGCGTAATACTTTTTTATAAGTTTGGTCGCCTTCCAACATTGGAATGGCGTCGCTAATGCACATTACCCGAACGTTTTTGACATACATCACATAGGCAATAATCACGGCGGCTGATGCAAACATCATCCACGCCATCGGGCCCCAGTCAAACTGTCCCAGCATGTGCGCATTTTGGTAGTTCTGTGCTGACATCGCCTTCGCCCCAAACAGAGGTTGCTGGACGTAGCGCAGTGGATCAACCATGCTCAACATTAAAATACTAGCATCAATCGCGGTCGCAAATACCATGCTTCCCCATTGAAAATTGCTGTATAACGGGCGATCGCCCTTTTTGCCAAGCTTAATTTTGCCAAAATGGCTTAAAGCAATATACATAAAGAAAATAAAATTGATAATGTAAATTCCCAAGTACAGCCAGCCGAGCTTGGCACTAATCACGTTCATCAACGAACTAAGCGTTGATTTGAGACCGGCACCGCCCGCCAGTAGGGCAATTGACACTAACAAAAATAAGGCAACTGTTGGCACAAACATCTTCTTGTCGATATTTTGCTTTTTTAAAATAAAAAATTCCTCCTAGGTTTCTCGTTCACAATATGGTGAAGTCTTCCTTACTTCACTGAGTGTGCGCAATGGGTTCCATGAACCTGTTTTCTGCCACACCCGACAAAAAAAGCACGCCAATACAGTTTCTCCACTAGGGATATCTGCACAGCGTGCTTTTAGCTTGCTATCTTATACAAATACTCATGAATTCGCTCAATATTAGATTGAATTAATCGCCGGGGATCACATCCCCGTTTTCATCTAGGTGATGAATAATGCGTGCAGGATTACCTGCAATCACCACATCATCCTCAAACGACTTTGTGACTACCGAACCGGCACCCACCACGACGCGATTACCAAGCGTCACACCCGGTAAAATCGTCACATGGCCGCCCATCCAGACACTGTTGCCGACCGTAATCGGCTTACCCAGCTCCACATCCGCGTCACGTAATTTGGCGGATAGCGGGTGCACCGGCGTGTAGAAGCCGACGTCGGGCCCGATGTAGCAGTGATCACCAATCGTGATCGGGCAAGTATCAAGCAGTGTCAAATGGTAGTTCGCATAAAAGTGATTACCAATGTGAATATTGAAGCCGTAATCGAATTCAATTCCTGCCTCAGCAAAAAAATCATCTCCGGTATCGGCCAGCAAATCCTTGATCTTTTGGTTTCGTTGTTCGTTGTTGTCGAGTTGGTTAACCGTCAACAGCTTTTCTCGAATTAATTTTCGTCGCGTAATCAATTCTGGGTCAAACTGCTCGTACGGTTCACCAGCCGTCATTTTTTCTCTTTGTGTTTTCATTATGTTATAAGGGTACCACTAATGACACGATTTGTTAAAAATTATTTGCTTTTATTTTATAAATGCCGGTATTTCGGCATTTATAACGGGTCACTTTTGACATAAAGTTATTCATTTTAGAGAAATAGTCAACTAACGCAACTATTTTGTTTTCATAAAAAACTCGCCCTTGAGGAGGAGGGCGAGTCATTTGTAAGTGGCCTCATTATATAACATGTAGGTACAGATTTAAATCCCCGTTACCAAAATTTAAGATAATCGGTATATTCTACTAAGCGACGTCCCGCTTGGTTCGTGTCAGTACCAAAATCACAATCACTTCGATTGCCAGTAAGATGAGCAGTACGAGCAAGGCATGAACGGAACCGGTTGCCGTTGCGGCCGCTTGGTTCGTCGCCTTAGCCTGCGCGGCGGCGACAATGGCCGCCGACATACTCGTTCCGAGGGCCGCCATAAATTGTTGAGTGGTGTTAAAGATCGCATTACCGTCACTATTGGCCGTTTGATCAATCGTCCGCAGACCGTTAGTCATCAGGTTGCCATAATGAATCCCCATTCCGGCCATGAAGAAGATGTACCAGGCTAAAATTACGAGGTTGCTGAGGGTGTGCCCCATCACGCTCATCCCCAGTACCCCAATCAAGACCAGCACACTACCAAGGCGTAATGGTAATTTGGCCCCCACACTGTCGTAAAGTTGCCCACTGAACGGGCCCACAATAGCGCCCAAGGCCGCCCCCGGCAGCACAATTAGACCCGCCGTTAGCGCCGTATTGCCATTGACTAATTGGATATAGTTCGGTAGCAAAAATGAGAGTCCCAGTGCAGCCGTCTGAATCAGCGCAAACGCCAAGAGATTACTGCTAAAGCCCCGATTTTTAAACAGACTAATATCTAAAATTGGCGTCTCAATGCGCTGGCTGCGCATGATAAATCCGACAAACGCCACGAGACCGATCACTAGGGCCCCTGCGACCGACCAGCTCAGGAAGGCACTGCTTCCTAAATTGCTAATTCCAAAAATTAAACCGCAAAATGTCATCACGATTAGGATGACACTCCACTGGTCGATTGACACAGCGCTCGTAGGGACCTTTTGTTGGATACACGTTAATCCGAGCACCAACGACATAATCAGGAGAGGAATTAGAAAGGCAAAAATATCACGCCACCCGAGCGTCGAAACCACGAGGCCCCCAAACGTGGGGCCAATGGCCGGCGCCACCCCGGTAATCATCGTTCCAATGCCCATCATCGTTCCGCGTTTACTCATCGGGACCTGCTCCAAAATAATGTTAAACATCAACGGTAACGCAATCCCAGTTCCAAATCCTTGAATCGCGCGCCCTAGCAGCAACATCCAGAAGGCCGACGCAAAGTAGTCCGTCAGTACCCCAACGATAAATAAAAGAATGGCGCAGAGAAAGAGGCTGCGCATCTTAAACCGGCGTTTGAGTGTGGCAGACAAAGGCACCATGGCAGCCACCACCAAGAGGTAAATCGTGGTCATCCACTGCACGAGGTTCGTCGTAACATCAAATTCCTTCATCAAGGTTGGAAACGTGATATTCATTGCGGTCTCGATAATGACCCCGCAAAATGACATCAATCCGGTCGCAATGACCGCACCCACTACCCGTGGTGCAATTTTTTCAATTTTCTCTTCACTCATATTAGCTTTCACGTCCATTCAAATCAGTAAAGTACTGTAGTACCTCTTCAAATACCTGTAGCTCGGCCGGCGAAAAACGAGTTTCCATCGCGTGTTGTTGCTGGTCAATGTAGCTGGTCGCCAATCCTTTGATTTCGCGCGCCTTAGCACTCATGTTGACTGTTTTTTGCCGGGCATCGGTCGCCGATTCCTGCCGATAAATCAAGCCCGCTTTTTCCATTCGCTGGAGCGTCACCGTCATCGTCGAGCGCTGAATGCCAAACTCAGTTTCAATATCATGTTGTAATACATGTTCATGGGAGCCGAGATAATCTAAAATAGACATTTGCACGCCGGTTACCCCATACTGCCGGGCATAGTTATCGAGCGCCCGATTCATTTGGTTCGTCGCATGTTTCAACTGTTTGCCGTAGTTGGCCATCATCGTCATCCCCCTTAATTTAATGCTAGGTGACTAGCAATTATTATGCTAGTTATCTAACAAAATATCAGTTTAACACATCCGGATCGAAATGCAACCACCAGATTGACTACGTCAACCCACAGAAATCCAATCAAGTTAACATAATATTGACTGCACGCCACTGATAATTATTCGCCTAATCACCTGTCATATCAACGATTCACGACAATGCAAAATCGTTGACTAGTTAGTCATTGACTTTCCAGTCAACAAAGATTACACTGGTCCTGTAATCTAATACAAGCTGTAATCGGCGCTTATTGGTCACCTTTTTACACCGTGATCCGATGAGAAGGAGGAGTTTATCATGGCACAAGCAGTGGTCCAAATTTCACACCTACAAAAAAATTTCGGCAAGTTTCAGGCCCTGAAAGATATTACGTTCGACGTTCATTCTGGGGAAGTGTTCGGCTTCATTGGCCCGAACGGTGCTGGTAAATCAACCACTATTCGGGCACTATTGGGGATCTTAAAAACCAATGGTGGCCAAGCGACCATCTTTGGGCAAGACGTCTGGAAAGATGCGGTTGCGATTCATCAACGAATTGCGTATGTGCCAGGCGACGTCTACCTGTGGCCCAACCTTTCCGGCGGTGAAGCAATCGATCTTTTCTTAAAGCTAAGCGGTCAAAAACACTCGGCCCGTACCGACGCCCTCATCAAATTATTCGATCTCGACGTCAAGAAAAAATGCCGGAGCTATTCTAAGGGGAACCGGCAAAAAGTGGCCCTCATCGCGGCCTTTTCGACGGCCGCCGACCTCTATATTTTCGATGAACCGACGAGTGGTCTCGATCCACTGATGGAAGAAATTTTTCAACATCAAGTCCTTCAACTGAAGGAAGCCGGCAAGAGTGTGCTCCTCTCTAGTCACATTCTCAGTGAAGTAGAACGGATGTGTGATCGCATTGGGATTATCCGTGCGGGTGAAATTGTCGAAACCGGTTCGTTGGCCGATATGCGTAAGCTAAGTCGGACCAATATTACCGTTCAAACGACTGACGCGTTAGATGACATTGCGCAACTCCCCACCGTTCACGGGTTTCAGGCCGCTGCAAAAATCGCCAATAAGGCCAGTTTTGCTGTCGATTCAGAAGCGCTCGGAACCATCATGACCACGCTGAGCGCTAAGCACATCATCAGTCTACAAAGTACACCACCAACGCTCGAAGATCTCTTCATGCGTTACTACAATCAGGAAGGGGCCGATGGCAATGCGCAAGAATAGCTTTGCAAAAACAGGCTTATTACTTCGATTCTACCTCCGCCGCGACTGGCTTAAAATTTTGGTTTGGCTAATTGGGCTCGCCGGTTTAATGGCTGCGGCGGCCGGCAAGTTTGATACCCTGTACGGCGATGCCAAATCGATGGCTTCCATTAGTACAACGCTAAAGTCACCGGCCATGGTTTCGATGTTTGGTCCGTTCACTGCTGCGAAACCGTACACTTCTGCCATTATTTACGCCGCCGAAATGATGGTCTTCATGGGCCTTTTTACCGCCATGATGAACATCTACTTCGCCGTCAAAAACAGTCGTAACGAAGAGGATAATGGCGTTGCGGAATTAGTCAGCGCACACGCGGTGGGTCGTGGTAGCCAACTACTGGCCGCCACCATCGAAATTATTCTAATTAATCTCATCATCGGCTGTGTGGAAGCCCTAGGCCTGCAAGCATCCGGAATGACCGGTATCTCGGCCAATGGTAGCTGGCTATTTGGACTCTCGCTTGCCGCCTTTGGTATCATGTTTGCGGCCATCAGTCTCTTGTGTGCCCAAATCGTTAGTAGCGCGCGGAGTGCCACCATGCTGAGCTACGGCGTTCTCGGTATCTTATACGTGGCCCGCATGGCGACCGACGTCAAAAATCCCGATCTCACTTGGTGGACCATTTTTGGATGGATCGAAAAACTCGATGTTTACCATGACAATCATTGGGCCCCGCTCCTACTAATGCTTGGCTTTGCCATTATCGTAGGCGCCTTCGCCTTTTTCATTGCTGGTCGTCGTGATGTCGGGAGTGGTATTCTTCCAACTGCGCGGGGCCGGCGTAACGCCAGTCTCTTCTTGGCCGGGCCCTTTAGCCTGCTGGCCCGCCTCGAACGAACTAGTACCATTGTCTGGCTTCTCGGCCTATTTCTCCTAGGAGCCAGCTACGGATCCATCTTTGGTAACGTGGGTGACCTGATGAAAACAAACCCGACCATGGCCCGACTCATCGGCCATGCCGCTGTGGCAAGTGCTAATCGGGTCGTCGTCCTCTCGTTTGCCAGTACCCTGACCATTATCTTTGCCGTGGTGGCTTCCATTCCGGCTATGATGACTATCCTGCGACTCAACACCGATGAACGCAAAGGCTACCTTGAACAGCTCCACGCCCGCGGTGTTTCTCGCTTGCGGATCTTTGGTACCCACATGCTATTTGCAACCCTCGTCGGTACTGCAACCCTCGTGCTGGGCATCATTGGCATGGGCATTGCGGGTAACGCCACGTTAGCACACCCCATTGACCTCTCCCGCTACCTCCGCGGATTTGTGGGTTATTGGCCCGCCCTTTTCGTCATCATCGGCATTACGGCACTGATTGTCAGTCTCGTGCCCCGCTTGCAATCCCTCGCCTGGTTGCTACCCGTTTACGGTTTTTTCTCCCTTTACCTCGGCGAACTATTAAACTTACCGGAGTGGGCTCAAAAATTATCGCCATACGGCTGGGTTAACCAGGTGCCCCTCAAGACAATTGACTGGTCAACGGCGGGCTGGATGACCGGCTTAGGGTTCATTCTCATTATCATTGCCTATATTATCTATCGACACCGTGATCTGAAAATCAATTAACGGTATACTAGATTGTAAATAGGGCCAGTGCGGCGGATGCATCACCACGTCAGCCGCCCAAATTAACCCCCGTCTCACCGCTTGAAAGGAGCTCGCACCATGGTAAAACGTAGTGGACCCAAGGATCCCGAAAAAGAACGACGCATTTTAGACGCCGCCATCGCCAATTTTGCAAAGGATGGCTATCAAAACGCCAAAACCGACCAAATTGCTGAACAGGCTGACGTTTCGAAAGGATTGGTATTCCACTACTTTGGTAGCAAGGCCAAGCTATACGTGACCGCCGTCCAGGCCAGCTACGATCGCTTAATCGAAATGGCTGACCTATCCGTATGGCAAGACGCGCCCGATCTCAAAAGCATGATTTTACGTGCAACCAAGTACAAAATTCAAATGCAAATTGATCATCCGGCCGAGTTCGGACTCTCCATGGCCCCCTATGCAGATCTGGGCCACCTGCCCCCAACAGTTCAAGAACAGGTGCGCCACATTTGGAATTCAGAAATGACAGCCATGGTCCCGTCGATGATCGATCCCGTCATCGATCGGCTCAACCTGCGGCCGGGGGTCAAACCAGCCACCGTTCAAAAATTAATGACCGCCATGACCATGCTCATCGGTGAAGATGCCAAGGCCCTGATTCAAAACAATCCCGATATTACGATTAGCGAAATGGGCACCGTCATTCACGAAGTAGAAGACTACATCGATATTTTAGAGCACGGCTTTCTCGCCGACGCTTAGCACACCATGCCAACAACGAAAACAACGCTTGTCATCCCCATTGCTGGGCAGATGACAAGCGTTGTTTAGTTTTTAAAGCATTATTTCGCATTCATTTTAACTTCGTAATGCTTCAAAATCCGTGAAATTGTAAACGTCAAAATGAAGTACAGAATCATCGTAATGACGATCGGAATCACACCCCGATACGTATCGGCTTGCACGATCTTCAACTGGTAAATCATATCTGATACCCCGATGATCGACACGATCGAGGTCTCCTTGATCAACGAAACAAATTCATTTCCCAGTGCCGGCCAGATGTTCTTCAACGCCTGTGGCAAGATAACTGAATACATCGTGTCATGCGCATTAAGTCCCAGGCTCCGTGCAGCTTCACTTTGTCCCTTGTTAACTGACAAGATCCCACCACGAATAACCTCGCAGACGTACGCGCCACTGTTCAGTGACACCGCAATAATTCCGGAAACCACAGCCGGAATGTTGACAATCACACCCAGACCGAAGTAAACAAACAGGATTTGAACCATCAATGGCGTGCCCCGTACAAATTCGACGTAGGCCGTTCCCAAGGCCCGAATGGCCTTGGTCTTCGATAACCGCATAAAGGCCAGTAAAACGCCAATTAAGAAACCAGCCACTACGGAAACCGCACTAATCCCGATCGTATATTCTACCCCGAGAGCGAAGTACTTCCAGTAGTGCCACATCGAGGTATTGACCGTATTCACCTTCATGTAGGAACCGGCCTTCTTCAGATACCCCTCAATCAACCCTTGTGACTTGATCGAAGCAATTGACTTGTTAACTTGGTTAGTTAAGGCTGTGGCCCCCTTTGGCAAAGCCACCACGTCATTAGTTTGTGACGAGCCGAGGTTAAATTTCCCGTTAATAGCCACAATATCCTTATCGTTTTCAGCGTAAGCTTTAGCCGTTGGTTCATCCACCACGACCCCGTCCACCTTATGCGACTTCAAGGCAATGATCAGATCTGAAACTTGATCCATCCCCTTAGTCGTCGAATTCTTAACCTGCTTCTTGGCTAAGTTGTAAGGTAGCGATCCGGTTTGCGCACCAACCTTCTTGCCGTTAAACGACTTACGACTCGTATAAACACCCTTATCAGACTTGTTGATCAGAATGTATTGACCGGCTTTGTAGTATGACTTCGAGAAATTAACACTCTTAGCGCGCTTGGCTGTTGGGTTAACACCTGAGATGACCATGTCGACCTTCCCCGTTTGCAGGGCGACCAACAGTGAATCAAAGGACATCTTCTTAACGACCAACTTAACGCCCATATCTTTGGCGATCTTTTTGGCAATCTGAATATCCATCCCGACGACTTTACCCTTCGACATGAATTCATACGGTGGGTAGTCGGGACTCGTCCCCAACACAATTTCGCCCTTCGCCTTGATCTTAGCGAGCGAGTCATCCGTTCCACTAGTTGTAGCGGTACTGCTCGATTGGCTAGTCGTGCTACTTGATGATGAACTCACCGAACTACTACTCGTTTGGTCTGCAGCGCTCGCAACCCCACTAAAGAGTGGTAAAACGAGCATGACACTCAGAACGCTGATCAGCCAAAATTTGAAAAATTTCTTCATTATCGTCATTATTCCTCCATCAAAAATTCAACGCTCATTAGTATACAATGCTTTTGTATATTTATTCAACAATGATAGATTTTTTTCATTTAATTTTAATTTTACTTAAAAAGCGAGCATTCTTCATTCAGAATGTTCGCCTTTCACGACTACCAATACCTGCCAACTTACCGTTACTCAATCCACAGAAAAATAGTGATTAACCCGCAACCAAGGATTAATCACTATTTTTTATAAGGCCCAAGAAACGACAATCTCAGGCACGTTTTCTTCTATTATTAGATCCATCCACCTACAGATACCGCTGCCCACACCGAGTTGTTGGTTTCGTCGTTCAATTGTACTAATCTGGTCGCTTGTTCAAGTTAGCTAATTGACCAGCAAATTCTTTTCGGAAGATATCGACATCTTTTCGATTGTATTGGTCAGCAACCACGTAATCGGCACTTTCACCGTGTTCACCAAGATCCAAGCCCAGCCGTTCTTCCTTCTCGGAAACACGCATTGGTACGAAGACCTTCATGATCATAACAATGACACTCACCATGATCGCCACAAACACGATCGTAAAGGCGGTAACGGCTAACTGAACCCCGAACTGGTGAAAGCCCCCGCCGTAAAACAAACCATTATGAGCAACCGCCGAGTTAACCGACTTCGTTGCGAAGAGCCCCGTTGCCAAGCTTCCGACAATGCCGCTTACTCCGTGGCAACCAAACGCATCAAGCGTATCGTCAACCTTGAGCCGCGGCTTCAGGAAGTTCACGAAGAAGTAGCTCACGCAGGTTCCGGCAATCCCAATCCAAAAGGCACCTGTCAGTGTCACAAACCCACACGCTGGGGTAATCGCAACTAACCCACACAGCGTCCCGGTACAAACACCAACTAAACTAGGCTTGCCCTTCCGTACCATATCAATCAGCATCCAAGTGATCATGGCGCTGGCTGTCGCAATCGTCGTCGTAAATGTCGCCTGAACCGCAACACCCGAAACGCCAAAGGCACTCCCAGCATTAAAGCCGTACCAGCCAATCCAGAGAATCGTGGTGCCTAACATGACCCATGGCAAGTTATAGTGTTCCGGTTCTTTGTAGTCCACCCGATGACCAAGGAAAATTGACAAAACTAGGGCTGTAATTCCGGCATCAATATGAACAACCGTTCCACCCGCAAAATCCAAGGCGCCCATCTTGTAAAAAATACCACCAGCACTCCAAACCAAGTGCACCATGGGATAATAAATTAAAATTGACCAAATAATCAAGAAAATGAAAAGGAAGTTAAATTTCATCCGGCCCACGATCGCCCCCACAAACAGCGCTGGCGTAATAATGGCAAACATCATTTCAAAAATTGAAAAGAGACCATCCGGAATTTTGGTCGTGGTAGCCGTCATTGCACTCATATCAAAGTGTTGATGAAAGGCCATCTTGAGATTTCCAATCACCCCAAAGTGATCACCACTAAACGATAACGAGTAGCCCACCATAAACCATAGCAAGACGGCCAACCCACAAATAAAGAATACAGACAGCATCGTGTTAACCACGTTGCGCTTCGATACCAGACCACCATAGAAAAACGCTAACCCCGGGGTCATAAATAATACCAAAATACTAGATAAAATCATGAACGATGTACTAGCTAAACTCATATATCCCTCTCCCTTTTCTCACGCCTTTGCTTTGATGTTATAAAATCTAACATCATATGGATCGTGTGTCAATGCTTTTTAACCTATTTTTCAAAAAAATCCACTAAAAGTTTGCGAAACCCCTTTCTATATGTTATTAAATATAACATCAGCCCGTTAAAATTCGGCTTTTACCCGCTAATTCCGGTCAATTCATTGGTACTGATCAGCCGCCTGTCCCTCACAACTTGATCATCAGTATAGAAAAAATGCTGCCGATCGGCATTAGCAATTCTAGCCAAAAATTATTTATCTTTTGTTAATTTTGCCGTCAAAAAAAGCAAGCAAGACAAAATTGATCGTTTTTGTCTCGCTTGCTTAAGCTAATTTAAATTTAACTGGTGTCACGCAGTTGGTTTCTTATTTTTGATCCACAAAGCTGGCTGCCGGTACCCGAATCAAGGTATATTGATCGGCTACCCGCCCACTTCGAACCCCTAGACCATTAATGAAGCTCTTTTTGTAGTGAATGGTCATTTCGGCTGCGAATGCCTTACCGTTTTCTTTATCTTCCTTGGCAAGTTGCTTTTTGCTCCATGGGTAAGCCGAAGCCGACATACTCATTGGGTTAGCGCCAACGGCCACCGCGGAATTATGCCCGCTTACCGTGTACTTATTTCCCTTAACCCAGTACGAATATGAAATCACGGGACGGCTCCCCGTTGTCCGCCGCTGTGCCTGTGCATAATAAAAATCGTTATCCACCGATGTCAAAACAAGTGGCCGGTACGTCGTGCTAACCGTCACATCTTGATGACTCGTATAGTCAACACTACGGAAAAAGCTCAGATAAGCCATCATTGCAAAGGCTGCTACCGAAACTGCCAGTAATCCGACGTACTGTAAAAAGTTCTTCCAGGCAAATGCTTTTTTAGTTTTAACGATCAACATTAATTGCCGTACCCGAATAAAGTGAATCACAAAAACAAAGTACGCAATCGCAATAATCCATAGTATGATTCCGATCCAATTCCAACCTGTTAACATCACACTAACTCCCATCTCTAATATGTCTCCCTAAATTATGCCATAAATCCATCATAAAATCTTCAAAACAGAAATTTCTGTGATTATTTTAGCGAAAAAAGTTACAATGGTGGCAGAGGTTTACAAACTTTAAGAATATCTTATAAGGAGTGGTTGAATTGGACAACAACTTGAGCAAGTTAGCTGAAGAAATCATTGAATATGAAAAGAAAAAGCACCTCGCCGACAACGACGTTGCTTTTGGCAGTCAGGTCTCGGTAGAACGCGTCCACAACATTAAGGCAATGACCGCAACTCCAACGGACGAAGAAGTTCGTGCCCTAAGAAGATTCATGAAAAACGCTTAATTCTTATTATTACAATTAAGTTACAAATTAAACGAGAATTCCCAGGAATTCCCGTTTTTTAGTGGGCAAAAGACCCTCTCGACGGAATTTAAGCACTTTAATGAAAACAAGTGTTTGTATTGTACAAACCGTTGACACAGTAGGCGTTTTAGATTATCGTAGGACTTAATTGAAATTCTTAATTATTCCTTAATAAACGCAATTTTTTCTTATCAATTGAAAGCTAAAATTTTAAGCTGATTTACCATTAAAAGGAGAGAGATTGAATGCAGTCTAATCATACAGATCACCAACTTCATTACAAAATGTATAAACAAGGCCGCAAGTGGGTCTTTGCTAGTATTGCCGCTTTTTCTATCGGATTAGGGGCCACTGGGATTGCCGCTCATGCCGACGATGCCCCCGCAGCAACATCAGATGCCGCAGACATCACTCAGTCGACTACCAGTGACACCACCGACAACAGTAACGTTGCTGTTTTAAGTGCTAGCACGTCTACCGTAGCCAGTGCCGCTGATTCCAGTGCCGTGAGCGATACGACCGTTGCTACTTCGAGTGCCACGAGTGACTCAAGTGCCGCAAGTGATACCGCAACCAGCGTTTCGGATGCTGCATTAAGTGCCGCCACTGCAGCACTGACCAGTTCAACCAGTGAAACCGCCAGTGCTGCCAGCGAGGTTGCAAGTTCAACCAGTACTTCTGCTAGCGCTACAAGTGACGCCACTAGTGCAACAAATCAAACTAGCCAATCAACCGCCAGTTCAGCCACTATCGCTTCATCAGCGACGAGCACTGCTTCACAACCCAGTAGCGCTGCCGATTCGTCAGCCACAAGCGCACAATCAGATGTTGCAAGTGCTGCGACTAGCGCCAGTGCCACTAGTTCGGCTGCCTCAAGTGCGACCGTTTATGCCTTAGCGACCGAAGATGCCACGGTAATTGCAGCGGCTAAATCTGCAGCCGCTCAAGTCTACGCCGAAACCGGCCAAGCACAAACGATTACTGCCGTTGCTGCAAGTGTCAGTGCCGCGCAACCAACATTTAGTTCGAACGCCACGCTTCAAGCATTCATTGAAAGCGTCCAAGCGGGTGCGATTGAAGGTTGGAATAATTATGGCGTGTTGCCATCCGTCACGGTCGCCCAAGCCATTCTCGAAAGTGGCTGGGGAAAATCATCTCTTTCAACTCAGGCCCACAATCTCTTCGGGATCAAGGGAACCTACAACGGCAATTCCATTAATTACCCGACCAAAGAATACGTTAATGGTCGTTACATTACCGTTTACGCGCAATTTAGAGCCTATGCTAACAACTCAGAAAGTGTTGCTGATCACGGTAACTTCCTATACTCTAACTCACGGTATCGTAACCTGTTAGGCGTCACAAACTACGCCACCGTCACTGCTGACTTGCAAGCTGATGGTTACGCAACTGATCCACACTACGCCAGCTCATTGAACAATATCATTCAAACATACAACCTGACGCAGCTAGATCAAATTGCAATTGCGGGAGCCAGCCTGTCATCTAGTGGCGGCAAGTTCACCGGCACTACTGGCTCATCCAGCAGTTCTTCTTACTACACTGTTAAGAGTGGTGATACCCTTTCCGGCATTGCCTCCAGTTACAGCACAACGGCGGCAACGCTTGCCTCACTGAATAACATTAGTAATCCTAATAAAATTTATGTCGGCCAACAATTACTGGTTAAATCAACAACCACTCCAACGACGACCAACACTAATACATCGACTTCGACGAATACGTCAAGCAGCAGTGCAACGACCTACACCGTTAAGAGCGGCGATACTCTCTCTGGCATTGCCAGCAGCCACAATACGACGGTCAGTCAGTTAACGTCGCTCAACAAAATCAGTAACGCTAACCTCATTCAGGTGGGCCAAGTGCTTCAACTGAAGGCGTCGACTTCAACGTCAACGACGACAAGCACGACGACCAACACCAATACGGCGGCGACGTACACCGTTAAGAGTGGTGATTCATTATCATCCATCGCCAACAAGTTCGGGACCTCGACGAGCACGTTGACTTTCATCAACAACCTCAGCAATCCCAACTTAATTTACGTCGGTCAAACCATTAAGTTGAGCAGCACCACGACGTCCTCAACCACAACGACTAACACGTTAACCAGTTCTAATGCGGGGACTTACACCGTTAAGAGTGGCGACACGTTGTCATCAATTGCGTCGAAGTATGGGACGAGCGTTGCAACCTTAACTTCAATCAACAAGCTCAGTAACGCTAATCTGTTGCTGGTCGGTCAAACTCTGAAGCTCAGTACAACGTCCTCAACGACAACTGGTAAGACCACAACCACGTCAACCAGCACGAGTGGGGCTTACACCGTCAAGAGTGGTGATACCCTCTCAGCGATTGCATCGAAATATGGCACCACGGTAAGTGCGCTGGCCAGTGCCAATGGCATTAGCAATACCAACGCGATCTACGTTGGTCAAACCATTAAGCTCAGCGGCTCATCATCAAGTAGTGTCAAAACGTCGACTTCGACGAGCACTTCGGGATCATCGTACACGGTTAAGAGCGGTGACTCCTTGTCAGCGATTGCGGCTCAACATGGACTTAGTTGGGCAACCCTAGCTGCTAAAAATGGGATCTCAAGTCCTTATACCATTTACGTGGGCCAAACCATTAAATTCTAATTTATCCCCATTTGAAACGGCAGTTATCCCCTTACCTCGGATAACCGCCGTTTTTTGATTTTCGAGGAATAATTTTCGCATCTACACCCATTTTGTAGTACGATAAATACTCAATGAAAGCAGTTTACTAAATAAGGAGACAGATAAAAATGACTAATTTTGATCGATCCGCTAGTCGGGCCCAATCGGCTAGTTTTAAATGGCAAATTACCAACCAACCCGAGCACTATGACGTGACCGCGATGACCGTTGCGGATATGGATTTCGAAACGCCCAGTTTCATCTTCGACCACCTCATCCCCCGCTCCCACGTGCTGGGCTACGATGCCGTCGACGATGCCTACTTTAACAGCATCATTAATTGGCAGCAGCGCCACCAACAGATTGCCCTTCAAAAAGACGAGATCATTCCCCTCACAGGGGTGCTGCCCGGACTTTCATATGCCATCCGGGCGTTGAGCCAGCCCGAAGAATCTGTTCTGGTATTTACTCCCGTCTACAATCCCTTCTTCGCCGCCATTAAGGGGGCTCATCGTAACCTCTTGGCGTTTGATCTCAGCTTGCAAGAAGATGGCCAGTACCATATTGATTTCGAGGCCCTCGAAAAGGTCTTCCATTCCCAACCGATTCCATTAATGGTGATCTGTAACCCGCAAAATCCGAGCGGCCACGTCTGGTCTAAAGAGGACCTGAACCACCTCATCGAGCTCGCCAAGCACTACAATTCACGCATCATTGCGGATGAAATTCACCAAGATCTCGTCTATAATCCTCGCGAATTTACGTCATTTCTAACCTTACCCGAGGCCGATCAATACGGACTCGTCCTTACCGCCGCAACGAAGACGTTCAACATGCCCGGCATCAAAAATGCTTACATGCTGATTAAAGATGCGACCATGCGTGATCAAATTCAAGCCATCATCAGTGGCGAATTTGGTGATGATACCGTCTCAACGTTTGGTTACCGTGCCACCACGGCGGCCTTAACGTACGGTGAGCAATGGCACGATGACCTGATGACCTACCTCGACCACAATCGGCACGCTGCGTTCAACCTCTTCAAGCAGAGTAAAATTACCGCTATGTGGCCGCAAGCTACCTACCTCATGTGGCTCGACTTTTCCGCCACCGGCCTAGATGACGCGACCATCGCCGATAAGTTGGTTAACGAGGCCAAAGTAGAATTGAACGATGGTGCGCGATACGGCGAAGCTGGCGCCCACTGGTTCCGACTGAACTTTGCCACCCAAACGGCGCAGATGACGACTGCCATTGAACGTATCATTCACGTCTTTGGCTAGTCGGCCCCATATTGGGTATACAAAAAACGATCCCTGTTGGGATCGTTTTTTAATTTCGTCGTTGTTTAATGCTATACGTCGTCGCAAACGAGAGGAGCAAGAAGATGGCCACCACCATGTAAGGATAGTGATAGTTCCAATCTAGCAGACTCCCTGAAATAATTGGCCCAATGACATTTCCGACACTGGTCAAAGACATGTTCAGACCGTTCAGTAATCCCTGATTGTCGGGACTCATCTTCGTGAGTAACGTCGTAATTGCGGGGCGTAGTAGATCAAAGGCGGTGAAGACAATTAGGGTCGCAATCATGACCTCGAGTTTCGAGTGTGCCATCATGATCCAAACCGTCCCCGCAAAGCCGAGGAAGAAGCAGTACCGAATTAGCCGCGTTTCTTGCAGCCAAATCACCAGTCGGTCAAACAGCACGACTTGGAAGAACAGGGAAATAATCCCGTTGAATGTCAGGACAATTGCAATATCATTCAGACTAAACTGAAAGACTTCGTTGACGTAAATACTATAAATGCTTTCAAATCCTTGCAGGCCGAAGGATGAAATTAAAATCATGATGAAGAGCAATACGGCCGAACGCGTCAAAATTTTGCGTAAATCTGCGCGCCAGTTGGATGGTAGTTGCCCCGAATCTTGCTGATGATGGTGTACCAGATCTTTTTCGGCCGGTAACAACATCGCCATCGCAATCATGCTCAGCAGCCCCATTACTCCGGCCACCCAAAACGGCGCCTTGTAATCGATTTTAGCTAGCAGGCCCCCCAGTCCGGGGCCTAAAATAAGCCCACCACTGAAGGCCGCCGACAACCAGCCGATAACTTTGGCCCGTTGCAATGGCGTCGTGATATCCGCCGCCATTGCCATCGCCGTTGGCACAACCATCGCTGCCGATAGCCCACCCACAATCCGCGAAATGTTAAACATCCAGAGGTAATTCGTGATTGCGAATAGAAATTCCGACAACATGTATAGGAACAGCCCAATCACCAGTACCGGCTTCCGGCCGAGGCGGTCCGACACCCGCCCAATAATTGGCGACGCCACAAACTGTGTAAAGGCAAACAACGATGTCATAATTCCCATATCCGTGGCGGTTAAGTGAAGTTCATTTTTGATAAAGGGCATGACTGGAATAACCAGACTAATCCCCAGACACACCAAAAATTCGCTTAACACCAAGATCAAGATGGCTCGTTTCGTTACTTTACGCACAATTGCGCCCCCCTTTTAAAATAAACTCATAAATGCCAGTATATCGGGTTTATCACGGAAGATCAATCAATACGAAATTCAGTTAATGGAAGTTAGAGATATTGTTTCATCTTTTCGGGTGTATAGCATTGCTCACGCGCATTGACTTCGTCTAGGCCCACAAAATGATTAAACCGCGAGAATGTCACCATCCGGTCTTCAAATTTCTGGGTGGTGCCGGTTTCCTGCAGGCTTTGGAGTAAGGCTTCGTTCGCATAAGTCTGCGCGTACGTCATCGCCGTTGGGTAAACCACAATCCGGAACCCGAGACGTTGCAGGTCCGCCGTCTGCGTCAGTGGCGTGGCACCCCCTTCAATCATGTTGGCCATTAACGGCGTGGTAGGGAAAGCTTCATGAATGCTGACTAATTCCTCGCGATTGCGGGGGGCTTCAATGAACACCATATCGGCCCCCGCGTCTTGATACCGGTGGCTACGGGCAATCGCATCGTCCAACCCGTAGACCGCGCGGGCATCGGTCCGTGACATAATCAGAAAATCATCGTGTTGACGCGTCGCGACCGCCGTAGCAATTTTAGCTTCTAACACCTCAGGCGCCTCCACGCTTTTGCCAGCCATGTGCCCACACCGCTTCGGCCACTTCTGATCCTCTAAAAAAATGCCCGCTGCCCCGATCATTTCGTAACTGCGCACCGTTCGCTTAACGTTCTCAAGATCGCCATAGCCAGTATCCGCATCCGCAAACACCGGTATATTAACGGCATTAATAATTTCACGACACCGTTCCAACATCATACCGAAGTCCGCGATTCCCCGATCCGGCATCGCTAACGTTGAGGCGCTCGTGGCATAGCCGGCCGCGAACACGGCATCCGCCCCGTTTTCTTCCGCAATTTTGGCCGCTAAAGCGTCGGGAGCGACTACCATTCTAATAATCTGGTCCCCAAACACGGCTTTTTTGAACGTTTCTCTCATCAACTCATTTTTGCGCATAAGCGATTCCTCCCATGAATGCGGCTAAGGCTTCTTGTTGCGCCCGCTGGGCCTCTCTAATCAATAATCCAGTGTCCAGCCAGGCATCAATCTGGGCATCCATTTGACAGCTTGGTGTCCACGTTGCCAGCAATGGGATCGTCCGCTTCTGCGCCGCAATGGTGGTCAGCTGGTCGGCTTGCCAGTGATCAATAATGATTGCATCCGCGCCGGCCTTCGTGAGGGCCTGCATTCGGTTCAAAATATCCGTGGGCCCGTATTCCCACAGGCCTTCGAGCTTAACCCAAATTTCAGTTCCTTCGCTGGTGGCATCCCGAGCTGCTCGTAGTTTGCCAAGAAGATCCGCCAAATTCGTTGTTGCTGGCTGTTCCTCACTGTGCGCTGGGTAGTGCTGATCATTCAGCAACAACACGTCCCCGCCGGAACGCTCTAGCTCTTGGGCGGCATAATATGTATTTAGTGGGTTGCCAAACCCCGATTGTAAGTCGGCAATTAACGGCAAATTCGTTGTTAACCGCATGTCACGCAAAAATTTGGCATATTCGGAAAGCGTCAGTAATCCCTGATTGGTTTCTCCGAGCAACGTTTGCGTGGCCAAGGTCGCCGATAAGTAAATGGGGACTAGTTGATTGCGGTTTAGTAGCCGGAGGGCCATCCCTTCTCCGATGGCTGGCATAATTAAGTGACGGTTACTCGCATATTGGTTTAATAAATGACTCATGATAAAACTTCCTTTCTTGACGATCACGGTAAACTTGCGAAAAGCGCTGATTGATTGGTGCTGTGGCGGCAATTGCCGACCCTAATCTGGACTTTTTTTTAGCGAATCCAAAAAGCGCCCCTCAAAGATTTTCATCTTCGAAGGGCGCATCTCTTGAGATACACGGTACCACCTTGGTTTTACTAGCTAACGCCAGTCTTAACGAGCCCACACCTGTGGAGTCGTTGGCCTTGTTAATGGGGGCACCCAGTAAACACTCAGATTGCATTTACAGCTCCAAGCCTACTTTCGCTCAGTCATCACCCGTTTTCTCTCACCACCCGAAAACTCTCTGCGTCGTGATAACCTGACCTACTCCTGCTCTTCATCGCTTTTCTAATCATTTTTTAATACAATGCTAATTTACTGCACATTTTAAACTATGTCAACTGAAAGTTTAACAATTTCTTGAATTTACAATTCCATCAAAATCAGTTACGATGGTTAGATGATAATAATTACGATATAGAGGCCAAAGTTTATGCGCACACATCTTTTTAAACGTGGTATCACCCTCCTATTCAGTCTCATTTTGATGATGGTTCTGGCTGGATGCGGTCAGCAGACCGCCACCCATCAAAACGGTAAATTAAAAATCGTGGCCACCACTAATTTTTATGGTGAGGCTGCTAAAGCGGTCGTCGGTAACAAGGGCACCGTCACTTCTATTATTAATAAGCCTTCCATGGATCCTCACGATTACGAGCCCACTACCAACACCGCGAAAAAGGTAAGCGGTGCTGATTTCATCATCGCCAACGGTTTAGGCTATGATTCGTGGATGGATAAACTCGCCAATAATTCCGATGATCACCAGTACATCAAGGTTGGCGAACGTGTGATGGGCCTCAAAAAGGGCGTCAATCCTCATATTTGGTATAATCCCACAATGATGAAAAAATTTGTGACCTACTTTGCCAAGCAACTCGCCAAACAGCAACCACAAAACAAAAAATACTTCGAAGCCAACGCCCAAAAGTATATGCGGTCGATGAAACCCATCGATAACGACATTACTAAGTTACAGCAGATTGCTAAAAAGAGTTCGACCAAACAAGTCTATGTCAGTGAACCGATCTTCGACTATTCGTTACAAAAAATAGGCTTCAAGGTCGCCAATCCCGGTTTTGAAAATGCCATTGAGAAGGGCACCGACCCCTCCGTTAAATCAATTGAAGCCATGCAAACCGGCATTCAAAAGGGGCGTATCCGCTTCTTTGTCGATAACAAGCAGGTAACCAGCACGACCGTCACTAACTTCGTTCACATGGCTAAAAAGCACCACATTCCCGTCCTGAAAGTGACCGAAACTCAACCAGCCAACGAAACTTACGTCCAGTGGATGAACAACCAGTATCAAGCACTCATCAAACAGCTACAATAAGGACTATTTCCCAGGAAATTAAAGCCAAAACCAAGCGAAAATTCCACCCGTCAAGCCTCCAATCAGTAGCGCACCCACGGTTTCCAAAATAATGCGGGTCCGTCGATGATTGGAAGGCCTGATCTGGCCCGTTTTGAGATAGTTCAAAATTTCTGCCATAGTGTAGATGTTTTTTCGTCGTGATAGTTGGAGACTCCGAAAACCAAAGTATCCTTGCACGATTAACGCCAGTATCCCCAGTATCAGCCACCACCGATTGCTTTCCTGCAAGACAGACGCCAACAAAAACACGCTCAACGCTAGCACCGTCCCCAACGTATCTCCCAGTAAACGGTGTTTCGTTCTTTTAAATTCCACCATATTCAACTCCCCTCGTACGAGATCATCTAAAGTAATGTGATATAGGTCCGCCAACAACAGTAAACTTTGTAAATCCGGTAAACTACGATCGTTCTCCCAATTGGAAATTGTTTGCCGTGAAACATGCAGCCGCTCAGCAACAGTATCTTGATTCCACTGTCGCTGCTGACGTAACTGTCGTAACTGCTCACTAATTGTCACCAATCCCACCTCCCCATTTCTGACTTAAATATAGGCCACAACGGGCTAGTTTGACTAGCAAAACTCTTTGACATGGGCCCTTTTCGATCTTTATCCACCCATCAATCACAACAAAAATACCGCGCTCCAATCCAGCCATCGGATTAGAACGCGGCATTTTAATTGTTTTATTTAACCCAACCAATTTCACTAGCGTTATCAGGCAGGCTTAGTTTGCCAGCCTTCAACTCTGCAAAAGCTTGATCGAGAATCTTAAATGCTTGATTTAATTGTGCTTCGGTAATGATCAGCGGTGGTTGGAAGCGGAGCACGTTGCCCCGTAAACTGATAATAATGGCTCCCAGTTCGAAGACCCGGTAGATCAACTTCGTGGTCGCTTCATCATCACCCTTTCCGGTTGCAGGATCGATAATATCGATCCCGCCGTCCAGACCATACATCCGAACATCACCAATGAACGCATACCGTTGCTTGGCCGCATTGAAGAAGTCAGCAGCGAGCTTGCCCAATTTCGTGGACCGTTCAAGCAGGTGCTCGTCTTCGATCACGTCCAGCGTGGCGTTGGCCGACGCGCAGCTCACTGGGTTCCCGGCCGTCGTGAAGACGTGAGCGGGTGAGCCCAATGAGTTCATGATTTCAGCACGCCCCATCACGGCACTCAATGGCAAGCCGGAGGCCAATGACTTTCCAACCGACATTAGGTCGGGTTCCAAGCCAAAGTTTTCGATGGACCACCATTTACCAGTCCGCCCCATGCCTTGGTTGACTTCGTCGACGGCAAATAAAATACCGTGTTCATGAGCAAAGTCATACACCTTTTGCATGTAGGCCTGTGGGGCCTTGACGATTCCGCCGTCTCCTTGGATCGGTTCGATCAAAATGACCGCCGTTTCTTCGGCTGGCAGATACGTTTCAAACGGTAACTTAAAGGCGTTAAACATCCGCTCGACAAAGTCGTCTTCGCTTTCCCCCTTCAGTCGTTGCCACGGGTCTGGATACGGAACCTTGACCACGCCGGGTAACATCGGGCCCATTTTGCGGCTCATGTTCAAGCTAACGCTGGAAACGGTCATTGATCCGTACGTAGAACCATGATAAGCACCCGTGAAACTCACCACGTATTGTCGGCCCGTATAGGCCCGTGAATACTTGATGATGGCATCGTTGGCATCTGAACCTGAGTTGCCCCAGGCCAGTTCCACGTCCCCACTAATGGGGGCGAGTGCCGTCAAACGAGGGGCCAGCTTGGCCCCCTGTTCGTTGGCGAAGTAAGCTGGCGTATATTCAATTAATTTTGCTGCCTGGTCTTGAATGGCTTTCACCACATGGGGATGACTGTGCCCAGTATTAGTGGCCGACGCACTGGCCAACAGATCGATATATGTGCGATCATCAGCGTCAGTAATTGTCGCCCCTTTGCCACTTTTCATGACAATTTTATAGTACTGGACCCGCGCAGCATCCGAATACGCCGGCGTTTCCTGTGCAAGAAGTCGCTCGTTTTCGGTTTGTCCCATTTTACTTACCTTCTTTTTTATTTTTATTCAAGTACGAATGACGAGAACCATAAGCAAAGTAGATAATGACACCGACAATGAACCAAATGCCGGCATAGATTTTAGCATCGTTACCAAGGCCCCAGAAGACCATCAATGAACCAATAAAGCCCAAAGCTGGTAATACGGGGTAAAATGGCATCTTGAAACTTGGATTTTGAATATCTTTCCCTTCACGACGACGGAGGCCATAAACGCCAAGAGATACGAACATAAAGGCGATCAAAGTTCCGGCAGAAATCAATTGTGCCAAGAAGGCGAATGGGAAGACAGACCCAATCACAACGGCGATCACTGTCAAAAGTGTCAAAGCGTGGTTAGGACGCTTCTTATCATCCAATTTACCCAACCATTTTGGAAGCAACCCATCACGACCGAATGAATAGATCAACCGTGAACCGGCCAACGTCATCCCGATCAAGGCAGTAAACATTCCGACAACGGCAATCGCTTGAACAACGGATGCAACAACGGCGTGACCACTCTGACGAAGGGCCCAACCAACAGGTTCCGCGTTGTTAGCGTAGTCTGAGTACTTGAACATGCCGACCAAGACAAGCGCAACACCGACGAACAAGACCACGGCCACAACCAATGAGCCTAAGATCCCACGTGGCATTGTCTTTTGCGGATTTTTAGCTTCCGCGGAGTTGGCAGCGATTGAATCAAATCCAATATAGGCCAAGAAGATTTCTGAAACCCCTGCGTAGATTCCTTGCCAGCCACCAAAGGCACCGGCACTTGTTTCATGATACTTAGGAATAAATGGAACGTAGTTGCTGGCCTTGATAGCAGTAGCACCGACAATCAAGAAGACAATAACGGCGAGCACCTTTAACACAACCAAGACGTTTTCAACCCGGGCAGCTGAGGTAACCCCACGTGAAAGGAGCAATGCGACCAAAATAATCGCAATGGCGGCCACGATATCGATAACCCCACCATCAACGCCAAAGGCATTTGAAAGGGTCTTAGGGAAGGTAATCCCAAGTGGCGCGATCAATCCTCTAAAGTTGGCGGATAATCCAGACCCAACAAAGGCCACGGCAATAAAGTATTCGGCAAGAAGGGCCCAACCAGCGACCCAACCGAAGAATTCACCAAAAATAACGTTAATCCATGAATAAGCTGAACCGGCAAATGGCATTGCGGCTGACATTTCAGCGTACGCAAAGGCCACCAAACCAGCCACGATCGCAGCAACTAAGAATGACAAAGCAACGGCTGGACCAGCATGTTGTGCGGCCACAACCCCTGGCAGTGTGAAAATAGAAGTGGAAACAATTGTCCCAATTCCTAGTGCGAGAAAATCACGCACCCGCAATGAACGCACCAAATGGGCGTCTTTGGTATCATAGACACTCGGATCTTCCTTCCGGAAAATCTTCTCCTTAAAACTTGCCATACACATATCCTCCTGTAAGAAGCAAAGTCCCTAGGTGTAACATTTAATGAAGCTAAAATTCGCAGTTATGTATTCGGGCTTTGATCTTTAAATATTAAAATCTGATTAATTTATTCTAACAGTATAGTAAAAAACGGTCAAATTCATTCCAGAATTTTTTGCATTATACGGGCATCCCCGGTAATTATGAGAATCATTAAAACCGTTTTCATCATTGCCATACTGCGATTTTTAAAAGCCTAGATTATTTTAAAATTTTTTAATTGCTTTTTGTATCTTTTAGATATACGATACTGCTAAACATCATTTCAGGGGGAGAATTATGTACGAACTCTTTATTTTAGGTCAATTACTGGCCAACCCTATGAGCGGTTATCAAATCCGTGCGCATCTCCAAAACACACTAGGTTTGCACCGTCAGATCAGCTACGGCGTCCTTTACCCACTATTAGATAAAATGCAACGTGCCGACTACATCGGGATTAAGGAACAGGGGATTCATAGTAAGAAGGTTTACGAAATTCTGCCAGTTGGCCGGAAACAATTTCAGCAGCTCATGGAACAACCCATTCCGGAAAACGCCCATACTGAGGATCTTTTTATGATTAAGCTGGACGTCATGCAATATGTTAGTCCCAGTCGCCAACTCGCACTACTAGACGAATACCAGGCCGAACAGCATCAAATTGTAAACGACATTAACATCAAAATGCATGCGCTATTAAACGATTCCCATCGCGGTCATCGGTACGCTTATAAACTACTCGAATTGCGCCTTGCCCGAGCTAACACCACCCTCAAATGGATTCAAGTTTACCAAGAAGACATTAACGTCAACGTGCAACCCGAATAGTGGCCCATCACACGATAAAGAAGAGGCTGGGGAACCCCCAGCCTCTTCATGTCTCCGAACTTTAATAGCCGAAATCA
>NZ_AYYY01000061.1:0-248218 GCF_001436295.1 Paucilactobacillus vaccinostercus DSM 20634 | reverse complement strand
AGCTATGCGTCGATGTCGATTGTACTAAGCCGAGATTCGGCAAGTACAAGTCGCTGACTTCTCTGCTTAGCTACGAAAACCAAACGATTCAAAGTACGAATCATTCGGCTTTCTAGGCTATGCTCGAAGTCAAAACGCCTTTTTGCCCACTCTCTTCAACTCTCATTCAATTATTAACCGACGCTAGGCCCGTACGCCACCGTCGACGGTAAATTCAGCCCCGTTGGCATACTTCGATTCCTCGCTACCAAGGTAAACGCAAATTTCACCAATATCCTTCGGTTCACCAAGGTGACCAGCAGGAATGGTCTTCAGGATTGCATCCCGTGCTTGGTCGGGGATAATGTTAGTATCGATCCACCCGGGATGCACGGAGTTAACCCGAATATCAATACCGCGTTGGGCTAATGATAATGCCACGGCATGGCTGAACATCCGCGTTCCCCCCTTTGATGCAGAATACTCAGGTGCCATTGGGAGACCCACCAGGCCGGCCACTGATGACACATTAATGATCGAACCATGTCCATGATTAGTTTCTTGCATGGCGTTGATTGCGGCCCGTACACCGAGGAAGTTACCAGTCAGGTTAATATTCATGACCTGATTCCAGTTATCGAGGCTCATTTTTTCGATAGGTGTTCCATCCCCACCGACACCGGCATTATTGACCAGAATATCAAGCTTGCCAAACTTGGCGATGGTTTCTTTAATCACCTTGTCCCAGCCGTCTTCAGTTGCCACATCTTGTTGAACGAAGAGCACCCGGTCTGCACCAAACTTAGTTTCGGCGGCTTGACCACCTTTGACATTATGGTTGGCCGTAACGACAACTTTCGCCCCTTCACGTACAAAGCATTCGGTAATTCCGAGGCCGATTCCGGCAACCCCACCGGTCACAATTGCAACTTTATCCTTTAATCGATCTGTCATCATAATTCCTCCGTTTCGAGTTTTTAGCTGATTACTGATTTTATGCTAGCATTAAGAAAGCCGTTTCACAACTGATACGATTTTCACCGAAAAACCTAACAAAAACTGGAACCGATCTCAAAGGGTCGGTCCCAGTTTTACGATGACAATTATTTCAGATTTAGTTCGTTGCTATTAATCCACTGCAACAAAATTTGATTATTATTGATTTTAGCGAAGGCCCGGGCGTCGTTCAGCATATCCTGAATCGCGACCGTTGGTTGGTGCGTGGCCTGCGCGTTTTGCGCCTGCCGGTACCGAATTCGTGCCACATAGTACGTGATATGATTCTTCGCGCAGACTTCATACCCGTAATCTAACAACGAATCACTCGTGGCGTAGTCCTCGATTTGAGCAAAGAATTCGGCCGTGTAAAAGATCATGTTCAGGGCGCGCCAGATCGACTTATCATCGGTTAATGGTAGTTCGTGCAACCCCTCAAACACCTTCTGGAAGTAGAACTCGCTCTTATCAAGTTCCTCGTCATGGCTGTAGGCAATGCCGATGCCGGTAAAGGCCAGCTGCGAGTAGATCGTTTCGTGATGTTCGTCCAACCCGTTGATAATTTGGTCAAAGTAAAAGAGCGTGTCGATAATCGGCCGGTTCGTCAGCGCTGAAATATAGCCCGTCACAAAATAATACTGCATCTTGGTCGTCGCGGTTAATTTTTCAGGTTTGATCTTCGCTAGCTTTTCCTTGGCCTGCTCATAGTCACTCGTAATTAACATAAATTCTGCTTCATCGAGCATCCGTTCCTGCTTGGTCTGCGAATGCAGGGTAATTGGGAACACATCGTCTAACGTTAAGTTTAGCCGCGCACACAACTGAATCAAAATTCGAATCGCTGGTGCCTTACCCGAATTTTCAAACTTACTCAAGGTTGCCTGTGTACAGATCCCATCACAGAGTTCTGCTTGAGACAATCCCATTTTTTTACGTGTTTCAATAAACTTTTCAATATTCACAGTGATCATTCCAATTTTTTTATTAATAGTTTCATTTTATCAGAATTTTATAATAATTAAAATTATTATAGTATAATCTAATTTTTTAATTTAATTTTCGCTACTAACAACTCGATTACGTCCCTGCTGTTTCGCTAAATAAAGGTAGTGATCCGCACGCTGAAAGGTGGCCGTGGCATCCTCATCAAATGCTTGTTTGGTGGTCATCCCCATCGACGCTGTTAGTTGGATCAGTTGCTTATCAGCTGGGATTTTTAGCGCTCGAATCGCGCGCTGGCAGGCATCACCAATTTGATGGGCCTGCTCCAAGGACGTCTGGGGCATGAAAAAAGTGAATTCTTCGCCGCCCGTGCGATAAAACTGATATCCCGCGTTATAGCCGTCCAACAATTCAGTCATCAAATTGGCAAACGTCACTAATACCTGATTTCCCGTCAAATGGCCGTACTGGTCGTTAATCGCCTTAAAGTGGTCAATATCGAGCGTCGTAATCGTCAGCAACTGGTCCGTTGGCGTCCGGTCAAATTCACGTTCGAAATCGTCCCGAAAGGCATTCCAGTTTTTAACACTCGTTAACCCATCATGGCGGGCAGCCTGTTCCAGTTGGGAGCTGGCCTGACGTTCCTTATTTAGCTGATCGCCTTGCACCAGCACCATTCCGACCGTGACGACAAATGCGATCAACATCAGCGTCATTTCAAACCACGTCACGAGGCCACTTAGTTTGAGTGCCATCCAGGTAATGATCCCAATTACCAGCGCCACAGTGGCATGATACCGCAACCGATTCGCGCGTTGCCCTAACGATTTCGTCAGGTAATAGACCACTACTAAGCTCAAAAGGAGTGGCCCGATCATGGCGAAATTATGCCAGTGAAACGTGGTAAAGGATAGGATGACCGTGACCGCTAACGTTTGATAGCTCAACAAGCTCGCGGAATTCATGATGCCGTATACCACTAATAGGAGTTGTAAATTAACAATCAGCCAAAAATCGGGACCCGCTAGTCCCATCGTCATGAGGCGTAAGGCCAACACCGTAAGACACAACAATAAAATAGCCGGAAATTCAAGGATCGATAGTTTCAACTGGTGTTGCCGCATTTGCGCTAACTCCGTCCGTCGCAAAACGAGGCGAAAAATCGTCGTCGCCCCAATCATGAAAAACGAAGCCATCACAATATTATAAATTGCTAAAATCACGTCCATGAGTGCGCTCCTATCCCACAGTTAATCGATCACGGCCCTGACGTTTCGACTGATATAGGTTCTGGTCAGCACGTTGAAAAATGTGTGTCGCCGTTCGATCTGTCGATTTAACCTCCGTGAGCCCAACTGAAATGGTCATTTTGATCTGTTCTTTTCCGTAGTGTACTGTCATTTGCCGAATCGCATTTTGCCAGTCATCACAGTACCGCTGGGCCTGATCAACTGCCATTCCGGGAAAAATAACCGTAAATTCTTCCCCACCCGTGCGGTAGTTTTCGCACGCAATGCCCTGCTGTTTTTGCGTCTGTACAATGCAGTTAGCAAAGCTAATCAACGCCCGATTACCTGCCAGATGACCATACTGATCATTAATCGCTTTAAACTTATCGATATCAATCGTCGCGATCGACAAGCCCGTATGCTCCCGTGCCCGCCGAAAGTAGGTTTCAAATTCCACCCGAAACGCATTCCAGTTTTTAAATCCAGTCAGCCCATCGTACTTGGCTTCCTTGGCAAACTTAGAATCGATTTGACGCACATGGTGCACATAAACGGTGTACAGGACAGCCACAATCATCGCTACGGCATACGAGCCCATCATCGTACCGGTCTGAAACCACGAGAGTTTGTATACCCGGCCCACTTGAACCATAAAGCCCCACCAGACTATCGGGCCAATTAACGTTGGGAAAATGACGTACAAAAAGGGATGTTTATCAAACTGGCGAATCCGCAGGTGCTGAACGTAAAACAACGCCATGACTGCCGCAAAAGCCGCCCAAATTCCCAGACTCACCATAATTCCAGTACTAATAATTAACACAATGCCGTTCGTAATCGTTAACAGGATAAAACTAAACTTTGATTCTAAGATAATCACGCTGTAATTAATCACCAACAGGTTCAAATTAATCAACATCCAATACACTGTTCCTGTCATATTAGCCGATAATAGCCGAATCACAATCATCAGAAAGCACGCAAGCAAATAGTGCCGGCGTGAATTCCAGCTTGGCGTGCTGTAATTCGTGATGACTCATTAATTGACGCTGTGCAACTTGAAAGAGTTGTTGAAAAAAGACCGCGAAACCCAACATGAAAAAACGGTCAATATGAAATAGTACCCGAACCGTGCCATCGTGTTCCCAACTTTCCGTATATTTCCTAGTGTCAGTATACCAAACCAGACCGCGAAAAATAAGGGATCGGACGGCTCTTCTTTGCTTTTTGTCCGTTTCCGTGTAAACTAGAAAGCGTGCATTTAGAGAAGATGGAGTGATTTCGTGAAATTAACTGTTTTTTGCGGGGCCCGCTTTGGCCGCGCCAACCAATACCAACTCGTCGCTAAGCAACTTGGCACCCAACTGGCCCAGGACCATATTGAACTCGTCTATGGCGGGTCGCAATCTGGCATCATGGGCACCATCAGCCAAGCCGTACTAGAAAATAACGGCGAAGTTCTCGGGATCTACCCAGAGAACCTGTTCAAATCTGAATTACCCCGCCACAACGCCACAAAGTTGATCACTACTAAAACGATCGACGAACGCAAGGAACTACTGATGTCAGAAGCAGACGCCTTTTTGGTGTTTCCTGGCGGGATTGGAACGCTCGAAGAAGTCACCCAAGCCCTTTCCTGGATGGATATTGGGATCATCAATACCAAACCAATGGGAATTTTAAACATGCACGGCTACTACGATTCACTGAAAACACTGCTGGAAACTTGCAGTACAGAGCAATTCATGAATCCGGCCGTGGTCAATAACTGCCTATTTAGCAATAACTATCAAGACTTATTGGAACAACTGATCAGCGGGGCACAACACAGTCACCTCGATGCATCCGGCTCCAATTAAAAAGAACGTAGCCTCCTTCAAGGCTACGCTCTTTTTTTAACGCTCTAATTTAGAAACGGCACTGAGCAGTTCCTGTGATTCACGCCGCCCAACCGATTCTCGTGAAATCTGGCGACCATGATCATTTTCTTGACGTAATTTCTTATTGGCAGTGGCTAACATCAACCGAATCCGGTTCAACTGGTTCACAATCGACGTTCCGGGATCGTAATCAATTGGGGCAATATTGGCACCTGGGTACTGCCGCCGCAATTCCTTGACCATCCCCTTACCAACAATGTGGTTTGGCAAACAGCCAAATGGTTGCATACAGATAATGTTGGGGACACCACTGTTCAGCAATTCAATCATTTCCCCCGTCAGGAACCAGCCTTCACCGGTTTGATTCCCTAGTGACAAAATCTTGCTGGCGTCATCAGCTAATTCTTCGATCGCCGTAATGCCATCAAACCGTTTCGAGGCGGTCAACGCCTTTTGCATTGGTTGTTCGCACCATTTGATCAGCTTAATCGCCATTTCGGCAAAAATCTTTGCCTTCTTGGAAGCACCGAATTCCTGATACTTGTAAATCTGGTTGTACAAGGAATAGTTCATGAAGCCGACAATGTCTGGTACCACGGCCTCGGCTCCTTCACGTTCCAATAATCGAACAATGTTGTTATTGGCAATTGGTGAATACTTCACTAAGATTTCACCTACCAGACCAACTTTGGGTTTTGAAACCTGCCGGAGTGGCACCGTATCAAAGTCTTCGACAATTTCGGCCACATTCTTCTTGAACTCGGAAAAACTCCCCTTTTCAACGCTCGGTTTCACCAGTTGTAACCAATTTTCGTGCATCTTATCGATCGTTCCCGGTTCCATTTCATATGGCCGGGTCCGGTAAACAACGCGTTCGAAGATGTCCCCATACAAAAAGGCAATCGCAACCCGTTTAATGAGTGGTAACGTCAACTTGAATCCTGGTGTCTGCTCGACCCCTTGATTCCCCATCGACATTGAAACGACGGGAACCTGTGGAAAACCGGCATCCTTCAAGGCCTTCCGGATCAACGGAATATAGTTCGTTGCCCGACAACCCCCACCAGTTTGTGTCATCATCACGGCCGTCTTCTTCAGATCGTACTTGCCGCTTTGCAGGGCCTCTAACATTTGCCCAATTGAGATGATGGCTGGATAACATGCATCGTTGTTCACGAATTTTTGCCCGACGTCAACCGCCTTCCGGTCAGCCATTGGCAGGTTCACAACGTTGTAGCCGGATGCGCGTAATGCAACATCCACCAACCCGTGCTGGTGAATTGGTGACATCATCGGCATCAGCAACGTGTACCCTTCCTTTTTCATATCCTTGGTAAAGTTGACTGGTTCGTCATTGTCAAACTGCTTAACGGGCAGAATCTTCCGGTGCTTCCGTTCTTCAACGGCTGCTTTCAAGGACCGGAGCCGAATCCGGATAGCCCCCATATTGGTCCCTTCGTCAATCTTGAGACAGGTATAAATACGGTTGTACTGCGCCATAATTTCTTCTACTTGGTCGGTATCAATGGCGTCCAGGCCACAACCAAATGAATTCAGTTGCACAAACTCAAGGTCGGGATTCTTGGCCGCAATCCGGGCCGCAGCGTACAGCCGTGAGTGGTAAACCCACTGGTTAACGACTCGGAGGCCCTTTACGTCCCCCATGTGCGCGATTGAATCTTCCGTTAGAACATGGAAGCCTTCTGTCGTCATGATCTGCGAAATCCCGTGATTAATTTGTGGATCCAAGTGGTAAGGGCGGCCAGCGAGCACAATCCCCTTCTCACCCTTTTCACGAAGCATCATCAAGGTGTCTTCGCCGCGGTTCCGAATCTGTTGCTTAAAGTGTTCCAATTCCTTGTAACCCGCTTCAAGGGCGTCGGTCACTTCTTTTTCAGAAACACCCATGTCTTTAAAGCAGTCGTACAAGTTCTTGGCTGTGGATTCATGGTCCGCGAGGTTGAGGTATGGATCACGGAAATCCACTTGTCCACTGCGAATCTCATCCACGTTATTCTTGATTACGTCGGGATAGGATTGCACGATAGGACAGTTAAAGTGATTTTGGGCGTCTGCATTTTCAGCCACTTCGTACACAACCGCTGGGTAGAAAATGGTCTTATAACCCTTTTCAATCAGGTTTTGGATGTGTCCGTGAACTTGCTTAGCAGGAAAACATACCGTATCACTTGGAATGGTCTCCATTCCCTTTTCATACTGTTCCTTGCTCCCCTTATGGGATAGTTCAGCCCGAATACCGAGCTGCGAGAAAAACGTCTGCCAGAGCGGATAGTTTTCATACATATTGAGGACCCGTGGCATACCAATCGTGCCACGCGTTGCGAGCTTCTTGCGCAATGGCCGGTAACTAAATAATAACTTATACTTTTCTTCGACCAAGTTAACCTTGCCGTTTTCGTGATGGGTCCGGAGTTTTAAGCCCCGTTCTTCACCACGTTCACACCGGTTACCCGTGACAAACCGCCGGCCATCACTGAAGATGGTAATCGTCAAGGCACAGTTGTTTTCACAACCACCACAGTGCATATATTCCTTGGTCGCCGTCAAGCTATCCATCTCAGCGGGTTGCAGCAACGTTGTCTGGTCGCCCTCTTCATAATGTTCTTCAGCAATCAAGGCGGCCCCGTACGCGCCCATTAGGCCCGCAATATTCGGTCGAATGACCTCCCGTCCTGAAATCTTTTCAAAGGCCCGCAAAACGGCTTCGTTATAGAAGGTTCCTCCTTGGCACACGATATTTTCGCCCAGGTCTTCTGGCCGTTTGATCTTAATAACCTTATACAAGGCATTTTTGATGATCGACATCGATAGACCGGCCGCAATATCCCCGATCGTGGCGCCTTCTTTTTGGACTTGTTTGACCTTGGAGTTCATGAATACCGTACACCGAGAACCCAGATCAGACGGGTGTTTGGCAAGTAACGCCGCCTGAGCAAAATCACGGATATCGTATTTCAAAGAACTGGCAAAGGTCTCAAGGAATGACCCACACCCCGATGAACACGCTTCATTAAGCTTGATCGTTGATAGGGCGTCATTTTTAATCGTCATGGCCTTCATATCCTGACCACCGATATCGAGAATAAAATCAACGTTGGGTTGGAAGTAGTGTGCGGCTTTGTAATGGGCCACCGTTTCCACTTCTCCCACGTCCACTTTCAACGCGTTTTTAATCAGATGTTCCCCATAGCCGGTGACCGTCGCTTTACCGATCGTGACGCCCTCAGGAAGTTGTTGATACAGGTCTTTAAGCATCATTTTCGTCTTGGCAAGTGGATCACCATCATTATTATCGTAGTAGGTATACAGTAGCTTATTGTCGTCACTCATCAACGCGATCTTCGTCGTCGTTGACCCCGCGTCAATGCCCAGGAAGGCCACCCCGCGGTAGCTTTGCAAGTCGCGTTGCTCAACCCGCGCTTGATCGTGCCGTTGCCGGAATTGGGCGAGTTCTTCATCATCATTAAACAGTGGGTCGAGAGAATGTGATGGTTGCATCACAGAGTCATCGCCGTGAACCAGAAGATGCAACAAATCACAAAGGGAGGTTACGGGTTGACCTTCAGCGTACAGAGCAGCTCCTTTTGCCACGAATAATTGTGGATCGGGCGGAAAGATAACCTGCTCATCGCTTAGATTCAGCGTTTCAATGAACCGGAGCCGCAGTTGATCCATAAAGTACAACGGGCCCCCAAGAAAGGCGACATTGCCTTTAATTTTATGACCAGCAGCAAGGCCCGCAATCGTTTGATTGACGACGGCCTGAAAAATACTAGCTGCAATATCTTCCTTGCGGGCGCCATCATTGATCAGGGGTTGGACGTCCGTTTTCGCAAACACCCCACACCGTGATGCAATCGGATAGAGGGTATCGTAGTCCTTTGCCAGTTCATTTAATCCGCTGGCGTCGGTCTTCAGCAGGGTCGCCATCTGGTCGATAAAGGCACCGGTCCCGCCGGCACAGCTTCCGTTCATTCGTTGTTCCAGAGATGCGCCGAAGAAGGTGATCTTCGCATCCTCCCCGCCTAGTTCAATGCTGACATTGGTTTCTGGGATCAGCGTTTCGACCGTTTTCGTGCAGGCAATCACTTCTTGCACAAACTTCAATTTCAATAAATTAGCGAGACCGATTCCCCCGGAACCGGTAATCGTAAACGCAATAGGTTGATCGGTACCAATTTCTTTTTCGGCATCTTCAATAATGCGCTTGCTAGCCGCCTTAACATCTGAAAAATGACGCTCGTAACGTGAAAATAACGTCTGATGTGCTTCATCCATAATCACTAATTTGACGGTTGTTGACCCAACATCAATCCCACCGTACAGCTGTTGTGTCTCCATGTAATCTCTCCCCACTTTTCGCTTGCCTATATTCCCAGTCTCTAATACGTTCTAAACTATTGATTATCCGACATAACGTTAAATAACCGACATTCTGTATGCTATCTTAGAATCATTCTAACCCGCGTTCTAAAATACTGCAATCAGCAATTTTATACATTTTGTTAAATAAACGATACTTTTGCGAATAATGTTGGAAAACTCGCTAATTAGCTGGTATGATAACAATGGAAACGCATTAATTAATTTAAAAAGAGGTTGTCACTATGCCAAGAGCACACGACTTAAGAGTTATCAGAACTCGCAAAATGATTTTCAACGCATTTATTAAGTTAGTTAAAGAATACGGGATTGAGCGGTTAACTGTCCAGCAGATCGCTGACGAGGCCATGATCAATCGCGCAACATTCTACGCCCACTTCAAGGATAAACAGGACCTGTACGAGCAAATCTTCCAAACCGTCATGGAATCATTCAAAACCTTTAGCCGGGCGGATATCTTTGTCGGCAAGAACGAAATTCACCTTGATACCCTTGAAAGTACCCTGAACGAAGTCTTCCAGAGTCTGTCCGAACAAAAAGACCTTTTCTTTTTGATCTTTGATGGCTCACAACACGTTAAAATGATGGAAGAATTACAAAACTTAATTCGTGATACGACGGATGAATTCTTAACCAATCTGCGAATTACACAAAATGGTAAAGATGTGCCAAATGAATTTATCTATTCCTATATAACTTCTACACTAACGGGAACCTTAAATTGGTGGCTCCGTTCGGACGAAGAATTCCGTCCCGCTCACCTTGCTCATTTTATGATTCAACTCATTGAAAACAGTCATTTGACCGTTCTGGGCGTTAAATTGATTCGTGAAACACCAACGGAAACTCAAATCGCCAAATAGTGGCAATATTTTAGATAAAATATCTCAATGCCAAGCAACTTGTCCCTAATTCTACTGGCGTTGCAAGACCTTTGCTTGGATAATAAGCACTGAACATATAAGCTCAATGGGAGGCTATCATGAATATCGGTGCACAATTACAACAAGCAAGAAGGGCTCACCAGCTAACGCAACAAGATGTGGCCACGGCAATCCATGTCACACGTCAAACAATCTCCAACTGGGAAACTAGTAGAAGTTTGCCAGATATTGACAGCTTGATGCATCTGAGCACGGTATATCATGTATCCCTCGATCAACTATTGAGGAGTGAAGATATAATGAACCAATTACATGCACAAGAAAAAGCACAACGGCAGGCACGCAGGCTATACAGAATAAACTTATTATTAGACGGAATTCTGATCATAGCTTGGATGGCACAAAAATTTGGTCACGGTTCAGGTTTGTCTGGCACCACCCTGCTGATTGTTTTACTGATCGTCAATTTGGTCACTCTAAAAGATGCCCGCCAGCGCAACTGGCACGTCAATCAGCACAGGTTCAGCCTAACGCCACATCAAAGCCTGCTAATTACCGCCATAGCTGCCCTACTCGTTGGTATCTGGGTATTACTGACAATGCATCTTTCATTTTATGCCGTTGGTTATGCCACCGGCAACAGTGTTATTGTCGCACTATTTATTTGGGGACTCCTGCCTACCAAACTAGTAACTGAACATAATACCCATTAATCACAAAAAACTATTTGTTAGTAAAGGTATTTAAAAACATTATTTCCCGGGAAATATCATCTTTCAAGTGAAATGGAGCACCTCAACATGACCGATCAATCAATTAACGGGCAAGCTATTAACCTATCCCTAAACAATTGAACTGGGTACGATACGCCTGCAGCCTAGTACTGCCGCATTAATTGCTGAGGCAACTCAGCTATACTTTGAGAATCAGCAGTTAATCAGTATTGGCGTCCGCCCCACAGAAACTAAAATCACACGGACACTCACAATCTTTCCGGCTAGTACCGTTGACGCCCCTTATCTCACACGCCTGCTGACCGAACTGGCAATAGATAGTCAGGTCAAACTTACTCAACCGGTAACGACTAAACTGCCAGCCAATCAACGCGCAGTCGTTCTTGACTACTGGCATCAGATCCAACCCACTCTCGCATTACTGGGAGTCAGCTTCGTATCACCCAAAAAGCGCCCTGCTAAAGCACGGCATCGATGGTCCAAAGCCATTGCTACGATTCCGTTTACCACTAATTATAACGGTACTCAGGCAACCGTCTACTGGCGCAAGCGTAACGAACTGGTGATTCTCGCAGGGGCGCACATGCAACCAACGGCACCGTTAAATGCCGACGGCACCATTGGTTTTTCAGCCCGTTTTGCTAACAAACTCCGGGAAGAACATCGCGCCGTCTTTGATGACCAGTTCATCACTACCGAGGAGATCACGTTGAAGAGCGTCAACGAAGTCGGACTTTTTCTTTACTTCAGCGGTACTAACAGCTGGCTTCAGCTTCAGGATCCAGATGGCAAAACAATCCATGATTGGACCGTTGTTCAGTAATAAAAAAAGACAATTCTCGGCGCTGAGAATTGTCTTTTTTTCGAATCATCATAATTTAAATGAGCGTCTTTACCGCATCGCAAATGCGTTGCGCCACTACTGGGTTGTCCATCGTGTAAAGATGAATGCCATCTACGTCATGTGCCAGTAGGTCGACAATTTGGTCAACCGCGTAGGCAATCCCCGCATCGCGGGTCGCAATCTTATTGCCCTTATAGCGATCCATCATCTTAGCAAATTTTGGCGGCAACGTTACCCCACACATCGTGGCCATTCGTTCGATTTGTTTCTCACTCGTAGCCGCCATAATTCCGGCTTGAATAGGGACGTCAATGCTGGCAAGCTGACACCGTTCAATAAAGTGGTAAAAATGATCATTTTCAAAGAAGAGTTGGGTCACTAGCTGGGACACGCCCGCATCGACCTTGGTCTTTAAATTTTGAATATCCCGAACCGCATCAGCAGCTTCAGGATGAACGTCTGGGTAGCATGCACCTAGAACATTGAAATCACCGACCTGCTTGATATAGTGCACCAAATCGCTGGCGTACTGGAAGTCACGGGGCTGGGTGCCATCTGCTGGTAAATCGCCACGCAACGCCAATACATTTTGAATATTGGCTGTCGCTAGCTCTGTCAAGTAGTCTTGCACGCTCGCCTTCGTGAACTGCATTGCCGGAATATGTGGTACCGTCTCGATACCGTAGTGCTCCCGAATGTACTTCACTAAATGCAGCGTTCCCGTTTGACTACCGGCCCCGCCAGCACCATAGGTGACACTGATGTAGGCCGGTTTTAAATCGGCGAGAATATCGAGCGTCTCATAAAATCGATCCAGTGTCTTTGCTGACGCATGCTCACGGGGTGGAAAAATTTCAAACGATAACACGGGGCGTTGTTTAAAACACGCGCTAGTTTTCATAGGCCAGCTCTTGTCGTACTTTTTTGGTGGCCGCTACTAAGTGAATTAGACTCGGTGTGGTTTCTTTATTTCCCCGTGTCTTCAAACCACAGTCGGGGTTAATCCAGATATTATCAAGTGGAATCTTAGCCACGATTTTACGAATCGTTCCTTCGATTTCATCCTGTGACGGTACCCGTGGTGAATGAATATCATAAACACCGGGACCAACGTGCGTCTTGAAATGATCTTTTTGAAGCGTATCGAGTAACGTCAAATCAGCACGCGATGCTTCAAATGAAATCACGTCCGCATCCATGTCATCAATGGCATCGATGATGTCGTCAAACTCACTGTAGCACATATGCGTATGAATCTGAGTTGATGCGGCCACCTTGCTGTGGACAAGCCGGAATGCGGGAATCGCCCAATCCAGGTACTTCGAATACCAGTCTGACTGCCGTAATGGTAAGTTTTCCCGTAATGCGGCTTCGTCAATTTGAATAATCTTAATGCCGTTGTGTTCAAGATCCAGCACTTCTGCTTGAATAGCCAGCGCAATTTGATACGTTGATTCTTTCAACGAAAGGTCTTCACGTGGGAAGGACCAGTTCAGAATCGTTACCGGTCCCGTCAGCATCCCCTTCACCGGCTTATCAGTCAGACTCTGTGCGTAGACTGATTCTGCTACGGTAATGGGCTGGTTCCGGCTAACGTCGCCCCAGATAATTGGCGGCTTAACGCACCGGGTCCCATATGATTGAACCCAGGCATTACTGGTAAACAGGAATCCATCGAGTTTTTCACCGAAGTATTCCACCATGTCATTTCGTTCAAACTCCCCGTGCACGAGGACGTCAACCCCAATTTCTTCTTGGAATTCGACACAGGCCTTGATCTGGTCGCGGTTAAATTGATCGTACGCTTCCTTGGTGATCTCACCCTTTTTGAACTTGGCCCGGTTTCGTTTAACTTCCTTTGTTTGGGGAAATGAACCAATGGTCGTCGTTGGTAATTTTGGTAAGTTGAACTCCGCCTTTTGTACCCGCGCTCGTTCCTCAAACGATGGCTCGCGGTGGAAGTCGGCTTCTTTCAATGACGCTACCTGCTTCGTGATGGTTTCATTTTCCACGTAGCGTGGTTGGGTGAAGAGCTGTTCGTTTTGCTCGAGCAACGCTGTGTCACCCGCTTCAATTCGATCTAGTTCAACCAATTCTGTCAATTTTTCCTTAGCAAATGCGAGGTAGCGTTTGTACTTATCATCTAGCTGGGGTTCGTTTTCAATCGTGTATGGGACATGGAGTAACGAACATGAGGTACTAATAACGACCTGCGCGGCCGCACCTTTAATTTGGTTTAACAAATCAATCTTATCTTGATAATGAGCTTTCCAGATATTTTTCCCGTTAATCACACCGGCGTACAAAATTTTATCGGCGGGGAACCCGTGATCTTGAACTAACGGCAGTGTTTCAGCTCCTTCAAGAAAATCGAGGCCTAAAGCATCGAAATCGAGGCTCGTCAGTAAGTCATAGCTATCTCGCACATCGCCAAAGTATGTCTGACCAAGCACCTTCAAACCGTGTTTAGCGGCTAACAATGGTTTGTAAAGGCTGCTAAAGAGGGCCAAGTCGGCGGCCGTCTGGTCCTTAACTAGAGCCGGTTCGTCGATCTGAATCCAGTCAGCACCTTGCTTAGCGAGCTGAGCAAATACCGCTTCGTAGGCGGCAACCAATGCTGGCACAAAGTCGCTCGCCGTCTTGTGGCCTGTAAAGCGTCCATTTTTAATTAATGTGTACGGGCCGATAATCGTGGGGCGCGTTTGGTAACCAGCATCCCGCGCTTCTTGATATTCGTCGAAAATTTTGGTGCCCACGAGCTTAATATCAGCATCGTCATCAAATTCCGTTACTAAGTAATGGTAGTTGGTGTTGAACCATTTTTTCATACTTAAGGCTTTCACGTCGCCGTGTTCCCCTTGGTAGCCCCGCGCCTGGGCAAAATATTCGTCTAATGGTGCGAGGTGTAATGCTTTATAGCGGGCCGGCACAATGTTTAGCAAAGTTGCAGTGTCGAGGGTGAGATCGTAGTACGAGAAATCACCGGAAGGAATTTGGTCGATCCCTGCATCGCTGAGGGTTTGCCAGTTTTCATGACGCAGTTGCGACGCCGTTTGTGCGAGTTCGTCGGCACTGATGGCCTGTTTGAAGTATTTTTGGACTGCAAATTTGAGTTCACGGTGACTCCCAATGCGTGGGTAGCCGATAACAGTTGTTGTCATATTTAATTATCTCCTTAGTTTGTCATCAAACGCCGTCACTATGTATGTGGTGAAGCGCTGATTCTTGTCTTAAATGCCTACAACAAACTAACGCGACATGACTTGATCACCAATGCCATCACCAAACAGGAAACATGCCGTCACGGTCTTATTCATGTGTAAGTAATAAATTTTACGATCTTGCATGCTCAAAACTCCCTTCTTCACTGTGATTTTACTGAGACCAACAAAAAACGCCCCCACTTCCGCTAATGCGAAAGTAAGGACGATTACTCGTGTTACCACCTTAATTCGAGGTCCGCTGACACGGCCCTCCTCACTGAGTACCCAATATCGATACCCTTCCGCTGTAATGGGCGGTCCCATGACGTCCTAATCACCCGATTCGGACGCCCCATTTCTGAAGACCATCTTCAGAAGCTCTCCTGCACGCCTTCCACCGTCTAGCGATTCTCTATGGCAGTTGAGACTTTCTACTCATCTTCTAACTGTTCTCTCATAATCATTGTTCCATATATTAAGCGATGATCATCACTTTGTCAACAAATTATTGGAATATTTTTAATTTTTGCCATTAAAAATGAGAACCCAGTAACTCGGCAGGCCCATTAATCCCCGCCGAATTCAGTCACGGGCCCTTACAATTTAGTCCCAATATGGTATACTACTAGACAAGGTGCCAAACCTGCAGACCTTAAACGTCTGCTGCGCGAGTAATCGCGCCATGCGCTGTACTGTCAGCGCCGCTCTCACCAACGACTACAGGTGGGAGCTTTTTTGATGCCATTAAAAAATCCGATGTTTTCCCTTTTATGGGACCACATCGGATTTTTACTTTTATCTGACTACTTTTTTATTAGGATCTACGAGATTCACAATAAATACCGCAACCAATAATCCGATCACGACGGCAAATACTCCGTGCATGCCGTGTAAGATTACCGTATCTACGGCCGCTTTATTCGCGGTTGCCCCAGCTTGATTCGAACTAATCGACCGGTTAATTTCAGCCAGTGGTAGATTACCGCGATGAGTGGCGATCATGAGGTTCAAGACCGCACCAAACACCCCAGTCATGATCGTTTGGCCCAGCGATTGGCCTAACGTCAGCAACGATGTCGCCGACCCAATCATCGATTCATCGACAAAGTGCTGGCTCAAAATCGTATTCATACTGATGATGATGCCGATCGTTCCACCGTTCACTGCGGCAATCAGATAGAACATCCATGACGGAAAATCACGGCCGGCAAAAACCAAAATCGTGTAAAAAATGACCAATAAAATGGCGACTCCCATGGCGACATACTTTGGTACAAAGCGTGAAATAACCGCGCCCACAAAGAACGCTGCAATTAGCCACATGATGGAACTTGAGCTAACTACCAGTCCGGCCATAGTAGCGGGCATGCGGTAAATCGACTGCAACCAGATGGGAAAATAAATCTGGTAGGCCATCAAAATTCCGCTCAACATGGCAGTGGTACTGATTTGAATACTGAACGATGGATTTCTAAAGAGTTTAGGAGAAATCAACGGGTTGGCGACCCGTTTTTCGGTCCGCACTAACAGGATTAAACTGATAGCCGCCACAACGGCGAGCACACCCGTGACAACTAGGTTGGAATCTAAGCTTTGAACGGCTAATAAAATGCCCACCATCGTGATTGCGAGGTAGCTAATTCCCTGCCAATCGATCACCAAACGCTCCGTGGCCCGTAATTTTTCGTGGTAGCTTCCCCAAATGAGCACGGCCACGATCACTCCCAGTGGAACGTTAACGAAGAAAACCCAGTGCCACGAAAGGGCGTCTACTAAAAACCCGCCCAGTGCTGGACCGATCAGTGCCGACAGGCCCCACGCTGTGTTGTTAAAGGCCAATACCCGAGCACGTTCTTCAAAACTGTAATTATCCGCAATGATTGTAAATGTCAGTGGCAGTACGGCCCCCGAGCCAATTCCTTGCAGCGCCCGCATTGCGATTAGCATGTAAATATTAGTGGCAAGCCCACTAAACAGCGATCCGAGGGTGAACATGATTACACCCCACAAGAACACTTTTTTTCGGCCGATCGTATCGGCTAACTTCCCATAAATGGGCGTTGTAATCGCCGTCGTCAACAGGTAGGCACTCATAATCCAGCTTTGATACGCGAGTCCATGAAGTTCACTGATAATCGACGGCAGCGCGGTCGTGACAATCGTCACCTCGACAGACGTCATAAACGTCGCGATAAATACCGCAGTCATGATCAGCCAACGCTTGGAGTGCCGTGGCTGCCCTTGATTATTTTTTGGCATATTGATTAACCATCCTTATCTAATTTTACTTACGAAAACCATAACCATTCTATTTTATTACTTTGCCAATTCAAACACAAAACATTTTCCTTCACCACGCAAAAAGAAGCCCCTCATAACGAGGGACTTCTTGCGTAGTGATGCCTAATTTAGGTTAAATTTTAGTACCAACCGTTACTTTGCCAGAATGCCTTAGCAGCTGACCATGAAACATAACGGCTTGAAACGTAGTTGTTAGCAACACGTTCTTGGTTAGCAGCTGAGTAGTCACCATTAAGGTAGCTTGAGCTTAATTGGTACTTACCAACGTATTGACCGTTACGGGCAGTGTATGAACCACCTGATTCGCGAGCGGCAATCCAGGCTTTGGCAGCAGCTTCTGAGACACTTGTTGAAGTCGTTCTCGTCGATGTTGATGGCGATGTCGTCGATGTGGTTGTGCGAGTTGTCGTTGCTTGAGCAGCTGGCTGACTAACAGCACTTGATGCACTCTGTGACGTTGTGCTTGCTGACGAAGCAACTGTAGCTGAAGATGCCTGTGTTGATGCAGATGAGGCACTTGCACTTGAAGCACTTGACGTTACAGCAGCTGATGATGCCACTGTGGCTGAAGAAGCTACCGTAGCAGAGCTTGAAGTTGCTTGGCTAGCAGCTGAGCTCGTTGTCGTGCTTTGACTAGCAGCTGGCGTCGTTGCAATTTCTTGCTTCGTTGCTTGCTTGATTTGACCACTGTCACTGATGTAAAGTTTTTGACCAACTAAGATGAAGTCGATGTTCGAAATATTGTTTTTGTTGGCAATGTTTTGGATCATGCTTGTGTCATTGGCATATTTGTATGAGATTGATGATAGGGTATCACCAGATTGGACGGTGTAAATTTCATCTGCGTTTGCTGTAGCAGTTACACCGAGAACGCCAAGAGTAGTGGCACCTAACGTAGCTGTAATGAACTTAATCGCTTTTGATTTTAATTTCATAAAGTAAAAAAACCATCCTTTTTATTTTGTCTGTGATTACTTGCGGCGCGATTACTCGCCCGCTTCAACAGTTACTAGATTACTAGGTTTATGTTACAGACACTTAACAGCGAGTTTTCTTTTAAGCCGGTTTTTGTGTTTTTTGTAATAAAAAATGATCAAAATGGGCCTAAAAAGAGCTAAAATTAGTCCCATTTGTCCATCATTTCATCATAATTTCTGCTTTGGAAGGCCGGCATACCGCCGTTTCAATCGTGGTAAGCATCCTTCGCACAAAAAATTCATAAATTATCAACTCTAAGTTATTCATTTGTAACAAAAGTCCCATTTTTAGTTGCAAGATAGCATCCTTTATCGTTTGATCTGGGCAATTAATGGCGCTTATTCACTGATAATTGATGAATTAGGCTGTTATATCAAGTTCATTGACATCGTTTTGTCATCTCATTTGAAATTGAATAAAAAAAGAGGACAGATCGTTTGATCTGTCCTCACTTTTAATCATTCTATTATTGAAGGCTGAATTTTAATACCAGCCTTGGCTTTGCCAGTGAGCCTTGGCAGCTGACCATGAAACATAACGGCTTGAAACGTAGTTGTTAGCAACACGTTCTTGGTTAGCAGCTGAGTAGTCACCATTAAGGTAGCTTGAGCTTAATTGGTACTTACCAACGTATTGACCGTTACGGGCAGTGTATGAACCACCTGATTCGCGAGCGGCAATCCAAGCCTTAGCTGAAGCATCTGAACCAGATGCAGCAGTTGAGCTTGTAGCAGTACTTGTGCTTGCACTAGTTGTCGTTGTTGCAGCCTTTTGAGTGGTACTTGATTGGCTAGCAGTCGTCGTTGTGCCTTGAGTAGCAGCTGGCGTCGTTGCAACTTCTTGCTTCGTTGCTTGTGTAATTTGGCCGCTATCACTAATGTAAAGTTTTTGACCAACTAAGATAAAGTTGATATCTGAAATGTTGTTTTTAGTAGCAAGCGTGTTAACCATGCTTGTGTTGTTCGCAAATTTATATGAGATTGATGAAAGGGTATCACCAGATTGAACTGTGTAAATTGAATCGGCATTGGCTGTCGCAGTGACACCAAGAATACCCATTGTCGCAGCGCCTAAAGTGGCAACGAGAAACTTAATTGCTTTTGATTTGAAATTCATAAAGTAAAAAACCATCCTTTTTAAATTGTCTTAGTTATTTGTTTTTGGTTATGTGTTGCATCAACGGTAATTAGATTACAGGATTAATATTACAGAAATGTAACGGTGAGTTTTCTTTTCCCCCGTTTTTTGTTTTTTTTGTAACAAAAAAGCCAGTAACGCATTTCAAAAAAGCGTTACCAGCCGGTCGTTGATGCAAACTGACATTTATAAAAAGGACAGCTCGTTACTACTAGATTAGGCTTTGTGCGTCAAAATTTCAAGGGCAACTCGCAAATTTTAATAGTCCTCTTTTCGTTATACTTTTATGACAAAACTTTATTACTTTTTCAAAAACAAATCGGAAAGTTTAGGCTTTTTTCGCATTTTTTCACATTTATCTCTCATTTTGACCCGATTTTCTTGTTTCACGTGGAACATTTTCCGGATTTTTAAGAAAAAATGGCGTGAAAGACCAATATATCAATTATTGCCAAAATCAACTTATTTTTTGTCATTTATACAACACCCGGAAAGATGGTCTCAGGGCGTGGTTACAACTATTACTATTGGTTACTTATTCGATCACCACTTTTTTTCTTCTATTATATGGCAATATTTTTCACGTTGTATAACTAATTGTTTAAAACACCCACTGATCACGTTATTTGCGCCGTTGGCGTTGCCGAATTCCTAGGAGCCCCATCAGTCCCATCAAAAGGGTCCCAACAAGTGCCAGAATGTGGGATGTCTCACGTTCACTCGTCTGTGGTAGCTTAACTTGATCTGAGTGGTTGCCCGCTGACTTGGGTGACGCGATTACGACATCACGCGTCGTTTTTCTTTGAATTGCTGCCCGTGAGGCTTGATCTAAGCGACTTGGTGCTGGGTTAACGGTGGCTTTCGTCTGCTTCACTTTACCTGCATCAGCCACTACATGCGTAGACTGGTTCGTTGTGCTGACTGGTGTATTGGTTGCTGTCGCCTGTGGTTGACCGTTATGCGGCCCTTGGTTAACCACTGCCAGTAAGGATTGGTAATGTGTCAGAGCCACGCTGGCATTGGTTTGAGCCGTCTGATAATGGCATTGCGCAACTTCACTCCCCAATTGCGCCGCCACCGCAATCTTTTGGAACATCGTCAGCGTTGTTTGGGCCGTCTTAAGTTGCTGCGTCAAATCAGTGGCCGCCGTTGTCGTGGTTGCCTGCTGGCCAGTCTCCGTTGATCCCTGAGTCGTATCAGCGGGTTGTAGCAACTGCTCACGTAGGGCGGCTTCTTTTGCAATCGTCGCGGCACTCAAGTTCACGTTCAACGCGGAAAACATATCCGTGCTCTGACTGCCCATTGCCTGATAGAGTGCGAGAAGTGCTTCAACACCGGTTTTAACCATTGCTAATGTGGCATGACCGGTGGTAAACGCATTGGCCGCATCCGTCGCTTGTTGCTCAGCATGTTTGAGCGCTGTTGATTGCTGCTCCAGCTGTGCTGCTTGAGTCGCCACCGTCCGCAACTGTGACCGGAGCGAATGCCACTGGTCGTAGTTGGGATCACCCAGCAGCGCTAAATCGTCCGTGCTTAATGGCATATAGCCACTGAGTTCCTGATATTTGGTCAGATCTCCACCTGCACTATCGCGTAACTTACCGTAGGCGCAGATCGCGGTTTTCAATGCGGCACGGTCGTAATCAGAGAACGTATAAGTTTGACGAGGAACGGTGGCATTCATAATATCGCCAACCGCCGGCGCGTGCGCAAGGCCCAGTAAATGCCCCATATCATGCGTGATCACGTTAAGTGGCTCATAATTAAAGGCCTCCATCACACTGACATCCAACCCCACAATACCATCGGCCCCCGTCGTTGCTAACATCGAAAAATGGGCGTCATAGTAATCCGTAATATGGGCCGTTGCCGGATGCGTTGCGTCCGCGCGCTGGAACACGGTTTGCCCCGCGTTTTGATTCCACCACGCTGCAGCCTGATCGACCGCATCCCCATACTGCGTTTGATCGGTCTCGTAATACACAATGCCATCTTGCGCGTATGCAGCCCCGCTAATCACCACGTTCCAATCAGCGGGGATGACATCTTGTTCAGCGGTCGTCGTTGATTCTTGGATGGCCGCCTGCACCGTCTGATCACTTAAACCATCATCATCAGAGCTATCATGATCTGGAATTCGGTGCCCATAGAGCAGATACAGGAGTGACGCGGTCTGCTCGTAATCCTGTACGTTATCCGCCGTCGAACTCTCATCATCAACGATCGGTAAGCCGTTATCGTCTGTTGCGCTGCTAGCGGCCGCGGTCGTTTGACCCGAGGCGGGGCTTTGTGATACTTGTCCTAGCGCACTAGTCGCCTGATCCGTTGCGGCGGAGACAGTGCTGACCGCACTACTCGTTGCTTGCGCCACGGCCGCTTGCTCGTATAAAGCGGCCACATGACTTTGGGCTGATGCTACCGCCGACTGGGCCACTTGGTCAGCCCGTGCGGCTTGATCAGCGACGACCTTGGCCGTTGCGGCAGTCGATGCGGCCTGACTTGCTTTTGTTTGGGCGTCACTTAACCGTTGCGTCTGTGGATCCGTGACGACCGCCGTTGCAGCGGTTGAGGACGCCGAGCGAGTTGGTGTATCTGCTTGTGCCTGTCCAGCCACCATCATTCCGACCCCTAGCGACGCAATCGTTGTCGTCCCGACCAATAAAAGGCGCCGTTGCGTGACATCTCTACCATTTAATTTCATGACGCTATCCCTCCCTATAACTAATACCACCTAACTTATCTATCAATTGTACGGGCATTATAGCAGGATCAAATTCACCAAAGCGGGCTGTTTTGATCGTTTATTTCTTTGTTTTAGTAAGTTAGTTTGAAAGAATCGGACACTGATGGTGGGGAGATTGAGCTGCACGACACGGTACTAATGCTTTCTTATGTACGGAACCCTGATAGCGGTACATAACACAGGCTCTAACTTGATGAACTTTTAAACGAACCATGCTATAATATGGGCATAGAAAAAGAGGAGTCTCTTGCACGAGACTCCTCAGCAGACCGCTTTAAAGACGGCGGTTTGCGACATGACGTTACCGCCCTGTGCTTGCCAAAGCTATTTCAGGACGGTTTTTTTCTACCGTTTTTAGTTGTGATCTAGGATTGCAATCATTAACAATCCGAATGCGATCAACAACGTTAGTACCTGATAGGTACTCATTGGTCCAGAAAAGCCTTTCTTTGGTTTTGCAATGCATCGCACCACCCCCGAAGGAAAAAGGCCACCGTCCATAAAACTTCCTGCACCATCATTATATCAAAGCCAGACAAACGAATCCCCCACACTATGCGTTTTACACGGTGTGGGGGATTCATCTATTTAATTCTGATCAGCTTGCAATTGTTGAAGAAATTCAGTTTCATTTCTCTTAATTTCTTCAATAAACTGTTCATAGTTACTTACGTTGGTTGGGATTTTTAAACCACATTTAGTCACCTGTATGTCTTCACGCGGTTTCACATTTCTTTCGTAAGTAGATCCTTGATTTATTCGTAACATCTTTACCGCATTCTTTTTACTTTCTGGATATAGATAAAATCCCTTTCGCGCATCAAACCTGAACATATACGCCAATACTTGCAAATAATGTACTCATTTAAATGACTAATCAAATTTTGCCAGTGATTCATCAATTAACTTTATAAATCTGCTTCGATCAATTCCTAATAGTACTTCAGTATTGTGAGGTTTACCCGTTAAATCATAGTAATCACAGACAGTCTCGCCTCGAACCAGCTCACCTTCTGCTTCAACATCAACATTCATTTTCTTTGTTTCAAACAGACTTGGGTCGATTATCCAAGCAATCGTACATGGATCATGCAACGGTGCTCCTTGAAAACCCCATTTTGGATCTTCATGATAAATTTCAAAGAAGTTAAGCAGTCCATAAAAAGCTTGGCCAACCGGATTTTTAATTGTTTTAACGTGCTCAATTTCATTCTTCAAAATCTGGGCTTGATGCGTTACATTCAATGGAGCCATAACCATTGGTATGCCAAAATTCAATACAATTTTTGCTGCTTCTGGATCAACAAAAATATTAAATTCAACTGATGGTGTCCAGTTACCCAGTCCCATTGCACCACCCATAAAGACAATTTGATCAATTTTTTCTTTGGCCAAATCTGGATAAACTCTTAAAAAAAGTGCGGCATTTGTCATCGGTCCGGTGACAACCAGAGTTACTTGATCTTTTGAATTTCGTAAAGTCTGGGCTATCAGCTCAATCGCTGTCATTGATTGCGCTTCGAAATCTGGGTCAGGAAGATCAGCACCATCGAGACCACTCTTACCATGTACATTTCCGGCCGTTGCTAGTTCTTTTACCAATGGCGTTTGATTACCACCAGCAACCGGTATATCTTCACGTTTCATCAGCGTTAATAATCGCATTGCATTGTTCAAAGTCTTATCTGGTGTTTGATTTCCAGCAGATGTCGTTACTGCCAATAATTTTACTTTATCTGAAGCAATTGCTAACATCATTGCCAATGCATCATCATGCCCAGGATCACAATCTAAAATAATATTTTTCATAGTGTTTGCCCCTTTTTTATGAGTTTAGATTTATAAAAGATATACCCATTTAACATCAACCCAATCACAGCAATAGCACCAATAAGAAGGTTAAATTTGGTATTTACCGTCGTAATCAGGATACTCAATAAGCCAACTGAATAGGTGAAGATAGTAAAGCGAAGAAAGAATTTACAAAATTTCGTTTGTTTGTAGATACTGTACAAGCTCCAAAGATACAATACAAGGGCAAACATGAGTGCATTGAAAAGTGCACGTGATGAAGTACCTGGTATCTGAATATATGACAGATAGTAGGTTCCGCCAAAAATCACAAACGATAAAATCATCCAAATTGTGTAGTGCTTCAATTCTCGACTCATGTCTCTTAACCTCCTACATTATTACCAGTTAAAAATATAGCCCAACAATCGTACCTGTCAGTATCGATGCCATCGTTGCACCAAGCAACAGCTTCATTGAAAACTTCGCTACATAAGAACCCTGTTTTTCACTAATTGATTTAATAGACCCCGTAATGATCCCGACTGTTCCAAAGTTGGCAAATGAAACTAGGTACGCGGAAATGATTGCATTTGCTTTAACACTCAATGTATCTGCCACACCATGTAATGTTCCCATAGCCACAAATTCGTTGGTGATTAACTTTGTCGCCATCAAACTCCCAACTTTGACAATATCATGACTTGGAACACCCATCAAAAATGCGATTGGAGCAAATACGTAACCAATCAATGTCGTAAATGAAATATGAATGATTGCTAAGAAAGAATTATTTAAAAATGTCACAAGGGCTACGAAACCAATCAGCATTGCCCCCACGGTAATCGCCAATTTGAAGCCATCGGTAATGTAAGTCCCTAATACTTGGAAGAATGGTTCATCATTTCCTTTTGATATTTGAACCAATTCATCATTTGCATCCGTGTCATACGGGTTGATGATACAAGAGATAATGAGTGCGGATAAAATATTCAGAAATACTGCGACAACAACATACTTTCCGGGAACCATTTTCATGTATGATGCTAACATTGCAGCTGAAACCGCACTCATTGCTGATGCACAAATCGTATATAACCGACGTTCATTTAGCTTTGGGATTTGTTCTTTAATGGTCAAGAATACTTCTGGTTGTCCTAAAATGGCAGTTGAAATTGCAAAATAACTTTCAAGTTCCCCCATGTGAGCGACCTTATTAAGTGCCCAACCAGTCCACTTAATGATGAAAGGTAGCACCTTAATATAGTTTAAAATTCCGACCAACGCTGAAATAAACACAATTGGCATTAACACACCGAGAAAGAACACTGATCCACCGGGTTTTATCATTAATCCACCAAAGACAAAGTCCACTCCACCAGCAGCTTGAGCCATTAGCCAATTGAAGAACTTTGAAATTGATGCAAGTGTCTTAATCCCGCCAGATGTGTGTAAACACAAAAACGAAATAATAATCTGAAGTGCAAATAGCACACCCATACGTTTGTATTTAATATTTTTTCGGTCACTACTTACTAACCAACCAATTCCAAAGACAAACAATAATCCGGTAATTAAAAACACGAAATTCATAACAATACGCCCCCATTTTTATTGACCAAAGTTTTTAAGTAATTCCGTCACGTTTTCTTGTGTTAAATCGATCGGTGTATTTCCAGCAAATCTTTCATGTAAAATTGCAGTTGTATTATCTAATAGTTGATCTTGAGAAATACCATAGTCTGAAAATGGATGGAGTCCTACTAGATTATCTCTAAAGTTTTTATATGCAGATACTGTGATCGCAGCAATTTCTTGACTATCCTCTTTTCCAGTAAAGCTGGCACCAAGAATCTTGCCAATTTCCTTCACTTTTTTTGTTTCCGCATCTGCGACTAACTGCAGTACTCCTGGCAAAGCATATGCGACCGCCTCCCCATGTACCATATGAAACTGAGCACCCAGAATATGAGCTGCTGAATGACCGACATTGGTTCCTGCATTATTGAGCATCCATCCAGCTAATGACGATGCTACTAGTACTCGTTCACGCAGTTCAAGATTAGTGCCATCCTTAACAGCACTTGGTAGGTAATTATCTAATAAAAACATGACTTTCTCACAAATTGCGTCGGTCATTGGCGTACTAAGTTTTGAAAGATACCCTTCTGCAGCATGTGAAAATGCATCTAGACCGCTTGCAATTGTCATTCGTTTCGGCAAAGTAATGGTCATTTCCGGAATCAGAAGTGCATAATCACTAAGCATGTTATCCGACAAAATTGCATTTTTTGCAGATGTTTTTTCATCAGTAACGACTAATGCATTGGACATTTCACTCCCTGTTCCAGCAGTTGTTGGGACACTAATCAGGCACTTACCTGTCTTCACAAGGCTGTCATCAGTCACGTAATCCTGAATTGTGCCACCATTAGTAGCTACAATATTGATTCCCTTGGCGCTATCAAGCGAGCTACCACCACCAATTGCAATAACACAGTCAGAATTACTTTGATTCATTTGCTGCGCCCCGTCATTAATAATTCTGGCCGGTGGATCTGGAATTACGTCAACGTACGCGGTAAATTCGATTCCTTCACGTTGAAAAACTGTCAAAAGTTTTTTAACCTGTGCGGTGTCTTTGAGAAATTCATCCATAACAATGAATGGCCGATGTAACCTTTCGATGGCTAATACTTTCATTACTGCATCCGCCAAATCATGTTCTACGACTACTTTTACTTTCTGCAACATACTAATTTTCACAATCATTACCCCTTTTGAATTTTGAATACATTTTTAAATTGATTACTAAGGAATTGGACTGTTGGCCCTGTTGTAGCTGCTGTCAGTACTGTTATAACACCGAATTTTCCACCTAATAAGATACCGACAACTATCAAAAATAAATCAAAGGTTATCTTGCTGCGACGCATACTCCAACCCATTTTGTCACGAATTGTCAACATGAAGCCGCTGAATGGATCAACACCAATATCTGCACAAATGAATAAACTAATTCCGATATAGTAAAGTGTGATACCCGTAATTCCACCGTACACACGCGTCATCGTTCCATCGCTTGAGAATATCAATGGATATAAATGTGAGCCAATGGTTACGAAAAATCCATAAGGAATCAGATACATCAGGGACCCAACATTCGCGTAATGTCTTCCAATTACAAAAAGTAATATCAATAACACGATATTGAGACCATTTGAAACCATACCCAAACTAATTAACGGAACATGGAAAGTTGCCCGAATACCATCATAAATAATTCCAACTGGATCATTACCAAGCTGCGTGTTGTTATTGAATGAAACACCGATACACACAAGGAATATTCCACTCATTGCAAGTACAATCGTTTTCCAAGTAAATCTTCTCTGTTTCATCCAGTGCACTTCCTAAAGGCCTAATTCCCGTGCAGCTTTATCAGCATTCTCACAGAATGCCTTTACCGCCGGAATATTCTTTTCCATATCACCACCATCATATTTGAAGCTGGTCTTAGTTAACGAATCTACCCCATACGGGCGAATTTGGCGAATCGCTTCAGCAACGTTATCTGGGCCCATACCACCTGCTTCAATCACACGAGCCTTGACCGACCTAACAATCTCAGCATCAATGCTCCAGTCATGGGTAAGTCCGCTCGCTCCAATACCAGTGTCAGGTGCTAGACCAGAATCAAGCAGAATGTAGTCAACAAACGGATCAAATTTCTTAGCCCGTTCAACAGCAGAGTGATTATCAACCAATACTGCCTGCATTAATGCTGTATGCGGTGCCACTTCCTTTAAGCGACGCGCAAATTCTTCATCCGCTGCATATTCATCACCGGCGATGTGTAAAATGTTTGGTTGAATTCTTCTGGCCAGATCAAGCATTTCTTCGGGATCATTGGTCAACATAATTGCCACCAAATTAACATTACGTTTTTTACATTCATCGAAAATCTGATCGACCCGATACAATGGTACCCTGTGCGCTGGTACACCTCCTTTTTGCATTGGTACTAGTCCAATATTGTCAGCACCGGCTTCCATGGTTTGAATTGCCTCTTCTAAACGAATGATTGAATACAACTGTTTGATCATTACTTTTTCCTCCTAATTTGTAATTTGTAAATGTTCCAATTTTTTACTGATGAGTTCCGGCGTAATATCCGGTACTGATTTTTCACTCTCAAGGGCAATGCTAGCAGCCGCCTGTGTTGCGAGCCCAATTCGTCGAATGCTGAATTCCTGCATATATCGACACCAAGTAATAGTTGCCATACTGCAATCACCAGCACCATTGGCATTAATAACATCAGTTGGCAAGGTATGCACATGAATCATCTCTTCTGCATTAGCACACAAGATACCCTCAGATCCCATTGAGATATACACATTTTTTAAACCAGTATCGAGAAGCTCTATTGCAGCACGTTTAGCATCCGAAATATTTCTAATCTGCATACCAGTCAACAATCCTGCTTCAAGTGCATTCGGTTTTAAGGTATCAATTTTACCCAGAGCAGCTTTTAAATGTGGTGCTTTAGTAACTGAGACCGTATCTGCAAAAATAGGAACAGTCACATGATCAGCTAACCAACTGATTGAATCTTCGGAAATATTGGCATCAATCAAGCAAATACTGGCTTGATTGATGAACTCCAATTTATTAGCTAGAAAATCAGGCGTGATTTTATCACAAATTTTCATATCATTAACGCCTAGTAGCATGTCGCCAATTTCATCAGTGATGTACATATAGCTGGATGAACGTTGTCCTTTCAGTTCTTCAGCGTAGTCCAATAAAATACCATTTTTTTCGCATTCAGCCTTCATGATCGTGCCGTGAACATCATCCCCATATACCGTAATCAAGTATGTAGGCACCCTTAAATGAGCTAAATTTTGTGCAATATTCTGTCCAACCCCTCCAACTGTCAATCCAATTTCACCAATGTTGGAGTCTCGATCAATCACCTTGTTGTCTGGCATTCCAAAAATATCCATATTCATGCCACCAATTACAACCACATAATCGTTCACCTTTTGCTTAGTTTCAGACATCGTTTTCACCTCTCTAAGTATTTGCTTAGATATATAAGCATTTGATTAGTTTTAAAATACTACGTTTTGAAAGCGCTATCAATTGTATTTGTGATTTTTTCAACAAAAAAATACTGACCAAAATTTGGTCAGTACCTGTTCTCCCTGGAGCTATAGGTTACTAATTTGACTAATTTCTTCACTCGTCGATGCGGCAGATTGCGCAGTTATCTCCGAAGCTTGGGTAGCAATCATAACACTCTGCATGAAGGATATTTTTTGGACTCGCCCCCATGCGAGCGCTGAAACAATCGCTGCCCCCGCTCCATTCGTATTTACAGCTTCTTGATCACCATATTGTGATACTTTCAATTGATTTTCATCCGCGTAAACTATCCCAAATGAATCAATATACAGACAAATTCGAGGAATTTCATATTCTTTTAATCGTCGCACACATTCTTTAGCTGAAGATTCATCTGTCACTTCGATCTTGGTGATCAATGAGGCTTCAACAGCATTTATTACCAACGTATCTAAATTAACGTGAGAAGTCATTAAGTTAGGCGCTTTGTTGATGGATACTGCTTTAGCAAATATCGGCACCTCCACATGCTCATACAACCATTCAATCGTCTTGCGTGGAATGTTAGAATCAATCACCAACAACTCACTTGCGTTGATGACCGGTAATCTTCTTTGCACAAATTCCGGCGTGATATATTGATTGATTTCCATATCATCCACTCCAACAACTCGCTCACCATCAGGCTGATTGACATACAGGTACGTGGACGTCTGTTCATCTTTCATTTGTTTGGAATACATAATGTTAATATTATTATTAATGGCATTTTCTTTAAAGCTTTCACCACTTTGATCATTACCAAACACTGTCATAAAGTACGTTTCTACGTCCAACCGAGCTAAATTTTCGGCTACATTACGCCCTACACCCCCCAATGAGTAATGCACCTTGCCAGTATTAGAACTTTTCCCTACAATTCGTTGATCAGAAGTTCCATATATGTCAATGTTGACACCACCAATTACTGTCACGTACTTTTTAGGAGGAAACACATACCCTTTACCACTAATTAGTCCTTTTTTAGTCAAATTAGACAGGTGCGCTGAAACTCCTGAACGTGTAATTCCTGCTAAATCTGCAAGCTCTTTTTGCGAAATCATCGGATTTTGCTTGATCCAATGCAAAATTTCTTTTTCACGATCTGTGACCATGACTACACCTCCATCAAAATCATAATTATCGAAATGACACTGATTACTATACTATATTAAATTACTCTTCTTTCCGTTAGTGTAATATTTTGAATTTGATATACCCAGTTAAGGCCAACTCCTTCACTCCAAAGTTAAAATCAAAATTGAATGGAATATACTTGCTACCCGTCCGTGAAACAATTGGTTCGAACACATCCTGGTATGAAAAATGATGACCATCATCTTTTGCAACTATTTTATTAATTTGGTCACGTGAGGCAGTTCCGCCTATACTGTTTAAACTCGATGTGCCTTTTGCCGTTTGTATAACATCCCTTATAGTTCGTTAAGACACGTAGTGCATTCATTATAGAATTCTTACATATATTTACCTAAATTTTTATTGTTCGTTGTTATAATAATCCTCCAGAACATACGTTGTAACTGGATGGGTGTAAATCTGATATTTCGCCACCAAATCGGCAATTTTATCGCCATTAATAAGCGTAATTACCCGTGTTCCCACTCGTGAAGCTTTAATCGCATCTCGGGTAAAATCAGAAGTCGTGATAAAAACACCGTACTCGGCATTGTATTTGTCCATCGCACCACGAAATTTATCAATTTCTGGAGATGATACAAGTCCCTGCCAACGTTTTGCCTGTATCGCGACCCTAGCAGTGCGGAAATCGTCGGTTGTGAGATAGCCGAAGCCATCAAGTCCTCCGTCACCAGTCAACGACACACCGATGCTTTCATCCAATGTAACGCCCATATTTTTAACTAAAGCTCGTGCAAATAATTCAAATTTAGCGGGCGTAAAATTCGATAAAGCAATTGCTAGTTGATCTTTCCAATTATTCACCTGATTATCTTCATCGTCAGAATCTGCCCCATCAACACCACTCTTTGGATCAGTTAGCTCTCGTTTTCTAGGTCTGCGCCAGTGCGGATCCGCAAATTTTCGCACTTGTTCATCAGGATCAAACTCGTCTAATAAGCAAGTACGACCTTTTTCTGTTAATTCGACTGTACCCCGAATTGGTCTTTTTAAAAAACCAGCCAAAAGCAGGTATTTCACCGCAAAATTAAACGTATATGCAAACGGATGGTATTCATTTCCTTTTTTGCTAGTAATTAATAATTTTGCATATTCTTCAGGAATCTCCTCAGTAGCATCCACAACCTCATCAGATAGTTCTTTAGTGAATGACTTGCCACCCAGTTTACGCAATGCTTTGATGATTTTACTCATTAAAAAATTCTCTTGATCAATTTTTGATAAATCTTGAAAGTTAGTCATAATCTGTCTCCATTCTACTTACCCTAATAATCTAATTTGTTCATGCTGATGTCAATATATATTATGTTTTACTTATAGTTGTGAAGGATCAAGATGAGTTGTATATTTTTACTACTTTTTGGTTACGTTGATTGGAAGCGATAATCAAATCAATTTTTTTTAGTAAAGCTCCAATTTTTTCTTGTTCAAGATTACTGGGTACTAACAAATTTTGCTTAAATAAATCATCTAATACCAACTCATTCATCATAGTTCCAAGTTTTGTTGATCGAACAAGCACTTTTTTCATTATCGGTTCATAGTGGATATAATACTTCCAAAACTGAATATTCGTGTTTTTCAATGGGCGTAAAGCCGTAAACCTTGGAGACATTATTCCATCTCCGATATCGTTCAAAACAAATCGTCCAAACGAAAATTCCTTGCTTTTATGGCCTTCAAATGCAATGTCTCCGACGCGCAAAACTTTATAGCCCGGAACCGATTTGTCAGATGCACCATTTCCCTCAGTCTTATATGCCATCGTTGCAATTGAAATGGTTTTGTCACTTGTAAATTGATATTCATTCTTTTCAGTATTTTTTCTATATAGTTTTTTGAACTTACGCTGTTCCCAAGGATACCCTCAAAAATTAGCCTAAATTAACGAGGAAAGTCACCATTACGTTTGGGAACAGCGTAAGTACAGTGATATTGTAGAAAAGTTTGAGTATGGGTTAAATGCTGCAGCTAATAAGTATGACGGAACTCATAAATATATACGAATAACAGATATTGATGATGAATTTCATACATTTAAAACGAATAACCTTACATCTCCAGATATCAATTTTGACTTGAACGAAAGGTACCTGTTAGACAAAGGAGATGTTTTATTTGCAAGAACGGGGGCTAGTGTTGGTAAAACGTATATGTATGGTGTAAAAGATGGATGTGTCTACTTTGCAGGTTTTCTTATTCGAGGTCATGTGAAACCTAAATTTGATACTAACTTCTTTTTTCAATCTACTTTAACTCGAAATTTTAAAAATTTTATAGCAGTTACATCTCAACGATCCGGTCAACCAGGAATCAATTCACAGGAGTATGGAAACTATCAAATTAGTTTACCAACTAAAAAGGAACAAGAAAAAATTGGTAAATTACTGAACTATATTGATTTAAATATCGCTTCCAATCAACGTAACCAAAATAAGCCACTATGGACGCATCCACCGTGACTTATAAGTAATTTATTATATTAGACTTGCCAAGTGTTTCATCACTTTATCATTGTCTTGATTTTCAAGTTCTTGTATCACATGCAAGTATGTTTGCTGCGTGGTAGTCATATTTGAATGACCCAATCGGCGTGCAACTGATGCAATGCTTACCCCTGCATACAACAGCAATGACGCATGCGTGTGCCGTAATCCATGCACCGAAATCACCGGTATATCAGCTTTTTTGCATAACCGCTCCAAATAATGATTTACCGTATCGTTATAGACTTTAGTATTCACAAATATCGGCTTATCTTCTGGTAATCCTTTGGTTAATTGTGAAAATTGAATCACTGTTTGCCAGTCTAACTGCACTTTCCGTACCGATGATTTGTTTTTAGTTGGTGCAAATTCTGGTGCTGCAGACTTGTAATCCCATGTCTTACTGACATTCAGGTATTGATGGGCAAAGTCAAAATCCTTCGGCGTCAATGCTAGTGCTTCCGCAAAACGTAGCCCAGTTTTCGCAATTAATAAAATGAAATAATCCCAATTAACACCCTCATCCAGCACTAATATATTCAGTAAGGCCTGTGTTTCGTGCTGATTCAAAAACTTAGTCTTATGCTTCCGTTGTTGAACACCTTTGATTATCGCCTTTCTGGTTGGGTCTCGATCAATTAAGTCCTCTTCCAGCGCGTCAATCAATGCACTTTTAACATGCCGATGAAAGTCCATGACAGTCTGCCGTTCATGGTTCGAAGCGTAATCGTTAAGCAACTGCTGGTACGTGAGACGTGATAACTCACGCATGTAGAGATCCGGTGCCAGCTTAACTAGCTGGCGATGGGTCATTTCGTATTTACGATAAGTAACAGGCCTTACCGCATCCAGCTTATATAATTGCATCCACTGGTAAAAGTACTGGTGTAACTTAACATCCTGTGTCATATTCGACACCTCCATTAAAAAATTAGGCAATCGAGGATTACCTAATTAATTGATACAAAGATATTCGTATTATTACCAGATGTTGATGAAATTAACTGTCAGTTAACAACAGCGTACCCCATCGGACAGTTCAAAAATATCACACAAACATATTTTGCATGAACCATTTCTTCAATTCTTTTAGTTGATCGAGCTTTTGTTGATTGGAAGCGATAAGTTGATCAAAATTTTTTAAAAATGTTGAAATTCTAATTTGTTCGTTAAGTATCGGATATTCAATTTTAATTTTTGAAAGTGCCGGGTATTTTAAATTCCACGTATCTGAAGTTAAACCTTGAGAGTGTGTTCTAAACATCCAGATCATTTCTGATCTTTTGAACAAATAGCTTAAAAAAGATCCATCAATGGATGTACCAATCTTTAATACTGTATATGCTGGGCTAACAATTCCATTAAACATAGAAAGTCCACTTGCCCCTTGCCACATTCGCATAGAATTATATGCAATATCACCCTGACATACTACTTTATAATTCGATTTGTTATCACTGGAATTGTCTTTTTTACCTAGTGTTGAAGATTTTTTTATTCCATCATGCATCGTGACAGATAATAACTCACCCTGACTAGACCTTTCTTTCCTTTCATCAACTATCTTCCCCAACTGTCGCTGTTCCCAGGGGTCAGTAAATCCTTCAAAACGCCACTCCTGGTCGAAAATTTTCTGCATCAGTAGTTTTTTTACTTCTTTAAGCTGGTCCAGCTTATGTTGATTGGAAGCGATAAGAAAATCAATTTTACAAACAAGAGTTTCAATTTTAGATTGCTCAATAGTATTCGGCAATAGGATACTTTTTTTCATCCATGTTTTTACGTTGAAAACTAATTTTTCAATATCTATTCCATACGAACTTAGAAAATATAATTTATACATTTCTGGACGTTCACTTACAATTCGAAAAAAATCAGTGTTTAAAAGATTATTACCACGTAGTACAAGATATTCGTTTGAAACAACTGCACCATCAAGCTTTTTTGGAACAATTCCGGTTGCACCATGAACAACTTGTCTTTTTGAAATCAAAAAATCTCCACTTAATACTCTATATTGTGACTTAACAAGAATTTGTTGCCCTAAAAACATTCCACGTGAAACAATACCACCATTTCTACGTTTTACAGTTACAAGCTGATAACTCTCAGAATCTTCAAGTTTAACTTGACGAGACTGAACTTTAAACAGGTTACTTAACTTACGCTGTTCCCAAGATTCCGAAAATCCCTCAAATCGTACATTAGGCACATTTTTCTCACTCATTTACGAAACAACTCCTTCAACTGCGTAAGCTGTGCTTGAGCGTCAGGCGTTGTCCCCACCAATTCGTCTAACATATTACCAATTTCAGACTCTAATTGGGCGATTTGTACATCAGTCTCCTGCATATCATGACTCAATTTATCAATATCTACTGGTGGCTCTTCCTCAAAAGTATCAACGTATCGCGGAATATTGAGATTGTATTCATTTTCCTCAATTTCAGCTTTTTCTGCCTTATGGGCGTACTTTTCGACATCCTCGCGCTTTTGATATGTGGCCACAATTCGATCTAAATGGGCATCTGTCAGATTATTTTGATTCTTGCCCTTTTCAAAGTCACTGGATGCATCGATAAAGAAAATATCTGAATTAGGGCGACTCTTTTTGAAAACTAAAACCACGGTTGGGATAGAGGTTCCATAAAATAGATTGGCCGGTAATCCAATCACAGCATCGAGAACGTTATCATGTTCAATCATATATTGCCGAATTTTACCTTCTGCTGCACCGCGGAACAAGACACCATGGGGTAATACCACAGCCATCGTTCCATCCGCCTTCAAATGATAAAGCATATGTTGCACGAATGCGAAATCAGCTTTCGATTTTGGTGCCGTCTTACCGTACTTTCTGAAGCGCTCATCATCCAACTTACCATCTGGATTCCAGTTTGCAGAATATGGTGGATTAGCAACTACAGCGTCAAACTGGGCACTATCAAAGAAATCTTCTTCTAGTGTATCACCCTGTCTCATATCAAACCGATCATACGAAACACCATGCATCAGCATATTCATCCGTGCAAGGTTATACGTTGTTCTATTTAATTCCTGACCATAGTACTCTGCCACTTTAGTGTAGTCACCCACCCGGAGTAACAAGGAACCTGACCCCATTGCTGGATCATAAACCTTTTGCACTTCATCGCGGTCGAGTGTCACCAAACGAGACAATAATTTAGATACCTGTTGGGGAGTATAGAATTCTCCTGCCTTTTTACCAGCTGATGCAGCAAATTGCCCGATCAGATATTCATATGCATCCCCTAAAACATCAATTTCCATTTCCTTATTAGAAAACGGAATATCATTCAGATTCAACATTACTTTAGCAATTAATTCACTCCGCTTAGCAACACTATTTCCTAACCGGGTTGAAGATAAATCCATATCCTCAAAAAGCCCCTTAAAATCAGCTTCCGAAGACTCACCAATTGTTGAATTTTGTACTGAATTAATCGCTGTCTGCAACTTTTCAGTATCAAAATTACCGGCTTGGATAAGTTCGATTAAATGACTAAACAACTTATCTGGTTCAATGAAGAAACCTAGAGTTTTAGTCACGTCATCCCTAAGCTCACTTTGTGCATCAGGATCAGCATAGATTTCTTCGAAGGTCTCGTCATCATTTTCTAGTAATTCATTCACATAGTTAAGAACTCGATCTGATAGAAATCGGAAAAAGATTAGTCCAAGAATATAGTTTCTAAATTCACTAGCGTCCATGTTACCACGCAGATCGTTAGCAATTGCCCATAGTTTTTTCTGTAATTCGCCTTGTTGTTGCGATTGTGTCTCTGTTTCAGTCATCTAAAAAGCTCCTATTGCGATATAGTAAATCGATTAATTGTACTTAGTACAAATGTTTTTAATTTTTTCTTCAACGAAATTTTTTGTTTAAATGAATACCCAGCTTCGTTCAACGCTTTGGTCAAATCTTCGGAATTTGTATGACCATAAAACATATAGTTGCTAAGTTGATCGTTTAGTACAGAAACTGGAACTTTATTTTCCTCCGAAAATTGGTAGACCTCTTCTCGTCGACGCCGATCTAAGTACTGATTAAGTTCATCCCCAACATCTGACTGTTTATCTAAATGGGGAACCACTTCATCTAGGAACGCTTCCAGCAAATCAGCCTTTGACTTAAGCTCTTCGCTGTCAGCATTTTGCAGTAATCGTCGAATTTTATTAGAGTCTGCCTTTCGATTTCGACTGCTATCCAGATTAATCGTTTTAATGAGATTCACAATATATTGAACATCGATTCTGTCAGTTTCTAACAACTCTATCTCAAAATCAATATCATCTAAAATTGATACGTCTGGGGATGTACGGGCTGGTTTTTTAATTTCTCGGTAAGCATCAAAATACTTACTGCGATATGCTTCCATTTCTTTTTCTGGTAATCCCGGAAACTTATTGAATTCAAATTCATCATAAACACGAATTTTGCTGAAGACACGCATAATTTCACGAAAATCCAAGACAAACTTCGTTAACTGATCTGTCCCAGCATTAAATAAACCATCCACTGCAGCCGGTGTTGGCACCGTCTTTTTTAAAGCAGAGATTGCATCCGCGAATTGTCCGGCAAGCTCATCATAGGAAGGAACAAAAAAATCTTCTTGTGATCCAGCAGAAAACAGTTTAACGGCATCGTCCGTCGCTTTTTTTAAATTTCTATAACTAACAATATTACCAAACGGCTTTGTCTTCTTTTCGATTCGGTTGGTTCGAGAAAATGCTTGAATTAAATTTTGATACTTCAATTTTTTATCAATGTAGAGCGTCGACAGCCGAGGTGAGTCAAAGCCCGTCAAAAACATATTAACGACAATTAATACATCAATATTATTTTCCGGTGTTTTAGCATTGTGTTCCTTCATTCGCTTAGAAACATCGGCAAAATAATCAGCAAAGTGCTCTGTATCAAAATCAGTATCAAATTTTTGATTATAGTCAGAAATAACGTCATCTAATCCATGGCGTGCGGACTTTTCATTCCTATCTTGCTTTTCTTCGGCATCGTCTTCATTCGCCTTCCAAGTAAAAATTGTCGTTACATTCAGTTGGTGATTAATATCTAGTTGCTTAAACATGTGGTAGTACTTCAATGCCATTTCCGTGCTAGAGACAGTAAAAATAGCATTGTACTGACGATTAGCCGTCAACTGATTATGATTTAGCATAATGTGTTGAACGATCATTTTTAATCGTTCATCATTTTCAAATGCTTCTTTGGTATCAATCCCAGGTACCTGCTCATCGTCTGTAATGTTTTTTCCTTTGATGGTGCCAATATACTGGATGGAAAAACCCAACACATTATGATCACGGATAGCGTCTTTAATTAAGTAATGGTGCAGTTCTTCGTCATACAATGTTTCAGTCGTGCGACCATCAATCCCCACATTTTCGGCAAAAATTGGTGTGCCAGTAAACCCAAAATGTTCGGCATTTTTAAACCATTTATTAATATTTTTTCGCATATCGCCAAACTGCGTCCGGTGTGCTTCATCTTCAATAAAAATCACATGTTTGTCGTGAAAGGGTTCCAAGATATTTTTATATCGACTATCTTCTTTAACAGCATTATTTAGTTTCTGAATTGTAGTAATGATTAGCGGATTATCACTAGATTGTAACTGTTTAACTAGACTCGCAGTATTATCGGTACGATCAAGCGCTGGTTCATTACTTACTGTTGTAGGTAGATAGGAATTAAAATTTTTCGCCGTTTGTAAATCCAAATCAGCTCGATCAATTAAAAAAATGATCTGATCGGTAGTTTTCAGTCGTGAAAGTAACTGACTAGCTTTGAAGGACGTGATCGTTTTTCCTGAACCCGTAGTATGCCAAATATACCCATTTCGATCAGGATGTTCAGTAGCCTGTTTTAAGATTGCCTCAGTCGCATAAATTTGATACGGTCGCATAATTAGCATCCGTTCGTTACTTCGATCAAAAATTGTATAGTCAGCTATTAAGCTGTGTAGTCGTTGCCGATCAAAAAAAGAGGCAGCAAATGCATCGATATCATTCAACCAATGATTTTCACTATCCGTCCAATAGAACATAAAATTGGCGTTTAAGTTGCCATCCCCATTAGCAAAATACCGTGTTTCCTCACCGTTTGAAACGACAAATAGCTGAACAAGTCGAAATAAATTACGAAATGATTCATTGCGATACCGAATAATTTGATGAAAGGCTTCCGTATAATCCACGCCTCGCCGTTTCAATTCAATTTGTACAATCGGCATCCCGTTAATCAAAATCGTTACATCGTAGCGGTTTTGATACTTAGATGGAATTGTAATTTGGTGTGTTACCTCAAATATGTTGTTTTCCCAGTTACGTCCATCAAAAAAATTGAGAAACAACTGCGTATTATCATCACGTTGAATTTCAATTTTTCCATATGGTTGAATGTCTGAACCACGTAATAATTGCGCAATTTCATAGATTGATCTTGATCCGATTAGTTCATTTTCAACACGTTCAAATTCAGCATCCGTTAAAGGGACCCCGTTTAAATTATTAGCGTTCCTTTGATTCAAAATATCTCGAAAATGAGTAACTAAAGAATTTTCATCTTTAATAGTTATCGTTTGATATCCAATTGCACTCAACCGCCGAATTAAATGATTTTCAAGTTGCGCTTCACTTTCATGTTCATTTCCCATAATGATAGCTCCCAAGTCATTACCAATATCTAATTACGCTTGATTTAAGCGTAATCCTGTTTATTAGTATAAATGTATCATTAATTACATCTATTTAAAATACAAGAGCCAAATTTAGCCATCATCAAAACTAAATAGTAATTTTCTGACTAAATCATACTTTTATTTCAATAAATTTGAATTCATCCAAATACCGTAGCGGAATAGCCAAAAATTCAATTTTTAGAAACGCCAAATTAGTTTTTTAATTTACGTTACATAAAAAGAGTAATTCCAGAAATAGAATTACCCTTCATCAAACTTTAAAATTTCCTCAAGTTACTACCACTCAAATAGTATCATCCAATTTGAACCGTAACTTGTTTTCCAATGGCTCGAAACAACTCTGACCACCGTGTCAATGTTAGTGGTAGATCAACCGCTTCAGCCTTTGCAATCTGACTCTGCGCGTAATTGCCTATAATATCAGCAACTTGTTGCTGGGTCATTTTTTATTGCCATAATTTTTTAAACTTGGCTATGAATTAAATGCGCAAAGAGACGTAGCCACACTCAATTTATCCATAAACAGAAAAAAACAACCACAGGCTGTGGTTGCTCCATACATTAGCTATTCCATTAAATCGTTGGTTTTAATTGTTTAGCTGGGGTTTTATTTTAGGGGGTTATTAGGGGTTTGGTAAAAATTACTGATTAAGCGTTAGCTTCTGCGGCACGAGCTGATGCACTGATTGCATCGGCATAGTTGTTAGCAAAGTTGCTCCAGTTTGTAGCGCTCTTAGTTGATGCTTGGGCCGTTGCAACACGGGCGTTAGCAGTAACGAATGAAGCATAAGTCTTCGCAAAGTTGTTCAATGCACTGCTGTGACCGCCCTTAACTTGAGCAGTTGCAACGCGAGCGTTGGCGATTTGGGCGTTAGCCACATTCTTAGCAATTTGGTTCAAAGTAACGTGTGACTGGCTAGCTTGAGCAGTAACGCCCTTAGCAGTTTCAGTCTGAATTGAAGCTGCGGCATCACTAAATGAAGCTGCATGGGCGGTACCAGTCAAACCTACAAAACCTGCGAAAGCAACAGTAACAACAAATGCATTTAATACGATCTTCTTTAAACTCTTCATTTTAATTCTCCTCTATATCCAATCACAATTTTTAATTTATCAATAATGGCTTTCGCGAATAACTATTTGTGTGTCGCTGATGTTTCAATTGCTTGCCCTAGGATTGAAGCAATCGCCCGCATGGCTTGTGTTTGATAATCATTCGCTCTCAACGGTTACCTACTATAGCACCTCACTTTGGACTTGTATACTAGTTTTTAAAACTTTTTTATTTTGTGCAGTTCTTATTTTGTTGATTATCCCTGTATTATCAACGTTTCTTGCGGATAAAAAGTTAAAGTTAATCGCATTCATTATTTATTTCACAAGTCTATGAAAACGAACACATACTATTATGATTTTTCGGAACCGCTTTCTCTATGTAAATAAGGTATGTAAGCACGTAATTAGTGCTTTCTTAACTTATTTTCATAGACATCATCGATGCCGTGTTTTTTGAAAACGCGTTCTTCATTTTAACCTGTTTCGGTAACTTGTATATCAGTTTCGAAAGCGATCGAGGTCCGCCACTCACTTGCCGTGACCACACCAGCTCTCACCCAAGCTGTTCAATTCCTTAGTTGTCTATAAAGAAAAGCTGAATTTACTAACACCCTACTTCGATCATCCCAAACCAAAGTCTATCAATATTAGTAAGATTTACTTTCAACTAACGCACCGATCCAAAAGAACGGCTGCCATTTCGCCCCACAATCCGGTATAATGAGACTATTCTTAAACCGAAGCATCGGCATGATGCTGGCAATAACGATTTGATTTCCAACAGAAGATATCTCAGGTGCGTCTCATTTCGATGACTCCAATTCTAGTGAAAGCGTAGCATACCCCTTTTTGGGTACGCGGTGCTTCGATTAGAATTGGAGGTTTTTTTATGGAAAATGTATCAAAGGTCAGTTCAAAAACGAAGTACTCAATCATTGGCACGGCTGGCCTCGCCTTTTGTGGGGTGCTCGTCGAAACATCAATGAACGTCACGTTTCCAACGCTGATGACGCAGTTCCACGAAAGCTTAAATAACGTGCAGTGGGTCACCACGATCTACCTATTAGTCGTTGCAATCACAATGACTACCACCGCTTTTGCGCAGCGCCGCTTCAGCCTTCGGTCATTACTGACATTGGCTGGGCTCCTATTTGTTTTAGGCATCCTTACTTCCGAACTGGCCCGCTCATTGCCGATCCTGCTCGTTGGTCGGGTCATTCAAGGAGTCAGTACCGGGCTCACGATGCCGCTGATGTTTGCCATCATTATGATGGGCCTCTATTCTTGGGCTTACAGTAATTTCACCCATCGCCAACGGCTGGAACAAGAGCAGCTGACCCACGAAGTGAACTATGATGCCCTGACACGGGCCAAAAGCAATACCAGTTATCTGAATGAGACGCCGGCCCTCTTCGCTAAATTTCAGGACGCCCACCAGCCACTGACGTTTATCGAGCTAGATCTCGACAATTTCAAGAGCATTAACGATCGTTTTAGCCATCTCGCGGGCAATGGCGCCCTCACCAAAAGTGCCACAACGCTCACTCACACACTCCAGCACAGCCAACGGCCGTTTACCTTTTACCGTACTGGGGGCGAAGAATTTGTGATCATTTTGCCCGGCACAACGCTCGCAGCGGCTATTCCGATTGCCAAAAATTGCTTGGACGCCTTGCGCACCGCCAACTACCATTACGATCAAGCACCCATTAAGATCACTGCATCCTTCGGTGTCACCGAGCTCCAGCCTGACGATATCGTAATGAACGATCTGTATAGTCGGGCCGACGACAGTCTCTACATTTCTAAGCAGCACGGTCGCGACTGCATCACGGTGAATGGCGAAACGTTGGACGTTAACCAACTGTCCACGACTGTTGTGACCAGTACCTTCTTCGCGCAGCCCGTCATGGATATTGAACACGACCGGCTCATGGCCCAGGAAATACTGATGCGCACGTTCGATCACGGGCACTGGCTTTTACCTGATATTTCTGAAACCGGCATGACCGTTCAGCTCTCAATGATTTCCAGATTTACTCACGACATGCCGGGTAAATCGCTGGCGATCAATCTAACTGCACAACAATTTGCGAACCTCTACGAGATGGATCACCTGATTAAATTTGTGCGAACTCACCATCTTAGCCAAGCCTTTGGCATTGAACTAGTCAACATCCCCAGCCTTGAACAAGTCACAACAGCTAGTGAGCTTTACCATCAAGCTGGAATTCTTATCTTCATTGATAATGATGACATCATCAATGATGACGCCGCGCTAACGGCACTGCTTCCCTACATCGATGGCATTAAGCTCGATCTTCACCGCTTACCCGCTCAACATCAAGCCCTCATTGCACATCTGCAAGAGTTGACGGATGCCGCGGGCAAGGATCTGATTCTCCACGGTGTTAGCAGCCATGAGGATTTTCAGTAAATTTGTGATCTGAAAATTCGGTACGCACAAGGTTACTACTTCAGTCGCCCCGTGATGCCACGAATGATCTAATCGTGACGCATTCAAATTTAAGACAATTGTCTGCTTCATGGGCAATTGTTTTTTTACGCAAAAAACTTCAGCAACGCCGATCCGCGTTACTGAAGTTTCGTAAAGGAGGCTGGACTTCAAATGCAGCTGGGAATTACCTGAAGCCCAGGAGCCTATTAAATAGGCTTATTTTCATTATAGTGGGGAACCCAATAAATGGTAAATCATTCGGCTTATCTTGTTCCACGTGAAACATTTACCCCGCTAAATACTGATCAACACTTGCTTTAATCGTTGCGATGTCATCTGGTGTCGTTCGACAACAGCCTCCGATAATTCGGGCCCCCGCGGCTAACCATTGGGGCACTAACTCGCTGAACTGGGGCGCATCAGTCACCTTTTCCCACGTCTTGGTGGTTGGGTCATACCGATCACCATTGTTCGGATACACGATGATTGCTTTGTCAGTCACGCCATGAATCTCATTAATCGCCGGCAATATATTTTCCATCTTCGTGCAGTTAACGCCGACGGCCAGTACATTTTCTTGGGCATCACAGTACTGGGCCGCTTCCCGCAACGGGGTGCCGTCACACAAATTAGCCGGCGTGTCCCCAACACTGAACGAAACCCAAACCCGAACTGTTGGAAAGTCGCGCTGTAATAATGCCAGTAACGCCTGAACTTCAGCAAAATTAGGCATCGTCTCCAATGCTAAGCAATCGACTCCCGCGGCCACTAAGGCTTGAATCCGTGGTAAGTGGAAGGCCTGATAATCCGCTTTTGATAGGTGATAATCGCCAGTATATTCACTGCCATCGGCTAAGTATGCCCCGTAAGGCCCCACGCTGCCTGCAATCAACAGGCGGTCATCACCAGCACGCGCCTGATCAGCAAGTTTTACTGCATCGTGAATCAATTGCAGACCAGCCTCCTGATCTACATCAAAATCCGCCAATGCCGGCAGGTTTGCTTGGTAGGTATTGGTCGTCGCAATCGTCGCGCCAGCCATGAAATAGCCCTCATGAACTGCCCGAATGGCATCTGGATTTGTAATTAGCGCCATTGCGGACCAGAGTTCATTGTCCGTTTGGACCCCCATCTTTTCCAGCTCCGTCGCCATTGCCCCATCGCTAACTACCACACGCTGGTTTTTTAACAAGTGTTCTAATCCGTTAATAATCTTTCAATCCCTTCGCCCAATCTTAAATCGGTTAAAATTTATTCGCCAAATCACTCTTAATTATGCTAGCATAATATCTATTGGTGTTTTCATCATATTTTAATTTACTTATTATCGAAATACAATACACCTACATAGGAGGATTTGCCATGGCTAAACAGCTTCACGATAAACTTGTACGCAAAATGGAGGCCCGGCACCTGCTCATGATTTCATTGGGCGGGGTCATCGGTACCGGGCTCTTTCTGAGTTCCGGCTACACCATCCAGCAAGCCGGTCCCATTGGCACCATCATGGCCTACGCAATTGGCGCGGTCGTCGTCTATCTCGTTATGCTGTGTTTGGGAGAACTATCCGTTGTCATGCCTGAAACGGGGGCCTTTCACGTTTATGCCGATCGCTACATCGGCCCCGGCACGGGATTCACCGTCGCCATTTTATACTGGCTTACATGGACCGTCGCCCTCGGCTCCGAATTTACTGCCGCCGGTCTGATCATGCAAAAATAGTTTCCCGACTCGCCGACCTGGATTTGGAGCGCGCTCTTCATGATCGTCATCTTTGTCTCCAACGCCCTGTCGGTGCGATTCTTTGCCGAAACCGAATTTTGATTTTCCAGCATTAAAGTCGTGGCGATTGTGATCTTTATTCTGCTGGGACTCGGTGCAATTGTGGGGCTGATCCACTTTGGTCATCAGGCCCACGCACCGTGGTTTCATAATTTGTACGCGCATGGTCTTTTCCCTAACGGTTTCAAAGCCGTGTTCACCACCATGCTCACGGTTAACTTCGCCTTTTCTGGCACTGAACTAATTGGCGTAACGGCCGGTGAAACCAAAGATCCGGAGAAAAACATCCCCAAAGCGATCCACACCACCCTGCTACGACTCGTTATTTTCTTCATTGGTAGCATCACCGTCATGGCCGCGTTGATCCCTTATAAACAGGCCGGCGTCAGTCAAAGTCCCTTTGTCCTAGTCTTTAATCAAATTGGTCTCCCATTTGCGGGCGATCTGATGAACTTCGTCGTCCTTACGGCGATTTTATCGGCCGCCAACTCTGGTCTCTACGCCTCGACTCGCATGTTATGGTCCCTCGCCCACGAAAAAATGATTTCGCCCCGCTTCGCGCACACGACAAGTCGCGGGGTCCCGATGCTCGCACTATGCGTCAGCATGATTGGCGGGATTCTTGCGCTGGTATCCAGCGTGGTCGCCGCTTCAACGGTGTATCTTGTTTTAGTTTCCATTTCAGGTCTCGCCGTCGTGATCGTCTGGATGGCGATTGCCCTCTCAGAAATTAATTTTCGCCAAGCCTTTCGGCGGGCCGGCCATCAAGATAGCGAGTTAAAGTTTAAAACACCATGGTATCCAGTCATCCCCTGGGCCGCCTTCATCTTGAGTTTACTCTCGTGCTGATCATTTTCGATCCGAACCAACGCGTTGCGCTGCTTTATATGGTGCCCTTTATCGCAGTGTGTTACGGTGTCTATTATCGTAAAAAATTTTTTAAACGCCACTAAAAAAACGTCATTTGAAGGTTTACATCTTCAAATGACGTTTTTTAGATATCTTGGGCGTAGCTCCAGCCGTTCAAATCCCGGGCGTCCTTCCACCCCGCACCGGTATTCAAATACTCATGAGTGCCAACTGAGTTTGTGGCATCAACTCGGTACAGGTCTTTATCTTGTAGCGCCTCCGCTAATGTCTCATGCTTTAGCATTTCGCCTTCGCGATTAAAATATTCGTATTCCATTTATCAGCACCCCTTCAGCCAATAATTATACGAACCTTTGTTCGAACGATCAAGTGATTTTAAGAACTGTAATATTACAATTTTGCTTGCAAACGAAACGTAGATTTAATATAACTCATTAAAATCATTAATGTCCTTAATTGTTTGATCCAATATATATTGCTTCGTATTCGGACAGCCAAAATCCGCGAGTTGCATCGTTGTCGCAATTTGTTGAGCCATCTTTTCCGCATTCCGATAACGACGGCCATCGTCGTAGTCTGGTCGCTGCCGTTGCCATAGCTCGTACAAATAATTCTGGTACCCAAACTGCCAGCCACCTAAGAAAACAGCAAAGAAAAGCTCCTCATCCACCGTGATCGCCGGTAATAACTCTAAGTCGTCACTATCAACTAGGTGATTGGCTTCGCAAAGTTGCGTTTCAATGAGCTCGTCCATCGTTAAAAACTCCACGCTATCGGCTTCGTTGAGGGCGGCCACCAGTAGGGTCGACAACTCCTGATCACAAACCGTGGCCGCTGATTCTAGCTTAATCACCTTGCCCTTAATATTTCCCGAAATCCACCGCACGTGATGACCAATGAACCCCGCCTGAATGCCAGCATGCATGCCGGCAACGTAGATTTGCGCCAACTGGTTGAGGATCGTATCAACTGAACTATTTCCTAGCGCCTCCAAGTATCGATCCAGTACCGCTTCGTTGCGACTAATTCTTAATTCATGCCGATCAAACTGTCGGCCTACTGGTCCAAAAAATATATTCATCATGATCACTCCCCAATGTGCAATGCTTATTTTCGCTACTCTTCATCACTCACCACACGACCTGCTTAAAGTAAAAGTTAACATTTGGGATAAAAAATTCTTATGATTATCATCCGCTATCAAACTAGGCCTGAATCCCCGGTAAAACAACAGATTTTAAAGGTGCTTGTCCCCACAAGTTACGGTTCCGGCGTCACCAAATGTTGCATAAAAACTGGTAAAACGTTGGGACAATACGTGATTTCGGCTGGTAAATAGGGCCCCGTGTCGCCATCAATTCGGGTCACCACTTTTTCATCCGCCATCGCCTGCAACGTCAACTTTCGGGGCGTTAGGCTCGTAATGGCGTCTGACTGGTGCATATGCCCACTCCACGCAAAATAGATGTAGGGAATGACCTGTCGCCGATGAATGTCCTTCAAGATACTGAGATGAAAGCGTAGCGGATTATCTCTCGAGTCATTCGGCGCCGTCGTCGACAACAGGGCAAACCATGTTTTATACGTCTCCGGCTGCTTGGCATCCATTTGATAACTCACTAGGCGGGACTTATGCCGTCCTGCTCGTCGCAACGCAGTTAAAAAATAGGTGAGTCGTTTGCCCCAACGATCATGATGCTGTTGCTGTTCCCGCACATCCCCAGCTAAATCCGCTAAATTGCCAAAATCCAAGTAGCTCACAATCGCCCGTTGATCATCACAATTTCCAATCCCCACCCGGTGAAAATGACGATCAAATATGATTTGTAGGGCCTCGTGCACGTCCGTTGGGATTCGCCAGCGTTTCGCAAAATTATTCACCCGACCACATGGAATCAAGCCCAATGGAACGGTGAGCTTACGACGAATCATCGCCGTTACGGCAACGTTTAGTGTGCCATCACCACCAACGACAATCAACGCATCTAATCCAGAAAGCCGGTTGGCAACAAGCGTAATTGCCGCTTCCGTCGAGAGCGCTGTCATTAAAATCGGCTGAATATCATGTTCACTTAATTGTTCTTGTACAATTTTGACGTTTTTTTCGGCCAGCCCGTGCCCCGCACTGGGGTTGTAATAGATTCCGTACTGTTGTACATGTCCCATATAGCTCCCCCTCAAGATTTTATGGCATACATTTAACTTATTTTACTTATAATTTATTTGTAGTATACGCTTAGTAAATAGTTAATACCATTACAAAACTTTAATAAACGTTACAGGCTGCAATATTCACCCATGATCGAATTTGATATAATAGCCGTGATAGGGGGCGTAATCATCATGTACGGAAAAATGACGAATCAACGAATTCGGGTGACCGATTTACTTATGTTTATATTAGGAGCCGCAATCTATGCGTGGTCCTTAGTTAATATTAATATTCCTAATTCACTGGCGGAAGGCGGGGTGACCGGGATTACACTAATCCTCCGAGCTCTTTTTGGCCTAAATCCAGCTTATACAACTATTTTATTGAACATTCCGCTTCTTTTCTTCGGGTTTCGAATGATGGGCCGCCGCGCCCTCATTTATACCCTTTTCGGAACGCTTAGTCTCTCAGCGTGGCTTTGGATTTGGCAAAAAGTTCCGATGACCCTTTCACTGCACCACGACCTTCTTATTTCTGCCCTCCTGGCGGGCTTATTTGGCGGTGTTGGTCTAGGCCTCATCATGCGCTTTGGCGGAACCACTGGCGGGACTGACATCATCGCCCAAGTTCTGGAGCGTAAAGCCAGCGTCCCCATGGGACGGACCATGTTTGTTCTCGATGTCAGCGTACTCGTGATTTCACTGGTTTATTTAGACCTCGTTCATATGATGTACACCGTGATCGCTTCATTTGTTTTCGCTCAAATGATTAATTTCACGCAGCAAGGGGCGTACAGCGCCCGCGCCTTTTTTATCTTCTCCAACCATGCCTCTGAAATTTCGGACGCCATTATGCTCCAACTCGATCGTGGCACCTCCCTGTTTCACGCCGAGGGCGGTTACACGAAGCACCCACAACATGTGGTCTACACCGTAGTGGATCCCTCAGAAGTTAATACGGTGCGGCAACTCATTAAAGATTTGGATCCACAAGCCTTCATTACCATTAGCGAAACCCAAGAAACCCTCGGTGAGGGATTCACCTTTGAAAAACATCGCCGGGGCTTTTTCGATAAACTCAAACTTAATCATCGATCATAATCGGGCCAAACGAAAGTTTAACTAAACAAACTGATTAGCTACGTGCTATGATGAGATCAAAAGTAATATATCAGAAGGAGAGTCCCTGCCGTGACACATATGAAAGACTTCAAACAGCGCTTTTGGTTCTTAATCTTTTCCATCATCATTAACTCCACTGGGAACGCGCTCACCATTTCCACTAACCTGGGTAGCGCCGTTTGGACCGCCTCGTCTGTGAACCTCGCAGACTGGATTCATATCTCACTGGGAACCACCTTATTCGTGTACGGGGTTGTCGTCACCATCGCCAACCAATTTTTCATTGGTCACTTTGACGGACGACGTCTCATCTCAAACCTGCTTTATACCGTTCCGTTCAGCTACCTTGTTCAATTTATTACCGTCTTTTGGAACTGGGTTGGCGTTCCCAACCTCAATTTATTCTGGCGCATCGTCCTCGACATCTTTGGGATCATGCTAATTTCGGCGGCCGTTTCCATTTACCAACGTTGCAACCTTATTTTGCATCCCAATGATGACCTTTCCTACATTTTACGATTTAAATTCATGCACGGTTCCGCAATCTTAGGGCAATGGGTTAGCTACTCGCTACCGGTCGTCATTACGATTCTCGCCGTTATTTTCACTAAGCACCTCACTGCTGTGGGGTTCGGGACCATTTTAGCGTTAACGGCCCAGGGCGCGATGATGAACTGGTCGGACACCCATGTTTTTCCGAGTCTCAAACATCACGTCGATTTTCGAACCAACTAACTTATTTCCCGGGCAATTAACGCCCATAACACTCAAAAAACGACCCACAAATTTCCTAACTCGAAATTTGCAGGCCGTTTTTAGTCTAGTAGCGACTCAAGCTTTCGTTGAGCGTTGCCAGTAATTGTTCTCCATAAGTTTGTTGCACCGTATCCTCACGGTAGTCATCGTAGGATAAAGCGCAAGCGTGCTGCCGCGCAATTTTATTGGCGGTCCGGTAGAGTCAAGCGTCATCAAAGACGGCTAGTTCATTTTTCTTCATTTGGAAAATGAACGTCTGGCTTCCGAGTGTCCATCCGTTAACGTAAATTTGAAACAGATCTTCTTTTTCAATTTCGATCTGTGGCGCGTCATCGAGGTCATAAACATCTTCCACCCCGTTGGCCGCCATCAGCGGTATACAAATTGCTTGATCCATCACCATAAACTCGACACTATCCGCATCATTCAGACTCTCCATCAAATGTTGCTTAACGTGATCGCATCGCGCTTCAAAATGCTGGCGCTCGTATTTAACCCCATTCGACATTCCCAAGACATATACATTTGCCAAAACTTGTAAAACTTCATCCAACGATAAAGTTCTTAGTTGCTTTAATTGTCGTTCAACGATTCCCCGATTGCGATCTAACTGTACTGCATCAGAATCAAACAGTCTCCCCGCGGGACCAAAAAATGAATTCATCATCATCGTCTTTTACCTCTACTTTTTACAATTATCAAGTGTTAGACACTACTTACGTTTGCGGCCAGAACCAGTGAAATTTGTCGTAAAATAAAACGACCCGTCCCTAGCGGCCATTCGGTCCTGGGTGCGGGTCGTCTTCAAAAAGAGAAGTGAGCAGTTGTCCTATTTATCTTTTAATATTAAAGCACAATTATCACTAAAAAAAACATCTTTTTTTGCATTTTTTTGCGTTCATATTAATCGAGTGATAAATTTTTAGAATAGTTTATGCCTTTTACTATAATAAATTATGCCCTTAATCTTTTATCCCATAGTAATTGGCGCTTAATTCATTGATATCAGCGTTCTTGGTCCATTTAAGTCAAGTGAATAATTTAATTTTTCCTATATTACTTTTAGTAATTAATGCTTTTATAATTTTTAGATAGATAATTCTTAAATTTTTTTCAAAAACATTTCGATAACCACCATTCAGATGAAAAAGGAAATCAAAAAGGAAGCTATCATAGCTTCCTTTTATCTATCATTGAACTGTATTTGGTTATGCTAATCTGCCGCTAACGCATCGATCGGGTTCAACTTCGAAGCCCGTCTTGCCGGCATGAGCGCTGCGAGGAATGAAATGATCACCGCCACAACAAAGGCAAAGATCACGTCACCCATGCTGATTCGAATTAGGTTGTACTTCGCAATGGAGTATAGGAGGCTGTTCAAGCCCGCACCAATCGCAAACGCCATCACCGTTCCTAGTACAGCAGCCAGTAGCCCGATGAAGAGGGATTCAGAGGTAAATAGTCGCCGAATGTCCTTCTTCGATTCACCGAGGGCCCGCAAGATACCAATTTCTTTGGTCCGTTCTGAAACTGACATGTACATCGACACAATGATCATCAGCGCCGAAACAACTAGTGAAATCGCCGCAATCGCCGCCAGTACGTTAGTTGCTAAGTCCGTGATGGTGTTAACGGTATCGAGGATGCTACCCACCGACATGCTAGCAAAATCATGCACGCCAGCCGTCTTCATGTCGTTGATCTTCGCATTGGTGGCCTTGACCTGCTTGGTATCATTAATCTTGACGGCCGCAAAGGTTGGCTCACTCACCGCACCAGCGTCGCTCAACATGGTCTTCATTGTGGCGTAATTACCATAAGCGGATGATCCTTGTTCACCGACGCTCACAATACCAGCCACCTTCAACGTCTTCGTGATTTTCACGGGTTGGTTCTGGTCATTCATAGCCGCCAAACTAATCGTCACGGTCTTTCCAACGGCCTTCTTCCAGTTCTTACTGTTCAAGCTCTTGGCAAATTTCTTGTCGATCACAATTTCATTCTTGCCAGGTTGGTGGCCCGCTTTAATTGACTTCGACCCATTTTGCCCCGTCCAAGTAACAAACGTGGACACTGACTCGGTCTTCTTACCCTGTGTCAGTTGAGCGCTGCTCAATTGATAGCCCGGTTGGACCTTCGACACGTGCTTTGTGTCCTTCAGCTTTTTCAATTGGGCACTCGTCAGCGTGGTCGACTTGTAGTCGGTCGCCATTGCTTGCTGGGTCGCCGTCATGCGTTCGTTGACGTCCTTTTTGTTATCCTTTGACACGTTCTTCATCACGGTCACAAAGTCGGGATTAGCTAATTCCGTGACCTGATTATTAATGTAGCTCTTAATTCCGTTACCGAGCCCCAAGAATAGCATCACGGAAAACAGCCCGATTGCCGTTCCTAAAATGATCAACGAGTTACGCCAGAAATTGTACATTAAATGCTTGAAAGCGGTCCGATACGAGGCCATCGCTGCCAATGGTCGCGCTGGAATTTCATCGCTTTCGTGGTCCCCATCAAACGCCGGCTTAATTCGATCATCCCCGTCGATTTTACCGTCGGCCAGATGCACGATCCGCGTCCCATAGTTCGCCACTTCCTGCGAATGGGTAACGGCGATAACCAGCTTACCTTCCTGAGCAATCTCTTCTAATAGGTCCAGCACTTCTTTTGTGTTTTGTGAATCCAGCGCTCCGGTTGGTTCATCCGCGATAATGATCTGTGGATCGGCAGCCAGCGCCCGGGCGATCGCCACCCGCTGTTTTTGACCACCGGAAAGTTGGTTCGGATGCTTCTTAATTTGATCGCTCAAACCAACCTTATTTAGCAATTCCGTGGCCCGCTTAATCCGTTGACTCCGGTTGAGCGTCGTCATGTCTAGTGCGACTAACACGTTATCGAGAACGGACAGGTGCGAAATCAAGTTATACGACTGGTAAATATAGCCGATTGTCCCGCGGCGATATTCGTCGAGTTGCTTTTCTTTTTTATGATCCAGTTGCTGACCGTCAATCGTGACGGTTCCTTTAAAATTGCGGTCCAACCCGCCAATAATATTCATTAAAGTCGACTTACCACCACCGGATTCACCGAGGATGGAAACAAATTCACCCAGTTCAAAGTCCAAGTCAATTCCCATTAAAACTGGAAATTCCTCTTTACCGAGGAAGTATGACTTGTGAATATCATGTAATGTGAGAAATGCCATATTATTCTCCCTTATAATTAAAATCTTGCGCGTGTGATGCTTGTCTCATTATACAAGTGCCACCCACGTTTTAAAACTAGTTTATCCTGCTAACAAAATTCAGGATGGTTTTTATTTTATATTAGTTAGTTTCTGTTGACAAGAGCTAACTAACAATTTACAATGAACTCAATTAGTTAGTCGAAGAAGCAACTACCTAACTAAAATAACAATAAAGGAAGTCTTTGTTATGACCTACGACTCACAAGAACTACTCACCTTATTTGGCCGTCTATTCCAGCAACGGACTTTTATCTCCGCTGCAATCAAGAGCTGGAAATTTGATGACCATCAGCAAAACCAGCGCGGTCAATTTCGCGTTTTGCACCTCCTCGCTGAAAAAGATAACCTCACAAACTCCCAAATCGTTGATGCCTTGGATATTCGCCCCAGCTCCGTTAGTGCCCTCGTCAGCAAACTGGAAGCTAACGAACTGATCGAACGGCACGAATCTCCCGATGACAAACGAGTTGCACTCATTACCCTCACCGATAAGGGCCGTGACTACATCACGGGATCGAAAAAGTTTAAAGATGAATTATCGGAATCGATGTTCGAATCGCTCACCAGTGATGAGCAGCAACAATTACGGCACCTTCTCGACAAGCTCATCACCGACCTAGAGGTTAAGGAACCCGATTGGACACAGCAACATAGCAACAAATTCCACGGCCGTGGACCTGCTCAGGGTGGGTTCGAATTTCCGTTTGGTAACTTCAACGGATTTGGTGGCAGTTTTAACCGCCGGCCACGCGGCTAGTCCCTTTTGTTTCACACAACACACAATACACAACACACAACACACGAAAATAGGAACACCTTTTCTCAACTATCGGGAAAAGACGTTCCTATTTTTTTACTTATTCAGCTTCAATCGCGCGTTTAACCAGATCGTGATCAATGCCAAAGTAGTGCAAAGTATCAAGTTCGTGCCCAATTTGGTTTGGATCTTCAAGCAGGTTTTCCTGGGCGAAGCGTTTATCGATCGTCGCCGTGAAGTTCACGTAGCCCCCCACAACCTCATAATGTTCCACGTGAAACACGAGAACGACACTGGCCTGTTTAAGGATCGGAACATGACTGTCATCGAGGATATCGTATGGAACCCGCCCGCCACCAAGCTTATCTTGTCCATGATGGTCACCGGCATATTCTACCAATTCATGGTATTTTGGTGCGACAACGTTAGCACTACCGACGCCATGGTTCATCAACTGTTTGGCAGCATTCGTCCCTTTTCCTAAGCCAAAAACGAGCATGTTGCGTAGCGAATACGACGAGCTGCACGTCGTCACATTATAGCCATGCCGGTCATCCGGATAGGCCAATAAGAAGATGGGAAACCCATAATAGAGTTTTTGCGATATCAATTCTTTTAACATTTATTTTTCTCCATACTCATTTGTTGAGGATCTCCCTGATCCGCTGCTTGAGTTCCGGCAGTACCTGATCTTCGTACCACGGATTCTTAGCTAACCACGAAAAATTGCGTGGTGATGGGTGCGGTAGCGGCATAAATTCCGGTAGATACTGCTGATAATCCTTAACGGTTTGCGTGAGGGTGTCTTTTGACTTCAGTGACAGATAGTAGCGTTGGGCGTAGCTCCCAATCAACAGCGTGAGTTCGATGTTGGGCATCAAATCTAAGAGGGGTTGATGCCATTTCTGGGCAAAACCCTTACGAGGAGCCAAGTCACCGCTCTTCCCTTTTCCCGGGTAGTAAAAATCCATCGGGACAATGGCAATCTTGCCAGAATTGTAGAATTCATCGTCAGAAACGCCCATCCAGTCTCGCAACCGCACGCCACTCGGATCGTTCCAAAAGATCTTCGTGTCTTGTGCCCGTTTGCCCGGTGCTTGCCCAATTACGTTAATGCGGGCCTCTTTACCCGCGTAATACAGTGGTTCAATATCTTGTCTGGTGTAATCCGCATTTTGTGGGTCCGCCTTAATCGCTTCAAAAATCCGATCAAATTCAGTCATCTAAATCCCCCGTTTCTCACGTCAATTATGCCCCACGGGTTCCTTGAACGCAAATAAAATATTCCATTTTTATATAAAAAATATAATTGTTCGTGTTTTAATGAATTTATTTTCGTTATTGCACTTTATTAAGTCGTATATTATACTATTTTTGCATATAGGAAAGATTTTGCGTAATTATCGTTCGTGTTTTTAACGAAAGGGGATTGTTTTGTTGAAGGTTAATCGTTATGTTGTCGCTGGTAGTGGTATTTTACTCCACCTGATGATCGGGTCCGTTTACGCTTGGAGCGTTTACACCCAGTCAATTCAGGCCCAAACCGGTTGGTCAGAATCATCGATCACGTTTGCTTTTAGTCTCGCCATCTTCTTCCTTGGGATGTCGGCCGCCTTCATGGGGCGGTTGGTTGAAAAGTTCGGTCCGAACGTGACCGGCACAATTTCCAGTATCTGTTACGGTGCTGGCACCGCACTGACGGGGGTTGCGATCCATACCGACCAGCTCTGGCTCCTCTACCTCGCATACGGGGTAATCGGGGGCTTAGGTCTGGGCTCCGGCTATGTCACCCCTGTATCAACCATCATCAAATGGTTCCCTAACCGTCGGGGAATGGCTACCGGCTGTGCGATCATGGGCTTTGGCTTTGCCGCCATGCTCACAAGCCCGGTTGCCCACGGATTAATTGCGAGCGTCGGGGTCGAACGCACTTTTTACATCCTCGGCGCCGTTTATTTCATCGTCATGATTAGCGCGGCTCAATTCATTCGGCCACCAAAGAAGGCACTCAATGTGACGGAAACCGTGACACCAGTTGCCGCGGGTGTCAGCCTCATGAACGGACAACAATTGACCGCCAATCAGGCCGTCAAAACGCGTGAATTCCGTCTCCTATGGCTGATGCTATTCATCAACATCACTTGCGGCATCGGCCTCGTTGCCGCGGCCTCCCCCATGGCACAAGAGTTCACCGCAATGAGCGTCACTAAAGCTGCGTGGATGGTGGGTGTCATTGGTATTTTCAACGGATTAGGGCGCCTCGCTTGGGCTTCGATTTCCGACTACCTCGGTCGACCAAACACTTTCAGCGTGGTCTTCACGTTTGAAGCAATCTTAATCGTCAGCTTAATGTTCATTCACTCGTCATACCTCTTCACCATTGTCCTTTGCATTATTCTTTCGGGATACGGTGCCGGGTTCTCAGTCATCCCCGCCTACCTGAGTGATATTTTTGGCACCAAGGAATTAGGCGCCATCCACGGTTACGTGCTCACGGCGTGGGGCATTGCCGGTCTTGTTGGTCCGGTTGTGCTCTCCGTGTCACACCAACTCTTACACAGCTACAATTCGACACTAATTGTTTTCGGAATACTTGAAATTATTGCCCTAACTGTGTCATTCTTAATCAGGAAACGTTTTGCCAAAACAACCCAAGACGTCGCAAACGTCTCAACTAACTCATAAAGGAGCGCATTCAAAACATGACAGATCTTGAAATTGCTCAACAAGCCACCATGCTGCCCATCAAAGAAATCGCAGCTAAAATTGGTTTGACTGAAGATGATATTGAACCCTACGGTAATTACAAAGCTAAAATTAGTATGAAATTCGAACAAGCCTCACCAGATCCTGCTCACAAGCTCGTTCTTGTGACTTCGATCAACCCTACGCCCCCTGGTGAAGGTAAATCGACCGTCCTCGTTGGTCTAGGTGACGCTCTGTCGCTTCTCGAGAAGAAGACCATCATTGCCATTCGTGAACCTTCAATGGGTCCCGTCATGGGGATGAAGGGTGGTGCCACTGGCGGCGGCTACAGCCAAGTCATGCCGATGGAAGACATCAACCTCCACTTTACCGGCGATTTACACGCCCTCACCAGCGCCAATAACACCTTGGCCGCATTGATCGACAACTACATCCAGCGCGATAACAAACAAGACCTCGATCCACGACGGATCATCTGGAAACGAGTCCTCGACATCAATGATCGGGTATTGCGCCACACCATTACTGGTCTAGGGGGCCTTTCACAAGGGATTCCTCGCGAAACCGGATTTGACATCACTGCCGCTTCCGAATTAATGGCCATCCTCTGCCTATCAACCAGTATTGCCGATTTGAAGCACCGCATTGGTAAGATTGTTGTCGGTTACAACCACGACAAACAACCCGTTACCGTTGCTCAACTCGGATTTGAAGATTCCATTACCATTCTCTTAAAGGATGCCATCAAACCGAACTTGGCTCAGACACTGGCCCACACCCCCGCAATTATTCACGGCGGTCCATTTGCCAACATTGCTCACGGCTGTAACAGTGTCGCCGCTACTAAGACCGGTTTAAATCTAGCCGATTACACCGTCACCGAATCCGGATTTGGTTCTGACTTGGGTGCCGAAAAGTTCCTTGATATTAAGGCCCCTGTTTTAGGTAAAACTCCAGATGCCGCTGTTATCGTAGCCACTGTTCGGGCGTTGAAGTACAACGGCGGTCAAAAGCTTCCTGACCTTCAAACCGAAAATCTGGACGCCTTAAAAGCTGGATTACCGAACCTCCTTCACCATATCGAGAATATTCAACAGTATGGTGTGCCGTTAGTCGTTGCCATTAACCACTTTGTCAGTGACACTCAAGCAGAACTTGATCTGATCAAAGATACCTGCGCCGCGCATGGCGTTACTGCCATTCTCACTGACAGTTGGGCAAAGGGTGGCGAAGGAACACTCGATCTGGCCAAAGAAGTCATCAAAAAGGCCGATCAAGCAAGTACCTTCACCCCACTTTATGATGACAACCAACCCATTGAAGACAAACTAGATGCCGTTGTGACTAAGGTCTACGGCGGCCGCAAAGCCGTCCTCAGCAAGAAAGCCCAGCGACAAATCAAGCAGTTTACTGAAAATGGCTGGGGAAACCTGCCAATCTGTATCGCCAAGACCCAGTATTCATTGTCTGACGATCCTAAACTCTTGGGTGCCCCAAGTGATTTTGACATCAACGTTCGCGAACTCGTCCCTAAGATCGGGGCCGGCTTCATCGTTGCCTTAACAGGAAATATTTTAACCATGCCCGGTTTACCAAAGGAACCAGCCGCCGTTAAGATGCATATTGACGACGATGGCACGATTGAAGGATTGTTCTAACTCACAAAATAGCATCAGATCAATTATTACTGTGATCTGATGCTATTTTTGTATTCAATTAGGGGCTAACTACCGTGGACGCTTCAGAAACCCAATTGCATCCAATGTATATGTTCCTTCCACAATGCCCACCGACACATGATGATTAACATTCGTTAATCCTTTTAACATAACGTTTTCAGTTTTATCTGGCACGGTTTGCGGTAATAAACTACCATTGATTAGCTGCCCATCTACTGTAATCGATAGTCTACTCTCAAAGCGTTGTTTACCAAACAAGTAAAATCCAGATCCTCTAAAGTCAAATTCAAATCTTGTATACTTACCACTTGATCCATATGACAGAGTTCTATTCCAAATCGTATTTTCAAGGCCACATACATGATTCCAATCACCATGATATTTAATTTGATCATCTAGATCATCAATTCTTTGATACTGAACTACTTTATCATTCTTTTTAACCAAGACATCCAGAATTTCTGTTTTATAATACCCCGTCCCTAGTTTAATTCTGCCACTATAATGGGCGTTAAGTAAATCAACATACTCAAACACTGAATGGTCATCTATCTTGGCTTGTAAATGATTACCTTTGGCTCCCAAAGCAATCACGTGTGTTTTAAATATATGGTAGATTGTAAAAAATGGTCGACAAAAAGCGGGCACCTCATCCCATAAGTGAGATTAGCGTACCCGCTCTTGACTGTTGCTTTGTGTTTCACGTGAAACACAAGCTTCGTTTTAACAAATCTTATTTTGCACTAATTTCGATCGTGTCATCAACCACATCCGCCTTTAAAGCCTTCACATCCATGTGATCCAGATAGAAATCTGTGACCTTATCACGAATCTGTTGTTCGATCACTCGCCGGAGTGGCCGAGCCCCCATGGCTTCATCATAGCCTTGATCGATGAGCCAGCTCTTAGCCTTATCAGTCACTTCAAGCGTAATATCTTTTTTAGATAACGTTTGGTTAACTTCTTCAATCATGAGGTCCACGATTTGAGCTAAATCGTCCTTGGTCAAATGGCTGAATTCAACAATCCCGTTGAACCGGTTTAGGAACTCTGGTCGGAAATAAGCTTCCAACTTCTTCATCAGTGGTTGCTGATCATCGTCAGCGGTATCGCTACTGAATCCAGCGTTAGAGGTTGCAATCACGACCGTATTCTTAAAGTTGACGACGTTCCCCTGACCGTCAGTTAAGCGGCCATCATCCATGAGCTGTAACAAGAGTGTCAATACCTGTGGATGGGCCTTTTCGATTTCGTCGAGTAACACAATCGAATATGGGTTCCGCCGTACTTTTTCGGTCAACGTATTGCTGTTGTCTTCGTAGCCCACGTACCCCGCACTCGTTCCAATCAATTTCGAAACAGCTGTCAAATCAGAGTATTCAGACATGTCGAGCCGGATAATATTGTCCTTACTCCCAAACATATCTAGCGCCAGTTGCTTTGCCAATTCCGTCTTTCCAACCCCGGTTGGACCCACAAACAAGAAGCTCCCGATGGGCCGGTTTCCTTCATCGAATCCCGCGCGGTTCCGCCGGATTGCACGAGCAACCATTTCGACGGCCTCATCTTGGCCAATGACCTTACCCCGAAGCCGCTGACCAATGCCTTTCAAGCGTTCAATATCCGAAGCGCCCATTTGGGAGACCGGAATTCCAGTCAGTCGTTCTGTCGATTCGGCGACATCGCTAACCGTGGCGACTACCTTTTCGGCAGGTTGATCGTCCGTCCCCGCCTTCAATTGCTGTTCAAGTTTCTCAACCAGCTGTTTCGACTTCTGGGCCTGTTCATAATCTTCTTTCTGAACTGCGTCCTGTTGCGTCTGCTTGGCAGCCTTCAATTGTTGTTCGAGTGACACCTTGTCCGTCACTGGATGTTGTGCTGATAGATGGGCGGCCGTCATATCCACAAGATCGATGGCCTTATCTGGCAAAGACCGTTGTGGAATGTACTGAACCGCGTAATCGACAGCCGCCTTCAATACATCATCAGGTAGCGTTACGTGATGGTGCTTTTCGTACAGGCTCCGAACCCCTTTTAAAATTTCAAGCGTGTCTTCAGCGCTAGGGGCGTTTACCGTCACTTCATTAAACCGCCGTGCTAAAGCGGCGTTTTTCAAAATGGTGTTCCGGTATTCGTCTTGGGTTGTTGCCCCAATAACCGTGATTTCACCACGACTTAAAGCTGGCTTAATCATATCTGCTAGCCCTTTCGAACCGGATTCGTCACCCGTCGAACCAGCACCCAAAATCTGATGAATTTCATCAAAAAACAAGATTACGTTTCCGCGTGCTTGAACTTCTTTTACTAAGTCCTGAATATTTTGTTCGAAACTCCCGCGATACTGTGTCCCGGCCTCTAGGTTCGACAAATCGATACTGATTAGCTCATGGTCCTTAATTGCGGCCGGTACATTGCCTTTCACAATTGCCTGTGCTAATCCTTCGACAACCGCCGTTTTACCAACGCCGGCATCTCCGACGAGAACCGGATTGTTTTTAATCCGCCGACTTAAAATTTCAGCGGTTTCTTGGATTTCCTTATTCCGACCGATCACCGGATCGAGCTTGCCGTCTTTGGCTTCCTGAGTCAAATTACGTCCCAGTTTTTCCAGAATTCCACCTTGTTTCTTACCGGCTACCGCAGCCGGTGCGCCACCTGCTTGTTGCGCCTGTTGCGCCCGCTGGGTAGCGGCTTGCTTTCTTAATTGATCAAATTGTTCTGGGGTTACTTCTTCGCCGTTGACAAGGAAGCGGTTTTCCGAGTTAACCCCGTTCATTCCCCGCATCATTTCGTTAAAAATATCGTCGAAATCGTGCCCGCCAAAAAATGGGTCGTTACCAAAAAATGAGTTTGCCATATTTAAATTCCTCCTTAGGATTGCTTTTTTAAGCTTAATTGTCTTGTGTTATGAAAAACGGCTACCAGATATTGATCACCAGCACCGTTTTTTGAGTCGCCTATTTTAAATAGTGGGTTTCCAATTCGCGGAGTACTTCCCACATGTTCTGGTGCATTGCGGTTGCGAGTGCATCGAGATCTCGCAAGTTCAGTGAGGTGGCGTCGGATTGCGTCTTGTTAAATGACTTATGAATCGTTGAATAACCATACCCAGCTGACTTGGCGACCCGATAGATCGTGAGGTGATTGTCGTCCAAATAAGCCTTAACATCAATTTCCATTTTCCTTTCCTCCTTGATGAATAATATACCACGTTTGTACCATATAGTCAATAAAGGTCAAACATTTTATTTCGCCAATGAAATAAGCTATAAATACTGTTATATAAACGATTATAAGTAATTTTATTTCAAATTTGTTTATTAAAGGTCAAAAAAAGTTTGACCTTTATTTTCTAAAAAAGCACCTTGATCCAAAAAAAGATCAAGGTGCCTTCACCCTATTTAAGTAAGTGTTGCTGTTGCAAAAATTCACGTGCCACGGTTGCTGCCTTTCGGTGCTTGACCGTCACTTGATAATTCATTTCCTGCATTTGCTTCGTCGTCACCTTACCATTGAGCTGGTTGAGACTTTTAACCACCCGTGGATGTTGCTTAGCAAATGACGCCTTCATCAAAGGCGCGCCTTGGTAGGCTGGGAAAAATGATTTGTCATCCTTCAACGTCACTAGATGATACTGCCGAATCTGCGGATCAGTCGTATACGCATCGGTCACGTCGACCTTACGATCCGCCACCGCTTGATACCGCAGCGAAGGTTCCATCGTCTGGACGGATTTGAAGACTAACCCGTAGGCCGTTTTCAGTCCCGGATAGCCATCTTTTTGCTGCGAAAAGTCAGTGTCAAAGGCGCTCGTCAGCGTTGTCGAAACCTGACTTAAATCCGAAATCGTCTTTAGATGGTACTTCTCCGCATCCTGCTTACGAAGCGCCAGCGAGTAGTTATTTTGATACTTCATCGGCTTCAAATAGTCCAACCCGTACTGCTTTTTCAGGAGTGCCTTTGCCTGTTGATACGACTTAGCCGGATCATGACTGACATGTTTGGGCTGCTTAACCAACGTTTGCAGTACCGTACCGGTAAACTCCGGATAAATATCAATTTTACCGCTCTGCAATCCCTTGAATAGGAAGGTTGTGCCACCAAAATTGGGTTTTAAGACGACATGGACATTCGGATTATCCTGCTCGATCAAATCTTTATACATGTGAATCAAAATATCGGGTTCGCCACCCAACTTACCAGCAATCGTTATTGTTTCCTTGGGCTGGGTTGCTTGGTGGTAAATGCCTCCACTAACCCCTAAAACCGCTAAAATTCCTAGTCCGTACAGGAGTTTTTTCACCGAAACGCGTGATAAAACTTTGATCAACCAGCTAGCAACCAGCGCTAAAATAGCGGATAGCACCGCCCCAGCGATCAATGCCTGATCATTGTTAGTCTGAATTCCCGTAATAATATAGGTCCCCAGACCACCGCCACCAATTAAAGCGGCGAGCGTCGCCGTCCCGATGATTAGGACGACCGCAATCCGAATTCCCGATAGGATCATCGGCATCGCAAGTGGCAGCTGAACACGAAACAGCTTAAACCGCCGTGACATCCCAAACGCATCTGCCGCTTCGATCAACAGCGGGTCGATATTAGTCAGCCCTGCATAGGTATTTTGAAAAATCGGCATGATGGCGTACAGGACTAACGCAATAATCGAAGGAACCGTCCCAATCCCCACCAACGGAATTAGTAATCCTAAGACCGCCAGACTTGGAATCGTCTGTACCACGCCAGTTACCTGAAGGACAACTTCGCCCCACCGGCGATGATTAACCAAGGCCACCGCCAACGGAATCGCGATCACAATTGCAATTAGCGCCGCTACCAGTGAAATAAAAATATGCTGGCCCAGTGACGCCAGCAAGTCATTGCCGTTCTTGACGAGGTAATTACCAAATGCTGTCATTTAGCTCACCTGCCCAATCTGTGACATGTAGGAAAGCAGGTCCTGTGGTTCCAAGACGAGGTCGTCAACCGTCACGAGTTGGCGGGGGTGTTGATTCAAGAGATCGGCCCAAGTGAAAATCGTGTCCGTGCCAGCCAGCTTCACCGGCTGATCGGCTGGTTCCGGTAACCGACCAAATCCAGTTTTCAAAACCTGACTTAAGAAAAGATTGCGCGTCGTGCCATCGTCGAAAAAGTCAGCCACAAACTCACTAGCCGGATTAGCAATTATTTCTTGTGGTCGGCCGACCTGCAATAAATCGCCATTATGAATCACGGCTAACCGATCGGCCAGCTTAATGGCCTCCTGCATATCATGGGTCACAAATACGATCGTGCAGGCCAGCTCCTGATGAAGCTTTAACACAAGTTGCTGCAAGCGGCGGCGTGACAAGGGATCTAACGCACTAAATGGCTCGTCCATCAAAATTAGCTTGGGCTGTGAGGCTAATGCCCGAACGATGCCCACCCGCTGGGCTTCTCCACCCGATAGTTCGCTTGGCATCCGCTCCATGTAGGTTTGCGGATCTAAATCAACCCGCGTGAGTAGTTCATTAATGCGATCATGTTTTTGACGAACATCCCAATCTAGCTGATCAAGTTGAATCGCCGCATTTTGTTCCACGGTCATATTCGGAAATAGTGCCCCTGCTTGAAGCACGTAGCCAATTTGGTGACGCAGCTGGCGGATATCCGCGGCGCCCACGTCTTGACCATCAATTTTGACCGTTCCGGTGGTTGGTTCAATTAGTTTATTAATCATTTTAAGGAGTGTGGTCTTCCCGCTCCCGGACGGGCCAACCAACACAAACAGCTCACCATCATTGATCGTCAGGTTCAGATCGTTTAGCGCGGGCTGTTGTTCATACGTTTTGCTTACATTCTCAAATTCAATCAATGCATTTCTCCCTCCGGTTATGCTTTTGACTATAATCATTTCGCCAGTCAAGTACAAGTGGAACGCCCGTGGTGGCCGTCAATTTGGCTTAATTCATTTCTAAAAAGACAGTTACCACTGTCAAAGATCCGCGATATTGCCCTATCATTTTAGTTGTTTTAGTCATTTGAAAGCGTTATCATCAAGCCGTAATCAACTTAGAAATGGAGTGGAGTACACATGTCAGAATATAGCGATAAGTTTCAACAAATTAATAGTAACTACCAGAAATTAACGGCCGCTTCTGGTGATACCGGTAAAGACTTCTTAACGATGCACGCTGCCGCCTTGAAAGACGGCGCCCTATCTCATAAGCAAAAAGAACTCATGTGTCTATGTGTTGCCATTTCGATCCGGTGTGAGGGGTGCATTTTAGACCATCTTCACCATGCGATTGCCGCGGGTGCTACTAAGGAAGAGGTTGTCGAAACCATCAACACCGCCATCCTGATGAGCGGTGGGCCCGCCTACGTTTATGGTGGTACCGCAATCGACGCAATGGAAGATATTTTCGCCAATCAATCCTAATTGAATTCGTTTCATCTAAATAATCCCACTCACTTTATCAAAGGTGAGCGGGATTATTTTTATTATTCATTTGATTTCAACGCTGATACCATGTCAACGCGCTTTAATCTGCGATGCGTGACTCCCATCACGATGACCGTGAAGGCCACCATCAATAGGGTGGCCACCACATAGCCCGGCCAATAAATCGTCAGTGGAAAAATAACTTGATCCGTGGCGGCCTGGTGCAAAATATAGGCTGTCAGAAGATTGCCGACACCGTAACCCAGCACGATGCCAATCAGCGTCAGCATAATATTTTCCCGTACGATATACATTGTCACCTCTCGATCATAGAATCCAAGGACCTTAATCGTTGATAATTCGCGAATCCGTTCGGAAACGTTGATATTCGTAAGGTTATACAATACCACAAAGGACAACACCCCAGACAGCAGGATAAAAATGAGGACGACCGTATCTAGACTCCCCGACATTGTCGTAATCGTCTGACGCTGATCACTCGTGTAACTCGTTCCCTGAGTATCTCCGTCCTTCAACAGGCGGTGTGCGAGCTGATCACGTTGATGCTGGGTTTGATGCTTGAGGCTCACCAGCAACGTATTGTTAGCGGCCGTTTGACCGAACAAATGACGATAAGCCGCTGGACTAGCGTATAAATAGTCCCCCACATAATTTTGCGTGATCGCCGTTACCTTGGCGGTGCCGTGGTCATGATCCGTCGTCGTCACCTTCACCGAATCCCCGACCTGAACGTTCAACTTCTGTGCCATCTTTTCTGACAAGACGACTCCGTGTTGCTTAAGCTGAATTGCATGCTGGTTTTCAGTACTTCGGAGCCTGATAAACTGCTTAATCTGCTTAGTTGAACTCGGCACAAAAATGTTCACATCGTCAACCTTATGGCCGTGAGAACGCACATCCCCCACGTTGGCACTAATCTGCGTGTGTCGCCGGTACTGTGCATTGTTCTGCAAAATTTTGACGGCCTGATGATCCTGATCGTCATGTGCTAATCGTACCAGGGCCTGATACTTCACAACCTCCCCGTACTGTTTGGTGCCACTCGCACCGATCGAATTTTGAATGCCGTACCCGGTCAAAATAAGCCCAGTGCCACCGGCAATCCCAATAATGGTCATCAGCATGCGTGATTTATATCGAAACATGTTCCGGTAACTGACCTTTTGATTGAAGTTCAATCGGCGCCAAAGTGGCGTTATTTTTTCCAGCAGCACTCGTTTAGCCGATTTCGGTGACCGCGGCCGCATCAGTTCTGCCGGCTTTTCTTCCAGTTCTCGGCGTACCACCAGTAATGCCGCTCCCACCGTGGTGAGCATGGCCACCAAGAGCGAAATCCCGAAGAGCCCCCACTGCAAGTGAACAACCGCAGTAAGGGGAATGTAGGACCGATATAGTGATAACACAAGCCGGGGTAACGATAGATTGCCCACAAACGCACCAATCACGGTCCCAATCATCCCCGCCAAAAACGCGTAATTTAAGTAGTTCCGGGCAATCGCCGTCTTGGAATATCCCAATGCCTTGAACGTCCCAATCTGAGCCCGCGCCTCCTCGACCATACGCGTGATGGTCGTAAAGGTAATGAGGGCTGCCACCAAGAAGAAGAACACCGGAAAGACGTTCGCAATCGCCGCAATGCGATCCGAACTTTCCCCGTACGCCGCAAAGCCGGGGAGGTCGTCACGGGTTTGCCATGTGTAAGTCGTCTTCACAGCCCGCTGTGCTTTTTGCAAAGCCGCATTTAGCTGCGCCTGTTGGGGTTGCAGTTGCTGTTTTGCTTGCGCTGTCGATAACCCCGACGCGACTAGCTGTTGCCGGGCCTGATCGAGTTGTTGCTGCTGGGTCGCTAACTGGGGGGCCGCCTGCTTAAGCAAGGCCGTACTGCGCGTCTTAGCGCGGGCTTTAAAGACCGTCTTCAGCTGTGCTACCCGCCGATCAACTGCTCGATCATACTGGTCACTAAACGTATCTGTGTGTTGTAGTTTTTGGAAGGAGACGTTGAGCAAAGTGGCCGTGGCTAAATTCATCTGACTGGCCGGAATATAGGCAAAGAACTTAACCGTGCCATCCCCGACATTGGCCGACCCCCGCACACTACTATCAATGTAACTCGGTGAATCCGCAAAGCCGACAATCGTGTATGTGCGATGACGCAGCTTCGCCGACCGGTCGAAAGTAAAGTGCTGGCCAAGGTGGTACCCGTACTTTTCCTGAGCGCGGTAGTCGAGCACGATTTGGTGCCGGTTCTTAGGTAAATGTCCGGTTCGCAGTGCCAACTGATTTTGCTGATTTGCTGCGTTGTAGCCATACAAGGCCACCGCATAGCTGTCCGCACCACCGGTAACATACTTAAATTTGACCGCTTCCGCTTGTGCGCCCGCCACCTTCTCAGCCGTTTTCACATCCTGCTTGGTGAAGCCGGTCGATGACATCAGTTGCACATCTGACAAGTGCAGATCTTTGACCGTTTTATTCAGCGAATCGTTCAGCGCCGGACCGGTTGCCTTGACTCCGACAAAGGTGATAACACCTAACATAATGATCAGAACAATCGCAATAAACCGTCCGAGGGAGCCTCGAATATTACGCCACATATACTTCGTTAAGGGTTTCATCAGCTCACCTACCATTCAATCTCGGCGACTGGCAGGGGATGTGCATTATCTTCCACAGCACGGACTTGTGCATCGTTGATCCGAATAACCCGGTCCGCCATTTTTGCCAAGGCTGAATTATGAGTAATCACCAAAACGGTCTTGTGCGCCTTCCGGCTAGCATCTTGCAGCAGGGTCAGTACCTGCTTACCGGTCTGGTAATCCAGTGCGCCGGTCGGTTCATCGCATAGTAACAGCTTGGGATTTTTCGCCAGCGCCCGGGCAATGGCTACCCGCTGTTGCTCGCCACCGGATAGCTGCGACGGAAAATTATCGAGCCGGTCGCCTAACCCGACATCTTTGAGCACCTGCGTGGCATCTAACGCATCGGGCACAATTGAGGATGCCAATTCAACGTTTTCCCGCGTCGTTAAATTAGGAATTAGGTTATAAAATTGAAATACGAACCCGATGTCCGTCCGTCGGAACTGCGTCAGTTGCTTATCATTAAACTGGGCAATATCAACCCCATCAATGATGACTTGGCCCTCGCTGGGCGAATCCATGCCTCCCAAAATATTAAGAACGGTCGATTTTCCCGCACCACTGGGGCCTAAAATGACCGTCAGTGCTCCCTGATCGACATCAAACGACAGCCGGTTATTCGCCACAATCGTGGTTTCTCCCATTTGATACCGCTTTGATTCATTTTTAACCTCGATATAGGCCATTTAGTTCCCTCCATTAACTATCCATGAGCTTTAATAAGTTTTATTATGATAGCTGATTTAAGAAAGCGCAACCATTATCGTGTGATTGGCGTTTATCGGTTAGCATCGCACCCTTATTTTATCCATGATTCATCCAACGCCTCGTCTCGGCGGTAGGCCTTGCCATGCTCGTCAATCACCGCATGCCATTCCCGACACGTTGCAAAACTTTGCTGGGCAGCAAGCGCGTCAAATTCCTGTTGCATTTGATGATACGTCCGATAGGGACCAAACCCCAGCCGATTAAACAGGCGCCGAGCGTACGTATCCGCAATAAACACCGGCCGTTCAAAAATATACAGCAGCATGTCATCGGCCGTTTCTGCGCCCACCCCCTTGATTGCCAATAACTCCCGGCGCAAATCAGGCGTTGGAATTGACTTGAAAGCCGCGAGATTGGCGCCGTGCGCCACGTACCACGCAATCAAAGTTTTGATATAGTTACTCTTTTGACGGTAAAATCCGGCCGGTCGAATTAATCGTTGGAGTTCATCCATATCAAGTTCACTGAGGCCCGTCACTGTCAGGTATGGGGCTAAGTTAGCCACCGCCTTCTCAGCGTTAATGCCCGTTGTCTGCTGGACTAAAATCATCGAAACCCAATCTTCAAGGCGGTTTTCATGTTCCCACCAGTGCTGGGGACCATAGTGCGTCATCAGTTGGTTTAAAATTGCTAATTTGTGTTCATCCTGTTGGTTCACGCGTTCTCACCCATTCTCTACTGAGGTTAATATGCATTCAACATACTCTGAAATCCGGCTGAATGCCAACCAGAAACGTTTTCCCGTTGCCCTTGTGAGCGGTAATTCCATTTTGTTATGCTTAACCTAGATTGATTGCGTTCATTCCAAAGTGGAATAGAACCGTGACAACCTTGAATTGTTTTTCTTCCCCAAGCCATCGATAATAGAGATAACAAATGAATTGGAGGTAGTTAGCATGACTGAACAACCATATGATTTACGTAAAGTACTGGACGAGATTAAAGACCTGCCCGGCCAATACCACGCAACAGATAAAGAAATTGATCCCGATGCTGATTTAGCTGGGGTATACCGGTATATTGGCTCTGGTGGTACCGTAATGCGACCCACCCAAGAAGGCCCCACAATGATGTTTAATAACGTAAAGGGCTTTCCGGGTTCTCGGGTATTAATCGGTCTCCAAGCAAGCCGGAAACGGGTCGGCACGATTTTACATCACGATTGGCGCACCCTCGGGCAAATGCTGAATGACGCCGTCACCCATCCCGTCGCACCAGTTAAAGTAGATCACAAAGATGCTCCCGCACAAGAGGTTGTTCACTACGCCAGCGAACCTGATTTTGATATTCGCAAAATTCTAGCTGCCCCAACGAATACCCCCGTAGATGCTGGCCCCTACATCACCATGGGCGTCGTTTACGGCGCATCTCCTGATAAAAAACAAAGTGACGTCACGATTCACCGGATGGTCCTTGAAGATAAAGACACGATCGGCATGTACATCATGCCCGGTGGTCGTCACATTGGTGCCTTTCTCAAAGAATACGAAGCGCTGGATAAACCAATGCCCATCACCATCAACATCGGTCTTGATCCAGCAATCACTATTGGTGCAACCTTCGAGCCACCGACGACACCACTGGGCTACAATGAATTACAAGTCGCGGGTGCGCTTCGTAACGAACCCGTCCAAGTCGTTGACGGGATGGCCGTTGATCAACTTGGTATCGCCCGTTCTGAATGGATTGTGGAAGCTGAAATCATGCCCAACACTTCCATGCAAGAAGACATCAACACTAACACCGGCCACGCGATGCCCGAATTCCCTGGTTATAACGGTACTGCCAACCCAGCCGTTCACATCGTTAAAATTAAGGCTGTCACTCATCGTCAAGACAATCCGATCGTCCAAACAACGATTGGGCCATCTGAAGAACACGTTTCAATGGCCGGCATTCCAACCGAAGCTTCCATTCTGAACCTGGTTGATCGCGCAATCCCAGGGAAAGTTAAAAACGTCTATAACGCCCCTGCGGGTGGTGGTAAATTGATGACCATCATGCAGATTCACAAGGACGATGCTAACGACGAAGGAATTCAACGCCAAGCTGCCTTACTGGCCTTCTCATCGTTTAAAGAATTAAAAACCGTCATCCTCGTCGATGAAGATGTTGATATTTTTGATTGGAACGACGTGATGTGGACGATTAATACCCGGTTCCAAGCCGATAAAGACATCATGGTCTTGGAAGGCTTGCGTAACCATCCCCTTGATCCGTCCGAATTACCAGAATACGATCCAGCTCGGATCCGTGTTCGGGGGATGAGTTCCAAACTCGTCTTGGACGGTACCTTCCCATATGATATGAAGAAGTCCTTCACACGGGCGCAATTCAAGGAAATGCCAAACTGGCAAGATTACCTGAAATAATAGCACCTTTTCACGGCTAATCCGTCGTGACCTGCCGGGACCGCCCGGCAGCCATAATGAACTCCGTTAGAAAGGACCCACACTCATGAAAAAAATTGTTGTTGCCATCACCGGTGCATCCGGCACCATTTACGGTTTACGCCTACTGAAGGCGTTAAAGGCCAATCCCGCCGTTCAAACCCACCTCATCATGACTAAGTGGGCTTGGGAAAACCTCGCGATCGAGCATACCGGCTACACGAAACAGGGGGTCCTCGACCTCGCCGACGAAGTCTACAACGAACGCAACATGGGCGCGGCCGTGGCCAGTGGTTCTTTCTTACATGATGGAATGGTCATTGTGCCCGCCAGCATGAAAACCATCGCTTCCATTGCAACCGGCATGGGCGATACGTTGGTGGGACGGGCAGCCGATGTGACACTTAAGGAACGGCGACCACTGCTGATTGTCCCCCGCGAATCACCCTTTAACCAAATTCATCTGGAAAACATGCTCAAGCTATCAAAAATGGGAGTTGAAATCATTCCCCCCATCCCCGCATTCTATAACAATCCGCAAACCATTGACGATATCATCAATCACAACACCATGAAACTGTTGGATCATTTGCATATCGAAAACCAGCTTTCACAACGCTGGCAAGGAATCAATCAAGCTCATCAATCATAAAGAGTACCTAAAAAGACGTTGATACAAGGTCAAACTTGCATCAGCGCCTTTTTGTGTTTCACGTGAAACCAAAATAAATAGCAACGCATATCTTGATTTGTACTTACTGCCTACAGCCAGCTTGGCTTATCTCCGGGGGTATTTGGCTTACTAAGGCCAATGCTTTCTCGCACGTACCGGCTTGGATCTTGAATCACTTGAAAAACAAAATCGGCAACACTTGCCCGTGATACCTCCGTACCAACAAATGGTTCATTTAACTTGATCAGCTCATAATCGATTTCGTCCGCATCGGTGAGCCAGGAAGGCCGCACTTCAGTGTAATCCACTGCTGATTGTGCTACTAACGCTGCCGACCGACGGAAACCTGGTAAAAATGCGCTGATAGCTTGTTCATTCCACTGACCAAACTCACCGACAACCTCGTGATGAGCACCCAACGCACTAATATAGATGAGCCGGGTTAGCCCCACTTGCTTCATTGCGGCCAAGATGTGTGCTGTCTGGTCACCAAGATCAGGACCGCCAGCATTAGAATACACAATATCAATTTCTTGCATGGCGGCGACCAAGTCATCCGTGCTGAGCGTATTGCCTTCGATCAGCGTGACCCGTGAATTGTCTGTGTAGTCATTTAACCTTTTGGCATTGCGTAAAAATAGGACTAGCTCATCATCCGTTTCTGCTAGCAACCGTTTGGTGACCAGTTGCGCCATCGCGCCATGAGCAGCAATAATCAATACTTTTGTCATCATGTTCTCCTTTACTTGGGTAAAATTCTAACCGTGGCCCTCCGTGGACCATCTTGAATCATCGGCGGCATGTAGGGACTGCCGGCATACTTAGTTTGGTAAGCCTGGTCAATCTTAGCATCCAGTGTGACATCCCCACTCGCATCTTCAAACGTCACCTCATGATTACGTTGTGCCAAATAGATGCGTCCACCATGTTGCATCATCGCCGATTGATACCAGCGTGATCGTTGCCCATTCCAGGCCCGGACATAGAGTTGGCTGTCTACCACCACCGACCAAATCCATGTCGGTGTGCCGTACGTCTTACCATCACTGTAAAATGGCGAGATTTTCATGTCATCGGCCGTGGTAAATGCTTCAATCTCCGCTGCCGACCAATTAGCATTCGTACTAGCAGTCATTACTTCACCTTCAATCCTTTCTTAAAGAACGCGTCCAATTTCTCAAACGGAATTTTAGTCGTATCATCGTACAAATCAATGTGGTTCGCATTCTCAATCTTCACTAATTGTTTCGGTTCGTTTGCGGCTGCATATGCCTGTTCAGAAAAGCCCTTTGAAAATGCCTGATCACCCGCGATCAACATGATTGGACGGGGCGAAATTTCATCGATCTTACTCAACAAACTGAAATTCATGAATGAAGCATTCGACGATTGCGTGAACATCGTGATTGAATTTGGGTGCCAACCGCGGCTGGTAAAGTAGAAATCACCAAATTCGCGGAAGACAGGATCATCGGTTTCGTCAGCTAATCCGGCACCACGGGCCCCCAGCAAAGGTTGGTCACTTTCAAAATCCACGTATCGTTGTTCGCCGATCGCCTTCAACTGAGCTTGCCGTTCTTCTTTAGTCCCCATCTGCGCTGCCGCAGAAATGTCGACCATGCTGGCCGTGGCAACGGCTTTAATCCGCATATCCATCTGCGCCGCACTCAAGGCAAAACTGCCGCTACCGCAAATACCGATGGCGCCGATCTGTTCACGGTTGATGTATGATCGAGTACCTAAATAATCAACACTGGCTAAGAAATCTTCCACGAAGATATCGGGTGAAGAGGCATGCCGTGGGGTTCCACCACTAAAGCCGTTAAACGATGGATCAAATGCTAGTGCAATGAATCCTCGCTTTGCCATCTCTTGGGCATAGATGCCGGGACCTTGTTCCTTTACACCACTGTAGGGTGGGCCAACGACTAAGGCTGGATATTGCTGTGACTCATCAAACGACTTTGGCTTATACACGTCGGCCGCTAATTCAATGCCGAAACGATTCTGGTAACGTACCGTTTCGCGGGTCACTGCCGTACTCAATTCAAAAATATAATTATCCATCAATAAACCCTCCGTTTACTAAATTGTTAGTTTGCTTATTTCGATGTTTTAATCATAGGACTTGATTTTAGTAATGTCTAATACTTATAATAAATCCAAATATATACAAATTAGCTATAGGAGATGAATTTAATGGAACTACGCGTTTTACGCTACTTTTTGGCCGTAGTCGACGAAAAAAACATCAGCCGGGCCGCCCAACAATTACATGTTTCGCAACCGACCATCTCGCGACAAATTAAAGACTTAGAAGAAGAACTCGGGATCATCTTGTTTGAGCGTGGTAGTCGTTCGATTCAACTGACCAATAGTGGCGAATATTTTGCGGCGCAGGCCCGCCAGATTTTGTCATTAACGGACAAAACACTCGAAAACATTCATGAAAATCAAGACATTAGTGGCTCTGTCTGGATCGGCAGTGCCGAAGCCAAAAACTTTCTGACGATTGCCCAAGCAATCCGAGAGCTACAAGATACCTATCCACATATTCAAATCAACGTGACCAGTACTAACGCTGACGATGTGCGCGCCCGCCTTAAATCTGGCGTATTTGATTTTGGCGTGATTATGGAACCGGCAGAGAAAAGTGACTTCGACTTTATTCACTTGCCTGGTGAAAGTCGCTGGGGCCTGCTTGTACCGAATACTTCGCCGCTTGCACAGCGGGATCACCTGAAACTCGACGATCTGCTTGGTGAGAAGCTCATTATTTCGCAGCAAAAGGGCATGACTGACGTCCTCAACGACTGGTTTGGCGAAAGCAACCGCGATATTCATGTCGTGGCGACCTTCAACCTGCTCTACAACGCCTCCTTGATGGTTTCTGCGGGTGTCGGTTACGCGCTGTGCATTGATGGCATCATCAATACGAATCAATCCGAGCTCACCTTCATCCCCTTAGCACCCACGTTGACCACCGGTTCGAGTATTGTCTGGCTCAAAGGGCATCGCTTGTCGACTGCCGCAAAGACATTGCTGAATCAGATATCCGCCGAACTCAATTAACCGCCTTGCGACTTTCGTTTGAATAATCAGTCTGGATAGGCAAATAAGAGGTTAGACAAAAATCAAATTTTGTCTAACCTCTTATTTTGCTTTTTTACATGCTATAAAAGTATGGCTATTTTTATTGAATCACAATCAGAGACTTGATCGCCTCACGGTTAGCCATTGCTTGGTACGCGGCGTTGATATCATCCAGTGCAAACGACTTAGTGAAGACCTTCCCTGGATGGATTTCTCCATCCAAAACGGCCTTCAACAACGATTGCTTATCGTACGTCGTGACTGAAGCAGGACCACCAGCAATGATCGTGTTGCTGTAGAACGAACGGGTCATGTCCATCTTGGGTTCATGTGGTAAGCCCACACGACCAACGATTGCGCCCGGACGGCCAACACTCATGGCTGTTTCATTTGATTGTTCGGTCCCCACACATTCGAGCACCGCATCAGCGCCCGCGTTGTTCGTGAGTGCCATCACTTTTGCTACGGCTTCGTCGCCACGTTCTGCGACGATATCGGTGGCGCCAAATTCGCGCGCCAACTGTTGCCGATCCTCATGACGACTCATGGCGATAATCCGCTTTGCGCCACGCATCTGAGCGGCAATCACACCACATAGACCGACCGCACCATCACCGACGACCACGACAGTATCACCCGTTTTCACGTTGGCCACTCGGGCAGCGTGGTAGCCAGTCGCCATCACGTCAGCCAAACTGAGTAATGAATTGAGCATTTCTTCGCTGTAATCGGCTGGTTGCCCAGGAATCTTGATCAATGCCCAGTTGGCATGTTGAAAGCGAACATATTCAGCTTGAATGCCGTTACTAAAGTTGTCGGTGTGGTTTTGGCAAACGCCGTCAAAGCCTGCCCGACAAGCAGCACAGTGACCACAACCGTGGGTAAATGGCGCAATGACAAAATCACCTGGCACAACGCTCGTGATTGCGGAACCAACCGATTCCACAATACCAATTGCTTCATGACCGGTGTTCTCCGAATTAGGGGCTTTATCTTCTAGCCCCCGGTAAGCCCATAAGTCAGAGCCACAAACACAGGTCCGTACGACATGGATAATCACATCGTCATCGGCCTGAATGGTCGGCTTTTCAATGTCTTTAATAGTGACTTCACCTGGTTTTACAAATAACGTACTTTTCATTTTGATTCGCTCCTTACCTGTTATGACAATTACAAACTAGTGAGTACCGGATTATTTAAATAATCGTAAACTCGCTTAACTTCGCTAGGTTTAGTGGTATCAAGCATTGACGGCTGACCTTCGTCTAAACTTTGAATCTGTTCCATCTCGGCATCGGTTAATTCAAAATCAAACACATCACGGTTTTCAATCATCCGATTTTCATGAACCGACTTTGGAATCACGACAACTCCCTGTTGTAGATTCCAGCGCAGGATGACCTGTGCGACAGACTTATCATACTTCGCCGCAATCGATTTTAATAGTGGTTCGTCGAACATCCCGTTTAAGCCTTCCGCAAATGGTGCCCACGCTTCCGGTTGCACCCCCAAATCACGCATTACTGCTAACTCCGAAAGGCGCTGATAATGCGGGTGATGCTCAATTTGATTGACCATTGGCGTGACGTCAAAATTGTAACTCAGGTCCATCAGACGGGCTGCGTCAAAATTGCTAACGCCAATGGCCCGAATCTTGCCAGCTTGGTACAGGTCAATCATCGCCCGCCAGGTACCATAATAGTCACCAAATGGCATATGAATCAGATACAAATCTAGATAGTCTAAACCGAGTTTATTCAGTGATTCATAGAATGCCCGAATCGTTTGCTCATAGCCCATTTGCTGAATATACGCCTTAGTAGTCACGAACAAATCTTTGCGGGCGATATCGGATTTAGCAATAGCACGCCCAACAGCTTCCTCATTTTTGTAAGAACTCGCTGTATCAATCAAGCGATAACCGGTTTTGATAGCTGCTGTAACCGCCGATTCGGCCTGTGATAAATCATCAACCTGAAACACACCAAACCCAACTGATGGCATTTTCACACCGTTGGCTAAGGTGACGAATTCATTTTCGTTCATCTAAAATTCCTCCCTCGTTAAACATTGGTCATGCGTAATTTTTTGGCCGGATTGCCAACGACAACCGTGTTATCAGGCACATCCTTCGTGACGACCGAACCAGCGCCCACGATTGCGTTTTCACCAATCGTTACGCCGGGGAGCACGGTCACATTGGCCCCGAGCCAGGCATGCCGTTTGATATGCACCGACTTGGTGATCAAATTGCGGCGCTGACTGGGATTCTCCACGTGGTTCACTGAAATCAGCGTCACCCGTGGCCCAATCAACACATCATCCTCGATGGTCACACCGCCCAGATCCACGAACAGGCAATCTTTGTTAATGAATACCCGCTCGCCGACCCGCGTATGTCGGCCAAAGTCCGTATTAAACGGTGCGTTAATGGTAGTTGTCGCTGGCAGATTATAGCCAAAAATTTTACTAAGTAACTCTCGTCTTCCATCTGCATTATGGTAAGTATTATTAAATAGAGTTGTTAATTCAGCGTTTTGCTCAACTATTGTGTCAATTTGACTGTAATTAGTGTGATCAAATTCAATGATTCCACCATCTCTCGCTTGTTTCAGAATATCTTTTGTGACTCCCAACAAATCCACCTACCAATCACTTCGTTAACAAATTTAAGAATGCACAATACGTGCCGTTCTCAACAGATAAAGCATAGCTTACAGCACGCCAACATGTCTAATGCCTATGTTGAATTACCATCCATACGCAATCTAAATACTTACGTGCCAAAAAAAGACCGACAAATCAACATTTGTCAGTCTAAATTTGTTTCACGTGAAACATCTAATCTTGCACCAAAAACTCTGGTCGGCCAGTATAGTATCCCTGAATCACATCGCACGGATAATCACGCTTGACCGTCTCTAAGTCTTCTTCGGTTTCCAAGCCTTCCAACGCCAACATCTTATGTTCACGGTGCGCTAGGTTGTACCAAAAATCAAGCTCATCGGCAATCTCCGCAATATGTTCAAAGGGCCGGAAATTTTGAAAAGCAAACTTATATTCATCAATATACGCATTCATTTTCAGTACCATATTGGGAGTGTTTTGACCGGTACCGACGTCATCAATGCAGACCAGCAATCCCTGATCATGAAACCGTTGGGCTGCCGCGATAATTTCTGCTTCACTGACACCCGGTGCTAACCGTTCCGTCAATTCCGTGAAAATTCGAATTGACGTTTGTTGCTGAACCCTAGCGACCATAGCCATAAATTCGGGTTGAATAAACTGATTTTGTTCCAGGTTAAAGGACAGCATTTCAATGTTAGCGGGCATTTTTTTAATCACCTGACACAATAAGCGTTCCAGAGTTGTACTTGTAATCGTGTTGAAATTTTGGGGAAGCTGCCACTGCCCAGCAGTCCACTCACGAATAAATAGCTCATAACCCATCGGTTGCTGGGCATTAATCTTAAATTTTGGTTGTCCATAAAAGCTATACATATCGATGTCTCCCCATTTAGAATAGAAAACGACCCGGACATGTCTTTCTCATGTGCGGGTCGTATGTTCAAATTGCGAACTTGAGCGGATTGCTATTGCAATATCAGAATTTTCTATTTAACTACTTCCGACTTATTGTGTTTATTGTAAATCATCGCGATAGATCAAATCAATGCCTTGAACTAATAAAGTTTTAAATTATTTTGTTCAACCAACTAACCACTGATTAGCCGATCACTAAATGAATGATGGGTAAGAGAATCGCCGGCATCACTAGCGCTGGCAAGAGGTTCACAGTATTAATTTGTTTGATCTCTAAAATATTAAGTCCCGAGGCTAAAATTAAAATGCCACCCACGACCGATAATTCAGTGATCAGATCATTGCTAATCGCACCCTGCATTAGGAGCGACAGGGCATAGATGCTTCCCTGCCATGAAAATAAAATCACACTCGCTATCATAATACCAATCCCAAATGTCGAAGCCAGCACCATGGAAGTAATGCCATCGAGCATTCCGTTGGTAAAGAGGTACGTGTTGTTATGGCGCAACGCTGCTTCGATCGGTCCGACGATTGACAAAGTTCCAATGCAAAACAGTAAAACGGCCGTCGACAAGCCCTGCGCTAAATTATTTTTCCCTGAAAACCGACTCAGCAGTCGATTAAAGCGGGCTTCCAGATTAAGCGCCTGACCAATCAGCCCTCCTAATGCCAAGCTCACAATGAAGAGCACCGGATACTTGCTATCCGCCATATGGGTAATGGTGGTATTGATTCCCAGTAACACCACCGCCAGCCCGAGGGCCTGCATTAAAATTCGGTGATAGGACTCCTTCAGCCCCCGTTTAAACAGACTGCCAATCAAGCTCCCCACAATAATCATTGCGGTATTAAAAATTGTTCCAATCATATATGCCGTTCCCCCATTCGTTTTCTGGTTAAAAGAATAAACCCTCCACTAGGTGGAGGGTCAATTCTTAATTGGAATTTCAATTTTTGTCAAGTAATCTTGCGGGTCACGAGAAACGTACTGGTCAATAATCGTGCGCTCAATCGCATCCCCCGCCACCGTCTTGCGCTGATCGGCCACGTAGCGTAACAATTGATCGTAATACTGCGCCGATTGGGTATGATTGCCGTTGTGGTAAATGCTGGCGTAGCAACCGGCGGGGATGGTCGCTACGAGTGATGAGGTCGTCGTTTCGTCCACTAACACAAAAATTCCGTGGTACTCATCAAACCGGTGCTGAGCCAGTTCATGTTGCTCGATGACCAGCCCCACCCCACCAATGAAAATAACCGCCTGTAATTCGGCTTGGTTTTCTAACTGCCGGAGGGCCACCTCTAACTCATCATTTGTACGAATGACTTGATCCAAGCGAATCACCCGACGCTCGGGTACCATTTCAAGCTGCGGGTGACCAAGCGGTGGATGGTGGCGGCCAATTTCTAAATCTTCAATCCGGTGTTTAAAACGGTGCTTGATGGATTGGAGGGTCCGAATCTGCCGATCAATCTCAGCCTCTTGGTTCGCCAATAGCTCCTGAAAATCGTCGATACTGCGGTTATCCAAGTGTACTTGAATCTCCCGTAGCGACAACCCCATCGTCTTCAAATACTGAATCGTATTCAGCCGTTCAAACTGTTCGGCTTCGTAATATCGATACCCGGTGTGCGGATCCACGTAGCGTGGTTTGAATAACCCAATCTGATCGTAATACCGGAGCGTTTTAATGGTTGTGTGATTAATAGCCGCCATTTCACCAATTTGAAATTGATTTTTCACGAACTCACCTCCCCTACTTCAGCCACGATTGCTGTTGCCGATGGCGTACTTGAAGCCAATTAGTAACAATCACCGTCGTAATGATGATCGCCACTCCCACCATTTGAAGCGGCGTGACCGTCTGACGCAGCAAGATAAATGCAAAAATGACCGAAGCCGGCAACTCCAGCGATGATAGAATCGGGCCGATTCCCATTGGCAGATACGGCATGAAGTATGAAAAGCTGGTCAGTGGGAAGACCATCACAAAAAACGACGTGATCGCGCCCCACTTCAAGGCTAAGCCCCAGTTAGCAGACGGCGCAATCGTGGGCCCCCAAATGGCCGCCACGAGTACCAACGCCCCAATACTCATGAGGCGCGCCTTGGTGAGGGGGTGTAAATCGCTGGCCGCCCCACCGGTAAATTGAATCGTCACCGCGTATGCGAGGGCCGCCAAAAAGGCCAGCCCCATTCCGAAAAGTGATACGTGACCGTCCAGTGGCAACAGCCCCGCGGCCATCACCGTACCCGCCAAAACAACGAGCACGCTCAGTAACTGCATTAGCGAGGGCCATACCCGATCCGCAATCGCCGCCAACACGATTGACAGCCATACCGATTGCATCATCATGACGGCCGCTACGGCAACCGAAATGTACTGTAACGCCATAATGTAGAACGTATTCGTGAACGCCATCGAAGTCCCCGATAGCATCACGATCCAAGCCTGACGGTGACTGTGAGCATGTCGCTGATGTCGTGGTACCACAATCCCCACCAAATTAAAGATGACACAGGAAATTAAAAACGTCATGACCAACAAAATTCCACTCGTAACTCCTTGATGATTCGCCAGCTCAAAGAGTGATCCGGGAATTCCGTAGCTGATCGCGCCCAGACCAATTAAAAGTGGTGCAATTTTTTTCAAGTTCTCACCCCATCGATTCGTTATCATTTCCCTATTATATAGTATTTCAACTATTGGATGGCCCTTATTCGGGGAATTACCGGCGATATGTTATAATTAACAATATAACTTGTTACTAATCGTCAAAATGAGAGGTGACCTATGGATAAATACCTTAAATTTCCGCTGGTGCGTGGTGGATTAATGCTTGTGGCTCTGGAAATTATCGCGATCAGTATTAATCTTTTTTACGCACCACATAACGTGGCCGCCGGGGGCGCTACTGGGATTGCCATCCTTGTGCAAGAAACCTTTGGAATTGCACTAGGCTGGACGACGCTCGTCATCAACGTCGCCATGTTAATTCTGGCAGCCGTCTTGCTAAACTTAGGGACAACCCGACGGATTTTACTAGGCAGTCTGATGCTCCCCGTCTTACTGGCCATTACGCCGCAAACAATGATTGTCAAAGATCGTCTCCTTGCAATCATCGTCGGTAGTATCGTCTTCGCCTTTGGCGTGGCGCTAAACTACCGTCTCGATGCTTCCAGCGGCGGTACGACCGTTCCACCAATGATTCTCAAACGCTACTTTAACATTAAGCCTGCTGTTGGACTGTTTCTCATCGACTTTGTCGTCTGCCTTTTCAACATCCCCGTTTCTGGTATCGAAGCCTTTATCCTCGCCGTTTTCGCTGTGGGACTCACCAGCATCGTCATGAACTACGTTGAAACCGGCTTTGATCGAAAAAAGGCGGTTTACATTATGAGCAACCACACCCTAGCTGACATTAAGCAAAGCCTGCTCGATAAAACCGACTACGGAATGACCATTCATCAAGTAGTCGGTGGCTACTCCGGTCAGGAACGCGAAATGCTGATGGTCGTCGTGGAACAAAGCGACTTTCGCCACTTAGTCGACCACGTTCACCATTACGATCCAGCCGCCTTCGTTTTAGTGACCGAAGCGACAGAGGTTCACGGTGGGAGTATCAACTGATTTTCAATTGTCTTAAACGCATCCATAACCTGTGGTTATGGATATTTTAATGGCCCGTCTTGACAAATTTCTGATTCTGGGTTAGTTTTTTCTTTAGTCTTAATACATTAAATGTTAATGAGAAGAGTAGCTAAGTCAGATCAGTAGAGAGCATTCGGTTGGTGCAAGAATGTGATTTGGACTAAGTGAAGATGAGCTCAGAATATCGGGATGGGTTCACGCTACATCCCCGCTTGGCAACCGTTATCTTGCGCCTCTTTTCCCTCATGGGAGAAGACTGAGGCGGTCCGTAAAAGACCGTAAACAAAGGTGGTACCACGGTTGCATCGTCATCGTCCTTATGCAAATTGCATAGGGACGATTTTTTATTAAATATGAGAAAGAAGGATGCACAGCATGAAAATCAGTGCTAAATCAGAAAATGAGTTTTTAATTCAAGTCTTTACTAAATATGGCTTTACGCCAGACAACAGTGCGTTACTCGCAGATACCTTGGTAGATGCCGATCTCCGGGGAATTTCTTCGCACGGAATTCAACGACTCGCTTGGTATATCAACATGATTAAAGACCATACCATCGAACCACAAAATGAGCCCCTTATTTTAAAGGAAACTCCTACCAGCCTACTCGTTGATGCGAACCAAAATATGGGGCACATTGCCTCGGCACTTGCCATGACCAAACTGATTGAAAAGGCCAAAAATTCGGTTGTGGCCACAGCCGTTATTCGTAATTCTAACCACTTCGGTACGGCTGGCTACTACTCTCGCATGGCGGCCGAAGCGGGACTAATTGGTATTTCTAATACCAATACGCGTCCCCTCGTCGTGCCGACTAACGCTAAGGATGCCTTTCTGGGATCCAACGCCTTTGCCTTTACCTTCCCCGGTGAACCCCACCCGTTTGTCTTCGATGGGGCCACTTCCGTTGTCTCGGGTGGTAAAATTCAAGTTCTCGCCAAAAAGGGCGACCCCATTCCTGGTGAGTGGGCCATTGATGGTGATCGTCAAGTGGTCAAGGACGCTAATGAGGCCGAAGACATCTTATCGGCAGTTGCCTTCACCGAAAAACAACCCGGTGGTGGCGTTTTGACACTCGGGGGAAACTCCGAGGAAAACTCGAACTACAAAGGTTTTGGTAACTCACTGGTCGTAGAATTGTTGACCGGCATCCTAGCTCAGGGCTCAATTTCGGCCGATACCAACACGGGTAAACATGATTTCAGTCAGTTCTTCATGGTGCTTGATCCGTCATTCTTTGGCGATTTAGCAACCCTCAAGGCCAACGCTCAAAGCATGTTCACTCGAATTCGCAACCTCGATCATCAGCCCGGAACCCAGATCATGATTCCAGGCGACCGCGAATACAAGCACTACGATGAAAATAAGGTTCATGGTGTCAGCATCGATGACACCACCGCCGACCAACTTGCCGAAATTGCTGCACAATGTCATTTATCGGCACCGCAAGCCCTTTAATGTTCATTCTATGACACCCACATTGGAGGATTTCTGTGGAAGATTTATTTGAACGAGCGCCGATCAAAACGGCCTACTTTACTCTTGCCATGCCCGTCGTCTTGAGTATGTTAGCTAGTATGATCTATAACGTCGCCGATACCTTTTTTGTTTCAATGACCCAAAACACAGCTTTGGTTGCAGGCGTATCATTGTGCACGCCACTGTTTAACCTCATGATTGCCCTCGGCGATATTTTTGGTCTTGGTGGAAGTGCCTACGTTTCTCGACTCCTTGGACGCCGAAACCATGAACTGGGCCGCCATGTAAGTAGTTATTGCTTTTACACTGGGATTTTCTCAAGTCTCATCGTAGCCAGCCTAATGTTGATCTTTGAGCATCCCATTTTGACAGCCTTAGGTGCAACAACAGCGACTTATCCCTATGCTGCTCAATTTTACCGAGTTTTTAATATTGGCGCCGCACTCGTTACCATTTCCATCATCCCTGGTAACCTAATGCGCACGGAGGGACGAGCAACCGAAAATATGATTGGCATGATTGCTGGTCTCGCCCTCAATATCATCCTTGATCCGCTCTTCATTCTTGTTTTCGGCTGGGGTGCTGCTGGTGCCGCCTTTGCTAACCTCCTGGGCTACGCGTTAACTGATATTATTCTCATTCAATATATTCGGCAACGCTGCAAAGTCATTAACGTCAACTGGCATGAGGTTTCACTGGCCAAAAAAGATGTCTGGCAAATTCTGGTAATTGGACTCCCAGCTTCAATCACCAACCTAATGATCAGCTATCAAACTGCCGTCTTCAATAATTACCTTGCCCACTACGGTGCTGATCGGGTGGCAGCACTTGGAATTGCCACTAAGGTCTCGCAAATCGTGAATTCTGTCATGGTTGGCTTTGCCTTTGGGGCACAGCCATTGATCGGGTATAATTATGGCGCTCAGAACCATCAACGCCTGCAAAAGATTATCCGTTTCGATATACTTGTTGAAGTTGTGTGGGCCCTAATCGTGGCGGCACTAATGATCTTGATTGCCCCATGGCTCGTGAGCCTATTCTTGAACAATCCGGCCGTTATTCATTACGGTACTCAAATTCTGCAAATCCTATTAATTACAACTCCGTTTGGCGGTGCCATTTTAGTTTACACAACCGTTTTCCAGTCCACTGCTCAAGCATTCAATGCCCTCGCAATGTCTATTTCACGGCAAGGCGTTTTATTCACCATTGCCATCGTTTTAGGTAATCTCTGGTTCGGTTATTACGGTATTATCTGGGCTCAAGCAGTTGCCGACGTATTAACTGCAATCATGGGTTGGGCACTCTATCGACATCAAGTTCGACAGGTCAAATAACCTCATTAAAGCTACCAAACAAAAACACCGTCATCATTTCGAATCGAATGATGACGGTGTTTTTTTAACGAGCCACTGGCTAATCAATGCCTCGTACTGTTGAATGAGCTGCTCTTGCTCCACAAACTTACCGAGCAAATGGATCGTATTCAGCTCCTGCTGAAAAATTGATTGTTGTACCTGACCAGCACGGGTGCGATGTGCCGATACCGGCGGTTTGCCGTACAACGTCACCCACTTCGCCACGGTGAGCGGGGATTGCAGTGCCGTGAACGCCTCGATGGTGGTTCGCTGTAGTTTACCGTACAACCGATCCGCAATTTCAATACCGTCAGTATCCAAATCTCCGAGGTACGTATAGGCCAGCCCCCGTCGTTCCAGCGTCTGCATCATCTTCACTGACGGCTGATTAAAGTTATTACCTTCCTGATTAATCAACGGCCAGTTGGGATGTCGATGCAACAGCCAGATAAGAATACCGTTATTTTCCACAATCACGGCTCGGTCGGTCATTAGCGGAAAGTCTTGCATTGCCGTCATCTGCCAGACGTTCAACGTGAGCGGTTGTGGGAGCGTTGTCTGAAAAATATTGGCACAGGTTAACGACCTGCCGATCAGTTGTGCGGGTAATTCATCAATCGGCTGGTTGCCAAAATAAGTCGTCACCATCCAGCGGTAGTACTGGTACAGCGCTGGATTCTCCTGCGCATCATTCAATGTGTGCGCCGTCAATCCAGCGTCGACAGCTTGTTGGCCGCGCGGTGGTAATAATTCGTGACGCACCATCTTATCAAATAACGCATCTAGTTGCGCGGCTTGTGCCGGTGCAACACGGCCCGTTTGCGCTTCATAAGCATCTTGATAGCTACTCATGATCCCGCGCCATTTGCCAGATAAGGGCTGGTCGGACAATATTTTTATGGAACCGCCCGTCATCTTGCGTTTGCGGTGCAATCACGTCGTAAGCAATGTTTTCGACACCGTCGGCCAAGATCTTATTTTGCGCACCGCTTGGCATCGTCGCAATGAAGTTGAACCCAAAGTTCGTAATCGTGTTGGCAAAGGCTTTGGCCGTCTCCGGATCCAGCTTATCCGCGAACTCATCAAACATGACGAGTCCCGGAGCGTCCGGCCGGCTCGCACGTTGTAGGACCATTTTAGGCACTAGCAACAACGGTAGAACCATCGCTTGGGACTTTTCGGCACCGGAACCACCGGATTGCACAAATTTGTCATCCACTTCTTCATAGTCTCCGTTTTGACGCCGCTTGATGAGGACCACAAAGTTCGACCACTGCCGGGTATCCAAGCTCAGCTGTGCAGCCCGATAAAATTCATCGTCATCATCCGCGGTATCGGGATTATTCGCTAGTTTTTCCAACCGGCGGGCAATCTCGTCTTGCAACGCAGGCCGTTCTTCCCGCTGCAAATCACGGGCTTCATCGATGACGGTCTGGGTCACCGTATCCGGCCGTAATGTCACCTTCAAATGAATTTTTTGTGCTCGACCACCTTCTGCCAACATCTGGTTGTATTCATTGATTAGCCGGTATTGACTGGCAATTCGATCGATGACAGCTTCTGTATACACAATCTGGGCGAGATTATTCCCCGTGGTAAGCGTCTCTAGTGACTGCTGCACGTCCTTTTCATCAGCCTGCATCAATCGCTGGGCTTCCGCAATATCGAACGTCACGGTAACCATATCACCATTTTGTGCCACCCGTTTGCCCCGCATTAGTCCAACCATTTCAGTATAGCCACGTTCTTCAAATAGGTTGTCCAACGCATATTGATCCACACCGTTATTATCATTATCATGAATCAACCGGCTAACCTGAGCACTAATGCCGGCATAATTACTATTACGCACTCGACTGCCGTTCGCATGCACAAAGGCGACGGCCTCCGCCACGTTGGTCAGGTGCTGGCCATCTGCCATATACGGCGTGAGGGCCGTTAATGCCCGAGAAATTTGCGCTTTCATGTCTGCTAGAACCTGTTCATCTTCCCCCATCGCCGCTTGGGACTCATTTTGAATCCCGCGTTGTTCACTGATCTTTTTGATCAGGGTATTGTTGTCCGTGGTAAATTTTTGCAGCGCCATACTCGTTTCGGCCATCCGCACATCCAGTTGCAGATCAATCTTCAGCGCATCGGACTGGCGTTGTAACTCCTTAATCCGGGCTTCTTGATCGTCGATATTAAAGTTCGGATCCATCATCCGGTTTAATTGAGCCAACTCTTCATCAAGGCCCGTCTGCTTAATCGTGCGTTCTTTAATCTGCGTTTGGACCGCATCACTATCTTGCAAGTAGGTTTGGAGCTGCGAGTTAATCGTTTGTAACTCGTTAATGCGCTCCTGATGACCGAGGAGCCGTTTAAGATCGCCATGATCGACAATCAAATCTGCTCGTTGCTTGTTCAACGCGATGAACTGCTCATTCATTTTAGCCATTCCAGCTTGGTGAATCTCCCGGTTATCTTCGTGCAAATGTCCCCGCGCACGACTCGTCATCGGATTAGTAAGCCGCTGATCAATCCGAATATCCAGATCCCCTTGCATCCCGTCGACCACCTTCATATTGGCGTCAAGATGGTCGATCATCTCAGTCAGTGACCGATGTTTGGTGATCAGCTGCTGCATCAATTGCAGATACTGTGCTAGCTGGTGCTGCGTCCCGGCTACCGTCACTTCTGCCACCATGGCGGCTAACTCTTGCAAATTCGCCGTCTTGGCGTCTAGCGATGCTTGAAGCGGCTTTAATTGGCGTTCATCTAGTTCCTGCGCCTGCTGATTTAGTTTGGTCAACTGCTGCGTCAGTTCGCCCAACTGGTGCTGCAAAGCCGTCTTATGCCGCGCCTCTTTACGATACTTATCCAGTTCGCGCTTAGCCTGACTGATCTGGCTTTCATACTGGTGCTTACGCTCTATGACATACTCCTGCTCGGCCTTTTGTTTTTGCATCGCTGCTAACTGCGTCTGCGTATCCAAGAGGTTTTGACTGGTCAACTGCTGTTGGGTACTTAGCTGTTGAATCTGATCTCCCGTACTTTCAAACTTCTTGCGATGATCTTCGTACTGGTGATGACGCTCGCTATAGGGTTGCAGTCGTAGTTCTTGTAAATGATTGAGGTTACGCCAGAAAAGTTCCTGTTGCAGCTTTTGCAACCGATCCTGAGCGCGCTGAACCCGCGTGAGAATCCCGTTCATCCGGTTCACTTCACGCTGACTTTCAGCGACATCGTTAATTACCTGCGGGTCAATCCCTTCCTGCGCGGTTCGGAGCGCTTCCCGAATTGGGGTAAACTTCGCATTCCCCGCCGTCAAGATTGGTGACGCCAGAAGGCGGTATACATTGGCCAACTTCCCGAGGGCCTCACTGGTAAATCCGTAGACGTGGTTGGCCACGTAGTCCCGATAATCCTCAGCCCGATCGTAGACCTTCAATTGTTCTCCCAGATGCCGGTTCTGGGCGATAAATTCGTCGCGACCCAGACTCTTACCGGCATCATCCGTCGTCACAATTTCTAATTTAGGTTCGAGCCCTTCCTGACTGGCTACGAACCACCAAGTTGGTTTCCGTGTCGCCCCTTGGGCACGATAGGCACCAATCCCAGTGATGAGTTGCCGCTGATCAGATTGCCACAAAATGTAGCTATAGCCGGTCCGGACTTTCATGGCACCGGCGCCCCAGCCGAGGAGCATCCCCTCAAAGTTACGGGTATCACGGGCACTATTACGCGGGTTAATCGATTGTCCCAACTTATCGGTCCCCTTAGCAGGGTTAAAGGAAGGCGTCGAGATAGCCCCATCAATGAGCATTGGGAAAAAGCAGTTGGCGAGCGTCGTCTTTCCAACCGCGTTTTCACCAATCAACGTTAAATTACCGTTCTTGGAAGCTGGTAGGTCGAGCTGGTGGTACTTATTAAAATTACGAAGGTGAAAACTAACTGGAATTAATTGCTGATTAAATGGCACGACTGTTCAACTCCTATTCCGTTTTTTGTGCACTAAATCGCTTTACGAGGGGGGATGGAATTACAAATCCGCCCCGTTCGTACGCCAGTGCGTTATCTTCTAAGGCCTGACTAACCAGCCCCGGTGCCACTACGTGATCGGGCAACACCGAGTGGTTAATCTGTTTGATCCGTTGATTTAAGTGGGCGGCTGGAATCCCCGCTCCGAGCGAATGAGCCACAGCAATTGCCAAAACAAAGGGCCGGGCACTGCTTGGCTGGTGCGTTCGATCGAGTAGCAACGCATAGTCGTTACCACATTCAAGGTCAAAGCGTTGGAGCTGGGCCCATTGCTCAGCGACGTCATTTTTATTGCTGACTAAAGTCGGCCATAATCCCGGATCCGTTTTCGCACTAATATAGCGTTTGATCATCAACGCGCGGTTAACACGCTGAACCGCCGTTAACTTGGGGGTATCCTTTTGCGCCATCAAATAATTGACGATACATTGCGCAATGTAATTGAAATCAGGGCTCACATCCCAGTACTCCTCCACTTCTTGGGTTTCTTCGCCACTTAAATTTTCGGGAATATCGGGCTTAAAAAGTTCCAAGCGCGTCACGAATAAGTCGGTGATCATCTTGTAAATCAGTTTTTCACTGAGATTCGGCACTTCACTATGAACCTGCCGCATAATCGACTGCGTCGCGACCGCGCGATCGGCATCACGTCCCTTAAGTTCTGGTAAGTTGATCACCGCCTTAAGGGTCGCGAGCAACACGTGGACATGATCTTCGTCTAATTGGTTACTGCCAATGAAAAAGAGAAAATTATTTTGATAGTTATCTGGACCACTTCCAACCAACTGTTTGAGATACGTATTGATATGTTGCTGGACTAGCGGTCGTTTGACCGCCTTAATCGCGTCCGTCATTTTATTGGTCATTTTCGGCGTCACCGTGCTTGTGAAAATTCCATGATCAAATAGCTGGTTAATCACTAGGCGTTCCGAACTCGTTAAATCAGTCATCTACCTGCTCCTCACTTTGGAAATCAACCGTAAAGCCCCCCGGCAAAAAAACGCTAAACTGTTCATTAACGCAGTGCAGGCGAATTGGTTGCGCGGTTGGCATCAGTCGCGCCGCTTTAATCGGTCGCCCAAATGGTGCGAACCCCGCGTACGAGTCGTAGCCCGTCGCACTGTATAATCGCATGACTTCATCGCGTGCGACCACCGTCTGAAATTCTAAGTCATGATCCACGACAAGCGTGTCCTCATCCACCATGACCAATCGCTGAAATTCAGCTAAACCGGCCGTCTGCGCCTGTTCATCAAACTGGTCATTGGCTACCACCGGATTGTCGGCTTCGGTGGCGACCTGTTGCTTACTTTCATCCGCCGTATACGTCACCGGTCCCATCGTGGTGGCATCCAATAGATCGCTGCGATCTTCAATCTGCCGATCCATGGGCAGGTGCCGGAGAATCTGAGTTGGTACCCGTAGCGTCTGATAATGCGTCATCAAAGCATCAATTTGATCCGTTAGGGCCTTCACATCCACCGTCTGGCTCTTAACATGTTCGTATTCGCGCCCGAGCAACTTCACAGCATTCATAATCGTGCCAAAGAGCATGTACATTGAATCCAAGCTCGTATCGATCGCACTCTCGTTTGATTCAAAACTCATCGCTAAATGAGCCATTTGGCGTTTGACGTAGTCTTTCGTTCGGTTAAATCGTAGCAGCATACTGGCCGTGTCTTCAATCGCATGCGCCGTATCCAAATCATCGCTCCCCTGCTGACTCCGAGCGACCCGTTCGATGAAGTGCTCCGAGTAAGCCATTGCCTTGATCGGTTTCCCAGTCGCTAGCATCTTTTTAAATGATGGCACTGCTTTATCCGTTAACATGACCTGTAAATGATGGGCCTCTTCACTCCCATGTTGGAAGGCTAAATCGTTGGCGAGCTCATCGAGATCTTCGTCCAACTTATGCATGCCCTTCATCACATCATCATAAGCCGTCACCATGTTATGAAAATCATTGTAAAATTGGGTACTTTCGGCGCTTTCCGTTGCTTGGTTTAGCCGGGCAACGAGCTGACAATACTCGTCGATACGGTTCGTGTTAGCCGTAACGGTACTTTCGGCATCCACGACCCGTTGCATCATTTTAAGATATTCAATTCCACTACTCGTAATGCGGTACACGTACGACTGGTGAATATGATAAAATCCGTTACGCATCCGCTCGCGCACCTTGCGCGGTGAAACTTCGACCAAGCCGGCCGGTCCCGTCAGGACAGCCATAATGTGTTTCATCGTTTCATCTTTGATCGGGTCTTCGTGGCCCTTAAAGTCACGATAATCGTGATTATATTTCTGAAGAAGAAAATCTTTAGTAATGGGTACCGCGCTACTAGCACCATCATGGTATAAAATGGTGAGAAAATTCCACCCCGCGAGCGGATGATTTTTATTTAATCCGAGGTTGCTCGCCAATAAAAGGGCTCTTAAATCATCTGAAAGTTGAACTGCGATCGTACTCGTCTCCTTCGTCATCAATTTAAATGCAATCCTTCCTAGTATACCATCAGTTTAACGGTTGATTAATCCCATTGTCGTGCCTAACCTAATGAAATACGCAAGATTAAAAATCTAACATTTTTCAGAATCTGATTTGTCCCACTTCACGTTATCTGATAAGATAAGATGACGATTATCAGCCACTTAAAATTTCACACGAATAAAGCGAGGTAACAGATTGTTAACTGTAAATAACGTATCCATGACGTTTTCTGATCGTAAACTCTACGACGACGTCAATTTAAAATTCACGCCCGGTAACTGCTACGGAATCATCGGTGCCAATGGTGCAGGGAAATCAACCTTCCTAAAAATTATCGAAGGTAAACTAGCACCGACCACCGGGAACGTCTCGATGGGTCCTAACGAGCGAATGAGTAGCTTGAAGCAAGATCACTTTGCATTTGACGACCAAACCGTCATGAATACTGTTTTGCAAGGTTACGATCACCTCTACGAAGTGATGACCGAAAAAGATGCCCTCTACGCCAAACCCGACTTCTCGGATGCTGACGGGATTCGCGCTGCCGAACTAGAAGGCGAATTCGCCGAAATGGATGGTTGGAACGCCGAAAGCGACGCCAGCCAACTTCTCCAATCAATGGGTATTGGCGAAGATCTTCACCAAAGTTTGATGAAGGACCTTGCTGAGAACGACAAAATCAAGGTCTTGCTGGCCCAAGCCCTATTCGGCAAGCCCGACATTTTGCTGTTGGACGAACCAACCAACGGACTTGATCCCCAAACCATTAGTTGGCTAGAAGATTTTCTTGCCGGCTACGAAAACACTGTTTTAGTGGTCAGCCATGATCGGCACTTCTTGAATGCCGTCTGCACGCACATGTGTGACGTGGACTTTGGCAAGATCGAATTATTCGTTGGTAACTACGACTTCTGGATGCAAAGTTCCGAATTAGCCCTCAAGTTGAAATCGCAAGCGAACGCCAAAAAAGAGGAACAAATTAAGCAACTGCAAGAATTTATCGCTCGTTTCTCCGCCAACGCCTCAAAATCCAAGCAGGCGACGTCGCGTAAGAAGCAACTCGATAAAATTACCCTTGATGACATTAAGCCCAGTTCCCGTAAGTACCCCTTCATCAAGTTCACACCAGAACGCGAGTTAGGCAACGATTTATTACGGGTAGAAAATGTTAGCAAAACGATCGAGGGTGTCAAAGTTCTCAACAACGTTAGCTTCATTTTACGTCCCGGCGACAAAACCGCGTTCATTTCTCGATCCGATGTCACCGCAAGTATTTTGATGCAAATCATTGCGGGCGCGATGGAACCCGACGAAGGTACCATCACGTGGGGAGTTACGACTAACCGGGCCTATATGCCTAAGGACTTAAACCCTGAATTTGATGATGACCGTCTCAACATTTTGGAATGGCTGCGCCAATTTGCCGCCAAAGAAGAAAGTGATAATACCTTCCTCCGCGGTTTCCTAGGCCAAATGCTCTTCCGGGGCGATGATGTCTTAAAACAGGTTAATGTCCTTTCCGGGGGCGAAAAGGTGCGGAGCTATCTTTCTAAGATGATGCTCAGTAAGGCTAACGTCCTTCTCCTTGACGATCCAACCAACCACCTGGATCTTGAAAGTATTACTAGTTTGAACGATGCGTTGATTGATTTTAAAGGATCCATGGTCTTCACCAGTCATGACCATCAATTTATCCAAACCATCGCTAACCACATCGTGGAAGTAGGACCAAAGGGCGTCGTCGACCGTGCTGATACCACCTATGACGAATTCACTAACCACCAAGCCGTCCAAGATCAGATCGCAACAATTTACTAATCAATAAAGGCCGTTCACATTATTGTGAGCGACCTTTTTATTTCCCAGGAAATATTAATTTAAATTATCTTCTCTGGCCGGAGCTTTTTAATCAGTTCGTCATACTGCGGCGCGTTAAAGAAGTTATCCACGGCTACCACTTGCAACGCCTGTGGCATCTTCTTCGTTACCCATTTAGCGTAGCTTTGCCGGGTGATGACGATCACATCTGACTCGTCGACTAGATTTTGAATCAAAACATGCTGAACCGGAATTTCCAATCCTGCAGCCTGTAGTTTCATCTCAAAAATTCGCCGGCCCATTTGACTCGTGCCCATCCCCGCTTCATCAGCAAAGATCACCCGCTTAACGGGCTGAATAGTAGAAATCCTACCGCTCAATGCACTGCGTCGATTGCTTTGATACCATTGCAAAATGACCAACGAGAGCGCAAATGAGACAACGGTCGCCACTAGAATACCTGCCAGCACCCCAATTAAATTATGAAGCCCCTTAGGTGTCATTAGTAAAATCGAAATGATTGATCCCGGCGACGGGATCGCACGCAACCCAACGTTAAAAAAGGTAAACGTGAAAGTTCCCGATACGCCTCCCGCAATCACGGCCAGTAACAGAAGCGGCCGCATGAGAACAAATGGAAAGTAGATTTCATGAATGCCACCCAAAAATTGAATGATAATGGCACTAGAGGCTGACGTCCGCAAAACACCCCTTCCTAAAACGGAAAAGGCCAGTAATACCCCGAGTCCCGGGCCTGGATTAGTTTCAAGTAGAAATAAAATCGATTGGCCACTCACCGAAGCCGCCTGAGTGCCCAACGGTGCTAAAATCCCTTGATTAATCGCATTATTTAAGAAAAGTACCTTGGCAGGTTCAATCAAAATGTTAGCGAGTGGTAATAGGCCCGTATGAATAATATGGTCCACCCCAGCTGCCAACAAACGGTTTCCCAGCAACATAATCGGCTGGATGAGTACATATCCGACCAGTGCCAATCCCATGCCGATAATGCCTGCCGAAAAATTATTTGTCAGCATTTCAAAACCCTGTGGAATCCGTCGCTCGACATGGCGATCCCACCGATTGATAATCCAGCCACCCAGCGGGCCCATAATCATCGCTCCGATAAACATCGGCATGGATGAACCGACAATCAGCCCCATCGTTGCAATCATGCCGACAACGCCACCCCGATGTTTAGCGATGGCCGAACCCCCGGAATATGCAATCAGTAGGGGTAACAAATAATGGCTCATCGGTCCAACAAGGGTTGCTAAATGTGCGTTCGGCCACCATCCGGTTTTATTGAAGATCGCCGCAATTAGGCCCCACGCAATAAACGCCCCGATATTCGGCAAGACCATCGCAGACAGGCGATCACCGACGTGCTGAGCGTGAACTTTTAACTGTGTTAATTTATCATTTACCATTCGCCTTTGTTCCTAGTTCATCAGATTAGTGATCTGCCACCAGTAGCGTTGACTGCGCTGCGATTTCGTGTGGTCGACCAAAGTAGTACCCTTGTTTAATATCAGCATGATAGTTTTGCGCAATTTTGAGATCAACCGCATTTTCAAATCCTTCAATGGCGAAAAATTTGTGGTGCAGGGCTGCCTGCTCACGCCAAAACTGAAGATACGGGCTGACACTCGTCGCATAGTCTTTTTTACCATGAAAGTTTTGCAGGGCAAATTTGTACTCACTGACGTACGGATCAATTTGTTGCACAAAACTAATTTGGTTGTCGCCGGTTCCAACGTCGTCCAAACAAATCCATATTCTGGATTGTACATAGCGCGCGGCCGCATCAATCAGTTGCCGGTTGGTCACCTTGCCATCATGTTCAGTGAGCTCAACCACAACTTGAATTTGAGGATACGCTTCTTGTACCCGTCCCAACTCGCAAATGTAGGCTTCCTCAATAAACTGTTCCCGATCCAAATTGATCGATACTAATTGAATATCAGTCGACATCAGTGCCAGTGTCGCCGCCAATAATTGACTAAATTCATGCCCATGAATCTGGCTAAAGCTCTTCGGGAACTGCCAATTGCCTGCCACTTTTTCTCGTAAAAATAGTTCATAGCCGAATAATTCTTTATCTGCATACTTAGGTTGGCCAAAGAAACGCAACATAAAAATTACCTCCGCCTGTCTATCAAGCTGTTGTTCCATAGTTAACCGTTTTTACGGTTCTATTATCTGCTAATTGTTCGAATGCTGACGAACATTATTACTATTCGTACTATTCTTGTTTGCTTAATTTTAGCATACCTTTGCCAGAAAGAAAGTCCTTCCGGATAAGTATCGTCGTCTTTTTACGTCGGTTTCTTTTCTCGTAAGCGCTTGATCGCTCACGAACTGGTGCGGTATACTCTTCTATGGTTTTATGTACGAAACCGATATACGTAAAGTTGGAGGTCCTCAACACCTATGAGTACGGTAAGTCCGGGTATTATAATTTATTGGTTCGCCGAAATTCTCCTTGTGAGTTTTTTTAGCGAGGGCTTAATCGTCTACTATACACACCTCTGGCAACGGGCCTTCGCGGGCCACAGCAGTGCCAACACTAAGGTTCACTACCGTATTGGCATGCTCGGTTTCATTCTCTTTGCAGGTCTATTTTTCCACACCGCCGGCTTGTATGCCGTTGACGGTGAAATGCTTTACCACAACGTCTGTCTCATCATCGTCCTTTTTCCGCTGTTTGATGATCACATTAATCGCTTCGAATACTTTTTACGCTGTTGTGGTATCGGCGTTTTCTGGGTGATTCACCAGCTAGACCATATCAGCTCATCGATTGCGGTCGCCTCAATTTTATTTCTAGTGTGTATTCTCCTGATCATTTACCGTTTTCACGCCCAAATCAGACACAATCCGGTCATTAGCTTTATGCTATTAACCCTCATTGGTTGTGTGTTCTGGCTATCATTTCCCCATAAAGTTACCGAAACAGACTTTACTGACGTGGTTGTTTCCAACGTCGTTCTTATCCGAGCGACCCTAATGGTGCTGGTCATTTCACTCTTTATTTCGCTTTACTGGAACTATCAAAATCGTCAAAACAAGCGAACCCATGCCATCGAAAAGTTGGCCTACTACGATCCACTCACACAAGCTAAAAATTACACGGCCTATACGACCGATATTGAACGTCGCTTTCAAAACGCCAAGCTAGCAGGTACCAACACCGTTGTTGCTTCAATCGACATTGATTACTTCAAACAGGTTAACGATCGATTTGGACACTTGGCGGGTAATACCGTCCTCATTGGTGTTTCCGATCTATTACATAACACCTTAAAAAAATATGGTTGTGATCAAGAACTTTACCGCTCTGGTGGTGAAGAATTTGTCGTTATCTTTCGTAATGCTTCGACCAACACGGCTGCTGAAATTATCACTGAATGCTGGTCGAAGCTCAGTGAACACGACTTCATGTACAACGGTCATACCATCAATATCACCACCTCGGTCGGCATTACGAACAGTGCACCCGATGATACTTCGTTTCAAGATGTTTACCAGCGCGCTGATCATAGCCTATACCACAGCAAACATAATGGCCGTCAAACCATTTCCATTGATTCAATGACCTACCTCGTCAAAATGGCACGCAACCTTGACGCGTTGGCCTACTTTGGTGAAAGCGTCTATGATCTCCGGTCCCCGATGAAGCCCCTCGTCGCGGATGGGTTAATTCTCAAAGAACGCAATGACCAAACCCACCGTTGGGAGATCATTAATCCCACCAGTATCTCAATGAAATTTAGAATTTCGCTACTGAAAAAATACCTGCAAACTAGTCGCTGTCAAACCGTTACACTGCCACTTTCACGAATCGACGTCAGTAACTCTGATGCCATTAACAGTCTGATCGCCTTCAGTCAAAGCGATCTTGGTCCCGAACGTTTGATCATTCAGCTCACCGATCCGCATCTCATCGACCTACTACCACCACTCACTGATCTCGACACACCGATTGATATTTGGCTAATTCAACATAACGTGCTTGATTTAAAACAAGCGATTTTATACACCCCGCGCATCAAGGGTCTCCACTTTATCCTCAGCGGTCACGAAACACAGGATCCTGCTCGTCACCAACTCTTCCAACACTGGTATCAATTTGCACAAGATTATCACTTACAATTTGCCGTCAGTCATATTGATCAACAATCGTCGTTAGATCTCGTTGCCGATTTACCCGGTATTAACTTTGTTCAAGGTACCAAAATTGAAAGCACGCTGTGAACAATCACAGCGTGCTTTTTTCGTCACTTATTTAGATTCCGGTTGGAGCAAAATCTTGCCGGTACTTTTTCCTGATTCTAAGAGTTGATGGGCCGCTTTTCCCGCAGCAAGGGGCATGATTGTGGAAGGATTAAGCTTAATCTGTTGCCGGGCCACATATTGAAACAGTCGCTGACTTCGTGTCTGGCGCGCCGCAAAACTGTCCAAATAGTCCCACAGGTCTCCCGTCAAAATACTCTTAGATTCCGCTAGCAGCGCCACGGGGTCTATGGCCGGTGGGTTGCCCCCCGCCATGCCATAAAAGATAACGCGACCGCGATGCTTCAGTACTCGTAGGCTCGTGGGTAACGTCACACCGGCGCCGTCAAAAACCAGATCGAAGGTCGCCACACACGCAGTTGACCAGTCAGTATTCCGTAAAAATACCTGTTGGACTCCCAAGGATTGTGCCAATCGTTGTTTGGCCGGTGTCGATACGATTCCAGTTACCTCGGCGCCTTGTGCGACCAGAATCTGGGCCAATAATTGCCCCACCCCACCGCTAATACCGTGAACCAAGACACGTTTACCCGCGACATTTTGCGCCAAATCGTGCACTAAGAAGTCCGCAGTCAGGCCCTGTAAGCCAATGCTGGCCACGTCCTGATCACTGAGTGAGTCGGGGACCTGAATGATATGATCGGCAGACACCCGCACCAATTCCGCATTTGCCAGTGGCACATCCACGAACAAGACTCGTTCCCCCAGACCAACGTGGGTAACATCAGCACCGACCGCTACCACCGTTCCCACACCTTCATACCCGTCAATATAAGGATCGTGGGATTCAATGTGGTACGTTCCTCGCCGTCGATAAATATCCGCGTAGTTAAGCCCAATATAGGTTGTTTGCACCAAAACATCACTAGCAGTAATAGTTGGATCGGCCAACTCGCCGTATCGCAATACGTCAACTGACCCAAATTTGTTAAAATATAGCGCGCGCATGCCCATTACCTCCTCCAAAAATCGCTTATCGCTGCCCGCAAAAGCAAGAAGTTCGGTTCGTGACCTTCAATTTTAGTACCGTTGGAGGCATCATTCATCGACTACGGACCGTTAAACCGTCACCACAATTTTGCCATCGGCCGTTCCGGCGTCCAAGAGCTCGTGCGCCGCCACAATTTCATCTAGTGTAAACTGCGCGCCAATTGGAAATTCGAGGTGTTTATCTGCAATTAACTGCATCATTTCTGCCAACCATTGTCGATTAATGTCGGTAGACTGGAAACTCGTCAAATAAGACCCCGATGGAATGTTAAATGACGAAAAGCCATCGAGGGTCCATTGATCTGCGAGTTCCCCCGTCACATTGAGGTAGCCTCCCGGATGCTTCAAATGGGTTAGCGAGTCGAGTAGCGTCACTTCGCCCACAAATTCGATGATCGCATCATAATTAGCCGTTGTTTGCAGTTTCCCAGCCACATCTAAGACGACTGCTTCGGCTCCTTGGCGCTTCAAAAAGGCGCTCTTTTCAGCCCGGCGAGTCGTCGCCGTCACGTGAACTCCCATGGCCGTCATCAACTGAATTGCCGCGATACCGACCGTACTCGTACCACCGCGTACGAGTACACTTTGTCCCGCCACAATCTGACAATTTTTAATCGATCCCCACGCCGTGTACCCACTTTCAGGAATCGTAGCCAGCTGCGCCCAATCTCCCGATAGCGGCAACGGGTAAATTTGCGTATCTGGCACTAAAACGTATTCTTCATAGCTGCCATCGAACTGACGACCAAGTTCGCCCATCAGGGTTGTCACCCGCTCTCCCACCGTCAATGCCGGTGATTGCGTTGCGGCAACTTCCCCAACGGCCTCGATACCGATTACTCGTGGAAATTGAACGCTCGGCGAGCCGCCTCGGCGCGTGATGGATTCCGCATGGTTTAACCCAAATGCCCGAATTCGAATGACCGACCACCCCGGCTTGGGTTGTGGAACCGGACGTTCTTCCATGGCTAACTGTTGTGGAGCTCCTGCTTGATGAATAACTACTGCACGCATTTTTTTCCTCCATTGATTGAACAACGTGACACTACCATCTTGTTTCACGTGAAACTATTTGACAAAGACTAACTGATCGGCCGTTGAAAGCTCCGCCGCATACCTATAGTCTAAATGATCAAATTGCTTGAGTGCCGCAACAGTCGTTACCTGTTTTTCTGCCATGAACCGCACCATTTCTCCACGAGCCATTTTAGCCAACGTTGCTCGGGTCTTAAGTCGACCATCCTGCAGCGTTCCAAACGTAATGGTGATTAATTGATCTTGGGGCCGCAAATATTTTTCAATCGCCTTAGCATACTCTTTCGACGCCAAATTAATCACCGGTTCGTGGTCTTCATACAAATCGTCATATAACCGTGATCCCCAAAAGTCGTACAAATTAGGCTGATCGACCACCGGCAACTTCGACTGCATCTCCAGTCGGTACGGGACAATTCCATCAAACGGCCGTAATATACCGTAAAAACCCGACAAAATTCTCAGGCTGTGCTGAACATAATCAATCGCTGGTTGTGTAAACACATCGGGCGCCATGTACTGATATTGAATACCGGTGTACGCCAACACTGCCGGACTAAGTTGCCGTGTGACGTCTAGCTGTTGCAACCAGTCGTAGTTGGGACGCGCCAGTTTGTCGCTACAGTGCCACAGTGCTTTGGCCTCGTCATACGTCAATTGACGCAATGCTTGTAAAATCTGACGCGTTGCATCTAAATACGTCGGTTGGCTCAAAATGGGCAACGAATCTGAATCAACCGTCATTTTTTTCGCGGGCGCAATTATAATTTTCATGGACAACTCCTGTTACTTAAGATTAGCCCAATTATACCATTGAATTTTTCTTGCGAAGCAGTTATTGCATTCGCGAAGTTAACCTGCCCTGCGTCGCCTTAACCGCATCTGGATCATCAAAGTCAATGGCTTTTAAGCGTGCATGCCGCCGACTATAGAATAACAAAATTAATATTAACAACCCGACGAGAATTGCCGTCAAAATAGTGGCTTCAGGAATTGCTGAAGACCCAATCATCAATGTCTTACGAAGCCCGTTTACGCTATAGGTCATTGGTAAGTACGGATGAATCATTTTGAAAAAATGGTTCGACAATTGAATTGGATACGTTCCGGCAGACCCGCTCAATTGTAGCACGAGCAGGACCATACTAAAGAAAGCCCCAATACGGCCAAACACAAGGTTGAGCCAGGTCACTAGTGCCATAGAACTTAGCGCACTAAGCATCATAATGCCTAATGTGGCCGCCTGATGAACAGGATTCAGACCATCAATTCCACAAAGCAACCCATACACAATCAGAGCTTCACCAACCGCAAAGGGGCCCCAAATACTAAATTTACTGATCATCCAACTCCATGCCGTCTTAGGATATTTTCGTGGTGAGTAAAGGTCAAAAAGCAAGTTAAGTGCTAATGCCCCGACAAATAAGGAAACCGAAACCATATATGGCGCCATTCCAGTTCCGTTATTAGCCACTCGATCTAACTCTGTGTGGGTCGTTTTCACTGGTGAAGCAACCTGCCGATTAGTTTGCGCGTTGGTTGTTAAATGCGCTTTGCGAGCCGCGCTCTGAAGACTAGTTGTCAATTGAGCCGATCCTTGGCCGAGTTGCGTTATTCCAGCGCCCAATGTTTGTGAGCCAGTTGCGAGTTGACCAGCACCACTTGCCAGTGTTTGATTCCCAACACTCACCTGCTGGGCACCAGTAAGAAGCCGACCACCTTGAGTTACCAATTGTGTTAAGCCACTTGCCAGTGTATGGCTTCCCGTGGTTAATTGACCAACCCCGTTCACAAACGCTGGTAACTTAGCGGTTAATCCGGTCATGCTTGCACTCAATTTTTGGGCGCCACTTGAGAGTTGCGTTCCAGATTGTGCAAATTGATGCGTCTTTGTTGCTAGTGTCTGGGATCCATCCGCAAGTTGACCAATTCCAGCGATCAACGTCGGTATCGTTTGCGCTAGCGTCGTCGTTCCCGTATGAACGGTTTGCATTCGCTGAGCTGCAGTCGATAACCCATCATTCAAATTAGTGGCCCCAGTCGCCAACTGGTTTAACTGCTGGGCCGTTGTATTTTGCGACTGCTTAATTTGAGCGATGTTAGCCGTGACCGCAGTCGTATTGACCGTGGCGGTGGCGGTGAGATCATTAATTGCGACGTTTAAGGCCGCCATTGCGCTTGTAATGGCAGTTGTATCAGTTGTCGATTGCTGGTTGTCGGACACTACGGCGACCATTGCCTGTTTTTGGCTGGCAGTTAGTTGCTGTGCATCGGCCGTTTGGGCAACCCGTTGTGCTAATGATGTGCTTTGCGATTGTTGTTGATTCAAGGTTGTGACCGCCGCCTGCAACTTGGTCAGCGCTGTTTTGACCTGCTGGACTTGTTGGGACTGGTCATTTAACTGCGCCAGCTCCTGTGAGAGTTGCGTGAGTTGTTTTTGTGTGGTCGTCATACTCTGGCCTTGGTTTGTTGCCAATTGCTGAATAGCTGTACTCAGCGTCTGACTACGATTAGCTAATTGCTGCAGTCCAGTGGTTAACGTTGCTGTACCTTGATTTAGTTGGCCAATATTTTGGCTCAGAGATGTCACGTTAGTGTTTAAATTTTGAACACCCGTGTTCAGCTGCTGTGTCCCCGTATCCAGTTGAGTAGCCGCTCCCACATACTGATTAACCCCACTCTTTAAGCTAGCGGCGCCATTGCGTAATTGCTCACTGCCGGTTTGCAACTGGGCTGTTTTCGCTAATAATTGGTCTAATCCAGTCACTAACTGACCAGTCCCAGCCTGCGCTTGTTGAACGCCTCCCACATATTGTTGGATTCCAGTAGTCACTTGCCGACTACCAGTTGCAAGGGTTAACGAACTTTGGGCTAGTTTCGCTAAATTAGTCGTCATGGTTTGACTGCCGGTTTGTAACTTTACAATTTCGTTGGTCACTTTTTGACTCCCATTTCCGGCAGATTGCATCCCCCGGTCCAATTTCTTAATAGATGCAAACAAGGATTTTGCGTAAGTCCTGGTAATTTCCCGATTAATCTGCGTCTGAATTTTAGTTGCTGCCGCACTCGTCATTTTGGCCGCAACATAGTTATGACCGGCACTCGTATCATAATGAAGCACCATTTGCTGTGGGTGTTGGTCCAATAACGTTGTGGCGTGAGCTGAAAAATTCGCCGGAATTGTCACAACCATATAGTATTGCCCGTTTTTTAGCCCCCGGTGAGCTTGATCGGCCGATTTGACGATTTGAAAGTCCATGTTTTGCGATTTTTTGAGATTTTGGGTTAACTGTTTTCCAACCGCTAATCGCCGGTGCTGATACGTCACCGCATGGTCATGATTAACCACTGCCACTGGTAAATCGGCCAATTTTCCATACGGATCCCACATCGATTTAAGAAATGTGACCGCATAAATCGAGGGAATGAGAACTACGACACATAATGCGACAATCAAGAATTTATGCTGTAACATGTAACGCCATTCTGTCTTAATCATTTATTCTTCTCCCATATTGATCTTAATCCACACATGGGGCATAATAACCACGTGAGTATTAAGTCACTATAGAGAGGTTCCCTCTCATTGGCAACACCAACTTACCCAATTCTGGGGCATATGCCACATCTGCCCACCAATTGGGTAGCAACCGACAGGAGAATTCTAATTATGGCAACCGATAAACGTATCATCCGCACCCAACGCGCCATCCGCCAAGCGTTCGAATTATTAATTGCACAACACCCGCTGTCAGAAATTACCGTGAAACGCCTAACAGATACTGCTGGAATCAATCGTAAAACATTTTATCTTCACTACGATTCTATCGATAATTTGCTGGATGCCTACGTCACAGAGATTTCCAACCACCTCGTTGCGATTTTAAAGGAACGGCCGTTTGACGATGTTATTCAAGAGCAGAATGGCTATTTTTTTGACCACCTAATTTCCCTTTTTAATCACCACTACGCCTTTGCGCGCACCATTTTATCAAATGATGATTATAGCCAATTTACTCAGCGCATTACACGTAACGTCACCGATCAACTAGCCGATATCTTGGCTAATACCTATCATTTTAGCGCTCAAGATGCGGCCATCATCGCGCACTTCTTGACCAACAATACGCTCTCTATTTTGCAACTTTCTAGACGTAAACCCGGTCTCATCGGCCAAGATCAGCTCCGTAACTACGTTATTCGCCTCAACAAAAGCGGATTAAGTTCCTTTATTTAGCGTTGCACTTCCCATTTAAATCACTTTGACTTATATTAGAGTCGAATCACGTTGCTTTTTAGATAGAAGGGACCTGATCGGATGAATGGAAATCATGCTTGGTCAACTAAACTAGTTTTACTGTTACTACTGTTTTTAATTTTTATCACTCTGTTATTACTTCTCTGGTTAGTTGCGTTCCACACAATGGGATTTTCAATGATGGGCAGCCATCATCTTGGGGCGTCGTGGCTAGCTAGTCACGGCTGCATGCACTAAAAAATGAGGCCAGTTTACTATCACGGTAAACTGGTCTCATTTTTTAAATTTATCGATTAACATGACGTACTGCGGGTCGCCAAAGACCAACACTGAGCGATCGAGGGCTCATGACAAGCGCCACGAGAATCACCATAACCAACCCCACAACGCCAATCAAAATATCAAACTCCATCGCGTAAGCAATGCTTGTTTTTGACAGCCATCCCGTTACGATTGGAACCGTGAACGTCGCAATGCTGCCGAACGTAAAGTACGTGCCGGTAACAATTCCCTTGTGCGTTGGGTATAAGCGCAAAAACAGGTTCAGTGCGACCTGCATCATGCCGCTGGCAGCCGTAAAACCAAAGACAAATGCAGCCACCGCCGAAAGCCATTGCGTTGTAGCACTACAGATCACCACCAAGGCTACTAAAGATAGCGCATTGTTGATCACCAACAATCCCGTTTCTGAAACCTGTCGCCGTAACATGGCAAACACGATTACGACGCCGGTAATGGACCCAACACTGTAAAGCGACAGTAACCCGTGCGCAATTAACGAACTGTATCCCAGCTCTTTTGTCGCATACAGCGTAATCCACTGCGTAAATAAGATCATGACCGCCATGGTTGTGTACCCGTAAACTGACAGTGCCACGGTTGCGAGTCGCCGTTTAGCCTTCGAAAGTCGGCCCTGTCGAATGATGCTCGTGTGGTCGGCCTGATTGCGCTTCGGGAACGTCACCCGAGTCAGCAATCCCAAGTTTGCCAGTAACAAAATAACGGGTAAAATGAATGACCACCCAAACCATAGCTGCCGCGTCTCTAAAGTCGCAACGAGCAACGGCAAAATAAACTCACCAATCGACATGAACGCCTTGATAAACACGTTTGAGGCACTCTCCTTACCGCCCATCTCCATGAACGTGGGATACGTTCCCGAATCTAACGCCGAATTGGCTACCCCAGCTAAGATTGCTAGGCCATATGCCAGTTGAATATTTTGCACGAATGGCATGCCCAAAAAGAAAATCATGTAGGTCAAAATCCCCAAGTAGATCAAAAATTTACGACCAAAGCGATCCGAGAGATACCCGAACGTGAAGTAAGCTAGTAACCGGCCGATACCAATCCCTGAGACCATGTAAGAAACAGTCGCCAACGGGACTCCCCACAGGTGACCCAAGGCTTGCATATTTTGCGCTAATATAATTAGACCGAAGCCATGGACGAGGTAATTGAGGTACAAACAGATCGCTAAAGTTCGTTTGGTTGATTTTGTCATTTCCGATCACTCCTATTTTGGGTAAGAAAAAAGCCAGCTAGATTGAATCTAGCTGGCTGCATTTACTCCGTGTGGAAAATGACAATTTCAGCTAGATTTTCACGTCTAGCTGGCACGACAACATACGGCTAAGCTTTAGACGCGAACGCGATGGATGGCGTCCGCATGCAAAGCTACGGACGCTAACTAAAGTAATAGCCAAAATAAAACGCATTAACTTGGGTTAGTTGAGTTGTCATTGTATTTCTCCCTTTTGATTATAGATTGATTAAAACATAGATCTATCGTCGCGTCAATCCCTCATCATTTTTTAATTTTCTAACAGCATATCAATATGCGGAATATCGTCTTCTAAATAGACGTCAGAGACGGGTCGAAACCCAAATGAGCCATAAAAATCACGTAAGCGACTCTGGGCCGCAATTTTAATGGGGGCTCCCGGAAATTGTTGCCTGAGCACTTTAATTGTTTCTGCCACAATTTGTCGGCCCAGTTGTTGTCCGCGATACGCCATCACAACAAGTACCCGGCCAAAACTCATATTAATACCATCCAGGTGTTTGATAATCCGCGTGTAGGCCACTAACTGACCGTGGTCTTGCAACATAACGTGGCATGCCTCATCATCCTGATCATCCACTTCCTGATACGGGCAGTGCTGTTCCACCACAAACACCCGCGTCCGCTCTTTTAAAATCATCAGTAATTCTGCACTGGTTAACTCTGCAGTTGTCTTGATTACTAGCTTTAAATCCTTCATCGACTTTCTTCCTCCAATAAAGAGGGCACTAAGCCGATCTCTCACCGCTAACGGTGCCCTAGTGAGATCGACTTAGTGCCCTTAGTGCGCCATCCGGGGACGACACACGGCCATTTAATTTTTAATATTTTGAATTATACACCAATTAACGGGTAACACAACCATGATTTAGACACCGTTGTTTCACGTGAAACACAAACCTAGTCGAAATGACGGCCCAAAATGTTTAGGTCACGCTTGTGACCATCCATCAGCGCAACAGCTGGTAAATGGCCCCATTCTGAGAACCCATTTTTATTAAAGAGTCCCAGACTAGGCTTATTGTGACCAAAAATAAAGGCGACTAAGGTATCAATTTCGAGCGCTTTTAATTGGCTAAAAACAAAATCAAGCGATTGCTGACCAAGGCCTTGATGACGCGCATTTTCGTCGATATAAATACTAATTTCGGCGGTATGGATATAAGCCGGCCGGCCGTAAAAATATTCCACAGAGACCCATCCAGCGATTTTACCATCCAACATAATTTTCCAAATCGGGCGTTGTTCGTGATTGAAGGCGTCAAACCACGCCTGTTTTGATGCAACCGTCACTGGTTCCAGGTCGGCAGTTGCCAAACGTGACGGAATGATTTGATTATAAATGGCGGTAATCGTAGCTAAATCTTCTTGTGTTGCATATTCAAATTGTGCTTTCATTGTTAATCTTCCTTCGTTAATTGGAATAGGGTACCAAATTATTCTACCCTAGTCCCCAGTGGAATTAAAGATCACACCAGTATGTCTTTTGTACTTTTGTGTCAGACCGCGCCGTTCTTGACCTTACCGGCTGTTTTATCAACTCAATGCTGTCATTTAATTGTTACTTAGCCGCAGCTAACAATAACACCATGTTATACCACGTTTCTCCTGCATGCACAGAAGCCGATACGCCCTCATTTTGATACCCGTTTTTCTCATAAAAAGGGACTAGCCGTTCCAAACAGGTCAGCGTAATGGCGTCACGATTCTGAGCACGGGCAATCCGAGCTAATTCGGTCAATAATTGTCCAGCGATTCCCCGTTTCTGGTAATCTGGGCTAACGGCCAAGCTCAATACCGTTTGGTAACGATCACCTGCCTGATTAGGGGTCGTCGTTTCGAAGAGTTCGTCCGCAATATAACGCTGCTGATCCGCAGGGCCAACAATATAGCCTAAAACCGCCCCGGCATCATTTTTAGCAACCACAAACGTGTCACTGATTTGTTCGATTCGTCCTCGCATACTATCACGACTAGCCGCTTCGTCCGCGGTAAATCCGCTATTTTCGATCACCATAATTTCGTCGAGATCAGCTAACTGCGCTGGTTGAAAATGAACTGTCATGAATCCGTCCTCCAAAGTTATCTAAAATTATCATGAATTTAGTATATACTGAGCATTGAAATAAGTTAAATTAATCTTACTTATTAAATTATTAGGAGATCTAATCAATGAATCGTTTTTTAGCGCTCGAAAAAATTATCGAACTTGGTAGTTTCACAAAAGCTGCTCAGGCTCTGGGCTATACACAATCATCCATTAGTCAAATGATGCAGTCGTTAGAAACAGAATATGGTATTCAAATCCTTAACCGGTCAAAAAACGGGGTTAGTTTAACTCTTGAGGGTCAACAACTATACCCCATCATTGAACAAACCATCCGCTCATTTAACAGCGTTCAGGAAAAAGCAACCGAAATCAAAGGGCTCGATACCGGTGTTATCCGAGTTGGTACTGTTTCGAGCATTACTTGCCACTGGCTTCCACAACTAATTAAAACATTTACAGCTCGTTATCCACACGTCGATTTTGTCTTTTATCAGGGCGACTACAATTCTATTCAAAACTGGATCAAAACTGGTGTTGTTGACTTTGGGTTTACTTCCCCTGCGGCCGTTACTGGTATCCAAACAATTGAGCTAAAGCAAGATGAATTGTTAGCTGTCCTTTCCCCGGGTAGTCCGCTCGCCACCAAGACCAGTTTAACCTTAACCGATCTAAGTCAGGAACCCTTTATTCTACTCGAAGAGGGGCATTTCAATGAGCCTCTTCGTGCATTTGAACATACCCATCTAAAGCCCCATATTCGTTATCGCATCCATGACGACTATGGCATCATGACCATGGTTGAGGCCGGTCTCGGAATTAGCATTTTACCTAAACTGGTACTTCAACGCACACACTTTAATATCGTAACACGCTCATTAAACCCTATTTTAAATCGTGACCTCGCCATTGGTTTTCGCGACACAGCCAGTCTACCAATTGCTAGTCGGTACTTCATCGATGAAATCATCGCTCATAAGGCTAGTTTATTGTAGATGCTATTCTTCGTTAGTGATAAAAAAAGCATTCCTGATAGAGGAATGTTTTTTCACTAACCTTTAATTTTGCGCCATAACCTCACTAATTGCTTCGGCCAAACGTTTAACACCGTCTTCAATTTTATCTTCCGGCGTGTTAGAGTAGTTCATTCTGAACGTTCCGGGGATGGTTTCATTCCCAAAGAAGGGATCACCAGGCACAATTGCGACATTGCGATCAAGGGCGGCATCAAATAAGACTTGCGTATCATCAACCCCTGGTACCATGACCCATAAGAACATGCCCCCCTCAGGGTTACTGTGCTTCACGCCAGCTGGGAAATATTTGTCGATAGCAGCCATCATAATCTGTTCACGCTTGTGATACAAGTTCGTGATCGTTGCAATATGTTCGTTAATATCATTTTGAGCAAAGTACTCGGCAGCGATGTACTGTGCCAAACTGTCCGTGTGTAAGTCAGCGGATTGTTTCATCATCGTGTACTTTTTGATAAGTTCGGGTTCTGCCACCACCCAACCTAACCGAAGGCCGGGAGCCAAGATTTTCGATAGCGTGCCCATGTAAATAACATGACCGGTTTTATCCATTGACTTCAGGGATGGTAAGTTCTCACCTTCCCAACGGATTGCCCCGTATGGGTTATCTTCTAGCACCATTACGTCGTATTTCTCAGCTAGTGCCAATAATTTTTGCCGCCGGGCCAGTGTCATCGTCCGACCAGTTGGATTCTGAAAAGTCGGAATCGTGTAGATAAGCCGTGCTTCAGGATTATCTTGGAGTGCCTTTTCCAAGGCGTCCATCTTCATCCCCTCTTCATCCATTGCCACACCCACAAAGCGGGCACCGTACGAGCGAAAGACATCAACGGCGGTCAGGTACGTTGGATCCTCAACGATCACAACGCTCCCCTCATCCAAAAACATCTTCCCGGTCAAGTCGATCGATTGTTGTGAGCCGGTGGCCACCATCACATGGTCGGCATCGGTTTCAATACCTTCGACCTTGACCCGGTCCAAAATGACTTGACGCAGCTCTGGAACCCCTTGAGATGATCCGTACTGCAAGGCTGCCCGCCCTTTTTGATCAAAGACCGCATCAGCCGCCTTTTTAACTTGTTCCACGGGAAACAGTTCGGGAGCCGGTAATCCGCCGGCAAACGACATGACCTTTGGATCTCCAGCAACTTTTAGGATGTCACCCACGGGATCAACATCCGACTTCGGAACACGATTTGAAAAATGATATGTCATTTTAATACTCTCCTTTGATGTATATTCGCTTCGGCATATTAACTAATTGACCTTAGCAACAGAAAACTTGTCCAATACTATGTAGTTCGACTCCCATGATCGTCAATTTTAATCACATTATTTTTTAATGTATTAACATTTACTGGCGTTAATGTGAGTGGTTGATTATAATTATACAACTTACACCGCGTTTAACGGTATGATTTTAAATTATAACTAGTTAAAACCGCGTGGTTACTAGTCATCCACTCGTGAAAAAATTTCAAAGTCACCTAAAAATGGCATTTTTAATACACCTTAGCGAACTTACCAGGCCGTTTCTAACATCGTTTAACCTGTTCTGGTTGCCAAATCTGATTCTTTAGTCTTATAATGAATTTTGTTAATTTAATACGGCATTCATAAACGGTCACTGCAGATACTTAGCAGGGGACCGTTTTTTGTTTTGGAGGTGAAATGTGTGCCCGCAACAATTCAAACGGATATCATCGATCTTTGTGGAACAGTTGGCAAAATCCTGCTCGAAAACGGCGCTGAAACACCCCGGGTTGAAACCACCGTCGAATACATCGGAAAGGCCGCCGGCATCGATCTCAGTTGTCATGCAACGATGACTGCAATCTTCGTGGACTCAAATAGCGATCCTACCACCCATTTAGTAAAGGTCCGCACTGGGGATTTTAATCTCCAAAAGGTCGATGAGATTAATACCCTCTCACGCCGCTTCACGAATCATCAAATCAATTACGACCAACTCAAAGCCGGGGTCACCGCCATTGATCAAAGGGTCATCGACTTTTCATGGTGGCAAAAAATTCTCGGCGCCGGACTAGTCTCTGTCGCACCCATGCTCCTTTTTCAAGCTACTTGGTCTGACTTAGGCCTTGCCCTCATCGTCGGTATCTGCGGCTACCTTGCAACCCAATGGATTGGTCGCCACTCCCAAACACCCTACATTGGCGTCGGTGTGGGGGGCTTAGTGATTGGCTGCTTAGCTGTGGGGCTGCAACTCAGTGGACTCGCCAATAGTGCTGACAACATCATTGTTAGTGCCCTAATGCCACTAGTTCCCGGGGTCGCCGTGACTAATTCACTCCGCGAAATTATTGGTAAACATACCATTTCGGGCCTTGTTCGGGCCGTTGACGCCGTCATGGTGGCTGGTGCCATCGGCGCTGGCGTCATTGTTGGCGGCGCCCTCGCCCGGTTACTGATGGGAGGCGCTTAAATTGCGGCTTTTAATTGGCTTTATCTTTAGCTTCTTATCCACCGTCGGCTTTGGCATCATTACCAACGTCCCCCGTCGCACCCTCCTCCCAGCTGGATTGACCGGTGCAATTGCTTGGATCGTTTATCTAATAACCAGTCAGTTGACCAGCAACATTATTATGCCCAATCTGCTTGCGGCAGTGACGATTGGATTGCTCGCCAACGCGGCTGCTATGTGGATCAAAGCGCCCGTCAACCTCCTCTACATTCCCTGCCTTGTGTCCCTAGTTCCCGGCGCCATCATCTACATGAGCCTTAAAGATTTTACGCTCGGCCTCAATGGCAGCGCCGAACAAAATCTTCTCAAAACTCTGACTATCGCGATGGCCCTCGCCGTTGGTTTCGTGATTGCCGAAGCGATTTTTTACCAACTTAAACCCGTGTTACAACGCTGGCTTGCCACGTCAAATAAGAAAGGATGATCATAATGGATCTACAAACAGAATTAATGCACAAACTTGAGGCCGCCGAACCGGAAATGATTCGCATTCGTCGTCATTTACACGCACACCCCGAAATTTCGTTCCACGAGGTTAAGACAGCCGCCTACATCAAAGCGTTTTACCAGAACCTTGATTGCACTGTCACTGAATACGGTGAAGGCTACGGATTTGCAGTGGATATCGATAGTGGTCATCCCGGAAAGAAACTGGCTTTACGTGCCGATTTCGACGCTCTGGCCGTTCAAGAAGATAATGAGTTACCCTTCAAATCTCAAAATCCCGGTGTAATGCATGCCTGCGGGCACGACGCCCATACCGCCTATATGATGGTGCTCGCCAAGGCACTCATTGAGTTAAAAGACCAACTCAAAGGTAGTGTTCGCATTATTCACCAGCCAGCCGAGGAAGTCTCTCCCGGTGGTGCTAAGGGAATGCTCGCAGCCGGTGTCCTAACCGATGTCGATAACGTTCTTGGCGTCCACGTCATGACTTCTATGCCCACCGGATCGATTGGGTACCATCTAAACGAAACCCAAACTGGTCGGGGAAACTTCACGATTACGTTTACCGGTAAAGGGGGCCACGCCTCAATGCCGCACCTTTCCAACGACGCAATTGTGGCAGGTTCTTATTTCGTCACCGCTCTACAAACAGTAGTCTCCCGTCGGATTGATCCGTTTGATACCGCCAGCGTGACCATCGGTTCCTTCGACGGTGTTGGCTCATTCAACGCCATCAAGGAAAGTGTGACTCTAAAAGGAGACGTCCGGATCATGAAAGAAAGCACCCGGACCACCGTTCGGCATCAAATCGAGCAGATTGCCCATGGCATGGAAGCCATGTTTGGTGTCCATGCCGATATCGACTACGACGATAACTATCCAGTGCTTTTCAATGATCCCACCCTCACGGCCCAAACCATCGATAGCATCAAGCAAGCACAACTACCGGAAGTTACTAAAATCTTCGATTGTGGCCCGCAGGATCCTTCTGAAGACTTCGCCTACTTTGCACAAGATACGCCAAGTACCTTTTTCTACGTTGGCTGTCAAACATCTGATGGCGCTAACCATCCCCACCACAGTCCCGATTTTCTTATGAATGAAGATGCCCTGTTAATTGCCGGTAAGGCAGTTGGAACGGCAACGCTGAACTATCTCAGTTAACTAAAATACGTTTGAAGCAGATCAGCTTCAAACGCATTTTTTTAGATTAAAGTCGTTTAATCGAAACGAGTAGGCCACCAATAATAAGTTGAAAAAAAATAATTATTAGTTATCCATGATATAACAATCAGTTTTTAACTTTGTAAAAACTTGCATTTTTGATTTTGGCGCTATATACTGCTACTAAATATTTAAAGTCAAATTACATGAAGTAGTTCCTTATCTGGGTGTCAGGAAGTTGGTGGTTGCTGCGAACCAATCAGGGTAAGTGAGGCGAAATACCGTAATACGATGACGATGGTTAATAACTAGAATCCATTATCTTCTAGTGAGTGGTGTGTTTTATGCGACATTAAAATTCCGGGCAGCCTGTCCGTGTCGTAGTGGATAAAGAACACACAATTTGGGTGGTACCACGGTCTAGTCTAATCGTCCCTATTGCATTTAATTGCGATAGGGACGATTTTTATATACCCAAATTTAGAGAAACGGAGTTCATTAGTTATGCAAAAGATTAAGTTAAGTTTACGTGAGGCGACGATTGTCCTAATTGTCATTTTGGCCATCATGGGCTACGGGGTAATCGGATTAGGCCTTTCTCCACAGGTACCGGTGCTTCTTGCGATTACCGTCACCATTTTTTGGGCCAAGTTTAAGGGTCTCACTTGGGACAATATCAATGCCGGCATCAAAGATGGGATTGATAAGGGGATCATCCCCATTGTGATCTTCATCTTGATCGGGTCCATGATCAGTACTTGGATTGCCGCCGGCACAATTCCCACCTTGATGGTAATTGGGTTTAAGGCCATCAGCGCTCAGTGGTTTCTTCCCGCCGTCTTTCTCGTGTGCGCCCTTGTTGGTGCGGCCGTCGGAAGCTGTTTCACCGTTGTTTCAACGGTTGGGATCGCCTTTTTCGGCATTGGTATTACCATGAATTTTAACCCCGCACTGGTGGCCGGCTGTATTGTGGCTGGGGGAATCTTTGGTGATAAACTCTCGCCCCTGTCCGAAACCAACAACCTATCCGCCGCGGTAGTCGACACCGATTTATTCGCCCACATGAAGACCATTCTCTGGTCCACAATTCCAGCCGCCACCATCTCAACCATCGCCTTTGCGGCTCTCGGCATCGGCCACAACCATGCTAATATGGCAAAGATTAACACCACCGTGGCCGCCCTCAATCAGAACTTCAACATTTCAATTATCGCTTTAATTCCGATCATTCTAGTATTCGTTTGTGCCGCCTTTAAGATGGCTGCCATTCCAACGATGCTGCTCAACGTCTTCGTTTCCGCAATCATGATGTTTTTTGATAATCCACATTTATCCATCACCAAAGCCAGTGCCATTATCACCAATGGCTTCGTTGCCAAAACAACCAATGACGAGGTAAATCTGCTTTTATCGCGAGGCGGAATCGTTAGCATGATGCCGACCGTGGCCCTGATCGTGCTGACCCTCTCGCTTGGGGGCCTGCTCGTCAACTTCGGTCTCATTAGTGCCGTGATGATCCCTCTGGCCACGAAACTAACTAGCACGGTTAAACTGATCAGCGCCGCCCTCGCCGCCTGCATCGGGATCAACATTTTTGTCGGTGAACAATTTCTTTCGATCATCCTTCCTGGCCGCTCCTTCAAGGAAACCTTTATTGCTGGTGGCCTTGATCGTTCCGCATTAGGACGGGTGCTCGAAGATGGCGGTACGATGATCAACTACCTCGTGCCATGGGGCGTCGGCGGGGTTTTCATCGCCAACACCTTAGGCGTGCCCACCATCGACTACCTTCCATTCGCCTTCTTTAACCTATTGTGCCCCGTAATTTCACTATTGAGTGGAATCACCGGAATCGGCTTGCATAAGCTAGCTGCCACTCCTGAATCCGCCACGGTAGCCGAATAACATGTAACTTTAGTAAATGCTGATCGTTATAACGATCATGTTATCTAATGATCAAAATCGATTCGTTTGATAACCATTAACGCCCTATTATGGGTTAATAACTCATTTAATATGAATTCAATGTCAGCTTTATAAAACGCCGCAGCTCATACTATCATTGAGCTACGGCGTTTTTATCATCAACTTATTAATTAAAAAAATATGAGATATTTATGAGCGCAAGGTCTTTTCACCTTGTGTTAACTGGTCTACAATTGTTGTATTCTTAAATCTTTAACTTTTTAATGGATACTATTAAAAAGTTAGCCGGTTTAATTAGTTCACTGGGAGAACTGGATGCGCATTGTACAATGCTGAATAGTGCGCTGTTAGTTGGGGGATTACTTAATAATGGATATGAGTTACATGAAATTTGCGCAATCACCATTGATCGTTTGGATTGTACAACTGGTGATTGCTTGTTTTTTTACCGCCGGTTACCTTAGTTTCTCTACCGGGCTGTGGCAAAATGCCTTTCATAATACGATCATCAGTCGGCGCCGTAAGGTCTTCAGTCGAATCGCCATTACCGTTACGGCGCTGGGAATCGGTAGCATTTTACATTTTATCGGCTACGTTGTCGGCAACAACGCCGTTATGTACCATAACATTGGCTTGTTCATCTTAGTTTTGTCACTCTTTGATGACGGGATCAATATCGGAGAATACTTAATCCGCGCAGTTTGGATTGCCATGATTGTCTCCATGCACTACATGGGCGCCTTTGAAAGTTGGCGCTACCTGATTGGCATGGTCGGGGTCTTGGTGGTCGCCGCCATCATCGGCCTGTGGCAAAAGCAGCTCCACTACAACGCGGCGGGCTTTTTAGGAACCACGCTGGCCGCTGGCATCGTGTTTTGGTTAACCATTCCCTACCACTCGGCGGGAATGATGGTTACCCCACTGCTTCGCTTTGAAGCGCTAATCATGTACGCGATTATGGCCGTATTCACCTTTCGTTATCAAAAAGATACGCATACTAAAATCATCGAAAACCGGCGCATTGAAAAAATGGTCAACTACGACGCGCTCACAGACGTCCAAAACTACGCCAGCTACCAACATGAAATTACCGATATTTTTCAAAACGCGAAACTAGACCATACCCCCCTCACCTTTGTGGCGATCGACATTGACCATTTCAAACAGGTTAACGATAACTACGGCCACTTAGCGGGCAACAACGTCCTAGTGGGCTTCGCCAAATTAATTAGCGACGTCTTGGATGAAGAAAAGCTTAATTTTCGACTTTATCGAACCGGTGGCGAAGAATTCATCCTCGTGTTTCTCGATCACACACCACAAGATGTCACCGCAGTCCTGCGTAACTGTATTGATACCGTCCGTAAATCCCACTTTGAATTTGATAATCAGCGCATCGACATTACAATTTCCGTGGGGGTCACGCAAATTATTGCGACCGATCAAGACGTCGAGGACCTGTACAAACGGGCCGATGAAAATCTCTACCGATCCAAACGGGCGGGCCGTGACTCGATTACCATCGAAGGACGGGTACTGCCTAAGTTCAACTCAGAGGCCGAGATCTTAAACACCCATACCTTTTTTGTTCAGCACGTCGTCAACGTTCCCGACCACACGCTCTTTCGTAATGAGCTGTTACTACGGCGCTATGATCAGAGCCACGAACGGTGGGTCCTCCCGCCCAGCTTTGATATTTCGGTCGATACCCAAATTGACCTCATGAAGCGGGTGCTACAAACCAATCCCGAGCACAAGCTGAGCATCAACCTCACCATGTCGCAATTCGCAGATTCCGCCATTGCCCATAAATTAGTCGCATTCAACCAGTCGGCTGACGGGCCTAACGTGCTCGTCGTCGAAATTATTGAAGTTCCCAATCTCGCCACCATGCGCGCCATCAGCCAAATTTATCATGACGGCGGCGTCTACATCGAAATCGACGACGTGGGTTCTGATAATTCGTACGAACTCGTTAAGGATATTTTGCCGTACGTGACCGGCGTTAAATTCGCGATCCAAAATCTCCGTAAGGACAACGATACCGAACAAATGAACGAACGGATCCGGTTCTGGCATGACATCGCGGTCGATCAAAACCTCTTCTTTATCTTGGAAGGGGTCGAAACTGAACAGGATATGCAAACCGTTAATGAACTCGGTATTAAGTATGTTCAGGGTTACTTTTTTGGCAAGCCCCACCTGCCTCAAGTTTCTTAATGGCTTTCGATTGACATCCCCCGACAACCGGTGTATCTTTGAGCCAATCAAAAAAGGAGGTGATGCTTTTTGGCAAATGGAAATTGTCTTAAGGCATCAGCTACGGACCGGATGGCTAACTAGCTGATACCGAAAAGAGAGGGCCTGGTGAAATTGAAATCACCAGGCTTTTTGTGTCTCCTCTGCACTTTTACGATATAAAACCACTGTGTCAGTCCACCAATAAAAATGGGATTTGAAATCGAATAATCGGTTTCAAATCCCATTTAATTTCTCCAGATCACAGCCATTAGACCTAGTTCGATGAAGCGCAGAAGTATCTGCTACCACGCTACCGTCCTAGCATAACGCTTGAAGCGCGCTTAAAGTAAAGGCTTAATTTTGATGGATAGCTGGCCGATGAATCTTAACCAGTTCAGAAACCATGACACTGAAGAAAATTAACGCGGCCCCCAGCCATTGACGAGTAGTCATAATTTCGTGCAGCATCAAGTACGCAAACAACGCCGAAAAAATTGGTTCCAGCGTATAAATCAAACTCACCGTTGCCGGTGGTAAATAGTGTTGCACCTTGGTTTGGGCGACAAATCCAAAGGCACTACAGATCAGACCAAGCGCCAAAATTGCTCCCCATTGGCCAACCGTCGTCGGTAACTGGACACCATCGACCAACGCGCCTAACGCCAGGCCCTCCACACCGGCCACGCCCAGTTGCCAAACACTGACAGTCAGCGTTGCTAATTGGCGCTGGGCCAGTCGGCCGGAATACATAATATAGACTGCGTAGAGAATCGAACATCCTAAACAAAATAGCGCCCCACCGCTAAACTTAAGCCCGCCACCGTTCATCACCAGCAGGTACAATCCGACCATGACGACGAGAATGGTCATGATCGTCATCGGCCGCGGCCATGTCCGGTGAATGAGCGCTTCTAATACAGCCACAAATACCGTCGTCGTACTCATCAAAAATCCAGCGGTCGAAGCATCCGTGGTTTCTAGCCCCAGCATAATAAGGGCAAACATACTAAACAGCATCGTTCCCATAATGAGACTGACCCGCCATTCTGCCTTCGTCGGCCACCGTAAGACCCGAAAAAAGACGATGATTGTGGCCAGAAAAGCCGTGCCAAACCGCCACCCAACTAACGATAGTGGTCCGACCCCGGTGAGTGCTAGTTTCATCCACATGTACGACGCGCCCCAAGCTGCGGTCACGATCAACATCAGCCAGAAGGCACTCCTGCGGCTCATTGCTGTCCCTCAGAATCCTTGACCACATCCACCCACTGACGCGGATGGGCGTACTGTTCAAGCTCGCCCAGACTCAATTTAATGGCAGTATTCGCCGTGCCGGCGGCTGGGTAAACAATTTCATCGGCTTTCAAGCTCTCGTCCAAATAAACGTCCACCCCTTCTTGAAGTGCAAACGGGCACACGCCGCCAGCTGGATGACCAATTGTCTGTTCCAGAACATCGCGCTGAACCATGTGCGGTTTTTCGCCAAACATGGCCTTAAACTTCGGATTAGAAACCCGTGCGTTGCCGGCCGTTACCACGACCACAGCGCGTTGTTTTAATTTAAACGCCATCGTTTTCGCAATTTGTCGTGCTTTGACGTGCAAAACGGCCGCCGCTTCATCGACCGTGGCCGTGGACTCATCAAACTTAGTAATTCGATCTTGCAAATTAAACTGCTGAAAATAGTGTGTAACTTTTGCTAATGACATATGTAGGAACTCCTTCTAAAAGTAATAATTATGTATTTCCCAGTATGCTATACTCAGTTAAATAAGTGAAGATGAAAATACTGAACTATAAAATAAGATTATCTTATATTATTGGGAGGATCGCTAATGAATAAGTACGCTATTTTTCTAAAAATCATCGAACTGGGAAGTCTCTCCAAGGCAGCCACCTTTCTAAACTATTCGCAATCGGCCGTCAGCCAAGCGGTCAACGCCTTGGAAAAAGAGATGGGGATGACCCTCTTAAATCGCAACCACCACGGTGTTTCACTAACATCCGACGGGTCCCAATTACTCCCCTATATCCAACAGCTCGCCACCGCTTTTCAGCAACTCAATGATCAGGCCGCCCGCCTGACTGGCCTGACAACTGGCCTAGTCCGCATTGGCACCTTTTCCAGCGTCTCAACCGCTGTTTTGGCTCCCCTCATGCAGCAACTCAAACAAGCTTATCCCCATATCAGCTTAGAATTACTCACTGGTGACTACTCCGAGATTGAATCGTGGATTCTTGCTGGTACCGTCGACTTTGGCTTTGTCGCGCTGCCAACCAAAAAAGCTCTCACCACCATCCCCTTTATTGATGATGACATGCTCGCCATCGTTCCCAGTGATAGTCCACTCAGCCACTACACCAGCCTCCCCCTCGCACGGTTTGAAGAGCACCCCGTCATCATGCTCACCGAGGGCGAAAAACGGGGTGTACTGGAACTGTTCAAGCAGCACCATATCCACGCCGATATTCAATACATTACCCAAGACGATTACACCATCATGGCGATGGTCGAAAATCACCTTGGAATCAGCGTTCTCGGCGAAATGATCACGCGACGCACCAATTACCATATTCAAACGGTCCCCCTTGATCCACCATTAACCCGCCATATTTCAATTGCCTTCAGCCAACGCAAGCAACTATCCATTGCCGCTAACGAGGTCGTTCAATTTCTTAAACGCCACGCACCCGCCGCACAATAATGTTGAATTGGAAACAAACCTCTGCTATGCTAGCTTCAGTCATTACACCAAAAGGAGCTCATTTATTATGGATGCCCAGCAACAATTTCGTACCAGTCTAACGACCCTCCTCGATAAAATCACACTGCTCAGTAAGTCCCAACTTGAAACTCAGCTCAAGGGATTTAAGCCCGCCGAGGTGCACACCATCGAATTCATCGGGAAACATCAGGACGTCAACGTCACCAAAATTGCCGATGCCATGTTTGTAACGCGCGGAGCCGTCAGTAAGCTCACCAAGCGATTGATGGCTCGCGAACTCATCGAACGCTACCAGAAACCCGATAATAAAAAAGAAATCTACTTTCGGCTTACCCCTCAGGGACGGGGCGTGTTCCTGACGCATGAACAACTCGATCAAGAATTTCAGCAACGAGATCAACCTGTTTTCGACCAAACCGATCCCGTTCAGTTACAGACAGTCCTCGCCTTTTTAGACCGTTATAACCAACATCTCGATCATGAAATTGAACAGCACCACCTTCAATAATGGTAACCAGGATCATCAACTTTGATCATCCTGGTTATTTTTTTAAGTATTTTTTGTTGACATGGAAACATTATATGATAATATTGTTTCCAGAGAAACAAACTAATCAATTTTTTACTTTCAAAAGGAGACCCCTATGCTTGCCATTATGCAAACCAATTTTAACGGTATCGACGGCTTAGTCTACCGCGATATCCCACAGCCCAAGCTTACAAACCACGGCGTTCTAATTAAAGTAACGACTTTACCCGTCGTACCAACTGACTGGAAACGTGAAACCAACGCCCATGCCACCAGCGAACAACTCACCAGCCTGCCACGAACGATTGGTATCGGTGCCGTAGGTCAGGTCGTCGCTGTTGGTCGCGACCGTGATGCGGCCTTGCTGCACCATCGCGTCCTAGTCATGAATCCCACTGGTTCGTACAGCGCATATCTGCTATCCGAAAATCCAGCTTTTATTTTTCCACTCCCAGATGATGTAAGTGATGAAAGTGCGGCGGCACTAACTGCCGGACCCGGAACGGCCCTCGCCCTTAAAGAAGCCATTGAGCAACATTCTGCAACCAACATCATCATTACTGGGGCCAATTCGGTTATCGGCCTGTACTTACTACAAATGCTCCGTCCAACCACGCATCATCTGTACCCAGTTGTCTCGCCTAGTAGTCAAGCTTACTTCCATGAACAACTACCAGCGCTCACGAGTTATACGCCTGAAACATTGCCGCAGCTCGACGATCCCTTAATCATCGACATCGCTGGTAGTTCCGCGTTGCTAGACGCCATCACCACGCACTGTGGTCATGCCAGTATCGTTTCCATCGCGCTCATGACTTATGATTCCCACACACCATTCCAATTTGTTCACGAAAAGTTTGATCCTGCCCATTATCAAACTTTTATTCGCCAACTCGCTACCCATGACCTCATTGCACCAATTGATCGTATTTTTCCCGTCACTCAAACTAAGGAAGCTCAACACTATGCACACGATTCACACAGTCGTGGTCGCGTGCTGGTAACCTTTAACCACTAACCTTGAAAGGATGATTTATATGTCAGAGTTCAACACACTGTTCCACCAAAACTGTTTCGATCCCGATCCCGCCGTTCGTCAGCAAGCTGCTACCCGCTTAGAACACGATTATGGCTGTGAAATCAACTGCGTTCACATCGACCCATCCGTCATGTTTGCGCATCATGCGAAGGGATGTATCATTGCGGCTGCCAAAATCGATACCGGCACCGTGATTTACCAAAACGTCACCATCGGTTCAAACATGAAGTTCAACAAGATCACCAACCAATGGGAAAACCTGGGTAATCCCGTCATTGGTCCTAACGTCGTCATCTCGGATGGCGCGAAGGTACTGGGTCCAATCATTATCGGGGCTAATTCCGTCATCGGTGCCGGTGCCATCATCACCAAGGACGTCCCCGCCAACAGCGTAGCCTACGGGGTCAACCGCATTAAGCCAAAAGATGACACCTACGATCTCGTCTTTCACAATCCAATGCCAACCCCCGACGCCATCATTACCGCCTGCGAAGCTCTCATCGCTAAATCCGAAACTGCAAACTAGGTGCCACCGCCGGCCTTATTCAACTCAATGCGCCCGTAACGTAGATCACATTGCCCCGAGCATGCTTTAGTGCATCCCAATTATGCCAGTGTTATAGTGGTACAATAACGTTTCAGGAGGAATTCTGATGAATCAATCTATGCCAATTTACGAAAAAACGTCATTCGGGGCACTGCTCACCATGGCCGCTGGCGGCATTGATGCGTACTCGTATCTCTTTCATGGTGAAGTCTTTGCCGGACTACAAACCGGGAACTTAATTTTGCTGGGTGTTAACTTGGGCCAAGGCGACTTTAGTACCAGTCTTCATTATGTTATTTCTATTTTAGCCTTTTTTGTGGGAACGATCCTCATTCGCCTATGGCAAAGGCAGCCCCGTTTCACGCAACCCGATCCCGTTCGAAAACAGTGGGTGCTGGCCTATGAAAGCGGCCTGCTACTTCTGACCGCACTGGTAGCCAACTTGGTGCCTAGCGTACTAGTGACCGTCCTGTTGTCCTTTGCTGCGGCGGCAGAGCTGCAAGAGTTTCGTCGCCTCAATGGCGGTCCATTCACACCACTGATGATGACCGGCAACCTGCGGACATTAGCTGAAACAACCATTGATGCACTTGTCTATCACGATTCTCAGGCGCTTCAAAAATTGAAGGCCACTGGTGCAATCATGCTAACTTTTGGCCTCGGGGCCTGTTTAATTGCCCTTACTGCTCCCTGGCTACATCTTTTGAGTATCCTAGTTCCGGCCGCAATTTTATTATGTGCATGGATGATGCTAATCGGGCATCATTCTTATAATCGCTAATTTTGCGATCAATCAAAAAGCTGTCGCCATTTCACTTTGAAATGACGGCAGTTTTTTTGACAATCTTTCGTGCGGATTCTCCGAAGCCCGTTCTATCCATTTTGATTAGCTTGAATGAAGTGCAATGTCGCTTCGTGCAACTTCGCCAGTGCGGGGGCTTCTACCGGATAGTGCCCGCCATCTGGCAAAATAACCTGATCGACTTTTACATGTTGTAGCCGAGCCAAAAATGGGGTGCTCAATTCTAACGGTGTCCACCGATCCATCCCTGGCTGGGTCAGAATAACGGGACAAACATCAAAATTTTCCGGCTCCATATCGGGGACATAGTTCATATAACTATCCAAAAAAGCATAGGGAACTCGAGCACTTGCCGAGGTAGTATCAGCCATCAATTCCGCCTGACATCCCGGTTGATTGCACAGTGCTGACATCAATGAACACGTCGCCATCTTAATTGTCTGCGACCCCAATCCCAATTGCACCGACAAATGAGCTAACGGTGTCCCATAACGGCCCCAAAAGACATTATGAGCTGTTCGGTTTCGAACGCGTTGATCTCGTTGATCTAAAAACGTCATGCCGATAATACCAGCAACATGCCGATTTTTGGCTGCCACATGATAGGTTTCCATTCCACCAGCAGATAGCCCGTAAAGAAAAATCGGCCGATCATCACGCTGCCGTTCGTAATCAACATAATCGCTGCCCAATTGCACCCAATCGGCGTAGGTCACTGGATCATGCTGATTAATCACCGACATTCCATACAATGGCATATCGATCGAAACCACTTCTAATCCGTCTTGCGCAAGTGGACTACCTAAGATCGTCGACATCTGCCGGCCATTAGTCCCAACACCATGCAGTAAAATAATTTTAACTGGCGCATCTGGATTTCGAAATGTATCTAGATGAATTTGATTCTTATGCCATTCCCAGAATGCTTCAACCGGTTTCGTGGTCGGGTTGAATTGGTAATTCTTTGGTAAATAAGCTGCAATTTTGCCCCAAGCGGCATTATTTTGATAGGTTTTCATTGTTAATTCCTTTCTACGAGTTTAAACGTGTGAACGTATTGATTTTAAGTTAAGGACATCTATTACGAGATGTCCTTTTCGAGTGATGCCACTAATCGACGTAATAACTCTAGCGATGGTGACAAATTGACAGTGTAGTATCTTTCTTTTCCCCGCTGCTCAACACGCACCAGTTGATGGTCAAGCATCAATTTTAGGTGGTGCGATACGGCCGGCCGTGATAATTCTAGCGATGCGGCCAGTTCAGAAACGCTGAGATCGGGATGATCAAACAAAATATTCAAGATTTCAAGGCGGCGGTGATCCTGCAATAGATTAAAAACCGGCGCACATTCTTGCATTAATTTAACTGTGGTTTGACTCATGAGGAGGCCTCCCTTGAGTGTTGTTGAACGTCCATGCGTTTATATTAATGGACGCGTTCAAACTTGTCAACACGTTTTTTTACTAGTCCACAACTTCCATCCCAATCAGGGCCACAAACAAGGCTGCCTGATAAGCATTAATCTTGCACCCCCGTAGGAGCGCCGGCGTAACCATTAAGTCGCTAAATTGACTATCTGCCAAATTAATTCCAGTCATTGCAGTTCCCGTAAAATCGGTCTGATCGATCTCCGAGTGATCAAATACGAGTCCTTTTTTGACGGTCACTTCTTGAAAATAAGATGCGATCATGTGACTATGGTTGAATTGACAGTTAGTTAATCGAGAACCCGAAACATTAAAATAGTCGGTTTTACACGCTTCTACCACGACCTGTTTCCAGTCATTATTACTAAAATCAACCCCCGTCAGCAAGCACGTTGTGAACCGGTTGTCGTAAAACACACAGTTGGCAAAATTGGTATTCGCTAATTCGCAGTTAATCCACTGGCAATCGACAAATTCTCCCGTACTAAAATCCTGTTGATCAAAGGTACATCCGCTTAATGTCACGTCCATCAAGCGAATCGGCCGATTAGAAAAAGTAAAATGGCAATTTTGATAGGTTTCATTTTCTTCGATTTGATCGAAGGCAAGCGTTTGATTTTCAATCACTGATTGGACCCCTTTAAATTCAAAATATGTTTCACGTGGAACTATCACTTAGAATAGCGATGTCGTAAATGCTCCTGCAATAATTAAGACTAATCCCAGCACCGTCAAGACCATCTCTCGGTGACTCTTATGCTCATGCATTACGAGCATCCCACCCAATGTTGAAATAACGACAGAAACTTGAGAAACAATAAAGGCAGTATTCACGCCATTATCGCGCACCGAAAAAATATATGATACGGCCGCAATCGAAAATACCAGACCACCGATTGCATTCAGGTAACTCGTTTTTTGCCTAAATGCATCGAGTTGATGACTAAAAATTAGATACACGATAACACCCAGACACATCCCCAAAGATTCAGGTAAAAAAATTGCCAATCCTGAGTTTTCTAACCCTTTAGGAATTGATTCATAAATACAATATCCAATTGTCGTAAACAATAACATGATGATTGTTCGTAAAATAACACCGCGACTGCCCTTACCATCCGATTGATCTGTGATTGACGTAAACCAGATACCGATGATTAACATTATAATGCCACAAACTCCGGCAATTCGTTGGACCGTTGTTGACCATTCACCAAAAATAAAAACACCAATTAATGCCGTTCCAATTAATTGGAATCCAGTTGAAATCGGCATAGTTCGGGAAATACCAATTTTTTGATAGCCAATATACTGGCCGACCTGCCCCATAATCCAAAAGGCCCCTGCGAGTAACGCCATGATAAAACTTTTAGCATCCGTTGTTGGATGCACAACCGCAAATACCCCAATACTAGCAATTAGTAGTCCGAGGGCCGTTCCAAAAATTTGGTTAGCGGGCCGACCACCAATTTTTGACACAATTGGTGGTAAAAGCCCCCATCCTAGCGCCGGTAATAGTAACATTAGTAAACTCAAATTAGGCATCTCCTGTTCCGCATTTTCACAATATTAGTCATTAGCATATGCGTTTTGCATAAAAATGTAAACGGATTCTAGCATAATTAGTCACTTTTTAAGTTACAGAATCAATTTTCCAAGCGTGCCCGTTCTATCTATCTAAATGAACACGCATACCCATTGTTGTGCACGCACAATATGACTATAATTCACAGTAACTTAAGGTGACTGCCACTGCAGTTGCCGGAATCGAGGCAAGCTATGGACTACCTATTATTACTACGCGGGGTGAACGTCGGCGGCAACAGTCGTGTCGTTATGGCCGACCTGCGCGCCCAGCTCGCGGCGGCGGGAGCCACCAACGTGCAAAGTTACATCAACAGCGGTAACGTGCTCTTCACCAGCACCCACCCCGACGTCATGCAACAGGTTGCCCAGGTGCTGACCGCCAACTACGACTGGCCCGTTAGCTTTACCGTCATCCCCAGTGCCACCTACCGGTCACTCGTAGCCGCCGCACCCGACTGGTGGGGTGCCCCCGGTGACATTCGCCACAACGCGCTGTTCAAGCTACCGGGATACCAACCCGAGTACAACGCGCTGATCCAGGCCAAGGCGACGGCGTACGACCAGATTACCATCACCCCGCACGTTATCTTCTGGAGTTCGCCACAAAAAGTCAATTACTCCCGCGCGCTCTACGCCAAAATGTTACCGGAACCGTACTACAAGCTCGTCAGCATTCGTAACCGCAACACGACCATCAAGTTGGCGGCACTGCTGGCCCAGCGGACGGCGACCGAATGATGACATTGACGTTAATATGCCCAAAGCAGCCCGCTATTTAGAATTATTACCGAGAAAAGCTTGATGCATACCTTCTACGCCAACACCACTTTTCACTAAAATAAATAGGTTATAATGAATGCTATATGGAGGTGACCCATTATCGATACCGGTAAAATCAAAACATTTATCGACCTCGCCCACACCCTGAACTATACCGAAACCGCGGAAAATTTGTTTATCACTCAAGCAACCGTTTCTAAGCATATTCAATCCCTAGAAAAGGGGCTCGACACCCAACTTTTTTCGCGTGAACATCGTCAAATTACGCTCACCGAGGCCGGACAACTCGCACTACCACTCGCTCAGAAAATAATTGCGGATGAGCAACAATTATTAACCCAACTCCAACAACACAAAAAAGATGAACAGCTCACCCTAAATATTCGGGCTATTCCGTCCATCTCTCGTTATCAAGTTTTTAATTTAATGCCCGCGTTCCAAAAGGCTTATCCTAAAATTAATCTCACCTTTGCGGAAGACGAAGGGCAAGGACTCATCAACGCACTTGATCAGAAACGAGCTGACATTATTTTTCTGCGGCTGTTCACACCACTACCGGACCAATATGAAGTTCTGCTCAGTGCCACCGATCAGTTTGTGGTCGTCCTTCCCAAAACGCATCCCCTAGCTCAAAAGGAAACCATCAACATAACAGAGTTAAAAAATGATCCTTTCTTACTGCTCGATGAACTGACCCAATTGTACGATCCAATCCTTGCAATGGCTCAACAGGCCGGTTTTTCGCCGAAAATTAGTTACAAAGGAAAGCGGATTGACCTAATTCTCGATATGATCAATCGCAACATGGGTGTTTCCATTATGATGGAAAAATCAATGGATCTTTACGACTTCCCGTCCGTTGTCATGCGACCACTCGAAGAGACCGTTACAAGCACCCTCGCATTTGTGAAACGCAAAGATCATCATACAACAGCGACCCAACTATTCTGGGATTTTTGCCAACAACATCAGCCTCAAGATAATCCTATAACAGAGGCATGATCCAAGTCGTCCACATCCAACTAATAGGCATAATCAGAATCATCGCTGGAATCATATCTGCAGTTGGAAACATTTTAACCTTAATCATGCGAAATCCGGTTGCGAGCATCAGCAATCCACCGACCGCTTTAAAATCTAAAATCATTGCGGGAGTCGTCAATGGGTAAACGTATCCCGCGATGCCAAACAAGACGCCAAAAATGATAAACTGGGGCACCGCGATAACGGACACCACGTATCCTAGATTAGTCGCAAAAATCGCTGCGGTGAAAAAATCTAACACAGATTTTGAAATCAAAATCGATGTATCACCCGTCATTCCTTCCGTTAGTGACCCGTAAATTCCCGTTCCACTAGCACAAAATAGGACAATCACAGTTACGAGTTCGGCACTGAATTCGATATCTGACATTAACGTATTCGTATTTTTGATGACCTTTGAAATTCCTCGTTGCATCACCATCGCACCGTTATTGACATGTTTTTCAAGGTGAATGACCAGTCCCAAAACGGTCCCGATAATGGTCGCAAAAATGACGGCTGCCAGATTTTTCATTGGGGCAATTGCGTATACCCCCATCGCCATCGAACAGGCACCAAAAATCATGTTAATATTCGTTTTAAAGTCGTCGCTCATATATTTTCCACCGATCGCACCGAAAATTCCTCCGAATAAGATCGATAACGAATTGACAATTACACCAATTGGCATGCTTTGTTCCTCCTCTTTCTCAATACGATTAATTTTACAGAGCGACCTAAGTCGGAACAATTCAGTTATTGGCACAACCTATTCCAAATTGGAAAATAGTAATCACTCAAAAAGCTCACCGTTTATGGTGAGCTTTTTTGAGGCACAATGTTTCACGTGAAACACCTTATTCTTCAGTACTGATAGCATGCACAACAATCGTTTCAATCAAAGCCAGATCTGCGGCCTCATCGGCGGCGACAAATGGCAATAACTTTTCTCGCTGGAAAAAGTAGGTCAATAATTGCCCCCCAATGGTTCGAAAAACCGCCATTGGCGTCATTCCAGACCGTAAAGTTCCAATTTGTGTCAGCTTAGCATAAATGACTTCTAGAAATTGTGGTTCCGTTTGCTGGGCAAATTGGATAAACAGCGTCCGTACTTCCGCATTAGTAATGATTTCATTGAAGAAAATCATGATGGCTTCCGAATTTTGCTTTAAAAATTCGTACCGGTTGTTGATGAAAAAATGAACCATTTGCCGAATAGTCGGTTCAGTAGGAATGGCATCCAAAAAATCATCCTTATAATCCGGCAGCAAATTATTTACAAACGGAATCATGATGGCCCTTAGCAAATCATCCTTTGTTTTGAAATACTTAAAAATAGTTGCCTGACTGACACCGGCTTGTTTGGCAATCTCCATCGTGGCCGTGCCGTCATAACCGTTCTTCGCAAATAGATCCAGTGCCGCCAGCAGTGCAGCTCGTTTGCCCTTTGGCATTTTTTGTTCATTGAGCCAATCCTTATAGCTCGCAAAAATTTCCTGTTTCATGTGTTGTCATCCCTTAAACTTTTCGATAACGCTTGAGACCGTTAATATTCAGTATGGTCAAAACGACCAAGAAAATCAATAGAACTCCGATATCTAATCCTAGTGATAGGATGCTCTTTCCTTGCATCATGATGGCCGTCACCGCATCCCCGGAGTACTTAATTGGAATCACGTACGAGATATCTTGAATCCAGCTAGCCATGGAATCCATCGGAATAATGCCGGAGAAGAAAACCTGTGGAATGACCACAATTGGAATAAACTGCATCATCTGGAACTCGGACCGTGCAAACGTTGAGAGGAAGATCCCAAATGAGAGGGCGACCAGTGCCAAAACCAGGTTAATCACGATAATACCAATCATACTACCGACAACTTCGACCCCCAGTAACCAGACCGTTGCCAATACGATCACGATCGTCTGAATCACCGCCAAAATACCGTAACTGGCCATGTATCCGAAAATAATTTCAGACCGTTTGACGGGGGTTGCTAGTAGGCGATCAAGCGTTCCACTCGTCCGTTCTTTTAACAACGCCATCCCCGAAATAAGGAAGACAAAGAAGAAAACAAAGAAACCCATTAAAATTGGTAACATCTTATCAAAGAAGCCGGTATCAGCATCCCCGTATACGTAGTGGTTGGTAATTTTAGGCGTTGCGGCCGTTGATTGGTTGGTCTGACTAGTCGTCGTTGCCAGTTGTGCCTGGGCACTGGCCGGTAGCGTACTTTGTAATTTAGCAATGGTTGCCTTCGCCAAAATTAATTGCTGCTTCATACCATTCACATTAGTAGCCGTCAATGCCGTCTTAAAGGCCATTTTCACGGCTGAGGTTTTACTTGAGTCCGTGTTAGCATATGTCAGGCTGTAATCACTGCCCTTTTTGTGAATAATGGCGTCCACCTTATCATCCTTTAGTGCCGTCTTGGCCTTGGCCTGCGTGCTATAAGTATGCACGTCGACGTGTTTCACATCCCCTAGCGTTGTATTCAAACTGCTGGAAACGTTGACTGTGGCAATATCGACACTGGTCGTTGAGTTGGCCGTAAAAATAACGCTCATCAGCCATAATACAAAAATCGGTGCAACAAACATCAACGCTAACGTTCTTTTATCGCGGAATAGCTCTTTCAGTACCCGCTTCATAATTGCAATTGTACGCATTATAAGACCCCCTCCGCCTTCAAAAAGACGTCTTCAATCGACTTAGCTTCATACTGTGCTTTCAACACGTCTGGTTGATCAAACGCCATCACCTTACCACCGAGTAGTAGCGCGACCTTATCGACCAGTTCCGCTTCATCCATCACGTGAGTCGTGATCAAAATTGAACGGCCCTCGTCACGAATGTGATTGAGTTCTTTCCAAATTTGACGCCGCAGAGCAGGATCAATCCCGACCGTGGGTTCGTCTAAAATTAATAGTTCTGGATTACCAAGCAACGCGATGGCTAATGATAAACGTCGCATCATCCCACCAGAATAGTTCGTGACCCGCTTATCCAAGTCCTCTGTCAAATCAACAACCTGCGCAACATGGGCGATCGATGTTTTGATCTCATCCTTCGCAATTCCCTTCATTTGGGCATAAAACTTTAAATTTTCCCGCGCTGAAAGTGACTCGTACAACGCGTCTGTTTGGGCCATGTAGCCAATTCGACTCAGTAATTCTCGATTCGGCATTACCTCATTGAAAACTTTGGCGCTTCCACCGTCAGCGACTTCCATCCCCAACGTTGTTTTGATAACCGTTGATTTACCAGCACCCGATGGCCCAATCAAGCCCACAATCTCACCGGACTGAACAGTCAAATTAATGTCTTCCAGCACGGTTTGTTTCCCAAACTTTTTCACCAAATGAGTTAATTCAATAATTGCATTTGCCATTGCTCTTCCTCCATTTTCGATATAAGTGATTAATCACTCACCTTTTAAAGTGAGTATATACTCACTTTTTTATTTCGTCAATAGTTTCTCAACTAAACTCCTTGCAAAGATCCCCACCTTTGCGACAAAAAAGACGTATTAGCCGGCATTCAAACCAACTAATACGTCTTTTTTAATAGGCACTCGAAAGTGAAGCAATCGCTGCTGCAAACACGAAAACATATAACAGTACACCGACAATGGCCAGTAAGAATTGAAACAGCCCTGCGCGATTCCACGTTGCCTGAACCGCTTTGAACGTTTCAATGTCACGATAATTGCCCTTTTGCCAAGCCCATTCGTTGCCTTTAAAACCACATACAAAAATCCAAACTAAATTAAAAACTGGAATTAAGCACAGCAGGGGTAGATACGATTTATTACCAATACCCCAAAAAATATTGTACATAAAGGCGCCCCAGTTCCACCCACAAATCTCGGCTGGGGTTACCTTACTTTCTTCGTCTAACATGTGTCGTCCTCCCAATAGTGACGCTTAGTGTCCGCAATTATCAGGGTCATATCCCTCATTAACCCGATTTTTACATAATAGAATACTACCTGTTCACTAACCGTGACACAAGACGTTCGTCACGATTTGCGGAAATTGTCGATCACACGTCACTTAGATCGTGTTCAATCATCGTTACCAGTACTAATACAGATCCTTGTCTACGTCGCATTTACCATTAATGATTCCAATTTTAGTTACTCGATATCATCCTGGTTATCCGTTTTGGGGAGGTCAATTAGCTGACGTAAGTCCGTACAATGCTTAAGTTCTTCATCATAGAGCTGCTTCGTCCTCTCATCAACACTCTTGGTTCCCGGTGCAAAGTGGATCGCCTCTGTTTTCGCCTCCACCGAAGTTTTATAGTACCATTTTTTATAACGCAAAAAAGCGAGCTGATGTTGCATTTCCACAATTCGGTTCTGCAGCATCTGCTCTTCTTTATCTAAATAATCGTAACGGGCTTTCAACGTCCCATCGCCTTGCATGCACAACTGAATGAAATGCCCAATATCTTTTACGGGAACACCACTTTTTTTAAGACAGTCAATGACCTCGATAAAGTTCAAATCATTTTGCTTGAACACTCGCCGGCCAGCTTGATCACGAGCGACAAATGGTAACAATCCTTGACGATCATAGAAACGTAAAGCCGAGGTATTAATCCCCATAATTTTGGCGACATCTCCAATTGAATACATGTTTCATTTCTCCTTTATTCCACCAGTTTTTCCAATTCGCGCGCGGGGACACCACCAACAACCCGATTATCTGGAACATCTTTGGTCACGACCGCCCCCGAAGCAATCACCACGTTATTCCCAATGGTAACTCCAGGATTGATCGTGACCTTTCCGCCAATCCAAACATCATTTCCAATCGTGACTGGTTGTGCTCGGGCCAAATAATCTCGCCGTCCCTGCGCTGTTAACGGATGATTAACCGTATAAATATCGACGTTGGGACCAATCATAACGTGATCACCAATTGTAACAGGTGCAATATCCAGAATTGTCAGATTGTAATTACTCAAAAAATCATTTCCAACATGAATATTTTGACCATTATCACAATTAAAAGTTGCCTGAACTGAAAGGTTATTGCCAGCAGATCCCAAAATTTCACGCATTTTAGCGGTCTGTTGTTGCGGATCAGTGGCCGAAATTTGGTTAAATTCCTGACAAAGTCTTGCGGCCCGCGCCTTTTGTGTAGCAACCTCGGCATCTAAAAAATAGTACCAATCGCCTGCTCTTAGTTTATCCATCTCTGTCATTATCTTAAGCTCCTTTAATATTAATTCAAGTTTAACTACTTTCTAAAAGAAAAGCTGGAATTTGATCATTCCAGCACTATTCTGGTTACTTCTCGCGCTGATCAGCCGAAACAGATAAGTCATAATTGGCCTGAAACAACTGCTCCATTTGCGAATACTTTTCAATGGCCGTATCAACCGCAAATTTTCCCAGAGGAAGACGCAACGGCAACGTTGCTTGATGATTCATAACCTGATCGTAAATAATGCGTGCCGCACGATCGGGATCTCCGGGTTCATGGTGCGCCCCCTTTTCATTATCTTCAATAAATTGCTTAAGTGGCGCATAATCGCTGTGTGTTGGTAGCATCTTATGTGAGGAGCGACCAGCCCAATCAGTACGAAACCCACTTGGTTCAACCAGCATGACTTTAATTCCTAAATTTTGCACTTCTTTGGCAATCGTCTCACTGATCCCCTCCACTGCATATTTACTACCATGGTAAAAAGCCAGCGTTGGAAATGAATATAAGCCACCAATTGATGAAAAATTAACGATGGTTCCTGTGCCTTGGTGTCGCATCACCGGTAAAACCGTGCGAGTCATATTCACCAATCCCCAAACGTTAACATCAAATACTTGCTTCGCATCTAAGAGATCACTTTCTTCAAAACTACCAAAGTACCCAATACCAGCATTGTTCACCAGCACATCAACACGTTGAAACTGTTCCATTGCGCTACCAACTGCTCGTTCTATCTGCTCAGGCTGCGTCACATCTAACGACTGTTTCAAAATTTGGCCCCGATTATACTGATCTAAATAAGTAAGATCAGCCGTATGACGTGCAGTCGCCACTAAATTAATATCCGGCTGTTGCGCTAAATAAGTTGCTAGTGACCGGCCAAATCCAGTCGATGTACCTGTTATCATCCATGTTTTTTTCATTTGTGCTCTAACTTCCTTTCAACTAATAACACCTTCAGTCTACAAGTTGAACATATGTTAAAGTCAACGGGTGAACTAAAAAAACTCGTTAATTCCTGTCTTTAACAAGAACTAACGAGCCTAAAATTATTTTGAATTTCGCCCGAGCAACGCGGATAGCCATACGACCACGGCCGCCACACTAGTGCCGGTAAGGACCCCAGCCGTCCATGCATCCAATCCTCGCCAATATATCGCGACGCCATTCACCAAAATTAGGATGATTAGTAGCGTGATGCCATAGTGGCTTGCCGCGACCGGTTGCCGCTTAGTCAACTGACGATACCGACTCGTCGCATTCATCAAAACCACTAAATTAGCGAGAGTAATCATGCTAATCATTAAAATCTGGCCGGACCCTAACTCAAAAGATCGCGTTTTTAACACTGCCATTCCGAGCACAATCACGAGCAGAATATCCACCATTAGTGACGCCCAGTAAATTTGCCGTGACTGCTTTAATTCTGCTTCTTTTTTCTTCAGATCCTCAATCATTGCCTGATCCCCCTTCAACAAATCATCAAGGGCCGTATGATAGAGTTCACTTAAAGTAATTAAACTCGCAATGTCCGGATAACTTCGACCGGTTTCCCAACTCGAAATTGTCTGCCGTGCAACATGAATTTGATCGGCCACCTGTTGTTGAGTTAACTGCTGGCGTTTTCGTGCCAAAACTAATTGATCTCCAATTTTCATCTCTATCACCATCCCTAACTGTACCGTATCAAGGTTAATTTCATTATACTAGCTCAGAACGGTTGCCAGTCTATTTCCCGGGAAATAGGTTAGCTGAGAATCTTGGCATGGTCACTAATCTCCTAGTCGAGTAATTTTTTAAGTTGTTGAATCGTTACTTTGGCGGTTTGCTGGTTTGTGTATTGTTCAATTTGCCGCTGGCTCGCGGTTGGATGCTGTTGTTGATACTGGGCAACCTTTTGCCCAATTACAACTTTCAATTGTGCCGTTTGCGCTTGATTCGTCGTCATTTTTGTTTGCACAGCGCCCAAGCGTTTTGCCTGGGAAGTTGTCAATACTAACCACGTCTCCCGTGGCACAGTTACAACAGAACGTCGACTAATTAGTTGGTTGTGGCTGTCACCCACCTGCAACCAAAATTGAGCTGCTTTGGATTGCCAAACCCATTTTTTGGTTGTTGTCGTCACCGCTGCCTGCTTAACGTTACGCCGTCGATACGTTGCCTTCTGTTTAACAGCATTAATCGTATCATCCGTATCGGGTACAAAGTGCGCGGCGGCTTTAGCGTCGGCAGCATGGGTTTTATACATCATGACATACCGGCCTGAAATCGTCCCAACCTGCTTTGTGATGAGGAGGCTCACGGGCGACTGCTTGCTGCCAGCCGAGTAAATTCTTTTGGTATGCGTAATTGTTTCAACACGCATGCCCCAGTGCGATGACATATTCGCACTAACCGCGCCAACGGCTAGTAGCAGTAGACCAGCGACAATGAGACTGCTAATCCAACGCAACGCTCGCGCATTAATCAGCGTTATCGTTCCAATTAAGATCAATGCCAGCGCGATAATAACCCAAATAATCATGCTGCTCCCTCCCCATCAGTTACTCGTTGTGAATGGCTTTTCAACCAAAAGGCTAATATTAACCCGCAGATCGCAAAACCAAGACCAACAATAAAGGCCACTCTAAATCCGTCCATCGACGCATTCAAATATTGATCCGCATATTTGAGTGGATTCAATGTTTTCAAATGTTTTGCCGGTTCATTTTGATTGATGACGTTTTGCGTAATCGAGGTCAAAATTGCAGTCCCCACGGAGGAAGCCACTTGCCGTGCAGTATTATTGACCGCCGTACCATCCGTTGCCTTTTCAATGGGTAAAGCAGCCATCGCTTCAGTCGTCAGTGGCATCAATACCAACGCAATACCAATCATCCGTAGTGCGTACATCACCACAATTGTAAGCGTCGTTGTCGAAATATCGATGAAGGCAAACGGAATCGTCCCAATTGCTAAGATACTAAATCCCGCAATTGTTAGCCGCTGAATGCCGGCCTTTTCGTAGAGCTTGCCCGCAATTGGCGAAAACAGGCCCATCAATAAGGCACCCGGCAATAAGGTGAGACCGGAATCTAATGCCGATAATCCGTGAACATTTTGTAGATAGGTGGGAAGCATCATTTCTACCCCCATCATCGCCATTGTCGAAAGCACCATCGCGAGGGTGGTCAATGTGAAACGCTTAGACTTAAAAACCCGTACATCTAAAAATGGGTCTTCTAATCTTAACTGGCGCCAAACAAGCAGACCAATGAGTAAAACACCCCCCATGATCGGGCTGACCACCGTTGCAAGATCTCCCCAACCATCTGACGAAACATTCGTGAATCCCAGTAAGAAGAGCCCAAACCCGACGCTGGATAAAACGAGTGATAGCCAGTCGAGCGATACATCTTCTTTTTTGATCACATCTTTGATTAGAAATGGAGATAACACCACTGCAATCACAATAACGGCCAGTGGCAGATAAAATATCGTCCGCCATGAGTTAGAAATCGTTAAACCGAAAATGACGTGATTTTGATCCAAAATCCACCCTGTCAAAGTTGGGCCGAGTGCCGGTGCCATCCCAACAACGAGTCCCATCAGCCCCATCGCAGTGCCACGTTCTTGCGCGTCGTAAATATTGACAATAATAATTTGTAGTAGTGGCATCATCACCCCTACGGCCAAGGCCGCAATGATTCGACCAAATACAAAGAGTAGCCACATATCATGCTGTGCCGGTGTAAACGCTGAAATTGCGACTCCCAATGCTAAGCAGATATAGGCCATTATGGATAACTGGTTAACCGAAAATTTCTTAATTAAAAATGATGAAATGGGTACCATAATGGCGCTTGCCAGAATAAACCAAGTTGTCGCTTGTTGTGCGGTTGATAAATTGATGTCAAACACCGTCATCAACCGTGGTAAGGCCGTGCCGAGTGATGTCTGCATTAGTGCTGCAGCAAAAGTTGCAAACAGCGACAAGGCTAGCATTAGTCCACGATGATAGGGTTTCCCGTTGACATCATAATGATTAGTTGTGTTCATTGCTTTCCCTCCTCGTATATAGATAACGAGAATTTATTCTAATCGGTTTTTGAGAAAGACCCCAGCACAAAATAAAACGAAATGTTGAAAATCCAACACAATATATGATTTTGCTGTATGATAAATAACAAAAAGGAGCATTTTGATGAAATATACTCGTAAAACGGATCATACTCGCCAGCAAATTATTGACTCGCTACTTGATAATATGGCGACAACCGATTTTGAAAAGATTACCGTGAACGACCTGGTGACGCCGATCTTTCTCGATCGAAGTACTTTTTACCGTTATTTCGATGACAAATACGACCTTCTCGATCAAATTGAACAACAGGTACTATCAGCCATCACCTCCCGGCCAGCCCCGCCAAGCAGTGCTCAACTCAATGACGAGGTATTGGCACAGGCAGCCCATTTTTTTGAGACTAACCGCCCCATTCTCAGTATCTTACTTGGTCCACACGGCATGCCATCTTTCGAGCAACGCCTCAAACGAGAAATGAGTTCACACTTTCAGCAACTTTTTCTCCGGCATGAAACACCCAACACCGAATTAACTATTCTCAGTGATCTCCTCATTACAATGGTGATTCACACCCTCAAAACCTGGGTTCTCGGCACAGATGATATTAACCTCACCGAAACACTAATCTTGCTGCGTTCCGTTATTGACCACGGTATTTATGATACCGTTCAAAAATATCGTCATTAAAAAGCGTCCGATCAACGATCAAACGCTTCTGTGTTGTGTGTGTAAATTTAAATTCCCCATCACCTAAGCGATGAGCTTTTAGAAATGCCGCAGGTTGATTGCCGGTTTGTCGAACAGACAACCGTGGTAACGACATTTCACAGATATGCCGCTGAGCTGAATAATTGCGATTTACTTGGTTTCGTCGGCACCCTTGTTCACGTAGTGCAAAGAACCAATGGCGCCGTGAATAGTAAAGTGGCCATTCTTATAAACTAGCTTCGTAACGGCTGCATTTTTCAATGGTGCTCCCGTGTACTTTTTGGTATTCAATGTCGATAGGTATTCGTTAATCGACATTCCCGAACTCACCACTAACACGTTACCACCCCCATCTTTTTGGGTTGTCTTGGCAATATGTGTCAGTTCTTTTTGCATTCGATTTTGAACTTGGGTTGAACTTTCAGCCCGATCGCTTTTGGCTAATTTTGTATTTTGTGAGTTTTCTTGATCCAGTTTATAGTAGGCGTTCTGAAGCTTATTCCAGTAATCCTTACCCGTTTGCTTCATGAATTCATCGCCGTTCGCATAACCGTAAACACCGGCAATTTTATTGTTATCGGCTTGAATACTATCGCCTTCAAAACTTCCGTAACCCCCTTCACGAAGGTTTTTAGTTGTATGGATTTTAACTTGATCGTTGCCAGAATGATCTAGCGCGTGATCGGCAGTGACTTCCTGACGCGTCAGATTGCCAGTATACGCACTCTTGAAATGAACCCCCTTGAGGCCATTACCCAAGTCGTTAGCCACTTCAATTCCATTTTTAGTCAGTGGAAAATCACTAGATCCCTGGACCCGGCTCATCACATTCCCAGTCGTTTCTCCATGGCGGGTCAGGTAAATCGTCACCGTTTTGTTCGAACTCGCCTGAGTCGTCGGTGCCTGACTTCCGAAAATTACACCACCAGCTAATAAGCCAGCAAACGTCGTGACGATCTTAATTCCAAAATGCTTGTTCACCAAATTCAACATCTAAATACTCCCCTTTTTTGATTTGAATCACTCAGCAGCAATTTAAATGTAAGCGTTTTATATCGGTGTGTCAATAAAAAAGTAAACCCTTTTACGTATTGTTATATCAACGTTTATTCAACATCATTTACTGTTCATCCTATTAACATCAGCAGCATATAACGATTAGAATAACAAAAAAGCACGATCAACAAACTCCTCGTTGATCGTGCTAAATATTAATTATCTTGTTTGACGGTAGACTCGTTGTAATCCGAGTCCCAGTACTAACCCAATCAAAGCTGGGACTGTCCAACCTAGCCCCATACTGAATCCGGGTAACCAATTGCCAATGTGCAATAGTGTCGCTACCCAACCAGTATGCAAACTAGCTGGCATGGCGTTCAGGCCGTCAAAGATCGCTGGAAAAATGGTGAATAAGGTCACGGTTCCGAATAACCACCGCGATTCACCAAGAATTGGCGACAGTAGTCCGAGTAAAATTAATGTGATTGCTAACGGATAGATAAAATATAAAATTGGTGTCGAAATTACCAATAACCGCTCCAACCCGACATTCGCAAAGATCAGTGGCACCACACTGGCAATTCCAATCAGCAATTGGTACGGCACCCGTGGGAATAGTTCCTTGAATGTATCCCCAAACGCTGTAATCAATCCGATTGCCGTTTTGAGACAGGCAATAATCACAATCACCGCTAACAGCCCGTTACCGAAATCACCAAAGTATGCGTGCGCCACGTTGGCTAAAATAGGGCCACCGTTTTCAGCGCGGGCAAAGGGTCCCAGAGCGTTGCGTCCTAGTAGGGCTAACAGGCCATAGATGACCGCCATCAGCAGGACTGCTAAGCCACCGGCCCGAATCGTATCGCGGGCAATTTGTGTAGGCTGCGTCACACCGAGGCCCTTAATGGCGTTCACAACAATAATGCCAAATGCTAGTGCGGCTAGCGCATCCATCGTTGAGTAGCCAGCCGTAAATCCGGCCACCAGTGGGACGCTCGCATAGCTCCCAGCTGCTGCCTGACCATGCCCCAACGGCTTGATCAGAACCATCAGTAATAAAATGCCTAATAATATAAGAAATGCAGGTGTGAGTACCTTGCCGACGTATACCATAATTTTTGATGGTTTACGGGCAAACCACCAGGCCACCGCAAAGAAAATTACCGAGTAGAGTAACAGTCCGCCACCCTGATGATGTACCGACACAAAGGGGGTTAGCCCCACCGAATATGAGATCGATGCCAATCGCGGTAACGCGAAGAGCGGGCCAATACAAAGATATAAAAGGATCGTAAACGCGTAGGCGTAGGCTCGATTGACCTTATGTGCCAGGCTAAAGACCCCGTTGGTTTTCGTGATCCCAATAGCCGCCACCCCTAAAAGCGGTAACCCCACGCCTGAGATTAGAAACCCAATTAGTGCCGGCCAATAATTAGTACCGGCTTCCTGCCCAACAAAGGCCGGAAAGATTAAATTTCCGGCACCGAAAAACATGCCGAAAAGCATCATACCAATAAACAGCATGTCACGGCCGCTTAATTTTTTATTCATCATTTTTATTCCCACCCATAACTAAACTGGATTGAACATGCAATCCTAACTTCGTTATTTTAGCAATCTTCATTATGGGTGAACACAATTTATCGGCGGATCTCATGATGTTCTCATAATTTCATCTACTATTAGTTGTATATAATCATTAAACCTCATAATCTGGCTTATAATCGTTCCAGTCCGGTAACGTCATGTGGTGTTCTTCCGCCGTTTTAATATCGGAATAGAAGGCCACCTTTTGCGTAATGTGTTGTTGATATTTTTGTAACTGTGCCAATTGGGTTTCCACTTTTTCCTTATGCTCATTCAACAGGTCTAAAATTTGATTGAGATCATCACCGGTCTCTTTGTACTGCAACAGCACCTGTAGCTCTTTCATCGACATTCCTGAATTTTTGAAACACAAAATACTGTTCAGCTTGTCCAGATGTTGTCGATTGTAGATTCGATGATTATTCTCCTGATCCACATCCCGTAACAAGCCAATCCGTTCGTAATAGCGTAGCGTTGAGGGTGCCAAGTCGTACATTTTAGCGACTTCGGTAATCGTATAAGTTTCCATTCTTTAATTCTCCGTTTTTCTTGATTAATTACTTTACTTGAAGCATACTTCAACGTATATACTAAATGCAAGCGCTACAATTAACCAGTCAAATTACCATAAAGGAGTTTTTATAATGGAATTTCGTCAATTAGGAAAAACCGGATTTAAGATCAGTGAAGTCTCACTTGGCACTTGGCAACTTGGAGGCAAATGGGGCGCCCCATTTGATCCTAAAGACGCCGAGGAAACCCTCGAAGCCGCCTACGATCATGGCGTTAACTTTTTTGATACCGCCGACGGTTACCAAGACGGTCACAGTGAAAAAACCGTGGGCGCCTTCGTTAAAAAGCATCCCGACGTCCACTTCACCACGAAAATTGGACGCAAAGAAATGCCGCTTTCGGCAGAACATTTCAGTCCCAAATTTTTACGGCGGTATGTTGAAGAAAGCTTAACGAACATGGGACTCGATAGTCTCGATCAAGTATTGCTACACTGCCCACCCATCATGACCTACTATGCGCCCGAAACATTCCAAGCCCTCGATGACTTGAAAAAAGAAGGCAAAATTCTCAACTATGGTGTGAGCGTGGAACGCGTGGAAGAAGCTATCAAAGCCATGGACTACGACATTTCATCTGTTGAAATCATCTTCAACATGTTCCGTCTTCGTCCCGCCAACCTCTTCTTCGACCTCGCAAAGAAAAACAATGTCGGAATTTTAGCTCGGGTACCGCTTGCTAGCGGCCTCTTAACCGGTAAATTTACCGACGACACCCACTTCGAAAAAGACGACCACCGAAACTTCAACCGGGATGGTGCCGCCTTTGACAAGGGTGAAACTTTCTCCGGCGTTGACTACCATACCGGTGTTACCGCCGCTCAGGAACTCAAAGAACGCTTGCACACTGACAATCTGGCCGGCATCGCACTACGTTACATCTTAATGTATGATGCCGTGAGCGCTGTGATTCCGGGAGCCAGCAAGGCTTCACAAATCGAGCGCAACACGTCTGCTGCTGAATTACCAGCGCTCACCGATGATCAAATGGCCATCGTGCGTGACGTTTACGATAAATATATTAAAAATCCCGTTGAATATCTCTGGTAAGCTGTAATCAAAAATCCCGACGGACTAACTCAGTTAGTCTGCCGGGATTTTTTTGTTTCACGTGAAACACTAATGCCCTAGTGCGTGTTTTTCTTCAATATGGATTTTCGTGAGCGCGTAGATTTGTAAAACATGATCATCAGCCAACCGGTAAAAGATTTGTTTACCAGATCGATCACCAATGACCAGTCGCTCTTGTTTAAGTTGCCGTAATTGGTGCGATACCGTTGATTGCTCCAGCGATAATGCTTTGGCAATCTCGGTGACTGTGATCGGTTTTTTAGCAATGGTTAAAATAATTTTCATGCGGGTAGGATCACTCATCGTTTTGAAAACATTGAGAATCGTTTGTAATTCCGTATCGTCAGGAATTTCAATTTCTGTATTCTTTTTTTGGTTATCATCGTTCATTAGGCCGTTCTCCTCATTTGCACTAGCCATAGTTTACCAAACTTCGTCTCATTTGGAAAAATTATTTTCGCCGGACCAGCAGGAGCCGCAGCCCATTTAAAATAACAACCAGGGTACTCCCTTCGTGCACCGCAACGCCCCAAGCAATGTCCGTAATCTGCAAGACGTTGAGTACTATCAATAACGCAACAATCGACATTGCAATGACAATGTTTTCAATGACGATTCGGTTCATCTTGTTCGAAAGTCGGTGAGCGTACGTGAGTCGCGAAAGATCATTTTCAACAAGGACCACGTCTGCAACATCAATCGCCACGTCAGTTCCCGAACCCATCGCGATCCCGACATCGGCCGTTGCTAAGGCAGGCGCATCGTTGACTCCATCGCCGACCATTGCGATCGGCTGGGCCGTCTGACGCATCTGTTGAATGACATCAACCTTTTGTTCGGGTAACACATTAGTAATCGCTCGCTTAATCGACAGTGTTTGCGCCACCGCCTCACCCGTATGCTGGGCGTCGCCGGTAATCATCACCGTTTCTACTTGGTGGCGGTTGAAGTAGGCAATCGCCTCCTTGGCACTTTCTTTTGGCAGATCCATCATCGCGATTAACCCGACCACTTGATCATCTACCGCGACAAACACCACCGTCTTCCCTTGCTTTCCAAGCGTTTCAAACCGACTGAGAAATTCCGGTGCCACGTCAGTAAACCGCCCCGGCTTTCCAATCACATAGGTGTGCCCTTCAAAGTGTGCCGTTAACCCACGGCCAACCTCATTTTCCGACGTCAGTGTTGGGAGCTCGGTCACTTCACTGAATCCGGTCACAATCGCTTCAGCCAGCGGATGGTTACTTTGCTGTTCCATTGCTACGATAACCTGCGTTAATGCAAGCTGGTCGACCGTGTCACTGAAATAATGATCGGTCACGGCCGGCGTTCCCTGCGTGAGTGTGCCCGTCTTATCAAACGCGATCGCCTTGAGTTGTGCCAGATTTGATAGGAAGGCACCACCCTTGAAAAGGACGCCGTTACGAGCTAGGTTCGAAATTCCCGACAACGTGGCAGGAACAGCACTAGCTGCCAACGCGCATGGTGAAGCGGAAACGAGGAAGACGATCATTCGATAAAAGCTGGTCGTCCAGCTCCAGTGCAACAGATACGGACCGGCTAGCAAGACAACCGGCAGTAAAGCAATCACAATATTAACGTAAATCGGTTCAAACTTTTGGATCATCGTGGCCGTCTTCGTTGGCGAGGCCTGCGCGGCTTCCACCATCGTGATAATCTTCGCAAATACCGTCTCGTCGCTGGTCTTCGTTACGGTCATCTCAAACGTGGAATTACCGTTAATCGTACTACCAAAGACTGGGTCCCCCACCTGTTTTTCACGGGGAATACTTTCTCCGTTGATTGATGATTCATCAATACTGGCAATTCCCTGACTAATCGTTCCGTCCGTCGGTACCTGAGCGCCATTCAGAATTTGGAGTCGATCCCCAATTTCAAGCTGACTAACACCAACGACTTCAATTTCACCCTGTGCGTTAAACCGACGGGCCTCAACAGGGGCCATCTTGAGTAACGATGTAATTTCCTTGCGACTCTTGTTCTCCGCGTACTCCTCCAAAAAATGAGCACCCGCAAAAATCAAGATCAAAAGGGCCGCTTCCGTGAAACTCCCAATTACCATGGCACCGAGGGCCGCCGCAAACATCAAGACGTGAATATTGAGGGTCACGCGATGACGTTGCTTGGTACATTCAATGGTTTCTTCGATGCCTTCCCAAGCCACATGGTAACCGGCCACGAAAGTTGTCAAAACCATTAAAATGATCTGAACCAGGTTTAGCGATGTCGGCAACAGCAAGGCGATTAAAAACAGCCCGAGGCCAACAAAGTATAGCCAAAGTGGTGCGTATTTTCTCATTTTATGAACCCCCTTACATTCATTTTTGCACATATGAGCAGTCGTTCATTTGTATGCCCATAATATACGCAACTTCGCCGTCAAAGTCAACGTAAACCATAAAAAAGCTCACCAATTAGCTCATTGAACTAGCTAACTGATGAGTCTATTGCGTTGTTATTTTTCGATCGCGGTGGATAAGCCAGATAAGACCGGCAGAAGCACCAATCACAACGGCCGCGATAATGATACGGCTGAGCTTCAGGTGCAAAACCGCATCCCCGCCAAACGCGTAGAAGAAGGCCGTCGGAACACTCCCAATCAAAATGAGCAACTCCCACGAGCGCCGTTCAATCTGGAGTTTGCCAGCCGCAAAGTGCACCAATACATTGGGAATAAACGGGACGGCATAGCCCAGCATGACGCCAATCCGCGGGTGTCGCATTTTCAGTAGATCGTCCAAAATACGGGATTGTTTTTGCTTCTTCCGTAAATCTTCAAGGCGGTGAATGAAGCGGGAACCAATGGAATTGCCGAGACTAATGCCGACCACATTGGCCGCAAATCCCAAGGGGGCTCCGAGACACACGCCGCTGAGAATCGCGACCACCGAACTGGGTGCGCCGGGAATCATGGTGACCACTGTCACTAGCAGCGTAATGGGCACCACAGCGACCCACCCCCGACCGCGAAATAGTTGAATAAAATGCCGACGGCTAAACTGTTCGCTTCCAATTAAGCGTAACGCCGGAATGTAGTGCCATACTAGCAGTCCCAGTAACACAACGCCCAGAATGCCACCCACAATCGCGAGTCGCTGTCTCCGACTCAGTCTCATAGTGCTCCCCCCTTTGATTGTCAATTAGATCAAGTGTACCAGAACTCCCACTCGAATGGATCAGTTGGCTCAATTTTTATCTATGATCGTCCCCGTCACCATCAACGGCCGTGCTATACTATGAGCACTAATTCTCCCGAAAGGACACCTCCATGACACCATCTGAACTCTTCTTACTACGCCTAGATCATCAAGGCAAGTTTCAGCCGACCGATCACATCGCCCAACTCCTAACCACAACGATCGGAATGCAGGCGCAACAACCACGTCAAACAGAGGTTGGCATCGCCTTGCGTACCCTGCACGCCACCGTGGCCGATTTACAACAGACTTACCAACGCCAACCCGTTGTCCGGAGCTGGGCGCAACGTTGGACCCACCAACTCTTGACCTACACGGACTGGGAAATGGTTATTGCCGCACGGTCACACGAACAGCTACCGACTGCCTACTACCTTGGACAAAAACAGTTGATTCTTGACCTAGCCACGGATCTCCAAGCCTACCTTTCGCAACAGACACTGCTCACCAAAGCGGAGGTTAACGCCTTTTTAGACGATGCTACCAAGGAACCACTAGCCAATCAGCTCCGCTACGCCATCTTACAAACGATTACGAATCGGGGCGGTGCCTACTTTGATCCGGCTTCCAGCACCACGAAGTATGTCATTCACGCGGCTACGCCAAGCGGGCTATCACCCACTGCCGCACTTGAACAACTGATTCCGCGCTACGTCGCCGGATTTGGTCCCGTTGAAATGGCCGATTTTGTCAAATGGGCCGGCATTCGCGCCGCCCTCGTACGCCCTGTCTGGGAGCGGTTGAAATCGCAGTGGGTGCCCATTGACTACCACGGATATCGCCTCTACATGACCGAACCAGTCTCAGCCACCCACCTCGCCGAGTTGGTCGATCAAAGTACGGATCAACTGCTCCTAACAAGTGGTTATGATACCACCATGACCGGCTACGTGGACAAACAGTGGCTCGTAACGCCCGAGCACCAGTCTGATTTATGGACCCTGAATGGCATTCTCAACCCCATCATGATTATCAACGGGCAAGTTGCTGGTACCTGGAAATTTCAGTTTAAGGGTCGCAAGATTAATTTCACCCTTTTCCCCTGGCACCCCCTCACAGCAACTCAGCAACAACGGATAAGTGCCTCCTTCACCCACATTGCACAATTTTTTAACCAGACTGTGGGCGATATATCAACACAACTGTAACTAATTGTGTTTACAAAAAACGGACGCCCCCATAATATCGGGGACGTCCGTTTAATAATTACGACGAAATTCGGCGACTCTTGTACCAACTATATAAGGAAAGACCCAAAATCCAGCCAATCACGAGCACCAGACAAATGGCCGAAACTAGTGGCGCAAAAAAGAGGGTCACAATCATTAAAATACCACCAACCACAAAGGCGTATCCGAGTTGGCGGCTCATTTTGCGCCAGAGATCACGATCGTTGATCCGGGGATGGGGATGACTAACATACCACTGACTTTCCACTGGAACCGTTGGAAAATAATTCCCAAGGGCAATAAACACCAGCCCAATCAGTAACAAGATAATGCGCCGAATATCGGTTACTGCACCGAGACTAAACTGAATCGTCACGATGTACACCACCACGCTGATCACGGGGACGATACTATAAACGACGCGTTCCAATCGTGGGGCCGGGGGCTGCGTTTTGGTTTTAGCAGCCGTAATGAGAACGCAAATCCATTGCAACGCAAGCAGTAAAATCGGGAGCCCAAACAGGACAAACGGCTTGGCCGCCCACTGGTCGGGTTGATTATTGATATTAAAATGAATCGCCATTCTGGCAGGTAACTCATCATACAGACTGAGCCCGTACAAAATAGGAGCTAAAATAATCACACTGGTGATGGTTAGTACACGCCATTTATTTGCTCTCATCGTCATGCCCTCCTAAGCTATAAATCCAACCGAGTACCTCTTCAAACACACTCGTATTTAAATCGTAGTAAATAAAATTTTTCTCGTGCCGTTCCGTGATCAGTCCGGCTTCCTTCAGGAGTTTTAAATGGTAGGAAACGGTCGCCTGCTTGAGATCAAACTGTGTCGCAAGCTCCCCCGCCGAATAACTCCGCGTCTTCAATAGTTCCAAAATTCGTCGTCGCACCGGATCTGCAATTGCCTTGAGCGTCGTTCCCATTGCCATACGGTTACCCCTCCTATTTAGAATATTTTCTAAATAGATTATAGCATGCTATTGATCGTGACGGCAAACCTATTTAGATATTTTTCAATATAGGTTATCAAAAATACGCAAATAACTTCGATTTCAAATTGACATATGCATGTAAAAGCACATATAATACTCACAGGTGATGCAGATGAAACCACAATATAATCCAGCGGACTGTCAAAAACTCATCGAGGAAAAAATTGATATTCCCTTTTTCCGTGCTGTTTTTGATCCGGTTCGAAGTAATTTAATCGTCTTTTTGGCCAGCAATGGCGAAATGACCATTGGCGCGATTGCCGAAAATTTTCCGCAAAATCGATCCGTTATTTCTCGCCATCTCGATATGCTCCATCGCTTTGGGGCAGTTGAACGGCGCAAAGACGGCCGCGAAGTTTACTATCAAGTCAACGTCGAATTCGTTGCGGATAAGTTTTCGGTGACCGCCGATAACATGAAAGCACTGATGTCCCTCAACCGGAAATGAGTGCTCTTTTCTTGGACTATATGTGCATTCGGACGCACTAAAGAATACAAAGGAGTCTTACCTATGCAATCAACTTCAAAAAAATGGTGGGTACTGGGAACTGTCAGTCTCGCTGTCTTCATGGCGATGCTCGATATCACCATCGTCAATGTCGCCCTGCCGGATATTCAAAGCGATTTGAATGTCAAATTCACCACCCTGCAGTGGGTTCTCAACGCCTACACCCTCGTCTACGCTGTCATGCTTCTCCCAATTTCAAAGCTTGGTGATATTTGGGGGCGTAAATTGGTTTTCATTATTGGCCTGCTGATTTTTGCGGTTGGCTCTCTAGCCAGTGGCCTTGCCACAGATGGCCTTTGGCTTAATATTTTTCGGGGCTTTCAAGGGATCGGGGGCGCCGCAATGATGTCACTCTCCCTCACCATTGTGACGGCAGCCTTCCCTGCTAAGCAACGGGGCGCGGCCCTTGGCATCTGGAGTAGTGCAGTCGGGTTAGCCGTCGCGGCCGGCCCACTAATTGGCGGATCACTGGTCGCCGCGTTTGGTTGGCGTTCCATCTTCCTAGTTAACCTTCCAATTGGAGCTCTAGCAGTAATCTGTGGTATTTTCGTGATCACTGACACGCAGCACCAACAAAATGAAAAGCTCGACTGGTGGGGCATGCTGCTGAGCATCATCATGATCTTTGGCGCAATTCTTGCACTGATTACTAAGGAAAATCACACCTCGTACGACTGGACCAATTGGCATATCGCCAGCTTATTTGCCCTCGCCGTGGTGGCCCTTATCCTATTTATCATCGTTGAAACACGCACACAACAGCCAATGATGAAATTAAAACTGTTCCGGTCGCTTTCATTTGTCGGCGCCAACATTGCAGCTTTTACGCTGGGAGCCGGCCTTTACGGAGGCTTCACCTACCTCATTATTTTGATGCAAAACTACATGGGCTATTCTGCGTTTGAAACCGGGGTGCGCATGCTGTGGATTAGTGGCTTTGCCCTTGTCGTCGGACCGGTGGCAGGAATTCTCGCCGGCAAGTTTGGTAATCGGTGGCTGATCACCATTGCCATGCTAATCGGGGCCGCGGGAGTGCTTACTATCGATCACCTCGTTCAGGTTCCCTTCAAGTGGACGGCTTTGATCATCGGTTTTGTTCTGCTTGGAATTAGTAACGCCCTTGTCAGTCCTCCCATTTCCAATGCCGTCATGGGCGCGGTGGCTGCCGAAGACACGGGAATGGCATCAGGAATTTTAAACGTTTTCCGTCAGGTCGGCATTTCCTTTGGGGTCGTCATTTTAGGGCTTCGATTAACCGCCGGCTATAACCAGCATCTTTCGACCCATTTATTGAAAATTAACGGTCTTCCTGCACAGTACGGTCACCAACTATTACATCTTTTCAAAAAGGCCGGTGCGTATGCCGGAAACCAAATTTTTGATAATAAACAAGCGCTCGTCTTTAAACAGCTCCCCATCTTTGGTGACGTGAAACACGTGGTTTACACAGCCTTTAAAGTCGGCATGCAAGATACGCTAATGACAATCGCCATCTTAATGATTATCGGTGCTGCAGCCAGCGCGATTCTTATTCGAGATCATAAAACGCACTAATTTTAACGGACGGTGGGCTCACTCACGGTCCGTTTGTGTTTCACCACCCGCAAATGTTTCACGTGAAACACCATTACTAGTGCCCATCCGTACCCTTGAGCTTCCCAAATGTGTTAAACTTTTCCTATTAACTAACAAGCGGGGAATCAATCATAATGGCGAAAAGAATTATGCCAAGCATCATGTGGACACGGGGAAAAAAGATCGCGCAAGAGGGCAACGTCCGCATTGATTACATTAACAACCAAAGTCGGGCGGTTGAGGCAACCGTGTTCGGCACTAGCCCTTACGGTGTCACGGTTGGCGTGGATGCCGACAACGATTTTTGTGAGTGTCCCTATTTTCCCGATCATGGCTACTGTAAGCACATCGCGGCAGTTGTCCGGCTACTCAAATCACAGCACCGCCCAATCGAAAAACTCTTTCAAGAAGTCGATCTATTTGATAACTTTCAAGAAAAATTTCCCAGTGACTACGTCGACACCAGTCGGCAGTTTGAACAACAACTTTTGGCACATCCCGAATTCGCTCAGTACCTCTACCGACACAAAGAAGACTACAACCGGCTCCGTGCTGACCCAGACGCATGGCCGACTTATTTCACCAATCCAGCCAACATCAAACTGGTTGATGACACTCCTGACGTTGGATTCGCGGCCCCTAAGATAGCTCGCCACCGGGAACAAAAATCAAGCGGCATTCAATTTTTAGAACAGCTTGATCTCCCTGAAGTACAATACTTCCAGCCCCTCGACGGCGGGAGTCTTCGGCCACTAGAACTCGAAGTGACCTTGACCATTAGCGCATATGGTGAGGCATGGGGAAACCAGGAAAATCGCTTCTTTATACGCTTGCGCGTGGCCGATCAAGCCGACCATAAGTTTTACATGGTCGCAAACGCCACCGAATTTTTGCAGAGTTACGCCCGCGAAGAAACCTACCAGACGTCGGGTAAACGGCGCTTCCGTCTTTCACCCAAGGTATTTCCGGAAGCGGAGCAGCAACTTCTCTCAGCGCTGACAGCGAGTCAGGAAATCGAACCGCAAAAATTTAACGGCTCCGAAAACGAGCGCCGTAAACATTTGCTTCTCAATCCGGGAACGCTAGCACGGTTGGCGCAACTCATTCCTAAGTTAACCACCTTTGAATTTAGTTCGTTATACGACGAGCATTCATTTAGTGACGTCCAGGTCGTCCCGTTCAAGCCCGATAACTCTATTTTCGAAGCCACCGTTGACCAAACCGATGACGGATTTGATCTTTCGTTCCGCCAAGAATACGATACCGTTGTTCCGGCCGATCGAATCATCATCGTCGGCAATCAGTTCTACCAAGCAACCGCACTTCAATTTGGGGTCATCAGCAATCTGCTACTTCATGGTAGTTCAATGGGCGCTCTGGGCTATGAATATGACAGTCAACTCGAAAATACCCATCTCCATTTCACGAATCTGGAAATCGGCAGTCTGCATCATTTTCTCAAATATTTCGCTCAAATTGGCCGGATTAATGCCCCCGCGGAAATGGCGGAAGCCACCATGGAGCCCCATTTTGACCTCGATAAAGACGATCAAACGATCGTGCTCAAGCTGGCTTACGATTACGATGGCAAACTGGTGCCGAGCTATGACGCGGATCAACTCGATAGCCAACAACGCAATATTGATAAAGAACAACAGGCCCGACAGTACCTCGAATCTCTGGGATTCATACAGGTCGGTCGGGACTGGCGCAAAGCCTTTGCGGATCCCGAAACACTCTACCAATTTTTCGTTGCCGAATTACCCAATCTCCGGCTCAACGGGGTGGTAACTACCTCAGACGAACTCGACCAGTTACTCCAAGACGGAGCAGCGCTGACACCACAAATTAACGTGAGTGAAAACGGGGGCCTGCTATCGGTTAACTTCTCGTTTACCGGGATTGATGAAACCGAAGTTGATCAGATTTTGAACCAACTCGATACGAATCGGCCATACGTTACCCGCGCTGATGGCTCACTCGTCTTACTCGACGATCGGCTGCAAAAAGTCAGCAAAGCCCTCACTAATATTCGTGCTCAGGGTCAAATTAGCCACGGTCAGGTACACCTTCACGCCGCCCAGGCACTAGCCGTTCAGGCTGCGCTGAATGATACGGCGGAATTCGACGCTCAGTTTCAAAAGCTCACCCATGATCTCGCCCATCCCGAAGCATTCGACATCCGTCATGAACGCCCTGTCAACGCGACGCTCCGGCCGTACCAGATTACCGGGGTAAAATGGCTTGAAATGCTTGATTCACACGGTTTTGGTGGTATTTTGGCTGACGAAATGGGACTGGGAAAAACGCTCCAGATGATTACTTTCTTGAATAATCATCTTAGCGACCAGCGTGTTGACCTGATTATTTCACCGGCTTCGCTAATTTATAACTGGCTCGAAGAGTTCAAAAAATTCGCCCCCGCCATTCGGGTTGCGGTCGTCGACGGTACCAAGGAAGATCGCCGGCAACTGATTCAAGACCCCACGATCGAGGTTCTTATTACGAGCTATAACAGTGCTCGTCGTGATATCGATTTGTACGAACACCGGGATCTGAATTACATGGTGCTAGACGAGGCCCAGTTCGTCAAAAACGGGGGTACGAAAACCAACCAAAGTCTTCGTAAGTTAACCCCTAAAAATACATTTGCCCTTTCTGGGACTCCCATTGAAAATCGGGCGGAAGAACTGTGGTCAATTTTTGCCTTAGTGATGCCCGGACTCTTACAAAGTAAAAAGGCCTTTAAAAAATTATCCCCCGCCGAAATTGCGGTGCGGGTCAAACCATTTATCCTGCGGCGTGAAAAGCAAACCGTCCTTCACGATCTGCCACCAAAGGTTGAAACGAACCTCACAAACGAGATGACAAAGGAACAGAAGACGGTGTATTTGGCGCAATTGAAACAGATGCAGGTTAAAGTCCGCGGCCTCTCAAACGACGGGTTTGTCAAAAACAAGATTGAAATTTTAGCGGGGCTTACACGCCTGCGGCAAATTTGTGACACCCCCGCCCTCTACATGGACGACTACCAAGAAACCTCTGGTAAGCTGGAGCAACTCGATGAAATTCTCCGGCAGGCGGTCGATAGTGAGCGGCACGTGCTAATTTTCTCGCAGTTTACCAGCATGCTCGATATTATCGAGCAGCATCTTCACCAAAACGACCTCTCCGCTTACGTTTTAAAGGGCGATACCAAGCCCAAGGATCGGTTGCAAATGGTGGATGCCTTTAATGCAGGGCAGAAAAACATCTTCTTAATTTCGCTAAAAGCTGGTGGTACGGGACTAAACTTAACCGGCGCCGACCTCGTAATTTTAGTCGACCTCTGGTGGAATCCCGCAGTGGAAGACCAAGCCACGGCGCGGGCACACCGGATCGGACAGAAGAATCAAGTTGATGTTTATCGACTGATCACTAAGGGGACTATTGAAGAACAAATTTACAAATTACAGGAAAAGAAACGTGATTTCGTCGATCAAGTTCTCAGTGGTACCGAAAATAAGGGCTCACTAACGGACGATGAAATTAAATTAATATTAGGAATTCAGTAACTAAAATGGACCACGCATCTCTGCGTGGTCCATTTTAGTTGTCTTATCCAATTGATCCTTCCATTTCATACCCAATCAAACGATTCAATTCGATGGCATACTCCATTGGCAACTCCTTCGTAAAGGGTTCAATGAAGCTCATGACGATCATTTCCGTGGCTTTCGCTTCCGAAATGCCCCGGCTCATCAGATAGTATAGTTGCTCTTCCGAAATTTTTGAAACCTTCGCCTCATGTTCCAGCGAAACATTATCACTCTTAATCTCGTTAAACGGTACCGTATCACTCGACGATTGATCATCCATGATGATCGTGTCGCACTCAACGTGGGCAAACGAGCCGTCCGATCCCTTATTAAAACGGACCTTACCGCGATAGTCCACCGCACCGCCATCCTTCGAAATCGATTTTGAAACCACCGATGACGACGTGTTCTTGGCATTATGAATCATCTGACCCCCAGTATCGGAATCAATGTTCTTACCAGCCACGGCAATCGACAGCATAGTGCCCCGGGCCCCCTGTCCGTTCAGGTAAACAGATGGGTACTTCATCGTGACTTTCGACCCAAAATTACCATCAACCCATTCCATAACCCCATTTTCTAGTGCTTGGGCACGCTTAGTCTCCAAACTATAAACGTTATTCGACCAATTTTGAATCGTCGTGTACCGGCAGTAGGCATTGGGCAAAACGTTCACTTCAACCACGGCCGCGTGCAGATTATCGCGACTATAGATCGATGCGCTACAACCTTCAACATACTCGATATGGGCCCCTTCGTCGACGATGATTAGTGTTCGTTCGAACTGCCCCGATCCTTCGGTATTCATCCGGTAATAAGACTGCAACGGTCGATCAAGCGTCACACCCTTAGGCACATAGATAAAGCTTCCTCCCGACCACACGGCCGCGTTTAGCGCCGCAAATTTATTATTCGTGGGCTTCACCAACTTGCCAAACCACTGTTTGAAAAGATCTGGATACTCCTTCAGCGCCGAATCGATGTCAGTAAAAATAATGCCCTTTTCTTCAAACATTTCCCGCATATGATGATACACAACTTCGGATTCGTACTGCACGGCCGACCCACTCAGATATTGGCGTTCGGTTTCTGGAATGCCAATTCGATCAAAGGTTTCCCGCACATCATCGGGCACCTCATCCCAGTCTCCGTATGTTTTGTCGGTCATTTTTTGATAGTACTTCATGTTTTCAAGGTCTAGTCCATCTAGGTCCGGACCGTACGACGGCATCGGCATCTTTTCGTAAACGTGAAAAGCTGCTAATCGGTACTCCAGCATCCATTCGGGCTCGTCTTTTTCGCGAGAAATTTGACGAACCACGTCTTCGGTAAGCCCCCGATTGGTGGTAAAAACTGGGTCAATATCATCATGAAACCCAAACTCATATGGGCGATCATCTAAAATTTCCTTTAATTCAGTCATTTTTTCACAATTCCTTTCGTGATCTGTGACAGTCACAAAATATGTACGCGCAGAACTTAATTTAATATGTAATGAAAAAGATTATTTTAAACTCGCTAGTTAACTTATTGGCCCCCAGCCTCCAATCTTATAGTCTATTAATTTATTAGAATTAGATTAAATTATAACGCTTTAAAACTTGATTTGACAATTAATAATACTAATTTTATATACTTCTGTTCATTCTCATTGTGCACTCATTTATAGCATTTCATCATTAATGATGCCGTGGTGGTTGACGATACGTATAAACTAGCTGATACTAATCATGTTTAGCTGGCGATAACAAAGGGGGCGTTTCCTATAATTATAAATTTTATGAGTGATATTTTTTTAACGATTATCAGCACTTTAGGCTTTATGACGGTGTACAACCAAATTGATGCGGGAACGCGCAAAAATATGGCGGAGAAGAAAAGTTTAAGCGCCGTTCGTCGTAATACCCCGCAAATTATTTATATTTGCCTCATATTACTGCTGCTCCGAATCCTGCATTCCAACGCCCCCGTCGATACTTTCTGGGTCTTTATTAACCTGCAAGTTATCATTATGGTGTACAGTACCATCCTTGTGCCCACCCTCGCAGGATTTATTGTCGTGCAACTCTTTGGCACCCTCATGTTCATCTCAGATGGTGCAATGACCTGGATAACGACCCCGATCTATCTACTAACCATGATTATTGTTTATAATATTCGCTGGTACCAAAGCTACCTAAAAAAACACCCCTTTTTCTACTTAGGACTTCCGATTATCGTTGGCACCCTATTTTGGGCAGTCGCCTACCACATGGCCGGCCAGCATGCATTATCAGTTAGCGGTACCTGCGTTAACTTGTTTGCCTTTATCTGGTCCTATCTCGCATTGCTTGATTACGATCAATACCAACAAAAAGATCAGCGAATACTCGCTAAGCTAAATCATGAAGTTCAGTATGATGGTCTCACCCAAGCTCGTAATTGGCCCATGTTTCAATACGATTTCAATGAACATTATGCTCGGTTAGCTAAATCTCCCAACCTGGTTCTCATCACACTAGATATTGACCACTTCAAATCAATTAACGATCAATACGGCCACCTAGCTGGTAATCAAGTGCTCATAACCATCTCGACAAGAGTCCAGCACTACCTTCAAAGTCAAAATTTAAACTATCAATTTTATCGAACGGGTGGTGAAGAATTTGCCATCATCTTACCAGATACCAAACGGATACGGGCGGAAGAAATTCTCTTTGGCTGTCAAAAGGTCATTCGTGATACTCAGGTTCAACAAGACGATACCGTTATTCGAATTACCGCTTCCTTTGGGATGGCAGTCGCTCGTAGTAAAGACGGTAGCTCAACTGCCGTCTTCAAACGCGCTGACCATTATTTATACCAGTCTAAGCATCACGGTCGCGACTGCGTCACCATTGAAGGCCAGTCCATTAAATAGTAAAACCTCAGAATCAACCGATTCTGAGGCTTTTTTTAATCATTATCATGGAGCCACTGATCAAGCACGCCAATGAACTCATCGTGTTGGTCAAGTAACGCCAAGTGCCGACTATTAGCGAATAGGTGCCACTTAGCGCCTGGAATATGATCATATACGGATTTCGCAACCAGTGGTGTACACAAATCATCAGTCCCACTTGTGACCAATGTTGGGACGTGAATCTTGTGCAATTGATCCGTCACGTCAAAGTCACTAATTGTTCCATTTTCAGTAAATTCATTTGGCCCTTCCGCAATCAGGCTTGCCCGCTTGCCATTCGTGGGCCGCCGCAATGGTTCTGGTGAATTTTCATCTGGATCATCCCAGCAGTACCGTTCCATGTACCGGTCGTTAGCAGCCAAGTACTTGGGACCACTAAAGTTACCCGTCCGCTCAGCTTCCGCGATCGCTTCTCGATCCTCGTAGCTTAGATACGAAATTAATCGATGCTGTTCCTGCGTCCATAGCTTGATTGAAGCCGGAGAACCATCAATCATCACGCTCTTGATTCCCTGTGGATCAAATTCGGTCAGGTAATACATTTCCAGCATTCCACCCCAAGACTGCCCCAGCATATGAACCTCGTCTAGGTGTAAATATTGACGCAATGCAATCAATTCATTCGCCCAGGTTTCCTTTACATAAACGACTGGATCGTCAGGTAGTGACGATTTACCGCAGCCAACCTGATCATACATAATCAGTTGCCGACCCGTTTCAGCATAGTCATCCATTAATTCAAAGTAGTTATGTGATGATCCCGGGCCACCATGAATCAGTAACAGAGGTGCCTTATCAGGATTCGGTTCACCAACAATCCGGTAGTATGTCTGAAAGCCGTGAAACGGCATGTAGCCTTCTTCAATTTTCACTAATCATCAAGTCCTTTGACAAAATATAAGTTCTTAATCAATGGTACGCTTCCTAACCCGAAGTACAAGCGGACATTTACACCTAATTCATATGTGCCAATTGATCGGCCGTATAAACATAGGGTAGATGAGCCGCCGCTGGTACTTGATCCCATGCCACCGGATAGCCAGCGCCATGGGCACAAAAAACTGAATCTGGTGTATTTTCAAGGTCGGATACGGGCTGGTAGTCCGCGGCCGCAATCACATCAGCCGCATTATGGCAGGGTCGGTACCCATCGACCAAACATTCTAACTGGCCTTGACCGTGCGTATAAGCATGGACTTCTTGCGCATAATCTTGCATTTCCGCCACCGGTGCCGTCCCCGTCAATACCACCATGGCCTGATTGGTGGCTCCAGCAGCTGGTGTTTCAAAAGTCCCGGTCATTTTTTGAATATCATTCATGGCTCGTCCAACTTGATCGGCACCAATTTCTAGCCGGAACTGGTACCAGGGTTCCAACAGTTGGCACTGATCACTGGCACGCCGCATCATCAATCCCTGACGAACCGCACGCCATGTGGCCTCACGAAAATCACCACCCTCGGAGTGTTTGATATGTGATCGCCCCGTCACCAACGTCATCTTCATGTCGGTAATCGGTGCTCCCGTTAACACCCCAATATGCTCTTTAGCCTTTAGACTAGCCAAAACTTGGTGTTGCCAGTTTTTACCCAGTACATCGACGCTACAATTGGTTGCGAAAGAAACCCCGCTATTCGCTGGCTGTGACTCCAGCAATAGATGAACTTCTGAATAATGACGTAACGGTTCAAAGTGTCCCACGCCTTCGACCGCCGCAGTAATGGTTTCTTTATACAGTATGCTGCCTTCCCCAAAACCGATCTCCAGATTAAAGCGATCCCGTAATCGTTGTTGTAAAATCTCTAACTGCACGGTTCCCATAATCTGAACTCGAATCTCCTGTAAGTGACTCGACCAAGAAACGTGTAGCTGTGGGTCTTCATCCTCTAATTCGCGCAGTGCATCTAAGCAGGCATGAATATCATAGTCCTTAGGATCTACCGCATAGTTTAAAACTGGCTGCATCATCGGCCGTGCTGCATCGGTTTCAGCACCTATTCCCTGTCCCGGATATGTATCCGTCAGGCCGGTAATTGCACAAACACCACCTGTCGGTATTTCCTGGGAAATAATATATTTTGCGCCATTGTATACTCGCAGTTGATTGGCCTTTTGATCATCCAGCAGAACTGCCTTATTGTGTAGCGTCCCACCAGTCACTCGTACCCATGTAAGTCGTTCTCCCTTATCATCGTGTGAAATTTTAAAAACGCGGGCACCAAACGTTGCCGTCGTCGGCATTTCCGTTGTCCAATCAGCCAGTCCCGTCATCAACGCCTTCACTCCTGAGAGTTTAAGTGCTGAACCAAAGTAACATGGAAATACTTGTCGCTTTCGAATCAGTGCTTGAATCACATTGTCGGCCAGCGTCCCAGTTTCCAAGAAAGCTTCTAACACCGTTTCATCTTGTAGCGCCATTTCTTCATACGACGCGGCCGGAATTGTCGATTCCTGTTCAGTGGTGTTAAAGCTAATGCAGCCAGCCGAAAGCTCCGTTTGCAATTGGGCCATAACTTGAGCTGCGTCGGCCCCGTTGGCATCCATTTTATTAACAAAAATCATGGTAGGGACTTGATAGCGCGCTAGTAGCCGCCAAATCGTCCTTGTATAGCCTTGAATACCATCCGTCGCGGAAATGACTAAAATGGCATAATCTAAGACACTAAGGACTGACTCTGTTTGAGCCGCAAAATCCACGTGTCCCGGCGTATCTAACATGGTTAGATCAAGATCATCGTATTGTAAGCTTGCTTGATGGGAAAAGATCGTAATGCCACGCTGCTTCTCTAAATCATCTGGATCTAGAAAGGCGTCACCCTTATCAACTCGTCCCAGTTTTCGCAATTGTCCCGAATGATACAGCATCGCTTCTGACAATGTCGTTTTACCGGCATCGACATGGGCCACAATCCCAACTGTGATATGTTTCATTTTTATGCCTCCGTATTGGTTATATCACCATTCTAGGCAAAACCAAGCCCACAATCAACGAAATGATCGTGGGCTTGGTAGGATTACTTGGTAACTTCAATTTTATGCGTCACAGAAATTTATCACTATAATGATGGAAATGATTCACCTAGACGCGAATACGAAATAATTTTCTTTAAGCTTCTATCGTGATCCACTGCTCAGGTTGCGCAAAGGCCGTCTTCAATCGATTCAAATATTGACTAACATGATAGCCGTCTGCGACGGCATGATGGATCGTAAACGATAATGGCATCATTTTGCGACCATCGATTTCCTTAAACTGTCCCGATTGAATAATCGGAAAGTAAGTCTTTAGTGGCTGCAAAGGTAACGGTGTATAGCTGTTAAACGAAAGCCACGGAATCGTCCCGATCATAAAACTATTAACTGGCGCTGGATCAGACTGCACCATTGCGCCGTGTTGGTCATGATACTGATCCGTTGTCGCCATATAGCGATCGTAAAACGTTTGATACTGATCACTAAACATTACCCATAGATTGGAAATGCTATGATCGTCGGCATGAAAAAGGCTAAAACTGGGATGTAGTTGCTCGTACTGCACAACTTGACCATCTCGCTCGCCAATCAAAAATTCTGGTTGATCCTTGAGTAATCGGGTTGTGATATATAGATAACTGGGGAAAAATTTTAAATGACGGGTTTTTAAATATTGATAGGTATTGGTAACATCGATGTCAATCGTAATTGAGTATGCAGTTGGCATCATTTTAGTGAAATAATAAAAATAATCACGTCGATTCCAGGTATTGAGATCAAGCACCTTAAAATTATCCATTTTAATTCCTTTCAAGCGGTCGTTTATTATAGCCACGTTCACCGAATGGTTGCAATTTTAGCAACCATTCCCGTTTTAATTGCTTCAGTTCGTCATGCATATTCATGACATCATCGTTTTCTTTTTTCCATAAAATTTGAAACGAGAACTGATCTGCTCCCAGTTCATTCCAATCACGTTGTAAGGGCGTGTTTCGATAGAAATTTTTATTCAAATTTGTCTGGTAAAAAAACCACCGATTTTTAATATTGGGAACCGTATCAATAAAAATCTTACCGTTTTGTCGGTTTGTAATTTGAATCACCCCATAATATGTTGGAGCCACTTTATAAGCTTGCATCAATTCTTTTTTTCGCTGTGCATCCATCATGTAATCTCCTAAAAAATTCGCCAATACTGCGTACCATCTGGTGTCCGTGCCATGAATCCGTAATCAACCAAGTACCGTCTGACAATTGCATAATCAAAGTAAATTGGTTGAATCAATTGGTCAATTTCTGCTTCGGAATATCGATAATCGCGGGCCACTTCTTCAATAATTCGATGTAGAATTGCCACGATCTTTTTCTCACCATTCGGCCATTGACTTAACCGCAAGGTACCAGTCGTAAACTTGAAATACTTTTTTGTGATCGCCGCATACTCAGCCTCAGTAATTGCGAATCGATCATCAATAATCTCAGTAGTCGGTGGAATTGGCAGCAATCGATCTGCACTACTATCCGCAAAAAAAGTTTTCTCAAAGGTCGCCAAATAGTACTTAGCCTGTTTAGCTCGTTCACGAAACGTAAATTTTTGGTGTCGAATAGTAGACGGACTTAGCTGTAGTTCTTCTGCAATCTCCTTATCTCGTTTTCCCGCCGCAAAAAGTGTAAAAAGTCGTTGTTGCTTATCCGTCAGTGTATTGTACCGGGTCGTATCGTGAACCAAGTCTGCTCCTTGATGCTGGTCAGCAACGTGTTGCTGAATATCCGACAGTAGCCGACACCGATAGTTACAGTAGTTGCAGCAATAGTCGTCTGTTTCAACGTGCCAGCCCTGTTTCAATTCCGCTAACGTCATCGCTAGTAAATCCATTTTCTCACCGTCCACTATGTTTACTAAATTAATAAACATTATACGTGTGTTTACTGATTTAGTAAACAGAAATCTTAACTAGCACACAAAAAAAGTCGCAATCCGATTTCGATTGCGGCCTTTAATTGAAAAAATTAACGATTCAAACGCTTGTAGTTTTCATCGTAGTACTTGCCATTACGAATATCATCTGGCATTGCGTCGTATGGTTCTTCACTAATGACATCATCGTTGTTTTGCCCAGCTTCACCCATGTAGGTGATCTTCGCAAATTCTGGCACAACCAGCTTGGGATAGGTGGCGTACTTTTCACGCGCGTCATGCATCACGTCGATATGTTCATTTTGATAGGTAACCGTAATTTCTGGATGTTCTTCTACCCACTTAGGGAAGAAAATCGTTCCGTGCATCTTACCTTCGTTTGGCAAAAAGTCTAGCGCAACATCCGTTCCGGTTGGTTCCGTCCATGAAATTTTATAGATTCCTTCCGTCAACATAACGATGTCTGCCTTTTGGTCAGTTACCCAACGGCCAGCTACCATGCCGCCATGAATGCGGTAATCAACCGTATGATCATTCTTAGCGTACCATTCATATTCCCAGCCGTTATCGTACGTATAAATGAAGTGAGTTCCTAAAAAATCATCAAGTGTCTTAAACGTTTTATTCATGTTATTCATATCTGCCATATTGGGTTCCTCCTTAATTATGAACATGTAATTAATTACATGTTTTTGTTAACGTGATTATGATATAATGATTTCACCAAAACGTCAAGGGGGAAGTTTCAAAATGGCACAAAAAAATATTTTACAGTTCATCATCCTCGGGTTGATCAATGACCACCCCCAGACCGGCTACGAGCTTACCAAGTCATTTGATAATGATATTGGTGAGTTTTGGTCGGCTAAGCACAGTCAAATCTATCCCCAACTTAAAACACTGGAAGAAAAACAGTATCTCACGCACACCATGGAAGTTAGCGGTGAGAAGTTGGAACGCAAACGGTACTCTATTACGCCGGCCGGCCAACACCTGTTGACGGCTTGGATTGCTGAACCAACCATTAATCAAACTAACGGTAAAGACGAATTTGTTTTAAAACTATATTTTATTCACGATCAAACTGATCCGCGGCTGACAACCATGTTAGAAGAACAACTCCAATACCACACCGAAAAATTAACTCACCTTAAAAATCAACTATCAAAGAAATTTCCCGACGGTGGTGATCCAGCCAACTTTGGCCACTACCTGATTCTTAGTCATGCAGTCAGCCGTGAAACAGAGTACTACGACTGGCTTAACGATGCGTTAAAGCAAATTTGACGTAATTAAAATGGACACCCAATTTAGTTTGGGTGTCCATTTTTGTATGTTTCACGTGAAACATATCATTTATATTAAGTTAAAGTGTCGCAATCCGTTTACAATACCATGATCAATATTATCCGTCGTCACAAATTCAGCCGTTTGCTTCACTTCTGGAAGCCCATTTCCCATTGCGACTGGATGATCAACAAATTGAAGCATGGGAAGATCATTCAACCCATCACCAAAGGCATAGGTTGGTACTTCTGGTTCAAATTCCTGCAATAGACGCTTAATTCCAGATTGCTTCGAAATCTCCTTAGCCACCACATCAACGCTGTAAGGCGTATTGCGGCAAATATTAAACTCCCGCTCAAATGAAGCGTACGCCTCATCATGACCAACGGTACTAATGACCATCATCAAAACATCCTCTTCAGTCACAAATCGAGCCGCATCCGCAGCGGGAAGTGGCGTATTAATGTAATGATAGTTTTGGACTGCGACTTCATTATGCCGACTAATACTGTAAGCATGATCATTCATGACCGATACTGCGTCATCTAGTTGATCTGCTCGTGCAATCAACCGTCGCACTACCTGCTTGTCGATTGGATGCCGATAAATATCACGTCCCTCAAGGTGCACGTTAGCACCATTGCCAGAAACAATCGTATTGATTTGAGTCACCTGTAAAATATCTTTGATTTCATACAGGTTCCGTCCCGTGGCAATGACAGGTAAAATTTGATTTTGCCGGAGCTGCGTCATGGCGGACGCCACTTCTGGTTCAACCTGCGTTTCATTATTTAGCAGTGTCCGATCAAGATCGAAAAAGACAATTCCTCGGTACATGGGAACCTCCTTGTAATGAGTTTAATTGGATTTGTTTCAACTGTTCTATCCTACCGCAATTTACGACCTTCGTCATTGCATATTAGGACACCAGACAGCCAACTTTATAACAAGGCACGAACTTGGGCTTGCAGATCCGGTAGCACATCCGTCATAAACCACGGATGTTGGTTCATCCAACCGTAATTTAACGGTGATGGGTGCACAATCGGAAAGTAGGGGGCATACTCCGAATAGTGTGCAACCGTTTCGGTGAGCGTTTTTTTGCGATTTGGTAGGTAATATTTTTGTGCGTACATCCCAATTAGTAGTGTTAACTGAACGTTGGGCATCAACTCCAAGAGTGGTTGATGCCATTTTTCTGCAAATCCCTTTCGTGGCGGTAAATCGCCACTCTTCCCCTTGCCCGGATAGTAAAAATCTAGTGGGACCACCGCAATTTTACCTGAATGGTAAAACTCATCTTCTGTCACACCCATCCACTCTCGCAACCGGTTGCCGGATGCATCTCGCCAGTATGTTTTCGTTGCCTGTGCCGACCGACTAGGGGCCTGACTGACAATCAAAACACTGGCTTCCTTTTCAAAATGGTATAACGGATCAATTCCCTGCTCCGTAAACTGAGCATTATCTGGATCCCGCCGAATTGCTTCAAAAATTTCTTCGTTCGTCTGCATACAATCCTCCCTCTGATCGTTGTTCGTCAGAATAAATCACCAGAATTATACCATAGCTTACTTTTAACTCTAACGACCACAGATGAAAACGATCAATCACAAATAATTGCTTATCAAATTTATCCGGACAAATTTTTCCTAAACCTTTACTTAAAGCGCAGTTCAAGGTATAAACTAATTAATATATTATTTTTTTAGAATAGGAGTCTTTAATATGGCACCTCGTACTAATCAATTAACCGCGGTCTCAATTCTTAGTCTTTCGTTGCTCACCATGGCGCCCGGCGCTGTTGCAGCCACCGTCCCCGGCATTCTGCAGTCCTTTCCAGGCACCTCACAATCGGTGGCCGAATCTACCATCACCGCAACTTCATTTACAATGGCACTGTTCATTATCATTAGTAGTTTTTTAGTCAAGAAATGGGGCACCCGCAAAATCGTTTTGACCGGTCTTGCGCTTGTCGCAATCTCAACACTTCTAGCAGTTTTTGCCACGAATATTACCGTCCTATTCTATTCACGCATCATCCTTGGAACGGGAATTGGCCTGTTTAACGCCCTCTGCGTCAGTCTCATTGGTTACTTTTACAACGGCCGTGAACGCGAAAAATTATTAGGGTATCAAAATACTTTTCAGGGTCTCGGCGCTGCCGGAGGATCTCTCATCGTTACCGTTCTATTAATGGTCGCTAACTGGCGAATGGCCTACTTGATCTACTTTGTCAGTATCCTTATTTTCGTCCTTTATTTTTTGTTTGTTCCCGAGGTTCAATATGGTACCCCTGCTCAGGAAATAACTGAGCAAGAAACGCCTCAGCATCGATTACAGACCAAAGACGTTGCCAGCTTTTCATACTACTGGCTCATCCTGTTTATAATGATGATTTTCTATGTTACGGTTACCGTGAAAATCACAACTTACGTTCTTGAAAATCATTTTGGTTCACTATCGACCGGTTCGAGTGCCGTTGTCATTATGTCCCTTGGCACAATTGTTGCCGGCACCCTGTACGGTCGAATCTACCATCGATTACAAAAAAACACGCTCTTGCTGGCTATCGTCATCGAGTTACTGGGAGCACTTCTATTAGCCACCGCCCAAAGTGCGTTGGCCTGCATGATTGGTGCCCTCGTGGTCGGTGTCAGTTTTGGTTTCTTTATCCCGTTCATCTTCTCCATTGGTCTTTCGTTTGTTCCTAAAAAATACGGCAACGATGCCACCACGGTAATGATGATGAGCACTAATGCCGCAACATTTTCGTGCCCCTATATTGATAAACTCATGATGGGGACGGGATCAAATCGCCTTCTCTTCACCATTTTTATCTTTTTATTCATTTTCATCGGAATCATTGAATTAGGCAAACACATTCTTACCCATCATTCTCACCTGGCTTAGTTTCACGTGAAACATACTCAAAAAGGCAATGCAGTTATCCGGCTGCATTGCCTTTGCTGTTAGTTGCTATCGGTATTAGGTAGTCATTGCAAAGTGAGTTTCCTGAGTGCCCGTTCACCAGCAGCCTAAGCATACTGCCCGATCCAGAGGCCCGATAGTGTGTGAACATCCCCAACCAAACACGATGCTCACCTGCCATTCAACGATACGGTGCTAGTGGTACCGCTGCGTGACAACCCATTGAATCAAACACTGACCATGATAAAAACACCTGCAATCAGCACAACTAATCCGATACTTGTAATAATTAATTGTCGCCCTGTTTTTTCGTGAAGCACGATTGCCCCAACGATCGTTGCGATGACCACGTTCAGTTGTGTGAGTACAAACGCACTCACCAATCCGTTCATCCGCAGTGAAATCAGATAGGTTGACGACGCGACTGCAAAGACGATTCCGGCCGTAATATTACGCAGCCCCCACCGATCACTGACCGGCAACCGTTTGTGTCCCACGAGATAGGCTAGTAGTCCCCCACAAAACATGCCTAACGCCTGCGGGAAAAAGCCGGCCAAACCATTGGTCGAATGCACGAAGTGGGGAAACCCCGAATAGCTCCAGTACCCCACCGAGGTGAGCAACAAGACGACATAAACGCTCAAATCACTCTTTTTCATCTGCACAAGACCGTTGGAAACGAAGACGCCGGCAATGACTACGAGTAATCCGCCCAGACCAATCAGATTATCTGCCCACCCGTGCCATTCTCCGAATAGCCACGCGCCAATCAACGAATTACCAATCACTTGCAAGGCCGTAGTAACGGGCATAACTGCGCTCACACCTAACCGCATAAAGCTCCAGCATTGACCAACCTGTCCAATATTCCAAAGAAATCCCGATAGGAAGTATAGTAAAAAATCATGAGGTGAAATAGGCAACCGAAAAACTACTTCGATGACGACGGCTGACAGAAAAATCCCAGTCCCGGTTCCTAAAACCTGCTCCAAGAAATTACCACCCGTCAACCGCTTCAGCCATACTGGATAAATCCCCCAAAAAAGGGCTGGAATCAAACCAATTAAAAGTGCCATACGCCCACCTCGCCCATTTTACGTGCTATATTAATTAAGTACGCAAAACCGCTTTCATTTTCGTTTAAAAACCTGATTTCTTTTAATGATGTTCCTAGTATATACTGTAAAATGAAAGCGGTTATTCATAAGTTGCAACTATAAATAGCGATCTAGCAAGGGACCGTCCCGTGAAGAACGGTAAAACTTTCATTTTTCAAATTTTAATTGAGAGGGGTGACCAAAACATGCGTCAATTTTTCTGCCACTGGCAGCGACAGGCGGCTCATCAGCCATCGCTCGCCTACATCTCAAAAGTCGAAACCTACGATGAAATCTATATCCGTGGCCTGCATCAACACGACCAGGTCACCGAAATATCGCTCGTCATGGATGGGAGCGGTCAGTACTTCATTCGCGATAGTTACTTTAACGTGACTCAGCAAGATGCCGTTGCGATTAACGCCGGTCGTCTTCATTCCGAAGGCGCAATTCTACCGTCAATTTGTATTGGCATTCGAACACCCAACCTCATCGCTGGTACCACCTACCCAGTCTTCCAATTTACGGCAACCGAATTTAATACAATGACTCGAATCGGTCAGCTGGCCTTTGAACTACTTCAACAAGAAGACATTGCTGCCCATCAACTTGCCAGTAATTTAATTCTGACCAGTCTCGTACCCTACTTTCAAGAAAAAGCCGTAACTGGCAAAACTATGACCACGACCACACCGTTTATCGTGCAACGCGCGAAAAATTACATCGATCAGCACTTTCATGACGCCATCAACATTACAAAGGTTTGTCAGGAACTCGCGATTAGTCATACTTATCTAGATAAACAATTCCAAGAAAATATGGCTATCAAACCGATCAAATACCTCACGTCTCGGCGGGTGGGTGAGGCACAACGATTACTGATCAACCAACCCGATTTATCGCTCACCCAAGTTTCGTTAATGGTCGGCATTACCAACGTTAACTACTTCCAGCGAATCTTTAAAAACTTCGCCGGCGTTTCCCCACAGCGATTTCGCACGTTATTGATTACGGCATAGCTAAAACCTTACTTACCGAAAGAGCTCTGCAAAAGAATTTGCAGGGCTCCTTTGTTATTCCAATATTAAGATGCAAAGTGAGTGACAATCCCATTAAGTTAAGCAATTGAAACTTAACGAGTTACTCTTTGGAATAATAAACTATCAAGTCAAATGAACCCCATCCAACGTTCATTCGAAGTATTAGGTAAATGACCGTGTTCATTTACCTAATACTATTATCTCCCGTCCATCAATCAGTGATGGATACTAGGTCACAGCTATCAATTAATTATTACGATTCCAGATCTGATCATATTTATAACCCGTTAAGTTTTCAACTAACGCTTTGGTATCTGGATCAACATCTGCCTTGCTTCCGCCTGCTTGAAGACGATCAATTTCATCATGCAGTACTTTATGTGTCTTTTGGTTCAAGTTGAATCGTGCCACCATCCACCAAGCAATTGCTATTGCGATAACCGGTACCACAATCAAAACAATTAAAATTGCATTTTGCGCCTGAACTGTTTGGTGTAATGCCCCAGACTTAAATCCACCCCATTGCAGAATAAATCCAAGTAATGCAGACCCCAAAGCACCAGTCAATTGACGTGTAAATGACTGTACCGCGGCGAAAGTTCCAGTTCTTAGCTTACTTGAAACAATAGTATCAACATCTGGTACCAGTGGAATTACTTGCCATGCGGTATATTCCAAGAATTGACGACCAATTTGCCACAGAACTCCGAGCACGATCAACGTAATAATTGTACTTCCCTTGCCCAAATTAGAATGCATCAATGACAGTGCAAAGAATCCAGCCATAACAACATAAATCAATGTAAATGAAGTCGACCAATTAATCTTAGGATTCTTAGTTTTAATTAACATAAACGCAGCAACTGGGACAACCAGCATACCAATAAATGATAATGATGTAATGCCTTGACCAACCGTTTGCGACAGTCCAAGAACAAACACAACGTAATACAGAAAGGCCGTTGAAAAACAATCTTTAGCAAAATATGTCATGAAGTATATTGAGACCATGTACCGTGCTGACTTATTTCGAAGCATTTCCCAATAGTCTCTCAACGAGCCAACAAAGCCATTTCGTTCGACATCATCTTCTGACCGGTTAGCACTTTCAAACGCTTCAACTTCTTCAGGCGAATGTTCCCACGTTGAGCGATAAGTAATCAACGTTGCAACTGCATAAACAATTCCGAAGACAATCCCAGAAATCGTGTAGGCCTGGGCGCCTTCGCCAAGCACTGCTAATAAAGTGGCTGGTAAGGCCGATACTGAGAAGGTGGCAAATGCTGAGATGAATAGGCGAATTGATGACATTTTCACCCGATCATCAGCATTGGGCGTCATTTCCGTTGCAAGTGTTTCGTATGACGTTCCGATAATAACATTGGCCGTTTCGACCATTACGAACGCAACTAAATACCATACAAAGCTACCTGGCATCACAATAAACAGCATTGGGAAGAAAATAATTGTTAACAATGCCCCAACCAACAGTAACAAGTGCCGACGCCCAAAACGACGCCCAATCTTGGTTGAATACAGTCGATCAGAAATCGATCCGGCCAGCATTGAAAAAATTGCATTTAAAAACTTACCAATTAAAAATAGCATTCCGACAGATGCTGCTGACAATTTCCCATAAGTTGTCAGGAAAAACATCAAGTATGAACCAACCAACGTGCCCCAAGAAGCGCCATTCATATCATTAATCCCATATCCTATGGAACGCCAAACTGAAATTTTATGTGGTGTATAAACCCACCGCTTTTTCCCTTTTTCCATTTTTTCTTCCAGCTTTCTATCCTAAATTAACCAATTTTTTTACCATTTATCGTGAGATTGGAAACATTGATCGTTTTGATACCACGATTTTCATCATGGAAACGCCCACCTGTTTCCTCTGCCCGCTCTGTTGGTAATAATTGATCTGCATCAGCCAATGACCAGTTGAAGTTTTCGATAGTGACATCTTTAATATTCGCCTCAGGTAACCCCACAATAAACGCCGCCGTTGCTCGAATATTTGTTGCTTCAATATTTTTAATTTCAATATTTCTAATATGAGGTGTGGTTTCATCAACCGGTTGTGGGTCCTGACTCAATACTGTTCGTTCTTCATCTGGCAAAACTCCCGGTGCAAAATATTGTTCTAATGATATTGGGCACCAACAAGCATCCATCTTTAAGTCGTGTAATTTAATTTTTTCAATCGTTCCGCCTCGAGTTCGACGCGATTTCAGTCGAATTCCACGTCGAGTTCCTTCGAAACTACAATTCGATACTTCAACATCACTAATTCCAGCAGCCGTTTCAGAGCCAATCGCAATACCACCGTGACTAGCCAAAATTCGGCAATCCTTCACTTTAACATTCTTAGTGGGACGATTAACGCGAATCCCATCTTGACCAGATCCAGATTTCAAGGTCACCCCATCATCCCCAACATCCAGCAAACATTTGGTAACGGTTACATTTTCGCTCGAATCAATATCCATTGCATCGGTATTAATTGCATCCGCTGGATTGGAAAACGTCATATTACTAATCCTAATATCCTTTGAATACACCATATGCAGTGTCCAAAACGGTGAGTTTTTTAATGTAATTCCGTCTAAGTCAATATTTTGACACTGCCAAAATTGAACTAACGGTGGTCGTAAAAATTGTGTTGATGGTCGACCGCCACCACCCGTCCGAGTTTCATAGTCTGGGTTTAACTTTGCAAGGCGTAGTTCATAAGCCTCCCGTGGCATGGTACGATCTTCTGCTTCGATCATCCGAAACTTAGCCCACCAACTTGCTCCTGCTCCGTCGATTATCCCTGGACCACTAATTGAAATATCTTGAGCACCATCGGCATACACTAACGGATGCATTGCATAACATTCAACACCCTCCCACCTTGTCCACACTGGTGGATATAGCATTGGATCGTCAATAAACTTCAAACTAGCTCCCTCTTCAAATACCATTTCTAAATGCGAGGTTAATTGAATGGGACCCGTCAGGTGCTCTCCCGCAGCTAAAATTAGTTTACCGCCCTTGGCAGCTGCGATTTGATCAATTGCAGTTTGAATATCATCTGAGATTGCAACATTGATAATTAACATAAAATTCCTGCTTTCCCCGAGTCGTTACTTACGCCGGTTAGCTAGACCGGTCTAAATATCTCGTCTACGTCATAAAATTACTATTGAGAAGTAAGCGCTTGCATTTCACAAGCAAAGAATAACATATATTTTTTGTATTGTAAACATTTGTTTAATTAGATAAACAAATGTTTACAATGCAGCATAAAAAAAGACTGATTTCTCAGTCTGCTTTTACACCAGTCATTAATATTACTGAATAATATCTGGTTTCATTTGTTCATAAACATTTAAATATGTTGTCATCGCAACTTGCGCCGCTTTTTGCGCTGCAGTTGCTGTTTGTTCGATATTCATATTCATTCGATGTGCATATATGATTGCAGCGATTGCAGCAGCGCCAACACCATTCGCATTAACAATCTTTTTCAAGGTTATCGGAAAATAAAATGACTTTTCTTTTGTTTGATACAGAAATCCAACCTCCGTATCATAAATAAACACATTAGAAATTCCCATTGACAACAATTTATCGGCACACCGTTTTTCGCTCTCTTGATCGATCACATTTATATCAGTGATCGTTTCAGATTCATCCGCATTTAGTACAAGGGTGTCCAGTGCTTCAATTCCAGCGGTCAGTCGCTTTACCTTATTAATCGAATCTGCCAATAGTGGTTGTCTAAATGTATTATAGATCCACGTTATTGTCTCCTGTGGCAAGTTGGGATCTACAACAATCATTTCGGCATTTTTTAATACATCTATCCGTTCTTGTAAAAAAGCAGGCGTAATCTCATCGTGGATACGACTATCATCAACACCAAAAATCCGTTTTGCACTTGTTTGATTAATGTACAAGTATCTCGATGTTGGTTTATCAGAAATCTGTTTTGCATACGTTATATCTAAGTTATTTTTTAAAGCATCCTTCTTAAACTCTTCTCCAGCAGAATCGTGCCCATATACGGAAATAAAGTAATTCGGAATATTTAATTTAGTCAAATTAACTGCAATATTACGACCCAGTCCCCCCATATCCGAATGTATCACACCAGAATTAGACTTTTTTTGAATTACCTCATCATCAGGAATGCCAAATTGATCCATCGTGATACCGCCCACTACCGCTACATATCTAGCCGGTGCCACAATATAACCTTTACCTTGTAAGTAGCCCTTTTTCACTAAATTTGAAATATGTGCTGCAACTCCAGAACGCGTTATTCCAGCTAATTCAGCTAATTCATTTTGGCTAATCATTGGATTCTGCTTTATCCATTCAAAAATTTGCTGTTCACGTGATAGCACATGTTCATCCCCATTCTCGCAAATACCATTTTTTACTGATTTGTATTTTTAGTCTTCTTTATTATTCACTAATATTATACCAACGTCACAGGATAAATACTGCCTTAAAACATGAAACTCATTTTTGATTTTTTCTTTAATCGTTACTTAAATAAAAGATAGTCCATCAGTCAATTGTAAAAAATAGGCACTACATTGTTAAATAAGTGCCACTACCGTCCTAATTTAACCCAAGCCAGCAGAGAACGCTTAATAAAATTACAATGTAAGCGACTTTCAATTAATAAAACAAAGTATTTTTGCCAGCCTTTTAGAAAACGCTTGCATTTTTGCGTCGCTTGTTTTTTCTAGTGGTATGTTAAACGTGTCAGACAAATGTAAGCGCTTATATTCAAAAAGACAGTTGGTCACGGTTCAATATTTTCAAGTTGAAAGAAGGATACAGTTATGAATGAGTCAAATAGTTCGGCTAAGGTTCCATTCAACCAACAAAAGAAAGCCAGCTTGACCTATATTATCGTAGTCACCATTATCGCTGCAATTGGCGGATCATTATTTGGATACGATCAAGGGGTCATTTCTGGAGCACTGAATTTTTTTAGTGTTCACTTTTCCATGTCTACCGCTGAAATCGGTTTCGTTTCTGGTGTTTTAGCCTTTGGTGCCATGGCTGGATGCTTAATTGCCGGTTTTTTAAGTGATCAAATCGGACGTAAGTGGGTCATGTTTATTGCGGGTGCCTTATTTACAATTTCAAGTTTAACACTCGCATTTGCCGGAACGGTTGCTATTCTGATCACCGGACGTATCTTATCAGGAATCGCGATTGGAATGGCTTCGACAATCGTACCACTATATATTTCAGAAGTTGCTCCTGCGAAAATTCGTGGCACACTGATTGGGTGCAATCAATTAGCATTTGCTATTGGGATGACGACTGTTTACTGCGTTAATGCTGCAATTGCCAATTTAAATTCTACTGCTTTTAATGTATCTGTCGGTTGGCGTTGGATGTTCGGATCAGGTGCCATTCCTGCTATTCTATTTTTTGTATTAACTGTTATTATTCCAGAAAGTCCTCGATTCTTGTTTAAACAAGGGAAAAATGATAAAGCAGAAGCTATCTTAGTAAAGTTGAATGGAACTTCTAATGCTCAAAATGAAGCAACCGAAATCAAAAAATCAGTTCAAAGTGAACACAAGGGCCTAATTCGTGAACTGTTCGCACCTGGCATTCGCTTTGCTCTCGTAATTGCATTATTGGCAGCAGCATTTCAACAATTAACTGGTACAATTGCTGTCGGTTATTATGCTCCTATTATTTTCCAAAAAACTGGTGTCGGCGTCAATGCTTCATTAATTGAAACAATTGGGATTGGTGTCGTCAAAATTATCTTCGTTGCCATCTTTATGGTCTACATCGACAAACTTGGGCGTAAAAAGCTATTATCTCGTGGTGGCTATGCAATGGCTGCAGCTTTGATCTTCCTAGCAGTCGTATTTGCATTCAACAAATTTAATACCTTGATTGATATTTTAATTTTAGTCGGTGTTCTTGCTCACACCGCATTTTATGAATTATCATGGGGCGGTGGTGCTTGGATTATTGTTTCCGAAGTATTTCCAACTAGTATCCGTGGCCGAGCACTCTCCCTTTCATCACTTACAATGTTCTTAGCTTCATACTTTGTATCCCAATTATTCCCAGTAATGCTAGCAGGAATCGGTGGAACATGGACATTCATTATCTTTGCTATTTTCTGTATTGCTATGGGATGGTTTGCCAGCCATGTTCTTCCTGAAACTACTGGAAAATCACTGGAGCAAATTGAAAGTGAATTTAAAACTAAAAAAGCTTAAAAATAAATATATGTAGAGATAAGAGGCGTTTCTGTTTTGGATAAATTTGACAGTAATAATCTTGATTATAGTGAAAAAATACTTAATTGCTTTGGTGATTCTACTACCTGGGGTGACAATGGCATGGACACCGGTGGCGAAGATATTTCTTGGGTACACCACATTCAAAAATTAGTAAAATTTAAAGACGTCAGAAACTATGGGGTATGTGCATCACGAATTGCCGTAACGGAAGACCGAACTGATAGTTTTATTGAACGCGTTAATGATATGCGCACTGATGCAGATTATATCGTGGTTATGGGTGGTGTGAATGATTTTCAGCACAATGTCCCTTTAGGCGATCCTCGTTCAAAAGATATTTGGACTTTTTACGGTGCATTAAATATTCTTTCCCATGAACTAATTGATCAATATCCCAGTGCTAGTATCATCTTCATTACACCAATGAAAAATAACTTTCATCATCCAACAAAAAAATATCCAACAACTCTTGATAAAAACAGACAAGGTCTTTATCAATTGGATTACGTAAATGCGATTAAAACTGTATGTGATTATTATGCAATGCCAGTTATTGACATGTATGCCGAAAGCGGAATTTCTCCCTTTAACGCTAAACAACGGAAATTATATATGCCTGACGGCCTTCATTATTCTGATGAAGGCTACGCAAGATTAGCAGAGAGAATTTATAAAGGTTTAATGCGTTTCATTTAAATAAACTCCACTGAGCTATGGGCTTAACTTGATTATTGATATTTATCACACGGAAATCGCTAATCAGTTATTGACTGAGTGTCGGGCGGGAACAGTCGAAAAAACTATTATCGTATCATCGGGTAATAGTTTTTTATTGTCTCTGCAAAACGGCTGCATCACTTTAATATTCGTATTTATTCAATTTTTAATTTAAAATGGGCAGTATAAATTAAAAACCTCGGAGATGACCTACATGCACCCAAGAAAAACCGGTTCCTGTACTACCATTTTAGTCGGCAAAAAAGCGTCGATCGACGGTTCTACTATGATTGCTCGAAATGAAGACAGCGGTAGCGACGCTTCTAATCCCCAACGCTTCGTTGTGATCAATCCGGCCGATCAACCGCGTGATTACCACGCCGTTCAAAGTACTGTTCACTTCCCATTGCCCGCTAATCCGCTCCGCTATACGTCCACACCGGATGCCGATACCCAGTTTGGTATTTGGGGCGAATCCGGCATTAACAGCGCTAACGTCGCCATGACGGCCACTGAAACTAGCACCACGAACACTCGCATTCTCGGGATCGATCCTCTCGTAGAAAACGGCATTGGCGAAGAAGATTTTCTCACCATCACCCTACCCTACATTCATTCCGCACGCGACGGTGTTCAGCGACTTGGCCAGCTAATTGAACAATACGGGACCTACGAATCCAACGGGGTCGCCTTTTCGGATCAGGATGAAGTCTGGTATTTTGAATCCATCGGGGGCCATCACTGGGCCGCCATTCGCATTCCTGACGACGCCTACGTTATCGCCCCTAATCGATTCAACATCGATCATTACGACTTCACTAGCGATAACACATTGTTTGCGGCCGATTTACCAGATTTAATCACCCAAAATAATCTTAATCCCGACGCTGATGACATCAATCTACGGCATATTTTCGGCAGTGCGACCATTAAAGACGCCCACTACAACAATCCCCGGACCTGGTTCGGACAGCGTTACCTTAATCCCTCTCAACACCGCGAACCCGCGGACCAAGACCTACCTTTTATCATGCGTGCTGAGCGTAAAATTACCATTGAGGACGTTAAATGGCTGCTGAGTTCCCATTACCAAGATACGCCCTACGATCCATATGGTAATGGTCCCGCAAGCGAACGCACCAAGTTCCGACCAATCGGGATTAATCGCAATCAGGAAACGCATATTCTTCAAATTCGGCCCAACGTTCCGGCTAGCGTTGCCGGGATTCATTGGCTAGCGTTCGGTCCCAACACCTTTAACTCGCTCGTGCCTTTCTACACGACGGTTACCGATACACCTGCTTGTTACCGCGATACCAGCACCACATTTGACCTTCAAAAAATTTACTGGCTGAGCCGAACAACCGCGATTCTCGGTGATACTAACTACGCGCTCTTTAGCGAACTCGCAGACGCCTTTGAACAGACCATCATGGCAACTTGCCGGCACCGTCAGCGCACCAACGATCAACAACTCGCCACCACGGCGGATGTACCTGCATTCCTCGAACAACAAAATCAACAAATGGCTGACTTCTACTTTGAACAGGCTAACTTACTGTTGGGTAAAATGACCGCCTTAAGTGCCACCAAAATGAAATTACGTTTCAACCTCGCGGATTAAAATCACCTTTCATACCACGGTCACTTCTAATGACTTATCAGAAGTGACCGTTTTTTTTTGTTGATAGCGGTCCCTTATTTGACAAACTAAATCACATCCGTGTACGATATAAAATTGGAATATCGATCGTTTATACTTTTATTATCGTAAAGGGGCCCTCATCATCAAAAAAATCATCATTTACATTTACGGACTAATTTGTAGCCTCATTGCGGGCTGTTTATTGGGGGCCTTCTACCTCTTTCAGGGATGGTTGATTGAAAAAATCTGGCCGGGACCCACGTTTCGACCGCTATTTAACGCCGGTTGGTTACTCATCATTGGGACCCTCATCTATGTCACCCAGCGCACCACCGGTTACCTACCAAAGAAACTCGGGTTTATCAAAATCGAACTCCACGATACCGGCACCGCCGACTACCGCTACGTCCTGCTCCAGATGATCATCCCCGCCTTCATTCTCACCAGTGGAACCAGCTTGGGCCCTGAAGCGACCCTTGTCAGCTCCACAGTTCTCTACGGCGTCTGGATTCTGGATAAGTGTCGCTACCTAGATGCCCACTGGCACGACGGTTGGTGGGCGACCATTAAGGCCATGAGTCTCCCACACCGCTACCTACTGGCGCGGGGGAAAGCACGCCGCTCTGAATCCTGGTGGTCACCACGGACCATAAGCTACTTAGCGATTGGCATTGTCAGTTTCTATCTAACTTGCAAATTAGGTGGCGAACGGTCGGTCATCGTTTACCTCGGCCACTCCAATTGGCAGCTCAATGACCTAAAATGGTTGCTGCCTCTCGTTATTTTCGGTCTGATTGTCGGGCGGTGCTGGCTCTGGCTCATGGTGCTGTTGCGCAACATCGTGCTGGACAGAATCACCCGCGATATCGGCTTGATTGCGCTCGGGGGAATCGCCATTTACCTAGCCACCTTATTTGCTCCGGCCATTAATTTTTCGGGAATGATCAACTTTCATTTACTAGCGACTAGCTGGCAGCACCAATCGATCGCCTTTTTACTACTTCAATCGTTGCTTAAATTAGCCCTCCTCACAATTTGTCTGAATACCGGCTGGCTCGGGGGTGAAATTTTTCCGGTCCTATTTTGCGCCACCGCTCAGGGAATTGCCCTCAGTCAGCTTCTACCGCAGATCGATCCCATCTTTTTGATTGGCATCTTTGCGATTAGCATGGGCACCGTCATCCTAGAATCTCCCCTCATTGCGGGTGGCGTAATGAGCATCATGTTTCTACCACCCAGTCTCCTCAGCGTCAGTCTCGGCCTAACCGCCGGATTATTTTTGATTCGACGCTACCTCGCGCCACACATGAGTTGGCTCAAATTATTATTACCATAGCAAAACGGTCACAACCGCTATCTGGTTGTGACCGTTTTATTAACACAAATTTTAATTAATTTTAGCCCACCAAGGTTTCTTGATTGATGGTTAGTCGATCCCGTCCCGCCCGTTTGGAACGGTACAAGGCCTGATCCGCCCGTTTGAAAACGGCCGTTGCGTCGCGGTCCTTATCGAGCGCCTGAGTCATTCCGAATGAGGCCGTTAAGTTTAACGGGCCAACTTTTGTAGTAATTGTCAGCTCCCGAATGGCTTGCTGGCAACGTTGCCCAATTTTTTTAGCGGTCATGGGATCGGTGTGCGGCAAAATAACCGCAAATTCCTCGCCACCAGTCCGATAGAGATGGTAGTCGGCATCGATCGATTGGACCAACTTTTCTAGGGTGGTTGCGGCCGTAATGAGGACTTCATTTCCCGTTAGGTGGCCATATGTATCATTGATCCCCTTAAAATTATCTAAATCCATCGCTAAAATTGCTAACGGCCACGACACCTTGACGCTGGCATAGGCTTGGTTAAAGTCTTGCTGGAACATGGTCCAGTTGCGAACGCCCGTCAGCCCATCGAACTGAGTTTCATGCGTTAGCCGCGCCACAATTTGTTGATCCGCTCGTTGATTACGACTATTCGCAAACAGGGCCACCATTGCACAGGTGAAGCCAATATAGTTGGCCATAATGGTGAGCGGCGTCGGATGCCACCCAACATACATTAATCCCCAGAAAACAGCGTCGAGCAGCATCGGCGGGATCGCAAAGAGAAAGGGCCTACTCTGGGACCATTTTTGGGTATACCGTGATTCCCAGAAAATGGATAAGCCCGCCAACACAAAAATCCCCCAGGCTAAGACCGTCATGGCACCAGTTCCTGCAAATGATATCGCCGCGAAAACTTTAACCGTCAGAAACGTCCAAATACTTTCAACCATTAAATCCGTATAAATCACAAATACCATCTGTACGCTGACCAGTAGCCAATACTGCGTCATATCCTGCGCGTGAATGTCCTTATTCATCACCCGCATTAACAACATCAGGGCGCTGATAACTATCGTGAGCGGAATTTCCTGTTGAAACGTACCTAATAGGTGATTCCGGTTCGCGTACTGCCGGCCCACATGCTCTAGTAGATTAAACATGGTCGCAAATCCCAGTGCCGCAAAAACTGTCCAAAATGTGATCATTATTATCTTGATCGCCATAGTTGTCCCTCATTTATTATATTTTTATGCGCTTTATACAGTTATTTTACTCCAATTTGATCATAATTAATGACGAATCAGCTAAATTCTAGCTTCGCGGGGGCGTTTTTTCCCGATTAACACGCTAAGCATTGACCTCACCAGCTTCATCCGCCACACTAGGTCTAGACGCACCACTAATTCATAATAAAGGAGCTCCAACTCGTGACTTGGCTATTAATCTTTTTTCCCGCATTACTGGGCGGTTTGGTACAGGGGCTAACCGGCTTTGGGGCGGTGATCATCATGATGATTTTCTTCCCCTCGATTCTCCCAATTGACCAAGCGGCCGGCATCGGCGGTGTCAGCATGCTCGCCAGTATGATTGGTCTAACATTTCGTTACCGCCATGATTTTCATCTTAAGAAAATCATCGTCCCATTCATTATCTACGCGACGGTCGCAACGTGGTCGGTTCATCTCAGTCACGTCCTCGATACTCACATCATGCGGGTCTTCTTAGGGGTCTTGCTCGCAGCACTCTACCTCTACTTCACGTTTGTAAAAAACGCCAGTGACCGGCAATACCCGTGGTATATCGCCCTATGCTTCATGATCATTTCCGGCTTTTTCAACGGGCTTCTCGGGATCGGGGGACCCTTAATGGCCGTCTACTTCCTGTCCCGCTCACACTCGATTGCCGAATACACCGCCAGTATCCAAGGCTTTTTCTTAATCGATGTATTTTACATCAATAGCGTCCGGGTCGCTAACGGAATCCTCGTTTCCCACGACATCCCCTACATTCTGGTTGGACTGGTCGCGGCGAGCATTGGCACCATCATCGCGGCGCGTATCGCGACTAAGCTAGACGACGCCACCTTTCGAAAGTGGGTCTACCGTTTCATTGGTGTGGCCGGTATTTACTACCTATTTTTCTAACTCACAAATAAGGGCGCGTCATCGACTAGAATCGATGACGCGCCCTTTACTTGATTGATATTGATTAAAAATTAATTTACTGCAGTGATCTCTCATCAACATCTGGCAGTCGCCAGTAGGCCCATGCCGTCAAAATCGTGAGAACTAATGCCGTTGCCACCCCGACTAACCACACAAACTGACTCGTCGCCGGTGAGATAGTTGCATCATTAATTTGCCACATAATCTGGGCCAGATTTGCATCTCTCATAACCGATAGGCCCATCATGCCACCGATGAAAACAAGTTGCATGAGGATACTTCCAAGGTATGTGCTCCGATACTTGACCACCAACCGATGCGCCGGTGTCGATACTTCGGTCAGGTAAACGTCGTGATTAAGTAAAATACTATTAGCACTGCCGAAAAAGCTAATGACAAAGGCCCCCAGCAATAGCGTATTTGGCCAAATCGTCAACCACGCACCGAGGCCGAAAAACAATAACTGCAATTTAAGGTTCGACATTCCCCGAAACGAACGCTGAAGTGGCCGTCGAACAATCTGAGCTAGCATCATGCCTAATCCATAGGCCACGTAAGCGCTAATCATCACGGTTTGTCCGTGAACTGCAAGAAAAATATACAACATCAAAAAGGTTTCATAAGCCCCATTAAGCATCGCACTGACCACCGTCCACGACGGCAGTCCCGGTACTTTTGATCGCCAAATCAAAACCCGACTGACGAGCGTTACGAGTCCCACCGCCGCTACCAGGATGATCGTCCACACAAATGACTGATCAAAGAAGCGTAGATATCGTAACCCAAACACCATCACGGTTGTCCAAGTGAAAAGCTCTAAATTACGAAGAGATTGCGTGTGTGGTACAAAAAGCGGTTCACCCACTTGCTTAGCAAATGGTTTAAATTGCATCATTGTTACGAGCCCCACCAACACAAAACCGGTAATGATTGCAAAGACACTTCGATATGAAAAATGACTGGCGATGGCAATAAGCGTCAGAATAACTGCACTCGTAACAAATAATGTTAGGATTTCAACTCCTTGCAAAAACCACTTCCACACCACCCGCTCGTGGTAGTACACCCCCTCATACGTGGGTAAAATAACGCTGGCACTTAATCCTAATAGGAAGGCCGCCACGTCGGTGAGATACTCCCAAGGCGACAAGCTCAGTACCAATAAAGCCGCTAGACTCATAATCAAGCTCAGCTGCATTAGCCCAAACGTATTTTGCACGTGTCCGAACCCATTGATCAGCAGGAGGCCTGTTTTCACCGCCGTATAAAATAGAATGTACGGCATGTAGCTTTCGGCCGACTGGTTGGTCGTATAGATCATCGTTAAAGCCATTAGTGGCAAAATTTGAATCAGCTTGGCGACCGTAAAGACGATCCCCTGCTGAATTTTTTCAATCGTGGTTAATTTTATTCCAGATTCCATTTTACTAGCCTAACTGTCCCTTCAAAAAAATCGCCTCGCTGATCCAATCTTGCTCCAGATCACACGGTCGTCATCTTATAATACAATACTTTTTTGATCATCGAATATTGATCTTTTTGATAGTAAGGGCCATTTTGGTAAGTAACACGGCGGTTCTGTAAAAAACTATTTTTATTATAATTTCAATGTATAGTGTATTTTTTAACCATTTAAAGTTGATCCATAAAGCTATTTCCACCACTTTCGTTAGTAATACCAAAATTATCTAAAATGGTAGCTCCTAAATCAGAAAATGTTAATCGAACACCCAAGTCGGATCCAACGTTACTTAAACTTGGTGAGTAAGCAAGCAGTGGAACATTTTCTCGAGTATGATCAGTACCTTTATATGTTGGATCGTTACCATGGTCCGCGGTAATCATTATTAAATCATCATCATGCATTTGTTTCATAAAACGGCCTAATCTGCGATCAAATTTAATCAATAATTGTCCAAAACCTTCTGGATTTCTTCTATGGCCGTATAAAACATCAAAATCAACCAAGTTAGCAAAACATAGGCCAACAAAATCTTTTTGAAGTACCGCATCAATGTGATTCATACCATCGTCGTTACTCTCATTATGAAAAGCTTCATCAATTCCCTGACCTGAAAAAATATCATTGATTTTACCAATTGCAATCACTGATAGTTCTTGATCGTGGAGTTTAACAAGGTCAGTCACTCCTGTCGGCGCTAAGCTAAAATCGCGGCGATTAGAAGTACGCGTAAAATGATTCTTATCTGATCCTACATACGGTCGCGCAATAACACGACCAACGGTATACTTCGGACCATTTAATAACGTTCGCGCGTATCTGCAAATAGTATATAATTCCTCCACCGGTAAATTTTCTTCATGTGCGGCGATTTGCATTACTGAATCGCCTGATGTATACACGATTAAACTGTTATCACGAATTTCCTCTTCGCCGTAGTCATGAATGACCTGCGTACCAGAATATGGACGATTAACGATTACTTTACGTCCAGAAAATTTTTCAATTTTTTCGATAATATCATCGGGAAATCCAGCTGGAAACGTTGATAGTTCTTGCAAAACAGGTAGTCCCATCATTTCCCAGTGACCGTCCATACTATCTTTACCAACTGATCTTTCTTCCATTTTGCCAAAACACCCAATTGGATTGTCTTGAAACGGGACACCTTTGATAGGCGCACTAGGACGAATATTACTTAAACCAATTCGAGCAAGGTTGGGTAGTTTTAAATTACCATCGAAAAATTCTCCAACATGCCCCAATGTATCCGATCCTTCATCACCGTACTTAAAGGCATCCGCCGCTGCACCAATCCCAACAGAGTCCAATACAATCACGAAAATACGTTTAAATTGATATGAGTTTATTGTCATTATTTATTAGCTCCACCCTCATTATCAGCTTCACCACTCGCCCAGACTTTAGTGGCGTAGATTGAATTAAACAGCAGTGCAGCTTGTAATGCAACTTGGGACATATTGGCACCAAGTGAACCAATATCTGTAGCACCAATTAGTGTTTGGATAGTTAAAACACCCCAATAAATAACGTTAGCAATATTAACAACAATCCATAGCGACCAGTTTTCCTTAAATTTCAAAACGTAGAGTGTTTGAGCAATAATACTTACGACAAAGTTAATTGAATCAAAGTACGGTAATTGACCATGTAATGTAGCTAAAACGAACCAGCCAATTCCCCAAGCAATAAACGCTCCACCAAAAATTAATCGTCTTGTCTTAGGCTGAAATGAATGAGTTGCTTCGTCGCGTCCCCACATGAACCAACCAATTGGTTGTGAAATGACATAAATAATATCCATAGCAAAAGACCCATACGCGTGACTAATCCAAGCAATATAAGTCATTGAAAGACACTGAACAACACCAAATAAGAATGAAATTTTTCGACCTTTCATTCCAAATACCAAACATAAAACACCTGTAACGCCTGACACCATACCAATTACGGTATCCGGAGCAATTGCATAAACTACTACCTGTAAAGCAATCAAAACTGATACGTAAATAACTTCAAATTTCTTCCAATTAGTAAATAACTGGTTAAACCACCAACCATGATGTTTTGCTTCCATGATTATCCCTCCTCATATTAATCACTTAAAATATCAAGTGCCAACTTCAATGATGCAAGTTCACCCCTTGCCATTAAATCATCACCACTTACCAAATCATTGACACCGGCAGACAAATCTCCCTCATATAAAACCACATTATTCAAAATTGACAGTGTTTCTAAATGACGCTGACGACCAATTACCATTAAGGCACCCGATTCCATATCAGCACCAACAATGCCTTTTTTTGACCAAAAAGCTTCATTTTTAGCATTATCATCCATATAAAAGCCGTCGTGTGAACGAATAATGCCATAGATTGCATCAGGAGCATACTTTCGAGCTAACGTCATCAACCTAAATGACGGCACGGCTGGATAAATGTTCGGTACATACTTTTGAGTTAATCCGTCATCACGAACCACTCCTTCGCCAATGATTAATTCACCGAAATCAATGCCCTTTTGCATTGCACCAGCTGATCCCACACGAACAACATTTTTAATGCCAACAATGCTTAATTCTTCAACACCAATTCCAGCTGAAGGTGCTCCAATCCCTGTTGACATGGCTAAAATTCGTTTGCCACGATATTCTCCAATTACGGATTTATATTCACGATTAAAAGCCCATGGCTGTGCGTTATCCATCAACTTAGCAATCTTATCAACCCGAGCTGGATCACCCATAATAATTGCACTATCTGTATTAATTTCACTAGTTAATTGCGTATGTGGTTGCTTTTCTTCCATTTTTTATTCCCCGTTTCTTAAAACATCGTAGAGTTTCGCATGATCTAATATTGTAATATTGCCTCGATCAACTTTAATTGCATCAGTTTGACCAAGGATTTGTAAAATTCGATTTATATTCCTGTATGACGTATCCACTTCATATTCAAGCTGCTTACGTGTAATTTGATCTCCAGTTTGTAATTCGTTAATTAGGTACGTAACGGTTTGCTCTAGCGCAGAATGCAAACTATAACGCTCCGTACGCTTAGTAAGGTGATAAAGTTGTTCAGATAAGTTATAAATAAAATTACTGGCAAAAACATGATCTAAATCAATCCACTTCCTAAAATTGCGATTATTGATTTTTAGCATTACCACTCGTGTAATATTTAAAATCGATGCACTGTATGCAGTTTTAATAATTGCCTCTTGCTCACCAATTAGCATCCCAGCATCATAAACATCCAATACAACTTCCTTACCACCCCCAGAAATTAGGTAAACCTTTACTTTTCCTGAAACTAATACATAGGTATCATCATACTTATTACCTTGAAAAAGATTGAATTCACCTATATCAAAATTCTTAACTTCAATTCCATCGAGAATTTCTAATGGACAAGTTCTAAAAAGTTTAGATACTTTATCGTTAGATTTAATTGCAGCGTAGACGTCATTTATCATGATAAGTAGCTCCTTCGCTATACTTATAGTTTATGTGAAATTAATCTTTTTAAATAGGAATTATGACCCGCCGAATGAATGCGCTTTCAAAAAATGATCCTTAATTTTAATTAATTTAGGACATTTGTCCTATTTGTATTTTGCTTATACATTTCTCATTACATATGGATCATTTCATATAAATAATACAATAATACTATCTATGCATCATTGTTAAAACGTCAAAAAAAGAGGCATTTACACGCCTCTCGCCAAACAATAATTGCAAATATCATCTAAATACCTGTTTTGTACTGTAACCCGATTATCGTACGCTTACTTATATCACGATTTCGTATTTCACATAATCAACTGATTAAAAAATTTAACGATACTGCCACATTTCTTCCATAAGATACACCAGTTTCACCAGTAGTTCATGTTTAGGGGCCATTAATCCGTGCACTTTGGCCCGCTTTAAAATATACCCATTAGTATATTCAACTTCCGTTGGACGATTATTGACCATACTTGATACATTAAGGACCGATGAAGCGAGTTAACGGCAGAACTTTCCCGCTGAATAACCGCCACCATATCTTCAGGCGTCTTTAGCATTTTCACACCATTGCCCCCGCACCAATCACTGTAATTTTCAAACTCATCGCTATCCTCTCCATCAAAAATCTTAATCGCGATCAAGGCATGACGCCACACGATCGCATTTGAGTCTCATCATACGATTCAAACCGCAGTTATACAAGATCCATATTTTTCCTGATTAATAATTATTCATAATAGAACTATTTTTGCGAGCACTACTGGCGATTTAAAATCAAAAAAATAGGCGCCTTAGGGTACACCTGAAAGCGTCTAAAATCAGCTTGAAAATATTAACCTAAGAATATCATTATTATTTTTGGTTTTCAACGTTGTCACAGGAATAACTTTCGATAAATAATTTTTCAAAAAATACTGTCAATTCAATTAATAATCGTATTCTATAATTAGCGACCAACGTTTGTTTAATCGTTATATCGCTCAAATAAGTAATGGTCAATTAATCTTTCTATAACTAATAAAGCTCAATCAGCACACGTTATTTTTAAGGTGTGCTTTAAAACGTCTATTAAAAATGCACTCAAGGTTTTCTATCGTATTACATAATAATGCATAAATATTAATTAATATTGAAAAATCATTTAAATCGAATTAAGTGGGGAAAAATTATGATCAGATGCTGGGGACAAGCAAAATTTTCAACCGACAACATAAAACTATGTGGCTATGAACTATTCATTCGTGAGCAAGTTGACGATCAGTGGGTCGTTCCTGCCGACTTCAGCCGCTTTGATCCGGTTAAAATCACGACCCTATTGAACGCCACCGTTCAAACAATGCCTGCTGACTTAAAAATTATTTCATTCAATCTCGATCAACGCCAGTTTGTTGAAGCACAATACTGTGAGCTCCTCGCCACCATCAAGGATCAGACCCACGCTCAACTGTGCGTTGAACTCACCGAACGACTTGGCTCGGGGACGACCCTTGTCACCACCGAACAGTTAGTGACTGCAGCACGACGGTTCCACGATGCTCGTATCCCCGTTTGTCTGGATGATGTCGGCACCGGTACTAATCAGATTGCGCTGATCCAACAACTAGCCCCCTACGTTTCCGAGTATAAATTTGCGCTGCAAAATATCCGTGGAACAGAATCGCTAAGTCAGATGCAAGAACAGGTTCGGTTCTGGCGCAACCTAGCGTTGGAGCAACATAAATCATTTGCCTTGGAGGGGTTCGAAGGCCGTGCTGATCTGCCGTTTATCCGTGACTACCAGCCCAACATCGTTCAAGGCTACTACTTCGGCATTCCACATAAAATGGTCATTGCGGCCGATTTTGCAATTTAAACCAGTTTTCGAGAAATTTAACGAAAACTGGTTTTATTTTGACCTAAATCTTCAATAATAAGCTAAACTAAGCTTAACTAACCGTTACTAGATTGGAGGAGTCTTACATGAGTCTCAAAATGAGTGATATTGCGCGGATTGCCCACGTTTCGAAGGCCACCGTCTCACTCGTTCTTAACGAGCAACCGGGTGTCAGTGAATCAACACGTCAGCGAATCAAAAAAATTATGGCAGATCTCCATTATTCACCACTGCGCAAAAGTCGACGGATGCAGACAAACAACTTTGGCGAAGTCACCTTATTAGCTATCACGACGACCGGCGTAGTGAGCGATAACTACCAAGCCCTACCTTTTTTCAGTAGCCTCATTTACGAGCTAAGTCAGGAAGTCGACCGTCTCCAAGGTGAACTTACCACCATTACCATCGAGGCCAGCGATCTCAAAAAGAAGCTCCCCCAACTCAGGACGAGCTTGAACAAAGTCATCGTTTTAGGAACGGATCTGACCCATGATCAAGTCATGTTTATCAACCAAAAAATTAAGCACGTCGTATTCCTAGACACCACCTACGACGACATCAACGCTGATTTTATCACCATGGATAACTACCAAGGCGCGCGTTTAGCCGCCCAGCACATCATTGCTCAGGGGTATCGCCGAATTGGTTACTTCGCCTCCGACAAACCAATGGCTAACTTTTACGGCCGCCGGCGAGGCTTTCGCTCCGCACTCGAAGAGGCTCAGCTCAAGATTGACAATCGCGATTTCTACTTCATTTCCCCAATCGAAACCAATCCGACCGGCATCAATTTTCAAGAGCTCGTCAACCGCGACTTACCGCCCGCCATCTTTTGCGAGGACGACTACATTGCCTTGCGTTTAATTAAAGCTGCCAGTCAAGCCCACATTCGTGTCCCCGAAGACGTTGCCATCATGGGCTTCGACGACCTCTTCGCCGGAACCATCATTACACCCGAGTTGACGACCATTCACGTCAATATCCAACAAATGGCAACGCAAGGCTTGCAGCAACTCGTCAACCAGTTTGCCCACCCCGATTGGCTGCCCCAAAAGTCATTAATCACGACGACCCTCATCAAACGACGCTCCCTTTGATATGGGCCAACATTACTAAACTAAGCTTAACTAACGAGCAAAAGATGAACCTTATTGAAACCCCTACCATTTTTGCGCTATCTTTAGTTTGTACTAATTTGAAACGTACCTCGTCCGTTTCTCCTTTCGAGCTTGCTTTCAAATTTTTACTGGCTGTGCAAAGGGAACGGTACCGTCCCTTTCATACATATACTTTAGGAGTGAACTGATAATGGAAAACGAAAACATTGAATATAACCATATGATGAACGAAGAACCCTACGACGTAAACGATCCCAAACTATTGCACGATCGAATCGTGGCACGGCGCCTATACACGCAACTGAACAATACCGACTTCGAAGACGAAGCCACTAAAACCAAGCTCGTCAAGCAACTGTTCGGTTCGACTGGTGAGCACGTCACTGTCCGCCCTAGTTTCAAGTGCGACTATGGCTACAACATTCACGTTGGTGAACAATTCTTTGCCAACTTCGACTGTATCTTACTCGATACGTGCGATATCACGATCGGGAAAAATGCGCTCCTAGCCCCACACGTTAAAATTTACACGGCCAGTCACCCATTGAACGTCAAAATGCGCACATCTTGGATTGGCACAGGAAAAGCCGTCAAGATCGGTGATAATTGCTGGATCGGTGGTGATGCCGTGATCGTTCCTGGTGTCACCCTGGGCAACAACGTCATTGTCGGTGCCGGTGCTGTGGTTACTAAGTCGTTTGGCGATAACGTGGTCATTGCGGGCAATCCGGCCCGAATGATTCATCAATTGGACGCTGAAGGCAACATTATTGGCTAACTAGAATACTTGAAACAAGCATGTGTCGGAATTTGACTGACGCATGCTTTTGTTTTGTTTCCAACACTCAAGCACCAACTGTGCTAAAATAACTAACGCTAACTAATAATTTAGGAGTCCACATAATGAATGAAATTTTAAAGGCGCAGTTCTTTGTCAATGACTTGTCAGACGACCAAAAAACTGTGATCACAGATATTAACGACTATATTCAACAAAGCCTCAATAGCGACTCACACTCCGTCGCCATTATTCAAGGAGCCGCCGGAACCGGTAAATCCGTAGTGCTAATGGAACTCGTGCGGCAGTACATGACCGACAAGCACTATAAAACCTCACTGGTGGTCAACCACCCCGAATTGTACAAAGCCTACCAGGATATTGCCGAATCAATTCCAAACATGAAGGTTAATGCCATTCGCCGCCCAACCTCATTGATCAACTATGCGCAAAAAAATCACAAGCGCTACGACGTGATCTTTGTCGACGAAGCGCACCTGCTCTACTCGAAGTCAGAACCTTACGCGCATTACCGCGGTCAGAACCAACTGACCGATCTGATGAGCTTAGCCAAGGTCGTCGTTGCCGTCTACGACTTTGATCAAGTATTCCAGTCCAAAATGTACTGGAATAAAAAGCTCCTTTACGATACCATTGGCACTCATCCCCACAAATCTTTTGACATGAACTTCCAGTACCGGATGGTTGCTAGTGATGAACAGGTCGCTTGGATGGATAATTTAACGGCCGAAAAGCCAATGCAAGCCTTCCCCGAAAACAGCGACTTTGAATTTGAAATGTTCAATACGGCGGGGGCCCTGTTTGAAAAAATCAAACAACGCAATAAAGAGGTCGGTATGAGTCGTGTGGTCGCCACATCAGGCTTCCCACGAATTGATGGCCGACACAACGTTGAAATGGATACGTTCAGTCTCCCCTGGGACGAATGGGATCCCCAGCGGACACACTGGGCGAAGCGCGAGGGATCAATTACCCAAGTGGGAACCATTTATACCCTGCAAGGATTTGATCTGAACTACGTGGGGATGATTATCGGTCCATCGTTTGGCTACGATAAACAAACGGACACCATGACCATCATTCCAGAAAAATACTCCCACAAGGAAATTTTCAAAAAAAGGAAAGATATCAAATTTTCTCGTGAGGAATACAAGGAATTCATCGCCAACGTGCTCAACGTACTAATGAAGCGCGGTAAGTACGGCCTCTACCTCACGGCCTACGACGACGATTTACGTGCTCGTTTAATGGAATTATATAAAAACGGACAATAATGTTTACCACAAAGTTTCACGTGAAACTTTGTGACCACCTCAAATTGATTTCACTCAATATGGTCAGAAAAAGTCGCTGATGATTTTACGCATCAGCGACTTTTTTGTCGGCATTAACCTTCATGTTCTTGATTGTGTTCCCGATACTTAGCTAATTTTTCGTTAGTCGTTAAAATATGTTTCTCAGGTGCATATGACAGCTTGATGTAGTTGCTAATTCTGGCCGTGCCACTTTCAGTCACAGAGATTTGGATTTGATGTAATAATTTAATCAGATCGTCCAAGTCTCCTTCAACCGTCGTTTCAAATGCCCCAACTTCATACGAAAGGTTACTGGCATCGATTTCTGCGATTGCGACATCAACCAACCGAACTAATTCTTCCGTTGAATCTGCTTCGGGTAATACCTGAATTGCCATTACTGCATTTGCCATGTTGCTCTCTCCCCATCGGTTAACTTTTTGTCGATTATAGCACGAAACCAAATGTGAATAACACCCATGTTTGCAAAGCGGACCTCATCATCGCACTCCACCGGTTATTTAACAACAACTAATAGCATTTGAAAGCCTTCGATCGCGTACAATGAATGACGCGCATTAGCTGGAATGACAATCGACTGGCCAGCTTTAACATGAAACTTTTCCTGCTCAATGGTGACTTCTGCTTCCCCACTCAGGATATTGACCATGGCATCCCCAGTGGCTGAATGACCGCCAATTTCCTGGTCAGTTGCGACTGAAAAGAGGGTCATTCCCATATCATCACGCTGAACTAAGGTCCGACTGTTAATTTGATCCTCATCAACTGGAATCTGTTGTTTAAGATCAATTACTTGGTTTTGTTCAATTTTACTAATAAAGCTCATCTTTAATTTTCCCTCCTACTTCGTTTCAAACTGCATAAATTGGCACCGTTGGTCAGCCCTTAATTCGTGCAAGGTGTTTGCCGGCACCATCATCATTTCACCAGCTGGAACTTGATAACGCACCGTTCCAACTTGGATGGTTAATATGCCATCAATCACCTGTAACAATCTTGTGAGCGTTGATTGTTCATTGCTGATACTTTCACCGGCATCCATGGCATAGACCATGAAGGGTAACTCAATCCCCAACTTTCTCGTTAATGATTTACTAGCAATTTGGTGTTCCCGATACTGAATCATTTCAGGAAGCTTCAGTTCTGTAATTCCCATCAAATTATGCTCCTTATCTATGTATGATTAGGGCTTGCGACTAAAATTGGCGATATACCCCAATTGATCACGATGGCCTTTAAAAAAGCGAAACATCTTAAAAAACTGTTGCCGATTACGTGGCTTTAATCCGTTAAACACAATTTTAACGGCACGAAAGAAGCCCTCATCATGGATCATCCCTGCAGGATTCATCAGGGTCATTGCCCCGTAGTTTTGTTCAACACTAAAGCCAGCATCGCTGAATTCTCGTTGCCAATTTCCACTGGTTAATGGTTGCGCGTGCACATGAATGGCCTCGCCAAGTGCACGGATCAATTCCGGACTATCCCCTTTCATCAAGCAGACATCATGGGTTAACAAAACGCCACCATGTTTCAACACCCGGTAATACTCCGTAATCGCCTTATGTTTGGCTCGTTCACTCAGCATCGTGAGCATCGCTTCGTTAATCACGACATCGAAGCTTTCATCCTCGAAGGGTAACTTCATCGCATTTCCCTGAAATACTTCTAATTGGTCTGCTAGATGAGCCTTTGCAATATTTTTTTGTGCTTTTTCAATCGCTGCCGGACTCTGGTCGATACCAATCACGTGACAACCGTAATGCTGGGCCACACTCATCATGGTGGTTCCCATGTTGCAGGCCACTTCTAGAACTTTCGTATCTGCCTTAATATGGGCCTGATCGATCAACCAGTTAGTCGCCTCAATACCACCGGGACGCAGCTTCGTCTTTCCTAGCCGTGCCAAAAAATTATGTCCTGGTTCTAGTGCCATTTAATCACTCCTTTTCAATGAATGTCCGTTCATTATCACATCATATTTTAATCATTTCAACCGATTTTAGAATAAAAAAGACACGTAATGAATACACTATTTTAGAGTGTTTCTAAGCTAGTTTAGCTGGTTAATAATATCCTAGAGATATCAATTACCAGCACTCGGTTTTTCTCAAATTCTAATTTAGAATTAATCTTAGATTTTAAAAAAATTTTTTCAATGTGTTATCATTACCCTCTTTTAATTAGTAAATCTGGCCCCATCATCGGTGTTAATGGTCACGAAATCGAATCAATCAAAAATTAGTTTTAATGGTTGACATTTTTAAACCATTCAATTAATATTGAGCCATCATTCGTTTAACAAATTAAACGATTAAACTAACTAAGGAGTAGGTCCCATGAAATCTACCATGCAAGCCGCACAAATTACACGCTACAAGCAGGCCATACCAGCCATTAATCAAGTCCCCATTCCCCACGTTGAAAATGACGACGTACTGGTTAAAATCGTGACCGCCAGTATCAATCCGATCGATCTTAAAACAAAGGATGGCGGCCTCAAAATGTTGCTGCCCTATCAAATGCCACTGACACTCGGTAGTGATTTTGCCGGAATCATCGTCAAAACTGGGGCCGCTGTCACCCAATTCAAGGCGGGTGATGCGGTCTATGGGCGCGTTCAAAAGAACCGAATTGGCACCTTTGCGGAATACATTGCCGTTGATCAAGGTGCTATCGCCCTCAAACCCAATCACCTATCCTTTGTAGAAGCAGCTTCGATTCCCCTTGTCGGGCTGACGAGTTATCAGGCCTTACACGATGTTATGAATCTCCAAGCTGGTCAAAAAGTCTTAATTCAAGGCGGTTCCGGTGGGATTGGCACCATCGCCATTCAAATTGCCAAATGGTTAGGCGCATACGTTGCCACAACCACCAGTTCCAAAAACTTCGACCTCGTTCGCTCCCTCGGCGCTGACAAAATCATCGATTACCGGACAGAAAAATTTCAAGATATCTTGCACGACTACGATGCCGTCCTTGATACCCGCGGTGGTCAGACACTAGAAGATGCATTTAAAATTATCAAACCCGGCGGCCAAGTTGTCAGTATTGCTGGGCTCCCCAACGCGCGCTTTGCTCAAGCATATGGATTACCCCTTTGGAAACGACTCGCCTTTCAGTTTGTCACTCGTCGCTTAACCGCCCTTGAAAAAAGCAGCCAAGCCACGTATACCTTTCTTTTCATGAATCCTAGTGGTCCACAGCTCGCAAGCTTAACACCATTATTTGAAAATGGTACGCTCAAACCGACCATTGATCGCGTGATTCCTTTCAACCAGCTTCAGGAGGCCCTTCGTTACTCGCATTCTGGCAAAGCAACTGGCAAAATTATCTTACAAATCGCAGATCCGGCAGAAATGGGGAATTGATTATGGTTCTCTTGGCAACCACTAAACACTCATTCAAAACACCGTCACGTTCTACTTAAAACCAAAATTAGATTAAAAGCCAGCTCTCCCAATGAGGAAAGCTGGCTTCTTGTCTTAATGTGTCAGTGCTTCAACTAAAATTTTGGCCACTGCACGAACCGAGAAGGGATTTTGACCAGTAATCAACTGCCCATCTTGAACCGCATACTCACTGTAAAATCTTTTTTTCGTGAAATGTGCCCCATGTGCTTCGGCAACGGTTCGATTTAAAAACGGCACCACTGACTTTTTACCGGCAATTATTTCTTCGGCCGTCGTAAAACCGGTAATCTTTTTCCCCGCAATTACATACTGTCCTTGATCATCCTTAATATTGAGCAGCCCGGCAATACCATGGCAAACCGAGGTCACGTAACCACCCTGCTGCATAATTTGCCGTGCGATTTGTTGCAATTCCTCATTATCGGGGAAGTCCCACATGACTCCGTGCCCACCAGTATAGTAAATCGCCGCATAGTTTGCTGGATCGATCTGACTTGGCCGCATGGTGTGTGTTAACCCACGTTCGATGAAATCAGGGTTCTCGTAGATCGTCAGGATGGCGTCATCTGTGTACTTCATGCTTCGTGGATCGAGTGGCACAAAGCCACCCTTAGGACTTACATAATCGACGTCGATCCCAGCTTGTTGCATTTCTTCCACGAATTCAGCCGCTTCTCCCAGCCACAAGCCCGTCGGATCATCGGTACCACCATACCGTGTCACGTTAGTTTCAACAATTAATACCTTAGTCATTTTGATTCTCCGTCGTCATAGCTTGCACCACGTCACCCAGCAACTGCTGTAATTGATTAATCTCCGTTGTCTCATGGACAATGTAGTAAAAATTCTTGGTTCCTTCACTGCGATAATCAATCAGTTTCGCATCCCGCAAAATTTTTAAATGATGTGAAATGGCGGGGCGTGATAACTGGGTTGCCTCCGTCAGTTCACTAACACGCACGCCCTGACACGCTCGATCCGCCATTAAAGCCACCAGAATTGCCTGGCGCTTTTCATCCCCCAGTGCCACCAAAAAGTTACTGGAAGCCGCAAATTCAGCTTTAATTTTTGATAAGTCAGCCATTCAACCATCTCCGTTCGTTATTTTAAACCATTAAACCATCTCTGTCGGTACCTGTCAATTGGTTCGTTTAAAATTATCGACGAAGCAGCAAACCATTCAGCAATTCCACTGTTCAATGTCAATTTAATGAACCAGAAATATAATTTTAACAGTTTTTCAATTTCACGAAGATCAATAGAATTGTCTTTAGTAAGAAATCGTTTTCTGTCTAGAAAGGAACAACATATGAAAGAGCTATGTGTTAGTACAACAAACTCGAAATTAAAATTCGAAATACTTAATAATAAAAAAATTGCATTAATTCAGGTTAATATAAATGACTTATCCAACCTAACCGATGCGCAAAAAGAACACCTAGTCATTACTGAACTACAAGTAACCGGTGATAATTTTCACCACAAAGGGCTAAGTTTTGTAAATACGTCACCCGGTGCCAATCTCACCTACCTTACCCATGAAGTTGATCAACTAACAAATGGAAAGTTACTAAAAATTACATCTCAAGATCCTAAAAAAAGGCTAGTCGTGACCAACTATTATCAATTATTTGACCAAACAGCTGTTATTAGGAGCTGGGTAACAGTTGAAAACATTAGTAACGAAAACATTGGCCTTGAATACATCTCATCGTTTGCAATAACAGGTCTTAATCAGGGAAGCGATCCTTTGGCGAATTACGCAACCGATAATCTTCTTTATACACCACACAATAATTGGCAAGCCGAAGCACAGTGGCACAAACAAACATTGAAAGAAGCTGGTTTAGACTACCAAACGGATCGCATTGATGACCAACAGAACTCTTCAAAACGTATTAATATCACTAATAATTCATCCTGGTCCTGTGCAGAATTTTCTCCTAGTGGTATTCTGACTAACACCGTAACCAATCAGACTGCTATTTGGCAAATCGAAAATAACGGTGCGTGGCACTATGAATTAACTGATAGTAGTAATGGTGAACTTTTATCGTTACGTCTATCTGGTCCTGAAGAGCTGGACAATCATTGGTGGAAAAATTTAGCACCAGGAGAATCATTTACAACCGCAACGGCCGCCTTCTGCGAAGTAAGCGGCAATTACGAACGAGCTCTTCAAGAAATAACTAAATATCGCCGTCTCATTCGCAATAAAAATCAAGACAATCAGAAATTACCAGTTATATTCAATGATTATATGAACGGTCTAATGGGTGACCCTACCGAGGCTACCGAACGACCATTAATTGATGCGGCCGCAAAAACTGGTTGTGACTATTTCGTCATTGACTGTGGCTGGTATTCCGATGGTTATTGGTGGGATAGTGTCGGTGACTGGCTACCCTCAAAAAAGAGGTTTCCAAACGGAATTGAATCAACAATTCAATACATTCGTGACAAAGGATTAACACCTGGATTATGGTTAGAAATTGAAGTTATTGGTATTCATTCACCCCTAGCAAATCAGTTACCAGACAGTTGGTTTTTTAAACGTCATGGTAAACGAATTATTGATTGTGACCGATATCATTTAGATTTTAATAATCCCGACGTCCGCTCATTTGCCGATAAAATTATGAAACGTTTAATTGAGGAATATGGTGTTGGTTACATCAAAATGGACTACAACATCACGACCGGCATTGGTACCGAGCAGAACTCTGATAGCTTTGGCGATGGTCTTTTAAACCATAATCGAGCCTATTTAAAATGGTTGGATCATATCTTTGAAGAATACCCAGAATTAGTGATCGAAAACTGCGGAAGCGGCGGTATGCGGCATGATTATGCAATGCTCCAAAGACATAGTATTCAATCAATGACCGATCAAACTGACTATGTGCGAAACGGAAATATCGCAGCCGTTGGCTCTTCCGTAGTAACACCTGAACAGTGCGCCATTTGGTCTTATCCGCTTCAAAATGGTGATTCTGAAGAAGTTATCTTTAATATGATTAATGCAATGCTAGTTAGAATTCATCAAAGTGGCCTCTTAAATCATATCGACGACAAACGACTTAACCTAGTCGTTGAAGGAATTCGCGTCTATAAAACCTATCGAGAAAAAATCCCAACTCTGCTACCAATTTGGCCCGATGGTCTCGGACACCTAGACGACGAATGGTACAGTTTTGGCCTAGCAAATAATAGTGAGCTATACTTGGCCGTCTGGCACGGCGTAGGCAGCGAAGTCACCCACGAACTTTCGCTAGAACAATATGGAACAATAAAAGAGGTTACACAAATATATCCCGCTCCTATTTCTGATCTGAATGCACACTTCAAATCTTACGAAAATACTATAAAATTCACGTTCAACCAATCAAAAATGGCCCGCTTATATCATATTAGTCTTGGTAACTAATATAAATATTGTAATAAGAGTGAACAAAGTATTTTGATCATAATCTATGAATGATAAATATTTCGATTTATAAATCCCTTATTATTTCATAGCTAAACAATAGAAAGTAACTTTCCAACTAACACCATAGTATCAGAAAGCAAAATAGAGACTGATCAAAAACAAATGTTTTTGATCAGTCTTATTTTGCTTGATTTTAGAAATTTTTCAAAAATCAAGTACATCATTTAATTTCTTGATTCTCGCAACTTATAAATGGAAACAATGCTTTTTGATTTCTGCTATTTATTTTACCATAATTTAAAATTTTTTGTGTTTATCATTTTCAAAATCATCCATTAGGTACTGCAGGCGATTCTTATTTCCAGCCGGTAATTTTATCATAGTCCGTTCCAGTCAATTCCCATGTAACTGCCTTCACCTCAGCTGAGGCATCAGCCTTCACTCCACCATCTTGTAAACGTTTAACCTCTTGTCCGATTAAATCAAGTTTAGTCTTATCTGCCTTAAAAGTAAGTCCATTATACATGGCAATTAAGAAGAAAATACCAACACCAACACTAATCATTAGCGTTAAAACAAGTTTAACAGTTGGAGATTGATCAGCCGCTCCACTTGTACTACTTTTAAAACCAGATAACTGCAAAACGCCTTCACCGAGCAAGTTAGTGATGACAAACCCACCCTGCTCAAACAAACCGGCAAGTGATGAGAAGGTTCCTGCCCGACTCTTACCTGTTAATAATGTATCCAAAACCGGAAGTGATGGGAAGACCGTTCCTGGCAAGAAGCCATATAGCTGACCACCAAAGATATAGAACGTTTGAGCAACTAACAACCAGGTTACCAAGTGACCAGGCATCACAAATCCTAATATACCAAAACCTGTGCAAGCGATTAAAGCCATCCCATATGCAATTCCATACATATATCTTGGGGCATATTTATTGATTACGTACCCTGCTACAATCATGATGAAGATTCCAATAAAGGTGCTCAGTGACGATAGATAAGCAGTAACGGACGGATTTAATCCTAAAACATTCACAATAAAATAAGTTAAAATTAGTCCGTTTAAATTTCCTGCCATTTGGTCTGCACCATCAATAAATAAATGTTTACGGAAAGTTTTAATTTTAAAAATTTCCTGAAATTCTTTAAAAGTTGCTTTGAAATTTTGCCATCTGGATGCTGAAATATTACTTCCTTGTTTTTGATCTAGCTCCATTAGCGCAGCTTCATTTTTAGTAACAAAGTGCTCCCAAGTCGTGTAATACGTGATTAAGGCAAAGATAATACCAACAATTGATAAACCAATTTGCAAATACAGATAGATTTTAGGATCATCTTTTGGCCATGCTCCCAGTACTCGTGCAACAACAAAAGCAGCAATTGTGTTAAGCAATGCGGCTACAACTGCTCTAACTGTCCCCATTTTCGTTCGTACTTCAAACTGATCCGTCATTTCACTTGGAATTGTTGTCCATGGTAAATGAATAGTGTTGAAGAATGCCAATAAAACTGAGTACGTAATAAAGTAGTACCAAAAATTGAGACCTGCAATCGGAATAAACATTGCGTAAATAAAAAATGGAATTGTGGCAAGAATAAAAAAATGTCGTCGACCATATTTTCGACCAAATTTAAACCGATACAGTGAATCAGAAAAGTGACCAATCCATAGTGCAACACCTGAAGCTAATATCCGGCCAAAAACCAGTAAAAACGCTACTTGCATTGGTGTTAAACCACAAAATGATGTATAAAAAAACGAGATATATCCATAACAAATTAAACCAACTGCTGATCCTATGAAACTATACATCCCATAACCAGTTGAACGAAGAATTCCAATCTTGCCTCTTGGGGTGTAAATCTTTCGATTTCTGTATTCATTCCACCCATCATGTTTTTTTTGTGTATCCATTTACTGGATCCTCCTCATCAAAATCACAATTTTTTATTTAAGTTTTAAAACTACTTGTTGTTCTGTCAGATCAAATTCATACGCACCACGGTTAATATCATTTTGCGTGATTGGCACAAGATTATCAGACAATCTTAGACGATTCTTAATTGGATAAATTTCAGATTGTGCAAAAATTACTGTAATTTGTTGATCTCGAAGATGATAAATTATCTGCTTAATTGGCATTGTTTCCGACTTGATTTCAAAATCTGAAAACGCCGTATGCACAAATAACCGTTTCCTAAATGCGTCCGTTGGCTGATAAATCACTGAATCTTTCGTTTGACTTAACTGACCTCCAAACGAAATCCATCCTTTTTGATCATCTAAAAATGCGTATTGGCCGGCATCATGTGCATAACCATAAAAAGCCTGCCCATAGTCTGATGTATACGGCTCAAACCTCATTAATGTAGGGTCTGTTAAAAATGCCATTGCGCCAAAGCCATCTTGATCAATTGATGTTAATGGACTCGTGGATGCAGCGTAGCCGATACTCAATTCTCGTAAATCATCCGAATGTCGTCGCTTATAATCATCTAAAATTGGGATTGCATTCAAGCTAGCACCGTAATGATCGAATTCACGGGTTATTTTGAATAATTTACCGTACACAAAAGAGTCAAAGTACCGCCTAGCGGCACCGTTATATCCCCAATGTGGAATCAATGGAGTATATGCCAGAATTGCTTGAACTGTTTGATTTGCTTTGTTCGTATCACCAAAGTATGTACACCATGTATACACTTCTTCCTGGCCGGTCGAATCCCACGGCATTTCACTACCATATGGATACTGTAATTTTGACCAAATTTCGTAACGGTAGTGCATGTAATCTTCAAATTTAAGCCGTTCCTCTTGCCAACCTTCCTCTTTCAAACTTTCTAATATTAGTCTATGAACACTTCCTACCATCAATCCATATTGCTCTAACTGTAAAAACGCTGACTTACCACAAAAACGTTTCATCGCTAGGACTGTCTTATAGGCTTGACGCAAGTACCAATTCCACGAATGTGCCGTGACTAAACCAGCGTAATTACGAGCAAGTCGGTATAACGACCAGTAAATAGCTGCTTGGTGTGGATAATTATATGCCCGCCAAGTTTCTTCACTACGTGTTTTATTCCAGCTATAAATCGAATGATTATCGTTATAGTATAAGCTTGCCTTAATACTATAATCACTATTCTGCAAATTCCCCCATAAGACATCATCGACATATTTTTCTAAAAACTGAATCTGTTTACGATCTGGCATTAATTCGTTTTTCACAGCCATCAAAAGGTTAGGACCAGCACCGGCCTCATCAGAAACACCCGATATATATGAGCGTTCCTCCGATAAAACCTTTTGATTAGTATCTCTATCAAAAGTGATAAACGAATGCTCTCGTCCATACAAATCAGATTGATCAAGCCACTGATACTGCATGTGAAAATCAGATAATTTGGTAACACTTTTGATTGGTGAAGCGGTTACAAAATAATTGACAACCTGCTTTTGACCGTTTTGATATTCAATCGTCAGACGCACTGGGCCAAAGAAATTATTACTTCTATGCAGAACATATTCTTTATTCATTTCTCGTTCTGTTATAGTTATAGCCTGATGCGGAGTAACTTCAATGGATTTTACAGTGGACGCACTTTGAATATACAATTGTCCCGTTTCATTTCCATGAATCACGTACCCTGGAATTGCTGATACCGTTGGTAATCCATTTTCTATTAGTGTGTTCTCAGTTGCTTGAGCATCTGACATTGCGATGAATCGTAATGAATAAGTTAATGTTTCACCCGGTTTGATAAACGTAGAAGTCGCTTGGTTCCACTGTTGTTTAGAATTCCAAATTGTTCTATAATACGCCTTTGAGAATACGGTCCACTCATAAAAACCTTCAAAATGCACATCTTTAGTCGTTGCATCATCCGTTAATGGTCGGTATGCTTCAAATTGTGTATCCTTATCCGGTATAACTAGCAACGATGGTGATTGACCATTTAAACGAGATGCTTGTAAATACCCCGCATTCTTTCCAATATAAGGCTCAACAAATACACAATTATTATGGCTTTCATCCAAAGTATTGTCTGTAAATATCTGATTAAAGATCATTGCAAAACCTAAACCACCAATTTCGTAACTCTCTTTTGTATCGTTTTTAATTTTAACTGAAAACGACACACCACTTCCTACTTGGGACCACTCACGGTGCAACGTTAGGGGTAGCTCGTTAAGTTTTTGATCATCTTTTGTATTAAAAAATGACCAATTTTCATAGTTGTCTAATGATCGTAAGGCGATTTCAACATCGCCGAGTTGGTAAAATGAATTGCCAGCTCGTTTATGCTTAGCAGTACTTGTTCCAAAATCAAAAACTATTTCATCATTTTCATAGTTTAATTTTTTAAGAAGTGGTAATTCTTCGGAAATTTTTTCAAAAGTTAACCGTCCCATTTCATTGTCCTTCTAGTTTTTTATTATGTAAGATCTTACAAAACGAATTGTAAGCGTTTAATTTATTTAAGAAAACTCATCAATTCTGTTAAAAAGTGGACTTTTTCGTCTTATTTATAAGGAGGTATTGCCATGCTTTACGGAACCTACGACTTAATACGGCCACTTCATTTTATACAAAGTGGTCAATTTACTTATGGTGTTGGGTGGCAACATGCTCGATCAACTAGAAAGAAAGACACAGAACTGCTTATTGGAACTTCCAACGAAACTAACCTATCTGTTCAGGGACAAGTATTTATTCTTAAACCAGGAAGTTGTTTATCCGTTTTCCCAGGTGAAACAATCATTGGCACGAAACCCGCGGAAAAATCGGCCTCCTTCATTTGGTTACACTTTTTGAATCAGTCTTCTTTAAATTATACAAAAACATATCCTACGCAACTTGCAGAATATACGTCAGTATTGCCACGCTTTTTTCAGCTTAATCGACCAGAAAAAATAATTGCTCTAGCATCTCAATTACTCGATATCACACATAGTGAGTCAAGAGTCGTCAGCGAAGACTATGTAACTACACTCCTGGTGAGTGAAATTTCAACCGATTATTTGCATGGAATCAATCAAAAGCCTTACGATGAAGGACGCGTCAAACAAATTGAAGACTGGATCAATGCTAGTATATTTGACGACTTTAAAATCAGCGAAATTGCTGACCAGTTTAATATTTCACAGGACTACCTTTCACGATTATTTAAACGGACAACTGGCATCACTGTTAAAGACTACATCAATAAATCTCGGGTGGACTTTGCAAGATATTTTCTACTAACAACGGACTGGTCCATTAGTGAAATTGCTGATAAATGTGCTTTTAATGACTATAAATACTTCTTTAGAATTTTTAAGCACTATGTTAATTTAACTCCACTTAAATATCGAAATACTTTTACAAACACGTTCTTAAATAATCCTAAAGTTGATTTTGGTTTCGATGTTGGTAAAGTTGTATCATTGTTAGAAAAGGGGTTAGACACTTCAATTATCTATTAATTTCCAATATATTAGCTAATTCATCAATGAAATTGACTAAATAGTTAAAACGGTTACCGAATAGTAATTAATTGGTTAATATAAAATGCAAATCATGAATTATGCTAAAGCTAACCGTATCATCACAAAATATAGCTTATATTTTTTCAAATCAAAATAAGCTAGTACCACTAAATACGGTAAGAAATTTTCAGATTTCCATCAAATTAAACGCATTCGATTTCATGCAGGATAACTTCATTTCATCATTATATTTTTGTTGAGAATCTATTAATTGTAGGTATGCTATCACTAGGTAATTTGTGAATTAATTTAAATTTCGACGCGATGTAAAAAAATTAATTCCTCATAAATTTTTTCTTGAACATTAAAAGATCATTGATCTTAATCCCTTTTAAATTGACACTAAAAGGCTCATAAAAATACTATAAAATTCACGTTCAACCAATCAAAAATGGCCCGCTTATATCATATTAGTCTTGGTAACTAACCACTGTAATAAGGTCCTCAAGAAAATTCTTGAGGACCTTATTTTATTTATTTTTAGGAATTCTTCCAAAATCTGGTACATCGTTTAAATGTTTCGTAATCTCTTCTGGAATCGGTAGTACTGGACTGATAATTTGATTATTATGATAAATTTCATCAAACTGGGCCCGATACTTACTGGGGGTCATTCCACAAAATTGTTTAAACTGTCGCATAAATAATTTTTCATTTTCAAAATATGAACCGGCTGATATTTCTTTGATGGAAAGATTCGTTCGGACTAGCAACGCCTGTGCAGTTTGTATCTTCAGTTGCAATAAATATTTTTTAGGTGGTACCCCTGTGACTTTTTTAAACAATCTCGATAAATACTGTGGATTAAGCTGCACTTCCTCCGCCATATCAACAACACTTGGTGACTTATAGAGATTTGCTCTGATCCACTCTTTCAATCGATCAATTCTTTCAATATCACTAGTTTCATATGTAAGCTGATTAAGTGTCGATTTACTGATTTCCATTAAAATCATTGTCGAAAAGTAGTTAGCAATTTTTCTATCATAAACATTTTGCACATCACTATTTAATAATTGATGAATCAAAACGATTAGATGATCCAGATTAGTAAATCGAAATTGTCGCGGAATTACAAAGACCTTCGGGTTCTGTCTGTCAATTGCCAAAGATTCTAAGTTAGTATTTTCAAATACTTTCATATTTTCAGGAAGAATAAAGTGTAGCCAATAAAATTCAACATTTCCAGGTGATAATCTAGTTCCAGCCATCAATTTGTAGGGTGGGACGAATAATATGTCATTAGTATTTAAAGTATATTCAGTATCAACTAGTTTTATATAGAGTGGCCCCTGCGTGCAAATGATAAGTTCGTAATCTCCATGATGATACCGGGGACTATGTTTCCATCCTTTTTGTGCAGTAAATACACCTCCAACCATGAAGGTAACTGTATTATCGATATCAAACGTGTAATAATCCATAATATTATCCACCTTTATCTTTTAATCAAAGTCAAAAATATATACCTAAAATAACATATAGTATACTATATATAAAATTGTCCATTCAGATTAGCCGCCTTAAATACTTATATATCAGTATTTATAATGCTAATTCGCACTGTAAATAATTATAAAAATTAGTGAACTAATTATCGAAATGTCAAAAAAATATACTATTTTTTATATTTTAACAGTTTTTTTCACTTTTAGAAAGCGCCATCATAGGATACATAGAAAACGTTTTCTGACTACTATAAAAATTTGAAGGTGAAACTGTGTTTAAGAAAAATTGGAAATTTTTTAGTCCAGCAGGAATGGCTGCCGGACCCACACCAACTGTTGATCCAGATTCAATCTCCCCAGAAACCGGAAAACCATGGCCTAAATCTTTAGTATGGCGCTTCTTAATTGCTTTTGTTATTTTTGGTGTTTTAAACAATGCCGCATTTACATTAAATGGTGGTGTCCTATTACCACAACATATTAAAGATGTCGGCATCGCCAATCCGACTGCTGCTTATGGTGTTATTACATCAGTTACATCACTTGTATCATTATTTGTCGGATATATCTGGGGAACACTTTCGGATAAAACTAAGTCTCGTTTTGGTAAACGAACCCCTTGGATTTTCTGTGGTTCATTTGTCGCTGGTATTGGACTATATTCACTGGGAATTTTTGAATCAACGACCAGCCTGACATTCGCATATATTTTCAACACGCTGGGCCAAAATGCTATCCAAACCCCAATGTACGCATTTTTAGCTGATCGAGCACCCAAAAATGTTCGAGGCACACTTTCAGCTGGATTTGGTGCAACTGCCGTTGGGGCCCCAGTAGGACAATTTATCAGCTCTTACTTCCTTGGTCAGTCTTATCAAAGCGTTGGCTTTATCGTAGGTGGAATTTTAATCGCCACATCCGGTCTAATCGTTTTGCTTATCACCCCTCGGGAAAAATCCTCTAAAGGTACAGCATCTGCAGAAAATGAATCGGTTTTAGATGTAATTTCAACGTTACTACCACCTAGCATAAAGGGAGCCCACGATTTCTATAAAGCTTGCGCCGGCCGATTTCTTATGGTGACCAGCTATACAATGATCGCTCAATATCTTCTTTACATTCTTGAAAATCATCTCAATCTTTCGACTTTAGCTGCTGCCCGAGCAATGAATAAATTGTCTATGTTCACCCTCGTTGTTTCTCTGATTGGCCTTGCTTTTTCTGGTCCTCTTTCAGACCACTTAAAAGCTCGTAAAATTCCAGTCGCATTTGGCGGATTATTTATGATGTTTGGTGCAGTTTCTGCACTACTATTTAAATCAGTAAATGGAGTAATTGGTTATGTCGTACTAGCTGGTTTAGGATATGGGATTTATCTTGCTGTGGATATGGCACTGAATATTGATGTTATTCCTGAAACAGCACGTATAAATGATACTACTGGAAAATATGTTGGTTTTGGCAACCTGACAAACACCGCCGGTCAAATGATTGCTCCCGCAGCAACATCGATGATTGTCACGGCAACTGGTAGCTACTCGATAGTATTTACTGGATCAATTGCAACAACCATTATTGGTATACTATTTATTCTTTGGATTAAACACGTTAAATAAAGGAGAATTTACTCAATGCAAGATCAAAATTTAAAATTAAATCACTCAAACATTACTTCAAATTTTTGGAAGCGATACCGTGATCTGATGGCAAATGATTCAATTCCATTTCAATGGGATATGATTAATGACAACAACGAAGTCGAAGTAACCAATGACCCCTTTGCAGCTGGCGGTTCAGCTGATAAAAGTCACGCAATTGCCAATTTAAAAATTGCAGCCGGTCAAGTGGATGGTGAGTTTTTTGGAATGGATTTTCAAGATACTGACGTCTATAAATGGCTAGAATCTGCAGCCTATGTCTTAAACTATGCTCCTAGCGCTAAATTACAAAAAGAAGCCGATTCAGTTGTTGATCTAATTGCTGATGCACAGGAAGATGATGGCTACTTATCAACCATGTTCCAAATCGAAATGCCCGAAAGAAAGTTCAAACGACTTCAGCAGTCTCATGAATTGTATTCAATGGGGCATTATATTGAAGCAGGTGTTGCTTACTATTCTGTCACGGGTAACCAAAAAGCATTGGATATTGCTAAAAAAATGGCCGATTGCATTGATAATCATTTTGGTACCACTGAGGATAAGATTCCTGGCATCCCTGGTCATCCCGAAATTGAACTTGCACTTGCACGGTTGTATGAAGCAACTCATGAACAAAAGTATTTAGATCTTGCACAATATTTTATTAAACAACGTGGCCAAGATACTGAATTCTTTGAAAAACAAAACAAAGCCGATGGCATCGATCGCGACTTCTTCCCTGGTTTAGGGACGATTGGAAATCGTTACTATTTCGCAGACAAACCTGTCACTGAACAAACAGATGCTCATGGTCATGCAGTTCGAGTTCTTTATTTCTGTACCGGCTTAGCTCATGTTGCACGTTTAACCAACGACAAGGAACTAAAAGACGCCGCAGACCGACTATGGCAAGATATTATTAAGAAACAGTTATATATCACCGGTAATGTCGGTCAGACCACCCATGGCGAAGCATTCACATACGATTACGATTTACCAAATGATACTGACTATGGGGAAACCTGTGCTTCCGTTGCAATGGTATTTTTTGCCAAACAAATGCTAGAAACACACATGGATGGGCAATATGGCGATATTATAGAAAAAGAACTATTTAATGGCGCTTTAAGTGGCATTGCGCTCGATGGTAAACACTACTTTTACGTCAATCCACTAGAGGCAGATCCTAAAGCTAGTCGTGGCAACCAAGGTAAAAATCATATTAATACACGGCGCTCGTCATGGTTTGCATGTGCTTGTTGTCCCTCAAATATTACACGTCTCATTGCCTCCGTCGATAAATATTTGTACGAAGTAAAGGATCATACCATTCTTTCTCATCAATTTATTGCTAACAACACCAGCTTTGAAAACGGCATTGAAATTAAGCTAGACAGTAATTATCCATGGGATGGCAACATTAAATATACAATTTCTAATCCCAACAAGACTCAATTCAAATTTGGAATTCGGATTCCAAGCTGGACACTCAATTCATATGAAGTTACCATTGCCGGAAAATCAGTAAAAACTGATTTAATCGATCAAATCCTATATCTTCCTATCGAAGATGAAACAGTTGAAATATCAGTTCAATTCAATATGGCAGCACATTTAATCAGTACCAGTACTCTCGTTAAGGACAATGTTGGTAAAGTTGCTGTTCAACGAGGCCCTATTGTTTATTGTGCTGAAGAATCAGATAATGCAAGCCCTCTCTGGTTATACAAACTCGATTCAAAACCTGCATTCAAGTACGAGTTCCAAGATAATTTATTGGACGGAGTTGGTGTCTTAGAAACTAACGATGTTAAAAAACTAGAAAAAAATAGTTCAACTGATGAGCTCTACACCTTTGACAAAGAAAAAGTAGTAAAGAAATCACATCTAAAACTGATTCCTTACTATGCATGGGCAAATCGAGAAGAAGGCCAAATGACTGTGTGGTTACATCAATCGTAATTTCCCTAGTTCAAAATGAATTAAATTTTAATTGGTAATACAAATGGCTAAAAGGATGTTGCAAGCATGCAACGTCTTTTTTTGACTATTCCTATCTGATCAATCACCCCTTGCCAATTAGCCATTCAATGCGTTATACTCATTTTAATCGTGCACGACTAATAAGGAGAAATCTATGACCACACATGTTAATCTGGCAAACCAGCTATGTTTTAGCGTCTATAATGTTAACCGTTTATTCAACAAGTTCTATCAAGATGCCTTAGCAGCTTACGGTTTAACCTATCCACAATACTTACTACTTACTGTGTTATGGAACCATGATCACCGAGAATTACGCGAACTAGGCTCAGAACTGAAACTCAACTCCAACACCCTGACACCGTTGGTCAAGCGCCTAGAAGAACGCGGCTGGGTGCAACGAATCCATCCCGCAGACGATAAGCGTCGTTTAATTGTCAGCCTGACCACCCACGCCAAGGACAGTGAAACATCGATCCAGTCCGCACTGGCCGAATGCCTAGGAAAATATCATCTTACCGCAGAGGACTACGAACAGGCCCTCACGTTGAATCAGAAGTTAATCGCCGCTATGGAAGGATGAGCGGTTTTCTTTCACCTGATTAGTCGTGCACGATTAAAAAACATGGAGGTAATGATATGGATTATGATGTAATGATGATTGGCTCTGGCCACGCAACTTGGCACGGAGCCGTAGCCTTGGCTCAACAAGGCAAACATGTCGCGATCATTGAAAAAGATCTTGTCGGTGGCACCTGTACAAACTATGGCTGTGACGCCAAGATCGCTCTAGATGGCCCATTCCAATTGATCGAACAGCTCGAACGTTTCACTGGTGCTGGCGTTGACAAGGCGCCAGATATTCACTGGTCAGACTTAATGACCTACAAACACCAAGTGATCGATCCCCTTGCACCAACAATGACAACTCTCCTTAACCAGCTTGGTGTCACCATGCTCACCGGTACGGCAAAATTGGTAGATGCCCATACCGTCACCGTTGACGACCACACATACACCAGCGACTATATTGTGTTAGGTACTGGTCAACGACCCGCGACCTTGGATATTCCAGGCGCTGAATACATTCATGATAGCCGTGAATTCCTTGACCTGCCAGATATGCCCGAACGTCTAGTCTTCATTGGTGCCGGTATTATCGCAATGGAATTCGCTGCTATGGCCGCTACCATGGGCAAAACCGTTCACATTGTAGAATTCAGCGATAAAACGTTAGCCCCATTCAATCAAACCTACGTTGCGCGCTTACGGACCAAACTTCAAGCACAAGGCGTGCAGTTCCACTTCAACGAAGCAGTTAATGAGGTGGTCAAAAATGAAAAAGGGATCACCGTTACGACGGCTAAGGGCCTAATACTAGATTGTGACTACATCCTAGGCGCTACCGGCCGCGTAGCCAACATAGAAGATCTCGGACTTGAATCATTAGGCATCCAAGCCTCTAAACGCGGTATCGTTGTTAACGATCACCTACAAACGACCGTACCAAATATTTACGCCAGCGGTGATGTGATCGACAAGCCTCAGGCTAAGTTGACACCAACAGCCACGTTTGAATCAAACTACATCGCTCAAGCTATTCTCGGTAACGCCGCGCCTATTTCATATCCGGTAATTCCAAGCGTCGTTTTCACAATGCCACGTTTAGCCGAAGTTGGGGTTACAGTAACTGAGGCTCAAGCACATCCAAACACTTATCACACTCAAGTCTTACCATTCGGTAAACAGCTTGCGTTTCAGTACAAACGGACCCTTGACGCTGAAGCTACCTTAGTCTTTGATCAGGCCGGCTATTTAGTTGGTGCTAGTCTATATGCCGATGATAGCGATGACTTGATCAACTTACTGACCTTAATCATCAATGGTCATTACACTGCTACCATGTTGCAACAACAAATTTTCGCTTTTCCAAGTGCTACCGTTGGTCTACTAGATCTATTGAGTAATTTGTTGCCCCGTAATTAAAACGCGAATTAAAACAGGTGAGTCCCAATAATAGACTACACCTGTTTTTGATTACAAAAATAGCCGAATTTGCTAGGGATCGTTACCCTAAACTGCTAACAAATAAGCCCGTAATTAATCTGGCTCTACGCATTTCATCGCAGCTACTATAACTCAACACCAATTATGGCAATGATAAAAAAGATTTTTAAATTTGTGCTGACATTTTAAAATTTTTTCTGTTACGCTAATCAAGCAAATAACGGCAGCCTCGGGCGCTCAGGTATGTCATTATTTTTGATTACATTAAAATAGGAGAAACCATGAAATCTAGACAAATTTTACTTACCGCAAGGGTTCATGTATCACATCCCAGGTTAATTTTATTGGGTTTGATGCTGGGCTCATTTGTCGGTATGTTTTCAGAAACGGCGCTCAACATTGCCTTACCGTCATTAATGCAAGCTTTTTCAATTTCACAAAATACCGTTCAGTGGCTCGTCACCGGTTATATGCTCATCATCGGAATCTGCATGCCTTTGACCAGTTTGTTGACGCACTGGGTAAAGACAAAACAAATGATTATTTTTGCCCTCAGCACCTTCATTATAGGATCACTGATTTCGGCTGTTGGCTCAAACTTTGCTACGGTTTTAATTGGTCGTATGATTCAAGGCATCGGTACCGGCTTGATTTTACCGATGATGTTTTCAATTGTGATGCTGATCTTTCCAGCACCTAAATTAGGTACTGTCATGGGTTTGGCCTCGCTGGTGATCATGTTGGCCCCCGTTTTAGGCCCGACTGTGACCGGCTTGATTCTCTCAATTGCCTCTTGGCGACTCATTTTCTGGCTATTTATTCCGGTACTCGTGATTGCATTGTTACTGTGTGCTTTTACAGTGGAAAATATTTATGAACAAAATCACATTCCGATCGATTGGTGGTCTATCCTCGCTTCGGTCATTGGATTTAGTGGCATTGTGATTGGCTCATCATTAGCCGCCAGCTACGGATGGCTTTCTGGCAAAGTTTTAACGGCGTTGATCATCGGTGTTTGCATGCTAGGAATCTACGCTTACAGACAACTTCAGTCATCCACTCCCATGCTAGACCTGCGCATTTTTACCAACCGTCAATTCACAATTGGTACCATATTAGTGATGCTCGACTTTGGCGTGATTCTTGCAACAATGTACTTGCTGCCGTTGTATTTACGCAACGGGTTAGGATTTCCCGTCGCCATCACTGGCTTAATCATGCTCCCCGGTGGTGCAGCCAACGCCATCACTGCTGCGATTGCCGGACGACTTTATGACACCCATGGAGCAAAATGGTTAACGCGTTGTGGCTTTTTGATAATTTTAATCGGCGTATTTACTCTAATCTCGACAAATATGCACAGCACCGTCAGTCAAGTGATCATCGGTCATATCACGATCCTGATCGGTGCCCAGCTCGTGTCATCCCCAGCCCAAACATATAGTCTCAACAGCCTTTCAAGCGCATTATCTGCAGATGGCAGTGCGCTTTTAAATACCGGACAACAAATTGTCGGAGCCATCGCCACTGCGATCGCAACAAGTTTGATTGCCATGCAAACTCAATTTATTGCCGGTGTCCACGCCGGATTTTGGTTTATTGGCTTACTGGCAACCATTGGCTTTATTCTGGCTTTAATGGTACAAAATCCAAGAAATGCTGCATCATAAAAATAAATCGGCAAATTTCTCGTAAATGAGGAATTTGTCGATTTTTTAAGTACACGATGCTAAGGCGTCGCTATTAAAATATTAGCTAGCTTATTAATATCGTATTTGATACTTTTTCGATCAAAAGTTTTACTCTCAGGCATGCTTGTTAATTTATTGTTATCAAATTTTTGACTATTAATAACTACCACCCAAATATTATTCAGTATTTTATTCCTACATTATACTTCATAACTATCATACAAATCATAACGAGCTTAAACTTGCTAAAGCTCGTTAAAGCTCGTTAATTTTTATTTCTACTTTTTTAATGGTGTTCTTCGTACGTCACAAAAATGACCATAACCGATCTTACCCGGTTATGGTCTTTTGCTACCTTAAAGTGGTTTATCAAACTAGCCAATAAGCTTATTCAAAAAAGTAACTAATTTTCTCAATGAATTTCAAACATCTTTCACCAATACTATTCAGTAAATCAGCTGCAGTAAATACATCATGATTGGTAGAAACCATAGTGATACATAAATTTTTGATCAGTCTTCTAAGGTAATGATTGGATATCCTAATGTGGTCACTAATTGAGCCAACCCTTTATAAGTTAATACCACTGTTTCAGTGTTTGTTCCGGCGTGAAAACCCAAGTCCTCGGCTTGTTTCAAACTCGATTCAACCACAATTGTCAGTGGCAATCCTGTTTCAAGAATTAGGGGCGATACCATGCCCGAAATCACATGCATTGTCACTTCAAGCTCGCTTGGATCGGCAAATTTCAGCTGACTACGGCTTGTATTAAACTGGCTTGCCAGTTTCTTAAAATTCAACCGCGTATCACCTTTAGTCAATACCAAATAGTAGTGCGCATGTTTGTGATCTTTAAGTAACATATTCTTCACTACCATACATTGCTTTTGGATTTCTAAGCCTTCATCCAAATGCCAAACTGGCTTATGCTTAATCACCCGAAAAGTAATCTGTTCATCATCTAACCGATTCAAAAAATAACTCATAATTTCCTTTCTGTCCTGCACAATAAACATGTCTAAAAATAGTATCAACATTCAATTGAGCGACCTCATCACTTGTGATACGGACTCCCGTAACACTCTACCCAGCGGTTAATTGTCTAAAAAACCATATCGATTATGCTAGGGGATCTATATCGTTCAGTACTGCGATTGATTCCACGCTTGATTCATACGATCCATTGCGCGAGCATCAATTACTTGGTCTCCACATTCCAATAGTAACAAAAATGATGCCGCCAAATATCCTTTTACATAGTTCATTAAGCGTTCAATTTTTCCGTTTTCATCGTATCAAACTCTAAATTAACAACCTTCATAAAATTTACTACTGGCCCGTACTTTTGTGCTTGATCTAATTTCATGATTTGCCTCAATTAATTTACCATCGTACAAAAAGTCCACACCTTCATGATGAGCTGCAACAGTCTCAATACAAACGTTGCTATTTTAGGTCACACTCATATCGGATTGAATAATCAAATAATAAAGCACATTTTGGTTCATAATAAAATTACAAATCCCATCTCTTCACACAAACACCTTCTGGAACCGCAATATCTTTTTGTACCAAAGTAAGTTCGCCATTTAGTGCATTTCTCATATAAAGTGTGAGATTATCCGTTTCTTGATTAGCGGCAATCAAGTAGCCTTCGTCTTCACTCAACTCAGAGTCACGAGGAAAAACACCCGTCGTGCTAATTGATTGCACAAAACTTAATCTGAAATCACTTTCTACTCGAAAGACATCAATTGTATTTCGTCCCCGATTACTGGCATAAACAAATTTTCCATCATTAGTAATATGAATCGCCGCAGCACTTTTTTGACCGTCCCAATCGGGGGGAACCGTGGAAATTGTTTGCAAATGCGTAAACTTAGCAGTATTAGCATCGTACTTTAATACTTCAATTGCACTCTCCAATTCACCCAATAAATATGCAATCTGGCCGTTCGAATGAAACACAATATGCCGCGGCGCAAAACCAGCTTTACTTTGATATCTTGATACTTCCGATAATTTTCCAGTCACAGAAATATCATAAACAAACGTCAAATCCATGCCATGATCACAAACTACTAACCGATTATCAGGCGTCAAATCACAGTAATGAACATGCGGGCTATCTTGTTCCGGTTTAGGACCAGTACTACCTCTATGTGTGACATGATCGGTTTGTGACAAACTGCCATCACGGTTCATTCGAAAAACATTAATCACAGCGGTATGATAATTTCCACTATAAATTAATTGACGTTCCTCATCAACGCCGATATAACAAGGCGGGGCGCCAGCTTCTGTAATTTCGTTAATTTCTTGAAATGAGCGTTGATTTAAATCTAGCGCCATAACACCGCCCTCATCATTACGTCGTACGACACTGTAAAGATGCTTTGCTTTCGATAGTCCCAAATAACTAGAATTATTGATACTAAATACATGATCAACCTGTGTAATCAGTTGTTCATCATGATCTAAAGTAACTACGTAAATTCCTTGACTACTTTTACGTGTATAAGTCCCAATCAAAAATCTTTCCTTCATAATTTAATTTTCCTCCATTTACTGAAGCGTTAATTTAGTAGCCACTAAATAGAATAATGTATATTAATTATTACATTATTTAACGATTGACACATTATTGTTCTTTGAAGTACACTGAATATGTACTCAAATAATTTAAAAAGGCGGAGAAGTTATGATCAAACGAATTTTTGCTGATATGGATGGTACCTTGCTCACCCCCGAAGGAATTGTTAGTGATGCTACAGCCCAAGCAATTAAAGCCAGCCATATTCCTGTTACCCTTGTGTCTGCACGAGCACCGCTTGAGATGAAGGACGCCATTGATAAGCTTGGCCTAAATACACCTCAAATTGGCTTTAATGGCGGCCTGATTTATGAACGTACTGGTAATGACTGGAAAACCATTAGTGCCAGATTAATTACTACGATCACTGCCAGAGAAATTCTGAATGCCGTCAAAAGTAACTTTCCGCATGTTAGCCTCAGTTACTATGATAAATATCGTTGGTACGCCGATAATATTGATCATGGTATTCAATATGAACAAAAATTAACGGGACAATCACCCACCATTTTGCCAATTGAAGAAGTATTCTCGCAACCGAACTTCGAAGTATTTAAAATCATGATGATCACCTTTGACAGCGAAGAAATGGAGCGGCTGAAAGCTTACTTTAATCAGGCTAACTATCAAGGTGTTAGTGTCGCCCAAGCAGGCGCCGCCTACCTTGAAATCACAAATATTGATGCCAAGAAATCACGTGGTATTAACTACATTCTTGAGCAGGAACGATTGAGCAAAAATGAAACTGCTGCCTTTGGTGATGGCTATAATGATTTGCCAATGCTCAACATGGTTGGCCTCCCTGTAGTTATGGGGAGTGCTCAAGAAGATATCAAAAAAGTTGCAAAGTTCGTTACCAAGTCAAATGTTGAAGATGGTGTTGCTTATGCGCTCCAAACTTTACCAGAATTTAAAGGATAATCGGAATACTAGATAACTCACGAATTTGTAAAATAAACCAGTCAATGAGGGATTGCTTTAATAGGCAGTCCTCTTTTTTTATTGCAAACAAGGTTAACTCTGGTATTTCTTCCAACAAGTACAATCTGCGAAAATAAATTTGTTTACGATCTACCGTCTGCAAAAATGATTTAGGCATAATTGCCCACGCATTGGCAGCATTGATGTAATTTGGTAACTGAATCGCACAATCCGTTGTTAACAATGGCTGAATTTTGCAGTCCCAGTACCTAGCATGCCATTCTTTGTAGCTGCTACTCCAAGGAACATACAGCTCATTTGTACGTTCTAACTCACGTGCAAATACAACGTCTGGATAATCACTTTGCCATCCTGTAACCACTACTAATGGATCTTTTCCAATATCTTGCAATACAATATTCTGATGGATATCTCTTTCGTAGGAAAAGCCTACGTCTACAGTTTCATTCCGCACGCTGGCGTAAATTTCATCATTGCTAGCATTGGTCACGGTATAGTGGACAAACGGATCTTTGCTCATAATTTTAGTGAGATTAGTTAATAAAATACCAGTATTGATATCAATCGAACTCGTAATCGTCAATTGATCATAGTGATCTGTCTCCTTTAAATCGACTGTATCTTGAGACAATCTCAGATACGTCCGTGCAATTGGAATAAATCTTTGACCATTCTGTGTGAGACTCACATTAGACTCGATATTATGATATTTAACTAAAGTGACACCCACCTGCTTCTGTAACTGATCAATCTGCTTAATCACAACTTCTGATTGAGCCCCCAATGACCGCGCAGTCGCAGTGATTTGGCCAACCTTTACTAATCTTAAAAATGTCATGATTAACCGAGAATCCACGACTGTGATGCTCCTCTCAGTAAAAAGTCCATGCCGTAAAAACCAGCTTAAATCACATCGGCTTCGTGCATAATTTCAAAATCAGCAATAGAAATTTTATTTTTTCGCTTTATCAGTTACGATAACTCGAACTTTTGCATCATCCAACTGCCGTGCTAATTCATCTGGTAGGGATTGGTCAGTAACCAAATAATCGAGCTTCTCTAATCCTAGCGCACGAAAATTATGTCGCATGCCAATACGGGTATGATCGATTACCAAGACAACTTGCTGAGATTGATCAGCAAGCTGTTGCTTGAAGGCCACGTCATCCTCGAAAGCATAATACACACCATCAGTTGTCAGTCCGACCGCACTAATAAAAGTTATCTCCGATCGATAACTTAGCAAATCACGTAGTGCGTTACTATCATTAGTTCCCCGTCGTTTCTGTTGGTACACACCACCGATCAATCTGACTGATAGTTCTGTCTTACGCAATAATTGATCAGCAATATCTAATGAATTTGTCAGTACCAACCCCTGCTCTATCTTGGGTAAATATGCTGGTATGCAGTTAATTGTTGTCGAAACATCTAAAAATAACTGCTGTTGTTCCTGTACCAACTTTGCTGCCGCCTGCGCTATTACCTGTTTTACCGCTGTCATTTCATCAGTCCGGCTTAAAAAGTCGTCAACATAGCGAAAAGTATGTGGCAGACTAATGCCACCATAATTGCGTTTCACCAAATCGGAATCTGATAACTTCACTATGTCACGCCGCACTGTATCACGAGATGCACCCGTCAATTTCATAATCTCTTGGAGCGTCAAAGTATGATTTTTCTCTAGCGTTTGCATAATTACTTCCAGTCGCTTATCCTGATTCATCATTGATCACCTCATTTTTAAGTAAATATAAGCTATTTTATAGTATATACTTAAAATAACTTATTCTCAATATTTGTCTCTGGATTAACCTCCTTAAATTCCTACCACGTCAAAATAAAGAGCCACAACCAATCTTTATATCGGTTGTGGCTCTTAGTTATTTAGTATTAATTGTTGAATATATATTTGTAATCTTGGTTAATTCAGTCCAAATAAGTGACAAATCGTCCGTCCCAAATCTGTTCATAGTGCTGTACCATCACATCATCTGCGATAAGTGCATCATGTTCAGTCGAAACCATTCCATGACGCATGAATAGTTGGTATTTTCGATCAAAGGCCGCTTTAATCGTTGCATCGATGCAGAATGGAATTTCAGCCCCACAAATTTCTAGTTGATTAATTTCCAATTCAGCCAACAGTTTGGCTAAGTTAGTTTTATAAAACGAATCTGCATGGATTTTTCGTACATAGTAATCACTTGGCCGCGCATGAAGTTCAGACACTAATTGCCACTCCTCTGATTCAGCTTTCAAATCACTATCCTGATGCTGAATAAAAATTATCGGTCGTTTTTGTTGATGATATTCATCGATCACACAATTAACATTATCTATCAATTGTTGATTGTCTATTAACGGGCCAACGCCATTTTGTAAGTCAATCACTAACAATGCTCGTTTTTTCATTAGTACCTCTTTTCAAACGCAATTACATCACCAATTTAAAAAACCTCATCACTTATGATACGGACTCCCCTCATTAATCATAAACGCCCGATAAACCTGCTCCGTCAACACCAATCTCATCAATTGATGCGGCAATGTAAAGCGGCCAAACGAAATCTGCGTGTCCGCACGCTTTAATACTTCCGGCGCGAGTCCTAACGAGCCCCCGATCACAAACGTAATATCGGAATGCCCGTACGTCGTTAAATTCGCAATTTCTTTCGCGAATTCTTCTGATGAGCGTTCCTTTCCCTTAATCGCCAGCGCATAGACATATTCTCGATCTTTGATCTTGTCTAAAATGCGCTGGCCTTCTTTTGCCATCACGTCATCCATTTCGGATTGACTCAACGACTCCGGTGCTTTTTCATCTGGCACTTCAACAATTTGAAATTTGCAGAAGCGACCAAGTCGTTTTGCATATTCAGCGATGCCCGCCTTAAAATACTTTTCCTTTAATTTTCCAACGCCAATAATTTTGATGTTCATAACTAACAACCTTTCAACATGTTATCCACAGAGTTTTCCACAGGCTGTGGGTATTTTTTCCAATTCTGATCAGCAAAATCCCTGAATTTTGTCTTTTTAAGATTTTGATGATAATTTTTTATCCACAGTTTTGCACAGCAACATCCGTTCGTGCCGTCCAATTAAAAACGTTGATATATCAACGTTTATCCGTTCTACTTTTTAAAGTTTTCAACTTATCCACAAATCCACACCCTGCCTGTGGATAACTTTTCCAACGGATTTGGTTATTGATATATCAGCTTTTTCCACCTGTGTGTTAGTATACCAAATTTTTTCCACATAGTTTTCCACAATTAAATTTTTCTCACCAATCACTTGTTTTTACTGACCTGAACTTCTTCAATATGACCAATTACTTTTGTTCGCAATTTATCAATAAATTTGCATTGAAATCGTATTAAAACCGAACATTGAAAACAATGGTTCGTTTTTTCCGATTTCACGCCAAAAAGCCTTCCGTTTCCGAAAGGTTCCTTGGCTTCATTTAGTGATTTGAGCCCTCCAGATCCATTATTGCTGCCCACACACTGGCTGTCACCTACCACTAATGATTCGATAGTCTTAGTATACTGGCCGGTTTCTTCAGAAACATCAGGCATACTATCTAAATAGACTCGCACATTTTATCCATTGTACCTAAAAAGCACACCGTCAGCGTTTGACGATGTGCTTCATTTTTTTCATTATTATTCACTACTACTGTCGCTACTCAACAAGGCCGTTGATTCACTAAGCTTAATCGTAGCGCTCTTTAGTTGACCGTCTCGATAGTACTTCACGGAAACTGAATCGCCAACCTTATGCTTATACAAAACATCCTTTAGCGTCGCTTCAGAGGTAATCTTCGTACCATCCATTTCAGTAATCACATCGTACTTTTGCAGTCCGGCGTTACCGGCTGATGATGGTGACAAGATCTTCATGACAACGATCCCTTTATTCACGCTAGTTGGCAGCTTCAAAATCGATTTTTGTTGGGCTGCGGAGACGTTATCAAGACTGACTAGTTCAATCCCGAGGGCGGGGCGGGTGATCTTCCCGTTCTTAACAAGTTGGTTAATCACGCTGACAACCTCGTTACTTGGGATCGAGAAGCCCATCCCCTCAACACTGGTACCATCATCATCACTCGACAGCTTCATGGAATTAATCCCAATGACTTGCCCCGCCATGTTGACCAGCGGCCCACCAGAATTACCGGGGTTAATGGCTGCATCCGTTTGAATGACGGACGCGTTAGCGGTTGTATTCCCACTATTATCCTGCACTTGCACGGTCCGTTTCTTGGCGGAAATAATTCCCTTCGTCACAGAGGTCGCGTATTCCGAACCAAGCGGCGACCCGATTGCCAACACATCTTGTCCAGCTTCAATTTGGTTAGAGTTCCCAAAGCTGGCAATCGTAGTGACATCGGATGAGTTAATCTTGATAACAGCCAAGTCGGTCGTCGAATCCGTCCCAACAATCGTTGCGCTGAGTTTCTTACCATTACTTAAAATAACTTCGAGGGCCGACGACCCAGAAACCACGTGATTATTCGTCACGATGTACGCCGTGTTACCGTCTTTCTTATAAATCACACCAGAGCCTTCACTGGAAGCCTCCAGTGAACTACTGGATGACGATGAACTCGACGACGATGAATCGGTGGTGCCGTAGATGCCCAGCGAACCTGTACTACTCGATTGCGCCTGCAAGTTAACCACTGAAACAACGGCCGCCTTTACAGACTTGAACGCCTTCGTTGACTGGGTGGAACCGGTGACCTTATTTTCGTTCACCTTTGTTCCCCCTGACTTATTAGAGCCCTTGGGGACTGCGGTACTCGAGCTTGTCGCATACCCGTTATCGATCAAATATCCCACGCCGTAGGCAATACCGCCACCAACTAATCCGGCAAATAGTGCCACCACGCCAACCTTCCACCACAAATTGAAACCGCGTTTCTTCTTAGGTGTTTTCTGTTGATTATCCATCATGTTTGGCTAAACGCCGACCCTCCTCAACTGACTTGATTAACACAAGCATACAAAATTTTTGTGAAAATTTTGTGAAAGTATGACGCTAATTACAGCGTAAATAACTTTGTTGGTTCATCCGGTTCCGTATCGTGTAGGTAAAAATCATGTTCAACGCCAAAATCATGCTGCTCCAGGACCGTTGAAACCGTCAAATGTGCTAACGACCGCATGTTATTTTCCTGACTCCGGTGTCCGAGAAAGATTTGCTTCGTTTGCCGACCAATCACACTCATCATCGTGTTAGCCCCATCCTCATTGGACAAATGGCCCTCATCACCGAGAATCCGTTGTTTGAGCGCCCAAGCATAGGGTCCCATGCGCAACATTTCCATATCGTGATTACATTCAATCAGGTAGGCATCCGCATCCTTAATCGTTTGTTCAACCCGGTCTGACACATAGCCGGTATCCGTGAGCACACAAAACGCTTTGCCGTCGTGATGAACTTGATAAAATTGGGGTTCAGCCGCATCGTGTGACACCGCAAAGCTTTCAACGTCCATATCACCCATGCTTAATGTATCTCCAGGTGCCAAGATATGTTTTTGTGCCACATCGACCTTTCCAATCTTGCGGCTCATGGCATCCCAGGTACCTTCATTGGCGTACACATCCATGCCGTACTTGCGCGCCAACACACCGACACCTTGAATATGGTCGCTGTGTTCATGCGTGACAAACAACGCGTCAACATCGCTTAAGTCCCGTCCAATTTTAGCCATGAGACCACTAATTTTTTTCCCACTTAGTCCGGCATCGATTAAAATCTTATGTTCCGGCGTTTCCAAGTAGGTGACGTTGCCGGTACTACCACTCGCTAAAATACTATAGTGTAATTGATCATCTATCATCTGCAAAACTGTTACCTCTTGTTATGTTATTTAGCCGAAGATTCATTCAACAAGTTCGAGTTCGCCTTAATTAACGTTCCCGTAAAGGCGTTAATCTGGCGAATTTGAGTCCCCTCTGTGTTCTTGGTCTGAATGCCAATCACCCACGTGGGAATGTAGACGTTGCTCCCCTTAGCTGAAAGCAATTTGACGTACCCGAGCTTAGCCCACTTAATCTTAGAATTATTGGGAATCTCATTATGCTGGTACAACCAAATAACCGCCTTTTTCTGGCTAATGGTCGTCTCCTCTTCACGCAATGTTTGAATCCCGTTCAAGTAAGTCTGCGTGTAGCCCGTGACCAAATTATGGTTACGAACCTTAAAGCGCAATTGACCATCATCAGACAAGACGTGTAAATCGGGGCCCTTTTGGACATAAACCACCGAATTATCCTTTTCGGCACTTAACCGTTCATCATAAACATAGTGGGTCCCAAACAGGACGCGATTTTGATTTTTCACCACTTTATCGAGAACCTTTTGTGGATTCTTCGGATCAATTTTAATCGTCGAGTTGAACGTACTATTGAGTTCGCCATCGCTGTAGCTCGTCGTTTGGTTCTTCAACTGTGACATTTTCGTCTGCAAGATACCACTTCCCGAACTGGCGATGTAATATCCCGACGCGTGCTTGGTCGACAACGTTCCAATTGAAATCGAATCATCATTCATTTCCTTAAGAATCGTTTCTTCCTGACTTGCCGATTTATTGGTGACCGTAAACGGCTTGTCCGACGCTAACGATACTCCTAAAAAGATATCAATGGCGATAAACGCCACCAAAAAAATCCATTGAATCCGCCGAAAGTTCATGATTTAGGCCCCCTTTTCGTTAAAATTTAGCGGTTAATTAAATCCTGATAATTTTGCCATTTACCGTTGTACTTGACGTAGTACGCGGGCTTCAAGTTCACCACGGTATTCGATTTACGCGTTGAATTCCATTCATATTCAATCCGCATATCACTAATATCCTTCGTTTTGATTCCCACCCGGTTGAGGGATGCAATCACATCCTTAGTCGCCGGAACACTTTGAGTGGCACTATTTGGAACTGGCACTTCTAGTCCATACAATGAGAAATTATAAGTTTGCTTACCATTTTTCGCGTACGTGAGCGATACAGTTCCATAGCCATCCTGATTGAAAATGGGGAAGCATTCGACATACGTGCGATAAGTAACCCGATTCTTTGCCAGGTTAATATTGTCGTAGTGCATACTTTCTAAATTGACCCCAATTTCTGATAATTGCTGGAAACTCTTAGTCAGTAACTGACTATCGGCAACCCGGTCATTTTCATCAAGAAAGTCCTCGTAAGCGGCCTTGCCGTTCTTACTGTTAATCGTCATTCGCTTATCCGTGCCATCCGTGTAGGTCGTAATGTGATCCTTTTTGTGAACCGCAATATTATACGAACTATCTGAATTCAATAGCGAATTTGTAAAGCTACTATCACTTTGTTTCGTCATCAAATAGCTGTAAATCGGCAGTGTCGTTTGGTTATCAAACGCCAAGATAATCCGATTGTTCAAGAATTGTTCACTTACCTGAACCTGATCCGCATCTTCTTGCATCAATTTCCGAATGTTTTCGAGGCTACTGTGATTTTTGACCGTTACGGAGTACACCGATGCATCACTATCATGGAGCAAGTAGATATGCCGCGCATTTTCAAGCGGAATGACAATTCGGTCGATTTTACTAATTTTCTTTTGATTGAGGGATTGCTTGAAGGTCTCATTAAAGATCGCCGTCGTGACACTATCTGGGTAGTTCAAGACTAGCGCATCTCGTTGATTCAAGTAGCCGAGATAGCTTTGGTTATCTTTGCTGGCAACCTTAGAGATGTGGCCGAAATCCCAGCCACTTACCTTGGTCTTGATGGCTTTCGTCAGACTACTCTTCTTGGTATACAGTAATTTTTGATCGCCCTTTTTGTTTGTCCACACTGCCTGGTTGGGCAAAAAGACGTCCGCAATCGTTTTGTTGGATAATTGACTTTGTCCACTAGACGTACTTGCCTCATGTCCACGATCATAGCGTGATGGATTGGTCCAGATCAACCCGGAAAGTCCGAGACTGACCAAGACCGCGATCGTTAAAACGATCGGTAGCCAGTTATTACGAATTTTCCGAATCATCGTCCCATTCATCTCCTTCATACGGTACATATGGTAGCGAAATATAGAAGGTCGAACCGCGGCCTTCAACACTATCGACCCAAATCTGCCCCCCTAAGAAGTTAATGACTTCCTTGGAGATCGCTAGGCCAAGCCCCGTACCGCCTTGCTTACGAGACCGCGCCTTATCGACTCGGAAGAACCGATCAAAGACGTGTGGAATATCTGCCCGTGGAATTCCCAAGCCCTGATCAGAAATACTCAAAATCACATGATTATGTGTTTCAAGTAATCGGGCCGTAATCACCCCACCATCAGGCGAGTACTTCACGGCATTATTCATGAGGTTATCGACCACCTGCGTAAATTTATCGGTATCGATTTCAACCCAAAGATCCTTTTTCGTGAAAACGCGATCGATTGAGTACTTTTTGCTAGGCTCTTCCTCATTTTTCAAGATCATATCAAAACGGTTCAAAATATAGTTGAAGAGTTCATTGAGGTTCACGTACTCCAAATCAAGCTTTGACGTCCCAGAATCCATTCGTGACAGGCTGAGAAGATCATTAATCATCCGAATCATCCGGTCGGTTTCATCTTGCACCACGTGTAAGAAACCCGGCGCGACCTCTGGATCTTGCCAAGCACCGTCCGTCAAAGCTTCCACATAACTCTTAACGCTGGTCAGTGGCGTCCGTAATTCGTGCGACACATTGGAAACAAATTGTTTGCGCTCGCGCTCCACTTTTTGTTGTTCAGTAATGTCGTGTAGCACACACACTAAGCCGCTAATAAATCCAGATTCTCGTTGAATCAATGAGAAATAAGCATGTAAAATCAGTTCCTGTTGCTGCGTTGATAGGTCAATAATAACTTCATCCTGATTATCAAGTAATTCACGAATTGTGTAACTCTTACGAATATTAAGCACGTCCAAAATTGACTTACCCGTGACTTCATCGGCATTCGTCGATAATAAATCGGCCGCTGTTTCATTGATAATCGTCACGTTTCCGCGCCGGTCCGTAGCTAACACCCCATCTGACATGTGTGTCAAAACTCCGTCTAGACGCCGTCGTTCAGCCTCTGTCGAGTCTTGGGCTTCTTCAACCCGCACCGAGAGGTTATTGACCGCGCCAGCCAGTTGGCCCAACTCGTCATTTCCATACACATGAACCTGCCCAGAGAAATCCCCCCGCGCAATGCGGATGGTCTGCTTTTTCATTTCGTCAATTGGCCGCGTTATTGCCCGGGAAATAACAATTGCCATCAAGAGGCCTAAAATAATCGCCACTAATGACGCCGATAGGAAAATCACGGTAATGTTATTAATATTGGCGTAGACGCTCTCAAGATTGGCTCGAATATAGAGCACCCCAACAACGTTATTATTGCTACTTGAGGTATTTAACAATGGGACAACGGAAACGTAGTATCGATTATTGTTTGAATCGTCATACACATTTTGATTATACGAACGGTTATTGTAAATCGCGTTTTTAACGTTCTCATCCGTTGTTTTTTCGCCAACAATCGATTGATTATTTACATTACTCGTTCCCCGGATAATCCCTTTACTGTCGACAACCCGAATTTCAGTGATGTTCGTATTATTAACGTCCGACAAAATCTGTTGAATTTCTTTGTTGGCTGATTTGGTGCTACTCTTCATTAACTGTTCTGATAGCGAATTATCGACATATGACGGTAATTCAATCTGCTGTTTAAAGGTACTCAGGTTTTGTCGCTCCAATGAACGCACAAAAACCGCCCCAACGACTTCCAGCGTTAAAATAAGCATTAACGCAAAGACGAGGGCGATTTTAAAGTGGATCGATTGAAAAAATTTAATCTTGCTATTCAAGGTTCGTGGTACTCCTAATCATTTTCAGGATTATTCAAGTAATAACCCACCCCACGCCGCGTGATCAACCAAGTTGGGTGACTGGGGTTATCCTCAATTTTTTCACGGAGACGACGGACGGTAACATCCACGGTTCGAACATCACCAAAGTAGTCGTAGCCCCATACAGTTTGTAATAAATGTTCACGCGTCATAACCTGCCCGATATGCTGGGCTAGATAGTGAAGCAATTCAAATTCACGGTGGGTTAATTCGATATTCTCACCTCGTTTGGAAACGGTGTACGCTTCCGGATGAATCGTCAAATCACCAACCGTAATATCCGCATTTTCATCAGGTTCTGCTGATTCAACGGTCTCTTGCCGTCGCAAGTTGGCCTTTACTCGTGCCACCAGTTCGCGGTTTGAGAATGGCTTAGTTACATAATCATCGGCCCCTAATTCAAGACCAAGGACTTTATCTAACTCGGAATCCTTAGCAGTTACCATAATAATTGGTGTAGTGTGATTAGCCCGCACACGTTTGGCCACTTCAAGGCCATCAATTTTTGGTAGCATTAAATCTAGAACGATTAAATCTGGGTTTTCACTTTCAACCTTTTCAAGGGCTTCTTCACCATCGTACGCGACGACGACGTCAAACCCTTCCTTAGCAAGGTTGAATTTGATAATATCAGAAATCGGTTTTTCATCATCAACTACTAAAACTTTCTTCATCGGCTAGGTTCCTCCACAATTAATTCACTAATTTTTTTGAAATCAATCAATTCATTTTCTTCAGCTCTTCACAAGTAGTTTCATTATACCACATGTCACCTTTGAATCATGGGCTGCCAAACTCGTTTATATTAGAATTCTCTCATTTTAAAACTTTTTTCAAAAATAGTGTTGACCAATGACTGTCTAACATGCTACTATATTCTAGTCGATAAGATATGACATGGGCAGTTAGCTCAGCTGGCAGAGCAACGGACTCTTAATCCGTGGGTCCAGGGTTCGATCCCCTGACTGCCCATCAATCAACATTAACCTGTAATCACGAAGCGTTCAATCGCCGTGGTTACAGGTTTTTTTGAATATTTCTATTTCATAAGCTAGAGCCACTTTTCATCCTTAGAGGCGGAAAAGTAAGCCAAATACGTAGCCAATTATATGCGCATTACCGCCAAAGAGCCCTACTAGTAGTTTCCATACTGGTGGGCCATTTTTCTACACTTATCCTTTGATTATGTCTCATTACTTATACTTGATAGCAGCACCTGATTTACAATTATCAGTTTCACCTCTATGTATAACATAGTGTCTGCACCAAATTAACTGAAGCGGGACCAACTAGCCGATCTAATTAGTCAACCACAGGGCCACTAGCGCCAGAAATGCTGGCAACCCCTGTGTCACAATAATCTTTTTGTTAGCCGTCAGCGCGCCGAAAATTGCCGCCACGACCACAAAGCCGATAAACAAGTAGAGGCCCATTAAGCGAGCATTTGCTGGAAATACAAACTGCACCATCAAAATTCCAACACCAATAAACCCATTATAGAGGCCCTGATTTGCCATGCTGACTTGCGCCTCCTTTTGAACCAGATATTTTTTTGAAAGCGCAAAGGCTTGCCGAGCAAGCTTTGTCTGCGTTAAAAACAGTTCAAGTACCATAATAAAGAGCGCCTCTGCCGCTACTACGAGCACTAAAAAATTACTTATCCATGTCATCTTTGCGTTCTTCCTTTCGTTGCTACAATCCTGATAATCACATTATCATTATTTTCGGTGTTGATTTCCAGATATTACGCTCAAAAACTACTTCCTGATCCCGATTATTCTCCTCTTTGAACCGCTATCCGTAACTAACACCGGCCATTTTACAGCCAATACCAATGTAAATTATCGTTTTTCATCGGATAGAAGCCTTAATAATTGCCACCAACTCCCATTTCGTTTATGATGTTCTTGCTAGCAAATATTTAGCGCTCTCCAATGCGCATTTGTTTGACTAGTTCTAATTGAGGGTCCTCCGAGCCATCACCTCGGGGGGCTTTTTTGCGCTCAAATTGATAAGGCGTTTTTACCCCTCAATTTGTGTGGTGGCGTTATACTTACTAATATCTAATCAGTTGCTTCAGGTACCAAATCGAGGATGTGAGCTCCGTGGGGAAACAAAAGTCCGCTACTATTGAACCCTTAGTTAAATTACGCATTTTAGACCTGTACTTTGGTGGTAAAACCGCCAAAGAAATTAGCCGTTACCTAGATATTCCGTTTATCAGCGTTAACCGATTCATCAAACACTTCAACGAGTACAACCAAACCTTTGAAATTCCGATTACCCTCTCCCGCACGAGGCTGATTCATCAGGCACTCCAACGCTACATGCAAGAAGAGCTAGCCGAATTCGGTCATTTTGACACGGCTGGCGACTACATCCCCGTTATTTGGCAACACATCAGTACCTTAGCCCCCGAATGTGGGCCTGAGGCTGAGACTCAACGACAATCCTATTTCAACGCTCTGAAGCTGTGCGAGCAGTGGCAGGCGGTTGATACTCAAATTCTTGAAATTATGAACCATGCTAATCACGAATAAAAGCGTGCCACGAAATTCACAATAAATTTCATGGCACGCTTTTGCTATCTATAATATTCAACTCGTTGCCGGTACACTTGCACAATTGCGTAAATGATCGCCGTGACCATAAAAATTGCGATGGCACAGACAACAAACAACATCCGGTAGGAGGCATTTTCAATAATCAAACCGCCAAATAACGGTCCGAGCGCCTTACCTGCCGACGAGAAGGCATTGGTCAGCCCTTGGTACTTCCCTTTCACCGCCATCGGAGATAGATCATTGACGATCGCTGGGATTGCCGGAAAGGCGGTTGCTTCCCCCACCGTCAGGATAATCATCGCCACCAAAAACATCCAATACTGGTGCGCCCAGATTAAAATAATGAACGAAGCGCCGCAAAATAAGGCCCCGACGTAAACGGGCAAATAAACGTTTTTAATGCGTTGATTGGCCCAACTCATAAAGAGTTGCATGACCACAATTAAACTCGCGTTAATCGTCCATAACATGCTATACAGCGGCATTGAAATTCCCTGATCGGTAATGTAGACCGACATATTACTGACCCATTGTTCGTACATCACCCAAATAATGGTTAGCGAAATAAAAAACGTCCACATAATCTTGAGGTTGGCTGGCTTGATCCGCACACGTTGGGCCGCCTGTTGCTGCTTTTGGTGTCCCTTTTCCCGTTTAATTCGGTAAAATCGCACCACAATCACCAAAAAGACCACATATAAGCTTGCCGTAACCATGAACATCGGGGCCACGCTTCCGTGATACATAAACCCCACCACTGACGTACCGAGCACAATCCCCAGGTTTACCGCAAAGTAGAGCATATTAAAGATGTAGCGCCCATCTTTATTGCGAATCAGCGTCCCCATCGAATTTACAAGGGTTGTCAGCCAACCGTTAAAGAATCCAATGACTGCCAGTAGCGTCGGGTACTGCGGCCAGCCGCTATGAAACACTAACGCAACCATCGCAGCGATATCTACCAGGAGGCCAGCAAGGATTAACCACTGCGGATTAAAACGATCAAATAAAATCCCTCCGAGGTAACTACCCACCACGTTCGTGCCAGAATATAGTAGGAGCACAACCCCAATCACCGTCAGTGAGCGGTGTAACTCATTATGCAAATAAATCGTCGTGAGGGGCCAAATAAAGCTGGTCCCAATACTACTCAGAAAGGCGCCCACAATGAGCCATTTTAGTTTCAGTGTTTGTTTCACGTTATCTCTCCTTGCTAACGGTGCTCAATCGACTTAAAAAAATAAGAGACCAACGACGGTCACCGTCTTGGTCCCAGATTAAGTGTCTATCCCTCTTGCGTGTAGGCAATCGAAGAAAATTTATTATACGATTTCACAAAGAGCAGTTTAACGGTCCCCCGTGGACCACTCCGGTTCTTTTCAATGATAACTTCAACTTCGCCGACATTTTCATCCTCATTATCGCGGGGATCTTGTGGACTATCCTCGTCATCATTATCCCGTTCATAATAATCGTCACGGTATAAAAATGCAACGATATCGGCATCTTGTTCAATTGATCCCGATTCACGAATATCGGATAGAACAGGTCGTTTATCCTGCCGTTGTTCCACACCACGGGAAAGTTGCGATAGTGCAATAACCGGACAGCTCAGTTCTTTGGCGAGCTTTTTCAGTTGCCGCGAAATTTCAGACACTTCCTGTTGCCGGTTTTCGTGGTTCGTACCTTCGATCAGTTGCAAATAGTCGATCACGATGAGCCCTAGGTTCCCTTTTTCTTTGGCCAACCGTCGACATTTAGCTCGAATTTCAGCGACTTTAATTCCGGCCGTATCGTCAATAAAGATGCTGGTTTTGGACAGGCTCCCCATCGCAACGACGAGGTTTCGCCACTCTTCTTCGTCCAGTTGTCCGGTTCGAAGGTGGTTGGCATTGATACTGCCTTCCGCGCACAGCATCCGGTTAACCAGCGACTCCGCACTCATTTCCAAACTAAACAGTGCCACGGTTTTATCGGTCTTTGTCCCAACATTTTGGGCAATATTCAGCGCAAACGCCGTCTTCCCAACGGCCGGTCGGGCCGCCAAGATGACAAGTTCATCGGAATGTAGTCCGGTCGTCATCTTATCGAGTTCCGGATACCCCGTTGAAAGACCAGTTACGGTTGACTCCTGTTGCGATAAACGATCAATTTCCTCGAAGGTGCCCTTTAAGACATCTTTGATATCCTTGAACCCTTCTTGGTTTTGATCCTCGGAAACGTTCAAAATTGAGCGCTCAGCCTCATCCAGCAAGTCGCTCACGTCCTCGTCGCCCGCGTAACTCTTGGTAACGATTTCCGTGGCGGTCTTAATCAAGCGCCGGGTAACAGACTTTTCATGCACGATTTTAGCATAGTAGACCACATTGGCGGCCGTCGGCACCGCAGAGGCTAACTCTGCAATGTAGCTGATTCCACCAATATCATCAAGCTGATTTGTTTTATTCAATTCTTCGGCCATGGTTAACGGATCAATCGGTTTATCCTGATCGTTAATCGCCATCATTTTTTCAAAAATGATCTGGTGAGCCCGCCGGTAAAAATCATCTGGACCGACGTACTCCATCGATTCCACTAAAGCGTCCCCGCTCAAAAAAACAGCTCCAAGAACTGCTTTTTCGGCTTCGACGTTTTGTGGCGGCGTTTGGTCCCCTAAAACATCATTGTTCATATTGGTTTCGTCCTTTTACACCCTTGTGAGACACTACTTTTCGACGACATGCACCCGAATCTTAGCACTTACCTGTGGGTAAAGCTTGACGGGGACGTTCGTGTAACCTAGCACTTTGATCGGTTCGTTAAGCTCGATCTTGCGCTTATCCAACTTGACATTGTACTGGCTATTCAACGCCTGTGCAATTTGTTTGCTTGGGATCGAACCGAACAGACGGCTATCCGTCCCAGCCTTGGCCTTGATTTCAATCACCGTTTCATCAGCTTCCAGCAACTTCTTGAGTTCTTGGGCGTCAGCCAAAAGTTCCGCCTGTTTCTTTTCTTCGGCGTGTTGTTGGCCCTTCAAGGCACTCATTGCTGATTTAGTAGCTTCCTTGGCCTTTCCCTTTTTGATTAGGAAATTTTGTGCGTAACCATCTGGTACCTCTTTAACTTCACCGCGCTTACCGCGTCCTTTAACATCTTCTAAAAAAATAACCTTCATGTTGGTCACTCCTCTTCATTTTTTTCTGATTCATCATCACCATGTAAAATGGCAACCAATTCCTGCTCTACTTCGGAGACCTGCTTCCCACTAATTTGGGTTGCAGCATTCGATAGGTGACCCCCGCCACCCATCTTCTCCATGATCACCTGCACGTTGTAATCACCCATCGACCGCGCAGAAATACCGACCTGATCGTCGGAACGGCGGGTAATGACAAACGAGGCATCGATCCCCTCCATTTGGAGTAATGAATCCGCGGCCTGAGCGGTGGTTACTGATCCATACGACTGCGTATCCTCACCGGTACAGATCGCAATCTTGTCATCCAGAATTTGCACGAGGGAAATTAAGTGGTTACGATCTAGGTAACTTGACACATTTTCCTTCATAAATTCTTGGATCAACATTCCATCTGCTCCCGCTGAACGCAGGTAGCTCGCGGCATCGAACGTTCGCGTTCCAGCACGGGACGTAAACGACTTCGTATCGACCTGAATCCCCGTCAACATGGCCGTGGCTTCCAGCTTATTGAGCGACTCACTTTCACGTGGTTGATATTCCAACATTTCGGTAATCAACTCACACGTGGAAGAAGCATACGGTTCAATGTAAACCAGAATTGGATTTTCAGGGAATTCTTCCCCCCGCCGGTGATGGTCAATGATCATCACCCGATTTTGTAGGCGATTAAAGACCTGTTCAGACATCGACATGCTTGGCTTCGAGTGGTCCACCATGATCAGCAAGCTTTGATCGGTGGCCTTTTCTTCGGCCTCACGAATCGTAATAATGTGATCCTTAATATCTTGATAACCATCAATTTCATGCATTAGGCGCTTAATGTCAGAATGAATGTGGTCGTCGTCGAGCACAATCCAGCACTCACGGCCGTTCATTTTCGCAATCCGCCGAATCCCAAGACAGGCTCCCAGTGAATCCATGTCCGGTCCCCGATGGCCTTGGACAAAGATCTGATCGGATTCCGACATCAATTCTTGCAGTGCCTGACTAATCATCCGGGCTCGAACCCGCGTCCGTTTCTCCATCGGATTCGTCTTACCACCGTAGAACCGCGCTTGTTGCCCGTCGGCCTTCACAACGACTTGATCACCACCCCGACCAAGCGCTAAATCAAGGTTACTTTGCGCGAGATCGGCAAGCTTGTTGAGATCATCGTCCCCGTAGGCAACCCCCACACTCAGCGTGACAGGTGCATTTTGTTTCGACGTATTTTCCCGAATCGTATCCAGAATGCTGAATTTATCGGCTTCAATTTGACGTAACGTTTGCTGATGCCCCAAAATCAGGTAATCATCAGTATCAATGACCTTCATGAAGACCCCGTACTTGTGCGCCCAGTCGTTGAGCTCAGACGTGACATAGTTGCGGAGGTTGGATTCCTCCGAGTCATTCATGCCTTGGGTTACTTCAGCGTAATTATCGAGGTAGATATTGCCAATAACCACCTTTTCATTTTGATACCGTTCGTCAATCTTGGCATATTTGGTAATTTCCATCAAGTAAATCGTGTGCAAAGCTGGCTGTACCAGCATCGTAAACCGTCGATTCCCCCATTTAATGGTTACCGGCGTATCCTGATCACTATTTTCATCGACCTTTTTAGCGAGGTGTTCATCGATTTCATCAAGGGTCTTCCCAATGACCTCTTGCTGATCAAAATACTTCACCATATATGGATTCACCCATTCAACTTCACGCTGCTCATTGAAAATAATCATTCCAATTGGCATCTGCAAAAAGGCCTCTTGTTGCCCGCGCTTGATGTGATAAGCCAAGTCAGTTAGGTACTGATTGGTATCTAGTACCAGTCGTTGTAAGGCGACCATCACAAAATACAGTCCGAAAGCAATCAAAATTAGCACAATCACGCCCAAAATAACATTGGTGATGAATGCAAAAATGATGCCCGCGGCCGAGACCACAAATAAAAATAGCGCAATCCAACTTACACGCGAATTACGAAAGAAAAAAGGTAATTTTTCGCGTTCAAATAATTTCATTTTGCTACTCCCTATTTTTTACATATACCTGTATTTTATCACACTTCTGCTCACCACATAGATGATTCCTACTTGAATCTCGTGGGCCATAGGATACTTGATTGCCACGCACCACAGAACGTGTTTAGTCAGCAATCCAATAATATATGATTCCCGAAAAAAAGAACAGTTGATACAAAAAACGAGCCTGGCAAAAGCCAGACTCGTTTTTTACTGATTAGTCTTCAGCAACGAATGGTAGAAGACCCATGATCCGTGCGCGTTTGATCGCAATTGTCAAACGACGTTGGTTCTTGGCACTCGTACCAGTTACTCGACGTGGCAAAATCTTGCCGCGTTCTGAGATGAACCGCTTCAATAAATCAGTGTCTTTATAATCGATGTATTCGATATGGTTAGCAGCGATGAAGTCAACCTTACGGCGACGACGTCCGCCTCTTCTTTGTTGAGCCATTGTATTTCCCTCCTCGTTTAGAGATTAGAACGGTAAGTCATCATCGGAAATATCAATTGATTCGCCATTGCTTGCAAATGGATCATTTGCACTTGAGGCACTGTTACCCGCATTATTATTGCCGGCTGATGCAGCAGGTGAACCAAATGGATTATTATTCATTGATGAGTTTTGAGGAGTCGTCTGATTGTTATCAAAGCTAGGCGCACCAGCGTTTTGGTTCTGGTATGAACCGCCTTGGTTTTGATTATGTGACCGTGGTTCGAGTAACGAGAAGTTCTCGACAACCACTTCAGTCACATAGACCCGTTGTCCCTGTTGGTTTTCATAATTTCTGGTCTGAATACGACCATCAATCCCAACCAAAGACCCTTTATGAGTGAAGTTACTGAAATTTTCAGCTGCCTTACGCCAAATCACACAGTTGATAAAATCAGCTTCGCGTTCGCCCTGCTGATTAGTAAACTGGCGATTGACGGCCAACGAAAATGTCGCAACTGCAGCTCCACTAGTTGTGTATCGCAACTCAGGATCCCTAGTTAAACGTCCAACAAGAATTGTACGATTAATCATAGACTAAAACTCCCTTCTGACAAGTAATTTCAAAAAATTAGTCTTCGCGCTTGATGATCATGTGACGAAGAATGTCGTCACTGATCTTAGCTAAACGATCAAATTCGTTTAAAGCTGCGTCGTCGTTAGCAGTTGCATTGATGATATGGTAAGTACCTTCATTGTAGTTACTGATTTCGTATGCAAAACGACGAGTCGACCAGTCTTTTGAATCAACGATGGTAGCACCATTGTCAGATACGATCTTATCAAAACGTTCTACTAAAGCAGTCTTAGCAGCTTCGTCGAGGTCGGGACGAATGATGTATGTGATTTCATATTTTGTTGGTTCCATTAACTGTTACACCTCCTTATGGACTTTGGCCCTTTTTCCCAATTGAAAAGAGCAAGGAGAGCACACCTTTTACGTATACTCACAGCTTAAAATTATAGCATGCCCTTTTCAATAAAACAATCAAAACAAACAAATAAAAAAATCCTAAATTGCGATACACATTATAAATACGCAATTTAGGATTTGATTTATTTTTTATTAATGCGAAATTAAGTCGCTTATTCTTGTGGTTTATCAGCGGATGACGTGTCCGTTACCGGTGCGGGCGTGTCAGTGTCAGCAGATTGCTCAGTTTCTTCATCTGCTTCGGCTTCCTTGTCCACCTTCGCCATCGTTGCAACCTTTGTTTGGTCATCCATCTTAATCAGATGAACCCCAACAGTGGCACGACCAGTCTGGGAGACCGTCTCAATGCCAAAGCGAATGATAACGCCCCGGTTAGTAACCAACATGATGTCTTCATCACCATCAACGGTGGTTAAGCCAACTAGCGGTCCATTCTTTTCGGTCACATTAACCGTCTTGATTCCTTTACCACCACGACCCTTAATTGGGTACTCGGCAGCCGCTGTTTGCTTACCAAAACCATGTTCGCTAATGACAAAGACCTTACTATCAGCATTCAGTAAGTCAACACCGATAACATAATCATTATCACGCAGGCGAATTCCCCGTACTCCGGAAGCGGAACGGCCCATCGAACGGACGTCGGCTGCTTTGAAACTAACGGCATACCCCAAGTGGGTCCCGATAATCATGTTCTGATCTTCATCGACAATTGAAACCCCAATCAGCTGATCATCATCCTTCAGCGTAACGGCCTTGAGACCGTTGCTCCGAATATTTGTGAATTCACTGACGGCCGTTCGCTTGACGGTTCCATGAAGCGTAGTAAAGAAGAGATACTTGTCGTCGTAATTCACGTCGTGTTGCACGTTAATAACCGCCGAAATCTTTTCCTTCGAATCCACGCCCAGCAAGTTAATTACTGGGATCCCCTTGGCCGTCCGCCCGTATTCGGGAACTTCGTAGCCCTTCATCGAGTAAACCTTACCGGCATTGGTGAAGAAGAGTAGACGATCATGGGTGGAAGTTGAAATCATTTGTTCAATGAAGTCATCATCATGAACACCCATCCCCTGCACACCACGACCACCACGGTGTTGCGTCTTAAATTCATCGACGGGCAACCGTTTGATGTAGCCGTTATGGGTCAGTGAAATAATCACGTCTTCTTCTTCGATCAGGTCTTCGTCTTCAATGCTTGTCACATCTCCGACTTGTAGCTCGGTCCGCCGTTCGTCACCAAATTTATTTTGAATTTCGAGTAATTCATCGTAAATGATTTGGTGAATTCGTTCGGTGTGCGCCAAGATATCCTTGTAATCAGCGATTGAATTCATCAATCCCTGGTATTCATTTTCAATCTTTTCACGTTCCAAACCGGTCAGCCGGACTAACCGCATATCCAAAATTGCTTGAGCCTGACGATCAGAAAGACCGTAGTTTTCGATCAACTGGTTCTTTGCAATTTCACTCGTCTGGGAATTACGGATAATACTAATGATCGCATCAATGTGATCCAGGGCAATCCGTAACCCTTCCAAGATATGGGCCCGTGCTTGGGCCTTCTTTAAGTCAAACTCAGTCCGTCGCCGTACAACCTTTTCTTGGTGTTCAAGGTAGTACTGCAGAATTTCCTTCAGGCTCAATACGCGTGGCGTTCCGTTGACGATCGCCAGCATGTTAAAGCCAAACGATGTCTGCATCAGCGTCATCTTGTACAGGTTATTCAAGATCACTTCGGCACTGGCATCACGCCGAACGTCGATGACGATTCGCATCCCATCACGATCGGATTCATCATTAACGTCGGTAATGCCTTCGATCCGCTTATCACGCGCCAATTCCGCAATTCGTTCGATTAACTTAGCCTTGTTGACCATGTAAGGAATTTCGGTTGCGACAATCCGTTGCTTGCCGTTCTTCAATTCCTCAATATCCACTTTTGCGCGGACGATGATTGATCCCCGACCAGTTTCATAGGCCTTCCGAATCCCTGACTTACCAAGGACAATGCCGCCAGTTGGGAAATCAGGACCAGGGATGGCCTCCATCAAATCGGCCGTTGTCGCTTCCGGATTATCCATCAAAATATGGATCCCGCTAATCACTTCAGCTAGGTTGTGGGTGGGAATACTGGTTGCCATTCCGACCGCAATTCCTGACGCCCCGTTGACAAGCAGGTTCGGGAACCGAGCAGGTAAAACGCTCGGTTCTTTTTCGGTACCATCGTAGTTATCCGTAAAATCAACGGTATCCTTGTTGATATCGCGCAACATTTCAACCGCGATCTTACTCATCCGAGCTTCGGTGTACCGCATGGCAGCGGCACCGTCACCATCGACAGAGCCAAAGTTTCCGTGACCATCAACAAGCATGTAGCGGTAACTAAAGTCCTGCGCCATCCGCACCATTGATTCATAGATTGCAGAATCCCCATGGGGATGGAACTTCCCCATGACGTCTCCCACAATTCTGGCAGACTTCTTGTACGGCTTTTCCGGCGTCACACCTAATTCGTTCATTCCGTATAAAATCCGGCGGTGCACCGGCTTTAGGCCATCACGCACGTCAGGCAACGCCCGTGAAACGATGACACTCATGGCGTAGTCCAAAAATGATGTCCGCATTTGTTTGCTTAAATTGACATCGGTAATGCGACTTGGCAAGTCTTGTTCAGCCACAGTGATTCCTCCATTTCGTAATTAGTCAGTTTACAAGTCCAAGTTTTCAACGAACGTTGCGTTTTCTTCGATAAAGTTCCGCCGTGGCAGCACCTTATCACCCATCAGCATTGAGAATACTTGATCGGCTTCGATCGCATCGTCTAAGTTAACCCGCAATAAGCGGCGTTTTTCTGGATCCATTGTGGTTTCCCAAAGTTGTTCAGCATCCATTTCACCCAGTCCTTTATACCGTTGGATAGCGGGCTTAGGACTTGGTTGTAAGGAACTCAATACTTGATCCAATTCTTCGTCTGAATCGATGTAGCGAATATACTTCCCTTGACGCACTTGATACAGTGGTGGCTGGGCAATATAAACGTACCCGGATTCGATCATTGGCCGCATGAAGCGGTAGAACAACGTCAGCAGTAGTGTCCGAATATGAGCCCCATCGACATCGGCATCAGTCATGATGATGAGTTTGTGGTACTTCGCCTTCGTCACATCAAAATCCGAACCAAAGCCGGTGCCAAGTGCCGTAAAGAGGGACCGAATTTCTTCGTTAGCCAGAATCTTATCGATGCTGGCCTTTTCAACGTTCAAAATCTTCCCCCGAATTGGCAAGATTGCTTGTGTCAGTCGTGACCGCCCCTGCTTAGCAGATCCACCGGCCGAATCACCCTCGACAATGAATAATTCAGAAATCGCTGGATCCTTACTGGTATTATCGGCCAGTTTCCCAGGGAGGTTACTAATTTCTAGTCCGCTCTTTTTCCGGGTAACTTCGCGCGCCCGTTTAGCCGCGATTCGTGCCTTAGACGCTAAAATACCTTTGTCGACAATCTTTTTGGCGACGTCGGGATTTTCCATCATGAATCGGCTAAACGTTTCAGCAAATAAATGATCCGTAACGGTCCGTGCATCTGAATTACCCAACTTCGTCTTTGTTTGTCCTTCGAATTGTGGATCGGGATGCTTGATTGACACAACGGCTGTCATGCCTTCACGCACATCATCCCCCGAAAGGGCATCCTCATTTGCCTTAATCTGCCCATTCTTCTTGGCATAGTCGTTGATGACCCGCGTCAAAGCAGTCTTAAAGCCCGTTTCGTGGGTCCCACCTTCGTAGGTATGAATGTTGTTGGTGAAGGTTAATAGGTTACTGTGAAAATCGTCCGTGTATTGCAACGATACTTCAACCGTAATGCCCTTTTCCTGCCCTTCAACATAGACGGGTTCGTCAAATAGAACGTCTTTGTTTTGGTTAAGGTATTCCACGTAGTGCCGGATTCCGCCTTCATAGTGGAATGACTCTTTGGTCGGCTCTGCAGGCCGTTTGTCTTCAATTGTGATCTTTAGGCCCTTGTTCAAGAAGGATAATTCTCGAATCCGGGTGGTGAGTACCTTGATGTCATAGGTCGTCGTTTCTTGGAAAATATCTGGATCTGGCGTGAAGTGCACGATTGTTCCGTGCTGATCTTCAGGACGATCACCAATGACCTTCATCGGCGTCTTCACATGACCCCGGTTGAAGTCCATGTAGTATTCCTTGCCACCCCGAATCACACGAACGTCTAATTCGGTTGACAAAGCATTCACGACAGAGGCTCCCACACCGTGCAAACCACCGGAAACCTTATATCCGCCGCCGCCAAACTTACCACCGGCATGCAGAATCGTGAAGACCGTTTCTAGGGCGGGCTTCCCTGTTTTAGCTTGAATATCAACCGGAATTCCCCGGCCATTATCAGTAACGGTCACGCTATTGTCCTTTTCAACGATCACGTTGATCTCGTCGCAAAAGCCGGCAAGGGCTTCGTCAATGCCGTTATCGACGATTTCCCACACCAAATGATGCAGTCCTTGAGACGTGGTGGTCCCAATGTACATTCCGGGACGTTTCCGTACGGCCTCTAGTCCTTCTAGAACTTGGATTTGACTGGCATTATATTCTCTCGCCCGTTCTGCTTTGGTTTCGTTTTCCTCGCTCACTTTGTTTCCTCCTTAGTTGAATTACACCATCCACGCGTTGCGCAATGGTTCCCTGAGTCACTCCGTCTCCGATGACGAGTCTACTTGCTCGTCCGTTTTTGTTTCGTTTGTTTCTTCTGTTTCCTTTTCCAACGTGCCATGTGCAATTCTGAAGATCGTCGGGGCATTAATTAACTGCCGCGCAATCCCGCTCAAACTCGTGGTGGTTAAAAAAGTTTGCACCTTATTTTGAATGGCTGTTAACAGATGTGTTTGCCGATCATCGTCCAATTCTGACAGCACATCGTCGAGCAACAAGACCGGATATTCGCCAGTCTGTTCCTTCATGAGATCAATTTCAGCCAGTTTAACCGACAAAGCTGTCGTCCGTTGCTGGCCTTGTGATCCGTAGGTCTGAACATTCTTATCGTTGACCAAAAAAATAAGATCGTCGCGATGTGGTCCATAAAGCGTTGATCCATGGTCAATTTCTCGATCTTCATTTTTAGTTAACAGCTCTAATAACGCCTGGTAAACATCTTCTACCTTGAGGTCATCGTCCAACGTCACCTGCGTCGCATACTGAAACCGTAACTGTTCTTTTTGAAGTGAAATATCTCCGTGAATCACCTGAGCCCACTTCTCTAGTTGCTTGAGAAAGGCTGCGCGCGCAACAATGATTTCCGCTCCCAAGGCTGCAACCTGATCAGACAGGACCTGCAAAAAGACCCGATCCGACTGACGGCGCGATCGTAATTGCTTGAGGTATTCGTTTCGCTGCCGGAGCGCCGTTTTATACTGACCAGAGTTGTAAAGGTACTTATTACTCATCTGCCCAAATTCAAGATCCATAAAGTGCCGCCGAACAGCTGGTCCGGCCTTAACAAGGGACAGATCTTCGGGGGCAAACACGATCACATTCAGCTGGCCCACATACTGGGATAGCCGGCTTTGTTCCAAATGATTGACCTTGGCTTTTTTTCCCTTCGCTGAAAAATGGAGTTCTAGTGGTACCGTATCAGTTCGTTTTTCAACCGATCCTGATAACACGGCTTCGTGCGCCTGCCAATTAATCAGCTCTCGGTCATTTGAAGTGCGATGACTGCGGGTTAATGCTAGGGCGTAGACCGCCTCCAATAGGTTGGTCTTCCCCTGCGCATTTTCACCAATTAAGACGTTCACTCCGGGGGCAAAGTCCACGGTCAAATCATCGTAGTTGCGAAAATTGTGCAAATGAAGTTGCTTTAAAATCATTGTGCTACCTACTTACTTTGAATGACAAAGCTACCGGCCTCGGGGACCGTCACATGGTCATTGGGATAAAGTTTCCGGCCACGACGTTGATCAATTTCATCATTGACTAACACTTCATTTTCTCTGAGGAACCATTTAGCGGCACCACCAGAGGCAATAATTGACTCTTCTTTCAACAGTTGTCCGAGGGTAATAAAGGGGCCCTCAATCTGAACAATTTTGGATTCTTGCATCTCATCACCTACTCTCACTTACCCATCTATTATACCTTTAAAAATGGCGAAAAACAAATGAATCACGCTTATTTACCCACTTTATAGCCTGTTTTATGTATTTTGGCATTTTTATCAAAAACAATAAAAAACGCCTTAAAATTAAAATCAGCCCGTTTAGCGTCCATTTTGGTCATTTGAGGGTCGTCAGCTGAGATGATGGCGTTTTCATAGAGTAATGAGAACATTTGACCATCATTTTTAGTGATTATGAAGGGAAAAACGAACATTTTCAAAAAAATAAACGTTCACCACATAGCGTGGGAACGTTTATTTTGAGTTGCCGTTATTTCTGACTAGTAGGTTCTAACGGGTGTAATCAGTTGGATGAAATTATCTTCGTCTTCTGTTGGAACCAGTGTAAATGGTCGCAGTGCCGACGTAAAGGCAATTTTGATTTCACTTTGGCCAAATGACCGCAGCGCGTCCTTCATGTAATCGGGATTAAACGAGATTTCAAGACCCGCACCTTCCAGACTAGAAGCCTGAATGTCTTCTTCAACATTTCCGACGTCTGGCGAATTACCGCTAATCTTTGCCAAGTTAGCATCTGGTCCGAGGGTCAATTTAACCACGTTGTTGCGACTTTCGTGAGAGAGCAACGAGGCCCGTTCGATTGAAGCTAAGAAACTCGACGCGTTCAATTCAACGGTTGTTTCGGATGATTCTGGGATCAAACGACTAGTTTCAGGGTAGTTTCCTTCCAGCAAACGAGAGTAGAACCAAGTTTCGCCGAGAATAAAGAGTACTTGGTTTTCAGCAATTCGTAATTCCACGGTTTCACTGCCGTCGCTAATCATTCGTGACAGTTCCGTTAAGCTCTTTCCGGGAATAATCACATCATAGCGTTGAGCAATCGCCTCGGGGAGTTGCACCTTACGCTGCGCCAATCGGTGACTATCCGTGGCGACGGCCATTAATTGCGTGCCCTCTAAAACGAAGTGCACCCCAGTCAAAATTGGTCGACTTTCTTGATTGGAAACAGCAATGACGGTTTGCCCAATGATTTCTTTAAACAAGTCGCCCGCTAGTTTCACGGTGTCGGTTGTTTCGATTTCTGGTAATCGCGGATAATTTTCAGCATCCTGCCCATTAATAGTAAATGAGGCTGAGCCAGATGTGATTTGAGCCTGAAAACCATCGCTAACTTCAATCGTTACCTGTTGATCAGGTAGTTTCTTCACAATTTCACTGAAGAATCGCGCTGGTAGAACAATTGAACCGGCTTGATCAACGGTCAGGCCAAAGGCATCATCTTCGGTCGTCATAACGGTTTGGATGGTGATGTCAGCATCGCTCCCCGTCAAGGTAACATCCTGTGGTGAGACAACCATCTTAAGACCAGTCAAAATGGGAATCGTGGTTTTGGAAGAAATAGCACGTAGCACATCATTTAATTTTGCGGTAAACGCAGAACGATTAATTGTAAATTTCATCTGATAAGCTCCTAACGGGATTTATATATTATTAATTAAAAAGAAAGTCGTAGTAGTAGGGCCTGTGGATAATGTTGAAAAGGACGGTGAACGTAATGACCAGTTAGTTTTCCACCTGTGGATATCTTGTGGATAACTGCCCAATTCATTCCTGTGTTTTCCACAAGCTAAGGTTTCAGTTCCATTTTAAGGTTTTGCACATCTTCTTGCAAACTTTGATCGGTTTGCAGGGCTTCTTCGATTTTGTCGATGGAATGTAACACGGTCGTATGATCTTTCCCACCAAACTCGGCCCCAATTTTAGGGAGCGAATTATCCGTGAGCTCTCGTGACAGATACATCGCAATTTGCCGGGGAACGACGATTTGCTTGACCCGCTTCTTTCCTTTCAGATCCGCTTGCGAAATGTGGTAGTAGCTGGCAACCTTTTCTTGAATGAGGGCGATTGTCAAAACCGTTGAGCCAGACAGCTTTAAGCCCTTCAAGGCGTCGGAGGCCAAGCTGGTTGTGATCATGGCTTTACTGAGGTGGGCATAAGCCTGAACACGGGAAAGCGCGCCCTCTAATTCACGGACGTTGGAGTCGATTTGGCCAGCGATGTAGGTCAGGGTGTCGTTGGGGATGTCGATGTGGTCAGCCTGCGCCTTGCTTCTCAAGATCGCAATCCGGGTTTCTAAGTCGGGAGGCGTAATATCGACGGACAACCCCCACTTAAACCGGGACACCAAGCGATCCTGCAGCTTAGGGATTTCGTTTGGCAAACGGTCGGAAGTGAGCACGATTTGCTTGTTTTCTTCATATAAGGCGTTGAAAGTATGGAAGAATTCTTCCTGCGTTCCTTCCTTATCCGCGAAGAATTGAATATCGTCGACTAATAAGAGGTCGAGATTACGGTATTCTTGTCGAAATTGTTCCTGCGTCCCGGTTTGAATGGCATTAATGAAGTCGTTCGTGAATGCCTCGCTGGTGACGTATTTAACACGGGTTTCGGGGTTGGTAGCCATCATTTTATTGCCAATGGCGTGCATCAAGTGGGTCTTCCCAAGTCCCACGCCCCCATAGAAGAAGAGCGGGTTGTACATATTGCCGGGTTCTTCTGAAACCACTAAAGCAGCCGCGTGAGCCATTTGATTACCCTTACCAATCACAAAGGTATCGAAGGTGTAACGCGGATTAAGGGCAGTGTTGACCTTGAACGATGGCTTAACGACAGTTGCTTGGGGCTGTTCGGCCGGTTCTTCCGATTCAACGATAAAGTGAGGTTCAATTTTCGTCGAAGTGGCCTCATAAGCGTACAAGCGAAACTTATCTGCAAGCGAATCATTCCAGTAGTCCTTGTGAAAACGGGTGGGGAGTTCGATAGTCATTTGGTTATTGGCTAGCGAGATAGCCTTAGCCGGCTCAATCAGGGTTGAGTAGGTGACGGGCGATGCTTCCGTTTTGAAGGATTTTTTGATCATTTGCCAAAGTGCTTCTAGATCATTCACAGTGACTCCTCCTAATTTAAAGAAATACTTTAGTTAGTTTAGCATGTTGACAAGGAGTTTTCCACAGGGTGTTAAAAAAAGAAATAACAAATTGCACAACGCTGTGTGGAAATAATCCACAGGGATGTGTAAAACAAAGACGGACTGGACTAGAATAGAGTTTTCCACAAAAAGGTGTTCGAAACCAATGTGATAATAGCGGGACTTAAGAGAGTTATTCACAGCAAATAAAATGCCTGTGGATAACTTTATTAACAGGGTGTTTACATGTGCAAAAACGCGGAAAATACCTGTGGAAAGAATTTGAGACAAAGCTGTGCAAAAACAACGCTGTGGATTATTTGGCTAAATTGTGGATAACTAAAAAAATTTTATTTATTTTTTATCCTTTATTATTAGGAATGAGTGTGCTAAAATCGATAGGTATTGTTTGGAAAGAACGGACTTTTCGACTATAAAAATAAATCAATTGCTAAATAGGAGGTGCTATATATATGAAGCGCACATTTCAACCAAAGAAACGGCATCGTTCACGTGTTCACGGTTTCCGTAAACGCATGAGTACAAGTAACGGCCGTAAAGTATTAGCACGTAGACGTTCAAAAGGCAGAAAAGTATTATCTGCATAAAAAGGCCACTAGACTATAGTGGTCTTTTTTTCTGAAAAGTTTTGGAGAAAATTAATTATGAGAAAATCGTATCGGGTGAAAAAGGAAAGCGAGTTTCAGCGCGTATTTGAGACCCATAACTCGGTTGCTAACCGTAAATTCATCATCTATACAATGGAGAAACCGGGACAAAAGCATTTTCGTGTTGGGATCTCAGTCGGCAAGAAAATTGGTAATGCGGTTCATCGCAACTGGGTTAAACGGCGGATTCGGCAAACGTTGCTGGAAGTAAAGCCCCAATTGAAAGCCGATTGTGATTTCTTGGTGATTGCTCGCCCAGCCGCTGATCAGATGAGTATGGTCGAGACTAAAAAGCATTTAATGCATGCATTAAAACTGGCTCAACTCTTAGACGAAAAACAAAGTGAGGAATAAGGCTTGAAAAAACACATCAAAAAGTACCTGACGTTGGCAAGTGTTTTGTCACTAGGGCTATTTTTGGCAGCGTGCTCGAATAAGCCCATTAATAGTCACAGCACTGGTTTGTGGGATCATTGGATTGTTTACAACTTCTCACGGGCCATCATTTGGTTGTCAAACAGCTTCGGCGGTTATGGCATGGGGATCATCATCTTCACGATCATCATCCGGATCATTATCCTGCCGTTGATGATTTACCAAACGAAATCAATGCGTAAGACGCAGGAACTGCAACCTAAACTGAAGGCACTACAAAAGAAGTATTCTTCTAAGGATATGGAAACCGTTCAGAAGATGCAGGCTGAACAAAAGAAGCTGTATGCTGAAGCGGGCGTAAACCCATTCGCATCCATGTTACCAATGATTGTTCAATTGCCAGTCATCTATGCGCTGTATCAAGCAATCTGGCGGACGGATGTTTTGCGGGCTGGGTCGTTTATGTGGTTACAGTTGGGTCACCGAGATCCATACTTCATTTTGCCACTCCTTGCGGCACTGTTTACGTTTGTTAGCTCGTGGTTATCAATGGCCTCAATGCCAGAGAAAAACGCGATGACGACCAGTATGACATGGTTAATGCCAATCTTTATTTTCTTCATGGCAATGAATATTTCGTCAGCCATCTCCCTTTACTGGGTGGTGACGAACGTCTTCCAAGCTGGTCAAACACTCGCTATTCAAAACCCATTCAAGATTAATCGCGAACGGGCTGAGAAGGAAGCCGCTGAAAAAGCCAAGCGTAAGAAACTAGAAAAAGCCAAGCGGCGGGCCGTAAAGGGTCGTCGAAAATAAGCTGAACTTGATTAAGGTCATCGTCGTGAGGCGGGGCCTTTTTTTATACGATCGGATGGCCAGAAACGTTGTGCCAGGTTTCATGTCCATGTATGGTATAATCGTTGACGATAAGAACATGAGGAGGTCGCGAAATGGCGATTTTTACAGGTAAAACAGTTGCCGAGGCGATTCAAAATGGGTTGCGCACCCTTAAATTAAGCCGACACGAAGTTGAAATTAACTTGATTGAGTCGCCTAAGAAGGGATTCTTAGGCTTGCATCGGCGAGAAGCGCAAGTCGAAGTGAAGGCGATTTTACCCCAACATACGGGTGGGGCACTCCTTCATCCGGACCTTGCTGAAGAGGTCAATGTGCAGCAGCACCAAAAAGAGGCCACGGAAGGATTTGGCGGCGTGGAAGAAGCACCGACCGAAGACGAAAGTGAAGAAGCGACCGACGATCAGCAAATTAGTCCGGCCGAAATTCACCGTCGTGAAGTGGCGAACCAGCAAAAACTAAACCAGGTGGCCGAAATGGCGGGGTATTACTTGGGTGATATTTTAGATGGTATGCAGTTACCAGTTGAAACGACCGTAACGGTGGATCGCCGAACGGTAACGATTGAGTTAGCAACGGACCAGCCGGCCAAGGTGATTGGCCGTCATGGTATGACCATTAACGCGTTACAATCGATGGGACAGACCTTTATGAACCTACACGGTGTTGCAAAGGTCACCGTCGTGCTGGACACTAATGATTACCGTAAAAAGCGGGAAACAGTGCTGATCGGGGTAGCGAAAAAGGCGGCCACGGAAGTCATTGCGAGTGGCACGGCGGTTTACTTAGATCCGATGCCGGCCAATGAACGGAAGCAGGTGCACCAAATTTTAGCAGAAAATAAATTTGTGCGGACTTATTCGCACGGTCGCGACCCACGGCGGAGTGTTGTTGTTGCCCCGGCCAGCGAATTGAGCTAGTGAATATCATGGCGGGAGACAATAATGATTGACAATCTTGCCAAAGTTTTCTAAAATAATGGACGTTTAAATGTTAATACGGGTAAAGTAGTGAAAGTGCTTTGACCACGCTGGCTTTTTTGGCAGGCGTGGAGTGGCGCTTTTTTTATTTGGTGTATGTATTTTGAAAGGAGAGCTAACGTGGCAAATTCAGAGTTTGATACGATTGCGGCGATTTCGACCCCGGTGGGGGAAGGCGGTATTTCGATTATTCGCATTAGTGGTGATGACGCCCTGACCGTGGCTAGTGAAATCTACCATGGTAAGGACCTCACCCAGGTCGCGAGTCACACGATTAACTACGGCCATATCATTGATCCCACGACGCAAAAAGAAGTCGATGAAGTAATGGTATCCGTGATGCGGGCCCCAAAAACGTATACGCGTGAAGATATTATTGAAATCAACTGTCATGGTGGTCTTGTGGCCACCAACAAAATTTTACAACTAGCCCTAAGCTACGGGGCACGGTTGGCCGAACCGGGTGAATTTACCAAACGGGCCTTCTTGAATGGCCGCATTGATCTGTCGCAGGCTGAAGCGGTGATGGACCTGATCCGGGCTAAGACGGATCGCTCAATGAAGGTGGCTTTAAATCAGCTTGATGGTGATTTATCGCGATTAATTAAGGCGCTTCGTCAGGATATTTTGGACGTGCTGGCTCAAGTTGAAGTCAATATTGACTATCCCGAATATGATGCGGTCGAAGAGATGACCACCAAATTATTAAAAGAAAAAAGTGCCGAACTCAAGCAACAAATCGATCAGTTGCTTAAGACGGCTAAGCAGGGCAAGGTCCTCCGAGATGGTCTGGCAACGGCGATTATTGGCCGGCCCAACGTGGGTAAATCAAGCCTGCTTAATAATTTATTACACGAAGATAAGGCGATTGTCACGAACATTGCCGGTACGACGCGTGACGTGATCGAAGAATACGTGAACGTGAACGGTGTCCCACTGAAATTAATCGATACGGCCGGTATTCGTAAAACAACCGATCAAATTGAACAAATTGGCGTTGAACGGAGCCATCAAGCAATTGAAACGGCCGATTTAGTGCTCCTCCTTCTTAATAGTAGTGAGCCGTTGCAACAAGAGGATCTGGATCTGTTGCAAGAAACTGATGCGAGCCAACGGATTGTATTGTTGAACAAAACGGATTTACCGATGCAATTAGACCGCGATCAACTCCGGACATATGTCGATGATGATCATGTGATTGAAACATCGATCGTGCATAATGCGGGGATGGACCAGCTGGCAGACAAGATTAACCATCTCTTCTTTGAAGAGGGGATTGAGAGTAACCAAAACAGCGTGATGGTCACGAATGCGCGACACATCGGGCTGTTACATCAGGCCAGTGACGCTCTGAACGATGTGCAGATGGGAATTGCGGCCGGTATGCCGGTAGATCTTGTCCAGATCGATATGACCCGTTGCTGGGATTTACTCGGTGAAATCACCGGTGATAGCTATCAAGATGAGTTGCTAGATCAACTCTTTAGCCAATTCTGTTTGGGGAAATAAGCGGTTCGTCCAAGCAGTGCAACGTTCAGATTTAACTTAAAAACTTAGGAGACAAAAATCATGGAACAAGCTTTACCTTATAAAGGAAAAGATTACGACGTTATCGTCGTTGGTGCCGGTCATGCCGGTAGTGAAGCGGCCCTTGCTGCCGCCCGAATGGGAAATAAGACCCTGTTAATCACAATTAGTCTCGAAATGGTGGCCTTCATGCCATGTAACCCTTCCATTGGGGGACCTGCTAAGGGTATCGTGGTGCGTGAAATCGACGCCCTCGGTGGTGAAATGGGTAAGAATATCGATAAGACCTACGTCCAAATGCGGATGTTGAATACGGGGAAGGGTCCTGCTGTCCGAGCATTGCGGGCCCAAGCTGATAAGCATGCGTACCATGCCGAAATGAAACATACGATTGAAAAGGAACCGAACTTAACCTTACGGCAAGGAGTGGTCGATTCTTTGATCGTTGAAGACGGGGTCTGCAAGGGCGTCGTGACGAATACTGGGGCACATTACGGTGCCAAAACGGTCGTCTTAACGGTTGGTACGGCGGCGCGTGGCAAGATTATTATCGGTGAGTTGCAATACGAATCTGGTCCTAATAACTCTAAAGCAGCCATGAAACTATCCGGTAACTTGGAAGAGCTCGGTTTTGAACTCAAGCGGTTCAAGACGGGAACACCTCCCCGGGTGGACGGAACGACGATTAACTACGCCGAAACCGAGGAACAACTCGGGGATGCGGAGCCTAACCACTTTAGCTTTACGACCCCGGATAGTGACTACCTCTTGTTAAAGGATCAGCTCTCTTGTTGGTTGACCTACACCAACGAAGACACCCATAAGTTAATTAGGGATAATCTGGATCGGGCACCGATGTTTGCCGGCACGATCAAGGGTGTGGGTCCCCGCTATTGCCCATCGATTGAAGATAAGATCGTACGGTTTGCGGATAAGTCACGCCACCAGCTGTTCCTAGAACCTGAAGGACGAAACACTGACGAATGGTATGTTCAGGGGCTGTCGACGTCATTACCAGAAGAGGTTCAACAGCAGATTGTTCATTCAATCAAGGGGCTTGAAAATGCAGAAATGATGCGGCCAGGTTACGCCATCGAATACGACGTTGTGGCGCCTTATCAATTACGGCCCACACTGGAAACGAAACTGGTTAAGAACCTGTACACGGCCGGACAGACTAACGGAACGTCAGGGTATGAAGAAGCAGCCGGCCAAGGCATGTTAGCCGGAATTAATGCCGGGTTGCGAGCTCTGGGCAAGGATCCTCTAATCCTGAAGCGTTCGGATGCCTACATTGGCGTGATGGTCGATGACTTGGTTACTAAGGGCACCAACGAGCCTTACCGGCTACTAACGAGTCGGGCCGAATACCGGTTGATCTTGCGTCATGATAATGCTGATCTACGGTTAACGGAAATGGGACATGAAATTGGTCTCATTAGCGACGAGCGTTATGAAGCAATGCTTGCCAAACGGCATGAAGTGGAAGCCGAAGAAGCACGATTGGCATCAATTCGGATTAAGCCCAATGAGGCTGTGAACGCCTTTTTAGCTGAAAATGGGCAAAAGCCGTTAAAAGATGGTGTGCTCGCAAGTGAATTCTTGCGGCGGCCAGAAGTGAAGTACGCCGATTTGCTGCAATTTATCCCAGCAGCCGATCACGAATTAGATCGGCGGGTCATTGAACAGGTCGAGATCCAAATTAAGTATGATGGCTATATCAAAAAGGCCGAACAAAAAGTTGAACGGTTGAAGAAGATGGAAGCGAAGAAGATTCCAGATCGAATCGATTACGATGCCATTGATGGCCTAGCTACCGAGGCCCATCAAAAGCTGAACAAGATTCGGCCGGAAACTATTGCCCAAGCATCGCGGATTAGCGGCATTAACCCCGCAGATATTGCGATCTTGAGTGTCTATATTCAACAAGGCAAAATTGCCAAGCTAAAAGCGGCCCAATAAGCAAAATAGCGTTGCGCGAACACAGTAGTGTCCTTGCGCAACGCTATTTTTTTGTGAAATTTAATAGGAAATACGGCAGAAATCTCCGGATTTTAATCAGGTAGATGAATGCCCATGTATTAACGCCGTAAGGCGTTTTTATTTTGATTTTGGATATATTGATTCACAACATCTTTGCTTATGTTGCCTAGGGTATTCATGTAGTAACTGTGAGAGACCATAGATGGCCTTCCCTCAGAATTTTTGCCGCTTTAGTTTTGGTGATTTTCGAAAAAATGTGTGCAAAGGTCCCTTTAAATACTTTCACGATATTAGTAAGAGTTGAAATTTATCAACGCGTGAACATGGTCGGGCATGATTTCCATTTTTTCTACTGTAATCTCATTTAGATCTACGATTTTTCTCAGTGTTATCATTATAATATTGTGGGGAACTTACGTTCGTTTGTGTGCTATAATAATTTTATCATAGTTGAGGAGGTGAAACTAATTGAGTAAAACCATGGCCAAACTTCCCTATCACTACGGCGTAAAATTACGTATTTTTCCATCTAATGAGCAGAAAAGACTTATTAAACGGAATAGCGACGCTAGTCGCTTCATCTACAATGAAATGAATGGGATGAATAACGAATTATTTTTACTTCACCAAGTGAAAATACCAATTGAACTAGTACAAAAACGAATTCAAACACTAGAACAACGATTAAAAACGCCATCTACTGGCATATCAAATGTTCATGGTTGGCTTAATGATAATGATTTAGA
>NZ_AYYY01000060.1 GCF_001436295.1 Paucilactobacillus vaccinostercus DSM 20634 | reverse complement strand
GAATTTCACACCTAAATGATCAGTATAGTAATCGTCTGCGGCATTGTATTTCCAATTATGTATCTTAGTGGGATCATTTTTAAACTTGCGCTGCTGTTCCTTTTCGTACATCCCATACGGAATTAAAGGTATTTTTTCAAAGTCATCAAGCACAGCAGAATAATTAGATTCACTCCCATAGCCCGCATCAGCTACGATATATTTGA
>NZ_AYYY01000059.1 GCF_001436295.1 Paucilactobacillus vaccinostercus DSM 20634 | reverse complement strand
CTTATTAAGCTCGCTTTTATCTACTTTACTAAGCTGCTAGCTGACAATGGTATGATTGAAGATCAAGCTCTATTTATCGATGGCACAAAAATTGAAGCTGACGCCAATAAATACTCATTTACTTGGAAACGCGCCGTGGAAAAGTTTCATCCTATACTTAAAGATAAAATTACACGCCTGTATGAAGAATTGATCGAAGATCA
>NZ_AYYY01000058.1 GCF_001436295.1 Paucilactobacillus vaccinostercus DSM 20634 | reverse complement strand
CGAAAACGATCTGAGATTATCAGTACTGATCTTCCGACGGAAGATGAAGTCCATGAACCAATGATAAAACTGTGTCCGCAGGGGCATGACCTCCAACGAGTTGGTAAACATTATGTGCGACAAGAAGTTCGCGTGATTCCGGGTCGACTATATGTCGCCAACATATACGAGGCAACTTACAAATGCCATCAATGTGACCAACAAGATGCGATTAGCCATCTTTACCAAGGAAATGCGCCGTGGGCGTTAATACCTCACAGCATGGCATCGGCTTCTTTAGTGTCTGAAATTGCTTATCACAAATATGTCC
>NZ_AYYY01000008.1 GCF_001436295.1 Paucilactobacillus vaccinostercus DSM 20634 | reverse complement strand
AATAACAGACCGGCAAAATTAATTGAGCCATCACCTCGAATTTTGAGATGATGACTCAATTTTGATTTTAAGCTTCAACTTGCTTAATCGATGAAGAGTTATAATTCCATGGTAAATAAGCCTCCAGTTTATTCTCAATTTCTTGTTTTGAGAGCTGTGACACGTTTTTTAACAAAAATTCAATATATTCTCTGGGATTGGTTTTGTTTGCTTTGGCACTTTCAACGATGCTCATCCAGATGGCATTTGCTTCAGCGCCTTGCGGGCTGGTTGAGAACAGCCAGTTCTTACGGCCGATGACGTAACTTTTCATATTACGTTCCGATGCATTATTGGTAAAATCGACTTCGCCATAAAGTAGAACTCGATTTAATGCAGTTCGTTGACCCTGTGCATAGGCAATAGCTTTTCCTAAACGTGTTTTAGGAAGGACATCTGCCATATCGCACCACTGCCAAAATTCATCAAGTAATGGCTTTAGATACTTTTGGCGTGCCTGATATCGTGCAACACTATCCCATTTTCGCCACTTTTGTTCTTCATGCATCATCTGACCAATTAAAGTTAATCCCTTTGATGCATTGAAATGTTTCTTGTCGATATTGGCATCGTCATAAAACTTACGTCGTACATGGGCCCAACAGCCAACATGTTCAACTGAGTCCGCAATGGCGTTATAGCCGTAGTAGCCGTCACACTGAAGAACTCCTGTAAATCCGGAATATAGTTGCTGCGCCACTTTTCCTGCCCGACTATCTGCATAGTGATAGAGCACAATTTGATGTTGGGCACGACCGATGGTTCGTGCAAGCCAAATATATGATTTACTGGTGGCTAATTTACCCGGCTCTTGTAAAACTTGATAGGGCGTTTCATCACCTTGAAGGAATTTCTGGGATGCCAAATTTTGTCGGAGTAGATCATAAACCGGCTTCACAATCTGGGCACAAGCAATCATCCAATTACCCATAGTCTTATCGCTCAAATCTAGTCCTTGGTTTTTCCAATATCCTTTTTGGCGATATAGCGGTGTACC
>NZ_AYYY01000057.1:8211-8361 GCF_001436295.1 Paucilactobacillus vaccinostercus DSM 20634 | reverse complement strand
TTTCCTTCGGAATCAGTTAGAAAATTATCAGTATTTAAGTCAATCCCAATAGCAGTAGTGGTTTCATTATTAACTTTGTTTACAAAAGGTTGTTCAGATGCTAATTGCATTGCTACATAGTAACGACCGGTAGCGTCCATTGAGATCGTA
>NZ_AYYY01000057.1:7775-8201 GCF_001436295.1 Paucilactobacillus vaccinostercus DSM 20634 | reverse complement strand
CCAATACGAATACTGTCCATACGATTGAATATTTTTGGGGGTATCCCCTTGAAACGTAAGCGACCTAATTTCGGTAATTGAACCTGTCGAGAATTAATGATCCGAACACTACCATTTTGCATGTTAGGCATAGCTAATTTACTAGCATACATGCAGGAAGTTTGGTAGCTTTGTTCAATTCTTTTTTTATGAAATACTGGTGTTCCAGCACGATGAACTTTCCGAAATAAATTCCAAGCAGCACGATAATTTTTGATAGCATTAGCTTTCATTAAGCTATCTAAATCATTATCATTAAGCCAACCATGAACATTTGATATGCCAGTAGCTGGCGTCTTTAATCGTTGTTCTAGTATTTGAATTTGTTTTTGTACCAGTTCAATTGGTATTTTCACTTGGTGAAGTAAAAATAACTCTTTATTCATT
>NZ_AYYY01000057.1:0-7678 GCF_001436295.1 Paucilactobacillus vaccinostercus DSM 20634 | reverse complement strand
TAGTGATAGGGAAGTTTGGCCATGGTTTTACTCAATTAGTTTCACCTCCTCAACTAGGATAAAATTATTATAGCACACAAGCGAACGTAAGTTCCCTATAATATTATAATGATAACATTGAGAAAAATCGTAGAGCTAAATGAGATTACAGTAGAAAAAATGGAAATCATGCCCGACCATGTTCACGCGTTGATAAATTTCAACTCTTACTAATATCGTGAAAGTATTTAAAGGGACCTTTGCACACATTTTTTCGAAAATCACCAAAACTAAAGCGGCAAAAATTCTGAGGGAAGGCCATCTATGGTCTCTCATAGTTACTACCTGAATACCTTAGGCAACATGAGCAAAAATGTTGCGGATCAATACAATATATCCAAAATCAAAATAAAAACGCCTTGCGGCGTTAATACATGGGCATTCATCTACCTGATTAAATCAGGAGATTTCTGCCATATTGCTATATTAAAAAAGCACCGCGAAGCCCAGGGCTGTCGCAAGATGCTTTAGCAAGTCAATTATTTGTATCACGGCAGGCAGTTTCAAAATGGGAACAAGGGGATGCGACCCCCGACCTGAATAACTTAGTGAAGTTAGCTGATATTTTGAACGTTAATTTGGATACCCTGGTCCGTGGCACCGAACCGGCGTCATCTGATCACGACCAGTTCACCGTTAATCCAACCACCGGACTATCTACACGGCGTTACGGCCAAATGAATGGGTGGGACTTTTTAGCTCGGTTTTGGTGGGCTATTTTCGGGCTCGTCGGAATGATTGGCTGGATTTTGATCCAAGTCTTACATTAAAGGTGGGGAGTGGTTGGAGCGATCGTTTCGCCGTTAATGGTGACGGCGTTGCGGCCACTTCTCTTGGAGGTATATAGCGATTTATCCGCGCGCTTGTAAGTATCGAGATAGTTATCGTCACCAATGCGGACGGGTTCTTCACCAATTGAAACCCGAATTTTTAGATCAGTCGCAAACTGAAATTGTAACTGACCAATCTGGGTTTGAATGGCCTGTGAAATGAGCTGGGCCTCATGGTTATCTTGTGCCGCACTCACGTAGATGATGGTAAATTCTTCGCCACCGGTGCGGTAGGCGTGAGCGGTGCCTTCGAGGTTACAAGAAAGATCGTGTAGGCACTGTGCGACGGCCGTCAACACCTCATTACCTGCGAAATGACCATAGGTGTCGTTGATTGATTTGAACCGGTCAATGTCCATGGTATAGATTGCGTAGTGGACATTGTGGGTGACGAAATTTTGATAAACCTGTTCGAGATCGGTAGTGAACGCACCAAAGTTACGCAGGTTAGTCAATTCGTCGTACTTGGCAAGGTGCTCATAGTCTCGTTCTTGTTGAGCACGCTTGAGAAGGGATGCTCCGTAAATCGCACAGCAGGCTTCGAGAATGATGAGAGCCCCGATTTGCCGCATCCAAGCGATGAGGTCTTGTTGTCGATAAATCTGATTAGTCACGATAAGGGCTAATCCGGCGACCGCAACAAATACCGTGCTGTACAAAAACGCATGAACTAGTAACTGGCGTTGTAGTTTAAAGACGATAATTTCCAAGATGACTAAACCGGCCACTTGGGTAATCAGTTGGAGGCTGTATGTGGGAGTATTGGCGAAATACCAGATGATGGTGATACCAATGGTACTGACAAGCTGCCATTCTGAACGATTGATGACGGTTAGGTTGAAGAGGGCAATGATTTCAAGGTTCAGGTAGGTCCAGTGATCGCCGATAAAGACGGTCGACATATGGGCGTTGGTCCATGCCTCGCTGAACAAAAAGAGGATGAATAGCAGACCAAAACAAACTAAAAAAAGATCACGATGGCGTGCAATCCAAGGGGTTTGCACGTTTTCTTTGATCCAGATAAAAAGTGATGTGATTCCCAATAGCACAATGCAATTGGCCACGAGGGAAGACAGGTAGGAAATGGTGAGTAACTTGGTATCCATGACAGACGCTCCGTTGAGAAGTAATAAGGCTATTATAAGCCCACTAATGGGATGATAAAAGGATGAAAAAAGGGTGTGACTTAAGTTAAATCACACCCTTTAGAGGATCAAATCATTATTGAAGTGGTTTCAGTGCCTGATAGCTAACAATAATTTTGGAATTTAGCTCATCTTTGATGGCACTGGAAAGCTTTTTGGAATCGGAAAAATCAATCAGACAGGCGTGTTCGTACCGCTTTTTGATGACCCCTTTAGCGGTCTTTTTAGTCAGACTAGAGTAAAAGAGGGTTTCTTCGCCATCGTGGTACTTTTCGTTAACTTCATTCGGTTTATAGAGACTGGTATTAGTGCCCATTTGTTGATTTTTTGCCATGCATAGTCCTTCTTTCTACAAAATCAGGTTAGATGGCAGCCGGCAAAGCTGGGTCATCACCCTTAACGACGTACATCCTCATTGTATAACTTATTACGCATTAAGTCGATTATTGAGACTGCCCCGTGAAACGAATTGACTAAATTACTAATAAAAAGTGAGTGAATACTATTGACTTAGACTTACTCTAAGGGGTTAGGATAGCGTCATCGCAAAAAAATAATTTGGAGGCAACCAATGACTAAATTTACAGAGCAGATGACCTTTAACTCCGGCGTGACGTTGCGTAACCGGATTGTGATGTCGCCCGTGACAACGGTGCAGAGCTTTACTAACGGGACGGTGACGCAAGATGAGATTCGTTACTACGCACAACGCGCGAAGGGCGTGGGTGCCATTATTACTGGATCGGCTAACGTCCTAGATGCAGGGAAGGGCTGGCCCGGTGAACTCAGTATTGCCGGGGATCAGTACTTACCCGAATTAAAACAGTTAGCCAGTGCCATTCAAAATCAAGGGGCCAAAGCGATTGTGCAAATCTATCACGGTGGTCGCATGAGTGATCCAGCTGCATTGGCGGATCACCAACCGATTGCCCCAAGTGCTGTACCGGTCCAGCATCGTGATCCCAAGGTGCCAGCACCCATTCCCCGGGAAATGACGCTAGCTGAAATTCATGAGACGGTGAAGGCCTTTGGTGAGGGCACTCGGCGTGTAATTGAAGCCGGGTTTGACGGCGTGGAAATTCATGGTGCGAATATGTATCTTTTCCAGCAATTCTTTTCACCACATTCTAACCGGCGGACCGACGAATACGGTGGTAGTTTAGAGAACCGCTACCGGTTTATCGGCGAAGTGATTGATGAAGTTTTGGCAACCGTCGATCAATATGCGAAGCGGCCATTCGCGGTTGGTTATCGGTTTTCGCCGGAAGAGTATTCCACACCCGGAATTTCCTTTGACGATACCAAGTTTTTGATCGAGCAGCTCGTACAGACCCGCTTGGATTATCTACACCTATCGTTAGTGGATCATCGGCATGTGTCAATTGACCCACAGTATCGCGACAAACCAGTGTTAGAATATGTGGCGGAAACGATTGCAGGTCGTAAACCACTTATCGGAGTCGGTGGGGTGCGAACCCGCGATGATGTCAACGAAGTTTTGCAGACCGCTGATTTAGTCGCCGTTGCGCGGCAGCTCATCATGGATCCAAACTGGGTCCAAAAACTAATGTTGGGGCAAGACGAAGACATGGTGAGTGCAGACTTTCGTTCGGCGGTGGAATACGCTAACCTAAGTCGCCCGCTGTATGATTTTGTGGTTGCTTGGCTGGCTGCTAATTCGGCAAAGTAAAGTAATGAAAATAATGGTTAAGTGCGGTATAATATTCACTTCGAGAACTCGTCGCAAGGATGATTGAAGCATTCTTGCCAAATGAAGTCATGACCTTCAACCTCTGTGCTGAAAGTTATACGAGGAGGGATAGACATGGTAAGCCAACAAGCAGCGATTGGTGTTCTTGATTCAGGGGTTGGTGGAATTAGTACCCTGAGAACATTGACGCGGATGTTACCAAACGAAAACTTTATTTTTTACGGTGATTCTGCTAACGCCCCCTACGGCGAAAAGGACGCCGCCACCGTGCAACACTTAACCAGTGCGGTGATCGAGCAGTTACGACAGCGCGATGTGAAAGCCATCGTGATTGCCTGCAATACCGCGACCAGTGCCGCTAAGAGTCAGATGATGACCCAATATCCGGAAATGCCAATTCTAGGAATTGAGCCCGCTTTAAAGATGGCCGTCGATGCCGGTAAACACAATATTTTGGTCATGGGGACACCGCTCACGATCAGTTTACCAAAGTATCGCGCCCAAGTTGATCGTTTCGAGGATCAGACAATGATTCATTCACTCCCTTGTGCTGGTCTGGCGGATTTGGTGGAGCAGGGTCATGACGGCCTTGACCAAATTAACGCCCGGTTGGATGAATTATTGGCGCCTTATCGCGATCAACCGATTGATGCGGTGGTACTGGGATGTACACACTACCCATTTATTGGCCAGTTGGTGGCCCAGCGGTTTGCCCAACCGGTTACCTTGTTTACGGGGTATGAGGGCCTCGGCCATAACCTGATTAAGCAGTTGGATGAGCGCCAGCTACTCCGGCAGGATCACAATCTACAGCAAATTGAATTTATGAGCAGCCGGCAGACGAAGGACGAATTAGCCCTGTATCAGCAACTGTTTCAAAATGGAATCGGTATTTAAGCCCAGTTAAACAAATGAGGAACACGTTATCCGTGATGGATGGCGTGTTCTTTTTAATTTAAATGAACGCTCTTGCCAAATAGTAATAATTACTATTTACATTTTTAGGTGGGTCGTGTATGGTAAATATTGCGCGCAACTCAAAATCAAATAATTAGGAGTGATCATGATTTTAGTCAAGTTTCGCAAAATTTTATTGGCCCTTGTGGCCGTTGTCATGTTGGGAGTTGTCGCGGCCGGCTGTGGTCAGACGACTGATAAAGGAGTAACGCAGGTTACTAATCGTAAAATTCGGGTGGTGACGACCACCGATTTTTATGGTGAAGTCGCGAAAGCCGTTGTTGGCAATCGGGGAACGGTGACCGCAGTGATTCATAATCCCGCGGTTGATCCGCACGATTACGAACCGACAACCAAGGTGGCGAGTGAAGTCAGCAAGGCTGACCTTGTCGTGGCCAATGGTCTCAACTACGATGCATGGATGACTAAGCTAACCCGGAATAGCCATCATAGTGAGTACATTCGGGTCGGTGAAGACGTCCTCAATAAAAAGACGGGTGCGAATCCGCATATTTGGTATCAGCCAACCACGATGGCGAAGTACGCCACTTATTTAGCCACCGAATTAGGGAAAGTTCAACCAAAATCAAAGGCTTATTTCCAGCGAAATGCCAAACGGTATATTCAATCGTTAAAGCCTGTCAATCAGCAAATTAAGCAGTTGAAGCAGGACCGTGCACAGCAAGCAACTCGCGAAGTGTATGTCAGTGAACCAGTGTTTGACTACGCCATTCAGGCGTTAGGGTACCACGTGGGCAATCACTCGTTTGAAGAGGCTGTGGAAAAGGGAACTGATCCGTCGCCCAAAGCCATCCATGCGATGCAAGATGGGATTAAGGCCCGTAAGATTGCCTTCTTTGTGGATAACAAGCAAGTTTCGAGCAAGACGGTGCGCAATTTTGTGACATTAGCCAAGCAAAACGATATTCCGGTGTTAAAAGTAACGGAAACCTTGCCCGCCAATATGACGTACAAGCAGTGGATGTTGTCCCAGTACCAAGATCTAGCGCAAATTCTCGCCCAGAATAAGTAACAAGATAATGTTGTTATTGCAACAATACTGCAGTATACTACTATCAAAAAGATGGTTGTGATGAGATGCAGATGAAACGAGTGATTGGAAATCAAAATTGGCATCGTGCGGCGAGCTGTTATGTTCGCATGCAGGTGTTTGTGTTAGAGCGGGGGCTGGCCATTGATGATGAATTTGATCAAGCGGATCGGGATGGGACCACGTATGCGGTTATTTTCGCGGGCGATCAGCCGGTAGCCACCGGTCGTTATTTACCAATCGATGCTGAGCAGGCCCGCCTGACGCGCATTGCAACGCTGGCAGCGTACCGTGGTCAACATTTGGGAGCCCAAGTCATTCAAGCACTGGAAGATCAGGCTCGTCAGGATGGCAAGCAAACGCTGATCATTCACTCGGAATTAACAGCGAAGGGCTTTTACCAGACGTTGGGGTACCGCCCCAGCTCTGCGGTGTATCAGGAAGATGGCGTGGACTGTCAGACGCTGACAAAACAGGTGGCCAATTAACTGTTTGGTGACAATTGTGAGTGTGTATTGAAGGTTGCTTGCGAAGTGTGTTAAGTTATTAATTGGTTAATTAAAGTGTTTAGTGATAATAAACACTTTAGTCGTTTCAGTCGATCAATCTAAAAATCGAGGTACGGATTAATGACACGCGAGATGATTGTCAGTAACATTACAAGCATTTTATTGGAGCGTAAACAGGATCGAAAGGACATCAATTTCAAGCCCTGTGTCTTTCCAATTACGTTCACGCACAAGAAAAAGGAAGCACCACAGTGTGTAATTTTATCAATTCAGCCGGATGGCACCTACGAAACGCACAAATTTGAGTCTAAGTTTGCGGACATCAAGGATCCCATTCGTGATCGGTATCACGCCGCGTTGTTTGACTGTGACGATGAACCCGAAGAAATGGACGCTTTACTAGACGAGATCAAACAAAACGTTGGTTAACTTGATCTGAATCCCCCCTATTAACGATGTGAATTGTCGTTGGTGGGGGGATTTGTTTGTGCTATATTAGAAAAAAGGGGAGGACGTGGCCATGCAACAGTTTCAGGTATCAGTGCTCGAACAGCAATTTGCCGTATGGATTCTATATTTTTTTGCCTATGCTTTTGTGGGATGGTTATGGGAAAGCAGCTATGTTAGTGTGCGTAAACGCCGTTGGACAAATTCGGGCTTTCTGATTGGCCCGGTGGTACCGGTATATGGCTTTAGCATGATGGCCGTTCTGGCGGTTATCGAACCGTTTGAAAATAACGTGGTGGTGCTGTATGTTCTCAGTGCCCTGCTCATCACGGTAATTGAATACGTCACAAGCTGGTTGATGGAAAAACTCTTTCACGCCCGGTGGTGGGATTATAGTCAGATTCCGCTGAATCTAAACGGTCGGGTAGCCCTGCCAATCTCACTATTTTGGGGATTCGGGGTGGTCGTAATCGTTAAGTGGATTCATCCGTTGATATCGCAGGTTGTCTTGCACCTATCAACGACGTACGGGCTGTTTGCGGGAATTGTTCTGATTGCCATTTTGATGTTTGACTGTGGGTTTACGGTAGCGAACGCAATGGCGTTTGGGGCCGCCACTAAACGGATTGGGGATACCATCGAGGCAAAGAAGATGGAGCTACGGGAACGCTTGGCTGACGAAAGTACGAAATTGGATCAAGATCGTAACTGGTTGGAAGCGTACCAGAATAGTTCAGATGAAACTCGGCGGGGCCTGCGATTAAATTATGTGCAACGCCGGCTTTTACGAAGCTTTCCCACGCTGAAATTGAAAGAAACGAATACGCCCGCTAATGATATTGTTAAAATGATGGAACTACTACACAAGAAACAAAAGTGAACATGAAGATGGCGACTGGATGCCATCTGGTTTCTATAAACCTAAAAAAGAGGCTGGGAAAAAACTAACCAGCCGATGAAAAATAGAGCCAAAATTCTAGAATTATTAG
>NZ_AYYY01000056.1 GCF_001436295.1 Paucilactobacillus vaccinostercus DSM 20634 | reverse complement strand
TTTCCTTCGGAATCAGTTAGAAAATTATCAGTATTTAAGTCAATCCCAATAGCAGTGGTGGTTTCATTATTAACTTTGTCTACAAAAGGTTGTTCAGATGCTAATTGTAGTGATACATAGTAACGACCGGTAGCGTCCATTGAGATTGTGGTTGTACCAATACGAATACTGTCCATACGGTTGAATACTTTTTGGGGTATCCCTTTGAAACGCAAGCGACCTAACTTCGGTAATTGAACTTGTCGAGAATTAATGATCCGAACACTACCATTTTGCATGTTAGGCATAGCTAATTT
>NZ_AYYY01000055.1 GCF_001436295.1 Paucilactobacillus vaccinostercus DSM 20634 | reverse complement strand
CGTGCTGCTTGGAATTTATTTCGGAAAGTTCATCGTGCTGGAACACCAGTATTTCACAAAAAAAGAATTGAACAAAAATACCAAACTTCCTGCATGTATGCTAGTAAATTAGCTATATCCAACATGCAAAACGGTAGTGTTCAGATCATTAATTCTCGACAGGTTCAATTACCGAAATTAGGTCGCTTGCGTTTCAAAGGGATACCTCAAAAAGTATTCAATCGTATGGACAGTATTCGTATTGGTACGACCACAATTTCAATGGACGCTACCGGTCGTTACTATATAGCAATGCAATTAGCATCCGAACAACCTTTTGTAAACAAAGTTAGTAATGAAACAACTAATGCTATTGGGATTGACTTAAATACTGATAATTTTCTAACTGATTCCGAAGGAAATATTGTTGCCAATCCTCGTTACTATCGTTCTGTTAGCGGGAAGTTGGCGAAAGCACAACGCAAGCTCTCTCGACGGGCACGACGTGCCAAAAAAGAACATCGGCCGTTACGTGATGCCAAGAATTATCAGAAACAGCGTAACGTTGTTTCCACTATTCAGCGTAAAATTGCTAATCGTCGCAAAAACTTTCTACATCTCGTCTCGACCACACTTATCAAGAATCACGATTTGGTTGTCGCTGAAGAGCTTAGAAGTAGGAATATGTTACGAAATCACGCTCTGGCTATGAGTATTTCTGATGTTGGTTGGCGAACCTTTTTGGGCATGCTGGCATATAAAGCCGACCTGTACGGTCAAAAATTTATCACCGTTAATCCGAGAAACACTACCCAGACATGTCATGATTGCGGGTTTGTTATGGGCACTGGAACAACTAACAAACTTACGCTAGCCGATCGTGATTGGGTATGTCCGCAATGTGAAACTCACCATATTCGTGACCATAATGCCGCTCAAAATATTTTGGCTAAAGGTCTCGCATCAATGTAAAATTATACAGTCCGTCTGGCAACCTGCGGACTATAAAGGCTTTGGTAATTAGCGGATAAGACCCGCTTGCAGGCAATCGCTGTATCTAAGCAATTTGTGGTCATTGCACCGTTAGGTGTAGTTCTCACAAGCTTCCGACTTTAGTCGGAAGTGGTTGACTAAAACGTAAGTAAGCTTTTCTGCATGAGTCAGGCCATTCCGTAACTGGAATGGCCTGATTTGTTTTGGAATTAAACACAGAAAAAATGGGATTTGTGCGAAACGGATTATATGAAAGAAAGATCCGATTTAGAGGACTGAACAATTGTGATTCAGACTGGTATAGTTAATGGTTAGATGGTGAATTAACCCCAACCGAAAATATTGACTAAATGTGAGTCATAATCAAGGTTGGTTCTGTATCCAATACTTGCTTACAACCCTGATTTAGGGTAAAGTAGAACCGTACGTGAAACATAAATTTGTTTCACAAGTCTAAGGAGAAAATGTATGAATCCACAACAGTTTCAGCAAGCTTTAGCAGATCATGGTATCGATCTGTCACAGCAACAAATGCAGCAATTTCAAACTTACTATCACGAGCTCGTGATCGGTAACCAGCAACTCAACCTAACGAGTATTACCGAAGAAAATGAAGTCTATCTCAAGCACTTCTACGATTCGATCACGCCCGCCCTCGTCGTCGCGCAGCTTCAAAATGAGGCGCTAACGCTTTGCGATGTCGGTGCTGGCGCTGGTTTTCCATCGCTGCCGCTCAAAATTGCTTTCCCTAAGTTGAAGGTCACCATTGTGGATTCGCTTAATAAGCGGATTAATTTCCTAGAAGGACTTGTCGCTAAGCTCGGACTACAAGACGTAACTCTGATTCACGACCGAGCCGAAACGTTTGGTGCGAAGAAGAGCCCGTATCGCGAAAGTTTTGACATCGTGACGGCGCGGGCCGTGGCGCGCTTGTCGGTGTTGAGTGAACTGTGCCTGCCACTTGTGAAGGTTGGCGGCAGTTTCATCGCGATGAAGGCAAGTCAAGCACAGGATGAACTGAGTGATGCCAACCATGCGATTACGGTATTGGGCGGGCAGGTCACCCAGACCGAAAACTTGACGTTACCACTCAATCACGAACCACGCACGATGATCGTGATGAACAAACAGGTGGCAACACCAGTGAAGTATCCTCGACGGCCCGGTGTTCCAAATAAAAAGCCGATCGACTAATCGAAGGGGAGGATGAGTATGGCATTTTCACTATTTAATAAAGGAAAGAAAAATCAACCGGCAACCAATCAGGTTGTCGAAGTGGATGTTACAAAGATTACTCCCAATCGGTTCCAACCCCGAAAGGTGTTTGATCCGACGGCGATTAAGGAACTTGCCGAGACGATTGAAGCACACGGCCTATTACAACCGATCATCTTACGTGAGTATGAGGACGATAAGTACGAAATCATCGCTGGCGAGCGGCGGTTTCGGGCGGTGAACGAATTGCAGTGGGAAAAGGTTCCGGCCATTGTCGAAAAGATGAATGACAAGGAAACCGCCTCACTGGCGTTGATCGAAAACTTGCAGCGCGAACAGCTCAGCTCCGTCGAAGAGGCGCAGGCTTATCGTGACCTGATGGAACTCAACCACATCACCCAGACGGCGTTGGCCAAGGGGATGGGGAAGAGTCAGTCCTTCGTGGCGAATAAGCTCCGGTTACTGAAACTTATCGCACCGGTTCAAAATGCAATTTTGGATCGTCGTATCACAGAACGGCACGGCCGAGCCATGCTAGATCTCGATGAAGATCAGCAACGCGACGTTTTGATGCAAATCGTTAACGATAAACTTAACGTTAAGCAGACCGAAGAACTCGTCGGTCGGATGCTCGGAAAGATTCCTGCTGCGGACGAAACACCCGCGGTGGAAGCACCTAAAAAGAAAACCAAGAAAAAGAAACAACGTGTCAGTCAGAAGGTCAGTGATTCGCGGATCGCGGTCAACACGATCAAGCACTCGATTAAGATGATCCAAGACAGCGGCATGGTCATTACCACGCGTGAGGAAGAACAGGATGATCACTATGAGATCGTGATTGAAATTCCGAAGAATAAGCAAGAGAAAGGCGGTAAATAAGATGGGATATGTGATTGCATTAGCCAATCAAAAGGGGGGCGTCGGCAAGACCACAACCAGCGTGAACTTAGGTGCCTGCCTTGCAGAACAGGGCCAGCACGTGTTGCTGATTGATATTGATCCCCAAGGGAATGCTACGAGCGGTACGGGGATTTCGAAAGCCACGATTGAACAAGACGTCTATCATGTGTTGATTGATGAAACGCCAATCAAGGACGTGATCATGAAGACGGTGCATGACGGCTTGGATATTGTTCCAACGACGATCCAACTGTCCGGTGCTGAAATCGAATTAACCTCGATGATGGCGCGTGAGACCCGCCTGAAAGATGCCATTGACTCGGTCAAGGATACCTACGACTACGTGTTGATTGATTGCCCACCTTCGTTAGGGCTTTTGACGATCAACGCCTTTACGGCCAGTGATTCGATTTTGATTCCGGTTCAAAGTGAATACTACGCTTTGGAAGGCTTGAGCCAATTATTGAACACCATTAAGCTCGTGCAAAAGCACTTTAACCCCGCACTGAAGATCGAAGGGGTGCTGATGACGATGTTTGATGCCCGGACTAATCTGGGGCAACAAGTGAACGCCGAAGTGAAGAAGTTCTTTGGCGATCAGGTCTATGACACGATCATTCCACGGAACGTCCGGTTGTCAGAGGCCCCAAGTCATGGGCTACCGATTATCGATTACGATCCAAAGTCGAAAGGTGCCGAAGTCTATCGCCAACTTGCAAAGGAAGTGTTAGCAGCGCATGGTAAATAGTAAAAAAGGACTCGGTCGCGGAATCGAAGCGCTCTTTGAAGATAATGACGTTTCCGCCAGCGAAGAAAGCGTCCAAGAAATTAGTATTAGTGAGATTCGGCCGAATCCCTATCAGCCACGGCGGATTTTTGACACCAAGGCGTTGAAGGAATTAGCCGCTTCGATTGAAAAGTCGGGCGTCTTTCAGCCCATCATTTTGCGGCAACCGGATAAGAAGCTCAAACGCTACGAAATCATTGCCGGTGAACGACGCTTCCGGGCTTCTAAGCTCGCCAAGAAGCTAACCATTCCGGCGATCGTACGGGAAACTAACGACGAAGAAATGATGGAAGTTGCCGTCCTCGAAAACTTGCAACGTGAAGACCTCACTCCGTTGGAAGAAGCGCAGGCGTACGATACGTTAATGGAAAAGCTCTCCTTAACGCAGGCCGAAGTGGCTAAACGGTTAGGGAAGAGTCGGCCATACATCGCCAACTATCTCCGGTTATTGGGCTTACCCAAGATGATCAAGGATATGCTGCAAGACGATAAGCTGTCGATGGGGCAGGCCCGGACGTTGCTCGGCTTGAAGGATAAGGATCGGTTAGTTTCTTTGGCCCGGCGGACGGTGCGGCAAAACTTGACCGTGCGGCAACTCGAACAAATCGTTAACCAGATGAACGGCGAGTTGAAGAACCGAAAAGATAAGAAGACCCCACAAAAGTCAGTCTTTGTGAAGGCCGCGGAAGACCAACTACAATCGAAGTTTGGCACCAAGGTGGCACTGGCCCAGTCGAATAAGAAGAACGGGGCCGGTAAGATCGAGATTTCGTATCTATCCGATGATGATCTCAGTCGGATTTTGGAAATGTTGGATGTTGATTTAAACTAGACTGGTTGAATGCCGGCGGCGCCACCAAGGCGTAGCTGGTCACTAGAGTTAGAGCAACAATAAGACGAGGATTCACAACGAAGGAGGAATTCACATGTACGATAAGGGTGACGTTGTTATGATGAAAAAGCAGCATCCATGTGGCACAAACGAATGGGAAATCATTCGCATGGGCGCTGACATCAAAATCAAGTGTCTCGGATGCGGTCACATTGTCATGTTGAGCCGCCGAAACTTCGAAAAGCGCATGAAAAAAGTGCTTCGAAAAGCAACCACAAGCGAAGAAGATTAATTAAAATTCAAAGGAAAGAGTGAATTAACAAATGGCGTTAACAGCAGGAATTGTCGGTTTGCCAAACGTTGGTAAATCAACCTTATTTAATGCAATTACAAAAGCGGGGGCAGAAATGGCCAACTACCCGTTTGCGACGATTGATCCTAACGTGGGGATGGTGGAGGTCCCTGACAAACGATTGGAGCGAATTCAAGAACTCATTCCCGCCAAAAAAGTGGTCCCAACGACGTTTGAATTTACCGATATTGCCGGGATCGTCAAGGGTGCCAGCAAGGGGGAAGGACTTGGTAACAAGTTCCTTGAAAACATCCGTCAGGTGGATGCAATTGTGCACGTTGTGCGGGCCTTTGACGACGACAACATTACCCATGTGACTGGTAAAGTGGATCCAATCGATGATATCGAAACGATCAACTTGGAACTCGGTTTGGCTGATTTGGAAGCCGTCGACAAGCGCTTGGCAAAGGTTCAACGCGCAGCCAAGGGGAGCGATAAGGAAGCTAAGGCGGAATTAGCCGTTTTGGAAAAGATTCGTCCCGTTTTGGAAGCTGGTAAGAGTGTCCGGACGATTGACTTCGCGGAAGATGAATTACCAATCGTGAAGGGCTTGTTCCTGTTAACGTCGAAGCCGGTCTTATATGTCGCTAACGTCAGTGAAGACGAAATCGGCGATCCGGAATCTAACAAGTACATCCAATCCATTCGCTACTATGTCAAGGATGAAGGCGCCGAAGTCATTGGGGTTGCGGCCGCCAGCGAAGAAGAAATCGCTGAAATGGATGACGCAGATAAGGCGGAATTCCTTGAGATGGAAGGCGTGGAAGAACCTGGGTTGAACCGTTTGATTCGGGCATCGTATGCGCTGTTAGGACTAGAAACCTTCTTTACGGCCGGTGGTAAGGAAACGCGGGCTTGGACGTATAAGAAGGGAACGAAGGCGCCACAAGCTGCCGGAATTATCCATACGGACTTTGAACGAGGCTTCATTCGCGCGGAAATTATGGGATATGAAGACTTGGACAAGTACGAAACGCAAAACGCAGTCAAGGAAGCCGGCCGGTTAAGACTGGAAGGTAAGGACTACGTCATGCAAGATGGGGATATTGTAGAGTTTAGGTTTAATGTGTAGTTTAGAGTGCGAGTAAGCACGGGTTGGTGCCGTGGGATAAGACACCATTAACTGTGATCGTGGGTTTGCGGTCAGAGTTAATGGGGGCTTATCCGTTAGGCGCCAGTGCTTCACGAACACGTTTCAGCAAAACCCGCACCAAAAAATCATCCAAGCACCAAGAGAGGGGAATTTCAGTGAGTGAAGAGAATCAAAACCAGCCTCGTAACGCCGCCGCTGGTAGTAAGCAACGGGAGCACGTGCATGAACAGCATGCTAATGTGCACCGCCAATTTAGTGAGTTAGGCTTAACTAAGCGTAGCGAAGAATTTATGTACCAACTAAACAAGCAGTTGGACGAACAGGGCATCAAGCAGGATAAAAAGCCCGAAGCCTTGAAGACGACGATCGATACACTGCTAGAAGGCCAAAAGAAGGGTCAAACTGCGCGTCAATTATTTGGAACGCCAGCCGAAAAGGCCGATGAACTGATCAACGGTCCGAAGAAGGCACCGGTGCCAGCATCGCAAAGTAGCTTTGGACTATTGGCAACCGACAATGGGCTGATGTTCTTCAGTATCTTTGCCCTATTGTTTGGGTTCATGGGAACCTTCCAATCGAAGGCACTGAAGGCCCAAGCCGCTACCTCTGGGACCAGCGGCATCTTAGCTATCATCTTAGTGGCCGTCTTTGGTGGTCTGCTGTTTGCTTGGGTCACTAAGTCGATTCAACCCGGAAGCGAAAAGGCGAAGCAACACTCAATGTGGTATAAGATTGGGGTCGTTGCTGTTGGGCTAGTAGCCTGGATTGCGATCTACTTCTTCGTGGGCTTCATGCCAGCCAAGGGGATCAATGCTCAGTTGCCAGGGCTCGTTTATATCGTGCTCGCCGTAATTGGCTTTGGGGTTGATATTTACCTGCGTCGCAAGTATCACATTGTCGGTGGGGCCCTCGGTGGCCAACCACGGCAACAACCAACCCGGCGGAAATAATCCGCTTTAAACACGTATCTTATTGAAGTAAGGAACAACTAATGTTCGTGCTTTCAAAAAGTACGTGTTTTTGTTTTCTGAAAATGAAAAAATGATGATAAAACGAAAGAAGTATTTGACCATTAGCCATAAGGCTGGTAACGTAGTAACAATTAAAAGAATAGGGGTGCAAAAGTAATGTCAAAATGGGAAACAAAATTTGCTAAAAAAGGTTTAACGTTCGACGATGTACTATTAATTCCAGCGGAAAGTCACGTATTACCGAACGAAGTCGATTTGAGCGTTCAACTAGCAAAGAATATTAAGCTCCACGTTCCTTTTTTGAGTGCCGGAATGGACACGGTCACTGAAAGTGCAATGGGAATTGCCATGGCTTTACAAGGTGGGATGGGTGTTATCCACAAGAACATGTCAATCCAAGCACAGGCTGGCGAAGTAGCAACCGTTAAAGGCGTTAATTTGACGGGAAACTTCGAAAAGGCTGCTGTTGATGATAACAATCACTTATTGGTCGCTGCTGCGGTGGGTGTCACAAGTGATACATTTGATCGTGCTGAAGCCTTGCTTGATGCTGGTGTTGATGCCATCGTCATCGATACAGCCCATGGTCATTCAGCCGGTGTTCTCCGCAAGATTGCTGAAATCCGCGAACACTTCCCAGAAGCAACTTTGATTGCTGGGAACGTTGCTACTGCTGAAGGCGCTCGTGCTCTCTATGACGCCGGTGTGGACGTTGTTAAAGTCGGCATTGGCCCTGGTTCAATTTGTACCACCCGTGTCGTTGCCGGTGTGGGGGTTCCTCAAATTACCGCCGTTTACGATGCTGCTTCAGTAGCACGCGAATACGGCAAAACCATCATCGCCGATGGTGGGATCAAGTATTCTGGTGATATCGTGAAGGCTTTGGCTGCTGGCGGTAACGCCGTTATGCTGGGAAGCATGTTCTCAGGCACGACCGAAGCACCTGGTGAAATCTTCGAAGACAATGGTAAGCAATTCAAGTCATACCGTGGTATGGGTTCAGTTGCCGCAATGTCACAATCCCATGGATCATCCGACCGTTACTTCCAAGGTGGCGTTAACGAAGCCAACAAGTTAGTGCCAGAAGGTATCGAAGCCCGGGTTGAATACAAGGGTGACGTTACGGACATTATCTTCCAATTAGTTGGTGGATTACGTTCAGGAATGGGATACGTTGGTGCCGCTGACATTGACGCATTGATCAACAACGCCCAATTCGTTCAAATTACAAGCGCCGGATTAATCGAATCACATCCACATGATGTGCAAATTACCAAGGCGGCCCCTAACTATAAATAAGACGATGAAGTGCATCTATTTAGGCGCCGATAACTATCATGGCCGGCTAGATGCCGGCCAATGAGAAAATAGACCATTGAGTACCTGATTGGGTACTTGATGGTCTATTTTTTGTGGCTCGTGGCTTAGAAGTTAAAGATGCGCCAGGCACCGCCGCTGGTCGAACTACCTTGAAGGCAGACGAGTGACATAAATCTGGCCCGTACGATACAACAAAAGTGTGCAATCAAAATAAGTAAGGTATCGGGTCCCCAACAAGCGGAACTGGTTGCCTTATTTTTAAGGGCCACCAACGAACGCACATCACAAAAACAACGTTAATTTATCTCATAAAAATCTCGTGCCAGACACACTAAAATCGCTCATTATGGCCAATCTGGTAACCAACGTGCCGTGACATTGGATTTCATTTAAATTGCGTCGCTCTGAGCTCGTCACCCTAGTCCCACACCCCGATAACTGGTATCATGGAATCAAATTGTTCAAGGAGGGATTTTTAGTGAGAAAGCACTGGTCAGTTTTTTATATTTTGTCATTATTCTTAGTGCTCATTATCTCGACCATTGCCCAGGAAATCGTCAACGTGGGATTTAACCTGGGCCTCAATAACTTAGTTAGCATTCATTCCACCAACGGAAAGGGTTGGGCCGGTATCGGCACCGAACTCGTCGCGTTACTGATTTGGTGGCTGGTCAATCGGCTGTACTTCCATGCCAAAATCGGGTGGGGACGGAACGCGTCCTCGACCGCGAAGAATTGGCTGTTTTTGTTACCGGTGATTGTCGTGCTGATTGGGGATGCCACGCTGGGTGCCCAATACGTGTTGACGCCGGCTAATATTTTAATTGCGTTAGTTATGGGACTGACTGTGGGGCTGGTGGAAGAGTACGTCTTCCGGGGCTTGCTTGTCAGCTACCTGTACAGCCATTTCCGTCTGGGAGCCATGACTACGGCCTGCCTTAGTGGTCTCGGGTTTGGCCTCGTGCACGCCGTCAACGGCTTAAGTAGTGGTAACTGGACCAATACTGGCGCGCAAATTTTAATGGCGATCGGGCTGGGCTTCTTCCTCGCGGCCGTCTATCTGGTGACGAATAACCTCTGGATTACCGTGATTTTTCACGCCATTATCGATGCCTTTGATCAAATGGCGTTTGGCACGCTGAGTAACAATGCGGGCACGAGTGTGACCACGGCCATCATTTACTTTGTGGTCTTTGCCATTATCGGTGCGATTACGATCGGCCGCGGTTCCGTCAAACTAGACCGTGAACGCGGGCTCTTTGGTAGTGGTAGTTTTCAACGGCAGCGGCCGCTGGCTCACGCCGACTTTTCCTCACATGCAGCGTCCACGGTTGCTGTGAGTCCAATCAAGTCGCTGGTTGCGGTGGCCTTGATTCTCGCAGAACTCGGCCTGGGCCAGGTCTTAGTGCAACCGGGACAAACGCAACTGGTGAAGGTCAGTATTGCCGTTGGGCTAGCCTTCGCTGTCTTTTTGATCGTCGTCTGGATGTTCCACGATGTGCTGGGGAGTAATTGGCACCGGTACCGCGAACATATCGTCCGTAATATTGCTCTAGATGTCGTCTTGATGATTGCCGTTTATGCCGTGCTCGCCCTCGTCCGGATCGGGATGAAGGCCGTTATGGGATCAAGCGCCGCGGGCGGGGCTGCCGATGTGTTGAGCTTCCAAGCAGTGACAACGGCCGGTATTGGGCTCTTCGGGAGTCTAACCGTGTTGATGGCGCCGTTTACTGAGGAACTAGTTTTCCGGCACGTGCTGTTTTACCAGTGGCGCGGCCATCGAATTGTGACGTTCCTGATGTTCTTTGTGTCATCGATCGCCTTTGGATTGGTGCACTGGAATAACTTCAATGGGGATGTTACCCAGATGGTACCGTATATGGTGATCGGTGGCTTCTTCGCCCTAATTTACTACTTTAGTCGAAATATCTGGCAAAACATTATCACGCATTTTCTGTTTGACTTCGTTCAATTTGCGGCAGCGTTGGTGCTCTTGATTGTCGCAATTTTACAACATTAATTAAAAAATCTCGTCTCTCCAATAGGAGGGGCGAGATTTTGTCGTATATCGGATAGTATTCACGAAAAAAGCCGATTCTCACAATCGAGAATCGGCTTTTAATTACGATTTTAGAAAATAATGACGGGGGTGCCGACGGATACAGCGTTGTAAAGCTGAGCCGCAAAGGCGGGTGGATTGTTCACACATCCGTGGCTACCGTGGGTCAGGTACCAGCTGCCACCGTATTGAGGTTGCCATGGTGAATCATGAAGGCCTACACCGGTATCATCAACCGGCATCCAGTAGCTCACCTTTGTCGCGTAATTTGCTCCACGAAGGGTCGCGTTACGTTGTTTACTCCAAATGTAGAAGACTCCGGATGGCGTTTCTTTTCCCTTATTCGGGTTCCCGGTAACGACTGCGGAACTCATCGCGAGCTTGCCATCTTTATAGTAGTATTCCATCTGGTTTTGCTTATCAACTTCGACATAGGTATTGCCAATGTCGGTGCCGTCAGCGTGGTACCCGTTTCCTTTAACAATGACCTTCTTGTCGAAGGTGGTGCCACTCTTTACGGCCTTCACGAGCACGGGAATTTCTTTCTTGTGGCTAATTGACCAACCGTAGATGCCGGCCGGCACATCGACCGTCCCACGTGCCGTTGACTTGAAGTGCCGCGTCTTGTAATAGGTCGCGTACTTGTGATCCAGCTTGTCGAGGTAGTGGTCGATCTTGCTTTGAGAAATGGTCATTGAAGTACCGTTAATATCGATCCAACTTTGTACTTCACTCTTGGAGACCTTCACGTTGTGTTGTTGAATTTTGAGCACACCGGAAACGTGACTGATCTTCGTGAGTTTGGCTTTCAAGTTCTTAAATGATTTCATCCCGACGGTTACTTGAGGCTTGTCGTAAGTCTTCTTCAAGTTAACCGTATTTTGGTTCGCAAGCACCTGCTTTTCGGTTTGACTCGCGAGCTTAGTGGCTGAAATTTGATTACCGTAGCGTTCTTTCGTAGTGACCAGTTGGCCGTCTTTGAAGGCCAACTTAGCATTCCGAGGGGCTGTCCGCGTCTGGTTTAGTTTGGCGGCCGTCTGGGTCGCAAACTGCTTGAGCGTGGTTTGATTGATTAACGTCACGGTTTTAGTGAGGCTGGCAGTCGGTTGTGTGAAAATGTGAACCGGCCAGCTCCAAGCACTCTGATTATCCTTCACCGAATTCAACATGGCGGTGAAATTCCGACTAATGCCTAGTTTGGCACCGGTCGTTGTCAGGACCGTTTTGTCACCCTCTTTGAAGGTGTACTTGGTGGTTTGAATATTCTTGTTGAGGATTGTTGCGGCTTGAGTGGGGGTCTTACCCGCAATCTTGATGCCGAAAACTTCCGTCCGTGGTAAGTAGCGATGTTGGTAGTGCAGCGCGCCGCCGACGTAGATGATCACCAAGATGAGCGGGATCAGCCACAGCCAGAGTCGGCGTGAGGCACCTTTGTTTTGCGTTTCCAATTTAAACCCTCCATATAGTCCCAATCGTTAACGTGAGTTAACCCCATAAGTGTACCACGTTGGGCTGCGGATTCAATGGGTTAGGACCGTAAAATAGCGAACATCTGTTCACATGATAGACGTGATGCATTTTACATAGAATCCGCGAGACACTATGACCAACTAAAAGACGATCCTAGTGAAGGATCGTCTCAGTTATGGTTAATTAGTCGTCTTTATTGCGCCCCTTAACGGAAAGCCCAAATAGTCCGGTAAAGGCAAGGGCGAACAGCCCCCAAATAGTGGCAGATTGTTGGGCGGTGTCACCGGTCTGTGGTAGTGTGCTGTTGGCTGATTTATTTGAGTGGTGTTTAGTTGTCATCATCGTAATGACAGGATTGGAAGTGGTGGTGCCAGAAGAGACGGTTACCGCGGTCGTTTGTGTGTCGCGGTCGATACTGACGGCATTCTCACGGTCTAGATCCTGTTCCGGAGTAGTTGATGTTTCAGATTCAGTCGGTTCTTCAGGATCCACGGGTTCTTCCGGATCGATCGGGTCGGTCGGTTCCTCAGGATCGACGGGGTCTTCTGGATCAATCGGGTCAGTGGGATCTTCCGGATCAGTTACGCTAGGAGTCTGTAGATCGAAACGGTGTGATTCGCCGCTAGCAATGTTGACATGGTCGGCCACAATGTTGCCATCGATGTTCACATTGCCAATGACCTCTGCATTTGGCGCAAGAATCGAACCGACAAACGACCGGCCATGATGAAATTATAGTTCAGATGATCGTCACCGAAGTTCCAAAGGATAACGGATTGATCGAATTCAGTCCGTTCTTTAGATGAAAGAAGGTCACCATCGACCTCGATTTCCGTCTTTGTCTCTAGGTTGACTAGCATACCTTCGAACACGTCTGTTAAATCATCGATCACATTAATAATTAATGTCGGGCCACCGGATGAAACACCAGTCACATATAGGCTCTGAGGTGTTTGTAGTACGCTGAGTGGGATACTAGCGTAAACATGGGCCTCATGATTTTCAATGGCGTAAGTGGACGCATCTGAAACGTCGATAGTTCGCTGATTCATATTAGTGAAGTCGTAAGTCACGCCCGCGCTATCGTTTTGAGCGTAGTAAGTTGCTGCTTTTTCACGAAGCAGTTTGAAGTACGAATCGAAATCAATGTAAACCGTATCGGCACTGTCTTTGAAAAGACGGTCGGCAGGAACGTTCGTTAATTTAACGCGATTGATAACGGCGTGCCCGTCGATCCAGCCAGAACTAACCGAGTTACCGACATAAATGAGACTATCATTGGCGCGGAATGAATTAGGTAAGACGGTACCAGATAAATGACCAATATAGAAGAGATCACCGTCATAGCCGCGGGTCCCAAAATCTGTGGTGCCATCGATTAAATGATCGGTAGCGATATTTCCATTCGTATCTGCACTAAGCACGGTTGAATTCGAGAAAATATGGAAAAGTGAGGCAATCCCGAGTGCATTATCTTCATGAGCAGTTTGCACATCGATGCCCATGTCATCTAAATGTTCGTCAGTGAAAATAGTAGCGGTTGTTTCAACGGCGGGTGCTTCTGTGGGACCGGGGACGGGTTCGTCCGCTGTGGTTGCACTATCGGCAGCAATGGGAACGTCGGATGTCACTTCCGCCGTCGTGTTTGTCGAAGATTCGGTTTCACTTGCTGGTGTAGCTGGATTAATCGGTGTGGTAGAGGTAGTTTTGACTGCTTCTGTCAGAACGGGTGTTGCGACTATCTCACTACTTTCCAAGGTTATACTTGATGATGTTGCACTTGATAATGGCGAAGCGGAACTACTTGTCGGAACCGAGGGTACGCTAGAGTTGGTGATCTCTGACTGACGATGGTGAGGTTGTTACTATTGATGTTGCGGTACCCTCAACAGAGGTCGCTGTCGGTGCGGTCGCTGCTAATGTCGTTGAGGTGGCTGGATCCTGAGTATCCGTGGGCTATGGTAGTGACGCTAAAGGCCCCTGTTCCGATTACAACGGCACTGAACATCCATATCCTGCCTTTCTTATACATCTTGTAACGGGTGGTGGTTGTTGTTTGATAGCCTCGTTTCATATTACTCGCCTCCATTTACATATTGAATGTACATTAAAATAAAACTTATTATAATTAAATTCTAATTGAAAGTGTTTTCTACGTCAATACGTATCTTAATAAAATGATAATTAATTTCTAATTAATACTTTACGGTCGAAATAAACGTCGTGCCCGGTTGATTGAGCTGCGTTTCGCCTTGGAAACCGCTGCGGGGCTGATATCATATTTTAATGCGATCTCGCGCAGCGATAGGTGGTTAATTAGATGCTCCATCAGATAACGCCGTTCGCCTTCTGGTGATTGCTCATAGAGTTCGTGGAATTCTTCCATCTGAATAAGCTGATCAGTACTGTCTTGAGTAATGAAACTTTGGCCTAATTTTGCAGCACGAATATCTTCAGTTACCGCTTCATTGTCGAGTGAAAATTCGTTGTGGGATTGTTGCCGTGTCTGGCGCCGAAGATAGTCGATGGTTCTGTGCTCAACATGTTTAAAGAGACGCCCGTTAAGCTGATAGGGGTCGTCAAGCAGAGCAGCTTCGGCTTGGCAGTAACCATTGACGAAGGCAATTTTACCCTCGGTAACGAGGTCGTCAAAGTATTCCTCGTGGCGGTTGACACCCAACTTTTTCAGAACACCGTAAATAATTTTTTCGTGGTCGTCGGTCGTGAGATAGTGAAATGCGCGTTGAATCTGGTCATCGTTCATTTGTGATAACTCCTTAAGATTAGTTATCAAGGCCTTGATGTCCACTAGAATAACGAACGATACAAATGAACCCAAATACCAAACTTACGTAAAACATCGATAAAACCGAGAAATTAATATATAAAAACCTGATAATAACGTTCTCATCAAACTCTAAGTAGACTTTTATTGGGTATTTCGGTAAGTTATTATTTAAGAAATGGTTAACAGCCGTGTTATATTAATTGGTTTGCACAGAGGACACGTGTAGGGAGATGAAGAAATGAATTATGTAAGAGGACAGCAGGCGGTCACATTGGATCATTTTACGGAGCAGGACATTTTAGCGATGTTGGACGAGACAGGACAACTATCATGGGAACGGACACTTGCGTTTAGGCAATTTCGGTTTAGTAAAAGGATTTACGTGGTGCTACTAAACGATGATGGTGAGTTGATTGCGGTGAGGAAAACGTCACGGAAACTACTTGCAGAATTTAGTAAGCGATATCATATTTCAGATGTTGTGTTACGTACAATCGCGCAAATCGGAGAGATTCATACGGCGTATTCATGTACGCATGGGAAGTTTAAATTAATCTCCACTCGTGGGGGAACTTGTGCGGATACGACGTGGATCATGGCCCACCATATTAATTCATATGGGGTCTGCCCAACGGATCAACTATTGACGATTGCGTTTAATTCCAAGGTCAAAATTAAAAGTGATATTTCTAAGGAGACTCTTGATAGCCGAATTGCGGATGCGCGTTGGATGAGTAATTATCAAAGTGGTATTCATCGTCAAATTGATCTCGAGTATGGGTTCTGCAACGAAGATAGTCGGGATGCTTTTTATGGCGATCAGGATTTCCATCTTCAAAATGGCAGCGGCGATAAGCTCTATTTCGGGATTGAACTCATTACGAACGTCTGTCAAACGCTGCATAAGGATGAATATGGTTCCTTTGTTGATCGAAAACGACTCCACGCAATGGTCGCCAAAGTATTAGAGAAAGGCTATATGGGGAGCGGTAAACTTCCCAGATAACATTGACACACTCCCATAAAGATGGAATACTGGTCTTGAATTGTGAAAAAAGTGTGAAATTGGATCGTCACAGACGATCACGGGAGGATTAAGTTATGAGTGAAGATCATCAAGTGGATGAACCGCAAGAACCTCATCGGCATCATCATCACCACCATCATAAGCGGCACACGGTTAGAAACGTGGTTTTAGTCATTATCGGGGTGCTAGTGATTGCTGGAGGGGCCTTTGCGGCCGTTGCCTGGAAAAATATCAGTTCAATGACGAGTGGAATGTATCAAAGTTCAGGGGCCACAAAACAACGGAACGCAGCGGCTGTGCTGAGTGGCAAAAAGCCGGTGTCAATTCTGCTCCTCGGAACGGATACTGGCGATCTTGGGCGCGACTACAAGGGGCGGACGGATACAATGATCATCATGACGATCAATCCGAAAACTAAAAAGACGACCATGACTAGTATTCCACGGGATATGTATGTTAATTTGCCGGACTATCCGAAGTATTCACCAGCCAAAATCAATGCAGCCTATGCTTTTGGCGGGGTAAAGGAATCCATTAACGTTGTGCAAAAGGAATTCAACGTGCCGATTGACTACTATGTCTTGGTGAACATGGGTGGCTTGAAAAAGGCGATCAACCAAGTTGGTGGTGTAGACGTTACGTCACCATTGACCTTCACGTACAACGGATCGAGCTTTACAGCAGGCAAGTCTGAGCATATGAACGGCCAGACCGCGTTGAACTTTTCTCGGATGCGTTACGACGATCCGAAGGGCGATTATGGGCGTCAAGAACGGCAACGACTAGTGATTACGGCCCTGCTACGGAAGTCAATTTCGTACAAGACGGTGCTCAACAAGTCCTTCCTTGATTCGATTTCGAATGAATCTAAGACTGATATGACGTTCAGTCAGATGACCAAATTAGCACTGAACTATCGAAATGCTGCCAAGACGGTGAAATCAGATAACGTCCAGGGAACGGGTAAGATGATCAGTGGTCAGTCATTCCAGATGGTATCGACGAATGAGCGGCAAACGGCATCGAATAATATCCGTGATAATTTAGGGTTAAAACGCGTTAATTTAGGTGATTAATGGATCATAGATTCCGGGCAGAAATAATCTGCCCGGAATTTTGTGTATTATATAAAAGGGCCGTAGTTCCGTGCCCTATAAGCGTTTTAAATAGTTGCACCTATAAATCGTATGTTTCAATTAGGTTAAACTTGTCATATAGGGTTGAACGTTTTAATGAAATATTAAATAATGAAGTAGATTGTGTTAAATATATGTAAAGATTCCATTATTAAGTTAATTCATGGCATGGAGGAGAAATATGGACAGCATGTTGGACATTCGACAGATGTTTGCGATTTTGCGCAAGCATTTGTTGTTGATAGTTTTGAGTATGGTGGGACTCGCGGTCATCGCCTTTGGCGTGGCCGAATTCCTGATCACACCGCAGTACACATCGACGACCCAGATCTTGGTCAACCGTAAGAGTGATAATAGTCAAGCGGCCGCGGCCTACACGGAGCAGCAAGCCGACGTACAAATGATTAGCACCTACAAGGATTTAATTACTAACCAAGTGGTACTTAAACAGGCTAGCAAGGATCTGAAGAACAATACGGTGGTCGTCAAGAAAGCTCAGAAAGCTAAATACCGGACGAACTATGACGGAACAAAGCATGTAATCAAAGCGGCCCAACCAGCAGTTGTGAAACATACAGGGCAAAGCTACAAGATGTCTGTTAGTGAATTGAAAAATTCGATCACGATTAGCAATCAAGAGAACTCACAAGTGTTTGCTTTAGCAGTTCAAACGAATAATCCTGAGAAGTCGGCCGCGGTAGCGAATGAAGTGGCCACCGTCTTTAAAAGCAAGATCAAAAAAATTATGGATGTTAACAACGTGACGATTGTTTCTAAGGCGACACCAAACTATGCTAAGACGTCACCTAATGTAAAATTATTTGTTGTTGCAGGCGCTGCGATTGGCTTACTAATCAGTGTTGCGTATGCATTTGCCGTAGAACTCATGGATACATCAATTAAGGGCGACAGTTATTTAGTAGAAACGTTAGGGTTAACCAATCTAGGCCAGGTTGCACAAATTAAGCAAACTGCCAAAGCAACAAGAAAACGAGAGACAGATAGCACACCACGTCGGGGTAACAGCCACCGACGGGTACGATAGGAGAAAGCGAAGATGGGAATTTTTAAGCATCATAAAAAATTATCAACTGACACCATGAGCAATGGCGCTAAGTTGATTACTGCGTCTAATCCCAAGGATCCAATTTCTGAACAATTTCGTACGATTCGGACAAATATAGATTTTTCGTCAGTTGATCGGGATCTCAAAACGGTGCTCTTTACATCGGCGGATGTGAGTGAGGGAAAGTCAACGGTATCGGCCAATATGGCGGTGATTTGGGCACAACAAGGAAAACGCGTACTGTTTGTCGATGCTGATTTACGGCGGCCAACCCTACACATGACCTTTGGTTTGGTAAATACGAAGGGCTTAACCACCTACTTAGCTCGGGGTGCTGATTACCACGAATTATTAGGGAATAGTGGTATTGAGAACCTAACCATCCTAACCAGTGGTCCAGTTCCACCAAACCCAGCGGAATTATTGAACTCCAAACGAATGAAAGACTTTTTAGCGAACAGCCAAAATGAGTTCGATATTGTGATGTTAGACGTACCGCCACTGCTGTCAGTCACTGATACACAGGTATTATCGGCCGAAGTCGATGGCGTGGTTTTAATTGTACGACAGGGAATCACACAGAAGGCGGCTGTTCAACGATCGGTAGAGTTGTTGAAGATGGTGAATGCTAAGGTGTTAGGCTACGTTTTGAATGATGTTTCAGCTCGTAGTGGCTACGGTTATGGATATGGTTACGGTTACGGCTACAAATAACGGGTAGTTATTTGCTCGTATGTATAGAACAGCAACTAGAAGGGCGATGGAGACCAAATGATTGATTTACACTGTCATTTACTACCGGGAGTTGATGATGGCTCGGCGAATATGGCGATTTCATTGCAACTGGCTAAAGAAGCGGTTGAAAATGGCGTGACCTATGCTCTGCTAACGCCTCATCATATGAATGGCGTGTATACCAACCATAAGGCGGATGTTCTTGCCCAAACAGAGGCGTTTCAACAGCAACTCGATGAGCATCAAATCGGGTTAACGGTTTTTCCGGGACAGGAAGTTCGAATTAATGGTGATCTGTTAGATGCATTGGATCAGGATGATATTTTATTTGCGGATGAAGATAATCAGTATTTGATGCTAGAGTTTCCCGATGATGACGTACCGACATACACGACTGAAATGATCTTTCAGTTACAGCAGCGCGGCGTCATTCCCGTAATCGTACATCCGGAACGTAATACGCGGATCATGAAACATCCGGATATCCTGTATGAATTACTTGAAAAGGGATGCTTATCACAAATTACCGCCAGTAGCTATGTCGGTACATTTGGAGAAAAGGTCGAGAAATTCAGCCGTCAATTAATTGAGACAGGGCAGGGCTACCTGTTTGCTTCAGATGCGCACCATTTGCCGGGACGCAAGTATGAAATGCGTGAGGCGTTTGAAAAGTTGACCACTGAGTTCGGCGCTGAGTTGGCACAGCAATATGAAGATAATGCAAAAGCAATTATCAACGGAGAATTTGTGCCAATGAATCAGATACGGCAGATTGAATTAAAGAAGAAAAAGAGATTTCACTTATTTTAATTACTCGGCGGAGCGAAAGGAGGAGTAGGTTTGAAAGTCATCAAAGAAGAGAAGCAATTTAGCGGAGATCAACTAACCGAAACGTATCAGACGAAAATTGGGGAACAGGTTCATTCATGGTATATTCCAGTTAAAAACACATTTGATTTTTTTACAGCACTAATTTTGATGGTGCTTACGTCACCAATTGTGTTAATTGCTGCGATTGCAATTAAGGTGGAGAGTCCAGGTCCTGTTTTCTATCGACAAGAGAGAGTGGGATTGATGGGACAGCACATTATTGTCACCAAACTACGCTCAATGCGAAATGATGCTGAAAAGGATGGCGCCCAGTGGGCGAATAAAAACGATATTCGAGTCACCAAAGTCGGTAAGTTCATGCGTAAGACTCGGATTGACGAATTACCACAGTTGTTAGGCGTTATTCGAGGGGACATGAGTTTGATTGGGCCACGCCCTGAACGACCAAATTTTACGGAGCAGTTTTCGCATGAGTATCCCGGGTTTGAGCAGCGGTTGCGAATTAAGCCAGGGCTGAGTGGCTACGCGCAAGTACATGGTGGTTATGATATCAATCCGGGTGAGAAGGCTAAGTTAGATTGTTACTACATTGATAACTTTAGCTTTGCGATGGATGCAAATGTATTTATTGATACTGTGAAAACAGTGATTACGGGAGAAGGAGCAAGATAGGATGTCTGAACTTAAAAATAGTAAAATTTTGATTACCGGTGGAGCTGGTTTTATCGGTTCCAATTTAGCTGATGCATTAGTTGAAGATAATGAAATCGTGGTGGTGGATGATTTATCGATGGGGAAGATTGAGAATTTACCAAAATCGGATAATCTCCATTTTTTTGAACATTCAATTACTGATTATCAGTTTATGAGTAATTTATTAGTGGAGTGGAACTTTGATTATATCTTCTTGCTGGCAGCAGTCGCGAGTGTAGCGGATACGATCGAACGACCGATGGAAACTCATGAGGTTAACCAGAATGCCAACCTTAACATTTTAGAAACAATTCGAATTAAACATCTAAAAATTAAAAAATTACATTTTGCTTCTTCAGCCGCGGTTTATGGAAATAATCCGGAACTACCAAAAAAGGAAACTTCGCCAATTGAACCACTTTCTCCATATGCGATTGATAAGTACGCGACTGAACGATTTGTGATTAATTATGGGAAACTTTACGGGATACCAACGGTTGTCACTCGATTTTTTAATGTATATGGACCGAAACAGAATCCAGAATCACCATATTCTGGGGTTTTATCGATTATAGCTGATTCTTTAAAAAATAATGAGTTATTCAGTGTATATGGTGATGGTAAGCAAACGCGTGATTTTATTTATGTAGAAGACGTTATTCAAGCACTGATTGTTATTATGAATTCAGCTACTGCGTTACATACTGTTTATAATATTGCAACTGGACGTGAAACCTCTTTGAATGATGTTCTTATGGTTTTTGGTAAAATTGTAAATCGAAAAATTAATGTCGAATATAAAACTGAAAGATCGGGGGATATTATGAGGTCTGTATCTGATGTACATAAGTTAAGGTCCATGGGATTTAATTCAGTGTATGGGCTGGAAAAAGGATTGATAATGTATTGGAATAGTTTAAAATAATGATTAATAATTAATTCCCGAATTGTCAAACCAAGTGCAACACTTTGATCTATTCTAATAAATTGGTATAGCTGGTCAGCTAGTTCGGGGACAATGTCTGCCGGACATTTATACCCCAAACACTTTCTTGGACGATGATTAAGTGTGTACTGAACCTCCTGAATATCAACTAGTGCTGAGCCTTTGAATGATTTTCCTTTTGGAAAGAATTCACGTAGAAGATCATTGGTATTTTCATTAGTTCCACGTCCCCAAGGGGGAGTATGCATGCGCAAAGTAGATATCTGTTCCAGAAACATTGTCTAGCAAAGCGAACTCACTACCATTATCGAAAGTAACAGTGTGAAAGTGTTGTGATCCATAACCATCAATAACTGTCTGAAGCGCCTTTGGACAAGTCCGTGCATGATAATTAGGCAGTTTAACAATGATTTCTAGTCGGCTGAAACGTTCTGTTAGCGTCATTAGAGCGAGTTCGGATTCAATGCATCTGGCTTTGACCAAGTCACTTTCCCAATGACCAAACTCAGAATGACTCTCAACAATCGATGGACGAAGTTCAATTGATTGCCCCAAGACCTTCTTGTTTGTTCGACTATGATATTTAATCCTACGCCGGAGTTTCATCGCTAAATCTTGATTGCGCAACGGTAAACGTTGATCATTAATATAGTGATACACCATTGATGTTGAAGGACAGACTTCATTTGGATAATTCTGGTTAAACCAATGAACGAATGTATCCACACTGTAAACCCTAGGTTTTGCTTTAAGGGCCTTTGTAAGTAAGTTGATAAAGAAACTGCAGCTTGAAAACAAGCTCCGCCACACACTGGCAGAACGATGCTTATGATAGACAGCTTCTCCCGTTTCGGCAAAGTGCGCTGAATAAGTACAATGTCGCTGTGAGTCAATTTGGATAGCAGTGCCACGCCGAATTTCTCTAGAAATGGTACTAGGATTTCGATGAAGGCACTGTGCAATTTGTCTAATCGACATTTCTTGTCTATAAAGTGCTTCAATTTGGCCTCGTTCATCAAATTGTAGTTGTTGGTAGTGAGGATGCGCAGTATTCTTAGATTGGGTCATGAAGATTCCTTTCTTAGTTTGTTTAGTCGCTTATAAGAATAGGTCTTCATGGCCTTTTTTGCTAGACCAATTGGTCTAGTTGACCAGTGTTGAAAAAACACCAAGACAAAAAGTTCCATTATCATTGTGGCGCTTACGCCACGTGATCTGCTTAGTCAGATAAACTATTCGCAGAGATAACTGTTGATGACGTTCATCACGCGGTACGGGAGCTTCGTAACGACCAGCTTGTAGAAAAAGCTATCGATGTTGTGTATCGACCGTATCAGCTTTATCTTGACCATAAGGCTGACTGTAGCGGTACGTCATCTTCGACATCCTCAAGGTTAAGTGTCTTGTCAATAGTTAGCTCCGCAAGAAACAGGAAAAACATTATAAATAAGATATAGATATGACCTTTAAGACCATGTTGACATGTTTGTAAGGACATGTCTTGTAGGTATCTAGGATGGACAGTATTAGGATGCTTTAAGACAGAGGATTGAAAGATGTGTCCTGATTGCTATCTATCGTACAGAAATCTAATTTAATTTTAGGAACATCAATATCGACATATAAGTTCATATGACTGGCCCTCCTTTATTTGTCAAATTGATTGGGGAAGACTTGAGTGATGCATGATGAAACGTGAGGCATCATCAACTGTTAAGAGCTCTACAGCTTGGGATGTATACCTATACCTACTACCAATTTATCCGGGAGACGGACTGAACTATGTAATTTGAATGATTTCAGATACAAGAAGAAAAAGCCTAGACGAGTTGGATCCAGATCCAATGAAAGAGTATCATGTAACGATCAAGTCGAACCAATGGTCTTGAATTTTGAACATTTTTTATTATATGAAGAGGAGTTTTGTTGGACATTATGAATAATAAAGGCATACCAACTTTTTCTGTGTTAATGTCGGTTTATGAAAAAGAAAAGCCGGAATTTTTAGATGAAGCATTGAAAAGCATTGAAAGTCAGACGGTTGTACCTAACCAAATTGTTTTAATAAGTGATGGGCCATTGACTCCCAAATTAGATGAAATTATAAAACAACATCAATTAATTCATGGTGAACTTTATGATGTTTTTAAAACAAAACATAATCAGGGACTAGGGGCAGCATTGCGGTTCGGTACAAGCAAAGTCAGAAGTGATTGGATTGCGCGAATGGATTCAGATGATATTGCTGTTCCCAATCGTTTTGAATTGCAACTAAAAGAAATTATGGCAAATCCTAACTTAGCACTTTTGGGGGGACAGGTTGATGAATTTGAAAATTCTATAGATAATATTGTTGGGCATCGTGAAGTTCCATTGAATAATGAAAAAATTCATGCATTTTTAAAATTAAGGAATCCTTTTAACCATCCAACTGTGATGATTAATAAAAACGTTTTGCAGAGTGTTGGCGGTTACAATAGTCGGGGTAATCTTGAGGATTATTTTTTATGGGTTAAGGTTATTTCAAGTGGGAGCATAGTTAAAAATATGCCGGATGTTTTAGTACATATGCGGGTAAACGAAGGAATGTATGGACGGCGTGGTGGAATAAAAAATCTAAAGTATATTTTAAAGTTACAAAAACTATTATATGAATCAGGACTAGTTAGCGTCTATGAAGGCTGTATTTGGGGTGTTGTAATGATAGCAAATACTTTTATTCCAGGGCGGATCAGGAAAATATTATATAAGAATACGTTTCATAGGTAAAATATAGCTGCTGATTGAGTGTAAAATGGATGATGTTAGCGGAAATTACCTATAAAAACCCAATGTTTGTTAATTAGTAATCACTAGATGACATATGAGGAGAATAACTTTGATAAGAGTACTACAACTTACTGACAGTATAAATAGAAGTGATGGAAGAACACAGGTGGTTATGAATGTCTATCGTAGAATAGATAAGTCACAATTTCAATTCGATTTTACTACTGGAAAATACCACGATGATAATTTCAAAGATGAAATAGAAGCTTTAGGTGGCAAGATATACACTTTGGAGGAGTATGAGAAGTTTGATTTTTTTAAAATTAGAAAATTTATAAATAAAATATTAACAGAAAACTCATACGATATTGTCCATTATCATGCCTCCTCAATTTGGGGTGAGGGAATTAAAGTTGCGAAGAGACTGAATGTTCCGGTGAGAATTATGCATGCTCATAACGATGTTTTTGGGGGAGATCGGATGAAAAGTGCTAGAAACTATTTGTTTAGTTTAGGCATACTTCGAGACGCTACTGATTTCTTTTCTTGTTCTAATAAGGCAGGAAATGCAATTTTCGGAACAAGAGATTTTACAGTTTTTCACAATGCAATTGATATCGAAAAATTTAGGTTTAATAGTGATAAAAGGAAAAAAATTCGGCAGGAATTTTCAATTGGGGATAATGTTTTCTTAATGGGGCAAGTTGGACGGTTGTCTGCTGAAAAAAACCAAGAGTTCTCAATCAAATTGCTTTCCAAGCTAAAATTAAAGAAAAAATCAATAAAACTCCTTATTATTGGTGAAGGATCTAGATATGATCATTTAAAGGAATTTACTAAGAAATTTGGGGTAGAAAATAATGTTATATTTACAGGCCAACGTACAGATGTAAATGATCTTTACTCAGCACTTGATGTGCTTATTTTACCATCGCAATTTGAGGGGTTACCGGTAACTACGATTGAAGCTCAAAGCGCAGGACTGCCAGTTTTAATGAGTGATAACATTACAAAAGAAGCAGGAATAATTAATTGTGATTTCTTAAGTCTAGATTTGATGGATAGTTGGATCAAGAAATTAACCACCTTATCTAGTGAAATGCCTGACGAAACTAACCGGGAAAAGTGCGGGGATAAGATGGACCAAACAGATTATTCTGACAAACGTCAAGTTGTGCTTTGGAATGAAATGTATAAAAAATTAGTTAAGGAAAGATAAACTATTTTTCGTTTATTAATTATGATTACGTAAAGAAAGTGATCGTCGTTAACTATGTAGTTTTTATAAGGGAGGTATAAATTCATGCGAGGAATAGTTTCAATTATTGTTCCGGTTTACAATGTGGAACGGTATTTGAGTCAATGTTTAACTAGCATTAAAGAACAGACATATAAAAATTTAGAAATAATATTAGTTAACGATGGTTCTACTGATAATAGCAAGCAGATTTGTGATCAATTTTGTCTGCAAGATAGTAGATTTAATTTAATAAGTGGGCCAAATGGAGGAGTGTCAAATGCAAGGGATTTAGGATTAAAACAAGCTCGTGGAGAATATGTGTATTTCGTTGACTCCGATGATTGGCTGAATTGTGATTTGATTTCTGAAGTGGTAGACATATTTAAACAGTTTGAAGTGGACGTAGTTGCATTCAGTTATAATGAGGTTCTTGGTACATACACGACGACAGCAGGGTATTCAAACCCAGAACTAGGAAGTGTTAATAGCAGTGAGGCTCTTTCTCATCTTTTTAGAGGATCATTTGGTAGTTATGCATGGAAGTTCATTGCCAGAAGAGATTTATATATCAATAATAATATTACATTTCCTAAGGGAAGAAGATTTGAAGATGTTGCTACGACGTATAAGGTGTTCGGTGCTGCCAGTCATGTTTATTTTTCTTCAAAACCGCTATATTATTATAGGCAGGTAAATACATCAATTACACATCGACCTGCTAATACGGATGTTGACGATATATTAATAACAATAGATGAGATGGACAGTTATGTTAAGAATAATTTTGAATCACTACTTCCAGATGTGAAGAGCTTAGAGTTTAATTTGCTTTTTATGCTGTTAATTAGGATGAATGGGTGGCAATCTCGGTCTAATAAAAGCGTGCTATCTGAGTTAGATTTAATGAACGAAAAAAAAATAATACGCGTTTTAGAGAAATTACATCACTATCAAGATAAGGGGAGGGAGTATATACGACAAGAGATTAAGTTAAGGGCGCTCAAGTATCGCCTGTTTCCCCTTATCTTACACGCAAAAAAATATGTGAACCATTTTAAAAGGAAGTTAAAATGATGAAGCAGGAAAAAATTTTTGTTCTACAAATAGGTATGACGCCTAATCCTGGTGGAGTTGAATCGTATATAATGAATTTATATCGGAAAATAGATACAGAGAGGGTTCAGTTTGATTTTGTTGATTGGTGCGGCGAAAAGGACATTGCATTCAGTGAAGAAATAAAGAAGCTTGGTGGGCGTATTTTTAAAATCCCTACACGTAGAGATAATTATTTAGCAAATAAGAAGGCAATTTATAAGATAGTAAGAACTGGTAAATATCGTTATATTTATAATAATCTTAATTCATTAAGCAATATCTTAGGAATTACAGCAACTTATGGTATGGAGAACACGGTTCCCATTATTCACGCGCACAATGATAGTATTGAAAAGAATCTATTTGTTTCAAAAATTCTTGACACGATACATAAACCGTACGTAAAACACAAAAAGTGTGTAAGACTGGCATGTAGTCAAAAAGCTGGTGAATGGATGTTTCCACGTAGTAAATTCGATGTGGTTGCGGATTCTATTGACACAATGCTTTTCGGGTATTCAGACACCATACGCGAGCATTACAGGAAGATGTTGAATATCGAAAATAAATTTGTGGTTGGGAATGTTGCACGATTTGGACCACAAAAAAATCATTCTTTTCTTATAGATGTTTTTCAAGAAATATGTGCGAGAAAAAAAGATGCAGTACTATTATTAGTGGGAACTGGATCACAAGAAAACCTAATAAAAGAGAAAGTTTCCCAATATCAGCTTAATGACAAGGTTATTTTCCTCGGAGCACGGAATGATATAGCTGGTTTAATGCAAGCTATGGATGTTATGGTTGCGCCCTCTATTTTTGAGGGGTTTGGGATGTCGGTACTTGAAGCACAGTGCGCAGGATTACCATGTTATGTATCGGACGCTTTTCATGATGAGGTAATTCAAACACCACTAGTTAAAAAGATTTCACTAATAGGCACTGCATTAGAATGGACGAATCAGATAATTAATGATTTTTCACTTTTAAGAAAGCCACGGGTTCCTTATTCAAGCACCATAAGGGAAAATGGTTACGATAGTCAACAAGCTGCGGACAGTTTAACTGATAAATTCATTAATGGGTTTACTTGCGATTGAAGGAGAGTGGAAAGTAGATGAGAATTTGTTTTGTAACCAATGGTTTGGGGTTAGGCGGTGTGGAGAGAGTTGTAACTACGATTGGCGAAAATTTGAATGGTGGTCAGTTTTCAACGTATTATTACTCGCTCTCAATGGAGGAACCTGCTTGGAAGATAAAAGAGTCTGGGCGATTAATTAAGCAAAAAAAACAGTTAGGCCAAAAAAAACGTATTCTGTTTAGAACTGGAAAGGCATTAGAGTTACTTCTTAAAGGAGAATTTAATGTTAATAGGTATCAAAAAAGTTTTATACAAGGAATAACTGAGTTAATTCGTATAAAGAAGGTTGATGTATTGGTTTTAACCTCGGCCCAACAATTTGCTGCTGTACCGCTTATAAAAGAAATCTGTGGGGACGTTCGGGTTATTTTGTGGGTTCATCAAAGCTATAAAGCAATTACGCAATTAGCAAAAAATTTTAGTAGCAGCTTTATACGTGGAATAAAGTCTGCCAACCAGATAGTTTGTTTGACCCAAGATGCTGTCCTGGCTTTTAATAAATATAATCACAATATAACACTGATACATAATCCATTAAGTTTTAATATGACAACTAAGGTTCCAGAGTTTAAGGGGTTTAATGTTGCATTTGTTGGTCGAATTACTTTCGAGCAAGATCAAAAAGGATTAGATCTGTTGGTGAAAATAATGCAAAAATTGCCGGATTCAATTAGGCTGAATATAGCGGGAGCTGGAGATGAAAAGTCGGAAAAAAAATTTCAAAGGTTAGTTAAAAGTTATGGAATCAGTCAGCAAGTTAACTGGAACGGGGCAAAGATGGGACATGCTTTGATTGAACATTACCAATCTTCTTCTGTGTTTATTTCTACTTCAAGGACAGAGGGTTTTTCATTGGTAATTCTAGAGGCGCTGAGTTTGGGGGTGCCCGTGATCTCTTTTAAAACTGCTGGAGCAATTGAAATTTTAGAGAATGGGCGTTATGGAATTCTAATTGATAATTACGACATAGAGAAGTTTGCATGTGAGATAGTACGAATGTTAAATGACCATGAACTTTGGTCCAAATACCAGGCTCTTTCCTTAGAACGGGCAAAAGATTTCAAAATTGAAAATATTGTACAAGTGTGGCGCGAACTTTTTGTAAGATTAGTGGATCAGTCATAAGTATAGAAAAAGCTACTAAAATTCTCTAATGGAAACTAATGCTAACAGGCTCAACAAAAAAGTGACTATTATATTATACTTTTTATTCGGTTAAACCATAAATGACTAGTTTTGAAATGCTAATAGCAATGATTATATTTACAATCAAATCAAAAATACATTTACTTTATTTATGTGATATGACCCACTATGGGGCATGGTTCAGAGTTAATTTGCCGAATTGTTAGACTAAGTACAATATTTTGATCTGTTCTAATAAATTGGTATAGCTAATCAGAGAGCTTAGGGATGATATCCGCTGGATACATACATATTTCGAGCATGTTTTCAAATGGTGATTAAGTGTATACTGAACTCTGAATATCAATTGATGATGTGTCTTTGAATGGTTTTGCGGGAGAAGAACCCACGCAGAAGACCATAGGTGTTATCCTTGGGCACATCTTCCCAAGGAAAGTATGGGTGATCAAAATAGACATTTTTTCTAGAAACATTGTTTAACAAAGTAAACTCACTATTATCAAAAGTAACAGTGTAAAAGTTAACCATCGATGACTGTTTGGTGTGCCTTTTGATGGGATTATGCATGATAATTAGGCAGCTTAATAATATTTCTAGTCGATTGAAACGTTCTTGTGGCGCGTTAGTGCCGTTCAGATTTTATGTGAAATGCTATAAATAAATTTTAATTACAAGTTAGAAAATGTAGGAGATAAATTAATGACTTTTTTAATGTTACTTATTAATCCGATGTTAGGGTTAATATATACTATTCATGCTTGTTTGAAAAATAAAATTATTAATAGATGGAAGCTAATAATTGTAACAGCGATTGTTTTTTTTTATCTGGGAATAAGTATTGAATTAACGAACGTTAATGCTGATCTTGGGCAGTATTTTAGTTGGTTCCCTAACTTCGTAAATATTAGCTATAATGATTTATTTAGAGAAGCTATCAGTGAAAAAAATTTTTTTATTCTACAGAAGCTTATGTTGGCCTTTTTTGCAAAATTGCATAATAATAGTTTGTTTTCGGGTTTTGTTGTTTCTGTTTTTTATACATGTTATATGTATATAGTAACAACATACTTAAAAAAAAATAATTGTCAAAAAAATAGTGTATTAAAAAAAGAAATGGCTACTTACTTTGGAGTATTTATAATATCATTCGGGTGGGTACTGACCAATGTACGTAATCCTATGGCTAATGCTATAGTTGCTGTTGCAATTTTTAGAGATTTATATCTTCATAAAAAAGGTATAATAACTGTATTATTATACCTTTTAGCTCTTTCAATGCATGTAGCCGTAGTGCCAATTATTATCTGTAGAATTCTTACAGGAATTTTATTTGGCAAAAATCTATTACATCGCTTTTTAAGTGGTGTTTTGGGCGTATTATTAGTATTCGTAGGGCTACATTCTAATATAATTAGCATGACCAGCGATAAAATCAGTGCTTATGGATTAGGGTCAAGCGGTGGCGGGTTTGCTGAATACGCACATACAAGTTTTTATTACCAGATAAATAACCTTTTTTTACTGTATGTAATGTTATTTATACTGATACTGATAACTATTGCGAAAAGGCAAAAAAATACTTTCGAAAAACAATTTCCAGTTTTTTTAACTATGATAACAATATTATCAATTTTAAGCTATTTCTTACCTACCCCTTTAATTGACAGATATGGAATGTTTGTGGAGATCTTTATACCACTTATTATAGTTAACGTAAAATTCAGCCAAATAAAAAAAAGATCTCGAATAATAATCTATTTTCTCCTTATGATTACTGGACTTTTTGGACTTGCATGGCAAATAGCTTTTTTAAGCTTTCAAATAAATATTTTGTCTTTTTTGGGAAAAGTTTTTCTAGGGTTTTTATCACTAATATAAATTAAGATACTAATTATAAATTTCATAAGTAATGTAAATATAATAAAATTATTGGAGAATTAAGTGTATGAATTATACAGGAATTCATCTCTTTTATTAAGAGGATAACTTAGGACGGAGATTAGTTAAAATGTTTTCGCAAAAAAAATCAGGTGCTGTTCTGTCATATATTAATATAATTGTAAAGAATCTTGTAACATTTATGTATACTCCTTTTTTATTGAAATATATTGGGCAAAGTGATTATGGGCTTTTTCAGATGACTAATTCAGTAATTACTAGTTTAAGTTTATTGTCAATGGGGTTTTCAAGTTCTTACGTTCATTTTTATATAAAATATAAAAGTAATAATGAATGTGAAAATTTAAAGAAGTTAAATGGTATGTATTTAATATTATTCTGTTTAATTAGTTTAACAGCAATAGTTATTGGTAGTATTTTGGCTTTCAATGTTGATAATATTTTTAATTTAAAACAGAGTCAGATTAGTTTAATGGAAAAATTGATGGGAATTATGATATTAAATGTTGCATTAACTTTTCCTTCCTCGGTATTTGATTCAAATATTATTGTTAATCAAAGGTTTATTTATCAACAAGGTCGACAACTGATGCAAACAATTTTGGTTCCTTTGATCGCAGTTCCAATGATCATGTTAGGTTCAGGTGTTTTAGCAATTGGGATTACCCAAACTATTGTGACAACTTTGTTCTTATTCATAAATGCCAATTTTTGTATAAGAAAGTTAAATATGAAGTTTAATTTTAGAAATGGAAAAGTCATGATGTTCAAAGAAGTTTTGGCGTTTTCTTTTTTTATTTTTTTGAATCAAATTGTTGATCTTATTAATAATAGTGGACCAAATTTTGTCTTGGGAATTTTTGAGGGTGCTGAGAAGGTTGCAATATTTGCAATTGCAATTCAAATTAAAAATTTATTTTTTATGTTGTCAATTTCTCTATCAGATGTTTTTATTCCAAAAGTTAATGAATTAGTTAGTCAAAAAAAAGAAAAAAAAGTATTAACAGAATTGATGATTAGAATAGGTAGGGTACAAATGGTAATCCTTCTTTTTATTTTTGGTGGCTTTATTGTAATTGGACAGTATTTTATTCATTTGTGGGCAGGAGATAAGAATATACTGGCTTACTGGTTGATAATATTGATGGTCTTACCATCAATTGGTCCTCTTTCTCAGAATATTGGAATTGAGATTCAAAGAGCAATGAATATGCATGCTTTTAGATCAATAGTTCTTCTTATTTTCTCTGTAGTGAACATTGTGTTTACTGTAGTAGGTACTAAATATTTTGGATTAATAGGCGCATCTAGTGGTTATGTTATCGGGATGATTTGTGCAAATGGCTGCCTAATGAACTGGTATTACCAGTTCAAAATGGGCATAGATATTATTTTATATTGGAAAAGGACTTTATCGGTAGCAATTCCATTTTTAGTTTCAACTTTTTTAACTTTAATTAGTCAACTATTCGTCCCCATCAATTCGGTCCTAGTATTTTTGTTTTATGGCGTTATATATGTAATTCTTTTTCTCACTATCTATCTTAAATTTGTTGCTAATAGCTATGAGAAACAATTAATTTTTCGAAAAAAATAACGTTATTTGGAATAATTTTGTCAAGGCGACATGGTATGGCAAACAATTAGTGATGGTGAATCCGGATAAGACTAGCCAAATTTGCGCTAATTGTGGGTATGATGATGGTTACCATATGCTCAATATTCGGCAGTGGACATGCCCAACTGTGAGGTTGTCCATGATCGCGATACTAGTGCGGCGTTAAATATCTGTCAAGCATAGGTAAAAACAATAACTGGCCTGGAATAGGCCTTAGGTAATAGCCGTAACCGCTGTTGTCAGTTCAATGAACCGATGGATAAGTCTGCGGTATTTTTAGAAGCCTGTCAATTAAGTGATGAGTAGTTCATAAGGTCGATACCAATTAATTATGCTATAAAGCAAGTTTACCTTAACCTGTATGACTTTGCTATATAACAAGCTTGTTGTTATATAGCAAAGCACATTCTCAATATCATGAAATAAGAGAGGACTGTTAACATATCACTATCGATATTGATATATGTTATTAAACAACAAGCGTTAAAAATAGTTCCATAGAGATCCCTTTTCGAGATTTTTGAGAGTATAAAATAGTTTGTGTAAATGAATTAAAATCCTATTGAAAAGGGAACCCCTTCCCCGTATGATTAAATCGTCAAACCAAACCAAAACGGAGGGATTCCCCATGGATCAGTTTACCAAAAATCTAACCAAAACTCTATTGTCAAATGGCGATGTTAAAGAACTTTTTCGTCAACAACTCGAAACGGCTATTAATCACATCTTGCAAGCTGAACTAACTGCCTTACTTGGTTATGATCCTTATGACCGCAGTGGCTTTAATACTGGCAATTCTCGTAATGGCCAGTATTATCGTTTAATTGACTCCGAATATGGTAAGTTGAAAATTGCTGTGCCGCGTGACCGACAAGGCAAGTTTCATAATCATTTACTTCCAGCTTATTCTCGTCGTCAAGATGCTTTAGAAACTACAATTATTCAACTTTACTCTAAAGGTGTTACCACTCGTGAAATCGCTGATTTGATTGAGAAAATGTATGGTTCTTATTATTCAGCTACAACTGTTTCTAACATTACTGCTCAAGTAACTGAGCAGATTCAAGCTTTTCATCAACGAACCATTAAAGCAAACTATGTTTGCTTATTCTTAGATGCAACTTATTTACCTTTGCGTCGTGACACAGTTCAAAGAGAAGCGGTTTATATTGCCTTAGGAATTACACCCACTGGAATTAAGGAAGTTCTTGATTATCGCATTGCACCCAGTGAAAATGCTGAAGTCTGGTCGGAAATGGCAGCAGATCTTAAGCAGCGAGGGCTTAAACAGGTTCAATTAATTATTGCGGACGGAATGGTCGGACTTCAACCAGCGCTGTTACATGCTTTTCCTAAAGCAAAATTTCAAAGATGTTTAGTTCATGTTATGCGTAATATTAGTACACATGTCCGTTTAAAAGACCGTGAGGTCATTTTAAATGATTTCAAACAGCTTCATTCGGTAACTAATAAAACTGAAGCTCATAAAATGCTTGCCGATTTTTATAGTACTTGGGAAAAGCAATACACAAATCTGATTAGTCACATTAGGTCAATTGAAAAGGAATTATTAGCTTTTTTGGCTTTTCCAGCCGCAATACGCCCAACCATTTATTCAACAAATATTATAGAATCGCTAAATAAAAAGATTAAACGCAAGACTAAAGCAAAAGAACAGTTTCCCAATGAAAAATCATTAGACAATTTCATTGGAGTGCAAGTAATTAGTTACAACGAAAAGAACTTTAATCGAATTCATCGTGGATTCGGACAAGTTAAGGAGTAAGCACCCAATAACAAACCGGCTATAATTACGCACTTCAGTGCGATAGAATCACTTTATCAAATATGATGAGGTGATTTTTTTGAATAATGACCAAGAAATTGTCCAAGTGAAATTGGATCAACCAAAAAATTATCAGGCCGCTACTGCCAGTAAAGCTTTTCAAATGAAGTTAGGTGAAAATAAGACTGTTCTCGTCTACAACCGAATCAATAGCTACATTCTGGATGCATTATTAAAGGCGGTGTTTAGGAATGATCATTGATATGAAATGTAAATAGCAGCGGTAAAATGCAGGAAAAAGGCAATTAAGAATTGTCGGTTTTCC
>NZ_AYYY01000054.1 GCF_001436295.1 Paucilactobacillus vaccinostercus DSM 20634 | reverse complement strand
GGCTATACTCCTTCTTGGGTAGACAAGCAAATAATTAAAGCTTGCCTTCCTAGGAAGGAGTTTTTGTATGGGCCGAAAAGGTTCACGGTACACGCTTGAAGAGAAACTCTTCTACATTGGTCTGGTTCAAAATGAAGGTTGGAGCTCCAAGGCAGTCCAACGAGAATATGGTGTCCACCATTCACAAGTAACACAATGGCTTGAACGCTATGATACCGTAGGTATGGATGGGCTAAAACGTAAACGAACATCGCAACGATATTCTCAAGAGTTTAAGTTAGAAGTAGTTCAGAAATACCTGGCTGGAAACATGTCTTATCCAGCGCTTGCTCGAGAATACGGAATTTCCAACGGTGGCGTCATTTATCAATGGGTTTCACGGTATACTAGTGGTAAATCACTAAAAGCCACTGGGAGGGCCAAGCCAATGAAGAATGGACGCAAGACGACGCAGCTTGAACGGATAGAGATTGCCCAATGGACTATCGCCAATGACTACAACTATGTCGAAGCAACACAGCACTTTCAGGTCTCATATGGTCAAGTTTACGCGTGGGTTAAGAAGTTCAAGCAAGGCGGCGAAGCCGCTTTGACAGATCGGCGCGGCAAGGCCAAGGAAGATAATGGTCAGCTCACTGAGGTCGAACACCTGAAGCTTGAGAACAAGCGCCTGCAGACTCGGTTGACTTACGTCTCAACGGAGGTCGCCGTACTAAAAAAAATCCAAGAGATAGAAAGAAGGAATGCCGCTCAGATAAGTACTACCAAGTCATCCAAATCCTCGCACAAGAAGTGAATCCTGATTCCGGTCAGCGCTATGGTATCAGCGCAGCGTGCCAAATTATGAAGATTTCACGAGCCGCTTATTACAAATGGACTCACCGTAAGGTGACCGTTCACGACCAAGAGAATCAGGCCGTCTTGGCCTACATCATTGACCTTGAGGAGAAAAATCACTATGTCTTTGGAGTTAAGCGACTCGTGACGTATATCAATATGGAGACCCCTTATCACGTAAGCCATGGCCGTGTCCGCCGAATCATGCGCAAGGCGGGCATTCAGGCCTCTATCCGCGTGGCGAAACACAATCGTAAGATTGAGAAGAAGGAGTTTCTCCTAGCCAACAAGTTGTACACAGTTGATGCTGGGCATGCCTTTCATCCCGACTTACCCAATCAGGTTTGGGTAACTGACTGTTCTGAACTCACTTTCGGTCAAGATGACCGCCAGAAAATACGACTAAGTGCTATTAAAGATCTCTACGATCACAGCATAATTGCTTGGTGTGTGGCCTCTACCGAAACCGCAGCGTTGATCACCAAAACGATGAAACTCGCAATCAAGAACACCAACGGGATTAAGCCCGGAATTGTCCACAGCGACCAAGGTTCGGCCTACACCGGGCGTATCTACAACACATTTTTAGCAGGCGAAGGGATTACCCACAGCATGTCGCGACCTGGTACTCCTGGTGACAATAGTCCGATGGAAAGCTTGTGGAGCCACCTTAAGGTCGAACGTTTTGCCTTTGAACACTGCCTATCAGAGCTTGAAATGATGAAAAGTATTGAGGCGGCAATCAATTGGTACAACTACGAACGCCGCCAAGAAACACTAAACGGCATGACTCCGAAGGAATACCGGAATCATGCCGTTAAGATAAGTGCATAGGCACTTTAATTATTTGATCTGTCTACTTGACACGGAGCAGCGCC
>NZ_AYYY01000053.1 GCF_001436295.1 Paucilactobacillus vaccinostercus DSM 20634 | reverse complement strand
TAGAGCGCACGCCTGATAAGCGTGAGGTCGATGGTTCGAGTCCATTTAGGCCCATAGTGGAGAAGTACTCAAGTGGCTGAAGAGGCGCCCCTGCTAAGGGTGTAGGTCGCGCAAGCGGCGCGAGAGTTCGAATCTCTCCTTCTCCGTAAATGACCCGTTGGTCAAGTGGTTAAGACACCGCCCTTTCACGGCGGTAACATGGGTTCAAATCCCGTACGGGTCATCCACAGGCAACGCAAGTTGTCGGACACAACATAATATTATCGCGGGATGGAGCAGTCTGGTAGCTCGTCGGGCTCATAACCCGAAGGTCGT
>NZ_AYYY01000007.1 GCF_001436295.1 Paucilactobacillus vaccinostercus DSM 20634 | reverse complement strand
TCCTAGGAAGGCAAGCTTTAATTATTTGCTTGTCTACCCAAGAAGGAGTATAGCCGAAAATCAATTCAAGAGATTCTGCTTATTTTTTTACTTATTAGCCCTATAGCTTATTCACCAGTAAACTTAGCATGCCGTTTTTCAAGAAATGCTTGCATACCTTCAGTTTGATCTTTAGTGGCAAACGTTTGAGCCCACATCTGAGTTTCAAACGAAATGGCGGTGTTGAGCTCAAGATCGGCTCCTTGATCAATCACGTATTTAGCCATTCGTACGGCAACTGGTCCATTTTTCATGATCTTATGAGCGATTTCATTAACTTTATCCATGAGTTGGTCAAGTTCGACAACTTCTTCAACCGCGCCGATTGCGTGTGCTTCTTTGGCCGTAATTTGGCTACCTGTTGCAATAATTTCTTTTGCCTTTCCACGACCAACTAGTCGGGTAAGCCGTTGAGTGCCGCCAAATCCCGGTACAATACCTAAACCGACTTCGGGTTGGCCGAACTTAGCACTAGTGGCTGCAACACGGATGTCACAGGAGTTGGCTAACTCAAAACCACCACCGAGGCAGTATCCATTAACGGCAGCAATGGTAATTTGTGGCAAGGACTCGATTGTACGGAAGGCATTATGTGCCAATTCGGATAGGGCAGCAGCTTCAATCGAGTTCATCGAGACCATTTGCGAAATGTCTGCACCGGCGACGAATGCTTTTTGACCTGATCCAGTGATGACGAGTACTTTGACGGTTGGATCGGTCTTAATTTCTGCGAGTGCTTCGCCAATTTCGGCAAGCGTATCCGAATTAAGCGCATTAAGTGACTTAGGTCGATTAATCGTTAGTGTGCCGATTCCATCTTCAACAGTAAATAATAAGTTTTGATATTCTTTCATGATTAACATCCTTTCGGGAGACGTGAATCATAAACACTTTCCAACTTTATGATATCTATTTCACAATCATTTGCATAGACCGAAAATTTGTTTTTATGAGTGATATATGAGTTTTAAATATAGGGAAATGGCTTTATATTAAGGCTATTTTGCGTTTATAACATAATGTTATGGATTGCATGAATTAAAATACAGATTTACGTGTGATGGTGAATCATGATAAGTTGCATGTGCAAATAGTTGCAAAATATCAGAAGGAGGGATTTCAATGTCGGGCGATTTGGAGATGAGACTAGCAGCGGAATTTTTTGGAACGATGATATTGATTGTATTTGGAAATGGCGCGGTGGCTAACATGGCCCTGGAGACAACTACCGGACGGCACGATGGTGGTTGGTTATTCGTAGCACTAGGGTATGGATTTGGGGTTATGATTCCAGCATTTATGTTCGGTTCAATTTCAGGTAATCATCTAAATCCTGCAATTACAATTGCGTTTGCTAGCGTGGGGTTATTTCCATGGAACGAGGTAATCGGCTACATTAGTGCCCAGTTTGCGGGCGCAATTGTGGGACAATTGATTGTCATTAGTTGTTACTGGCCGTTTTATCGACGAACTCATGACGAAGCCGCGGTTTTAATGACGTTTGCAACAGGAGACGGCGCCGATAGTGCGACGAACGGATTTGTGAACGAAGCTTTAGGGACATTATTTTTAGTATTCGGTGCACTAGGTGCTTATCACGGAATGTTTGTTAAAACGAACATCGACTTAGCCAATATTGCGGTTGGGTTATTGATTATGACACTAGTGATTTCGATGGGCGGTGCCACGGGACCAGCGCTGAATCCAGCACGGGATCTGGGGCCACGGATGGTGCATGCACTATTACCAATTCCAAATAAGGGGACATCAAATTGGCGGTATAGTTGGGTGCCAGTCGTCGCACCAATTGTCGGTGGAATTCTCGGTGCTATTTTATTCGTGACCTTTTTCCCTGTTAAATAAACTTTGTGAAAAATATACGTTAAAATCTGGCTCAATGCTTGATAATTCAAGCTCATAACATATGGTTATCGACGATATGAAAATTGAGTATTTGTGAAAAATATAGAAAGCGGTTACATTTAGGGCAGAGATAATTATCTAAGAATAACAGACAAGCTTGTTTGATTACTGTCACTTGTGAATGCTCGAATTAAGGCGGCGAATCTCATGGAAAAGTACCATACAATTACAGAAGACGAGATTGAAGTTGGGATGACAAGTGAATTTTGTAAGGAGGTAACTCAAGAGAATATCGAACGATTTGCGCAGATTACGGGCGATGAGAATCCGCTTCATATGGATGATGAATTTGCGAGTCAAACCCAGTTTGGTGGGCGAATTGCACACGGAATGTATTCTGCATCACTGATTTCGGCAGTGATTGGAATGAAGATGCCCGGGCCGGGTGCAGTGTATCTTGGTCAGACGCTGAATTTCAAGGCACCAGTTCATTTTGGAGATGTACTGGTTGCACAAGCGACAGTCGCAAAAATTGTTACAAAAGCCAAGTTTAAAATTGTTGAGATTGAGACAAAGGTTACAAATCAAAATGGAACGATTGTTACCGATGGACGGGCAACTGTCATTCCTGCGAAAAAATAAACTAACTCGTTTAAGATGGTTCATAAACACTTTCCAGTTTAAAAACCACAGTCTAAAACAAAGGGGTAATCAGCATGTCAGGAAAAATGGTTAAAATCAATCAAAAATTCATGGGAAATGTCGCTCGGAGTGTTAATCCTTATGGGTGTCGTCAAGAGATTCTCAACCAAATCAGTTATGTTGAGAATAAGGGGCACTACGATGGTGCGAAGAAGGCGTTAATCATTGGTGGTTCATCTAGCTACGGCCTTGCCAGTCGAATTACACAAGCCTTTGGATCGGGTGCAGATACCATTAGTGTAGCCTTTGAACGGCCAGTAAAAGATGAAACAATGCTTGGGACAGCTGGTTGGTGGAATAATATCTATTTCAAGCAGGAAGCCGAGAAGGCGGGGTTAATTGCGAAGAACTTCAATGGAGATTGCTTTACTAAGGACATGAAACAACAGGTGACAGACTATATTAAGTCAGAATTTGGTGGCAAAATTGATTTACTCGTTTATTCTGTCGCGGCACCAAAACGAACGAATCCGGAGAACCCCAATGAAGTATGGCGCTCACAGATTAAGCCCGTGGGCAAGACGGTGACGGGCTATAACGTTAATCTTGAAAAAAATGAACTATTTGAACAAAGTATTGAAGGCGCAACCCAGGATGAAATTGACGCAACGATTCACGTGATGGGTGGTGAAGATTGGGAACTTTGGGTTCAATTTTTGAAGGATGCAGGTGTATTGGCTGACGGGTTTAAAACCATTTTGTATTCGTACATTGGCTCTCCCGTTACGTACGAATTTTACCACGAAGGTACCTTAGGAAAGGCGAAGGATGCTGCTGAAGCATCATCACACAAGATTCAAAAAATGATTGATGATATTCATGGAAAGTCGTTAATTAGTGTCTCAAAAGCTGTGACAACGAAAGCTTCGGTTGTGATTCCAATCTTCCCAGTGTACTGCATTGCACTATATAAAGTAATGCTTGAAAAAGGCACCCATGAGACACCGATCATGCATAAGGATCGTTTATTTAGAGATATGGTTTATGGAGACAAGCCTGAAATCGATGATCGTGGCCGACTCCGTCCAGATGCTTGGGAACAAGATGCGGATACCCAAGCCAAAACAGTAGCATTAATGAAACAGATCACACCTGAGAACTTCAACACGGATTTGACAGCTTACGATACGTTTAGAAAAGAATTCATGCAAATCAACGGATTTGAAGTTGAGGGTGCGGACAACGACAGTGTTGACTACGATGAAATTACGCAATTACGGCCATAGGAGATGTTCAATATGTCAGTGAAATTTGTTAATAGTAAAGCAGTCATTAGTGAAATTCCTGACGGTGCAACCATCGCTCTGGAAGGATTTCTAGGATCAGATGTACCGGAAGAAATTCTGGAAAACTTGCATCAAACCTATCTTGAAACTGGACATCCGCGTGATTTGACGGTGTATCATGCCTCTGGGATTGGCGATGGGAAGAATCGGGGAACTAATAATCTAGCAGAGCCAGGGATGATTAAACGGATCGTTGGCGGACATTGGGCACTCGCACCTAAACTAGAACCGCTCGTCGAAGAAAATAAAATTGAAGCGTACTGCTTCCCCCAGGGAGTTCTCTCACAGATTTTTCGGGACTCTGCGGCGCACAAGCCACTGCATATTACCCGTGTTGGATTAGGTACCTTTATTGATCCTGATTTACAAGGGGGCAAACTTAATACCGCGGCTAAAGAAGATCTAGTCTCCAAAATGATTATCAAGGGTAAGGCGTATTTGGCATATGAAGTACCGCGCCCCAACGTAGCCTTACTCAGAGGATCGTACGCTGATGAGGATGGCAATATCACCTTTGAAGATGAACCATTAACATTGGAATCGACGGCAATCGCAATGGCCGCTCACAATAACGGTGGTAAGGTGATCGTGTCTGTGAAACGGATTGTTAAACGGGGATCAATGGCGCCAAAGGACATTCGAATTCCCGGGTTACTGGTGGATTGTGTCTGTGAAACGAATGATGAAACGATGACACAGCAAAGCACGGCTACCAACTATAATCCAGACTTTGTTAAGGCATCCGTTATTAAGGCGGCTGGAGCAATTAATGTACCATTAGATGTTAAAAAGGTGATTGCACGGCGGGCAGCAATGTTTTTACAGCCTGAAGATCGCGTCGTGAACTATGGGATTGGTAAGTATCCAGAAACGGTATCTTTAGTACTCAAGGAAGAAAATGCCGCCAACCATATTATTACGACAGTTGAACCTGGGACCTTTGGTGGGGTGCCGCTTGGGGGCGGTGACTTTGGGTGTGCGATTTCACCACAGTCAACAATTGATCAGCCATATATGTTCGATTTCTATGATGGTGGGGGAATTGATATCACATTCTTGGGTCTAGCCGAGTTAGATCAGCATGGCAACATCAATGTATCAAAATTTGGTCCTAAAATTGCCGGAGTTGGTGGATTTGTCAATATTACACAAAACACCAAAACGACTGTGTACACGGGGACCTTCACTGCGGGCGGATTCTGCGCAACAGTTGCAGATGGCCAACTAAAGATCACGCAGGAAGGTAAGAAAGATAAACTGGTTCAGGACGTTGAGCAAATTACGTTTAGCGGTCATGTTGCCTATGAGAATGGACAAAATGTCTACTATGTGACTGAAAGAGCCGTATTTAAACTAGTTGCGGATGGTATCGAATTGATTGAAATTGCACCGGGAGTTGATTTGTACCGTGATGTGCTAAATCATATGGCGTTTAAGCCATTAATTAGCGACGACCTTAAGTACATGGATAAGCGTATTTTCGAACCAGCAAAAATGGGAAGTGTTGTGAATGAGGCGACACAATCCGTTGCTGTGACAAATTAGTGCTTATCTGAATGCATAAAAAAGTTATGGAACCATTCCTGGGTGAAGTCAACAACGGGTTCGTGTTTGGCATTATCCAGGGTACATAGGCTGATATTCCACGGGAAGAACGGTTTAACCTGCCGGTGTTCAATGGCTGTGCCGGCAAAATTACGACCAATTGGCGAGGCCATTAAGGTCACAACGTTTAGTTTCTCACACATATTGAGAATTAAATCCCATGAACCTGATTGGAAGAAAAAGTGTGGTTCAATTTGAAGTTTACGTAACCGCTGTTTCCATTGATAGGTCACCATGAAGCTGTCATCGAGGGACACAATTTTTTCTTTAGCAATTTCTTCAAAGGGGATCGATCCAGCAAAATCATGGAATCGATGGTGTTTATTAAACCAAACTGAAACTGAATCGCGCACAATAATGTCTTCGTGGATACCAGGATAGGTGGCTGGTGAAACTAGGACTGCGATATCAATATCTTGTAACATGAGCATTTTTTGAAGTTCATAAGCACCAGTTTCGACCACTTTGAGATCGATTAACGGATTTTCTTGAATAAAGTGTGGAATAGCTTCATTGAAGAGCGTGGAAATAATGACTGGGGCAATCCCGATTCGAACGGTACCTTGATTTTCCTGAGCGGTGGAATGAAATGCCGCCAGCATTTGGTTAAATTCGTGGTCAAGTTTTCGACCACGATCAATGAGTTCTTCACCGGAGTCGGTTAAGCCAATAATGCGGTTGCGTTTTCGGGTAAAAACGGCGTTATCTTCTGTTCGCTCAAGTTCACTGATAAATTTACTAAGTGCTGGTTGTGAAATGTGTAAACGAGTCGCTGCCTTTGTTAAATTGTAACCGCTATCAACAATGCAGATTAAATACTCGATATGCTTAATATCCATGATGGCCTCCATGTCTTTTTCGAAGGGATGCGTGTCTAATTATGAAACAGTTAGAATCCATTTATTATAACGATTTACTCGCCTCTATTATACATGATCAAACAGCTACAAACCCTATAATTATTGGTATATCGGGCAACGTGGCAGTTGGAAAATCAACATTTGCCAAACGATTAGTGAGACGATTACAACAGACACTGACCGATAAAAAAATTGAGTTAATCTGTACCGATGATTTTTTGTTTGCCAATCAAGTTTTGAGACAAAAAGCGTTGTTTGACCGGAAAGGATTTCCAGAAAGCTATGATTTGAAGTTAGTTGATGATTTTATTGCAGCATTGGCAACTCATCAATCGATTGTGCTACCGATTTACGATCACCGAATTAACGATGTTAGTGCTCGTCTTACTTACATTAATTGTCCCGATATTGTGGTGGTGGAGGGGCTAATGGCGATGCAGGCGCCCTTTTATGAATTGCTGGATGTTGGTGTTTTTTTAGAAGCTGCAGCCGATGATACCTACCAGTGGTATCAAGAACGTTGTCAAAAAGCTCATATGAATGAATGGCAATCTAAGAACTTTCAGCAAATGGTTGCGACTGCATGGGCGGAAGTGGATGTTCCTAATTATCAGCAATATGTAGCACCTACCAAACAATATGCGGATGTTGTACTAACTTTTGATCGCGATCACCAATTAATCGATATGTATCGGCAACAGCCGATGAAAGGAGGACATTGTGATGCAGTTTATAACTAGTGATGGGGTGTCATTGGAGTATACAGATCAGGGGCACGGAATGCCGGTTGTGATCACGACCGGCTATGCGGGCTTTAAAGAAATATGGGCGCAACAAGTTAAATGCCTGCTGACGCACGGCTATCGGGTTATTAACTTAGATCGGCGGAATCATGGACGCTCGCAGCCAACGTCTAAGGGATTGCGGATGAGCCGTCAGGGAAAGGATATTCAGGAATTATTAGGTTATCTTAGAATTTCACGCTTTAATGCGATGGGAAATTCTATGGGCGCTGCGGCTTTTTGGGCATATTGTTCCTTATTTGGTGATCAAAAACTCAATAAAATGATCTCCGTGGATCAATCACCAAAAATGATTACGGATAGTAGTTGGCCCTATGGCCTTCTCGACTTAACTTGGCAAAATTTTCCACGCGCATCTGAAAAAATGTATGGCGTAAAAACAACTGTGAAACGAATCGATGACGATACTTATCGAACACTCAAACGTGCACAACGTGGCTATCAATTTGATTATGATTTAAATCGGCCACTGCTGTATGACCATGCATTTCAGGATTGGCGAGATGTGATTAGTGAAATAACCTGTCCGCTGCTCTTTGTGGCGGGGGCACAAAGCCCATTTTGGTCAAGTGATCATGCGCAGGCCGCAGCGGATTTAAGTTTAAGAGGCCAAGCCGTAGTGGTGGAACATGCAGGCCATATTGTGATGGCTGAACAGACACGTCAATTTAATGAATTGATGGTTAATTTTTTTGATGAGCAATAATTTGAACACACTTCTAAAATTCGTGAGAATCGGAGAAGTGTTTTTTATTGATTGCCACAACGGTAGAAAGTGAGGCCATGATGGTCTGAATTAAAGGCGATGAAAGTGTCAGATTAAAAATGAGTACTATTCATATACGGATGAACGGAGTAAAATACTATAGTATTTACACAGCTATACATACATTAATTAAATGAAACATATTTGAGGGTAAAAAATGTATCGATATTTCATTCAACCGCAACTGAATAAATTTAATAATTCGATTATTGGCTATGAATTGCTCATTCGAGAGTTGATTGATGATCGATGGAAGCTACCACAGTATTTTTCTGATATTCCGACTGACATTATGGTGGATACGTTATTGAAAACGACCGCGTCCCTAGCGCTAAAAGTTGGTGCAGTGTCCTTTAACTTGAACCGAACTCAAATCATGAACGAGGCAGTTGATGATGCCTTAATGCGATGTCAAGATCGACTGAGACCCCTGAAACTAATTATTGAGGTGACAGAAGAACCAGGGGATGAAAAGATCTCTAATCAGGAATTATTAGGCATGTTGAGCCGGTTTTGGGAACACGGAATGGACATTTCACTTGATGACGTTGGCACTGGTGAAAATAGTTATGAGCATATTAAAGATTTTTTGCCAATTACTGCGGAATTAAAATTTGCATTACAGAATTTTGATGAACATATCCAAGATCGTTCACTACAGCGCCGGATTAGACGATGGCAAAAAATTGCTCATGATAATCGGCAGCGATTCATTATTGAGGGAATTGAGGATCGCACTGACGATCAAGTTGCTGATGAATTGGAGATTAAATACCGGCAGGGATATTACTATGGAAAACCACACTTATTAAAAATTGAAAAAACGGACCATGAATGAAGATTTGAGGATAAAGTAGTTATGAGAGTTGCAATCATTGGATGCACACATGCGGGGCTATCCGCCGCAATTCAGATTTTGACTGAGCAACCAAGTGCTCAGGTAACGGTATATGAAAGAAATGATAATGTTTCTTTTTTGTCATGCGGCATCGCCCTTTATTTAAGCCAGCAAGTCGCAGAGCTTCAAGATATGATGTATTTTTCACCAGAGCAGCTGAGTGAATTAGGGGCCCGAGTGAAAATTCGACACGACGTCTTAAAAGTTAATACGAAACGAAAAGTACTGCTTTGTCAGGATATGACGACGAAGGTCATCTTTCAGGACCATTATGATAAGCTGATTATTGCAACCGGTTCATATGTGAATGTACCACCGATTATTGGTGTTGACGATTCACGAGTTCTGTTTTGTAAGGGCTATGAACAGGCGCAAAGAATCAAACGTCAAGCTGAAAAAAGCCATACCATTGCCGTAATTGGTGGTGGATATTCGGGTGTTGAAATCGCTGAAAGCTTCGCAACCACGGGACATGACGTGATCCTGATTCAAGGCAATGATCAATTACTTAACAATTATGTTGATCCTTTTTTATCACAAGAGGTGGTAACGTTACTACGTGAACATCAAGTGAAGGTTTTGATCAATGATCGTGTTAATGCATTTATCAGTGATGGTGATCATGTTGGTATTCAAACACAGCATGAATTACTCCGCGCCGATTTGGCAATTGTATGTACCGGATTTAGTGCGAATACAGAACTGGTTAGTGATCAGGTTGAAGTTGATCGACATGATGCGATCATTACCAATTGCTATATGCAAACGTCTGATCCAGATGTATATGCAGCGGGTGATGCTTGTGTGACTCACTATAATCCCACGAATGCAGATGCCTACATCCCACTGGCAACCAATGCTGTTCGATCTGGTATTTTAGCTGGACATAACGTGCTTGGTAATCGGCGGCAGTCGATGGGAACTCAAGCTACAGCAGCGTTGAAAATTTTTGATTATCATATTGCAACGACCGGCATTACCCTGAAAAATGCTCAAAAGATCAATGATCACGTTGCGTCTGTTTGTTATCAAGGCAACTATCGTTATAGTTTTATGGGAACACCAATAAAAGTTACCATCGTATTAGTTTATGATCGTCAGAATCGAGAAGTATTGGGTGCCCAGCTATTCAGTCGTCATGAAATTGCACAGTCTGCCAATACAATTTCATTAGCCATTCAAAATCATAATACAATTGACGAGTTGGCCTTTGTGGATATGTTATTTAATCCAAATTATGATCAAGCGTTTAACTATTTAAATTTAGTCGCACAACTGGCAATCAAACAGGAACAGACGCCTAATAAGTAAACTCGTACCCACGATATGAAGGTACGAGCTTTTTAGCATTAATAACTATGAGTGGCCAAGCATGCTTTGCTGAACGATTAAACCAGCAAAAATAACTAATACGACCACCAGCGCGGCAAACCAGTACCATTCTTTGGGCTGTAGCATCGGAAGCTTTTCCAGGCGTGCTTTGTACCGCTGATGTTTCAAAACCATCAAAATTAATTCATTTAAAAAAATGAAGATGATTGGTAATATGAACAGGTAGCTACGATTACCAAATGCATCGGCGTGTCCCAAATCGTCGATGTGGGTCGCAACTAATGCCGGCGCCTGGAAGAAAACGACAAGCGCAACGACAAATAAAATAATACTTAGACTACGGATGAGGATTGTTAACTTTTTCATCAAATCACCTCTGATAAGCATATTATAATATGAAAATTAGATTTATCAAAGGCTGATATTGAAATGATCAAAGGGTTACGATCTCATGTGGTATTGGAGGCTATCATGTTATTTGGAAGTATTGAAGCGGGTGGTACAAAGTTTGTGTGTGCCGTGGGGAATGCTCAGTGTGAAGTAGTTGATCGGATTCAGTTTCCCACAACTACACCAACCGAAACCTTGCAACGAGCAGTCGCGTATTTCAAACAGTTTGAGGAGGTTGTTGCACTATCGGTAGCCTCCTTTGGCCCAATTGAAATTCGACCATCAGCCGCACGGTACGGATATATTACTGAGACCCCGAAAGTAGGCTGGTCCAATATTGATTTTCTAGGGTTTTTAAAGCAAAACTTTGAATTCCCCATTTATTGGACGACTGATGTGAATGGTTCGGCCTATGGTGAATACTGGTTTGCGCAACATACCGGCCATTCGGTTGATTCACTGGTTTATTTCACAATTGGTACTGGTGTGGGTGCGGGGATGATTAGCGCTGGCCATTTTTTAGGTAGCCAAGGGCATCCTGAAGTCGGTCATGTTCGATTGAAACGCCATCCTGATGATTTGGCATTTGACGGCATCTGCCCGTATCATCGAGACTGTCTGGAGGGCCTAGTTGCTGGTCCGACCTTTGAAGTGCGGACTGGCCATAAGGGGATGGATGTACCAATGAGTGACCATGTTTGGGATATTATGGCCTATTACGTTGCACAAGCAGCACTTCAATCGACACTTTTCCTGCGGCCAACGCGAATTGTATTTGGTGGCGGGGTTGTTAGCGAACCCTTCCTGGTCAAGGTTCGTGTCGCATTTCATCAGTTGATGAATGATTATATCGATGTTGGCGCACTCGAAGATTATATTGTAATGCCATCGATTACGGGCAATGGCTCTGCAACGGTGGGGAACTTTGCTTTGGCTGCTCGTCAGCTGGATTAGTTGTCGGTTTTCTAATAATGCTGGTAAAATGATTGCTGAGGAGGTGGTTCTGATGGAGCAGGAGTCTTTATTTTCTGATCAGGTGCAAAATACGCCGCTTGCAAACCGGGTTCGGCCACAGACATTAGATGAATTTGTTGGTCAGTCTAACTTGATTGCGCCGGGCAAAATTTTACGTGAGATTATTGATTCGGACCAGCTTTCATCAATGATCTTTTGGGGGCCGCCAGGAGTTGGTAAGACAAGCTTGGCAAAAATTATTGCTAATCAGACTCGGTCTCATTTTGTGACGTTTAGTGCCGTTACAAGTGGCATCAAGGAAATTCGTCAAATTATGGAGGAGGCCGAAGATAATCGCAAGTTTGGAGAACGGACACTTGTTTTTGTGGATGAAATTCATCGATTTAACAAGGCACAGCAGGATGCTTTTTTGCCATTTGTCGAGAAGGGAAGCATTATCCTGATTGGAGCCACCACAGAAAATCCGTCATTTCAGATTAACGCGGCCCTTCTCTCAAGGTGCAAAGTTTTTGTATTGCACCAATTGAGTACCTCAGAAATTATTCAATTATTACAGCAGGCTTTAAAACATCCGAATGGTTTTCCAAATTTAGATGTTCAAATTGATACTGATGCAATCACAATGATCGCCGAATTTGCAAATGGGGATGCCAGAGTCGCACTCAATACACTGGAGATGGCCGTGCTCAATAGTGATCATCAGCAAGCACAGGTCACGATCCATACCGCAACGTTGAATCAATTAATTAATACGAAGTCGTTACGTTACGATAAAAATGGTGAAGAACATTATAATTTAATTTCTGCGTTACATAAGGCCATGCGCAACAGTGATGCCAACGCTGCTATTTATTGGCTTTCACGGATGCTTGATGGTGGCGAAGATCCGATTTATATTGCCCGGCGGTTGGTTCGATTTGCCAGTGAAGATATTGGATTGGCAGATACGCGGGCCCTTTCCTTAACAATCGATGTATTTCAAGCGTGTCAGCTAATTGGCATGCCTGAGTGTGATGTGCATTTGACTGAGGCGGTTGTTTATCTGTCGCTTGCGCCAAAGTCAAATGCAATTTACAAGGCGCGATTAGCGGCTAAAAGTGATATTAAGAAAACGGGAAATTTGCCCGTACCATTGCAAATCAGAAATGCACCGACTAAGTTGATGAAAGATTTAGATTACGGCAAGGACTATCAGTATGCACACGAGACAGACGATAAATTAACAACCATGCAAACGATGCCCTCTGAATTGGCTAAAAGTGAGTACTATCAGCCTACTGAACAAGGAAATGAGAAGCGGTTTAAGCAACGGCTGGCTTATATCAAGCAGTGGCATGAAGCCCATGATCAGAAAGATCAGTAAAAGGGCTTTTTCATTGAATCTTGGCATGGTATCATTAACTGGAACCGATTACAATAATTCGCGGGGAGTAATTTAACAATGGCACACAAAGCAACAATTAAGGAACTGGCCGAGGCAGCTGGAGTATCTGTTACAACGGTTTCTCAGATCCTAAACGGTAAGGGTGACCGCTTCAGCTCGGATACTCGTAAAAAGGTTAGAGATTATCAAAAAAAGCTCAATTATGTTCCAAACTTTAATGCCCGCAATTTAATTTTAAACAATGCCAAAACGATTGGCGTATTGGTACCCAATATTGGTAATCCATTTTTTAGTAGTTTTATTGCTGGTATTCAACGGGTATCCCGTGAGTTTGAGTACTTGCCATTCAACTTTAGTGGCAGTAATGATCCGGAACTAGAAAATTATTATATGAAGCGACTAATTAGTCGTGGTGCGGATGGGATGATTATTGCCAGTTCGACAATTACTTCGGAAACGTTGAATGATACGCTCAAGAAAAATGCGATCCCGTACTTGCTGATGGACCAGAGCCCGTTATCGGATGGGGATCAAGTGCGTACAAATGATACGCTAGGTGGTAAGTTAGTCGCCGATCATTTACTTGAGTTGGGCCATCGCAATATTACGATTGTAATGCCTGAAAATGCAACGGATAATATCTTGTACCGGGTCAAAGGATTCAAGGCAGAGATTGTCGCCCAAGATGCGCAGAAAGTGTGTCACGTGACGACCATTTACCGACCACTAACTAAAAAAGGTGGTTTTGAAAGTGCACAAGCTGTTGTCGATAGTCAGGCGACAGCGGTGTTTGCCATCAATGATGAGATGGCCATCGGATTATACCGGGGGTTAACACAATTGGGGTATCAAATTCCAACCGACGTGTCAGTGATTGGCTATGATGGAATTGATTTGGATGAGTATGTTTCACCAGCATTGACAACAATTCAACAACCCATTTCACGAATGGGTGAGTTAGCGACTGAATTACTAATTAACCGAATTAACAATCCTAGAATTGAGCAACAAGTGGTAGAATTACCTGTACGGTTAATTCAGAGAAGTAGTACGACGGCTCCCAAAATATAGCAAAGTAGTTGTAAACGGTTACTGATTATGGTAACCTTATAATTGTAATAAAGCACAACTGCTTTATGGGTGTAGTAAAACGTTTTACTATAAAAATAAGTGAGGAGAATTTAATTATGACAAATAAAGTAACAGTTCTTGGTAGTTTGAATGTTGACACAACAGTAACCATCAAAAGAATTCCCCAACCAGGCGAAACAATCGCCTCGGAAAATAAGAGTAGTGCTGCTGGTGGTAAAGGGGCTAACCAAGCAATTGCTGCTGTTCGTGCTGGGGCCGATGTGAGTTTCATTGGTCGAGTTGGTGAAGATGACGAAGGCAAGTTCATGATTGAATGTTTAAAGGAAGATCATGTTGATACAACACATGTCTCGGTCGACCCACTAATCGGTACGGGATCTGCAATTATTTTGTTGGACGAAAAGGGACAAAATAGTATAGTAATCTATGGCGGTTCAAACCAAAAACTTACACCCAAGGAAGTTGCAGCTGCTCACGAACAGATTAAACAATCAGATTTTATTGTATCGCAATTTGAAACGCCACAAGATGCGACCTTAGCAGCCTTTAAGTTTGCAAAGGAAAATGGCGTTCAAACTATTTTAAATCCTGCACCAGCGGCGTCAATTAACCCAGAATTGCTTCAATACACAGATATTTTAGTACCTAATGAAACTGAAAGTGCCAGTTTGACGGGTATTGAAGTTACGGATGAACAGTCAATGTTAGATAATTTTGCGGCCTTCAAGAAGATGGGGGTTAAGAATTTAATTATTACGGTTGGGAGTAAAGGGGCTTTCTTTGCCAACGATCGTGAGCATTCATTCATCCCAGCCTTTAAGGTTAAAGCAGTGGATACGACGGCTGCTGGGGATACATTCATTGGGGCACTAAGTTCACAATTAAAACAGGATATGAGTAACCTAACGGAAGCAATCACATTTGCACAGCGCGCTAGCTCGATTACCGTTCAGGGATTAGGGGCTATGCCATCAATTCCTAGGTTAGCGGATATTATCGCTGCAAGTAAAAAGTAGGCTACGGAGGTAGATCATGGATCAAAATGCATTAAAACAAATGGTTGGACAAGAAGCCGTAAAGTACGTGGAAGATGGCATGATTGTTGGACTGGGTAGTGGTTCAACAGTTCAATACATGGTCGATGCACTGGGAAAACGAGTGCAAGAAGAACAGATGGATATCGTCTGTGTTGCGACTTCCAACAAAACCGAAGATCAAGCACGTGCCCTTGGAATGACCGTTAAGTCAATTGACGAGGTCGACCAGATTGATCTGACAATCGACGGTGCTGATGAAATCAGTAAAGATTTTAATGGAATTAAAGGTGGCGGTGCCGCCCATCTGTGGGAAAAAATTGTAGCAATCAATTCTCGCCGGAATATGTGGATAGTTGATGAGAGCAAGATGGTTGATCAGTTGGGAGCATTTCCACTTCCATTAGAAGTGATTCCATTCGGTTCTAGCCATGTTTTTGAAAAATTAGAACAACTTGGGTTTCATCCCGAATTTAGAATGCGTGATGGCAAACATGTATTAACGGATTCTAAAAACTATCTGATTGACCTGCACTTAGGCAAGATCGATCATCCGGAAACATTGGCTAAACAGTTAGATTCAATGGTTGGTGTGGTAGAACATGGATTATTTCTTGGGATCGTTGATTTAGTTATTGTGGGAACTCAGCACGGTGTTAAGACGGTTAAAAAATGATGAGAATAGCACAGCATCTAACGTGGGGGACATCCACGAGGGACTGTGCTATTTTTGATTTAGTTTCTTAGAAAGTTATGATAATTAATGAAAGCACCTTGTAAAAACGCTTTCATTATGTCATAATATTTATGTTCTGAGGTACTCAATTCGTCTCAAACATATAAGAGAAATTCTTGTAGTGAAAAATAAGAAAGTTATTTTTAGACATCAGTCGTGTGGGCCTGATGTTTTTTGTTTACTTTCATAATCATAGTAAAATTAGATGAGTGTTATTCATATCATTATGTTTATAAAAGAATACCTGTTAAAATAAAGACAACGATAGCTACCATTGTTTTATGAAATAGGAGGCAACTACTATGAAAGCATATAAGAAGATAATGGTCGGAATTGATGGCTCAGATCAGTCAAAATTAGCGTTGGAACGTGGCGTAGAATTGGCAAAACTTTATCGAGCAGAACTATTGTTAGTCACAATCGAGGATGATGGTCGCTTTGTACCATTGGTAACTGGCAGTGTTGTATCATCACAGCTTGATGCCAATCTGATCCGTGGAGTACGCGATAAAATTCAAACAATCATGAATGAGTCGGTTGCGTATGCCAAGTCAGAAGGCGTGATGGCTGAATCAATGATTTACTATGGTAATGCGCGGACGGAATTAGCAGATCGACTACCAAAGGAAAAACAGGTGGATTTGATCGTGATGGGTGCAACCGGGTTGAACCGATTTGAGCGAATGATTGTCGGATCTAATTCAAACTATGTTGTTCAAAATGCGCCTTGTGATGTTATTTTAGTAAGAGAATAATAATGGACCACGAAGAATTTTAAGGCTACAGTCCCCCACAATGATTAGATCAAAGGTCTAGTGATTGTGGGGGATTTCATTCTTCGTGGTCCATTTATATGTGATGTGTGATTAATGGTCAGCTAACTTAGCTAGTTCATCGATCTTATCAAAGAATTGTTCAGCGTGAACATTGGTAACAAAGGTAATGTCGCGTCCTTGATCAGTGATGAATGTCCGACCTTGTGCGGCGCCGGTACTGATTACGTCACTTTTAACGTTAATTGAATCAACTAAGTCTGGGTAATTGCTGACAAGTGTTGTCAGCACATCCCACAAGTAGTAAGTCGAGTTGGCTTCAAACGAATGGACGAGTGAGTATCCCTGACCAATGAGATCTAGGGCTGGGTGTTTTCTTTGGCGCGCCCAGCGACTCCGCAATTCACGCGTGAGCGGTACTTGATCTGTACTGTCGAGACCAACCATGGTGATGTTGATCGGTGAGTCCCAAACAGTTTTGACGGCTTCGGCATCCCAATAGGCGTTCCATTCCATTGTTCCATCCTGTCCGGGCTCGGCGACGTTTCCCTGACTATTCATCGCACCACCCATCCAGTAGAGTGCATCAATGTTATTGACAATGGTGGGATCAGCTTGGAGGGCCCGTGCTAAATCAGTAAGTGGTCCCGTCATGACAAGCTTAACTTTTTGATCGGATTGGTTAATTTTTTCGACCATATCTAGGTGAGCAGGGAGTTGGGCAAGTGGTGTTTCGGGTTGACCATGTTCGTTAAGAATTGGAAAGTCATCGAATGAAAAGGCACTTAAGCGCCACTCCTTGGGAAATTGATGCGCTGCACGTGAATTCGATTTTGCAATGGCTGCTGGTTTGCGATCAGGGTGACCAAAACGATCGACAATTTTGCGGGATGCTGATGATGCGGGGTCAACATAGCCGTCTGCATCGATCACGCCGACTCCAAGAAGGTTAACATTAGGCATTTGTAGTAGTAATAGTAGTGAGACGAGATCATCAACGTTACCGTCATGGTTAAAATAAACGTTTTGCATGGCAAAACCTCCAAGTATTTTTGAAAAATGATAAAGGGTTTTCACACAATAGTCAACAGATGGCGGATCGGTTTAACTAAATTATCATTTAAGAGTGATCAAAGACGCAAATTCAGGGAAATTAAGTTGAAATTTTTGTTTATGCATGCGTTTTAGCGATATAATGAAGGCGTAAACATGTGAACAAAGGAGGATAAAGTTATGGATGAACAAACAATGCAGAAACAGGCAAAGTTTTGGGGAACCTTTTATCCTGCTCTAGTGATTGTCTTTGGAATCGTATCGTTGATTGCATTTGGTGCGATGAACATTAGCGCTGGAGTAGCCTTAATATTCTTGATCCTATGGCTGGTTGTGATGGGATTATTGACGTATTACCTAAACAGAACCGTCCGGTATAGCTTCTATGAATTTCAGAAAAATCGGCGTAAATAAAAAATCCTGAAAAATCAGGATTTTTTTATTTGGCCAAATTGATTGCGATTTTAGTCTTCTCAATTGATTGCGCCCAGAGATTGATAATCAGTGCGATGAACATTAAAACTAACGACACTAGCATGATGTTTTGCAGGCCAGCATGTAAGATAACACGCATTTGCGGAATCAATTGGGTGGGCAGTGAGGCTAGATTGGTTGCATCACTGAGTTTATTCATCATTGCAATGGTGATTTTACCATTTGCGGCGGCAACACCATCTCGGAGGGCATGGTTCATGATGATGCCAAAGATGGAAGCCATAAATGTTTGGCTCAGCATTCGAATTAAAAAGCTAAATGAGGTTGCCACGGGGATGTCGTCTACGGCCGCATCCTGCTGAACTTTGACTTGTAGCTCATTAAAGCAGACACCGTTGCCAAATCCTTCAAATGCTGCAGCAATCAGGATTAACCAGTAGGGTGTTTTAATTCCCATTACAAGCAGTAAAACGAATGAAACGATCAAGGTAATAATCCCAATCGCGATCACTTTTTGTGGGGTAAAATATTTACGCATGGGAGCGACGGACCCCGAACCTAAGAAGTCTGTTACGGAGCTGGGAATCTGGGTGGCACCACCAATGAGTGCCGTAGTGCCAAGTAACCCTTGGGCCCACATCGGACTGTATATCAAAAAACCGATAAAGGCCCCCCAGATCAATGCAAACAGACTAAAGTCAATTACTAAGGAACGATTTTTGAACAGACGGCCGGGGATGATCGGATCAGGTACATGCTGTTCAAAGTGATGCATGGCAATAAAGCAGATGATGGTCACGATAAGGGTCAGGGCAATTAAATGCCAACTCGCAATGCCAATCAGTTCAATGCCGGTCAACAGACTAACAAGACCAATCGTCATTAGTGTAGCCCCCACGTAATCGATGGGGCTCGTCTTACGGACTTCCTTAGCACCCCGGTAGTACAGTTTCACGAGGAGCGCAGAAAGAAGCCCAATTGGCACATTCAAAAAGAAAATCCAGTGCCAACTGAATGCATCGACGATAAAGCCCCCCACTAATGGGCCAATAATTGTTGCCGTACTATAGCTGGCAGAAACGAAGCCAAGGACTTGCATCCTTTTACGGGGATTTTTATACATCGTTGCGTAAATAATATAGGGTAACGAGATCATGCCGCCATTTCCAATACCGGCAATGGTCCGCGTAATAATTAAAAATGTAATATTTGTCGATAGTCCTTGTAGTAATGATCCGACGACAAAAAGGAGGGCAGCAATTTGATAGCTGACCTGATTGCCAAGGTGTTCACCGAGTTTGCTCCAAAGGGGCGTACTAACCGCAGTTCCTAAGAGAAAAACGGCAACGATCCACCCCATGAGCTCTATCCCGTGAAGGTCGGATATAATTGCGGGGAGCGCGGTGTTGATGATCGTACTATCCAACCCACTCATGGCGTTGGACAGTAACAGGGCACAGGTGACAATCAAAATGTTGTGTTTAGACAATGTATTCTCTTCTTCCTCAAATAAGTTACCGTTTAACATGGTACAACTAAATGGGAAGATTTAACAATAAACTTTTGGTTAGTGTCGTTTTCGCTCGCCCTTGGGGACTGGATAGTAATTCTCAAGTAAAATGTGATCGTAGATGTGCCGTAGTAGCTGTGGATCGTCGGTGATGTCTGCGGCCCGCTGACGAGTAACCCCATACTTGGCTTGAAAGTCTGAGTCGTTCAGGTTAGTGAGACTCGAAAGGTCGGTAACAATAGCTTGTTGCAGAATTTTGAGATAGTATTTATCGACAGCTCCAATAATTTCGGCGCCGGTAAAAATTCGAGTTTCCGAATCCGTATTTGAGTATGATTGAATGTTAGCAAAAATGATGGTATCAAACACGTCAGGATCAATATCAAGAATGGTGCAGGCTTTGGTACGAGTGTAGAACCGCTTTGGTTCGAGCAGTGAAAGATCAAAGTAAGGGTGTGCTTGCATATTGAAGTTCCTTTCTTGTGAAAATCAGTGAACTAAGTTCAAGATCATCATAGCACAAGCAAAACAAATGGCTGGGAGTTTTTCCCAGCCACTAAATTTCATTATTGACGTGCTGCTAAACTTTCATAAAAAATAGCCGTACAGTTTGGCCCAGTATGACTGGCCAAGGTAATGCCAATCGGCGTGATCGCAATTTTTGCATCTGGTAGCTGGGCAAGAATAAGTTGCTTCAACTGCTCAGCGACTTGTTGATCATCACTGGTGGCAATTAATAGTTGGGCTGGCCTGTCAGAACGAATTTCGGCTAAGGCCTGATCCGCCATTGATTGCAGGCTTTTCTTCATTGACCGTGTTTTGCGAAGCGGTTCAATTTTACCGTCTGGGTTAATTCCCAATATCGGCTGAATATGAAGTAATTGGCCCATCATGGCACTCGATTTAGAGAGCCGACCACCGCGAACGAGATAGTCCAAGTTACTAAGGGTGAAGAGGTGATTAAACATTAGCCGATGCTCAGTCAGCCAATCTGCAGTGGCTTTTAAGGATTGGCCGTTGGCACGCATCTGACAGGCACGCATAACCATCAACCCCATGGCCCCACATGCCGCTCGTGAATCAACGAGTTCAATTTCAGCTTGTGGATTTTTAGCGAGGACGAGTTCGCGCGCGGCAACCGCACTACTAAAGGTGCCACTCATGGCTGATGAAAAGCCTAGGTATAGCAACTTTTGCTGGCCTTTGAGAGCTTCCGTGAAACAAGCAACAAACTCACCAACATTAATTTGCGAGGTGGTTGCAGGACTGCCAGCCTGCAACTGTTTATAAAAATCGCTAACTTGTTGGGCATTTTTTGTATCCTCGAGGGTCTGCCCGTGAATGGTAATATGTAACGGAATAAGTTGTAACTGCTCTGCTGCGATGAGCTCCGTTGGTACGTCGCAAGCAGAATCGGTAATAATTTTAAACATGATGATTCCCCACTTCATTCATATTTTGAGGCCTAAGCTCAATAAACGAGGCCTTCTCTGTAATAAAACCACTAATTTCCATAGTCCATTTGATCATTTTAAACCGTAGCTGTCAATTGTTTGGTACTGAACAGAGTCGATAAAGTGCAATTAAATACAAAATTGACAACGCTTACCAAGATGCTTATACTAAGCGCAAGCAAGTTAGGAAACCGGTTTCCTTAATTTTAAACTTTTATTTGGGAGATGGCAATATGATGGATATATTGACTGGTTGTTTATTACTTATCAGTTTTATCTTTTTCATCATTTTTATCACAAAGGGTGGCAATTTAACGATTGGATTTATCGGAATGGCAATTTTATGGACGGTCATCGGGCAAATTCCAATTACTAAAGCAATTAACACAATTTTTGCGCAACCAGCTTTAAACTATGGGCCAACGATTATATACATTGTATTTGGTTCTTGGTTTGGTCGCGTACTGGTTGATAGTGGTATTGCGGGGAATATTAGTCACCAGACACAACGGGTGGGGAGTAAACGGCCTATTTTGGCGGCCATCTTGGTCTGCTTGGTCACAATGCTGATTTTTGTGAGCGCTTACGGTGTTGGATCAGTCATTGCAATTGGTGTGATTTTGATTCCAATTTTATTTTCACTTGGTCTACCTAAACATATTGCGGTTGTCGCATTTACACTGTCAATTGGTGCACCCATGTATATTAATGTGGTGTTATTTAATCAAATTAAAACTTTCTTTCCAGCGGTTAGTTATGGGACTCGATACTTAAAATTTGGCTGGATCGGAATGGGCGTACAGTTGATCGCCGTTATTCTTTTTTTACTCTGGCATGCCAAAGACATCCATAACAATGAAATTTCACAAATTAACAATGAGTCTTCACAGGCGGCGAATCTGGTGATCACACATCGGTGGCAATATATAACGTACATAATACCGTTGGTGCCAGTGTTATTAAATATGCTGCTCCATTGGGATGCGGTTCCGGCTTTGATTCTGTCAACTGTGTTAGCGATGTTGTTAACCGGCCATTTAGCTCATGGGCGACAAGGATTGACCTTTATGAATCAGACAATGAAACGGGCGGTTGCGGATATTGCGGATTTAATTTTTTTCCTACTAGCACTAGCAATGTTTACCGCGTCGGCAACGGCCAATACACCACGGTTTAAATCAATTTTTGAATTGTTGTTGCCGCATCAAACGTTGTGGCTAGCAGTTGGTCTTGGCATATTGGCCCCCTTGGCCCTTTTCCGAGGGCCGCTTCATGTGTGGGGTGCAGGTGCTGCCACAGCCGCAGTACTGACTGCTACCGGATTATTTTCGCAATGGTTTTTACTGCCGGTTTTATACGTGCCAACATTATTGGCCGTGGCCATAGATGTCACCCAGTCCTGGAATATTTGGGCATTAACCTATACCAAGGTCGACAATCGGCTCTTCATGAAGACTGGCCTACCAGTTGTTTGGTTAGTGGCGATTATTAACGAACTCATTGCGTGGAAAATGTTTGGCTAAATCCATGAAGTCTCTTTCACCACTTGTCGGGAACGCGTAAAATGAAGGTATCATAACCAAAACGGAAAGGATATTCCTCATGAAAAAAATGACGATTGACCAAGTAGCGACTGCTGCCGGTGTTTCTAAATCAACAGTATCGAGATATCTGAATGGTAACTTTCAAAAGATGTCTGATAGCACTCGTGAGCGAATTCAAGCAACAATTCGGGATTTGAATTATCATCCCAATCGTCAAGCACAGACGTTAAAAACCAAAAAAACAGGGTTAATTGGTGTTGTCGTGGCTGATATGGCAAATTTGTATTCGGCTAAGATGATTAGTGGCGCGGGGAAAGTTGCACGAGTGCACCAGTATCAATTGTTGATTATGGATTCGAATAATTCATTCGAGCAAGAGCATGAGTCGCTCAGACAATTGCAGGATCAGTCATTAGAGGGTCTTATTATTCAACCGATGAGTCGGAAGAGCACCGACTATCAAGAAATTATTGGAGAATTGCCAACAGTGTTTGTGGATCGAGTGACGGATTCTAACCAATGGCCATTTGTGGGTGTTGATAATTATGAAGCAACGCGACATTTGGGGAGTTTGATTGCCAAAAGGGGTTATCAGCGAATTTTGATCATTTCAGAACCCATTGATGTGTCTCAGGCACGATTTGATCGGGTTCGGGGCGTTAAAGAAATTGCTCGTCGCAACAAAATTCAATGTGAATTGCTAGAGATTACCGAATCTGTACCGCCAGAAATACGCCATGAAATCAAACAAAAGATTGGCACACTGACACAAAATCAGGAACCGGCAGTGATTTTTGCTAGTAATAGTCGACTACTAATGCAGGTGATGCAGTTGATTAATGATTTGCAATTACGAATTCCGGCGGATATTGGCCTATGTGGGTTTGATGATTGGCATTGGACGGCCCTTACCAATCCGCCAATTGCAAGCATTGAGCAAGATGCGGTTGGAGTAGGGCAAGCAGCGATGACAACGGTGATCAACCAACTGGAACGACCTGATCAAGTGGTCAAAGATCAAATTATCGCCTCAACACTTAACGTTCGTGCTTCAATCTAGTGAGAAATGGAGACTGATATGCAATCAAAACTGGAATTAATTCTTTTTGATGTCGATGGTACGTTGATAGATAGTTTCGATGCTTATCAAAAAATTATGCAAACAGTTTTACCGTCCTATGGGATTCGTGTTTCTTTACCAATGTTGCGGCAATCGTTTGCGATGCCAGTCGACCAAGCCTTAACTTTTTTACAAGTTTCCCCAGATAAATTTCAAGCTGTTGAGCAGGCGTATGGAGAGTTGGCAGGCACTCCTCAATTTTCAGAACCGTTGTTTCCAGGAATCCTGCGCGTGCTTCAGCAGTGTTATGAGGCCGGCATACCATTAGGAATTGTAACGTCGCGAAGTCGGGCGGATTTGAAAAGTGTGGATCCAGCGGTTTTGCGAATGATGACAGTCGTTGTAACGGCGGATGAAACGCACATGCATAAACCAGATCCTGCTCCGCTGAATTTAGCGATAGCTAAGGCTGACAGCGTTCATCGAAAAACGGTATATATTGGTGATGATCGCGTCGATGAGCAGGCAGCCCGTGCAGCCGGAATTCAATTTAAGGCGGCGGTGTGGGGTGCAAAAGATCCAAGAGAATTCGATCGAGCAACTATCATTTTAAGGCATCCAGCCGAGTTGGTGGCCTTACTTTAGACGTGGCTTTGTTCGACTTTATGTTATATAAATGATTATTATTTAGAGAATAATGATGTTTTAATTAAAAATCCATTGACAAAATGCCACGTAAAATTCATAATGGTCACATTAAATTAAAAGATGAGTATTAATATTTCGCTGGATACAGAGAGCCATTAACTGCTGAGAGATGGACGTGTTGAGTATTAAGAATATGGTCTTAATGAAAATATCATGTTGGCGAGCCTCCGGTGAGCTAATGTCGGTTTTCTAACCGTTACCTTAGAATTGAGTGGGTGCAGACGTGCACTCAGTAAGGTGGTACCACGGCTCTGTCGTCCTTTATCAGTAATGATAAAGGGCGATTTTTTAATTTAAGGAATAGAAAGCATATTGGAAAAGGGGAGTTACGTTATGAGAAGAAATACAAAGTGGTTATTGGGATTAGGTGTGATTATTGTTTTATTTGTAGCAATTTTTGGGATTACACGATTAAACTCGTCTAATTCAAACGCTAAGTTGAAGGATGTCACGATTGGGGTAGCACCAGGACCTTATGGTGATATGGCAAAAGACGTGATGGGGCCGCTATTAAAAGAAAAGGGTTATAACGTTAAAATCAAAGAATTTAATGATTATGTTCAACCAAATAAATCATTATCTTCAGGCGAAATTGATGCCAACTTGTTCCAGCACACTGCTTATTTGAAGACTTTCTCAAAGGCGAACCACTTAAAGCTGACAGCATTAGGTGAAACACCAACCTTGGGAATGGGAATCTACTCTAAGAAAATTAAATCCTTAAGCGATTTGAAAGACGGCGATAAAGTTTCGTTGGCTAATGATCCATCCAACTTAGCGCGTTCGTTGCAATTATTGCAAGCTAACAAACTCATTACGCTGAAAGCGAATGTCGATGTTTCTAAGGCCAGTTTGTCAGACATTGCGTCTAACCCAAAGAATCTGCAATTCAAGACTTTGGATGCGGCCCAATTACCACAATCTCGTGACAATGTGACAATTGCATTAATTCCTGGTAACTACTCATGGAATGCTAAAATCAAGCCAAGTTCAGCATTGGCACTTGAAAAACTGCAAGAAGATTATAAGGAAGTCTTTGTTGTAAAGACTAGTCAAAAGAATTCCAAATTTGCCAAGGCCGTTAAATCAGTTTTGAAGAGTGACAAATTTAAGAAAGCAATCAATGATTCCAAGTTTAAAGACTTTGACAAGCCAGCATCTTGGAACTAGGAGGTAAACTATGAGCCAAATTGAACTCAAAAATGTTTCAGTTACTTTTGAACAAAAAAGGACGACGATTAATGCTGTTAAGGACGTATCGTTAAGTATCGAAAAGGGTGAAATCTTCGGTATTGTGGGATTATCCGGTGCTGGTAAATCAACGCTGGTACGAACAATTAACGGACTTCAACAGCCGACGACCGGGGAAGTAACTGTGAGCGGAGTTGAAATCAATAAGGCCAACAAGTCACAACTTGCCCAAGCCCGGAAGAAAATTGGCTTTATTTTTCAAAACTTTAATCTCATTAACAATCGAACAATTGCCCAAAACATTGGGTTTGCGTTGACTGCTGGAGGATATCCGGAGAAACAACAACCTGAAAAAATTGATCAGTTGTTGGCCTTAGTCGGTTTACAGGATCGAAAGGCTAATTATCCCGCCCAACTTTCTGGTGGTCAAAAACAACGGGTGGGCATTGCACGGGCGCTAGCCAATGATCCCGATATTCTGTTGTGTGATGAGGCCACAAGTGCGTTGGATCTCGAAACTGCCGAAGAAATCATTACGATTTTAAAGGATATTAATGAACGATTGCATATCACAATTGTTTTCATTACCCACCAGTTGGAGGTCGCTAAGAACCTGTTTGATCGGGTGGCAGTGATGGAAAACGGCGAGTTAGTTGAACAGACAACCGCCTATAAACTATTCGCAGACCCACAATCAGATATGGCAAAACGGTTGGTCAATCGCTTCTTAGATGATGAACTACCCGATGAGGTGCGCTTTAAACTACGAAAATCAAACGGACGTTTCCTATCACTGAAGTATCACGGGGATGACTCGTTGGATCCCGTAATTACTGAGATTGCTGGAACAGCCGGAGTTGATATTAGTATTTTGCAAGGGCGGATTGAGTTTATTCAATCAAACGCTATTGGGACGCTGGGGATTTTTATTACCGGGGAGCCACAGGCGATCAATCAAGCGGTTCGGCTATTTCATGAAAAGGTTGATGGTGTTGAGGAGGACGAACAATGAGCGAAACAATTACAATTTTACAAGAGAACCTTGGCCAAGCGCTCTGGGAAACGTTTGAGATGGTCGTGATTTCTGGGATCATTGGGGTTGTTTTGGGAACCCTTCTCGGGTTAGTGTTGTACTACTACTCTAATCCTTTGTTCTCACCGCGGGCAGCCGTGAACAATGTTGTTGGGTTTATCATCAACGCTGTCCGATCATTCCCGTTCTTGATCCTAATGATTGTTTTGATCCCGTTCGCCAAACTAGTGGCTGGTGATCCATATACGCCAATGGGGGGTGCTGTGTCATTATCCGTTGCTGCGGTTCCATTCTTTGCCCGCATTGCGGAAAGCTCATTTGCCGAGATTGATCAAGGGGTGATCGAAGCGGCGCGTTCAACGGGTGCTGGATTTTTCCTCATTTTTTCCGATGTTTTATTCCCAGAAGCGCTGCCTTCATTAATTCGGGGAATTGTTTTAACAATTATTAGTTTGATTGGTTATTCAGCCATGGTCGGAACGATTGGGGCTGGTGGAATTGGTAATCTCGCTATTCAATTTGGGTATAATCGCTATGAAACAGGTGTTTTAATCAGCGTAATCGTCATTTTAGTGATTATTGTGCAAATTATTCAGTGGATTGGTGACCGTTTAGCGGTACACTATACCCGGGGTTAGGTTTTGATTTAAGAACTTTAAATTTTAGTAGGAGATGACGTGATGATGGCAGATATTAGTGAATTGTCATTAAAGGATGGTCGGATAATTACCGACTCAGAAACATTAGCAAAATTTGGGAAAGATGATTCCACGCAAGAGGTGGTTAAAGTATATAAGCCGCTCGCAGTGGTTGAAGCTCACAGTGTTGAGGATGTTCAGGCAACGCTAAGATTTGCAAATCATCACAAGATCCCGGTGACGGCATGGGGAGCTGGTAGTTCTATTGTGAACAGTTCTGCAGGGTTGGATGACGGTATCGTTTTGGATTTATCGCAATTAAATCAAATTTTAGAAATTAATATTCCTAATCAGTACGCAGTGGTTCAGGCGGGCGTCTTGAATGCTGATCTGGATAAGGAAGTGCGTAAGCAAGGCTATTTCTTTGCACCAGATCCAGGCTCAAAACCAATTAGTTCCATTGGTGGAAATATTGCCACTAACGCCGGTGGCATGAGTTCATTAAAGTATGGCACAACTAAGCAGTCCGTGATTGGCTTACAAATTGTATTGGCCGATGGTACGCTAATTAATACGGGAAGTAAGACGTTTAAAGATAATGTTGGATACGATTTAACCGATCTGCTTGTGGGGTCAGAAGGCACGTTAGCAGTAATTGTCGCAGCCACTGTCAAGTTATTGCCGATTCCGTTTGGCAAACCTGTCACTGGCTTGGCTACTTTTGCTGACATGAAGCAATTGAGCATTGGCGTTCAAAAAATTTCAGCCAGCGGGCTGTATCCATCGATGATGGAAGCTTTAAATGATACTTCGATTGAAGCGCTGGACCGTTTGGAGAAAACGGATCTAGGCAATGGTGGTGTTGCCAAGGCCCTCTTGATCTTCAAACTTGAAGGGGCGCCGGCAGGGGCCGTAGAAGCGTTGCAAGAAATTTTAGGTGACGCAGGCGCATTGCACGTTTCAGTGACTGATGATGCGGAATATGCACAAAAGATTATTCAAATTCGTCAGGACTACTATCGTGCTGAGGCGGCATATGGTCGGTTAATCGTTGAAGATGTAGCCGTTCCATTGTCAAAATTACCAGATCTAGCTGATTTTGTGGAACAGCTAACGTTTACTACCGATGTGACGGCATTTTTAGGTGGTCATGCTGGCGACGGTAACTTTCATCCCAACATTGCGATTCCACGAGATTCGGACTCGATACCAGCTGACGTGCAGGATGCAATTTCAAAAATTTTCAAGTATGTTCAGTCCATTGAGGGCACGATTTCGGCCGAACATGGAATTGGTGAAATTAAAAAGCAATGGGTTTTGCCGCAATTAGGACAGGAGCTTGTTGATCTACAAAGACGAGTTAAGTTAACGTTTGATCCGAATAACATTTTAAATCCGGGTCGTAAAATTTAGTTCTTAAATTTTAGCGATGCAGTGAAAAAATGCATCGCTTTTTTTATGTCCGCGGGTGACAGAACCATGTTTGGTAATATTTAATACATGCTGCTGATAGAAAAGTATAAAAATTGGTCATTTTTGCTTTTCCTGATGTAGAATGTTTTAAAAAGTGATAACATATTTTTTAAATATTGTAAGCGATTCCGAACAATATTTAACTTATTAAGTTTGATAGCAAGTTGGAATTAATATGAGAGTCACACTTAAAATTATGAAGAATTATTAATATTTGATGAGAGAAATAAAAGTATAATGATTGCTTTCCTTGTTAAATCAAGGAATTATAAATTTTAGCGAAAAATATATTTTTAGAATTCTCTAATATGATATAATTTTAATAATTTGAATTGAAAGGATGATGTGTAGATGTCAGAAGCAAAAGAATATTTAGCTAACGTACGTGCGTCACTTGTAAAGAGAGATCCTAATCAACCAGAGTTTTTAGAAGCCGTGGATAACTTTTTCCACACAATCACTCCGGTTTTAGAAAAACATCCCGAATACATTCAGGCCAACTTAATCGAACGGCTGATTGAACCAGAACGGGCCTTTCAATTCCGTGTTCCATGGGTCGATGATAAAGGTAACGTTCAAGTAAACCGTGGATTCCGTGTACAATTTAGCGCTGCAATCGGACCTTACAAAGGTGGACTGCGGTTCCATCCCAGTGTCAACTTATCAATTGTCAAATTCTTAGGATTTGAACAAATCTTTAAAAACAGCTTAACCGGCCTCCCAATTGGTGGTGGTAAAGGTGGAAGTGACTTTAACCCTAAGGGGAAGTCAGACGGCGAAGTTATGCGCTTCGCTCAAAGTTTCATGACTGAATTACAACGCCATATTGGACCAGATATTGATGTCCCTGCTGGTGATATTGGTGTTGGTGGTCGTGAAATTGGTTATCTATACGGCCAGTACCGGAAGATTCGTGGCTACCAGGCTGGTGTGTTGACTGGTAAAGGCCTGAGTTATGGTGGTAGTTTGGCTCGAACCGAAGCAACAGGGTTCGGGTTACTCTACTTTACGCAAGCATTACTTGCTGATCAGGATGAGTCATTAGACGGTAAGAAGATCAAAGTTTCTGGGGCCGGAAATGTTGCTATTTACGCCATTCAAAAGGCCGCTGAGCTGGGAGCCACTGTTTTAACAGCTTCAGATTCAAATGGATTTGTGTACGATCCAAATGGTATCGACTACAAGATTGTGCAACAAATTAAAGAAGTGGAACGCGGTCGAATTAAAGATTATGCTGACCGTGTTGATACGGCTGAATACCACGAAGGCTCAGTTTGGGACTTTGATTTAGACTACGATATTGCTTTGCCATGTGCGACCCAAAATGAAATTGACGGTGGCCGTGCTGCACGGATTGCACAAAATGGTGCGACAGTTGTCAACTGTGGATCCAACATGCCATGTACTCCGGAAGCTGTTGAAATTTTCCATAAATCCGATGTTTTACTGGGACCAGCCAAAGCCGCTAATGCCGGTGGAGTTGCCGTTTCAGCGTTGGAAATGAGTCAAAATGGTGAACGCCTGTCATGGACGTTTGAAGAAGTTGATCAGCGATTAGAAAAAATTATGCAAAATATCTACACCGAATCGGCTGAAGCCGCTAAGCAATATGGCTTTGGTAAAGACTACTTAGCAGGTGCCAATATTGCCGGCTTTAAGAAAGTTGCCGATGCCATGTTGGCTCAAGGTGTAATTTAGTTAAAAAGATCAAAAGAAGGGAATCCTCGGGATTCTCTTTTTTGATCTTTTTAAAGTTGGAGACTAGGAATAGGATTTTTAGAGTGAAAACGTGTACAATGTACGTAACATGGAGGTGATGCAATGAAAGCATTTGGATACCAATCGTTTGGTAAACCGGACGTTTTTGAAGAATTAGAAGTTGATCAACCAAAGATTACGGGTCAGAATCAAGTAATTGTTGAAACATTGGCTGTTGGAATTAACAACTTTGAACGCATTCAGCGAATGGGGGTTATTGGTGGGAATCATTTTCCAGTGATTCCGGGCCGTGATATTGTGGGGCGAGTGGTTGCTAAAAGTGATGACGTGACGACGATTCAACTCGATGACGTGATTATTGGCCATGCAGGACCTGCGTACGCCCAATTTGCAAAACTCTCGGTTAATCGATTAATCAAAAAACCACAAAATGTCTCGCTTGAGCAGGCCGCAGCTATTATTACACCAGGTATTACGGCATATAATGCTGTGACCGAATTTACTCATGTGCGGGCTGGCGATCGGGTTCTAGTTAACGGAGCAACCGGCGGTGTTGGTATGATTGCAGCGCAAGTCGCCAAACACCTTGGCGCCTATGTTGTCGGTGTGGGATCATCAAAGAATCACACCACACTCCAATCATTAGCACTGGATCAGCTCGCATTTTATGATCAAGAAGATATTAATGAGAAGTTTGCCGATCAATTTGATGTTGTGATTAACGCGGCAATGAACGGCAATAATGAAGCGCTAATCAGTGCCGTTATTCGTGATGGTGGTCGAGCTGCTTCCGTTGGTGAAGCTAATAATTTGCAGGACAAACCTCAAGTCCTGTTCGAACATATTCGCCCACTAGATGCGCAACATGATCGAATCGCCCTTCAAAAACTGGCCACGATGTTATCTGATAAAACGTTGCAAGTACCAATTTTTAAGACGTTACCACTGACATTGCAAGGTGTAGTGAAAGGCCATGACTTACTCGAACAAAGGCATGCGCCGGGTCGGATAATTTTAATGAAGTAAAATGATAGCGTGGTCCAATGAATGGCGGTAAGTGCCAAATTGGATCACGCTATTTATGAGGAGAAGTTGCCGAACTAATTGGGAACTTATTGGAAAGAAGAGAGTTAAATGAAAATTGGCAGAAAACAGGGATCACCATTTTTAATTTTGGATGCCGACCATGGACGTCCGATTCTTAATTGTAACAGTGTCGTAGCGGCCGCTTTGATGTCCGAGCCAGAGCTGAAGTTGGGACCAATTGAAACCTTTCAAATGGCTACATTACAGCAACCAATCAAGCAACCACATCAAATTTTAGCGGTGGGAATGAACTATCTTGATCATTCGAAAGAAATCCATTTAGCACTGCCACAAACGCCGAGTACCTTCACCAAATTTTCAAGTTCACTAACTGGGCCAACAACTACGATTCGCCGTCATGGGCCACGCACCGACTGGGAAACTGAATTAGTAGTGGTGGTTGGCAAGGCTGGTCGCAACATTTCGACCGCCGATGCTGCAGATCATATTGCAGGGTACATGGTTGGGGAAGATTTGTCGGATCGCGACGTGCAGTTTGCAAATTCACCCGCGCAATTTTCACTCGGAAAGTCATTTGAACATTATTCACCAATTGGGCCGTACTTGACGACACCAGATGAAATTGATGATTTAGGTTATCAAGAAATTCGAACCTTGGTGAATGATCGAGAGGTGCAGCGGGCGCAGCTAAAGCAGATGATTTTTGATCCAGCAGCACTGATTCATTATTTTTCATCAATTATTAAGTTACAAGCGGGAGACTTAATTTTTACTGGGACGCCCAGTGGCACGGGTGTCGGACGTGAACCAGAACAATATTTAAAGGACGGCGATCATTTGCGTGCCGAAATTACCAATTTAGGCCGCCTAGATATTGACGTCATTGCGTAGTGAAACTATTGTTTTTTGCCAAGTAATTTCGAACAGTGCTATAATTAATCCAACATTTAGGTGTCTTTACACCTACTGAGGAGGATTCATTTTGAGGAATTTGGCATTATTAACTGATTTATACGAGTATTCTATGGCCAATGGTTTTTTGCAGCAGTTACCAAAGGACCGGGCTACTTTTGATATCTTTTTCCGACGGGTTCCTGATGAGGGCAGTTTTGTGATCGCGGCTGGATTACAGCAAGTAGTGGGGGAACTGCAAAAATTACATTTCGATGCGTCAGATATTGCCTATTTTAAACAGTTGAAGCTTTACGATGAGGCTTTTATTGACTACTTGGCGAATTTTAAATTGGACTGTGAAATTACAGCGGTTCCAGAAGGGACGCCAATCTTTCCACGCGAACCGTTGATGACGATTGAAGGCCCGTTAGTTCAAGTGCAAATGTTAGAAACCCTAGTTTTAAATATCCTTAACCATCAATCTTTGATTGCGACTAAAGCACGGCGCATTAACTATGCTGCCGCTGGGCGGCCGGTAATGGAATTTGGTGCGCGCCGTGCTCAGGGACCAGATAGTGCGACATACGGTGCTCGAGCAGCGATTATTGGTGGTTGCAGTAGTACATCGAATGTTTTAGCCGCCAAGCAATTTCAGATTCCAGCCGCTGGCACCATGGCGCATAGCTGGGTAGAAGCATTTGATGATGAATTGACAGCCTTTCAAAAGTGGGCTGAAATATATCCAGATAATAGTGCATTACTAGTCGATACCTATGATGTGCTCAAATCAGGAATTCCAAATGCAATCAAAGTATTTCAGCAGTTGGTTGCTACCGGTCATCAACCGGTGGGCATTCGAATTGATTCCGGTGATATTGGTTATCTGACCAAAAAAGCGCGTCAGATGCTGGACCAAGCAGGTTTTATGCAGGCTAAAATTACGGTATCGAATGCTTTAGATGAAAATGTGATTACGGCATTACTTCAAGAACAGGCGCCGATTGATAACTTTGGCATTGGCGAGAAGCTGATCACAAGTTCGTCGTCTCCGGTATTGAGTGGTGTGTATAAAATGGCTGCAATCGAACGTGACGGGAGAATAATTCCGAAGATTAAAATTAGCGGCAGTCGCGAGAAGATAACGCTACCAGGTCGTAAGCGGACGTATCGTTTATTTTATCCCGGAACGGATAAAGCCTTTGCGGATGTGATTGCCTTGGCCGATGAGCGTATTGATGGCCGACCACTGGAAGTCATCAACAGTGATCCACTGAGTGTTAAAAATCCGACAGTCATCCAGGATTTTGATGCACGCGAGTTACAACAAACGGTCAATTTAGCGCAGTCAACCGATAAAAGTGTTTTTGAAATTCAACGCTTTTCAAAAGGCCGGTTGGCGCAGTTACCAGACGAAACGCAACGGTTAACCAATCCAGACCGTTATATGGTGTTTATGAGTAAATCATTGGCCGACTTACAACAAGCTCTGTTGGATCAACGACTATAGGAATTCTTCATAAAACGATTTCATGAATCGTGATACAATAAGGGAAACTTGTAAAGAAGATGAGCAGATGCAAACGTATGAAGGTGAACCACTGAATATTTTGCATACAATCGGACTCGACATTTTATATCCGGTTGTACGAGTGGAGATGCAAATTGAGCCACAACTAGATTTGCCGCGCTTTAAAACCGCTTTGACCGCTGTGAGCCAGATTGTACCGGAGTTACTGTGTCGTTACGAGATGAAGACTAACCAGTGGGTTCAGGTTACGGATGATGTGACCGATTTAATTTTTCCAGCAATTAAGGATGTTGATCAAGATGGCCAGAATTGGGATCTGATGCGTGAGCCACAATTGCGGGTGTATTGGAATGATACTGGCGATGCAACAAAGTTGACACTATACATTAGTCATATTTTGACGGATGGTGCTGGCAGTAAACAGTTGCTCTATCTTATTGCTCAGGCCTATTCAGCTGGACCATCTGCAGTTGAGTCTGTGACTAATAGTCAAAATTTAGATTGGCTTGAGACACTGGTGCGTGATTATCATCCAGCAGCTGCACAGCAAACTGATCATCCAGACGAGGCACTAAAATTGCCGCGATTGAAATCAGATGGTGGATCGCAATATCAAGTCGGGCGGGTGCAGTTAGCTACACTTGAAACGAAACGGCTCCTTCGGGCAACTCATCAACAGCACGTAACGGTTAATGATGTTGTGATGGCGGCGTTTGGTCGCGTAATGCAAAGCTTTTCAGGAACGCATTCAATTGCATTAGCGTGCCCAACGGATATGCGTCAATTTACGACTTGTCCAGAGCAGACGGTGCAAATCGCTAATATGACATCCCGCTATAATTTGTCACTTGTGACTGAGCTAGATGAACCGTTCACCACGCTGGTGGAACGATTCCATCAAGCCATGATTACGCGTAAACAAGAAATGCAGTGCTTAGATTCGGTAGCGGGTCTGCTGAAACAATACCAGCACGAACCGTTAGCAAAACTGCAGCAAATCGTGGAAGACAACTATCATGTGCGAGAAGTTGCTTACACAAATTTCGGCGTCATTGATGATCAGCGATTAAAGTTTACCGGTCATCACATTACGTCATTTGTTATGACGGGTGGATTTCGTCAGGCACCAATGTATCAAATTGCCGCTGGGACGTTTGGTAATCGGTTAACATTGGCGTTCAATATGAATGGTACGCAAACCGAGTATACGTTTGGCATGGCTTTAGCCAGAGCAACAGCGGAGTTAATTAATCGGTTTGCGCTGGAAGCTTTATCTGAATAATGTCGTACCCGTCTTAATTGGACGGGTATTTTTTGGATTGAAGTGGTGGCTGGCAGTGACTTAATGGTAAAATAATAGCTATTAAGTTGTAATTATTTAAGTGTTAGGTAGGCAATTTTATGGAAAATGGAAAAGTAAGACAAGAAAAAATTAAAAGCACTTTGTTATCCGCTAAAAAGGCAGTTAGTGCAACTCATTTTGCCAAAGAGTTTGGTGTGAGTCGTCAAACCATTGTGGGCGATATTGCACTGCTTCGTGCGGGTGGTGAGGATATTTTAGCGACACCGATGGGGTATGAATATGCCGAACCAGTAGAACCGCTGCAATTTACGGTTGTTTGTCAGCATACGTTGGCCCAGACTGAACAAGAACTGCTATTGATTATTCATGCTGGTGGGACTGTGTTAAATGTGGCTGTTGACCATCCGATATACGGACAACTTAGTGGACAGCTGACAATCCGGAATGAATCCGATGTTCATCAGTTTATGTATCACCTACAACGCTTTAAGGGCCATCTCCTGTCTGAGTTAACAGATGGTGTTCATAGTCATTTGATCGCGGTGCAACAAGCTTCACAAATGGATGAAATTAGACAGAAATTAAGAGATAACGAAATTCTATATGAATAATTAGGATTGACAAGACACCCCCAAGCAAAGTAGGATATGAGTTGCACCTATGGTGTCAAGACACATGCAAAATGTGATCAATATAAAAATTTGGGGGAGATTCTAATTAAAAAAGTTGGTCAAAACAAGTTACTTGCCGCGTCGGGATTTGCGTGGCTGTTTGATGCGATGGATGTGGGGATGCTGTCCTTCGTGATTGCCGCGGTCGCACCGCAGTGGCATTTGACGAGTGTTCAGATGGGCTGGATAGGAAGCGTTAGTTCCATTGGCATGGCAGTCGGAGCTGTTTTATTTGGTGCACTAGCAGATCGGTTTGGTCGTAAGGATATCTTGATCCTAACGTTACTGATCTTTTCGGTTGGAAGTGGGCTGTCCGCATTAGCTACTAGCTATCTGATCTTTATTATCATTCGTTTTATTGTTGGAATGGGCCTTGGCGGAGAATTGCCTGTCGCATCTACGCTCGTGTCTGAAAGTGTGGACGTAGAAGAGCGGGGCCGGATTGTTGTTTTGCTAGAGAGCTTTTGGGCCGGCGGCTGGCTCATTGCGGCGGTTATTTCGTACTTTGTGATTCCACGATGGAGCTGGCGTGTCGCACTAATTGGAGCCTCTTTGACGGCCCTCTATGCGTTTTATTTACGCTACAGTATTCATGATTCCTTAAATGAAGTTCGGCAGGAGGCTAAACAACGGCCAGGATTTGTGCAACGTGTTAAGGCTATCTGGCGACCGGAGAATGCCAAATCCACGCTGATGCTATGGATCGTTTGGTTCATGGTTGTGTTTTCATATTACGGAATGTTTCTTTGGTTACCGAGTGTGATGGTTTTAAAAGGGTACAGCGTTGTGAATAGTTTTGGCTATGTATTGATTATGACCTTGGCTCAGTTACCTGGATACTTTGTTGCCGCATGGTTGATTGAACGTTGGGGCCGTAAAACTGTGTTGGCGTTATTTTTAGCGGGGACTGCAATTAGCGCGCTGGGATTTGGAAATGCGGCTGGCTTGCCGATGTTATTAACGACGGGCATACTGTTGTCGTTTTTCAATCTAGGTGCTTGGGGAACGTTGTACGCTTATTCACCGGAACAGTACACTGCAAGTGTCCGGGGAACCGGAACAGGTTTTGCAGCCGGTGTCGGACGTCTCGGTGGAATTGTGGGTCCGTTACTAGTTGGTCAGCTAATCGCACAAAAAGTTAGTTTGACGTTAATTTTCGGCATCTTTTTCGGTGCGATTTTAATCGCCGTGATCGCTATTTTGGTATTAGGACAAGAAACAATGGGTAAGGTACTCGATCGTACGACGGCACCACAAAGATAACAGATGATTAGTGAGCGAGAGTGCTCACTATTTTTTTGCCGAATTAGTGAAATTATGCTAAATAACTGGCTTTTTAATGTGTCAGATAGTAAAGTAAATGTTAATTGAATAAGTATTTGAATCATCAAGGGGATTGAGTATATAATGATTTATACTTGTACCGTTTGGGGACGGAGTACGGGATATCAAATACATACAGTTGACTGTTGTTGAATGGAGATTATATTATGGATTACTATGATAATGCGAATAAGTTCATGGGGGTATACCAGGGGCATGAACATGAGTTCGCAGCGATTTTAAAGGATGATGGTTTTTCAATGGGCGATATCAGCATGATGAAAAAAGCGCCCAGCGTTTGGCAAATGCCTACTGATCTGGTGATTAAGGTGGCCAAGGAATATGTTTATTACTTGGCGGAGCAGGCTGCAAAGGATCCGGAATTTATTACGGTCCTTAATAAGATTAAGAGTACATTGAGTTCTGGTGAAGAAGAACCGTATGCAAGTACGGCACATGCCTATCGACAATTGTTAGACAATAATCTTGATGTCTATGCTCAACTTTATGAAGTCTATCTAAAACATAAATAAAACGACAAATGGTTTTGGATGACACATTCGAAACCATTTTTTCTTATTAATTTTGACCGTTGTATTATATAATTGAAGCATGAATTAATGACCGCAATTCAGAAGGGAATTAGATTGTCATGGATGATGAATTAAAAAAATGGAGCGCTCGGTTCGAGAGTAAAAATGGCCGTCAGCCAACTGACGAAGAATTTGAAAGCGCTAAAAAAAGAATCGAAAGAAACGTTGAGGCTCAACGTCAGCGTCAAACACAGTCGAATCCACGACCAGCCGTGAAGCATGACAATAATCTATCGCAGCAAAATCCGAATGCCAACTACGCTTCTGCCAAGGAAGCAAATTCGGAAAAGCAACCACCGCGCCATGACTGGGGCTTTTTGTGGGTACTGCTTTTAGCTGCTTTGTTTATTATTGGTGGTATTATTGCATTTAAGATTGGTACTGCGCACGGGACTTCGTTATGGTAGATGCCATTTAAAAGGCTCGTTATCTGACACCGAAAAGATAAGGTGGCAGGTAACGAGCCTTTTTAGTTGGCAAATTGGGGTAATTTGGTGTCGATGTATTGTTGACGATCAAATTTAGTTTTGAAATCAAGTGTGAGGTCCTGATAGTTTTCGAAGTGTAATACAAGCGAATAAGGTAACTCTGTGTCTTGATTGATAATTGGCCGAATGGATTCAGGTAGCGCATCCGTACATTGGTTAATAAAAATTGGCTTCTGAGCGGCGAAATTTTTTACAGCACTGGCTAATTCGCGTTCAACGGGTTCAACATGACGATCATCAGTCGTGAGAGTGAATCGAGTTGTGACATGACCATCATGATTAATAACTGAGAAGGTTGGCTGGGCTCCACGTTGAACGGAAATGTATGCCATCTTGCTATCTAAAAATGGATGAAAGGCGACATCCAGCGCGTTAAGGGCAGTGACTTTAATAATCACACGAGTGTCGGAAAAGTCGATTATTTCGAATAAGGTATTTTCCATGATAATCCCTCCAATTAATTTTAACTTCATAACTAATGATTGGCATAAGTATATCATGCAAAAAAGTGCTTGTCACTATTTTCTTGTTAAAAAATACACAAATGAAATTTTTGCAAATAAATCAGTTAATAAATAATTAAGATTTGGGTTAATAGACCGTTAATAGTTATTGGTTATGATTAGGATGAAAGTGAGGCGAGCATTATGGATAGTGTTTTGGAATTACGGAATGTTAGAAAATCCTTTGGAAAACAGGTCGTTTTGGATGATATAAATTTAACCATTCATCAGGGTGACATTTACGGGTTAATCGGTCGGAATGGCGCAGGAAAAACAACTATTTTGAAAACAATTGTCAGTTTGATTCATCAAGATAAGGGAGAAATCTTGCTATTTGGCCGAACTCATGGTGAAGGGTATATGAAACAACTGACACGAACGGGGAGCGTTATTGAAACCTCGGTTGCTAATAATGAATTGACTGCACGTCAAAATTTGAAGTATTACTGTAAGGTTAAAGGAATCGTTAATCGTAATGCCGTGGATGAAGCATTAGACTTTGTGGGACTGTCGGATACTAAAAATAAAAAGTTTAAAAATTTTTCGCTTGGTATGCGACAGAAATTGGGACTAGCAATCGCATTATTAAATCAGCCTGATTTTTTAATTTTGGATGAACCAATTAATGGTTTAGATCCGATTGCGATCGTTGAGTTCCGCAATTTACTGATCAGGCTGAACCAAACAAGGCAAATTACAATTTTAATTTCGAGTCATATTTTGGGCGAACTTTATCAAATGGTGACAAAGTTTGGTATTCTTAATCACGGTAAAATTATTAAAGAACTTACAATGGTTTCAATATACTTGTGCGTCGGATCTAGTTGATTTAGTTTATGTCTTAAATTACTTAGATGAACATTGATCGTATTTTCGTTATCCAAGAATGGTTCGTTCCAGATAGTTTCGTAGAGGTGTTCCTTTGTGAAAATAGTATTGGGATGTGAAAAAAGAAGTTGAATGATTGCAAGTTCTTTTTTCTTTAAGGAGCACTGATGCTGCCCATTAGAAATGATGAACTGGGCAGAATTGAGTGTGATTTTTCGATAAGTAAGAACTTTGGACTGTTGCGGCGCGGTATTTCTTAGTTGAACGGTAATTCTGGCACTTAGTTCATCAATATTAAATGGTTTCGTAATATAATCATTGGCACCAGCAAGAAGAAATTGTGCGATTTCGCTGGCATCGTCAAGGGCCGTTAGAATAATAACGGGAATCTGCGATGTTAGTCGGATAGCAGCCAGTACCTCTGCACCACTTTTTCCGGGGAGCATTCGATCTAGGATGATTAGCGAAAAGGGAACTTGGTTGAACAGAAGTAGGCCCTCGGTGCCGGAATAGGCACTTGTAATTTGATATTTTGGTGATAATAGATTGACAAGCATTTCCTGCATATCACTACTGTCTTCAATGACTAATATTTTTTCCATAGCAATCCCTTCTTATGTGCCATCTATAAGCTTACTTTTATTATAGAATATCTTAAATGTTAAATGAAGAGGCCATAATTTTAAATGCAATCTAATGGTCATAAAAAAAGAAAACGGAACTTAAACACAAAAAAATAATTTAACTGCTTAGATTTACCTATTAATAAATAGACGAATTTTATATAATTATTAACTTTCTGATTAAAAATGCATAATTATTTAAGAAATAATGAATTTATTGAATTTTTTGTGACTTTGTTACAAACACTGTCCCGTTATCATGCACTTTTGAACTTGATTTTAAGTTTTGTTGTAATATTTGTAAAAATATGTAATCAGGATGGCATTTAAATGAAATCTAACAGCGCTAACATGATCCCATCAACTGAGTACGTTCGGTTGGACTAAATATAAAAATATTCTTAGGAGTGATTTATTATTAACTCAGCAGTCAAAAAAACAATGGTCGGGACCTTGGGCGCAGCAGCATTATTGGTGGCTGGCACACAAGTTGCACATGCTGACTCATTACAAATTCAAAAGGGAGATACTGTTTGGGGCTATTCACAAAAGTATCACGTTTCAATTGATGACATTGTAAAATCTAACAAATTAGCTGATGCTAACTTAATCATTGCAGGTCAAACAATTAATATTCCAGGTGTATCTACCGGTTCAAGCGCAGCGACAACGTCGAACGCTGCAACAACATCGACCGTTAGTGGAACTTCATCGGCAACGGTTGCAGCCTCAAGTGCTACTAGTGTTAGCGCTGCGAGTTCATCTGTAGCCAGTTCTGCGGTGGCCACCAGTGCAGCCTCAAGTTTAGCTACGGCTACGAGTTCAACGGCAGCGACAAGCTCAAGTGTTGCATCATCAGCAACTAGCAGCGCTGTTTCAACCAGCTCAGCAACCACTTCAAGTGCTACGACCAGTTCAACGACGGCAACTGCCACCAGTGCTAGTGCAACGACGACAACTACCACTACAAGTAGTAGCTCGTCATCTTCTACCACCACAACGACCAGTACTGGTAGCATGGCTCGTGGCGGCGGTGTGTCTGCAGCCTTAGCAATTGCTAATGGTGGTATTGGGTATCTTTATGGTGGAAGTTCGTTATCGACTGGGTTTGACTGCTCGGGCCTTGTTCAATATGTGTACGGCTTGAGTTCCAGCTACCGGACAACCTACCAACAAGCTACCTTAGGGACTCATCATACTGATGTGGCGAACGCACCATACGGTTCATTGTTGTTCTGGGGCAGTGATAGTGCACCATATCACGTGGCTATTTCATTAGGTAACGGCTCATACGTTGCCGCTGAAAATTCAAGTACTGGGATTGGTGTCTTTACGCAATCATGGAGTACCCCTGACTTCTACATCAATTATTAAGCTTTATTTTACGTAGGGAGTATCAGATACTAATTTGATACTCCCTTTTTTGTGTAAAAATGTGTAAAATGATGATTGAAGTCTAAATATAAAGGTGAGAATAAGTGGCAAAGATTTTAATGATCCATACAGGTGGCACGATTGCAATGAAAACCAATGATGATGGGGACATTGCAGATACTGAACAAAATCCACTTGTTCAATTAGTTCAAACATTCAAAGATTTAACGATCGAACAAGTCGAATTATTTAATATTCCATCACCGCATATGACGTATCGGTTAATGTGGCAGTTAAGTCGTAAAATTAATGAGGTAGCTGATCAATATGATGGCGTGGTCGTCACACATGGGACGGATACCTTGGAAGAAACAGCCTATTTTCTTGATTTAACGGTGCATGTGAAGTGTGCAGTAGTTGTCACTGGGGCGATGAAATCAACCGATCAAATTGGCACGGATGCATTGGCAAATATAGCAGCATCTTTGGCGGTTGCACGGGATGCAAACTCGCAAAATCAAGGCGTTTTGGTTGTATTGAATGACCAAATTTTTCCAGCACGATATGTGACTAAATCGCATACAACGAATTTAGCCACATTTCAAGCGCCGATGACTGGACCAATTGGGATGGTTCACCAGTCGCAGGTGTCATTTTTGATGGCGCTAAATCAACAGCGCACGCTAGACATGCATCAATTAATTGATCGCGTATATTTATTTAAAGCGTACGCCGGAATGGACGGGCAGTTGTTCCAATTGTTGACTCCCGAGACGACTGATGGTGTCGTAATTGAAGGAATGGGAGCTGGCAATTTGCCGCCTCAGACGTTACCAGCAATTCAGAAATTAATTGCACAGAATATACCGGTTGTATTAGTTTCACGGTGTTTTAATGGTAGTGTAGCGCCGGTATATTCATATGTTGGTGGGGGCGTCAACCTGCAAAAAATGTGGCTGCTTCTTTGCCACGGTTTAAATGGTCAGAAGGCAATGGTTCGATTGGTGATTGGATTAAGCGCCGGTTTGGACCACTCAGAATTAGGGCGCTTCATGAGTAATGATAATTGAATATGTGATTTAGTAATCGTTTAAGGGAGTATTTAATTTTGGGAGTGAGTGAATTAGTGATGAACAGGTTGAAAGGGTTATTGGGGCAACCACAAAAAAAGATATTATTGATCGTGATGATAATTGGTATAATATGGGCGTGGATGGCTGTATGTAGCAGATCAGTTTGGGCTGATGAAGTTGAAGCAGAAAGTAGCGCCGAAGTAACAAATAGCCAAAGTGAATCAATGGCAAGCAGTCAATCGGAACCGGGAATTCGAATTAGAATTCGTGTGGACGGTGCGACAAGCGTTACGAAGGCCGGGTACTATAATCATTTGCCAAATGCAACACAGGATCCTAATGTGGCCTTAAGTAAAATAGTCCAGTCGAGTAGTACGTCTTCTCAAGTAAGCACTACTCAGCTGAAACAACCAGCAACTCCTGCTGAGCATCCCGCACAGGGGCATACTGATGATACGCAAACTAGTAACGTGAAGGAAACGCAAATTCCAACGCTTAAGAATTCTAATTTAAAGGCAGATAAGCAGGTTACTACTAACCAACTTGTGCAAACCAGTGGTAACAAGAAAAGTGCAGGTACAAGTGCGAATTCTAAAAAAAGATATGAAAGTGTGATTGTCACTCAAAAGCAACATTTGTCTTCTGATCGTGGGAGTACCCGCCATTTGTATGCACCGCAAAACCAATTACCAAAAACGGGCCACACACAACAATCTACTTTAATGACCGGAGTGGGAGCCATTATAATTGTGGCAGGTGTAGGTGTTGTAATCAAAACGCGTAAACATTAAAGACCAGACTGGGAAAACATAGAAAATTTTCTCAATCTGGTCTTTATTTTTTTTAATTGCTCTAAAATATATATGGAATGTGATCTGATCAACAGGGCCTTTAAAAATATTGCGGAATGATGGTGCGGATTAGAATTAAGCGGGCAAGAATACAGGAAATGCTTACATTTCAGATAAACAATAGAACATTAAAAAAATAAAAAATCAAATATTACAAAAATATAAAATTTGAAAAAATAATTCAGATAAATAATGGGTTTTAAACAGAATTAATCATTTATCAATCGATATATTAATTGCGAAAATAAGGTCAAATTAGCGCTGTGTTGATATATAAGCCATGTAAAATCCTGGGTAGTATTTGATAATAATCAACATGATTTGCAAGAAATAGTCTAATTATTGGAATGAAATTATATTTTTTTAGAACATAAACGTGAATATCAGTTGATTAACAGGTGTAATTTGAGTTTACTAAAAATGAAAACCAAAAACTAATTTTCAGTAATTAATAGAATTAACTTATGATTTGATCAAGTAAAAATTCATCTAAAGTAGTTGAAAAACGCAACGATATAGTATATCATTCTACATTGAATGTAAGCGAAATGGTTACTAATTAAATTGAGTAAATAAACTACGGCTCCAAATGTTAGAGCTGAGAATTTAATTTGAAAAGATTGATACATAATCTTCGTAAACTTAGCTGATAAACATTAACCAAGAGGGGGAACCAGAAATGACTAAAGCAATCGACTTATCCGGCCAGAGATTCGGTAGATTAGTCGCAATTAAGCCACAGGGAAAAAGCACGAACGGCAATCTACGCTGGCTATGCCGTTGTGATTGCGGAAACTACACTGAAGTTGATGGCGTACAACTCAGAAGAGGCGACAGTAAAAGCTGTGGCTGCCTACGGCGTGAAGTGATGCGGAAACAATATCGTGAAAATCCAGCAATGGATGTTTACCGTGGAAAGTCTGATAGCTTCTACAATAAGGATGGGGTTTCCTATGCTTCGATTAAACGTTCTAAGCGGAACCGTTCTGGGATTATTGGAGTTTCTTATGATGAAAAAACGGATCGCTGGTTGGCACGGTTAATGTTTCATGGTAAGTATGTTTTGTTGAAGAGCTTTGAAACCTTCGATGAAGCTGCTGAAGCCCGTCAACAAGCTGAAGCAAAGTACCTGAAGAAGAATCGCGGTACAAAACAAACAAGCAAGAACTAAAAAAGAAGACGGTTAGTCTTCTTTTTTTTGATTATAATTTTGAATTGCTTCAGTGATGACTTGCTCAACAAATTCTGATCGATGTAAGCCAAGTCCCTTAGCAACGGTATCAATTTCTTCGGACAAATCTGCTGGTAAGGCGATTGCTGTATACGCTTTTTTGACTGTCATTGAAAGCCCCTCCAATTAAACATTTTAAAGGAATTATACCATGAAATAGAATTTCTTGTGTTTAAATTTGAATTGATTAAAATAAATGTAGATCAATGAATGATAGTGAGGTATTCGCGGATATGATTTATGGCTTTTTAACGGCCCAGCAAGCGTACAAATTAGAGCAGTTAGTAGCCACAATCGATGGCGATCGGTTGGCTGAGGCTTCGGTTGTTGAAATAAAACAGTTTATTGCAATGTTTATAAACAAGGCGCTGCCATTATTTGATCCGATTAACTGGATGCTGAATCAAGAAAAGCAAGAAGCAATTACTGATTTGTTGGTGACATTCTTGTATGAACATTATAATCTGCCGTTTTCTAATGAGTTTGTTAATCAATACATCAATTATACGGATCTCGTTGATCAAATTTGTACAGAGTATAAAAAGTCAGTTATCGATCATGACTTGACTGAAGGTGATTGGCAGCTAGCTGCTGAACGATCGCCACACGCCAATGCATCTGTGCCGGTAAAATTGCACGTCTTAATCAGCCATCAAGTTAGCCTCAAGCGATATCAGTCACTAAAAGCGGCTGGAAAACATGCGGTACCAGATAACTTGACACGCTATCAGGCAGCACGGAGCTATTATCGAAACGTGCTTGGAAAAAGTATGGAACAACAACAGTATTTGAAACATAATGTTAACCAGTTAATCGATCAATGGCACAAAATACAACAAGAATTTCAACGAGATGTGAGTAATGGGCGTTGTCTCGAATGCGATGCCATGTTAACGCAGGCTGAAAAAACGATTGAAAGTGAACTTAGTGAAATTCTGATTGGTGATATTGTCGATTGATGGCGCTGATTGGAGGGCTCTGATTGCGACATGACCAATTAGTACAAGCAAAAAAACACATCCAAACCAAACTGGCTATCTGGATTGTGATGACGATTAGTTTTTATATTTTACAATTGTTAATGCCATGGCCAATTCTGACGTATGTCGCGTGGCTATCATCAGGATACTGCGTCGTATTGTTTTGCATATTTGGAACGCTTAGTTGGCGGCTAATTCATCATTCGAAATAACTATTTAGGGAGAAAGATAATGCATATTCTAATAGTTAACGGTTCTACACCTTATCCCGATGCGAAGGGCGCGTTGACGGCTGCATTAGTACAACAGTACCAACAATGTTGCGAACAACGAGGATGGTCTGTTGAAACAAGTTTGACCGGTTCATTTGATATTGTAGAAGAACAAGCTAAAATAACGCGGGCAGATTTGATCATTTTTCAGTTTCCGGTCTATTGGTATCAGGTGCCATCGGGATTGAAACGCTATTTAGATGAGATTTTAACGATGGATTTTGCGTATTATGCGAGTGAAGAATATGCCCACGGTCCTGCGTTAACTGGTAAACGCTATTTAATCTCCACAACGTGGGCGGCACCTGAAACAGCCACTAAAGCGGGTGGATTTCTTGCGCGGCATTCATTAGAAGAAATTTTCTTACCTTTGGCGTTAACAATGAAGTTTTGCGGAATAGAAAAAGTAAAAGAAGTCCCAGTTAGTTTTTGGGGAGTGCATGATAAGACCGTGAAAACAGATTATGAGGCCGTAATTAAAGGGGTAATTGGATCAATTGACCCTGAGTAATGTCATTCTCAAAGAATGAGAGTTTCATCTTGTGGGTACAAGTTTACTGCGTTATGATAAATAAAATAGCGCTTACATAAACTTAATTCAGATGGGGGCTCACAATGGAAATTACACAATCGTTTTTGAACCAACTTCCCTTACAAGATAAGGCGGCAATCGTTTGCGGACATCATTTTTGGTTTACTCATGAAAATTTAAAGTATGGTATAAAAAAAGTGATGATGACGGATGGCCCTTCAGGACTCCGCAAGCAATCGAGTAGCGGGGATGCGTTAGGCATTAATAATAGTGTCCAAGCCGTTAGTTTCCCGGCTTCGGCACTGACGGCATGTTCATTTGATCGTCGTTCGATTGAAGCGTTAGGTGAACATTTAGGACAAGCGGCTCGGGCAGAACAGATCAGTCTGTTATTAGGACCGGGAGTTAATATTAAGCGAAGCCCGTTGGCCGGTCGAAATTTCGAATATTTTTCGGAAGATCCTTATTTGACTGGTGAGATGGGTGTCGCCTATGTGAACGGTGTGCAGTCACAACATGTTGGTGTTAGTGTGAAGCATTTTGCTGCGAATAATCGTGAAAATCAGCGGTTTACGGCTTCTTCGGATGTTGACGAACGGTCATTGCGAGAGATTTACTTGGCGGCCTTTGAAAAAATAGTTAAAAAAGCTGCTCCAGCTACCTTAATGTGCTCATACAATGCTTTGAATGGTACCCTTAATTCGCAGAATCATTGGTTACTGACGGATGTTTTGAGACAGGAGTGGGGCTTTGACGGACTGGTCATGTCTGACTGGGGTGCCGTTGCAGATCACACGGCGGCAATTAAGGCGGGGCTTGATTTAGAGATGCCGGGAAAAGGAGCTGAGTCCGAACAAGAAATTATTGATGCCGTTCATGATGGGACGTTAGATGAACATCAGCTAGATAATTCAGTTCGACGAGTGCTACGAACTGTGCACCAATGGCCAGCACCTGAATCATCCATGGATTATGATTTGGAAGAGCAACATCAATTTGCCCGTCAATTGGCAGCTAACAGTATGGTGTTACTTAAAAATAAAAATCAGACATTGCCAATTGACCAAAATGAAACTGTGGCTGTTTTAGGAGAATTAGCTGTTAAACCACGTTTCCAAGGTGGTGGTAGTTCACACGTCAATGCTTACCGAGTTTCAATACCGTATGACGAAATTAGTCAACGATCGAATGCGATTTATGGGCAGGGATATCAGTTGGCGGACGAAACGACTCATGAAGCACTTATTGAGCAAGCTCTTGAAGTGGCTAAAGATGCAGATAAGGTTATTATTTTTGCCGGATATCCCGAGTCGTATGAATCTGAGGGATTTGATAAACAAAAAATGACACTGCCTACTAATCAAATTGAGTTGATTAAGGCGGTGTCGCAAATGGGTAAGCCGGTTGTTGTGGTTCTGCAGAATGGCTCGGCAGTCGAAATGCCGTGGATCGATCAAGTCTCCGCGGTACTTGAAACTTATCTTGCCGGAGAGACCGTTGGAGAAGCAACTGCGGATGTTTTATACGGGGACGTCAATCCATCTGGTAAGCTTGCTGAAACATTCCCGCTTAAGTTGGAGGATAACCCGACCTTTGGCACATTTGGGATGGATCACGATCACGAACGCTATCATGAAGGAATTTATGTCGGGTATCGGTATTACGATGTGAAGCAAAAAAATGTTCTATTTCCATTTGGCTATGGCTTGAGCTATACAAAGTTTGATTACCAAAACATACGTATTCGAGTGACGGGAAATCGTGTCAGGGTTCAGTTTGATGTCACTAATGTTGGCGACCGATCTGGCCAAGCAGTTGCTGAAATTTACGTTGCCAACCAGGTCAGCGAAGTTGAAAAACCAATTCGAGAGTTGAAAAACTTTGACAAGGTCGATTTGGCACCAGGTGAAACACGAACAGTGACCGCTATTCTGACGGATCGTGATCTAAGTTGGTATAACCAAGATCAGGGACGATGGCAGTGTGATGCAGGAAATTATGCCATTCAGATTGGGACTTCGTCACGGAATTTGGTGTTGTCTCAGGTTATTAAATTTACGCCAATCAGGCAGCCACACGTTCAAATTACCGAAAATACGTATGTTGGAGAACTCCAAAAATATCCCGAATTGCAATCGGCACTGATTGATTCAGGATTGGACGCGGTAATCCAGCGGGTGACACAGGAAAGTGATAGTGCACGTTTGCTTGAAAACATGCCACTCCGAGCAGGTGTGATGATTGGTATTGATCGGGCAATGGTGAGTCGCTTTTTACAACTGGCAAATCAAAATAACGGTTATAATGGCTAAAGTTAACATGTTTGAGTATATGGTGTATAAGTTCATTAAAGAGGTCGGAAGAAATTTCTTCTGATCTCTTTAATTTGGATTGGTTATCGAGAGGGCGATCATCATGGTTTTATGGCTTTGATAAATGATATAATAGTCGGGACGATGATGTAGGGGGAGAAGACGTTGAATATTAAAAGTATTGCACAGAAGACGGGGTATTCTGAATCGACAGTTTCTAGAGCGTTGAATAATGATCCGCGAATTAGCGACCGAACAACGAAACTCATTCAAGAAATGGCGACTAAGCTAAACTACCAAAAGGATTTTGCTGCTATGAATTTAAATCATCAGGAATCAAATATCCTGGCCGTGATTTTTCCCCCGGAAGATTATATGAACATTAATAATCCATTTTACATTGAGATTATCAAGCAGGCATCCTATGTGGCCGCTAAATATAACTATATGATTTCTGTTATTTTGGCACAAAATCCAGATGAACTGGGACAAAAAATTGACATGATGATGGCTCAGGGGAAGGTTCGCAAATTTATCATGTTGTATAATTTACCGAATGATCCCTTGATTGGTAAATTTGATCGGCAAGATGTCAACTTGGTTGTCATTGGGAATCCGTTAAATGACCAAGTTGTGTTTGTTGACAATGATAATTATCAGGTTGGTCGGGCAGTAGCCCAGACGCTGTTGCAAGACAAACAGCAGACGCCGGTTTATATCATGTCGCAACGTAAATGGAAATTTGAAATGGACCGTCAACGGGGCATTATTTCTTATTTGCAGGACCACAATTGCCAGTTGCAAACAATCGAGTTTGACGAAACCAATTCAGCTGTGACGTCTCAGCTGAAACAGTTGGGGTACGAGAACCGACCTATCATTGTTTCCAGTGATGATTTATTGGCAAAACTATATGGAATTTTAAACTTTAATGCTGAACAAACAATTATTAGTTTTAACAATTCCATCTTTATTCAACCGATCAGTCAAAATATTAAGTCGGTTGATCTCCATCCCCATGAAATGGGAAGCAAAGCGGCTGAACTCCTCTTTGAAGGGGAATTTGCACAGGTTAAAAAGGCTAACTACGTTGGATTCACAATTTAAGTTGTGAGTCTTTTTTTTATAAAATTTGTGCAACCGGTTGCATTGTGTGGAAGCGTTTACTATAATAAGGGGCGTCGACAGGTTTTACTTTTGGTAAAATGGAAAGGGACGTGAGTTATGATGGAAAAAAAGGGGTTACCAACACTACCCGCAAGTAAAATTTGGTTAATGAATTTTGGCTTTTTGGGTGTTCAAGTTGCGTTTACGTTGCAGAGTTCTCAAATGAGTCGTATTTTTCAAACAATTGGTGCGAATCCAAATAATTTAGGATGGTTCTTTATTTTACCACCGTTAGCTGGTTTGCTCGTGCAGCCAATCGTGGGGACATATTCTGATCGTACGTGGGCACCAAAACTTGGCGGTAGAAGACTACCTTATCTTTTAATCGGTGCATTAGTGGCCGTAATTGTTATGCTATTATTACCAAATTCTGGTAGTTTGGGTTTTGGTTATGCTTCTTTTGCAGCACTATTGTTCGGTGCCATTACCGTGGCATTTTTGGATGTTTCTTCAAATATGGCGATGCAACCATTTAAGATGATGGTTGGTGATATGGTGAATGAACAGCAAAAGGATTATGCTTATGGTATTCAAAGTTTCCTTTCAAACGCTGGTTCTGTGATTGCTGCAATTTTTCCGTTTGTGTTAACTGCAGTTGGTGTTTCTAACATCGCTGAAAAAGGTGTTGTTCCAGATTCTGTGGTTTGGTCGTTTTACATCGGTGCGGCTTTACTGATCTTTACAAGTTTATTTAGTGTTTTCAAAGTTCAGGAATACGATCCACAAACGTATGCTTTGTATCATGGAATTTCTGAAGACGATAATAAATCGGGCGGTAACTGGTTTACGCTCTTGAAACAAGCACCGAAGACGTTTTGGAAAGTTTCATTGGTTCAGTTCTTTTGCTGGATGGCTTTTCAATATCTCTGGACGTATTCAGCAGGGGCAATTGCACAAAATGTTTGGCATACCACCAATGCCAGTTCAGCTGGCTATCAAGCAGCCGGTAACTGGTACGGTATTCTTGCCGCAATTCAAGCATTAGCTGCTGTTGCGTGGTCATATTTGTTGGCAAAATTACCGCCTAAAATGGCGAAGATCGCCTATGCCGGAAGCCTATTATTAGGAGCGATCGGATTTATTTCCGTCTTCTTTATTCACACGGAATATCCACTGATTCTATCATTTGTTTTAATTGGTTTCGCTTGGGCAGCAACTAACACCTATCCGTTGGCAATGGTGACGAATGCACTTTCAGGGGCCCATATGGGTACTTACTTAGGTCTATTTAATGGTTCAATTTGTTTACCACAAATCGTTGCCTCGGTGGCTTCATTTGCACTTTTCCCACTGTTGGGATCGTCACAACTGAACATGTTCATATTGGCAGCCGTGATTATGGCGTTTGGTGCACTATCAGTAAGTTGGGTAAACGACAAGAAGGAGGAAAAAATTAATGGCTAGCACACGATGGTGGAAAAACGAGGTAGTTTACCAAGTTTATCCACGTTCATTTCAAGATACGAATAATGATGGTATCGGTGATTTAAATGGGATCACAGCGCATCTGGACTATTTGAAGAACTTAGGGGTAACCACTATTTGGGTTTCTCCCGTTTACAAATCCCCGATGGTCGATATGGGGTATGATATTTCGGATTATCAAGCAATTGACCCACAATTCGGCACAATGGCGGATTTCGATCACTTATTGGCAGAAGCCAAGAAGCGTGGAATGAAGATTATTATGGACCTAGTCGTCAACCATACTTCAGACCAGCACGATTGGTTCCAACAAGCATTAGCGGATCCACAGAGTAAATATCGTGATTATTACATTTTTAAACATTCTGACGATGGTCAGGTGCCAAATAATTGGCGTTCCATTTTTGGTGGCTCAACGTGGACAGAGGTTCCAAGTGAGCCCGGAACGTACTACTTTCACACGTTTGCACCACAGCAACCCGATCTGAACTGGGAAAATCCGGTATTACGTGAAGAAATTTATACCATGATTAACTGGTGGTTGGCAAAAGGAATTTCAGGGTTCCGAATTGATGCCATTACGCATCTTAAAAAGGATCTAGACTGGGCTAGTATTGAACCAGATGGTGAAGATGGATTAGCTAATGTTGTGAAAAAAGGGCAGAACCGTCCTGGACTTGGCGCTTTCTTAACTGAATTAAAGGCGAAAACATTTGATAAATACAATGCCATGACGGTTGGTGAAGCATATGGGGTCCCAGCGACAGATATGCCTAACTTTATCGGACCTGACGGCTATTTCTCCATGATCTTCGATTTTTCATATTTTAATATCGAAGTGAACAATGTGGATGAATGGTATCGTGGCCGCTCAAATTGGCAAGTAAAAGATTTGAAACAACTGTTGTTTGAAAGTCAGCGGTCAATTAAGACAGCCGATGGTTGGACGGCCAATGTAATTGAAAATCATGACCAGTCTCGTGCGGTTTCAAAGTGGATCAAAAATCCACAGTATCAGACACCGCTAGCGGCTAAAGCCCTTGCCACAATGTACTACTTTTTGCGGGGGATTCCGTTCATCTATCAAGGTCAGGAACTAGGTGCCAAAAATTTTAAGCGGACAAACATCAATCAATTTAATGACTTATCTTCTGTTAATAATTACAAGATGGGGCTTAAGTTGGGGATGGATCCGGAGCAGGTGCTAGATTTGGTTAACTTTAAATCACGTGATAATGCGCGTGTACCAATGCAATGGACCGGTGACCAGTTTGGTGGCTTTTCAGACCATGAACCATGGTTAGCAATGGGCAATGATCGTGAAGCAATCAATGTGATGGATGAAAGTAAAGACGAAAACTCAGTGCTTAATTATTATCGCAAACTCAATCAAATGCGCCAAAATGAGCGTTATCAAGACGTTATTGTGAATGGTGAGCTGGAACAACTGAAGACACCGGATAACGTCGTTGGCTACCAACGACTGACAGATGATCAAGAACTAGTAGTCTTTGTAAATTTAGGCGAAGAAACAGAAACAATTAACTACACAGGTAATTATGAGCTTGTTTTAACTAACTCAAGAGAATTTATTTCAATGAAGCCAGAACAATTGGAATTACGACCTTATGAAGCAGTTGTATTATTTAATCAGGGTAAATAATACAGCGTAAATGAATTAATATTCAAAAAATGTTGACAGTATTTAATATTGTGAATATAATACAAGTACATTAATCGTCATCGGTATTTCTATCACCGGGTAGAAATTACTTTGGGCATCTGTACTGTAAACCGCAGGTACGGCGTGTACGAGCGCCATAAGGGTTACAGTATGGGTGCTTTTGTATTGAAAAGGGTACCAATGTACGATTTATCAGAATTACAGGGGGAGGTAGCGTAATTGAAAATTAAAGAGTTTGGCGTCGAACAATGGATGAATGACTATGAAGATGATGCACAGTTCAATTTGGGTGAAACCTGTGTCTCACCACTATCGCTTCATGATTTATTGATGGTGACGCATGTTGATGAACCGAAATTTATGCATGAATTGTTGCATAAACGGCTTACCTATGGGGATATTTTTGGTAATGTTGAACTGAAGCAAAACATTGCGCGATTGTATCAAACGGCGCTGAAACCGGACCAAATTGTGACGACGCATGGCGCAATTGGGGCTAATAATTTGGTCCTAAATTCTCTTGTCGCACCGGATGATGAGGTGGTGGTTGTGGCGCCAACTTACCAGCAAATGCAATCCATCCCAGAGGCATTGGGGGCCACCGTTAAATTGTTACAATTAACGGCGGAGCACAACTATTTGCCGGATATTAATGAGTTGCGTCAGCTAGTTAGTTCAAAGACCAAGTTAATTATTTTGAATAATCCTAATAATCCTTCCGGTGCCTTAATGTCAGAAGAAGTGTTACGGAATATTGTTGCGGTTGCGCAAAAAGTTGATGCATACGTTATGTGTGACGAAGTGTACCGGCATTTAACGCAAGATGATCAGTACTCACCGTCGATCGTCGATCTATATGAACATGGTATTGCGACAAGTAGCATGTCGAAGGTCTTTTCTCTTGCTGGTTTACGGTTGGGCTGGATCGTAACGCGTGATGCAGAAGTGATGGCCACGATTCACAGCCATCGTGATTACGATACGATTAGTAGTGGTGTCTTAAATGAGATGATTGCCAATGTCGCACTATCACACGCGGAAATCATTATTGAGCGAAATCGCAAGATTATTCGTCAAAATTTAGTAGTTTTAGAAGAGTGGGTTAAAACGCAGCCTCATATTTCATGGGTTAAACCAGCGGCTGGGACAACGGCATTGTTGCACTATGATTTCACAACGAATAGTGAGCCGTTTTGTGATCAGTTATATCAACAAAAAGGGGTATTGCTGGTCCCAGGGGCAGAATTTGACATTGAACGCGCGGTTCGAATTGGGTATGCGTTTGAAACAGCGCAATTAAGAAATGGACTTGCTGAAGTGGCTGCATTCATTTCAGAAAATCAGGCATCATTATAATATGGGGAGAGTTTTAAAATGAAAAAGCGTTTTTTGGTATTATTAAGTGTTATGGCAGCACTGACAATTGTGTTAGCTGGTTGTGGCAATAAAAAGGATACTAGTGTTCAAAAGGTTCAAGACAAAAAAACTTTAGTCGTGGGAACCTCCGCTGACTACGCACCATTTGAATTTCCAATCATGCAAAATGGGAAAAAGCAAATTGTTGGGTTTGATATTTTGCTTGCAAAACAAATTGGTAAAGAATTGGGTGTAAAAGTGAAAATCGTTAATACTGACTACCCTGATTTGCTACCAGAACTAAAGAATAATAAGGTTGATTTGGTAATTGCCGGAATGACACCTACCGCACAGCGGCGTAAGTCGATTGCTTTCTCGAAACCTTACTACTACACCAGTAACACGTTATTAGTTCGGAAAGCGGATGCCAATAAATTCAATACAATTGCAGATTTAAAGGGTAAGTCCGTGGGTGCACAACAGAGTTCCACACAAGAAACAATTGCGAAGAAACAGTTGAAGAATAGCAATGTTGTGACTGAAAGTTTGGTAACTGGAATGACTACCGAATTACAGAACGGTAAATTGGACGGCGTCGTCGTGGAAAAGGCTATTTCAGATAACTACGTACGCAAGTATCCAGAAAAATATGCGATTGCAAAGGTTAAGCTGACAACGCCTAAACAAGCAAGTCAGATTTGTGTCGCCGGCCGCAAGGGTGATAAGGCTTTGATGAAGAAGACTAACAAGGTAATTACCCATTTGGATAAGACTGGAAAACTTGATAAGATGTTTGACCAAGCAGAAACAATTCAAGTTAAATATAATAAGTAAAAAATTGAATTGTTACAAAAGAGATCGATACAGACATATAGATGTTTGTGTCGATCTCTTTTGGTGTGGGGCATGTTAATTAGGACAGATGATGAAAAATTCCCTGCATATTTTGCTCAATTTGGTTTAATTCTTCGGAATAGGACCGTAGCTGTTCGCCATATTTATCGACGAGGGTCGGGTTGGCTTTTGTTTTATAACGTAGTTTATGTTCAAGACTTGCCCACATATCCATGCCAACGGTTCTGATTTGCACCTCAACAGGTGTATTTTGAACGCCATGAGTTTCAAATACGGGAACGGAAACGACAATGTGCAGACTGCGATAGCCACTTGCTTTAGGGTCCTTGATATAATCTCGGCGGCGAATCAACTCGACGTCGCTTTGCTGAAGCAGCATTTTTTCAACAGAATAAACATCATCAAGATAGTTAGTAATTACACGGATACCAGCAATATCATAAATATTATCTTGAACACTCTGAGCGCTTAGGTCATACCCTTTGCGCTTGATTTTTTCAAAAAGACTCGGCACTTCTTTGATGCGTTCTTCCATGTGGTGGATTGGATTGTGATCATATTTAAACTGGAATTCACTGTCTAAATTTTCCAATTTTGTGCCAATTTCGTTCGCACCCTCTGTGCATAGGTGGTAGTAGCTAATAAAATCTTCAAAGTCTTTAAAATCATGATCATCCAAAATTTGTCGAATTTCAGATGACGATTTTTTCAAGTTGAAGAAGTTGTCTCGTTCTAGTATCATAATTTCCTCCGTCGTTAATGTTACTTCTATCATACCCTATTTGAATATGTAAGTATGGTTTCTTTACTAATTGTTAACGCTTTACTAATAAAGTTGAAAACGGTTTAAAACAGTGTAGAATTTATAATAAGTGTTAAAGAAGTCGATGAAGGGGGTTAAAATTTGGGCAATAAACTGTATGGCACGGTTCTTCTAAAAGCAGATAAAATATTGGATGTTTTGAGTGATGGCAAAAGTAAATCGCTGCAACAAATCGCGACTAGCACAGGTATTTCAGCCTCAACAGTTTCTAAAATTTTAACGACATTAAGCCACATGCATTATGTGACTAAAAGCGATACGAATAAACGATTTCACCTCGGCGCAAAATTAATTCAATTTGGACAAGTTCAGACTGGGGCAACGGACTTGATTGAACTGACACATCTTGATCTCGATCGGTTACAGGCCAAGATTGACGAGACAATTCATCTATCAGTTTTGGAGAACAATAAGGCGGTTTATGTTCGAAAAATGGAACCGCAGCATCAAAATATTTTTATGACATCCAAAGTTGGGATTGCCAGAGAATTATATAGCTCGGGGATGGGAAAGGCGATGCTTGCGACCTTCGACGAGACGGCGTTGGCGCATTATTTAAGTGTAACGAAATTAGTACCGTTTACTGACTTTACAATTACGGATGAAATGCAGTTGCGGCGCTCTGTTCATCAAGCACAGTTGATTGGATACGCAATTGACGATGAAGAACAGGAGAAAGATTGTTTTTGTGTTGCGACTACCTTATGTGAAAATGATCAACTACTGGGGGCAATGAGTATTAGTGTCCCCAAATTTCGAGTTACGCCGCAGTATCGCAACTTAATCATTCAAGAATTAATGAAAGCCAAACAACGAATTGAAGGACGACTAAGCAAAAACAAGTAACTAAGTATTTTAAAAGAGTTGCATTTTTGATGTAAGCGTTCTATTCTATAACCGTAAAAAAGAAATTTGAATTTCCATATAAGAAAATGGAGGAATTAATAATGTCATTTAGCATGGTTACGAAGTATGCACATAGTCCTGAGGATATTGATCATTACAATACGGATCAAATGAGGCAAGAATTTTTGATGGAAAAAATTTTCAATCCCGGCGATATTCTGTTGACCTATACCTATAATGATCGGATGATTTTTGGTGGTGTCACGCCGGTTACCCAACCGTTGGAGATTATTTTAGATAAAGACTTGGGTGTTGATTATTTCCTGCAACGTCGTGAATTAGGTTTCATTAATGTTGGCGGTCAAGGAATTGTCACCATTGATGGGGATCGCCAGACAATTGAACCGCATGATGGCTATTACGTTGGAATGGGGACGAAGCACGTCTGTTTTGAATCGGTCGATCAAGTACATCCAGCCAAATTTTACGTTGTATCCACACCGGCACATAAAACGTATCCGACCAAGAAATTAGCTTATAAGGATTCAATTGCGATGCCGATGGGGGATCAAGAACATATGAATAAGCGGACGATTCATAAATATATTGATGCTTCGATCATGGATACTTGTCAACTTCAGATGGGATATACTGTGTTGGAACCTGGTAATTCATGGAATACGATGCCAGCACATACTCATGCACGACGGATGGAAACATACTTATACCTTGAGTTTGGTTCAGCCGATACTCGGGTCTCGCACTTTATGGGAACCCCAGAAAATACGAAGCATATTTGGTTGGAACCGGAACAAGCTGTCGTTAATCCAAGCTATTCCATTCATTGCGGGGTTGGTACGACTAACTATGCGTTTATTTGGGCAATGTGCGGCGAAAATCAAACATACGATGATATGGATGCCGTGGATATGCATGATCTTCGCTAGACTAAGGGTGATGGGAGTTGAAGAAAATGGCACAATCACAAGAAGAAATTAATCATAATTCAGAGGCACTTCAACAGTTTAAAATGGACTGGTTCAGTTTAAAGGGTAAGGTTGCGATCGTGACTGGTGGTAATACTGGACTTGGACAAGGCTATGCTGTCGCGCTGGCCGAAGCTGGGGCCGATATTTTAGTGGTTAATCACGGAACACAGGGTCGTGATGAAACCAGAAAGTTGATTGAAGAAAAAGGGCAGCGAGTTGAATTTTATCAAGCTGATTTAACGGAAGATGGCATTGCCCCCAAGGTTGTTGCAAAAGCACTAGAACTATTTGGTCATCTCGACATTTTGGTCAACAATGCCGGAATGATTAAGCGAAATCCAATTCTGGAGTCTAAGGATGAAGACTGGGATCGTGTCATTGCAATTAACTTGTCGGCGGTTTACCGGTTGTCTTTGGCGGCATCCAAAGTCTTTGCAAAACAAAAGTCTGGTAAGATTATCAACATTGGTTCAATGCTTTCTTTCCAGGGTGGTAAGTTTATTCCATCCTATACCGCAGCCAAGCACGGTGTTGCGGGATTGACGAAGGCGTTTGCCAGCGAAATGGCAGCCTACAATGTGCAGGTTAATGCAATTGCACCTGGATATATTAAGACGGCGAATACGGCGCCAATTCGGGCTGATGAGTCTAGAAATAATGAAATTCTTGGCCGGATTGCCGCTGGACACTGGGGTGAACCATACGAACTGATGGGCATTGCCGTTTATCTGGCAAGTAATGCGTCTAACTACATTAATGGTGCGGTAATTCCAGTTGATGGTGGCTATCTAGTAAGGTAAGATCATATCAGAGACTTTATAGACTAAAGCGAGGGAAAGACGTGACTGAATTATTAACGATTGGGGAGCCAATGGTCCTCTTTGCGTCAGATGAAGAGGATGTAACGCTTGATCAAGCAACACATTTTTCAAAATATTCGGCAGGTGCAGAACTGAATGTCGCGATTGGGGTTGCACGATTGGCACACCGTGTTGAGTACGTATCTGCGGTGGGGGATGACCCATTCGGTAAATATCTTAGTCGAGAAATTAAAGATAACGGAATCGCTACGACCTATTTATTGACGGATCCCGATCACTGGACGGGATTTTATTTAAAACAATTAGTTAGTCACGGTGATCCGGAAATTGCCTATTTTCGTCGTGATTCAGCTGCGGCCCATTTTTCGTCGTCGGTACTGGACAACATTAATTTCAATGACCTGCGATTGGCCCACTTATCTGGGATCTTTGCGGCGTTGTCCGAACATGATTTAGCCGTCTACAAGCGATTAAATCAGCAACTGAATGAACATCAAATTCCAGTGATCTTTGATCCTAACTTGCGGCCCACACTGTGGCAAAGTACTGAAGATATGATTCAGGTGACCAATAACTTGGCCAGTCAGGCACAAATTGTTATCCCAGGACTAAATGAAGCTAAAATTTTAACTGGATTAACGGACCCAGCCGAAATTGCTCAATTTTATTTCAATCAAAGTGTCGTAACCACAACCGTAATCATTAAGATGGGACCCAGTGGTGCGGTTGTCGTTGATCGAAATGGTGCCGGAATCAAAGTGAGTGGCTACCCGATTGAATCAGTTGTAGACACAGTTGGTGCTGGGGATGGGTTTGCAACAGGCGTGATTACAGCACTATTAGAGAATATGTCGATGATCGATGCTGCGAAACGGGGATGTGCTATTGGGGCGATGGCGGTCATGAGCCATGGTGACAATGATGGCTATCCCACAAAAGAACAGTTGGAAAATTTTTACCGACAGCATGTCGGTGGGAGGATCGCCAAACTATGAAAAGAGCTAAATTGCTACAACGAATGATTGATACAGGTGTCATTTGCGTCATTCGTGCTGATAATGATCCGGAAGCAATTAAGATCGCAGATGCAGTTATCGCTGGCGATGTTACTGGCATTGAGCTGACCTACAGCGTGCCACGTGCTGACGCGGTAATTGCACAGTTGGTCGATAAATATGCTGGAACCAACGTGTTGATAGGTGCGGGAACGGTATTGGATGCAACATCGGCGCGATTAGCAATTATTGCGGGGGCAAACTTTATTGTGAGTCCGGCTTTTGACAAGGAAGTTGCGTTGATGTGTAATCTTTATCAAGTCCCATACGTTCCTGGGACGTATACGATTACTGAAGCACAAACGGCACTGAAATATGGTTCGGAAATGGTTAAACTATTTCCGGGTGAACTTGCGGGACCGGCAACAATTGCAGCCTACCATGGACCATTTCCTTATTTAAACGTGATGCCTTCCGGAGGTGTTGATCTTAAAAACATGGGTCAGTGGTTTCAATCTGGTGCGTCAGTAGTTGGTGCGGGTCGTGGAATCACAGCACCTGCCGACGTCGGTGACTATGCTCGAGTGACTGAGCGAGCACATGATTATATTGCGAAATACCGAACAATTAAATTAAATTCTGAGCAGTAGGGAAGGGACTAACGTCCTTTCTTTTTTTGCTTATTTTAAATACGAACAAATTTATGGTTAACTTCAAATAAAGTTCGTGTTATACTAGTGATGCTTTAAAAATTTGTTCGTGATGGAGAGGAATTCACTATAATGATCTCACAGGTAATCGAAGGTTCTTACTTTACGGCACGAGATTGTGATCAGGTTGACTTTAATCAAGATGCACTTATCTGCATTGATTCGGAGGGAATTATCAGTCGAATCGTTAATCATGACGATCCAAAGTTTGGAGAAGTTCGACGACAGGCGGAGGCACAAAATATATTAACTCGGCTCTCCGATTCTCAATATATTTTACCAGGGCTTATCGACCTACACGTTCATGCGCCACAGTGGGCACAAGCAGGACTCGCATTAGATCGACCACTGAATGAGTGGCTAAATACATACACATTTCCACTGGAAGCAAAATTTAGTGATGTTAATTTTGCTAGACGAGTCTATTCACAACTTATTATGGAACTGCTGGCTAATGGGACGACAACCGTCATGTTTTTCGGCACAATTTTTAATGAGTCCAATTTATTACTGGCCAAGCAGTGTGCACAACTCGGATTACGAGGATATATTGGCAAAGTGGCGATGGATAACCCAGATCAGACACCGGAATACTATCGCGATTTGTCCGCAAAACAAGCTCTGCTGAACACTGAAGAATTTATTTTTGCGATCCAAGAGCTACAATCTAAAGTTGGTGGAACCTTGGTTCCGGTAATCACCCCAAGATTTGTTCCCAGCTGCACCGACGATTTATTGGCGGGACTGGGGCGTTTGGCGCATAAATATGATTTGCCGATCCAGTCACATTGTAGCGAAAGTGATTGGGAACATGGATACGCAATGGCGCGCTTCAAAATGACGGATGCTCAAGTCCTTGACCATTTTGGCCTGTTAACGGAGCGCTCTGTGATGGCTCATACGACAATGCTCGATCATGATGATGTTGATTTGTTTAAGGCTCGGGGTACGGCCATCGCCCATTGCCCAATCTCTAACGCCTTTTTCGGTAATGCGGTGTTACCAACAAAACGAATCTTGAAAAACGGTAATAAAGTGGGCTTGGGAACCGATATTTCTGGCGGTTATTCACCAAGTTTGTACCGTAATATGCAGCAGGCGGTAATGGCCTCCCAAATGCTGGAAGATGGTGTTGATCAGACCATTGTTGCGGATCATCGTGGGGTTACTGATTCACGAATTTCAATTAAAAATGCGTTTTATCTGGCAACGTTAGGCGGTGCTAAAGCGCTACATTTAAATGCTGGCGCGATCAAGGTCGGCTGTAAAGCAGATATGCAGGTCATCAATAAACGGACTAGTTTAATCGAAACGCAAGCTGACGATATCTTTGAACAGCTAATTTACCAAACAGAGCGTAGTGATATTAAACAAGTTTTCATTGGTGGAACCTTGGTATATCAAAATTAGGGAGAGAATTGACATGGAAGTTGAAAACGGAATTTTAATTGGACCAGATGATAAAATCAAAACCAGTCAAGCTGGCTTGCTTGGCCTGCAGCATGTATTGGCTATGGATGTTTATGTGCCACCGGTAATTTTGGCTGGTGCGCTATCAATGGGAGCGGCAGATACATCGGGCTTGCTGCAATCCACCTTCTTGGCGGCCGGAATTGGGACGATTATTCAAACATGGCTGTTTATGAAGATGCCGGTTTCTCAGGGACCGTCATTTGTACCATTGGGGGCGGCAGCTGGAATAGTGTTGGCTTCTGGGGGTGTTAATCAAGGGATGGGAACTTTAATCGGAGCTTCCATTATTGGTGCACTGTTATTGATCGTGTTAGGGCTTAGCGGAATGTTCCAGAAAATTATTTCCGCGCTCGTACCGGCAATTGTTGGTGGTACGATTATTACATGCGTGGGATTATCATTAATTCCATCAGCCCTGAATGACAATGTTTTCGAAGCAAGTGGCAATGTTAATCAAAATATTTTGTTAGCTTCAATTACGGCTTTGACCTTGCTGGTGGCCGTGGCAATTAGTATTCGCTTTCCACAGCTTCAACGAGTTTTCAAAACGGGTTCTATTATATTAGCGTTGTTGGTTGGCTCTGGTGTTGCCGCTTTGATGGGCCGGTTTGACTGGCAGACCGTCAGCTCAGCCCCTTGGTTTGGCCTACCAAGCCGTACGATTTTTCATTACGGTGTCCATTTTTCGTTATCCGCAACCCTTACCTTCATTATTATCTATGCAATTTTAACGACAGAAACGACCGGAACTTGGTTTGCGATGGGCGCGGTTATTGATCATAAGATTACTGACAAGCAGTGGAACCGCGGGATTATTGGTGAAGGAATTAGTTGTTTGGTTGCGGCACTGTCTGGAACAACACCTGTTACGGGTTATTCTACTAACGCTGGTGTCATTTCAATTACGGGAATCGCCAGTAAACGGGTTTTCATTGCTGCAGGACTATGGTTTATCTTACTCGGCTTCTTTAGTAAGGTCTCTGCGTTTCTTTCAGCGATTCCAGCTGCTGTTATTGGTGGGGTATTTGCAATCATTTGTGTCACCATTATGCTTAATGGGTTAAATGTGATTCGGCGCTTGAAAACTAACGAAAGTGACCTCTACGTGATTGGGTTACCAATTATTCTGACGATTGCGTTAGTTTTACTACCATCAAAAGTGATGAATGAGGCACCCCAAATGGTACAATATTTACTGGGTTCCCCAATTGCAGTGGCAGCAGTTGCTGCAATTATTCTAAATTTGGTAATGCCTAAACGGCACCCGTTAGTTTAAAAGCTGATAATTAAATAGGTCAATTCAATATCATGAGAGGTTAAAACCCTCTCATTTTTATTAACTATAGTTATAGAGATAATTAATTGATGATTTAAGTTATTTCTAAAGTAAAAGGGTGTCTTTACTTTAAATAGTTAAGCAATTACCGTGATTAGTTTTATTTTAAACATTCGATTATAAATAAAAGTGATATGTAATCGTTGCATTTTTACGATTGTATCGAATCGTAAACTGCTTTATTAATCAAAATATGTTAAACTTTTCTCTAATGTTTTTTTAATGTTGATAAATGAGGTGATAACAATTGGACGAATATAAATTATATCCAGCTGGAGACTGTGCGATTAATGTTACGTTTAGCAATCGTGTTGACCCACAAATTAATCGTTCGATTCAGCAACTTCAAGAAAATTTGCGGTCTATGCAACAGACTGGAATTACTGGGTTTGTTCCAGCTTTTCGAACGTTGACGGTATTTTATGATCCGATACTGGTGACGTTTGAACAGTTGAAGCGTGTGATTCATCAGGCATCATTGAAAGCATCTACGCTTCAAACGCAGGCAATTCGTATCGTGCATATTCCAGTTTGTTATGGGAAAGATTTTGGTCCTGATTTGAAGAATGTTGCTAATCATGCCAAATTGACACCGAGAGAAGTTGTTAAACGTCATTGCCAACCCAACTATCTGATTTACATGCTGGGTTTTTTACCCGGGTTTGTCTATCTGGGAGGACTAGATCCACAACTTGCGACGCCCAGATTAGCAACACCCAGATTGAAAATTGAACCCGGTGCTGTCGGAATTGCAGGGGAGCAGACGGGAATTTACCCGATTGAATCTCCAGGCGGCTGGCAAATTATTGGGCAAACTCCATTAAGATTATTTCAGCCTGATCAAGATGAGCCATTTTACTATCATGCTGGGGATTATATCCACTTTGATCCAGTTTCTGATTTTGAGTATCAACAGATAAAGAAAATGGTGGATGAAGGGCACTATCAAGTATATATCGAGACGAGGAAGGTGACTGAAGATGGGGATTCGAGTGACACAGCCGGGATTACTGACGACGGTTCAGGATCTGGGAAGAACTAAAGGCCTTGCGCAAGGCTTTTCACCATCTGGTGTCATGGATCAGTGGTCCGCGATCCAGGGGAACTTGCTCGTTAATAACGTTGAAAATGAAGCCGTCCTTGAATATAGCATTCTAGGACCAACTGTGACATTTTCAACACCGGCCGTCATTGCTGTGACGGGTGGTGTGGTTAATGCCAAACTAAATGGTACTCAGATTCATGAAAATCAGGCGATTGAGGTTAATTCGGAGGATGTTTTAGAAATTGGTCCTTTGACGCAGGGACGCTATGGGTATTTGGCGGTTTCGGGTGGACTTCAAGTAGATTCAATTTTGGCCAGTAAGGCAACTAGCTTGCGTTACGGACTGGGTGGATTTAAGGGCCGCGCACTTAAAACGGGGGATTTTCTAGCAACGGTAGAGCCGAAGCCTGTGATTGCGGAACCGGAAAAGCGAAAAATTGCTGTTAGCTCACATTATACAGATCAAACGGTTTCAATTCGTGTGACGGAAGGACCGCAGTTTGCTCAGTTTGAGGCTGAAACAATCACAGCATTTACAAACCAACAGTTTAAAATTTCAAAGAATGCGGATCGAATGGGGTTACGGCTAGAGGGCCAACCATTATCAGTGGCTAATGTGCCAGAGATGCTGTCCGAAGCAACGGTGGCTGGCGGCATTCAGGTTCCTAAGAACGGTCAACCGATCGTTTTGATGGCGGATCGGCAAACGACCGGTGGGTATCCCGTCATTGGCGTTGTCGCATCTGTCGACTTACCAACGATAGCTCAGCTGGTACCAGGTCAGGTAGTTCGATTCAAAATGATTAGTTTGACGCAGAGTCAACAAGCACTAGCCGACCAGAAAGCGCAACTCAAGCAGATCAAACAAACGTTTGACGCCTTAAACCCAAAAGTAAGTCGAAAAACAGCCACTAAGATTAGTAGACTGTTTAGATAAAATAGGAGGAGATACGATGAACCTTGATGAAATAAAGGCTGTAATGGCGTTAATGAAGCAAAATGATGTGACAGAGTTTGAATACGAAAATGACGAACAACGCTATAAACTGAAGCGTGGTAGCACGCAAGGGGTCCCAACTACGCAACCTGTTGCTCCAGTTGAAGAGGCGGTGGCACCGGTGGCTGATGAACCAACGACCATTAACGCAACGATGGTTGGCATCTTTTATGAGGCACCTAGTCCGGACGAGAAAGCTTTTGTGAAGGTTGGAGATCAAGTTGAAAAGGGGCAGACGATTGGTGTCATTGAAGCAATGAAAATGATGCATGATGTCGTCGCTGATCACGCCGGAAAGATTACCAAGGTATTGGTGGCCAACGAGGAAAACGTGGAATTTGACCAACCGTTATTTGAAATCGAAATCGATTAGATAAGGAACGTGATCACATGCATAAAATTTTGATTGCGAACCGTGGTGAAATTGCGGTTCGAATTATTCGTGCTTGTCATGAAATTGGCTTGCGCACGGTTGCGGTGTATTCAACCGTTGATCGAGAGGCACTACATGTTAAGATGGCTGATCAGGCGGTTTGTATTGGACCAGCTAATCCACAGGCAAGTTATCTTAATCAAACCAATATTATCGAGGCTGCTCGACGGACAGGAGCTGACGCAATTCATCCCGGATACGGTTTTTTATCCGAAAACGCGGAATTTGCAAAATTGTGTGAGACTCAGGGAATTACATTTATTGGGCCACATTCAGAGACAATTGCATTATTAGGTGATAAAGCTCGTGCGCGTGAGGTGATGCAAAATGCGAATGTACCAGTGATTCCGGGAAGTGCAGAAGGGTTCACCGAGCTTGGTACTGCCCTGTATCAAGCCAATGAAATTGGCTATCCGGTGATGCTAAAAGCTGCTGCGGGAGGCGGTGGTAAAGGAATGCGGTTGATTCATAGTGAAGCGCAACTTAAGCATGAATTTACGATGGCCCAAGGGGAAGCGCAAAAGGCATTTGGCAATCCCGAAATGTACTTAGAGAAGTTTATTGTCCGTCCTAGACACATTGAAGTGCAGATTTTAGCGGACAGCTTTGGTAATACCGTGTCACTTGGGGAACGGGACTGTTCTTTACAGCAATATCACCAAAAAGTGATGGAAGAAGCACCGAGCGCAATTGATCACAAAACGCGCTATGAAATGTTATCGACCGCTCGTCGAGCTGCTAAGGCGCTAAACTTTTTGGGCGCTGGAACGATCGAGTTTTTATATGCTGGCCCCAGTCAATTTTATTTTATGGAAATGAACACACGAATTCAGGTGGAACATCCGATTACCGAGTTTATTACTGGAGTAGATCTCGTTCGGGGCCAACTGAGAATTGCTGCGGGAATGGCGCTGGGAATTAGTCAGGAGAAAGTTACCTTAAACGGGTATGCCCTTGAGTGTCGGATTACCGCAACCGTTCCGGGAACCGTTAAGGGGCTTCACTTACCAGGTGGCAATGGTGTGCGGGTTGATACAGCACTATATCAAGGCTATCAGGTACCGGCAAACTATGATGCACTGCTCGCAAAAATTATTACCTATGCACCGACCAGAGAAATTGCGGTAAAAAAGATGCAAGTTGCGATCGATGAAACCGTAATTGAAGGGGTTGGTACCAACTTAGATTTCTTGTATCGGTTACTTAATAACCAGGATGTTTTAGATAATAAGTTTGATATTGAATTTATTGATCGATTGATAAAGGAGGATGCCCATGACTGAATTCGTCACGCCAAAACAGATTCGACAACAAGCACGAATTGGTGCTTTCACGGGACAAACAAGTGGCATGTGCCCGGGCTACACACAAGCTAACTTAGTCATTTTACCGAAAAAAGAAGCATACGATTTTTTGTTATTTGCACAACGAAATCCCAAACCCTGTCCGATTTTGGAAGTTGCGGATGCGGGATCTAAACGACTTCAAACGTTCGCACAGGATGTTGATCTGGCAACGGATTTTCCAAAGTATCGCGTTTACCAAAATGGTGAATTAGTGTCTGAGCCTACTGATGTCACCGATATTTGGCGTGATGATCTTGTTAGCTTCCTGATTGGATGCAGTTTTTCGTTCGAAGCAGCCCTCATTGCAGCTGGAATTGAAATGCGGCATATTACTATGAAGCGAAATGTACCAATGTATAAAACTAACATAAAGGCTAAATCTGCTGGTCAATTTCATGGTAATTATGTTGTCAGTATGCGACCAATTCCCGAAGAACAGGTCGTTAAAGCGATCACGATTACAGAGCGGCTGCCACAAGTCCATGGGACCCCAATTCAAATTGGTGATCCCGAACGCATCGGGATTCAAAATCTTGATCAACCAGATTTTGGGGATGCTGTTGAAATTTACCCCGGGGAAGTGCCAGTATTTTGGGCCTGCGGGGTGACACCTCAAGCGGTGGTGATGGAGAGTAAGCCTGAATTTGTGATTACACATGCACCAGGACATATGTTAGTAACGGATATTCGTGATAATCAATTGGCAGATATTTTGTAGGGAGGTAATCAGATGGCAAAAATCGACTTGAATTGTGATCTTGGTGAAAGTTTTGGACGTTACAAGCTGGGATTAGATGAGGACGTATTACCGTACATTACTTCAGCTAATATCGCTTGCGGATTCCATGCTGGCGATCCTGAAGTGATGGCACAAACAGTCACATTGGCAACCAAGGATCACGTTGCGTTGGGGGCGCATCCTGGATTACATGATTTGGAGGGCTTCGGTCGCCGAAGAATGCAAATTAGCGCGCTGGCTGCAAAAGCTGATGTTCAATATCAAGTGGGTGCATTACAGGCTTTCACCCCAGATGGAAAACTCCATCATGTGAAGCCACATGGTGCATTGTACAACATGGCAGCGGCTAACCACGAGCTGGCACGAGCCATTTGTGAAGGCATTTATGCCGTTGATCCGACTTTGATTTTGGTTGGACTAGCAAATAGTGAGTTAATAAGTGCCGCTCAAGAAATTGGGTTGCCATACGCGCAAGAAGTGTTTGCCGATCGCCAATATGAACCAGATGGTAGCTTAGTTTCACGAACGAAACCTAATGCGGTGATTACTGACGAGGACGTGGCTGTTAAGCGTGTTATTCAAATGGTAGAAGAACACCAAATTAAAGCAGTTGATGGTTCTATTTTGACAATTAACCCGGATACGGTATGTGTTCACGGGGATGGCATTAAAGCGGTGGCCTTTGTCAAAAAAATCCATTCGGCATTAGATCAAGAAGGAATAGAAGTGAAATCGATGTAGGCTTGAGGAGGCATTTGAGAGATGGAAAAGAAAACAAAAAAACGATCACCGTTTAACGTAGCGATGGGTGCCGCATTTATGATGGCGATGGCCGCGGTTGGTCCAGGATTTTTGACCCAAACAGCAACCTTCACCAGTAAGATGGGGGCAGATTTTGGATTTGCAATTTTAATTTGTATCTTAGTTGATATCGTGGTTCAGTTAAATATTTGGAGAATTATTATCGTTTCAGGGCGCCACGCGCAGGTTTTGGCAAATGAGGTTGTGCCAGGATTGGGTTATGTTTTATCCGCTTTGATTGTGATCGGAGGCTTTTTCTTCAATATTGGTAATATTGGGGGTGCTGGATTAGGGTTGAATGTACTCTTTGGTATCTCACCAGAGAACGGTGCGTTAATTGCAGCAGCCGTTGCAATCGTGCTTTTTTTAGTACGTAATGCTATGCTGGTTGTTGATCGAACGGTTCAACTTTTAGCCGTTGTTAAAGTGCTGATTTTGATTTATATTTTGGCAGTCACGACCGTTCCTCTTCAGAGTGCGGTTCACCATACCTTTATGCCCACATCCATCGATTTCTACTCGATTGTCACGATTGTTGGTGGTACGGTCGGCGGCTACATTTCATTTTCTGGTGGTCACCGACTACTTGAAGGCGGCGTTCGTGGTATTAACAACATTAAGTATGTAAACGAAGGTGCTTTAACTGGAATTGGTGTAGCGTCAGTAATTCGAGTAATGTTGTTCTTAGCTGGTTTAGCCGTTGTTTTGGCTGGACACCAGTTGGATCCAACTAACCCGGCTGCTACGATCTTTAAAGTGGCTGCTGGCAATTTTGGGTATAAATTCTTCGGACTATTGCTGTTTGCCGCGGGTATGACCTCAACGCTTGGATCTACGTTTACGTCGATTTCATTTTTGGATTACAATGTGAACAAGGAAGGCCACGAAAGCTGGCGTCCGTGGATTATTGTTGGATTCATCGCACTTTCAACAATTATTTTCTACTTTATTGGTAGTCCCGCTAAGGTCTTAGTCATTGTTGGTGCGTTGAACGGTCTGATTTTGCCAATCGCCCTTGCCATCTTGCTGATTGCAGCTACACGTCATAAAATCATGGGGGCGCAATACCGGCACCCTCGGTGGCTGTTAGTGACAGGCTGGATTGTTGTTTTATTTATGGCCTACGCTGGTATTCGAACATTATTAACAATTCAATTTTAAATAAAATCCAAGTCATCTGTTGCAGATGGCTTTTTTTATGTGCATAATAGGACGGTCTAGTATAATTCTGCGCTTAAGCTATTTTTTTGATGATCGTTAGATGCTATCATGATGTTATAAGGATTATACAATAGTTAACTGGGTGAATTTTAAGTTAACACAGAAAGAGAAGGTGACAGGATGAATATTAATAATATTTTGTTGTCATCACAGGACAATGAAAAAATTCAACTGCTAGTTTTTCTGAAAGAAAATCCCAGTAGTAGTTTATATAATTTCTTCCTCGCTAAAGATTTGCCATACAATAAAGTGTTGTATATCTATCATAAATTGATTGCAGATTTACGAGAATTCGAAGATGATGATTTAACTATTGCGGAACTTATTGCGGATGCCGATTTTGATCAGTACTCACATATCATTATGAACCGGCAAGTTGGATATAAAATGCTAATGTCTCTCATTACACAGACCGACCACACGACTAACGAATTTTTAGAGCGGCAACAGATTTCAAGAACCAAGTTATACCGATTAACCTCTGATTTACGAAAATACATCGGGCAATTTGGGGTAACAGTTAATTTATCTGAATTTTGTTTAACCGGAAACGAGACGTTAATTCAAAATTTTCTACTGGCGTTCTTAAATGAAACGGGTACTAACATTAGTGAATTTTTGGATGACCGCTGGCAGTCCCTAGTTAGTCATTTAACTGATGGCTTTTTGACACCAATGGCGTTTAAAAATAGTATTTTAGTTGCACAACGGCGACGATTTGTCGGTATTGCACTTTTACGACTTTCGCAGGGACATCGATATCAGATTGCCCATCCAATTGATCAACACTTTGGGCTCAAATTTATTAACGGTAGCGATGGTGTCGTTAAAGACTACATTAAGGTTAGTTGTGATCTAACGGATGTTGAGGCTCAGAACCAATTTAATTTATTAAAGTTTAGCCTTAAATTTGGGCCTAATTTTATCATTGAAATTAGTGATGATGAGAAACGGATGATTGATGATTGGTTGAAATCATCGCCGCAATGGCAGCAGTTTTGGCGGCGAATTGAAACCGGTACACCCACAGGCCTAACAGCGAAAATGAAGTTGCGATTAGTGGGATGTATTATTTCATTGGATTATTTTGGCAATTTTCCGATTTCACGTAATAATTATGTGAATGATTATCTGCAAAAGGTAAGTGATTCGCGAATTTCAAAGTATTATGATCAAGTTAACACGATGATCAAAGAATTACAGTTGGAAATCACGACTGTTGATGGGATTAATTCATTAGCAAAACTATTTGAGGCACTGGAGCAGGTGATTGATGACGTTTCACATAAGATTACCGTCTATGTGAATGATGATGCATATGATGCACAAACGGATATTATTAGTTACTTATTTCAGGGCGTCGTTTCTGTTAAAATGATCAACGAGTATGAACCGGAAGAAGTAGTATCAATATTAGTGTACAATCAACAAAATGATAAAGTAAATCGTTTCTTAGCGGCTCATCCGAACATGATTAGTTTAAGATGGGTTCAGCAGCTTCCGGCGACTGAAAATTACTCAAGGCTATTATTATTAATCAATAAATATCGATATAACGTGTTTAAAAACTTGTGAGGAGTGGTTACGGTGAAAGTTGTTATTGTTGGGTGTACGCATGCAGGAACGATGGCGGCACAGCAGATTATTGCAGCGAATCCTGATGCAGAGGTGACAATTTATGAACGTGATACTAACATTTCATTTCTGTCATGTGGCATTGCTCTGTACCTAGATCAGACGGTTAAACATCTGGAAGATATGTTTTATTCATCTCCAGAAGCCCTTGAAAAAATGGGGGTAGCTGTTAAAACTGAACATAATGTACTAGAGATTGATGCAGCTAAGAAGCGGTTACGCATTGTTAATATGCGTACTGATGAGGTGTTCGACGATCATTACGACAAGTTAATTATGACCACCGGATCGAACGCGATTGTACCACCATTAAGAGGAATTGATGCCTCACGGGTATTGATGTGTAAAACATATGATCATGCAAAGGAAATTAAGCGATCTGCTGAAGATGCCGACACAATTGCTTTAATTGGTGGCGGCTATGTAGGTGTTGAATTAGCTGAAAGCTATGCTCGAACGGGACATCGGGTGTTGCTATTTCAATCACACGATCAAATACTTAAACATTATATTGATCGTGATGGTTCTACACGATTGATCGATTTATTACATCAACATGGGGTTGAAGTGTACTTAAATCATCGTGTTCGTTCCTTCGAGTAGGGCGACGAGAATCAAATTGCAATTAATACGAATCATGAAAAATTTGAAGCTGATATTGCGATTGTGACAACTGGTTTTATGCCAGTGACCGAATTACTGGAATATCAGGTGGATATGGACCGTCACGGTGCGATTTTAGTTAACGAGTTTTGTCAAACGTCCAATCCAGACATCTATGCAGCGGGAGATTGCTGTGTCAGTCATTTTAATCCAACGGGCGAATCAGTGTATGCCCCGTTAGCGACGAATGCGGTCCGCCAAGGGATGATCGTTGGTAATAACGTGGTAGCTGGGAATACAATGCCATACGTGGGGACACAGGCTACGTCAGCCATGTCGCTATTTGGTGAAACCATTGCATCTACTGGGTTAACGATTGAATACGCGCGTAAAAATGGATTTGATGCTGACTGTGTCCAGTTTGAAGGGACTTGGCGGCCAGAATACATGCCAACCACGGATAAATTGACGATTACTTTAGTATATGATAAAAAAAGTCGTCTTATATTAGGTGCTCAGCTTTATTGTCAGCACGATGTATCGCAGTCTGCGAACGCCATTTCAATTGCAATTCAAAACAACAATACAATTGATGATCTTGCGTTTGTTGATATGCTGTTTCAACCACATTTCGATGATCCATTTAATTATTTAAATTTGGTGGCACAGATGGCAGTTGAAAAAGAACGTCAAGCTGGGAATCATCATCCACGCTATACGGCACTTGGCAATTTCCACAACTAAAAATTAAATAACTAAATTAAAAAATCCCGATTTTTATGGCACTTAACCAGAAAAATCGGGATTTATACTATATTACTAACCGTAAAATTGATAAGTAGTGGTTATTATTTTATAGTAAACTCATTGGAAAACTACGCATAACGAACATGCAATTATGATTTGGTAGGTGATAAATTTTGTCAAAAGCGATTGATATGGTTGGTAAACGCTATGGCCGGTTGGTTGTATTAAAGCGTGATGGCAACAGCTCTAATGGTGGTGCAAGATGGTTATGTCAGTGTGATTGTGGGGTCGTTTGTACGGTCGATGGCACCCGTTTACGAAGTGGGATTACAAGTAGCTGTGGGTGTTTGCGGTCGGAGATTGCGCGAGAAAGGTTCAAGACAGATCCTAAAATTTGTCGGAACAAAGGTCGGCGGGATCATTTTTATACGGAAACTGGATTACCTTATTCATCGTTACGAGCTTCTAAACGAAATCATACCGGTGTCGTAGGAGTGTCGTTAGATCGTAAAACTGGTAAGTGGTTTGCACGCCTGATGATTCATAATCGGTACGTATTATTAAAAAGTTTTGACCAATTTGAAGAGGCAGTTGCCGCACGGAAAACCGCCGAAAAAAAATATTTATATAAGTAGAACTCCGGATATTCTTGGTTAATAAGAATATCTTTTTTTTAAAGAAATTTGCGGTTGTCGTTAAAATTCAGTAGTATGAAGAGTTGAATAATGATCCGTGGAGGTAAAAATGACAAAGCGTTTAGTTCTGGCTGAAAAGCCCAGTGTTGCCAAGGATTTAGCCCGAATATTGAAGGCAACACAGCAGCACAAAACCTATTTTGAAGGTGACCAATACATTGTGACCTGGGCTTTTGGTCACTTGCTGACTCTTAAAATGCCCGAAGATTTAAATCAGGACTGGCAACAGTGGCAGATGGAACAATTACCAATGATTCCAAAACAAATTGGAATTAAGCCACTTCCTAAAACTAGAAACCAATTAAAGGCTATCGCACAATTGTCCAAGCGATCGGATGTAACCGAAGGCATTATTGCAACTGATTCTGGCCGGGCAGGTGAACTATTGGCCCGTTGGATATTACAATGGGTTAAATTTAATAAACCGTTGAAACGCCTTTGGATTTCGTCACAGACTGAACAAGCTGTGAAAGCTGGATTTGCCAATCTGAAACCAGCTAAAAATTACGATAATTTGTATCGTTCAGAGTTAGCTCGAACCAAGGCGGACTGGTTAATTGGGTTGAATGTGACCCGAGCACTAACGTTGAAGTATGATGATAATTTAAATTCTGGCCGGGTTCAGACGCCGACACTCAGTTTGGTGAATCAGGCGCAGATAAAGGTGGAACAGTTTAAGCCACAGGAATTTTATGGGGTATACATGCTGGTCGATGGCGCTCGTACCAAAGTCCAGTTGCAACATGCGTTAGACCTTGATACGCGTGAAAAAGCAGAGGATTTGATTAAACAGCTTAAATCGAGTCAGGCAATTGTAGAACATGTGGTAACGAAGCAAAAATCTATTCCCGCACCACTGCCCTACGATTTAACGGAGATTCAACGGGTGGCGAATGTCAAGTATCAATATTCAGCTCATAAGACATTGTCTTTGATTCAAAGTCTTTATGAAACTCACAAGGTCGTCAGTTACCCACGAACGGATTCTCGGTATTTATCAACAGATTTGAAGGCAACAATGAAAGATCGCTTACGAGTGGTGGCCGGTTTTAACGAGGATGCACAGCAAATGCTTAAGACTGGTGCCCAAATTCGACTGACTTCAGTATTCAACAATGAAAAGGTCAGTGACCATTATGCCTTGATACCGACAGAGGAGCGGCCGCGGTTTGATAAAATGTCGACCGATGAAACACGCATGTATCGGTTAATCGTTGAGCGCTTTTTAGGCTTATTTGCTGAGCCAGAACGTTCGGAAATTACAAAAACAACGATTAAAACTGGCCAATACCAATTTAATTTTCAATATCAGCGGATCGTTGAACCTGGATGGCAATTTGAACAGACGGCACAACCGATTGTTAAAAAATTGACTGAAGGTCAAACGGTTACGCCTAAGTATGAATTTAAAAAGGAGTACACCAAAGCACCGAACTTAATCAGTGAAGGTGAACTGTTAAGTCAGATGGACCAACATCATTTGGGGACACCTGCAACCCGCGCGGAAATCATTGAAAAGTTAATTAAATCCGAGCTGATGGAGCGCCAAGGACGACAATTACATGTGACCCCTAAAGGCCAACAACTACTTAAATTAGTGAATCCGTCATTAGCGACGCCAGAATTAACGGCTCGTTGGGAGTCTAGTTTAGAAAAAATTGCTCAGGGTGATCAGTCACCAGAAACATTTATCCAGGGGATTGAGGCTGATACTCGACAGCTGGTGAAAGAAATTAAGTCTTCGACAGCAGAGTATCACGATTATGCATTGACCAATAAAATTTGCCCAGAATGTGGTCAAAAATTGCGTGAACGGAATACTCGAGACGGAAAAATCTATATTTGTAGCAATCCCGACTGCAAGTATCGGCGACGAAAAGATCCCAAAACTTCGAATCATCGGTGCCCTAATTGTCATCGTAAAATGCAAATTATTGACGGCCCAAAAGGTGCGTTCTTTCGGTGTAAGTACGATGGGACGACTGAGAAGATGATGGATAAAAAGACCCGTAAGAAGAAAATGGGTAAGCACGAAACACAACGATTGATGAATCAAATTAATCAAGAAGATGATGAGGCAGAAAGTCCATTAGCAGCAGCTTTGAAAAATTTTTATCAGAATTAATAAAAAACACGTCAAATTTGACGTGTTTTTCTGTAGGCTTTTATCGTTGAAGGTTATTTAGTAAAGTTTGTATTTTTGAAATTTGAAACGTAGCCGACGGCCTTATTGTTTTCAATTTGAACTTTAAAGGAGACTTTATCACCAGATTGAGTTAAGGCCGAACTCTTATAGTCATCGCTTTGAACCGTGTAGATGGTCTGGTGAGAATCATCTTTGAGCGTAAAGAGGAGCAATGATTTATTGTCACTCGTAGTGATTTGGGCACGATCAACGGTTCCTGTGAGTGTTTTCTTGGTGCTGTTAGTGGTGTTGGCGGCACTGCTTTCATTGCCATCAATTAAGGCCTGATTGTAGTTTTCCAAGGCTTCATTGGCGGTGTCGCCAGTCGCATGAATGGACTGATCAGCGGCATTAATGTAGTAATAATTTCGGAAGGCATGCGTGTTATCAAGAATTGAAAGCACCCAAGTTGGATGACCGGAAATATTATAAATAACGGGCATTGCTGCAGTCCATTGCTGTGCCTTATAGTTATTGTTGGCGTTATCGGCAGCACCGTCAGAGTCCATGATACCGCTTGTCTTGTAATAGCTTAGTTTACCCGTCCGGGCGTTAATCATTGAATAACCAAGCGCACTATCTGCTTCGGTTTTAGGGTTGGTAAAATCAGTGAAGTATTCAACTTCGCCCTTATTGTTGAAAGTTGAGATAACATTCTTTTTGGTTGGCTGTTGGACACCCTTTTTGAAGAAGGTGAAGTTAAACCAGCCATCTTGATACTCGCCGAATGCTTGATTCATTGAATCAGCTACTTCAGTTGTGATTCCTTCATCAATCCATTTAGGAAGATGCTTGAGTTGATAAAGCTTGGCCTTACCAGTCTTGGCGTTTAAGACCACGACGTGAAGCTTTGAGTAGTTAACCCGATGACTGAGGGGAATTGGTTTGTACATGGTTTGAACGTAGTAAGGGGTGCCGTTTTCATCGATTTCAAGCTGTGGCTGGCTATTATCCGCAACCAACCAGCTTGGAAAGTGGCGGTACATGATCCGTTGGGCATTACGGTTGAAGTAGGAAGTATTAGTATAGTTTAGCTTGGTTTTCACAAATTTAGGTTCTGCAGAGAGTGAAGTTGCATCGATAATGAAGTAGCCAGGCGTTGCTTGTCCTGCCGAATAGTACTTGAAGATGGTGTCAAACTCCACTGGTGCAATATAGACTGGCTTACCATGGTAATATTGGGCCTGAATCTCACCGAGATGGTAGTACTGTGAGTTGGGCACTTTACTCATGTTCTTGTTCATCCGGTTTTTAATCGTGCTGGGAGCTAACGCAACGGGAGTGACCCCCTTCTTGAAAGTAGGGGCCTGACTACTTTTCTTGATGGTTGACTGAACGCTTTTGGCAACTGGTTTGATGAAAAAGTTTGAGTGCCATTCACCAGCGACAAATACGATCAAGATGATCAAGAGAATTGCAGCGGCTAGTCGTGGTACAACTAATCCTTGGTCGTTAATTACAAGGGTGAGTGCGCTCATGATTAATGTGGTTACGATCCCTAGCATGAGATTGACCGTTAAAATGGAGAGTGCGTTTCGTGACGGTAATTCAAAGTAAATGACCACGCAATAAACAATGGCCTCGGCAACTAAAATACCAAGACCGTATTTGGCGAATGTCTTAGTGACGCGCGAATGAAAAATGAAAGTAAGATACACCAAAATGGGTGCGATAAAACTCAGTAGTAGTATGTAAAGCATGTAAATCCTCCCAATGTAAATGAATGCGGTACCACAGTTCATTATAATAGATCACGGACTGATATACTACTAGAGATCGGTTAGATTTGGCGGATAACTAGCATGACTTACGAAAAGTACGTATAATGAACGACATGAATATAAAGGACGTGGAACAATGAAAATTAAATTAATTGCTGTTGATATGGATGGGACATTTTTAAGAGATGATAATAGTTACGATAAACAACGATTTGGTCGTCAACTACAACAGTTGGTAGATCGAGGCATCCATTTTGTTGCTGCCAGTGGGTCGCAATTGGACCGGTTAAAACAACAATTTAGTGGATTTGAGGGGGCTGTTGATTTTATTTCCGAAAATGGTTCAATTGTTGCAAGCGGCGATAAATTATTGTCTGTTAAAGAAATTCCTATAAACCTACTAGAGGAATTACTGAAAATTATCAAAACGCATTTTAATATTCCAATTGCATCAACGACAATTACTGGTGAGAAAGCAGCCTATGTTGATGATCAGGAACCACAGGCGTACTTTGATCTTAAAAATCGCTACTATTCAACGTTAAAGCGGGTTCCTGAAATACTAGAGTATGAGGCCGACAAATTTGCGGATCAGTTAGTCAAAGTGGGCCTTTCCTTTGCACCAGGTGATGATACAAAGCAGCAAATTCAATTATTACGAGATTTATTGCCTAGCGGCCTTGCGAGCTTGAACTCAGGATTTAATACTGAGTTAATCGGACCAGCGGGTGTTAATAAACGAACTGGATTAAAAACGTTACAGGCTAAGTATCACATCGCCGACCAAGAAGTGATGACCTTTGGGGATAACGAAAATGATTTGGCGATGTTAACAATGACGCCATACGGATTTGCGATGGCAAATGCGAACGATAGCATCAAAAGCGCTGTAACGCGTCAAGCACCATCCAATAACCATGACGGGGTTTTGACCGTAATAGATGAACTGTTAGGTGGGAGCCAATTTAACGGGTAATGATTAGTTGGGGAATACGCTTGTTTTTAAGCGTTAATTTGGTATAATGAATCGGGTATGTAAGTTTCAAGCCAGAGAAGTAGTAGGTGTCGAAATCGTTTTAGCGAATCTGTGATGGTGAAAGGCAGATAACGATCTTTACCGAAGCGTGTCTCTGATTAATAACTAGTTGAATAATTTAAAGTGGATTAATTTCAAGTAGAGTGGTACCGCGGGAAATCTCGTCTCTGATAAGTTCTAGGACTTATTGGGGACTTTTTTCGTCTCATCACGATTGAAAAACACTAATTTGGAGGAATTACAATGGATGCAAAACAGCAGGTTGTTCAGGCACTAGCACAAGCATTGCCAGATGTAGATGCACATGATATTGAAACAAAAATTGAGCGGCCAAAAGATAGTCAAAATGGTGATTTCGCTTTTCCAACTTTCTTTTTGGCAAAAACGCAACATAAAGCGCCACAAATGATTGCTGCTGATTTAATTGAAGCAATCGATCAAAATGGATTTGAAAAGGTCGTTGTTGCAGGACCATACGTCAACTTCTTCCTTGATAAAGGACAAATTGCTGCTGAAATTTTACAGGCAATTTTGGCTGATCCGGAAAATTATGGTAACTCGGATCTCGGCAATGCCGGTAACGTACCAATTGATATGTCATCACCAAACATTGCTAAACCAATGTCGATGGGACATTTACGCTCAACGGTAATCGGAAATTCACTTGCTAAAATTTTAACGAAGGTAAATTATAATCCAATTAAAATTAACCATTTAGGAGACTGGGGAACTCAGTTTGGAAAGTTAATGGCTGCCTACAAGATGTGGGGAAGCGAAGAGGAAGTCAAAGCGGATCCCATCAATACCTTACAGAAGTATTATGTTCGTTTTCATCAAGAAGATAAGGAAAACCCAGAGCTTGATGATGATGCGCGTGCATGGTTTAAAAAACTGGAAGACGGGGATGAGGAAGCGACTCATCTTTGGAAGTGGTTCCGTTCTGAATCACTAAAATTGTTTATGAAGATTTACGATCTTCTTGGAATTGATTTTGATTCATACAATGGTGAAGCATTCTACAATGATAAGATGGACGAAGTTGTACAAATGTTGGAAGATAAAGGCTTACTCCAAGAAAGTAAGGGTGCCGAAATTGTTGACCTTGAAAAGTATAATCTGAATCCAGCCTTAATTAAGAAAACTGATGGTGCGACTTTATATATTACGCGTGACTTAGCGGCAGCTATTTACCGAAAACGGACCTATGATTTTGTTCAATCATTATACGTTGTAGGAAATGAACAACAAAATCACTTCAAACAATTGAAGGCGGTTCTAAAGGAATTAGGGTTTGACTGGGCAGACGATATTCATCACATTCCATTTGGTTTGATTACGCAAGGTGGCCGTAAACTTTCAACTCGTGAGGGCCGCGTGATCTTGCTGGAGAATGTGCTGAATGATGCCATCTCGTTAGCACGTAAACAAATTGCCGAAAAGAATCCAGATCTTAAAAATGCTGAGGAAGTTGCCCAACAAGTTGGAGTGGGGGCCGTTGTATTCCATGATCTTAAGAATGAACGGCTTAATAATTTTGACTTTGATTTAGAAGAAGTTGTGCGTTTCGAAGGTGAAACGGGACCATATGTTCAGTATGCGCATGCACGGTCACAAAGTATTTTACGAAAAGCTGGGAACCCAGATCTTACAACGGCTAACTTGGCATTGGGGGATCCAGCAGCTTGGGAAATCATCAAGTCTCTAGGACAGTTTGGTGAAATTATTCAACGGGCCGCACGTGAATACGAGCCATCAGTGATTGCAAAATATGCATTACAACTGGCTAAAGAGTTTAACCAGTACTACGCGCACACAAAGATTTTAGTTGAAGATGATGAAAAAATGGCACGCTTGGCACTCGTTGAAGCAGTTAGTGATGTGCTGAAATCAGCCCTTGAATTGTTGGGAGTTCAAGCTCCCGATGAAATGTAATTTGTATAAATATTAATCTATTCGCTTGATTATTCGTAAATAATGTATTATTATTCAACTAATAACTTAATGGACATGATTTACGGAGGAATTGGTTAGAAATGAAAAAATCGACTCGTCAAGCAAAAATTGAGCAACTTATTAGTCAATATACGATTACAACGCAAGAAGAATTAATGCAACGATTGAAGGATAATGAGATTACTGCGACTCAAGCGACCATTTCACGGGATATTCGCGAAATGCAAATTGTGAAAGCCGCTGATGGTAATGGTAATTTGCGATACACCATTTTTAAAGCTGGTAATAAAAGTGAAGAGTTACGGCTATATGATACGATTCATGAAGTCGTGACAAATGTGTCGCAAGTTGAGTTTATGAATATTATTCGGACGCTTCCGAGTGACGGTAATTTACTTGCTGCCATTATTGACGATTTGAATTTACCAGAGGTTGCAGGAACTTTAGCTGGTCATGACACAATTTTTATTGTGAGTCCAAGTACGAAAATTGCGCAACAATTTAATCAAAAAATCGTTGAACATGTGAATGCTGATCTATATCTTGAAAAATAAAGCTAAAAATTGCAAAATGCAGTTTTTGGCTTTTTGTATATAGCAATTTATTTAGTTGCTATATACAATTTTAAAAATTAACGATTTTTTCTTAAATTCCACTAAAAAAGGTCATCAAGAAGTGGCGTCTAAAGTTATTATGCTAAAATGGAAGGTGATTACTTAAGAGATGGGGAATAGAGATATGAATGATCAACCATCACGGTTTAAGCGGTGGCTTCAAGAATTGAGGGACTGGTTTGCCCCCTTATGGCAAAAGTTCAAACGGTTACTGAAAAAAGGATGGCACCGATTCCAAATAACTAGGTGGATCATTGTTGTCTGCTTGACGTTATTTTTACTAGTTAGCGGGTATCTTACCTTTATTGCCAAGACGTCGCACGTGAGCAATTTAAAGGCGACACTGGAAACACCAACGATGATTTATGATCGTCATAATAAGTCAGCTGGTAGTTTATACTCACAAAAAGGAACTTATGTTTCGCTAAATAAAATTTCAAAGAATATTCCGAATGCTGTGCTTTCGACGGAAGACCGTGATTTTTATCATGAACATGGTTTTTCGGTTAAGGGGATTGCCCGAGCAGCCTTGCTATATGCCAAAAATAAAGTTTTAGGGCGTAATTACATTTCTGGTGGTGGGAGTACACTAACCCAGCAACTTGTTAAGAACGCTTATCTGACTCAGCAACAGACCTTTACACGAAAGGCAAAAGAAATCTTTATTTCCATTGAGGTAGAAAACATCTATTCCAAGAATGATATTTTGACGATGTATTTAAATAATGCTTACTTTGGTAATGGCGTTTGGGGTGTTCAAGACGCGTCTAAACGATATTTTGATAAGGATGCAAGTGATCTGACAGTGCCAGAGGCTGCTGTGTTGGCGGGAATGCTAACATCGCCGAGTGGTTATGATCCAGTTGCCCATCCGACGGCTTCCAAACAGCGAAGAAATGTTGTTCTACAACTAATGGTTGAAAATGGTAAATTAACGCAATCACAGGCTAACCGTTACAAGAAGACAGCACTGACAGTCTCGAACGGCTACAAGCAGACCAATACGTATAAGTATCCGTATTTCTTTGATGCTGTTATCAGCGAGGCAATCAGTAAATATGGGTTAACCGAATCTGAAATTATGAATAAGGGATATAAAATCTATACAACGCTGGATCAAACGCAGCAGACGATCATGCAAAATATCTATAAAAACGATAATAACTTTCCAAGTAATGCATCCGACGGGACCGAAGTGCAATCTGCTTCGATCGCTGTGAACCCTAATAATGGCGGCGTTTTAGCTGTGGTGGGTGGCCGTGGTGCGCATGTGTTCCGAGGATTTAACCGTGCAACACAGATGAAACGTCAACCAGGGTCATCGTTGAAGCCAATCGCAGTCTATGCTCCGGCGTTAGAAAATGGGTACTACTACGATTCGATTTTACAGGATAAAAAGCAATCGTATGGCACGAATGACTACACACCTAAAAATTACGATGACACATACAGTGGTAAAGTGACCATGTATAAGGCACTGGCTGAAAGCTTGAATGCCCCGACAGTCTGGCTGTTGAATAAAATTGGTGTTACTAAAGGCTACGAATCTGTTAAAAAATTTGGATTGCCAGTCACCAAAAAAGATAAAAATCTTGCTTTAGGGTTAGGCGGTTTATCAAGCGGTGTTTCTCCTCAGCAGATGGCAGGCGCCTATACTGCTTTTGCCAACAATGGTAAGAAGACGACGCCACATTACATCACCAAAATTGTGGATGCATCTGGTAAAGTGATTGTTAATAATACTAATGTAAAACGAAAGCAAATCATCTCTAAGAAAGTTGCAAAGGAGATGACGAGCATGATGCTTGGGGTCTTCAATTACGGTACAGGTAAGACGGCTAAACCATCTGGATATTCCGTGGCCGGGAAAACTGGCAGTACTGAATCTGACGTTGTGAATGGTCAAAATTCAGAGCGTGATAAGTGGATTATTGGATATACCCCCGATATCGTAGTTGCAACTTGGGAAGGGTATGATAGCACAAATGAAAGTCATACCTTGGCAGAAACAACGTATACCAACACAAACACTTTATTTAAAGATGAATTGACACAAATGCTACCTAATACAAAACAAACCAGCTTTGATACCAAAGATGCGGCAACACTTGCTGGTAACAAATCATCAAGTTCTTCCAATATTTGGGACAATCTTGAAAATAATACATCTGAATTTGGCGATAAAGTTGCCCAAGGTGCGCAAAGCATCAAACAAAAAGCATCAGAATTATGGAGTAATGCGAAGTCAATTATCGGACAGTAGATAATATGCTGGATTTCATGGAATCTATATCTATTTAAGCGGTTACTATGTTAGAATGATATATAACAATTTTTGAGGAGGAACAACATGGTTGTCAATATTTACGATACCGCTAACCAAATGGAGCGGGATTTACGCGGGACACAAGAATTTAAGGCGCTTGAAGAAGCATATGCAGAATTAAAGAAGGATGATGAAACGTTTAAGTTATTCAGACAATTCCAAAATCTGCAGATGCAGTTACAACAAAAGCAATATTCCGGTCAACAACCAACGGACGATGAAATTAAAGAAATCCAAGGTGTTGCTGATAAGGTTCGCGACGTTAAGTCAATTCAAAACTTAATGGAAAAAGAACGTGGCATTGATGAATTACTAAGTGGTATTAACAATGTGATTACCAAGCCAATTCAAGAATTATATAAAGACTAATACAAAAGCTGAGGCGAGAAGTCGTGCTCAGCTTTTTTGAACTAATAAAGTGGTGATTTTAATGAAATTTATTCATAGCGCGGATTTACACTTAGATAGTCCGTTTTTAGGGCTTAAGGATGTTCCCCAAGAATTTGCGAAAACAATTTATCAATCGACATTTCAGGCATTTCAAAATTTAGTGAATGACGCGATTCAATTTAAGGTGGATTTCATTTGTATTTCCGGTGATATTTTTGATCGTGATCAGCATAGCATCGCGGCGGAAAGCTTCTTTAATGAGCAGTGTTTACGACTCGAAGAAGCTAGTATCCCAGTATACTTAAGTTTTGGGAATCATGATTACCAGAAGGTCGACAATCAGTTGCAATTTCCAGATAATGTGACTGTTTTTGATAATCATGTGGAAACTAAAGTGTTGGAATTAGCTGACGGACAGCGAGTTGCAATTTCAGGGTTTAGCTATGAAACACGGTGGATCACCGACGATCGCCTTTCTGAATTTCCATCGAGAAATCGTCAAGTGGATTGGCAGATTGGTCTATTACATGGTGCATTAAGCGGACTGAAAAGTCCCCACGCAAATTATGCGCCGTTTCAGCTAAAAGAATTATTGGCAAAAAAATATGATTATTGGGCACTTGGGCATATTCATAAACGTCAGGTACTGAATCAGCAGCCCCCTATCATATATAGTGGTAATACCCAGGGACGTCATAAAAATGAAGCTGGTAAAAAAGGCTATTACTTGGTGACGAGTCAAGGTGATACGCTAGTACCTGAATTTCATGAGTGCGAGGCGGCAATTTGGCGATCTATCCAAGTGATGGTTAGGCCAACAGAAACGGTGTCCGATGTTTTAAGTGACGTGCAATCCGCTGTTGAGACGGATGGTGTGTTTCATGAATTGAGTTTAATTTCTGTGGTCCTTAAGGCTGAGGCTCTTTCGCAAGAGGTTCAAATTCAACTTGACAATGGGACATTGCTTTTGCGGCTTCAACGGCAATTAGGCGCTCAGCACAAAGAAATGTGGCCTTACGAACTTGTTTTGGAGACGCCACCGAAAAAAATGAGTTTTGATGATTTTGATCATGATTCATGGCAGCAAGCTGAAACAGAGACATTTACCAAGGCTCAGGTTGCGACTGTGGCAGATAAATTATTTGCATATGATTTTATTGAATCATATTTTAGTTCGAATGAGGCAATTGAAAAAGTCCGACTTGCCGCCATTGAACAACTAAATGGAAAAAAATCGAAGGGATTTTGAAATGAAAATTAAACAAATTCATATCGATGGTTTTGGAAAGTGGCAAAATCGAGATTTCAATCTGGCCTCAAGTATTACAATATTTTTGGGAGATAATGAAGCAGGTAAATCAACATTAGCAAAATTTATTGAAAGTATCTTGTTTGGATTTGCGAACGGACATCAGCCTTACGAGCAATATTTACCAAAAAATGGTGGCCAGTATGGCGGCTTCCTAGTTGTTGAACACCGTAATCGACGCTATGTCTTAAGGAGAACACAAGGAAAAAACGGTGGTCTTCTGACGATTACCGATGAGTCAGGAAAGCGGATGCCCAATCATTTCTTGAAAATGATGCTTGGCGAAGTCGATCAGGGACTATTTCATGCGATCTATCGGATAGATACGCAGGAACTTAGTCAAATCTTTGCACTTTCAAAAAACGACTTCCAGAATCAATTGCAGCACTTTGGTGCGGTTAATAGTGATCGCTGGTTGGAAAAATTAACGGATCTGGATAAGGAAGCAGATAGCCTTTACAAGGTGCGGGGGCGAAATCCAGTCATCAATCAAAAACTGGAACAATACCATGATTTGAATGAACAAATTGATCAGCAGTCTGAAAAATATACACATTATCGACATTTGTTGGATGATGTTCGGCAAAGTGATCGCCAAATCCAAGAGATTCAACAGCAATTGCCTCAAAAACGAAATGACTGGCATGATGCGCAGGATCTACTACGGTTGTGGCCAACGTATCAACGCTTGCAAAGTATTGATACAGAAAAATCATCCACACTAAGCAATAATGACGTTGCTGTAATCCAATCTTTACGTGCTAAACAAGATGAATATCATCGTCAACTCACAGATGTTAACGCACGATTGGGCGTGATTGATGCGGAATCTTCCTTGACAGACCAGCAAGACTTTTATTTCCAGAATCTTGACAGATTTACCAAGCTGAAAGACGATGGAACCACACTTACGTTGCACCTGAATCAGTATGATCAGCTTGTTTCACAACTTCAAAGTTGGCAACAAGAGCGACGTGAGCTATTGCAACGTTATCCAGATTCGCACTTACCAAGTGCACTGTCTTATTCTGAAGAAAATCGACTGCAGCGGTTAATTGATGATCGTCAACATGGGGATCAATCTCGTACCAAGCGGCAGCAAACAACGCCTAAACGTCCTTTATTGCTTATCATACTGAGTGTAATCGGAGTTTTATTACTCGTGACTGGCAGTGCTTGGCTCATGAAGCTATTAGGTTTGATTCTAATGGGATGTGCGGCGGCTATCTGGTATCAAGAACAAAGTAGTGGGGGTACTTTGCACAATGCAGTTCAAGGAACATCTGATGAAGCGTTGCGTCATTTTGGAATTGAACATGGGTTTAATCAATTTCCACAGAGTCAGTGGCTCCGAATGCAGGGAGATTTGCGGCGATTAGAAGAGCTAAATCGGCAAATTCAGCAGATAACAACTCAGATCAAAACTATTGATAATCAGACCACACAGTATCGAGAACACGTTCAATTTTCGGCCGAGGTTATTGATGTCCAGCAGTCACCACAAGCGTTGATTAAGCATATTAATATGTTTATCGATCGGCAGCAAGGCGCCAGAGATGTCTGGCAGCGTCAAAGACAACAAAAACGATTGCTTGAAGATCAGGCCCAGCAATTGTCAGATAAACTGAATGAGGTTATTCAAAAGAAAGCAACGCTGTATCACCGATATGACGTTCAGGATGATCATGAATTTGACCAATATTACGATAGTGCGCTGCGATCAATCGCCAACGAGGAACGATCGCAAGTGCTCGGAAGTCAGCTAACAGACAAGCAGATTAGTGCACTGAAAATGGTGAACTCGAATGATGACTTAAGACAGCGAGTGACTAGTTTAGCGAATGACGTTAAGCATTTAGAAGTTAGTTTACAAACACTTCAACAAAATCAAACAGCTGCACAACTGGAAATCAAACAGCTTTCCGAAAATGGGACGCTGACAATGCTAAGACAACAACGTGCTGACCTTCAGACTGAAATTTTGGAACTGGTAAGAGACTGGTTAACGCATAAACTGAGCTATCATTGGATTAATCGAGCCTTACAATTAGCTTCGGCAGATCGTTTTCCGAAGATTATTCAACAAGCACAAAAATATTTTGAAACATTAACCAACCATCGCTATACTAAGATTGAGTTCGAGAATGATCGAATTTCCGTGATTGCTCAAGATCGAAGTGCTTTTCAAGTCGGAGAGTTATCTCAGGGAACGGCTCAGCAATTGTATGTTGCCTTGAAATTGAGTTTTGTGACGTCGATCAGTAATCAAAATGGGATTCAGTTACCAGTACTGATTGATGATGGCTTCGTTGATTTTGATGCCGATCGTCGGGCAAATGTGTTACAACTACTAGAGTTGCTTGGAGAAAAACAACAGGTGATCTATTTAACGACTGATCGCCAGACATTACAATATTCAAATGGAACCGTTGTTAATTTAAATCAAATGTAGGTGATAGAAATGACACAGGCAAAGTTATATGAATTTAAGGTAGACGAAGTGATGGACATTTATGTGTTGATCAAAGGCGTTGATGTTCGGGTTGCGAAAAACGGCAAACGATTTTTATCGCTTGTTTTTGAGGATCAGTCTGGAGAATTACCGGGGATGTATTGGGGTGCGAGTGACGAGGACGTCGCGCTATTTGTCCCTGGAAAAGTAGTGCGATTATCCGCTAAGCGAGAAAATTACCAGGGCAAACCACAAGTTAAAATAATGGGATTACGTCTTGCTACCGAAAATGAACCACATGATCCAAGTTACTTTATGCAGCATGCTCCTGAAAAGCGCAACGATATCGAAGATGAAATTAACCAGTATATTTTTGAAATCACGCAACCAACATGGGCACGAATCGTTCGAAATCTTTTACAAAAGCATCGTGAAGCATTTTTTACGTATCCGGCAGCTAAGACGAATCATCATGCATTTGCTGGTGGATTGTCATTTCATACGCTATCGATGCTGAGACTGGGAAAAGCGGTGGTCCATCAGTACGATGGAATTAATGCGCCATTACTATATGCGGGCACAATTTTGCATGATGTCGGTAAGACAACCGAACTGTCTGGCCCTGTTTCAACCAGTTATACGGTTGCTGGCAACCTAGTTGGTCATATTTCGATTGTTGATGGTGAGATTGTGGCTGCATGTCAGACACTCAAGATTGATCCCAATCAAGAAGATGTGTTGATGCTACGTCATATGATTTTATCCCATCACGGTTTGTTAGAATATGGCTCTCCTGTTCGGCCGAGAATGCTCGAGGCAGAGATCTTGCACCGATTAGACGAAATGGATGCTTCAATTATGATGGTCAAAGGAGCACTGGAGCATACTGAGTCTGGTGAGTTTTCTGAACGAATTTTTGGCATGGATCAACGGAGTTTTTATAAACCCGAAGAACCGAATCAAAATTAATTAGTATATCAAAAAGGACACGTCCAACATATGACGTGTCCTTTTTGATACCTATTCAATTAGTTTGATGATGATGAACTAGTTGTTGTAGTTGTAGTGGTTGAACTGCTGCTTGATGAAGTGAGGTAATCGTCAAGAATATTCTTAAGATCGTTATCCTTGATCGAAACGTTCCCCTTCTTCAAAACCTTCGAAACAACATTGTGTAATACGGTACTGTTACTCATGTCAGTTTCAATGATTTGTTCTTTCAAGTCGGCAATGTGTTGACTCTTAGCTCCCTTACCAGGGTTCTTAATCATGTAAATAACTTGGTAACCACTGCTGGTCTTAACAGGTGAGGTAGTATATTCGTTTGTTTTGAGTGCGAAAGCGGCTTTCTTGTAAGACGAATCTAGTGAAGAGTCAGTGTTGTCAAAGGCCGATACCTTACCACCAGTGCTCTTGTTGGTTGTATCGGTTGACTTGCTCTTAGCGAGTTTCTTAAATGTCTTCCAGCGATCAGCAGATGAAGCGCTGTTCAATTGATCAATAATGCTTTGAGCAGTGGCCTTTTTCGAAACAAGAATTTCAGCAGTTTGAACCTTTGGCTGATACTTCTTCCACTGCTTGTTGATATCCTTAGTTGTAATGGTTGTATGGTCCTTAACAGCGGCCTTCAAAAGTAAGTTAGACCGAATCTCATCTTTTAATTGAGAGGTAGTCATTCCGTTTTGTGAGAGAACACTGCTAAATGATGAACCATATTGACTCTTGTATGAGTTGTATTCCTTTGTCACTGCTGACTTAGAAACTTTGCTGCCGTATTGCTTTTCCAAAACTTTGTTTAGAATCATTTGTTGCAATACTTGTTTACCACTTGAAGTTCCCTTTAAGCTACTATAATAAGCACTTTCAGTAATTTTACCACCGCTAGTTGTCGCAACGGCTTTGCTACCGCAGGCTGCTAGAGGGACCATCAAAACAATCCCGGCTAATATTGCAAGCCATTTTTTCATGTATTAAACACATCCATTTCTTAAAATTTGTATGGTACCTGTGAAACTCACCAATTCAATATACCACAATCTGCTGAAAGGTTAAGGCACTAATACCAAAGTTTACAAAAAATTCAATGTTTAATAAAATAAACGTCTTATCGTTACTCAAATTTATTAAGCTCGTCTTGCATTTTAGCCTGCAATTGCTGAATATGTTCAAGTCGGGGTTGTGTCTTGAACTTAAACTCATCAATGCTGTGGTTGATTGCGTCCACCTGTTCCTGGGAATCTGCAAGTGCTTTTTGTAACCGAGCGATACTTTCACTCAGGTCCTGACCCGCGTTTTGAACTGAACTGATATCTTGAATAAGGTCCTTAACGGTATTTACAAGCTTGTTCATATTAATCACCTAACTGATCAGTAATTGATTTTTGAATCTTTTGATATTGAGCTGTGTCATAGTTGCCGGAGTTATCCTTGAAGATCATTTTAAAGTCATCATCATCACTGTAACGTGGAATTAAGTGGAAATGTGAATGGAAAACAGACTGGTAGGCTACTTCGCCATTGTTATTGAGAATATTAAGTCCCTGAATAGCAGGATTAGATGCTTTCAGTGCCTTAGCAATCTTTGGAATCCGCGCAAACACTTCACTGGCTAGTTCAGCATCATATTCAAAAATATTGGCAACGTGTTTTTTCGGAATTACAAGGGTGTGACCAGGAGTTCCTTGAGAAATATCTAAGAATGCTTTAACAACATCGTCTTCATAAACCGTGTAACTGGGAATTTCACCCGCGATAATTTTACAAAAAATACAATCGTCCATTTAAATCGCTCCATTCCGGTGTTTTGATTGTGCCTTGGGGACAATTGGGGACTTTGACAATATTTTGACCGTTTTGTCCGCTTCTTTTGACCGTTCCTCGGATAGCATGTGCGAGTATACCAATTGTGTAATTGCAGTGTTTGCATGTCCCAATCTTTCGGATACATAATTAACACTGACACCTTTATACAACAGATATGACGCATGTGAGTGACGTAAACCGTGCACAGTAATTTGTGGAAGTTTAAGAGCTTTTAACACGCTTTTAAGATGCTGCTCAACTGGATAGAGTGTACTTGTGAAGTACCGTTCTGAATTCTTACGATCTTTCTGATCTACCAGTAGTTGAGCCAACTCATGAGTTATTTTCACGTTACGTGTGCTTGTTTTAGTCTTAGGTTTGGTCATTGTGTGGATTGCGGTCGAATATGTCTTAGTAATCGCAATTGAATCAAATAAGGCATTAATGTCATTATAATTCAAAGCAAGAGCTTCGCCAACTCGCATACCCGTTTCCAATAAAACTAGGAGCGCCAAGTTTGCGTCGTATTCTGCGTAGTGAGTAAACAAATAATTTTGTAGTTTTTCAAAATCAGTGGCTGACAAAGCTTTAATCTTGTTGACTGGTTCAAGATCACTATGGGGTTTTACTCGCGAAAAAATATCTCTTGGGATATAGCCATCATATAATGCGTCTTTCAAGGACGCTTTCACAGTGATCAATAAAACGTTCACTGTCGTCTTCTGACGTGTTTCACCATACTCATCTATCTTCTTTTGCAGAATTGCGTGAGAGAGCTGTGAGAGGGTAATATTGCCAAATAGATCACGAATAACGACAATTCGATGCTTATAAAGATGTTCCGTTGTCAATAGCGGCGATAAAATGTCGTTTTATGGCGGTTTAAAATTGTAGGTTTTT